>NZ_CP196365.1:0-50000 GCF_058504435.1 Lactobacillus sp. ESL1191
ACTGACTCCCACCGCTTATCAAGTCGTGTGTTGACCCTTGATAAGGGGCCCCAAGCCAAGACCGACTTAATTATTCCGGGCAAGAGCCTGCTTGAACTGGCCCGCATTATCGGTGAGACTGACCCTGAAATCAAGGTTTGTCCGGGCGACAACCAAGTATTGTTTGAAATTGGCAACATTCTCTTCTATTCGCGTCTACTAGAGGGCAGTTATCCTGACACGGATCGCCTAATCCCAACCGAAAAAACGACGACCGCTGTCTTTGACCTCGCTGAATTGTCCAGCGCATTGGACCGAGCAAGTTTATTAACCCATGCGGGGCGTAATAACGTGGTTGACCTAACTTTGGATACAGAGCAGCAGACTGCCAACTTAGCTGGTGAGTCCGCTGAAATCGGGAATGTTGAAGAAAACGTTAGCTTTAAGAAGCTGGAGGGTAAGAACCTGAAGATCTCCTTCAATCCGGACTACCTGCGTGATGCCTTGCGGGCCTCGGTAACTGATTCAGTAATCATGGACTTCACTGAGCCACTGCGGCCATTCACGGTTAATCCAGATCAGGCGGAGATCGACTTTATTCAGTTGATTACACCAGTACGTACTTTTTAAGAGATTTTAGTTTGACTAAGCCATCATCCGATGGCTTTTTTCTGGTCAACTTTTCTTATTCAAGCTCAAAAGGGGGCGTATTTTATTCAAAAGGTCATTTGCGGTAAAGTGCTTATTTTTCTTAACGGCAGCTAGACGGCTTTATATTGGCTTTTAGTTGTCTTTTGCCCGTGAAACGAATATAATTAATTATGTGTTTAAAGTGATGAAGGTGAATATTATCAAAGAAGTTAGCGTAAAGGGTGAGTACATTACCCTGAGTCAATTCTTGAAGGAAGAGAGCATCATCTCCTCTGGTGGTCAGGCCAAGTGGTATCTGCAAGACAACCCAGTTCTGTTGAATGGAGTCGCAGAAAATCGGCGGGGTAAGAAGTTGCGACCGGGTGACCAAGTAAAAATTGACCAAGAAGTGTACGAATTTCGGTAATTCTCGATGTATCTCAAGCAGTTTAGTGCGCAGCATTATCGAAACCTGCAGCAGCTTGACGTTGAGTTTGATCCCAATGTCAATATTTTTATTGGGCAAAATGCTCAAGGCAAGACTAACCTGTTAGAAGCAATCTATTTCTTGGCGCTGACCCGCTCGCACCGTACGAGTAACGACAAGGAACTTTTGGCTTTTGGCCAGGATTATGCCAATATTACGGGGCATGTCTATAAGAGTCAGGTTGACCTTTCCCTGCGCGTATTGCTCACTAAGAAAGGCAAAAAAGTGTGGGTGAACCGAATTGAACAAGCGAAGTTGTCCAAGTATGTGGGGCAACTTAACGCTATTTTATTTTCTCCAGAAGACTTGGAGCTGATCAAGGGTGCACCTAGTTTGCGGCGGCGTTTCATGGATCAGGAATTTGGTCAAATTAATGCTGAATACTTATATTTTGCGGGTAAGTATCGGCAAGTACTGCAACAAAAGAATAATTATCTTAAGCAGTTGGCTAAGGGTGATGCACGAGATCCACTGTTTTTAGATGTCTTGTCTGACCAGTTAGCTGGTGTAGCGGCAGAAGTCGTGGTACGTCGATTTAAGTTTTTAACTTACCTGAATCAGTATGCCCAAGATGCTTATGACCACATTAGTCCTAGCGAGGAGAAGTTAACGGTCAAGTATCGGCCATCGGTCAAAGAGGTTGACAAGCAGGATAGTGTTGAGGAAGTCTACCACAAGCTACTAGCTAACTTTCGCAAAAATAAAGACAGTGAACTCTATAAGGGAACGACCCTAAGTGGTCCCCACCGCGATGATATTGAGTTTGAACTGGATGGTCAGGATGCCCACTTATACGGGTCTCAGGGACAGCAGCGGACAATCGCATTGAGTATTAAGTTGTCAGAGATCAAGTTAGTACACCACCTGACCAAGGAATATCCCTTACTCTTACTTGATGATGTGATGAGTGAGCTAGATCACGACCGGCAGAGTGCCCTGCTTAACTACATTCACGGTAAAACCCAAACCTTCATCACGACAACCGACCTCGCTGGTATTTCCTGGGAAATAATCAAAAAACCAAAAGTGTACCGGATTAATTCGGGCAAGATCTATTTAGAAGAGGAGAAACTAAATGGCTGATAACAAGAATAATAACTCCGACCAAATCAAGCAATATGATAAAGAGGCAGATAAGTATAATGCCAGTCAAATTCAGGTCTTAGGTGGTCTTGAAGCGGTCCGCAAACGGCCGGGAATGTATATTGGTTCCACTAGTTCACAAGGCTTGCACCACTTAGTGTGGGAAATAATCGATAACGGAATCGATGAAAGTCTAGCCGGTTTTGCCAGCAAGATTGAAGTGACAATCAATGAAGATGGTAGTGTAACCGTTCAAGATGATGGTCGCGGGATTCCGGTCGACATTCAAAAGAAGACTGGTCGTCCAGCCTTAGAGACGGTCTTCACGGTGCTGCACGCCGGTGGTAAGTTTGGTGGTGGGGGCTACAAGGTTTCTGGTGGTCTTCACGGTGTTGGGGCGTCAGTTGTTAACGCCTTGTCAACTAAGCTTGAAGTTATAACCATGCGTGATGGCAAGAAGTACCAGATTGATTTCACCCGCGGTCGGGTCAACCATGAAATGGCGATGACTGGATCAGTACCAGCAGGTGAGCATGGTACCATCGTGCACTTTTTCCCTGATGCAGATATCTTTACTGAGACCACGTCCTTTGATGACAAGATTCTCAAAACGCGAATTCGAGAGCTAGCCTTTTTGAACAAGGGACTTAAATTGACTTTCACGGACAAGCGTAAGGAAAGCGCTGAAACGGACGTTTATCACTTCGAAGGTGGAATTAAAGAGTACGTTTCTTTCTTAAACCATGGTACTGAAGTATTATTTGATGAGCCAATTTACGTTGAAGGCAATGATAATGACATCAACGTTGAAGTCTCGCTGCAATACACTCAAGGCTATAAGACTACGCTGATGACCTTCGCTAACAATATCCACACCTATGAGGGCGGGATGCACGAGGCCGGCTTTAAGACGGCTTTGACCCGGGTGGTGAATGATTACGCCCATAAAACCAAGTTATTGAAAGACAGTGATGACAACCTGTCTGGTGAGGATATTCGTGAAGGAATGACCGCGGTTGTTTCAGTTAAGCACCCTAATCCGCAATTTGAGGGGCAGACTAAGACCAAACTTGGTAACTCTGATGCTCGTACCGCTGTTGATCGGGCCTTTTCAGAAACCTTTAGCCGCTTTTTACTGGAAAATCCGCAGGAAGGTCGCAAAATTGTTGAGAAGGCTCAACTAGCTGAAAGAGCACGGACTGCTGCTAAACGGGCGCGTGAAGTTACCCGGAAGAAGTCGGGCTTAGAAATTGCCAATCTACCTGGTAAATTAGCCGATAACACAAGTAACGATCCGAGCATTTCAGAATTGTTTATCGTTGAGGGGAACTCCGCCGGCGGTTCGGCCAAGCAGGGGCGGTCACGACTAACGCAAGCTATTCTGCCAATTCGAGGCAAAATTCTCAACGTTGAGAAGGCCTCAATGGACCGTATTTTGGCCAACGAAGAAATACGTTCCCTCTTTACGGCTTTGGGAACAGGCTTTGGAGCTGACTTTGACGTTTCTAAAGCCCGTTACCACAAGTTGATTATTATGACGGATGCCGATGTCGACGGTGCCCACATTCGCACGCTACTGTTAACCCTCTTTTACAACTACATGCGTCCCATGATTGAAAAGGGCTATGTCTATATCGCTCGTCCACCTCTATACCAGGTTCGTCAGGGTAAAGTTATTCGCTACTTGGATACTGACGAGGAGCTACATGACTACCTGGGAAGTCTGCAACCAAGTCCGAAGCCAACGGTTCAGCGTTACAAGGGTCTAGGTGAAATGGACGCAGACCAGCTATGGGAAACGACGATGAATCCTGAAAACAGGCGACTTGACCGGGTTGATCCGGAATTTGCCAAGAATGTAGATGAAGTCTTCGAGTTACTCATGGGAAATGAAGTAGCACCGCGACGTAATTTCATTGAAACTAATGCCAAATACGTTGAGAACTTGGATGCTTAGGAGGTCTAAATGGATAACGACAATCAAGGTCAAGATCATAGAATAAGAAATGTCGACCTGACGAACGTAATGAATAGCTCGTTTTTGGATTATGCCATGTCGGTTATCGTTGCGCGGGCTTTACCCGATGTGCGTGACGGCTTAAAGCCAGTTCAGCGGCGTATTCTCTATGGAATGAGCGAACTAGGTGTTACGCCGGACAAGCAATACAAGAAGTCGGCCAGAATTGTCGGTGAAGTCATGGGTAAATTCCACCCCCATGGTGACTCTTCGATATACTTGGCCATGGCCCATATGGCCCAAGACTTCAGCTATCGGTACATGTTAGTTGATGGTCATGGTAACTTTGGGTCAGTCGATGGTGACGAACCAGCCGCAATGCGTTATACCGAGGCGCGAATGAGCAAAATCGCGGTCGAGATGCTGCGTGACATTAATAAAAATACGATTGACTGGCAACGTAACTACGATGACTCTGAGAATGAGCCGGTTGTCTTACCGGCTAGAATACCTAATCTGCTAGTCAACGGGACTAGCGGAATTGCGGTCGGAATGACGACTAACATTCCGCCCCACAACCTCTCTGAAGTAATTAAAGGGATTCATATGCTGATGAATAACCCGGATATTACAACCAAGGAACTAATGAAGGCCATTCCCGGTCCTGATTTTCCCACCGGTGGTACAATTATGGGTCGGGGTGGAATCTACCGGGCCTATGAAACGGGCCGGGGCAACATTGTTGTGCGAGCTAACACCACCATTGAAACCGAAAAGAGTGGCCGAGAACGGATTGTCGTTACGGAGTTGCCTTACTTAGTAAATAAGGCTGAATTGGTGAAGAAGATTGCTGATTTGGCCAGGTCTAAAACAATTGATGGCATCACCGGGGTGCGGGATGAGTCTGACCAGACGGGAATGCGGATGACCATTGATATCCGCCGGGATGCTAGTGCCAGTGTGGTGTTGAATAACTTATTCAAACTAACGCAGATGCAGGCTAACTTTGGGATGAATATGGTGGCCATCGCGGATGGCGCACCGCACTTTTTGACCCTGAAGCAGATGCTGGAATATTACCTGGAACATCAAGAAGATGTGGTAACTCGTAGAACCAAGTTCGAACTCGCTAAAGCTGAGGCCCGGGCGCACATCTTAGAAGGGCTGAAGATAGCCTTAGACCATATTGACGAGATTGTTCATATTATTCGTCAGAGTGAGTCAAGTGACATTGCTAAGGCAGCCCTGATCAGTCGCTTTGGTCTGGATGACAAGCAGTCACAGGCTATCTTAGACATGAGGCTGGTACGGCTGACTGGCTTGGAACGGGACAAGGTAGAAGCTGAATACAAGGAACTGCAGGTCAAAATTGCTGATTACAAGGATATCTTGGCGCGCCGTGAACGAATCAATGAGTTGATTTATGAGGAATTACTTGATATTCAAAAGCGTTTTGGTGACGAGCGCCGAACCAAGATTGGTGATGGCGAAGTAATTTCAATTGAAGATGAAGACCTGATTGAAAAGCAGGACGTGCTGCTGACCCTGACCCACAGTGGCTACATTAAGCGCATGCTGATTAATGAATTTAAGACACAGAACCGTGGCGGTAAAGGTATCAAGGGCATGGGGATTAAAGACGGCGACTTCATTGAGAAATTGCTTTATGCAAGTACGCATGACCTAGTCCTGTTCTTTACTAACAGGGGTAAGATCTATTCCAAGAAAGCCTATGAAGTTCCTGAATTTGGACGCACTGCCAAGGGCCTGCCAGTTGTCAACTTACTACAACTTGAAAAGGGCGAAAAAATTCAGACGATTATTACAATTCCGCCAGATGCTGCTGAACATTACCTCTTCTTCATTACGAGGTTGGGAGTAGTTAAGCGAACCAAGGTCAGTGACTTTGCAAATATCCGCAACAGCGGTCTAATTGCCCTTACTCTGCGTGACGGTGACGAGCTGACCAACGTCTTAACGACTGATGGTAGGCAAGATATCTTGATTGGTACCCACTTAGGATATGCTGTGCGTTTCAATGAAGAAGCGGTGCGCTCGATGGGTAGAACAGCTGCTGGGGTACGCGGCATCAACTTGCGGACCGACGATTATGTGGTTGGGTCCGGTGTCATCAAGGATAGTGATGAAGTTTTGGTGGTTTCCGAGAACGGCTACGGTAAACGGACACCTGCGGGTGAATATCCGGTTAAGGGCCGCGGCGGCAAGGGAATCCAGACTGCCAAGGTGACAACCAAGAATGGACCGCTTGCCGGTGTAACTGTAATCGACGGAACTCAGGACATCATGGTTATCACTAATGATGGCATCATGATTCGCTTCACGATTGACAGTGTTTCGCAGACTGGGCGAAGCACAATTGGGGTTCGTCTGATTAAAGTTGGCGATGATAGCAAGGCTGCAAGTTTAGCCGTTGTTCCGGTGGAAGAAGACCAGGAAGTGGCAGACGATAGCGCGGAGGTTAGTGAAGCCTTAGACGATCTACAAGAATAAGTACTAGCTAAAAATTACTAAAAAATTATCAGACTTTTAACGTATTTACTGTTGGGAAGGAGAACTTCCCTCAGGATCACGTGAAGATAGTTTGGTAATTTTTTTGTTTGTGTGCTAGAATTAGAGATTGCGAGTAATAAACTTAATTACTCCTTGTTCTTGATTTTAGCAAGAACCATTTAGTCCAGAAGGAGGTGCACTAGTATGACAACTACTAAGTACGAAATAACTTATATTATCAAGCCTGACATTGATGAGGAATCAAAGAAGGCCTTGGTTGAAAACTATGATAAGGTTATTACCGACAACGGTGGTACGATGGTTGAGTCAAAAGACTGGGAAAAGCGTCATTTCGCATACGAAATCAATAAATACCGTGAAGGAACATATCACGTTATGGTTTTCGATGCTGACAATGCTGACGCAGTCAACGAATTTGATCGTTTGTCCAAGATTGATACTGCTGTTTTGCGTTCAATGATCGTTAAGATTGACGAATAATACAAAAACTTTATCGTTTTCGTGATTTAGGAAAGGAAGGACTTGAAGTATGATTAATCGAGTTGTACTTGTAGGCCGTCTAACACGTGATCCTGAATTGCGTACTACTGGGAGTGGAATCTCGGTTGCTACGTTTACGCTTGCCGTTGACCGTCAGTTTACTAACGCTCAAGGTGAGAGAGGTGCGGATTTTATCAGCTGTGTCATTTGGCGCAAGGCGGCAGAAAACTTCTGTAACTTTACGTCCAAAGGGTCACTAGTTGGTATTGATGGCCGGATTCAAACCAGAACTTACGATAATAAAGACGGGCAGAGGGTATATGTAACTGAAGTTGTCGTTGATAACTTCTCATTGCTCGAATCACGTAAAGATCGTGAAGCTCGTGGTCAAAACGGTGGTTTTACACCTAATAATGGGGATTTTGGTAATCCAAATACCAACAATTCATCAAACATGGGAAATTCTAGTCAGAATAACAGTCAAGCCAGTGCCCCGCAAGATCCCTTTGCTGGATCCGGTGACACGATTGATATTTCTGATGATGATTTGCCCTTCTAACTTTTAAGAAAGGACCGAGGATATGGCTCAACAAAGAAGAGGTGGCGGCGGAGGTCGTCGTCGTAAGGTTGACTACATTGCAGCTAACCATATTGATTACGTTGATTACAAGGACGTTGATCTGTTGAAACATTTTATCTCTGAAAGAGGTAAAATCTTACCACGTCGTGTCACTGGCACCAGCGCTAAAAACCAGCGTAAGGTAGCTAAGGCAATTGAAAGAGCTCGCATTATGGGCTTATTGCCATTTGTTACTGAAGACTAAGTAGACATAAGTAAAACACTAGACGATAAGTAGTCTGGTGTTTTTTTGTGCTATAAAAGTTCTCCTGGTATTATGTAATGGATATGATGCTGAATTACATAGTTGGTAATTGGATTAATGTAACTATAGCTCCTAGCAAGAAAAAGCGATTTTGAATAGTGCGGACCGGGGCCCGTATCTGTTAATCATCTTAAGCTAACTCAAGGGGAGTTTCTTATCTGGTCAATACAAGGTATAATAAAAGTGATGTATTCTACATTGGATTAGGAAGGATCTTACATGAAAGATTTTTTGCGTAAGCTTGAATTCCCTGCTTTTATCAAAGATTCACGGTTAACCGCTACCATTATCATCATCTTAGCCTTGTCGCTCCTGGGCAGCATTGTTGCGTTGGTCATGAACCCATTATTTGGTTTAGCAATGGTGCTGATTTTTATTCTGACTGTTGTTTGTGTCGCATATGGTGCCTATATCTTAGCGGGTAATGCCAATAACTTTGCGGTTAGCCTGTCTTACCGGATTAAACGCAGTGAACAAGAAGCGATGATTAAGATGCCTTTGGGCATTTTACTTTACGATAAGGACCGGCAGATCCAGTGGGTGAACCCATACTTGCAGCTTTACCTGAAAGATGAGGACTTGATTGGACATACAATCAAGTCAGTTGATTCAGATCTCGACCAGTTGATTGATCAGACGTTAAAAGCTAAAACCGCTGAAAATCATACTGTGAACTGGGATAACCACGAGTTTGAGATGGTCATTCAAGATAATTTGGGTGTCCTCTACCTGCTTGATATCACACGCTACGCGCAGATTGAGCATAAGTACAATAATGAATTGTTGGCGATTGGTCAGGTTTTTATTGATAATTATGACGAACTGAGTGAGACGATGCGTGACCAAGAATTGACAGCTACAAGTTCGTACGTGCAGAATACCTTGAGTAATTATGCTAAGAGCTTTAATGCCTATCTTAAGCGGATTGATGAAGATCACTTTCTGCTGCTCTTACATATGGAAGACTTGACCAAGATGGAAAAAGACAAGTTTTCAGTTTTGGATAAGATGCGGATGGAGACCAGTCGTAACAATACTCCGCTGACTCTATCAATTGGGATTGCCTTTGGCAGTAGTCAGATTACTGAGCTAGCAGACCAGGCTCAGTCTAACCTTGACCTGGCCTTGGGCCGGGGCGGAGACCAGGTCGTCTTGAGCCAGCCGGGTGAGTCAGCCCGTTTCTACGGTGGTAAGTCTAACCCAATGGAAAAAAGGACGCGTGTTCGAGCGCGGATGGTTTCACAAGCTATCAGTGAACTCTTCAAGGAGGCTGACCGTGTCTTTGTTGTTGGTCATGCCAGTCCTGACATGGATTCAGTCGGCAGTGGTATTGGCGTCGTCAAAATCGCTCGGCTTCATGGAGTTAAGGCTAACTTTGTCCTCGATGTCAATAAGACTAACTATGATGTTAGCCGTCTGCTTACTAAGATGCGGGAGACCGAAGACGATCAGGAAGTCTTTATTGCGCCAAATAAGGCACTGGAAAGCGTGACAGATAAGTCAGTTTTGGTAATGGTCGATCATTCCAAGTATTCCATTACATACTCTAAGGATCTGTATGATCGCTTGAAGAATCGGATTATCGTGATTGACCACCACCGCCGCGGTGAAGAATTTCCTGAAAATCCGATGTTGACTTATGTTGAACCGTACGCATCATCTGCCTGCGAGCTAGTTACCGAGATGGTTGAGTACCAGCAGCCCAATTCTGGTAAGCGTGTTTTGGCAGACATTGAAGCTACAGCCATGCTCGCGGGTATCACGGTCGATTCTAAGGAGTTTTCCTTGCGTACAGGAACGAGAACTTTTGACGCGGCCAGTTACTTACGCTCAATCGGTGCTAGTTCGGTCGGTGTGAGCGAGTTACTTAAGGAAGACATCGATAGTTTTCTGGAACGAACTAAGCTAGTTTCTAGTTTGCAGATGATTAAGCCTAAGATGGCGGTCTTATGCGGAAATGACAAGCAGGTGGTTGATCCAATTATTACGGCGCAAGCGGCTGATACTGCTCTTGACTTAGAAAATGTTGAGGCCAGTTTTGCCATTACGCGCCGTGATAAAGAGACAATCAGTATTTCGGCTCGTTCGATGGGTGACATTAATGTTCAAGTAATTATGGAAAAGCTTGGCGGCGGCGGACACCTATCTAATGCGGCAACCCAAATTAAGGGCATTACAGTTAAAGAAACACTTGAAAAGTTGCTCGTCGCGGTTGATACTTATGAACAAGAGAATGATTAAAGGAGAAGACCAATGAAAGTTATTTTTACTGAAGACGTTAGAGGTCGCGGCAAGCGCGGTGAAGTTAAAAATGTTCCCGATGGTTATGCCCAGAACTTTTTATTTAAACGTGGTCTGGCTAAGGCTGCGACTAAGGCCAATATGCATACTTTGGAACGCTTAGCAGCAAACGAAAAGGCGGCTTATGAGACTGAAAAGGCTGAAGCAGAAAAGGTCAAGGCAGAGCTCGACCGGGATGAGACGGTTGTGAACTTCAAGTCCAAGGCGGGTGAAGATGCTCGCTTGTTTGGTTCAATTTCAGGTAAAAGAATTGTCGAGGGGCTAGAAGAGCAGTTTGGAATTAAGGTCGACAAACGCAAATTGAGCCTGCCTGAGCCGATTAAGACCCTGGGCTACACAAATGTACCGGTCAAGTTATTTAAGGGCGTAGAAGCCAAAATTCGCGTTCACGTTACCGAACAGAATTAGCCCGCCGTTAGATTATAAAAAAGTGGTCATAATTAATGGATAATATTGTCTCGCAACAAATACCGCATGATGATGAAGCGGAAAAAGCGGTTTTAGGTGCAATTTTTATTGATCCAGAGGCAATTGCGGATGCTAGTGCGGAAGTTCAAGCCGATGATTTCTATAAAAAAGCTAACCAGTTAATCTTCCAGGCAATGCTGAATTTGTCTGACCGCGGGGATGCAATCGATCCGTTGACTCTACAAGATGAGTTAACGAAGCAGAATCAAATGGATGATATTGGTGGTATTGCTTATGTGTCTGAGCTTGCGCTGGCCACGCCAACCGCGGCTCACGTTACTTATTACGCCAAAATCGTCCACCGAAAGGCGCTTTTGCGGCGGCTTATTTCGGCTAGCCAAAAAATTATTTCTAATGCAATGCAGGATGCCGATGAAGTGACTGACATTCTTGATGACGCCGAGAGCGAAATCATGAATGTTTCTTCGGAAAACAATGTGAATGGTTTTCGCGGAATAAAGGATATTGTTAACGCAACAATTGAAGAAATCAACAATATTCCGGAAGACGGCAACATGGTCACAGGCTTGCCCACGGGCTTTGTCGAACTCGACAAGATGACGACTGGTTTCCATGATGACGAGCTGATTATTGTGGCTGCGCGGCCCGGGGTTGGTAAAACGTCCTTTGCCCTGAATATTGCCCAGTTTGTCGGCTTACATACTGATCAAGCGGTGGCGGTCTTTTCGCTGGAAATGAGCGGTGAACAGCTGGTTCAACGGATGCTTGCCTCAGAAGGGCTGATTAACTCCCAGCACCTCAGGACGGGGCAGCTGGATGAAGAAGAGTGGAGCAAGCTGGTGATTGCTTCGGGATCACTGGCGAACGCTGATGTCTACATTGATGACACGCCGGGGATTAAGATGAGTGAGATCAGGGCCCAGGCCCGCCGCTTAGCCAAAGAGAAGGGGAACTTAGGGTTAATTGTAATTGATTACCTGCAGTTAATTGAAGGACCACGCAGCGAGTCGCGCCAGCAAGAAGTCTCGGCGATTTCGCGGCAATTAAAAAAGTTGGCCAAGGAAATTCACGTTCCGGTAATTGCCCTGTCCCAGTTATCGCGGTCGGTTGAACAGCGGCAAGACAAGCGCCCAGTTCTGTCTGATATTCGTGAATCCGGTTCAATTGAGCAAGATGCCGACATCGTTTCATTTTTGTATCGCGATGATTATTATCGCGACGAAGATGAAGATGGCGGTGGCGAACACCAGGAAGTTGATGCTGAAGACGATAATGGTGAAGTTGAAGTAATTATTGAAAAGAACCGGTCGGGTAGCCGCGGAACCGTCAAGTTGATGTTCTCCAAGCCCTATAACCGCTTTTCCAACCTTGATTATCGTCATAGTCAGCCGGGTTAAGAGAAGCCCAAACAGCCCTGTCCCTTTATTGCTGATCATTTTATAAAAAAACAAGCGTTTTCAATGACATTATTTGCTAGTAGTTGTACTATCAAGGTGTACATAGATATGTTTTATGAAAGGACAGATTACTATGGTTGATAAAGGATTCAAAGACAAGGTAGCTGGTAAGGCTAAAGAGGTCAAGGGTAAAGTTCAACAAGCTGCCGGCGACATGAAAGATAAGGCGCAGGAAGCGACTGATAGCGTTAAAGATAAGGTCGATGACGTTAAAGACAACATGAAGAAATAATTGTGTAAATAAAAAGAGTCAGTGGGAAATAGTTTCCGCTGGCTCTTTTGTGTTACACATGAAACAAGTTAGACCTAGTGCAGCTTCTGCTGGATGTCTGGCGGTAGTTTCAAATTAGGGTGCGCCGGATCGTAGAATTCGTAAAAAACAGGTGCCTTGTTAGAATCGTTACTCTTGGGGTAAAGCGCATAATTGCTGGCCATCAGGGGGACGGTCAGGTTGTTCTTATACGAGTCCCAAATATTGCTAAAAATCTGCGTAATTAGTTTTCGTTCTTGCGGATCCAGTGACATGAAGACCCGGCTGAGGCGATAGGTCCCAACTAGCTTGTTACTAGTCAACTGGTGCAATTGATCAATGTCAAAGTTTTCAAAGGCCTCAAATAAGTCGGAGAAAGTTTCCTCTCGTTTGTCTTTAGGGATAGAGTGGGTGAAGCTGATGAAGGCATGACGAATTATCCTGCTTCCCGGAGAAAGTCCAGCTGCCAGTGTGAAACTATCTCGGCCAACCGACCAGCGCCTTGGATCATGCTGGTTGCGCATTGCTACCGTACTTTTAACAACCAAGGTTTGTTCGGGATGGTCTAGCATGGCCCCAAAAATTGACCCTTGGGGAATGTATGTCCGCATTTTGGGCATGGCCTGCACAAAGCCCGGGCTGGTATACACCTTGTGAAAGAAACCCGGACCGTCGAAGCTAATAGCCTTGATAACGCGAGCTTGAATTGCTGGTGTGGCGACACTAAGGGCATATTGGGCGAAGTTGCCGCCCTTAGAGTGACCAAGCAGGTAGATTCGTTTATGGGGATAGCGCTGGGCGATGGCTGCGAGGTAATCAGCTGCCACATTTTGACCGTAAATTTCGGGCATGTAGTTCATGCGCATATCTTCCTGCCAGCCCGTCATGGAACCATCTGTTCCGCGAAAGACAACGGCAATTGTGTCCGCGTTAATAACAAAAGTAGCAGCACAGAACTGTAAGGGATGAGGAACCGTTTCCAGTCGGTCAGTCCAATCAAGAATCTTAATAGAGCCAATTCTCGGGCTTTCTGAAAGCAGAATTATTTCGGCTGCAGTTTCAGAATGCATTTGATGCTGAAAAGACGGTGATTTGCGCAGCTGGTCTGCGACTTCGCCTAATGTGTGGTTAGCAACTGAATCGTCGGCTGGTAGGTAGACCAGGGAAGATAGGAGAGCTGCATCGACACTGTTGAATGGTTTTTCGGCAAACGAGAGGTCGCCGCGCCAACGTAAGTAATCAAGTGAACCAGCCATTAATTTGCTCCTTTCAAATAAAAGTACTTATATTGTATATAATTATGTTGGTAAATAGCAAAAAATAAGCAAAAAAAAGCAATAGATTTATCCATTGCTTAATGATTAGTAAATATTTGCTTGTTATTTGCTAATACTGGTATAGCTGATGCGCTTAATGTCGGGGTATTTGCGCAGCGCCATAATAATTTTGTTTTCGTCAATGTTGTTGTTGATGATGCCATCTACAAAGAAGATGATTCGCTCATCAGTAACGTTGAGTATCTTGACAGACACATTTTCAACGTGATTGGCCTCTAGTTCAGCTTCGATAGTATGCAAAATCTTGTGCTTGTTAACGGCCTCAATCTGAATGTTAAAGCGAATATGCATAATAATCTTGTCGATGAGACTATCATCGTGGAACAACATCTGGATGATGAATAGCAGAATAGTTGTGGCAATACCTAGCAGGTATAGGCCTGATCCGATCGCCATGCCAATAGCGGCTGTGGCCCAGATACCTGCAGCGGTGGTTAAGCCGGAAATTTGCTGCTTCTTAACCAAAATCGCTCCGGCACCAATAAATGAAATACCGGATACAATTTGCGCAGCAATTCGTGAAGGGTCTAAGGCCATATCAGACATTTTAAGTAAGTCAGCAAAACCATACTTTGAAACAATCATAAAGAGGGCAGAAGAAAATGCTACAACTATGTGGGTTCTAACCCCCGCGCTTTTTCGTTGAATTGCCCGTTCATAGCCAATCAGGGCGCCACACAGCGAAGCTATCAGGATTCGCAATAACCAAGAAAATTGATCAGCAGCCGGCATTATATCGATCATCATATCACTCCATTTGAAAAAATCAGTTTGTACTATACTTGGAGAAATTATACTCTAAATACCTTACCAAGAATTAGTTATAACAAAAATTAAGGAAATGTCAAAAAGCACTTGCAAGAACATGACTAATATGGTTTAATTAATATCGTTGTCAAGTTTGACAATGCTGACTTAGCTCAGTTGGCAGAGCACGTCACTAGTAATGATGAGGTCGGAGGTTCGAATCCTCTAGTCAGCATAAATTTTTATAAATTAGCTCTAAGAAGTCTATTATTGAGGTGTTATAAATACCCTGATAATAGGCTTTTTTCCTGTTTTTAATTTTTAGTTGATACTTATGCAAAGTTGTTAATATTTAGCTTTTGCTACAAAAGTAGAATTTGGTAATTTTTGTGGGGGTGTATTAAATATAAAATTGCTAAGATTGGAGCGGAAATTTATCGGCAATTAAAGGCAATTGGTATTAGTTATTGGACTACCAAAATTGCTTTATAAAGAGGTAATAATGATATATTTTGAAAATGCTAATAATCAAGAGTATCTTTTTCAGATTGCTAGACCTATACCAAGGCAATATTTAAGGACATCATTAGCAGACGCTGTTGGAAAATCTGAACTCGCAGATTATAATAAATATCCAAATTGGTAACAGGTAAAAATGACTAGAAATAAGTTGGGACAATCATTTTCAAGCGAAAAGTTGGTGTACTAATAACATGGTGATAAGCAACTTTTTATTGATTGCCTTTGCAATAATGTCATCTTTGTCCAGGGGGATAATCTCAGTAATTGATCGTTATCAGATGGGATACCGCCATCAAAGTTCAATTAATGTGAATTTTTTGAATAACCTTTGCAGTACGGCATTAGTAACCATATTTTTAATTGGCTTGTTGAATAAATTTCCCATGCCCAAAATAACGGGAAACTATGTTGGCAAAATTATTATTTACGGCTTGCTTGCACAGCTAGTTGCGTATGGCTACAGCTATGTTTTTAAAAAAGTAACGATAATGCAATCCATTGTTTTAAGCAAAATGACCGACTTGTTTATTCCCTTGGCCATCTGTTTAACCATGGGTTACTTTAACAAGTCATCATATTTGATCTCAATTATATCTACGATCATCGTAGTTTGTTACATTATTTTTAAGCAGAGACACAGTCAGATGAATGTAACAACTTTGGTAAAAACATTTATGGTTATTGGTCCCCTGTTGATTGTACAAGCAGCACTATAGCCATTATTAACTAAAGAGGTTATAAGGCGGGTTGGTCTGGTATACTTCACGATTGCTACAATTTATATTCGTTGTATCATCACAATTATTACTTTTTGGGTTAAGCATCATAGTTTGCGCATTAAGGGTGTAAAAATTAACAAACAGCTTTTTGGGATTTATGGTGCCCGTGCAGTTTTGACAATACTGGTACAAGCGACCTATACCTTAGCAACATCATCGCCTAATTCGGGAATTGCGTGGATTTTTCTCAATATGACCAATTTATACAGTGTTATTTTTGGTAGTTTTGCATTATCTGTGATCCAGATTCAGAAGAACTTGGACGATAGGCTTTTTTGTCATTAAGAATATTCAGATAGTAGAATAGAAGTTGTTATGGCTGACATAATGCCAGCTTTTCTGCGCAAAGTGAGTAAAATTTTAAGAATTTTATATTAATGATTGACGGTTGCTCTTCTAGATGATAAGCTTATATTGCTACTTTTAAAATAACAATAATTAAAAGGATGAGACTAGCATGAAGAAGAACAAGATGATTAAATTCGGTTTAGCTTTAGTTGCAAAAATTTTATTCTTGGTTGGTGGAGTATCACCAGCCTTGGCTGCCAAAAACAACTCAAGCAATATTGAATGGCGGTCAATTAAATGTCCCGTTATCGGGATAAGAAATTTCCGCACGAGTTATTCAGGTAAGACCCACAAAATTACCTTTAGTGGTGCTGCTTCAGGATGTAAGGATTTAATGATTAAGTATGACGGGAAGACAGTCAAAGAAATAAAATTTAAGAAGGATGGTCAAAAATTCAAAGTAACCATTCCGTTCAAAGGCTACAAAACCTTTAAATTTTATGGCGATAACCATTTGGTAAGAACTGCTTCTGCTACGCAATATGCGACAAAAAAACCGAAAATCGATTCATATAATCAAACAAATAAATATTTGAAAGTAGGATTAATAGGCAAAAAAGGCGACATTGTGACGATTTGGCAGGATGGCAAGGCTGCCAAACGCAGCCGTATGTTCGACAGATATGGTACGACAGTGAAGGTAGCTAATTCTGTGTTCGAAAATAATGCCAAAGTTACAATTACTAACCACACTCCAGGGAAGAAAACGAGCAAGGGCGTAGAGCTGCACAAGCTTGAAAATGGTGTATCAATCGACAGGTAAAAGTATATATGATTAATAAAACAAAAAAGACGAAGACAATGATGAAGAAGAACAAGTTAATCAAATACAGCTTAGGCTTAGTGGCGACAATTTTATTCGTGGTTAGCGGAATTCCACCAGCTTTGGCTGCTAATAGCAACACAAATACTAATGCCGTCAATTACAGTTATTCAGGTAAAACCCACAAAATCACCTTTAGTGGGAATGCAACAGGCTTTAAAAATTTGACAGTTAAGTATGACGGTAAGGCAGTCAAAGCGGCTAAGATCAAAGGAAACGGCAAGTTTAAAGTAACCGTGCCTTTTAAAGGCTACAAGACCTTCAAATTATATGGTGACAAGCAATTGCTTAAAACCATTTCAGCAAAGAAATATGCGACTAAGAAGCCAAATGTTTATCATCTAGACCAAATGGATAACTATCTGAGAGTCGGGCTAAATGCCAAAAAAGGTGATATTGTCAAAATTTGGAAAAACGGCAAGCCGATTAAGCGCATTCGTATAACTACTGCGTCTACTACATATACGAAAGTAGCAAATACAGAATTTGAAAATAATGCTAAAGTCATGGTAACCAGACATACTCTTGGAAAGAAAACGAGTAAAGGTGTCGAGTTAGGAAGACTACCAGATAATAAAGGAGTTATTATAAATTAAATAGCTATATGAGGCTTAAGAATTATGTGACATAAAAAGAGCTATCATAGATGTCACAAAAATTGCCACACACTTTTTGGAATTTAATCTATGTAAAAGCTGTTCTAGCAAGAGAAGCTACAATGAGACTACACGCTTCTAGTAAAATTTTTAAGTCTGTTATCCAGGTTCAGAAGAATTTGGATAGCAGACTTTTTGGTTGCAGTTGTTTCGTCATCGGCAGAATCATATTTACTTAAACATGATTTAATCAATAAAAATTATTTAAATGATATATTGAAGAAAGTATGGTATATAGTTCTAATTAAATGGTGGGGGTTTAATATTAACTATATGATAATTATATTAATTAAAAATATTGATTATTTGAGCCGGAATAATTATAATCTTAAAAAAGGAGAATATATTGAATAAAAAATCAGTTTTTAGATCAAATATAGTTTTTTTAATTTTTATTTTTATATTATGGTTTTTGATATCTGAATCATATGTACCACTTGAGACAAAATATCAAATTGTTCAAATTATAAAGAAACAAGATATAAAAGAGATAGATAGAATCACGACAAATAAAAAAACAAAAAATTTTTTGATAGGTCTTAAGAATAATGGAAATCATATAGAAGTTGCTGGATTTCAGGGAGGTTCAAAAGAAGTTGGATATTATCCGACGAATATAAATGGTAAAAACGTAGGTGTATATACCAAAAAAGTAAATTTTATTTGGTGGAAAATTGAGAAAATAGAATATTTTAATAAAGAAGAAAAATAAATAAATTAGCGAAAAGAGTTTATCGTTTCAAGGTAGATTAGTTCTATTTTGAAATTTAAATATTATATATGAGAGGGTATACATTATGAAGAAGAACAAGTTAATCAAATACGGCTTAGGCTTAGTGACGACAATTTTATTCGTGGTTAGCGGAATTTCACCAGCTTTGGCTGCTAAGGGCAACACAAATACTAATGCCGTCAATTACAGCTATTCAGGTAAAAACCACAAAATTACCTTTAGCGGTAATGCAGCTGGCTTTAAGAATTTGACGGTTAAGTATGACGGCAAGACAGTCAAAGCGACTAAAATAAAGAGAAACGGCCAGTTTAAAGTAACCGTGCCGTTTAAAGGCTACAAGACTTTCAAATTATATGGTAACAAGCAATTACTTAAAACCATTTCGGCAAAGAAATATGCAACAAAAAATCCAAATGTTAATTTTCGAGCTCAGACTGACAAAGAACAAAAGATTCGATTCTATGTTAAAAAAGGCGATATTGTGACAATCTGGAAGAATGGCAAGGAGATTCAACGCCGTCGTGTAGTTAAATCAGATTATGTAAAAATGAAGATAGCAAATACTAACTTTGAAGACAATGCTAAGGTAATAGTTACCAGACATACGCCAGGAAAGAAAACGAGTAAAGGCGTAAAGCTAGAAAAAATGGAAGAAAATACAGGAGTTATTAGAGGTTAACAAACTAGGGTAATATTGTTAGCTTTTAATACCACTAAAAAACAATCGAAAGATTTTTAAGTCTGTTATTCGAGTTTAGAAGAACTTGGATAGCAGGCTTTTTGGTTGCAGTCAAAACGTTGTCCGTTGGTCTTATAGCAATGCCATGGACAAAACATTATAAGCTGGGTTGCTATAGTAAGCGTTTAGTTGTAATTTTATGATAGGAGAAAATAATGGTTTATATTTCGGAGAAATGGTATATGGCTGATCTTATTCTTAATGGAAGTATCATTTTACCACTGCTTTTGATTATGCTTATCAAACAAGTTAGAAAAGGAAAGTTCAATTGGAAAAGAAGCCTGTTAACTATACTTTTCTTGGGTTATTTGTGGTTTTTATTAGACTTGACAATATTTCCAATTTCAATATTTCCGCTTGATGCTGCACCTGTTAAGTTAGGATTTGGTAAGCAGATGCTTATGAATTGGAATTTCAATGAATTAAAAGCATACGGGCCCATCCAGATTGTCGGAAATCCTATTATGTTGGCTCCATTGTCATTTTTTGCGGCAGTCTTTAAAGAAAAATATGCCAGGTTTTGGTCCAATGTTGGTTTAATGTTTCTAAGTTCCCTGCTAATCGAGTGTACGCAGCTGCTAATGGGCTTTTTCTATTTAGGTAATCGGATTTTTGACGTTAATGACCTATTGCTAAATACGGTGGGATCCACCCTAGGGTTCTTGCTTTTTAAGTTGTTGGAATTGTTTTTTAAGCAAGCGATAGGAGATGTTCGTATGGTGACTCCTTCCAGTCAGAGCTAGGCAGAGGTTCATAATAATATTGACGCGAATTTTCTGGCATGATAAGCTTATAATGTTAGTCTTAAAATAACAATAATTCAAAAATAATGGAGAATAGCATGAAGCAGAACAAGATGATTAAATTCAATATCGGAGCAATGGCAGCTATTTTATTGCTAGTTAGCGGTGTGTCGCCTGCCTTAGCTGTTAAACATAGGCCTAGCCTGCGTAATGATTATGTTAGTATTATGATGGGTATTAAGCGGCTTAACTATAGTTACTCCAGTAAAACGCATAAAATCACCTTTAGTGGAATAGCTGATGGTTATGACAAGCTAACGATTAAGTATGATGATAAAACCGTCAAAAAGATCAAATTCAAGGATAATACCAACAAGTTCAAAGTGACGATACCATTCAAGGGTTATAAGACTTTTAAATTATATGGTGACGATGAATTATTAGGCAAAACCGTTTCGGCTGCACAATATGCCTCTAAGGCGCCAGCCATAGAACTTGA
The DNA here is from genome assembly GCF_058504435.1 of Lactobacillus sp. ESL1191. Classification (NCBI taxonomy): domain Bacteria; kingdom Bacillati; phylum Bacillota; class Bacilli; order Lactobacillales; family Lactobacillaceae; genus Lactobacillus; species Lactobacillus sp. ESL1191. The sequence continues at coordinate 20,396 of NZ_CP196365.1, forward strand.
CCGTGATACCGAGCAATATCTATACTTTGATGTCAGGGCTAAAAAGGGTGATCTTATTACTATCTGGAGAAATGGTAAGCCAATTAAGCGCCGGCATGTAAATAAATCAGGTTATGCATCCATGAAAGTCGCCAATACTAAGTTTGTTGGCAAGGCTAAGGTAATGGTTACTAAGCACAGTCCTGGTAAGAAAACAAGCAAGGGTGTAGAACTGAGGAAGAAGCCTGCAAGTTCAGAAATCAATGATAACTAAAACTGGCAACAAGGATAAACACTAGATAAAACAGTGTAGAAATAAAAAGGCGGGCATAGGTCCGTCTTTTTTAGTGACAAAAATTAAAATTAATTATAATATTGACAATGAAATTTTAATATAATATCATTATATCTAAAGTTGATTATTATATAGTTAATTATTGCCTCTTCGAGAAGGGATGTGCACACGCCGATGAATTTAAATAAAGCTTTTAAAGTTGGTAGTAGTCTATATTTGCTTTTATTTTTGCTTGACTATCTTATTGAGCTATTTAGTATTAGCAGTTCTACTGTAAAGACCACTTTATTAGGGTTAAAGATAACGATGAAGATGAGCCCAGCTACGCTAGATACGGTCTTTTCGTTAACCTGGCAAGTATTACTTACCTATTTAATTTTTATGATCATTTTCTTCACTATTACTTATCTCTTCCAAAAGACGAAAAGGAAACGTGTCATGCCGTAAGCAGCAGTGGCGTTTAAGTCTGTTATTCAAGCTCCAATCGGAGCCTGAATAACGGGCTTTTTGTTTGAGAAAAAATTTGATATTTGCTGAATGGTTTAGCGCGCCGGGTGATTCGAAAATGCGGCTAGCGCTGAGCTTTTTGCGTAAGGGTAGTTTAGCAGGTGAACATCTTGGGCTTGATCTTGGGCTTTCTACTCATGAACTGGTAAACTTATTGTTTGAGCAAAAAAGCTAGAATTTGTGTGCTGACAAGATGAGGAGCAATTATGGAAAAAGCTTATTTAAATACTTCAATTGGTAAAATCGAATACACGATAAGGTCAGGTAATCCGCTGATTGTTTTTTTGAATAGCTTTGGCAGTTTTGATACTGCGCAGAGTTTTTCGCGAGTGATCAAGGAATTGCCCGAGCACTTTGGTATATTTGCCCCTGATTATTTAAATACCGGCTTTAGTGGCAAGTCAACCGCACCCTACACCCTGTCTAATGAAGCGGCTGAACTTGCCAAAATAATTAATGGACTTAATGCTGAAGCGGTGATTGTGGTGGCACACAGCATTGGCGGTGTTTATGCCCTTCAGATGAGTAAACAAATTGACCGTCTGCGTGCCTTCGTTGGAATTGAGCCAACGACACGGGAAATTTTTCTGAATCCGCCACAAGAAGCGGCTTACCTTAAAAAGGAGCGGGAAGCAGAAGATAGCGAGGAAATTATTTATTGCAAAATAACGGACCTGTTTTCAGCGGAAGAAGCTGAGGAATTTTGGCAAACTACCGCTGAAAATAGTGATAAGTTTGACGAAACAGCTAACCAAAATGCTGTAAATGCGATGCAAATGGACCGATTTTGGCAGGATAGTAATCGACTGGATGATAATATTCCAGCAATCATTGTCACAGAGAGTTACCGCCAAGAAGAGTATGAGCGGTCAGAGTATTTCAACCACAATGCTGGTTCTAAGGTAGTTGCATTGGGTTCATTTCACTATATTCAGTGGGAGTACCCCGAAGAAATCCGCAAGCTCATCGTTAGTTTATAGGTGAGGGTTGCAGGAACGGTAAGAAGCTTGTTAATATCCTAGAATTGAAGTGCCTCATCATAATTAGACCGTCTGCTAATTATGGTGGGGCATTTTTGCTTAGGTTTCAGTACTGACGCTTACTGCCCAATAATTACCGGGCTTTCATGAAACAAAATGCTAATATTAAAATGCAAGCGATTGCAGCTAACTGCAATTATCAAAATATAGTAGGAGTGTTTATATGGCAAAGGAAAACAGTTTTCTTACCGAGAAGCTCGTTCCGTTTTTTAATAAGGTTTCCAGTGCTAAGCACATGGTAGCGTTACGTGACGGAATGACTGCAGCGGTTCCAATGATTATTATCGGTTCGATTTTTATGATCATTGGTCAATTCCCAGTCCAGGGGTATCTGGACTTTATGGCTCATCTTTTTGGGCCTAACTGGTCCAATGTGGTGCAGTATATCACCAATGCCTCATTCAACATCATGGGGCTGGTAGCGGTAGCCGGTATCTCTTATAGTATGGCTAAAAATTACAAGGGGATAGATCCCTTTTCAGCGATGATTGTGTCGATAGCAGCTTTCATCCTAACCATTCCAATGCAAGTAGGAAAAGATGGCGGCTTATTAATCCCCTTGAAGCAGTTTGATTCATCGGGTTTGTTTACCGCACTGTTAGTTGGGCTGTTTGTGACCGATTTGTATGTTTGGCTCATGCACAAAAACTTAGTTTTTAAGATGCCAGACACGGTGCCACCAGCTGTTAGCAACTCTTTTGCAGCGCTTTTTCCAGGGGCAATCTCACTGTTTGTGGTGTGGTTAATTAGAATCGGTGTTGAAGCAACACCGATGAAGAGTATCCCTAACGTCATTACCTTCTTCTTGCAAGCACCGATGAGTAAGGTAACCAATACCTTGGGTGGTGCGATTGTAATTGAGTTGGTAATATGTGTGCTGTGGTTCTTTGGAATCCATGGTGCTAACGCAATTTCGGGTATTATTGACCCGGTATTGTACACCGCGTTGGCAGCTAACGCCACAGCTTTTAAAGCACATGAGGCGCTGCCTAATATTATTACCAAAACCTTCTTTGACAACTTTGTCCGGATTGGTGGTTGTGGTGCTACCTTGGGCTTTGTTATTCTGATGACTTTCTTTGCTAAAGATAAGGAAATGAAGGCCTTGGGAAAATTATCAATTGCTCCATCGATCTTCAATATTAACGAGCCAGTTGTGTTCGGGGTGCCGATTGTTTTAAACTATCAAATCATTATTCCATTTATTTTAGCGCCCATGGCTAACATTATTGCAACGTATATTGCCATGAAGATGGGGTGGGGTGCCAAAACTATCGGAATTTACCCACCGTGGACGACTCCGCCAATCCTTTCCGGAATTATTTCTACGGGTCATATCTCAGGTGGTATAATGCAATTGTTTAACATTGTAATGGATACGTTGATTTACTTCGGCTTCTTTAAGAGCATGGATCGTGCTAAACTAAAGGCAGAACAGGAAGCAGAAAAAGCAGCGTAAAATTATCATGCTGGACCGGGGAATAAGTGATGCAAGCAAGGCAGAAATTAACGGCAACACAGTTACGGATCTATAATTACATTGTCGCTAACAAAGAACAGGTTAAGGAAATCACCTTACGCAAGTTAGCCAGTGTTTTACAGGTCTCACCAGCGTCAATTGTCCGTACTCTGCAGGCCTTGGGTTATGAGCATTACTATCATTTACAAAATCAAATTAAAGAGGAACTTAGTCGAAATAAGGTAGTTGATGATATTACCTACCAGGCCCAGTATTACTTCTCGCAGGAATTCTTGGCTGATTACGATGCTAAAATTGTGCGCTTTAAGAAAATTGCCGTAAAAACTAACGACTTCGTCTTCTTTGGCATTGGCACGTCAGGTGACTTATGTGATTATGGCGCTCGGCAGTTTGTTAATAATGGACGTAACGCATTTGCAATTGATGATCCATATTATCCGGTTGAATTAAGCCGCGATTCCTATCAGGGTAAAACAGTAATTGTTTTATCCGTTAGTGGTGAAGGGCAACCAACCATTGATCAAGTGAAGCATTTTCGTAAGTTAGGCGCAACGATTGTCAGTATTACTAACAATGAGGACAACACAATTGCCGGTTTATCGGACTTGAACTTTGCTTATCATTTAGAATTTAAGATTGTTGGTCAAACCATCAACTTAACTACGCAAGTTCCGGTTGTCTACCTGCTTGAGCGCTTATCACGAGCGTTGCAAGCCAAATAAGTAGCATTAATCTAGCCCCGGTTGAGCTCTAAAAAATTAAAACTAACCAAAAATTCACTAAGTCTGTTATTCAGCTTCAAGAGAGCTTGAATAACAGACTTTTTGCTTGCGGTTAAATGAGTAAAGGTGGTCAAACTTAACCAATGAATATAAAAAACTTGCTTTTAAAAATTTTTTAAGTAAAATATGAAACAAACTACATGAAGCATACTTCAGTAAATGCGGAGGTGGGATTATTAACAATCTGGTTAAAAAGCAGCGAACTGAGCTGGGCTGGACACAGCGCGAACTCGCTGAAAAGGCTGGCGTAACGGAGCGCACCATCATTTCGGTCGAACAGGGTAAGTATAAGCCCTCAATTCTTCTGGCCTATAAGTTGGCGCAAGTTTTTGCGACTGATATTGAAACGTTGTTTTGTTTAAAGGAGTACTTCGAAAATGACGAAGAATAGAAAGAGAAAATTAAGATATTATGCCGAAACCGTATTCTTTATGATCTGTACTGGAAGTCAGGTATTTATGCTCAGTCAGCACCTACTCAGGCACTTTGGTTGGGAATATATTGTTAAGGACCTAGTTTGGCTTGTTTTGTGTCTGGTGGTGACTGTGGGGACCTACTATAATGCCAAAGACGTGGGCACCAGTGAGGACCTTGATGCTGATGAGCGCTACAAGTACTTGAGCATGAAGACTGATCAGCAAGTACTCAAAATTATCAATGTGCTGTTATTCGTTCTAGGTTACGGTTTCCTGATGTGGAGTGTCATTTTATACCAACAGGCGGGGCGGGCTGAATTGAAGTTCATCCTGCTGGCGATCGGGATAGTGCTAGTAACGCTTTGGAATTTGGTAATTATTGCTGAAATAGTGCTCTTTTTCGTTAATGACTGCCGCAATTAAGGGCGCAGCACCTTAAAGAGAGTGTAAGCATTTATTTTATTAGTTATTTACGTTATAGTATTTACATAGCAAAAGAAGGGGATGCATGATGAAGATTAAGTTCAAAAAAACGCTAAAAATAATTATCGCTGTTTTGTCATTAATTACGGTAACGGTAAGCACGGCGCCTACGGTAGTCAGTCCGGCCAAGACTCAGGCAAAAACAAGTCATGCCAAGGTCCACAAGCACAAGAAGGCAAAAAAGAAAAAAGCTAGCTACCTGGTAGTTAAAACGGTTAAAGACTTTAAGCCGGGTTACAAATACACTTATAGCTTTAAGAAGAATGCCTATATTGGGCATAAAATCAAAAATTACCGTCCGGTTAACCAAGTACCTAAAGTTCAAAAGGCCAATTCTAATTATCCAGTTCCGACGGTCAAAAAGTTCACTGCCAAGCTCTTAAATAAGTATCATGTTAAGGGCTTTCGTTGGCCGCAGACCAAGATTACTTACAATGATAGTGCATTAAGTGTTAAACAACAGCAACTAACCGCGGTAGCGATTAAACAAATCAACAAATTAAAAATTGTGAAATTGACTAGGAGCACCGGTAAAGCCAATATTACCTTTGAACTAGGAACTACTACGGAAAATAAGTTGGGTTCCACTGAAGTTGAGTATGCCTATAAATATAAAAATATCGGCTTGATCGATCAAGCCGATATCACGATCTATAATGGCAATATTACTGTCAATAGTAACTATGACCTGTTATTCAATTATGTTGTTTTACATGAAGTGGGTCATGCATTAGGACTAGATCATAATGAATATGATAAGCATGAAATTATGGCGCCAAGTGTAAATGACAGTGAGATTACTACCAATGACAACCTTCACCCCGTTGTTGATCAAGATTATATCAACGCCTTGGCCGTTCTCTATCAAAATTAAAGCGCTAAGCAAGCTACTTTGATAGCGGGTAAAGGCTAACTAAAACAAAACCACTATGCTATTTTTAAAATAGCATAGTGGTTTTTACTAACCAACTTTTTGATGATAACTTCAACTTCAGCAACCTAGAAACCCTGGATTTGGTTAAACGGCCAGTAACGCAACTTAACTTGACCAATTAATTCACTGCGTTTGACGAAGCCAAAGCGCCTTGAGTCACTTGATACATCACGGTGGTCACCCATGACAAAGTAATAGCCCTGGGGAACATGCTTGCGTTTGGTAGAAATCCATGATCCAATATTAAAGTTATTAGTATAAGGGTTGCGGGGATCGGTATGCTTCTTCTTGTAGGAATTGTTCAGAAATGGCTGGGCCATCTTCTTGCCGTTAATGTACATTTGATCGTTTTTAGATTCAACCGTGTCGCCGGGCATGCCGATAATTCGTTTAATATATAAGGCACCAGGATCATTGGCCTTTTTGGGTGCCTTCAAGATAACGATGTCGTTGCGCCGGGGTTCGAAGTTTCGGACAGAAATTAGTCGGTCGCCATCTTCGAAGGTGGGCTGCATGGACGGACCAGATACACTGTCATTGGAAAGAACGAAATTGAATAAGAGGTAGTAACCCCCCAAAATCACGACCATCATGACCACAATATCGAGGATAAATTTGCCTAAGCTTTCCTCTTGTTGGCTGGTTTGCTTTTTTTTTGAATTGGACATCTTGTTTCCCCTTTAACTGAATTACTTACATTATAAATATTTTTTGCACTTTTTGCACAATTTGTGACAAAAATTCTCTTTAAGGACATCAATCAACTTGGTAGATTTACAGGTAATGACGTGTTAGATATAATTTGGAGTGGAGGACAATAATGAAAAAACTATTTTTAACGTCTTATTTTGCCGGAACGGTAAACCAATTTAAGCAGTTTATTAAGACGAACCAGATCAGTGCAAAAGAGGTAACTTTCATTACCACTGCTGGCAACGTTGAAGATTATACTGGTTATATCGATGAGGGACGCCAAGCTCTCCAAGACCTGGGTTATCAAGTAAATGATCTGGATATTGCTAGCACTGCAACCGCAAGTGTAACCCAAGCAATTGCGGCAGCTGAAATACTGTTTATCACTGGAGGTAATACTTTCTATCTTTTGCAAGAATTAAAGCGCCAAGACTTACTAGGACTGATTAGCGCAAGAATTAAGGCCGGTATCCCTTATGTGGGTGAATCTGCTGGTGCAATCGTGATGGCACCGGATATTACCTATAACAAAATGATGGATGATGCCACGGTCGCGCCGGCTTTAACTGATGATCGTGGCTTTGCGTTAACCGATTTCTATACTTTGCCGCACCAGGGCGAGGAGCCCTTTAAGGAAGCGGTCGAAGAAACCATTGCGGCTTATCAAGATCAGTTGAAGCTATTGCCCATCAATAATAGCCAAGCGATTATGGTTAATGGTGACAGTTATCAAATTATTTAGGCAGCCATAACCATTAGATAATAATAGGGGGATAATACGGTGAAGCAGAATAGGTGGCAGATTGTAAATGCTGTAATGGTGATTATTTTTGCAATTTTGGCCCTAGTAATTTGGTTTAGGAAATATGACGGAAGTGGAGCTGTTAATACCATAGGAGTCAAACTGAGCTCGTTGGCGGTACTGGGTATATTCTTGCTTTTGGTTCTAGTAGTGGAGTTAGTGGTCTATTGGCTGACGAAGAAATAGGCTAAGCGAAGGCGAAGTTAATTTAAAAATGACTAATAAAAACAGCGCGCCGCAGGGTGCGTTTTTTAGATGATTTTTTTGCAAAAAACTCTTGACTTAGAGTTAACTATAAAGAATATGCTTAGTAATAATCTTGAAAGGGGATAAAGCAGGATGGTGCAGGAATATAAAATTAGTGAATTCTCTCATTTAGTTGGGCTTTCTCCATATACGCTGCGGTACTACGAGAGTGAAAACTTAATCATACCCCACCGTTATGACAATGGTCAGCGCTATTACACTGATCATGACATCCGGTGGGTAGGTTTCTTGTTGCACCTGAAGGGATGCGGCATGAGTATGAATGAGATTAAGGAATACGTCACCTTGCGTAGCCAAGGGGATGAGACGATCCCCCAACGGAAGGCGCTGTTGCAAAAGGTTAAGGCGAACAGCCTGTCTAAGATAGCAGAAATGCAGTTTCACCTGAAAATTTTATCTCACAAGATTGATTGGTATGATGGTAAGCTAAACAATCGCGATGAGGGCGACTTTGCCGCATATCTGAGTAGATTTGAGGAGGAAGACAAAAATGAAAAATGAAGAAGTTAAGCAGGGGATTATTTTCCCATTTGGTCAGGAAAATGTGGCCTATGCAGAGGATTTTATTGGTAAAAGCTATCTGGCAAGCCTGGTAAATGATCCCGAACTTAATATTGGCGTTAGCAACGTGACCTTTGAACCAGGTTGCCGCAATAATTGGCATCAGCACCACGAGGGCTTTCAAATTTTGTTAGTTACCGGTGGTGAGGGCTGGTATCAAGAATTTGGCCAGTCAGCGCGTTTGTTGCATCCAGGGGATGTGGTGGTTGTGCACAATGATGTGAAACACTGGCACGGAGCAACCAAGGATAGTTGGTTCTCTCACCTGGCTATTACAGCTGGCACACCAGTATGGCTTGAACCGGTGGTAGATGACGAATACGAAAAGGTTGAACAAGGAGCAGAATAATGAAAAAACAAACAGCCGGTCGCGATAATTTGGGTGATTTTGCCCCAAAATTTGCGGAATTAAACGATGATGTGCTATTTGGGGAAGTTTGGGCGCGTGAAGATAAGCTATCTGCTCGCGACCGTAGTCTAATTACGGTTGCAAGCTTGATGACGCAAGGTGTGCCCCAACTTGAGGCTCACCTAAAGATTGCCAAGACCAACGGTGTCACCAAGGAAGAAATAGTGGAGTTGATTACTCACCTAGCTTTTTATACTGGCTGGCCCAAAGCTTGGTCAGCGATGAATTATGCTAAGGAAATTTTTGGAGACTAGCAAGTTCTGCGTTAGTTAGTGGTACTAGCTCGGGCAAACATTATTAGAGAAGGCAGAGTTCATTTAATATTTAAACGACAATAAAGTTCCAATAGCGCTCAACTGATTATGAAAGTCTGTTATTCCCAAAAAGGAAGAACAGGCTTTTTAACTGCTCAATGAAAAACCCGTTTCCAGTTTTAGGAAAACGGGTTTTAGCTATTGATCCAACTCGGCTGTCATATTAATTGTGCCTGGTTTTTGGAGTTTTTATTTGTGGTGATTTGTGTGTTATGATTTCATAAAAATCATCAATAGGATTGAAAAGGAGTCTTGCTGATTATATTGTGATCTGTACGAATACCATGCATAAAATTGTTGATCAAATTCAAGCCCAAGTCAAAATTCCCATTCTCCACATTGCTGATGTAACTGCTCAAGCATTAAAAAGGCAAAAGATTGATCGAGTCGGTCTGCTGGGAACTAAATTTACAATGGAAAAAGATTTTTACAAAAGGCGGCTGATCGAGCAAGGGATTGAGGTCGTCATACCTGATCATGATAAATGTGAAAAAATCAGCGCAATAATTTATGATGAACTGTGTCTCGGTCAAATTAAGGAAGATTCAAAGCAATTTTATCTTAAAGTAGTTGACGAATTGCACCAACAAGGAGCCCAAGGCGTAATTCTGGGCTGTACCGAAATTGGTGAATTAATCCAGCAAAAAGATACCACAGTTCCTTTGTTTGATACCACGCGTCTTCATGCCGTTAAAGCAGCAGAGCTGGCAATTGATAAATAGAAGTTAAAAAACCAGCTGTAATGGCTGGTTTTTTGCTGTTAAGAAAAGATTAGCCTTGCATTAAACAGTAAGGTATAATTGGTCTATCTTGTATATTATTTAGGAGGACGGCAATGCTGCAAGTAGAACATTTAAGCAAGGACTTTGGGGCCGTGCATGCACTTCAAGATGTCAACTTTACCATTCAGCCCGGGCAGATCATGGGCCTAATTGGCCAAAATGGTGCGGGTAAAACGACGACCTTTCACAGTATCTTAAACTTTCTTCATTATGCTGGGCAAATAACTTGGGAGGATGCTCCCATCACCGAGTCCACTTTCAATTCGATTGGCTACCTACCGGAAGAGCGGAGCCTGATGCCAAAGATGACCATCGAGGAGCAAATCGTCTACTTGGCCCAACTGAAAGGCTGTAGGGGCAAGGAGATTCGGGGACAGATTGATTCCTGGCTTGAGCGCTTCGAAGTTAAGGGCAAGAAGAGTGACAAGATTAAAACCCTGTCCAAGGGTAACCAACAAAAAGTCCAGCTGATCTGTACCTTAATCCACCAGCCCAAGCTGATTATTTTGGACGAGCCCTTTAGCGGCCTTGACCCAGTCAACACCGACGTGCTCAAGCGCGCAATTGCCGAGGTCAAGGACCAGCAGGCGGCCATTATCTTTTCTAGTCATGATATGACTAATGTTGAAGAGATTTGTGATACCTTGACCATGCTCAAAGATGGCCAAGTAGTCTTGAACGGTGACCTGGAAACGGTTCGTGATTCCTTTGGTAAAACCGAGATCTATGTTAAGACAGCTAAGACCCGGGCAGAGCTGGCCGAGCTCCCACATGTGCAAGCGGTCGAGCAGCAACAAGCTAACCGCTACCTGCTGCGCCTTGACGATGAAGCTAAGGGCGCTGAAGTCTTCCAGGCGGTCACTGAGGGTCAGTATATCGAGGAATTTAGGCAGCAACCACCAACCTTAGACGAGATTTTTAGGATGAAAGCTGGTGAAAAAAATGAATAAGCTGTGGATTGTTACTTTTCAAACATATTGGCGCCAGGTCAAGTCCTGGTCCTTTGTAACGCTAGTCTTTATGCCCTTTATTTTCATTGGTGTGTCGATTCTCTTTGGGTTGGTCGGTGGTAACTCAGCCGACTCTACTAATTCGGACCAACAAATTGCCGTAATTAGTCAGAACGCCCAATTACGGCAAAGTTTCATCAAGTCGAATAAGAACTTGGTTGACGCTGATATTAAGACCGCAACAGCTGCCCATAAAAAGCTGGCTAGCCAAGACATTGACGGTTATCTGGTGCTCAAGCTTGAGCACCACCAGCTACAAGCCACCTACCACGGAGCTGGGAGTGTTGATGATGAGCTCAAGGCCAAGGTAATGAACTATGCACAAAAGTTGCAGGGACAAATCAACCTGCAACGGGCCAGCCTAACTCCGCAGCAAGCGCAGGCATTAGCCCAAAAGCCGCGCTACCAAGAAATTCAGCAGCAGGCTCACAGCAAAGGTGATAACAAGCTAGCACAATATATTTCACTTGTTGTGCTAGTATTCATGAGTTACATGATTCTGCTCTTGTATAGCAGTGTGACTGCCCAGGAGATTGCTGCCGAAAAGGGTAGCAAGATCATGGAAATCATCTTTTCGAGTACAACGGCTGCCAAGTATTTCTTCGGTAAGATTCTGGGCATCTTCGGCGTTATCCTGACGCAAGTGGCCATCTACATTCTGGGCGGCGCGGCCATATATCAGTGGGCGCTGCATGCCAGCCAGACCGCACCCTTCATGCATGATAACCAGCATCTTATTAATGAAGTATTGGGCAATCTGCTTAATGTCAATCTGCTGTTTGTCATCTTGGGCGTGGTTATCTACATCATCCTGGCAGCCTTTTCCGGCGCTTTGGTTGCTAAAGTGGAAGACTCTTCCAAGGCAGCCTCCTGGATTAGCTTCCTCGTGATGCTGGCCTTCATTGTCACCTTCATGTTCATCAATCAGCCAGACCAGCTTTTAGCCCAAATCATGTCCTATGTACCGCTCTTTTCATCCTTTGTGATGCCGCTCCGGATTATTAGTGGTCATGTTGGTACACTGGAAATTAGTATCTCGCTAGCTATCTTGGTAATCAGCGAACTGGCTCTAATGGTCTACATTAGTAAGATTTATCAAGGCCTGATTCTGCAAACCGAAGAAACTAGTATTTGGAAGCGGCTAAAGCGAGGTTTGTCATATAGTAAGGCATAAAAAGTTCTGAAACACTATCCGTTTCAGAACTTTTTGCTTGGAGTGGTTGCCTTTGGCGATAGCTTCATCATCAAAAATGTCGATGATGCAAGTGGTAATCTTGAGCTAGGTTACAGCCCCCTCTATTCTGCTGGTTGGCCATTATTCCGGTCGTCTGCCTGGTCTTTTTTGTACTCATCTACCAATTATGGCGCCTGTCTCTAAAAAAATACCAAAGTACTGGAAGCTAAAAATGCAGTAGTCATTTGACTACTGCATTTTTGTCAACCAAAGTTATTTGCTTTGGCTGGCTGCTTGATGGATAACCTGCACACTGTTGATGACCAGGGGAAAGCCAATGTAAGGTAGCAACTGGATGGTCGCCCAAACCAGCTCGCTTTCACTGTTACCAGCCCTCAGACTGCCTCGCGCGTGGGCCTTGATCTGAAAGTCAACGTTTAAGGTGATGAGGGCGAGCAATTCATAGCGTTCGCGGTCACGCACGTCTAAGCGGCTACGGTTATAAAAGTCATTGAAGAAATGGTTGGTCAGTGCCTGGGGAACAAAGTCGCCTGCTCCGTCAGGCAAGTCTTTTAATAAGTTCTTGATTTCAGTACCATATAAGTCTGCTTGAACACTGGCACCGTAATTCTCATCTGCATTAGTAGCGCTCGGGCTGGGGCTGAGTTGATGCTTAGTCAAAACCGCTTGAATTGCCGGTAGTGCCTGTTGCACCTTAAGGGTTCCGGCAACTGGAGTTAGCTGGTAGACCACCTCCAGTAAGATCTCCGGCTCAATGCCAGCAGCCAAGCAGGTTTCAACTTGGTCAGCGAGTGCTGTAGTTATTCCCTGGGTAATACTTGCAATTATCGGAATCAGTACCCGATCTTTGTGCAAGTGGCTAGCACAATTAGTGTTCACATCAGCCAAAAATGATTTGATTAAGTCATGATATTGCATTTCAATTTTTGTAGTCAAAATAAAACCTACTTTCATAATAAGATAGTCATTGCAATCGATGCTAAACCGATCTGCTAGTAAAGAGGGTGTCCTTAAGTCGTTTGATGAATAGTTCAGCAACCGGTGATAGGCTGACTTCTTGCTTCCAAGCTACCTTGACGGACTGGCCCAATGCAGGGGCCAAGTGCTTGAAAACTAGCCCGGATTCCTGCGACGTATCAGCCAGATTGTCCAAGGCGAACATTAGCGCAGCATGATTTTTGACCATCATTGTACCATTGAAGTAGAGGTTATAGGTACCAATGAAGTTGACACAGGAGGAATAATTGCCGAGCCAATTCTGGAAAACTTGTAAGGTTTGGGCTTGCTGGGAGTTGAGGATTGACCGACAAACTAGGTCTTGTGGCCCAATTGTACTCTTCTGGGCTAATGGATCATCAGTGCGCATTAAGACACCCCAATCGTCTTTTTGAGGCAGGGTAAGAGAGGCGTAGTTATTGAGGGGCACATCACCAATGATAATAGCGAAGTCGGCGTCACCGCTATTTAATTTCTGTGTCGTGTAGTGGTAATCGCCACTGAGCAAGTGGATTTTTACGGTAGGATGGTCTTTGATAATACTGCTGATAACATTCATAACGGGCTGCATGCCGCTGCTTTCGCCTGCGGCAATAGTCAAATCGCCGCTGACAAAGGAAGTTGATTGCAGGTCATTCTTGGTTTTAGCGGTTAGTCCGAGAATTTTCTGGGCTTGTCCTAACAAATATTGGCCATCGGGGGTTAGGGTTAAATGCCGCGTCTTGCGGTTAAATAATTTGACCCCTAGTTCAGTCTCAAGGTCAGAGATTTGCCTTGATAGGGCAGGCTGGGAAATCAACAATTTAGTGGCAGCGCGGGTCATGTTTTCCTCTTGGGCAACCGCTACAAAATAATTTAAAACTCTTAGTTCCATAATATTTTTATAATTCCTGTCTACATTTTAGCTGATAGATGGATATGACTAGTATATGTGAGCTTGCAACGCCGCTTGATTCCACGTGAAACAATTATTGAGTGACCATACCGGAAAAGCACCTGGCTCTTTTTCAGGGTAACAGGTGCTAGATAACTAAATTCCTTGGCCAGTTGGTCTGACGAGAATTTCGTTGATGTCAACGCCTTCTGGTTGGTCCATCATAAAGATGGCAGCACGGGCAACGTCTTCAGCAGCCAAAGAACCGTTTGGTGCCTGGTTAGAACGCTCATAGAGATCTCTAATTTGATCGTCTTCGGTCGTTGACAGCAGGTTAGTGCGAACCGCGCCAGGCGAAATAATCCCAGTCTTAATCCCGTTATTGTGTTCTTCCTGACGCAAGCCCTCCATGATGGCCCGGACGGCAAACTTGCTACCATTATAGACAGCAGATCCAGGATAGAGGACGTGTCCCGCCACCGAATCTGTTGCCATAATAAGCCCGTGTCCCTGTTCTTTCATGAGCGGCAAAGCTACTGCAATCCCGTTTAAGCCCCCCATCACGTTAATATTCAACATCTTTTGCCAGCTGGAAGTTTTGGCCTCGATGAGGTTGCCCTGAGGCATAATTCCCGCATTGTTGTACAACACGTCAAGGCAGCCAAAATTAGTAATTGCCAGGTTGATGAGGGCCTTGACTTGGTCCGGTTGGGTCACATCGGTTACCTGGTACAAGATATTTTCACTTTGAGTCGCTGCTACGACCTTTTGCAGGTCAGCTTCTTTGCGAGCACCAATGACTACCTTGGCACCAGCTTCAACTGCCAGTTTAGCAGTAGCTGCACCCATCCCGGAAGAGCCACCAGTAATCACAATTACCTTGTTTGTTAAACTCATTTAAAAGTTCCTCCTTTTTTGCTATAGTTAAACTGTAAAACTTAAAGTTAAGGTTAAGTCAATAAAATGGAGGAAAAATGAAAATTTCTGAAGTAGCAGAAAAAGTTGAGTTGACACCGGTAACTTTGCGATACTATGAAAAAGTTGGCTTGTTGCCAAATGTCAAAAGAAAAAATGGTGTACGCTACTATGCTGAAAGTGACTTGGAATGGATTAATTTTATTAAATGTATGCGCCAAGTAAAGATTCCGGTTAAGGACTTGGTCGTTTATACCGAGCTCTTGCAGCAGGGTACTGATACCAAGCCGCTTAGACGACAAATTCTCGTTGACGAATTACACCGTCTAGAGGAAGATAAGCGGACTATCCAACAATCCATCGAGCGTTTGAAAGCTAAAATCGACCTGTACGATCAGGGCAAGATTAAGTAAGTTCTACTTGGACCAAAGGAACTTAATCAGTACGCGATCAACTTGTTCATTTTCATGTAGCTTACTGTGTTGAGCATTAGGACCATGAAATTCTTTTTCTTGGTAAGAGCGAGCCCGTGAACCAACTAGGTAGCGCAGCGTCCGGGACGAATTAACAGGTACATCACCGTCGCTGCCTTTACCAGTATCGCCGTAAATATTTAATACGCGAGCATTGCGGGGAAAGTTCTGCCGCAAGCTCAGCAGTCGCCGGTAACTGCTGCTCATTTTTTGCGGGGAACCATTCTGATTAACTTTTAATGATGAGTTCGGCTCGCGAACAAGGCCATTATAGTGGCCAGCGATTGCTACTAGCTTGTTGAGCTTAGGCATTTTGCTGGTACCGAGGTTGTTGCGCAAGTAATAGATAATTTGCAAGTTACCCATTGAGTGTCCAACCAAGTTGATTTTTTTGAAGCGATACTTTTTTTGTAGCGCTGTTACGATTGCTTTAACGTAGCGGCTACTCTTGCTATAAGCCTTTCCCGGATCACTTTCGTTGCCAGTAACACTTTTGTTGTTTTCCAGGTTAGCCTCAACGATGGGATTAACAGCGCCTTTTTTAATGGTGCCAATCAACTTTACTTTTCCTGCGGGGCTAACATCGGCCCGAATAACGCTGTTGCTAGCGCCGTGGTTGCGGGCATAACGGACCATACTTTCCTCGGCATGGTAACTGCTGCCCCAACCGTGAACAAAAATAGTTGGTGTATCAATCTGCTTGGCTGAATCTTGGTGAGAGTTATTGATTAGCAGGTAGGATAAGATTACAAGTAGAATCATGGCCGCGAGGCTGGTAATGGTGATTTTGCTTTTTTTGGTCATTTTATTTCTCCGATAATTGTTTTTAAGATTGCAAGGTCATTATAGGGCTAATCCCGTTAACGACAAAATACTTGCTCTCAGTTGCTGTTAATAAGTTGGGGTGATAATTAAAGCCAGGGTTATAAAGCCAGTTTGACCGTCACATCTTTTTTACCCAGGATATTTTTTAAGTCGCTTTGACTGCTATTTATAATTCTGGCAATCTTGGTCAAACTCCAAGAATTGTGATCGTAATAAAGAGATAATTGGTTGCCCTGGTAAAGCGTAATGTCTCCTGGTTTGGTGGTCATTTGCTCGTTGTTTTGTGGTAAAGACCAGGGTAAATCGCCGACTTTTTCGAAATTGCCAAAATCGTGAAATCTCAGCGTTAGGCTTTTCTTTTGCAATTTTTGGCTTAGTGCCTTGGCAGAGGAATTATCTGCCAACTTAGCAGTTAGAACTGTTTTACCAACTTTGATTTTTAAATACTGATTCATTTTTTTGGAGGACCTCTTGTTCTTTTTCACCTTTTTGGCGAGTGAAATGTCGCTGAACGGTGAATTTTTATTATTTTGAGGTAAGGTGCCAAAGACCCTCACCCCGATAACTATTACCATAAATGTAGCGATGAAAAGCGCTACTTTTTTCTTTGTCATGAAGTATACCTCCTCGTTAAGTGATTAATTTTTGGGTTGAATAAAAATATAGACCTTATAGTTAAGGTTAAGTCAACTATAAAGTGAAAAATATTATTCAAAAAGTGTAAGAGAAAAGCCTGAATCTGCTAGAGCTAATCTAAGAAGGTCCGGGCTTTGTTTAGTTAATTATTCACTCACAATGATTAGGGATTTGATAGCTTCACGGTGATCCATTGCCTCATAAGCAGCTTGGATTTGGTCTAGTGTGAAACGCTTGGTAAAAACCTTGCCGGGATGGATCTTTCCCTGGAGGACCGCATCTAGTAAAACCTTACGGTCAATGCTGGTTACAGGTGCAATGCCGCCCCGCAGACCGTTGTTTTTCCAGAAGAGGTTATTGGTGTTCATTTCGGCTTTTTGCGGGACTCCAACGCGGCCGATTACTGCTCCAGGGCGGCCAACTTGTACCGCGGTTGCAACTGACTGCTCCGTGCCAACGCACTCTAAGACAGCGTCGGCACCATTCCCATCAGTTAGGGCCAGGACCCGGTCGACCGCGTCCTGACCTCTTTCGGGCACAATGTCAGTTGCACCAAATTCTCGTGCTAACTGCTGCCGGTCTTCATGGCGACTCATTGCAATAATCCGCTTGGCGCCGAGCAGTTTGGCGGCAATAACGCCGCACAGACCGACCGCTTCTACGATGCCAATGGCTTCATGACCCACAGCGTTATTATGGGGACGCTGGGAGATACCACGGTACCACCACAGATCAGAGCCGCAGACGCAGGTGCGGATGATTTTGATAATTGCGTCTGTGTCAGTTTCAATTTGGGGTTGGGGATATTCCTGCAGGGTGATTTTCCCTGGTTCACTAAAAGTTGCTGTTTTCATGATTTTTGCTCCTTATGCTATTTACTTATCACCGTAATAAAATGCGGCAGTGGCACCGCCGTCGATTAAGAAGGTTGACCCGGTAATGAAGGCACCCTGCGGACTCATCAATAGTTGGGCGACGTTGGCAACTTCATCGGCTGCTCCAGGCCGGCCAGCCGGTGATTTAGCAAACATTTCTTTGTAAAAGTCACCCCGGATGCCATTGAATTCGTCTAGCGCTAGGGGAGTGACAATAATTCCGGGAGCAATAGCGTTGAGTCTCGCCCCACGTTTAGCCCAACTCAAGGCTTCAGCCATTACCCGCTTTTCATTGCAGCGCTTAGCCAGTTGATAGGCTTGCAGCGTATCTTTGATGTGCTCTTCTTGTAAAAGATCGAGCTTTAATAGTTCTTGGGTTGGGGTCAATGCCAATTGCTGGTCTTGCTCTGAGGTCAGCGCCGGCATGCGGTGACCGGATTGGCTGGTAATGGTCACGCCCACACCGCCAGCAGCGATGACCTGCCCTACTTCTTCCAGCAATACTGCTGTCCCATAGAGGTCAACATTTAAAATGGCTACGATTGAGGCTTGGCTAGGTGATAGGCCGGCGCCGTTAATCAGAGTTGTAATTGGGCCATACTTTTGCCCGGTGGCAATCATCTTTTTAATAGATTCACGGGAAGATAGGTCCATCTCTACCGGTTCAACGTCAAAGCCGGCTTCCTGCATAACGCGTCCAATTGTTTGCGCGTTATGCAAACTTTTGTCGCCCAAAATAATTTTCTGGTCAGCGCCCATTCGCCGGGCAATTGCCAGACTGATCTGACCGGCACCAACAACTAACATAACTGGTTTATTCATTATTATTTCTCCTGTTTAATAAATGGGCCGTTTTTCGCCCTGGGTATCGGGATCAGCGATACCAATACTTTCATTAACAAACAGGCTGGGGTTGGCAATGATCTGCAAAACCACATCGGCCATGCTTTGGCGCGATCCGGAAACACCAAAATATGGTTGGTCGCTTGTGGTAATAGTGTATTTAACTTCTGACCGGTCATTGAGCCACGGCAGCCGCAGGGTGGTATATTTGAGCCCAGAATTAGCTAGTAGCTGGTCGGAATGGATAGCCTCCTGCAAACCAGGTAGTACTTGCTTATAATTCCAGCGCCCAAACTCACCGCCGACTTCATTGTATATTCCGAGAATATTGGAAAAGATAACCCGCTGGACATCGTGCTTTTTCATAGCTGTTATAACATTCTGGGTAATGGCATTTTCAGGTGTATGGTCAACCATACCCACGAAAACCAGGTCTTGCCCAGCGACAGCTTGCTCAACGTCATGTGTATTGGTCAGATCAACTTCTAAAACGCGAGCCTGATCTTGCAAATCAATCAGCCGGCGCCTGTTGCGTAGACCCAAAGTCAAGTGCACCGCTTTGAACTTGGGGTCCTGCAAAATGCGCTGTCCGACTAACTGGGCAATTTGTCCGTTGGCTGCTAAAATTAATAAATTCATTATTTGCCTCCTGTTTTTTAAGATTGTATTTATCTTAGCCCATTAGCCCAACTATAAGGCAAGCAGAAAATATAAGAAGCTATTTTCTTTGTTTGACAGTATTAGTTAGCTTTAAAAAAGTCGTTGCTTTCGAGTAACTTTATACTGTACTATAAAGATAAATTTAAAGAAGGGGAAAGAGCCAATGAAATATAATGTGCAGGAAGCAGCTGATAAAATGGGCTTAACGCCATACGCACTGCGTTACTACGATAACAATGGAATGTTGCCTTATGTGAAACGCGATGAAAATAATAATCGAATCTTTGATGATGTTGATCTCGAATGGGTTCAAATCATTATTTGCTTACGTGAAACGGGGATGCCGTTAAAGAAGATTCAACACTATCTGCAGTTAGTTACTCAGGGAGAACAGACGGTTCCCGAACGCTATCAGATTATGTTAGAACAACAGCAGCAAACGTTAAGAGAAATCACTGAGCTTAACCAACATTTGATGACGATCAATAAAAAGGTGGCCCACTATGCAGATATCCTAATTAACCCTAAACAGGATTCTTACGTGCCCTCTAATATAAAAACTAAGGCCGCTAAGACCACTACTTAAAACCAACTATAGTAGCGGCGACTTTCTATAATTTGATAATTGCAGTATTGAAACAGTAGTTTGGTGGTATGATGAGCTTATCAGGATAGTATTGCTAAAGGGAGTGATTTTGATGAAAATTGGTTTTATCGGAACAGGCGTGATGGGTAATGCGATTTGCCTAAATTTGCTGAAGGCTCATCACCAATTGTGGATTTATAACTGGACCAAGAGCAAGACGGATAACTTAGTCAAGCAGGGTGCAAGTTGGTGCGCCAGTCCGCAGGCAGTAGTTGAAAAAGCTGACGTAATTTTTACGATGGTGGACTTTCCGGCTGATGTTGAGCAAGTTTACCAGGGTACTGATGGTATTTTGGCGGCCGCGGTCAAGGGAAAGTACCTCGTTGACATGACCACCTCGAAGCCGGCTTTGGCCCAGCAACTATTTGATGCAGGTGAAAAAGTAGGCGCTAATGTCTTGGATGCACCGGTCTCGGGCGGCGACCTGGGGCCAAGAATGGCCCCCTAACTATTATGGTTGGCGGTGATGAAGCGGCATATGAAGATCTGGAACCGGTGTTTAAGGACTTTGGCAAGACGGTGCACTACTTTGGTCCTGCCGGCGCGGGTCAAAACACCAAGATGGCCAATCAGATTATGATTGCTGGCACAATGACGGGGATGACCGAGATGCTGGTTTATGCTGAGAAGGCCGGACTGGATTTGGCGACCGTTTTAGCAACGGTTGGTGCCGGTAGTGCGGCTAACTGGAGTCTGGCTAATTACGGTCCGCGCATTCTTAAAGGGGACTACACGCCCGGCTTCTTTAGCAAGCATTTCTTGAAAGACTTACGCATTGCGTTAGAAACGGCTCAAGAGATGGGGATAGAGTTAGCGGCTACGCAAGAAGCCCAGCGTTTATATGAAATTCTGGTAGATGACCAGGGTCTGGGCGACTTAGGTACGCAGGGGCTGATCAAACTCTGGTGGAAATAACCGTAAATTAACCACAAAAGGAGCGACTTCGATGGAAGTCGCTCCTTTTTGAGTGGCCGGGAAATTTTATTCGGCTGATAGAGCCGGATTAATGTCTAATTAGTGCAAAGGCTAAGCAGCTTATCCCGCCAAGTAGCAGGAGTGGTACCAGCAGGTGAATCAAGAATACCGCCACCAGTCCACAAACTAACAAGAAAAATAGTATTTTAACCAGGCCCAGACCGAGTTTAGCCAGTAGCCAAATAGAACCAAAAATTAATAGTAGTGTCAGCATGCCCAATCACCCCTTCAGTATGTAGTAAGAGCAAGTATAGGATGTTTGGGGTAGAACGAATAGGGAATAGCGGTAAGTTTTAAAAATAATTAATTATCTTGCTCCAAGTTCAAAAATTGATATAATAGTCTTCCACGAAAAATTGGAAGGAGGAGCAATTTGCGTTTTAAACAAATAATTTTTGATGTCGATGACACGCTGATTGATTTTGCTGCTACAGAGCATTTTGCTTTGCACAGTCTTTTTAACGCGCATCACTGGCAACTAACAGATGACTTGCAGCGCCGCTATCATGCCTATAACCAGGGATTATGGCGTCAGCTTGAACGGGATCAGATCAGTTATGACCAGTTAAGTCGGACGGTATTTAGGCATTTTTTTAAAGAAAATCTGGGGGTAGAAGTCGACGGCACGGCAATTATGAATGAATACCGGTCCTACTTCAGTCAAGCCTACAAGCTGCTCCCGGGCGTTGAAGACACTTTGCGTTTTGGGCAGCGGCATAACTACCAGCTGACCGTTCTCAGCAATGGTGAAAGCTATATGCAGCGGCAGCGGTTAGAACTGGCGGGCATCCGGAAGTACTTTTCTTTGATTGTTACTTCTGAAGAAGCGGGCTGCTCTAAACCAGATCCGCAGATTTTTGACTATTTTTTTAGTAAGGCCGAAATTGGCCCCGAAGAAACAGTCTTCTTTGGGGATGGTCTGCAGTCTGATATTTTGGGAGCAGAGAACTACGGTTTTGCCAGTGTTTGGTATAACCATCGTCACCGTAAAAACACGTTGAACTTACATTCACTAGCTGAAGTGGATAATTATCCGCAATTTGTTACCCTCCTCAAAAACGATTTTCGCACTAAACCGGTATAATAGAAGATAAGCGTAGTTAATAACTACCAAGAATAAAGTTGCTTTTAAGATTAGGAAAGTAGGGAAAACTATGAAAGTTGGATTCATTGGAACCGGTAAAATTGGCACGGCGCTTGTTAAGGGATTGTTGCATGCGGGGATAGCAGGACAGGAGATCTTTGTTTATGCTGGCGGTCATGAATCAGCTCGCCAGCTCGCTGCTCAAAATGATCTGCAGGTAGTCAATGATTATGCGGAATTTGCCACCTGCCAGGCGGTAGTTGTGGCGGTGGGCGGCCCGATTATTGAGTCCATCATCAAGGAGCTGGGGCAAAAGTACCACGGCATTATCCTGTCAACGGGTGGCGGAGATCTGACTAAGGTCAACCAGGACTTACCAGCTGGCTCTTCTTTTGCCAAAATTGTTCCTAACACACCCGTACAGATTGGTGAGGGCATCACGGCCGTTAGCTTTATTCCTAATGAACAGGCGGAAGTGGTCGAGTCGGTTAAAGCAATTTTGGCCTTGCTGGGTGAGGTCTATATTGTGCCAGAAAAGCTCTTGGGTATTTATGGGACTGTTGCGGGTTGTGCACCGGCTTATGTGGACTTAATGATTGAGGCCTTGAGTGATGCAGCTGTCCAAAATGGCGTCAACCGCGCTGAGTCTTACCCATTAATTGAAAAGATGCTGCTGGGCACGGCCAAGCTGGCCCTGGCTGAACACAAGTTGCCAGAAGAATTAAAAGACGAGGTTACTACGCCCGGTGGCAGCACCATTAGGGGCGTGGTGAAGCTGGAAGAAATGAACTTTCGCAACGCATTGATTCAAGCAATTAATGCATCAGCTAAGTAATAATTGCTAAACAAATGGCTGAGTCTAATGGACTCAGCCATTTTTGGTAAAAAAAGACGCTACATATAGCAGCGTCTTTTTAGAAAAATTATTTTTTAAAACTCTTTGTCCAAGTCAACTGGAGTTTCAGGCTTTTCATTCTTAATTAAATTCAAGTTGTTGTCAAAGGCCTTAATAACCATGTTACGAACAGCGTGAGTTGTGTAGAAGGCAGTATGTGGTGTTACCAAGACATTTGGCCGGGCAATCAAGTCTGCTAGGCGTTGGTCAGGAAATTCTTTGCCACTGAAGTCATTATTGAAGATACCAACTTCGCCTTCATAAGTGTCCATGACAAAACCAAAGATTTTACCGGAATCAAGGCCACGAACTAAGGCATCAGTATCAACTAATGGTCCCCGAGAAACATTAACAATCACGACATCATCCTTCATCTTGCTGATGGATTCATCGTTAATCATGTGAACATTTTCTGGAGTATCAGGAACGTGGACAGAGATAACATCAGCTTGCGCATAAAGGTCATCCAGAGTATCTACATAGTAGCCTTTTTGTTCCAATACTGGGTTTCTGAAGACATCATAAGCGATCACTTTGGCGCCAAAGCCTTCCATAATCCGCATGAAAACTTGACCAATGTGGCCAGTACCGATAACCCCAACAGTTTGGTCGCGTACTTCCCGGCCGATGGTTGGAGCCCAACGCAAGTCATGCTTAGCAAGCTTCATATCCATCTCTTTGTCTTGACGCAGTACTCTGGCAGCTTGAATGGCAGCATGTTCAGCGATTGCATCTGGTGAATAAACCGGAACATTAGTCAACTTAAAGCCGAGTTCCTTGGCCTTCTTCAGGTCAATGTTGTCGATACCGACGTTACGGATAGACCAGTTGTGGATACCTAACTGGTCTAAAGCCTCGATTGTGTCTGCCTTGTAGTCCAGTTGCTGGTAGGTAACAACACCATCAGATCCTTCAGCTAAAGATGCAGTTTCAGGTGTCAAAAGTTTATCGGTAAAATCAACTTCAACGTCTGGGTGAGCTTCTTTCCATTCGTGTACATATGGTTCTTCATCTTTACGGATGGCGTAAGCAAAAATTTTAGTCATAAAGTCTAACCTCCATAGATTATTATTATTATCCTCTTGTGCTATTATACACTTGTTACTTATGAAATAAAAAGATAAATGATGAAATAATTATGTCCCCTAAAACGCTAATATAGCGGTAATCGCTTACATGGATTACCGCAGGTTAGTTTGCCTTACGGCCGTTGGCTTAATAAATTTTTTGTTAAAATCGTGAAAATGATAACAGCTCTTGTGCACAGTAAAAAAACCAACGGTAAAGCAAATAATTGCTAGAGTTTTAAGTTAACTAAAAAAATTATATAATAAGGAAGCACAAATAAAAAGGAGAAAAAAATGATCTTAATTTCGTGGAATATCGATTCGCTAAATGCCGCCCTAACTGGTACTTCTTCAAGAGCGGTTGAAACGCGCAAAGTGCTGCAGAAAATACATGACCAAGCAGCAGAGATAATTGCCATTCAAGAAACCAAGTTACGTGCAACGGGACCGACTAAGAAACACCAGGAAGTTTTGGCAACAGAGTTCCCAGAGTATGAGTTGGTCTGGCGGTCAGCGGAAGAACCCGCCCGTAAAGGTTATGCTGGCACAATGTACTTGTACAAAAAAGACCTTAAGCTTAAGGTCACTTACCCTAAAATCGGTGCACCAGCGCCAATGGATGATGAGGGCAGGATTATTACTTTGGAATTTCCGGAGTTTTTTGTAACCCAAGTTTACACGCCTAATTCGGGAAATGGCTTAAAGCGGTTGAGTGAGCGGCAGGTATGGGACGAGCAGTATCTTAACTATCTGAAAGAATTAGATCAGCAAAAGCCGGTTCTGGCTAGTGGCGATTACAATTGTGCCCATACAGAGATTGACCTGAAGCATCCGGACAACAACCACCATTCCGCTGGCTTCACGGATGAGGAGCGGGCAGACTTCAGTCAGCTCCTCGAGGCCGGTTTTACCGATACCTTTAGAAGGGTAAATGGCAAGGTCGAAGGTGTTTATTCTTGGTGGGCTCAGCGGGTAAAAACCGCCAAGGCCAACAACTCGGGTTGGAGAATCGATTATTGGCTTACTAGTGACCGGATTGCGACTAAGGTGAAGCGGTCTGAGATGATGGACACCGGTGTCCGTGCCGATCACTGCCCAATTTTACTGGAAATTGACCTGTAAAGTTGTTAATTAAAGAAATCCAAGGTTTGGGTTTCTTTTTCTTTTGTGTAAAATGAGTGCAGAGGCGATAAGAATGAATGAACCGTTACAAGATGCCATACTGAGTGGCTTATATGATTCTACCTATCCAGGTCACGAACTACTCAGCCCCAAACTACTACAAAATATGAAAGATGATAATATTTGGTTGACTTTGCGGCAAGAACTGTTGTCTTGTCAGAGTTTTACGTGGGCGATTGCCTTTGTGACTCAGGATATGCTGGTGCCTTTTAAGGTGGTCATGGCTGATTTGGCTCGCCAAAAAGTTGCCGGCACCCTGATCACCGGCAATTACTTGGCCTTTAATGATCCAAAAGTTTTTCATGAATTGCTGAAAATTCCTAATTTAAATGTTCGGATTGCCCAAAAGGATGGCTTTCATGCCAAAGGCTATCTCTTTGAGCATGAAGACTGGCAAACTATTGTGATTGGTAGTGCCAACTTTACCCGCTCAGCCCTGCTACGTAATTATGAATGGGCGCTAAAAGTTAGCTCAAGAGAAAATGGTGCATTAACGCAGCAAGTTGCCAGCCAGCTGCAAGAACTATCAAAGGACAGTCAGCCCCTAACGCTTGATTGGCTTAAAGAATACGAAAGTGGTTGGGTAAGACCGCAAGTACAAGCGCGTCCTAGACAGGCACCTGCTCCTGAAATCACGCCCAATCAGATGCAGAAAGCGGCTTTAAAAGAATTACAGGGTTTACGTGAAGCGGGCCAAGAGCGCGGCTTAATTGTATCGGCAACCGGTACGGGCAAGACTTACTTGGGTGCCTTCGCCGTTAAGGACTTCAAACCGCGTAAGTTCTTATATCTTGTTCACCGCGAGCAGGTTGCTAAAAAAGCCCTAGCTAGTTTTTATCGGGTAATTGGCGGCGACCGGCGTGACTATGGCCTGCTTACGGGGCATAAACATGAACTTCAGTGTAAGTATCTCTTTGCGACCGTGCAAACTTTAAGCCAGGATGATCTGTTGGCCAGTTTGGCGGTGACTGAATTCGACTATATCTTAATTGATGAGGCCCATCGAGCTGCTGCTCCGAGTTACCAAAAGATTTTTGCCAAGTTCAAGCCGGCTTTTTGGCTTGGCATGACGGCAACACCTGAGCGAATGGACGATCAAGATGTTTACCGGCTTTTTGACTATCATCTAGCCTATGAAATTCGTCTGCGGGGTGCCCTAGAGGAAAAGATGCTGGCCCCATTTCATTATGTTGGGGTGGAAGACTATGAAGTAGACGGACAAAGCATCGACGAAACGACCAACTTACGCAACTTACTGAACCCTGAACGCGTGGATTATGTACTTCAGCAACTGGACTACTATGGTTATTGCGGTGATTGCGCCAAGGGGCTAGTTTTTTGTAGTCGGCAAGCAGAGGCGCGGGAATTAGCACGGCTTTTTTCGGCGCGCCAGCATCGTGCTGTTGCCCTTACTAATGAAGACAGTGAAAACCGGCGAGCTCAAGTTGTTGACCAGTTGGAACAAGGAAAGATCGAATATATTATTACGGTTGACCTCTTCAATGAAGGTGTCGATATTCCTGCCCTTAACCAGATCATCATGCTTCGTAATACTCAATCCAGCATTGTTTTTATCCAGCAGCTGGGCCGGGGCTTGCGCAAGTATCCTGGCAAGGACTATGTGACGATAATTGACTTTATTGGTAATTATAAAAATAATTACCTGATTCCAATTACCCTAAACCAGGATCCTAGTCGTAGTATTGATCGGGCTCGGGCAGAAAGTAAACTGCCGGGTTTTATTGATGTGTCGACCATTAACTTTAGCCAGGTTGCATCAGAAAAGATACTGGCTTCACTTGACCGCATTAAGCTCGATAGTATCAAGGAATTGCGCCAGTCCTACTTTGATCTAAAGAAAAAGCTGGGGCGGATCCCCTTACTACTAGACTTTGACCGGTATGGTTCGACTTCGCCAACGGTTTTTGCTAATAATCAGAGCCTGGCAAATTATGGCCAGTTTTTGGTGAAAATGGACGAGCAGGTCCAGCTTAGCCGAGCTGAAAATGCGATTCTGTCTTTTGTGACCAAGGAACTTTTGAATGGCAAAAGGCCACATGAGCTGGTGCTTTTGCAGTTGTTATTAACTCAAGACAAGGTTAGTCAGAACGAATTTGAGCAAGCTCTACATAATTGCGGCGCTTACGTTGACGCAGCTGTTTTAAACTCGGTTGATGCCATCCTATCGCTTAGTTTTTTTGATATTAAACAGGGAAAAACGACGAAAAAAGCCCAGTACGGCAACCAAGCTCTGGTTGAGCGACCAGATTTGTTTACCTACAAGTTAAATCCTCAGCTTGCCCGTTCTTTGCGGGAGCATGATGCCTTTAAACGGCTGTTTAACGACGCCGTTGAGACGGGCTTAGCCCTGAATCGGGAGTATGACAACCAGCAGCAATTTACGCTTTATCAACAATATGATCGCAAGGATGTGTGCCGCTTACTAAATTGGCCCAAGGATGTTTCAGCACCGATGTATGGTTATCGGGTAGGTAAAGGGGAAACTCCAATTTTTATTATTTACCGTAATGAGACGAAGCAGCAACGCAGTGCCTTATACCACAATACCCTTGAAGATGGGCGGAGCTTGCGTTGGTATACTCGGACACCGCGTCATTTGCAATCAGATGAGGTGCAACGGCTGTTGACAACGCCACAGATGAAGCTCCACATATTGGTCAAGCAGAGTGATGCGGTCGGCAAGCAGTTCTTCTACTTGGGCCAGGCCGATATTTTGCAAGAGACTGTGAGAGAAGAGGAATTAGGTCCCAAGAAAAAGGCTGCCGTGGGGATGGATTTGCTACTCAGGCACCCCTTACCTGCTAAAATGTATGAATTACTATTTGCAGAATAAAAAAGCTGCGATAGATTTATCGCAGCTTTGGCTAATCGTACATTTTAACGTGCACTGAAAGTGTTGGGTTTAATGTGTTGTAAAATTTTGTAGCCAATATCTTTTTCATCGTTTTCGCGGTCATTAGTTTGATTCAAAAACATGACAATTCCGTTCTGATTATCGGTGGTCAGCTGTACCCAGGAGCCAAAGTGGGTTGTTCGAAGACTGCCGTATGCCAGTTTTAGCGAGTCATTATTTTTCAAATACATTCCCCCAGAATAGTTATTCACTTTACTCTTTAAGTGGGTTAGGTAATGAAAATCAGTCTGACTAAGAATAGTTCCGTTAGTTAAGCCAACCTGGATTTTGTAATACTCGTCCGGTGTAGTAAATAAGTTGGCTGCACCAGGAACCTGTGAAACAACAAATTGTTTAAGGTGACTTGATTTTTGGTAATTCTTGCGACCATTTGAGAAGTAAGAAATTGGGTCGGTTTTGCCACTGGGGATGTTTTGATAAAGGTAAGTGTTCTGTAACTTCAGCTTGTCAACGATGCGGGTCTGGAAGTTGCTTTCATAAGATTTACCAGTAATCTGCCTGATAATCCCAGCCAGCAGAATATAATTACTATTGTTGTAAAAGTAACTTCCGACGGCATTCGACTTAGATGAGTTAATATTGTTGGTGACCCAATTAATCGCGTCTGGTTCAGAATAGACATAGTTGCGGTTGATTTCAGTACCGATTGCCGTGATTCCCGAGGTATGGGTCAATAAGTTGCCGACTGTGATTTGCTTGGCATTTTTTAAAGTGGGGTACCACCGCGAAATCTTGGTATCTTGATCAAAAGCCTGCTTAGTATTGCTTGTTTCATTGATTAGCTGAACGATCATGGCTCCGGTAATTACTTTTTGTAAAGAAGCAGTTGGGTAAACGATCATCGGATTACCGTTGCCAATCCGCTTGCCATACCAGGCATAACCATAACTAATGGTTTGGGGGACACCGTTTTTGACTACCGTAACGACGCCGCGAACATGATTTTGTTTAAATACCTTTCTGACGAAACGATACATTTCGGTTTGGTCAGCCGTGGTTGTCGCTGCTTCTGTTTTAGCAGTTCCGGTAGTTATTAAGGTAGTGGCTGCCAAAATAAATACGGTAATTAGTGTAAAAGACTTGTGTTTCAAAATATTAGTTTCCTTTCCGTAAGTGGTGTTAGATATATTATAAGCTAGTAACAGTATGCAAAAAGATTAAGTTTGTTTAACAATCTTATTTTTATTTGTTACATCATAAATAAACAAAATTGATTTTGCTGATCGAAAGCACTGCAAAGACAAGAACAGTCTCCGTACTGGTGCGATATTAATATATCAAAGGCTAAAGTGTTAAATCCGATAATGATTAAAAATCGAGCACGTTAAGAATACTTTCAAAATAATATCTGCACGCAAGATAGCTCTATTGAAAAAATTGTCAGAAAAAATAACCAAAAAAGCTTGCAAAAGGGGAAAATAGTTGCTAGTATTAATAACTGTCGTCAGGGCAAGAAGCAGTACAGCGCAGAGCCAGGCGACGAACAAAAGCCGAACGAAAAGAGTTGACAAAGAGCAACCGGTTAGGTAAGATAAGAAAGCTGTTTTGCAAGAAACAGGGAAGTAGTACCTTGAAAACTGAACAATGTTTTCGCAAAGTGTGCGGGTTATAAAAAACCCAAAACAAAAGAGCGAAGTCAATTTCGCAAGCAAATAAATCCGAGATTAACATCTTGGAAAAATGAGCAAACATCAAACCGAATGTAAAAATGAGAGTTTGATCCTGGCTCAGGACGAACGCTGGCGGCGTGCCTAATACATGCAAGTCGAGCGAGT
>NZ_CP196365.1:52500-240000 GCF_058504435.1 Lactobacillus sp. ESL1191
AGTCAGAGCCCGTTAAGGGGTAATGGCGTGCCTTTTGTAGAATGAACCGGCGAGTTACGTTAATTAGCGAGGTTAAGTCCAAAAAGGACGGAGCCGGAGCGAAAGCGAGTCTGAAGAGGGCGAGTAAGTTAGTGGATGTAGACCCGAAACCAAGTGACCTACCCATGACCAGGTTGAAGGTGCGGTAAAGCGCACTGGAGGACCGAACCCACGTAAGTTAAAAATTGCGGGGATGAGTTGTGGGTAGCGGTGAAATTCCAAACGAACTTGGAGATAGCTGGTTCTCTCCGAAATAGCTTTAGGGCTAGCCTGGTGCGAGGATGATCATGGAGGTAGAGCTCTGTTTGGACGAAGGGCCCATCAAGGGTTACTGAATTCAGATAAACTGCGAATTCCATGGATCAAAGCACTGGAGTCAGACTGCGAGTGATAAGATCCGTAGTCGAAAGGGAAACAGCCCAGATCACCAGTTAAGGTCCCAAAATCTATGCTAAGTGGAAAAGGATGTGGAGTTGCGTAGACAACTAGGATGTTGGCTTAGAAGCAGCCATCATTAAAAGAGTGCGTAATAGCTCACTAGTCGAGTGACTTTGCGCCGAAAATTTACCGGGGCTAAGCATAGTACCGAAACTGTGGATGTGTAGTAATACACGTGGTAGGAGAGCGTTCTAAGGGCGGAGAAGCTTAACCGAGAGGATAAGTGGAGCGCTTAGAAGTGAGAATGCCGGTATGAGTAGCGCAAGATAGGTGAGAATCCTATCCGCCGAAAGACTAAGGTTTCCTGGGGCAGGCTCGTCCGCCCAGGGTAAGTCGGGACCTAAGGCAAGGCCGAAAGGCGTAGTCGATGGACAACAGGTAGAAATTCCTGTACTGCGTTAGATCGTTAAAAACGAAGGAGGGACGCAGGAGGCAAAGAACGCATGGCGCTGGAAGCCCATGTTTAAACGATAAGTGTGGAGAAGAGTCAAATGCTTTTTTCCGGAAAGCACAAGTCGTGATGAGGAGCGAAATTAAAGTAGCGAAGGTTCTAGAGTCACACTGCCAAGAAAAGCTTCTAGTGAGAGCTAACGTACCCGTACCGCAAACCGACACAGGTAGTCGAGTGGAGAACACTAAGGTGAGCGAGAGAACTCTCGTTAAGGAACTCGGCAAAATAGCCCCGTAACTTCGGGAGAAGGGGTGCTGGTGTAAGAGCCAGCCGCAGTGAATAGGCCCAAACAACTGTTTATCAAAAACACAGGTCTCTGCAAAGTCGAAAGACGACGTATAGGGGCTGACACCTGCCCGGTGCTGGAAGGTTAAGGAGAGAGGTTAGCGTAAGCGAAGCTTTGAACTGAAGCCCCAGTAAACGGCGGCCGTAACTATAACGGTCCTAAGGTAGCGAAATTCCTTGTCGGGTAAGTTCCGACCTGCACGAAAGGTGTAATGATTTGGGCACTGTCTCAACGAGAGACTCGGTGAAATTATAATACCCGTGAAGATGCGGGTTACCCGCGACAGGACGGAAAGACCCCATGGAGCTTCACTGCAATTTGATATTGAGTAGCTGTTAAACATGTACAGGATAGGTAGGAGCCAGAGAAGATAGTACGCCAGTATTATCAGAGGCAATGTTGGGATACTACCCTTGTTTGATGGCTGCTCTAACCAGGGCCTCTAAGCGAGGCATGGGACAGTGTCAGATGGGCAGTTTGACTGGGGCGGTCGCCTCCTAAAGAGTAACGGAGGCGCCCAAAGGTTCCCTCAGAATGGTTGGAAATCATTCACAGAGTGTAAAGGTATAAGGGAGCTTGACTGCGAGAGCGACAACTCGAGCAGGGACGAAAGTCGGGCTTAGTGATCTGGTGGTACCGCATGGAAGGGCCATCACTCAACGGATAAAAGCTACCCTGGGGATAACAGGCTTATCTCCCCCAAGAGTTCACATCGACGGGGAGGTTTGGCACCTCGATGTCGGCTCGTCGCATCCTGGGGCTGAAGTAGGTCCCAAGGGTTGGGCTGTTCGCCCATTAAAGCGGCACGCGAGCTGGGTTCAGAACGTCGTGAGACAGTTCGGTCCCTATCCGTCGTGGGCGTTGGAAATTTGAGAGGAGCTGTCCTTAGTACGAGAGGACCGGGATGGACATACCGCTGGTGTACCAGTTGTTCTGCCAAGGGCATAGCTGGGTAGCTACGTATGGAAGGGATAAGCGCTGAAAGCATCTAAGTGCGAAACCCCCCTCAAGATGAGATTTCCCATACGAAAGTAGTAAGACACCTCAAAGACGATGAGGTAGATAGGCTAGGAGTGGAAGAGCCGTGAGGTTTGGAGCGGACTAGTACTAATCAGTCGAGGACTTGACCAAAGCGAGTGCAAGCTAAAGATTGGGGAAGGGAATTTTCGAAGGATTATATTTAGTTTTGAGTGTAAAAACTCAAAAAGAGAAAAGTACGGTGGCAAGAGCAAGAAGGAAACACCTGTAACCATGCCGAACACAGCAGTTAAGCTTCTTAACGCCGAGCGTAGTTGGTGGGAGACTGCCTGCGAGGGTAGGACGCTGCCGTGCTTTTTTAATATTCCGGCTTAGCTCAGTTGGTAGAGCGCTTGACTGTTAATCAAGATGTCGTCAGTTCGAGTCTGACAGCCGGAGCAAGTAAGAGAAGAGGACCCCCAGGTCCTCTTTTTTGCGTGGATAAATATAAGTTGCGGAGATAAAGTTAGCTTCGCTTTTTCAGATATCCACGTTCAAGGGCAACAAAAATTGTGACGATTAAAAGATCGGCACAGCCGCCTAGGCTGTAATTATTAGCCAAACATTCAGCGTTAAGTTGTAAGAGTTTTTGCCTTCCTTCAGTAGTGGCATAGCCGCCTGCGGTTAGATATGCTGCCGCTTTTTTGTGCAACCATCGAATTGTGTCATAACTACCAGCGCGTTTAATAAAGTTGCTGTCTTCTGTTACAGTGGCAATCTTCATCAGTGTATCTAGGAACCTGGTCTGAAAGCTTCCCGTGCTGTTTTTTAAGAATGGTAGAGCAGTATCACGGACGACTGGATAGCCCTGTTCAGCTTGAGCGCGAGCACCACCGGCTCCGTACTGGTAAAATTCCTGTTCGCCAGCTGTTTTAAGTTGGTTATTTTGCACTAAGTCATGTTTCACCAAGCCGTTGCACATCTTCTGGATAGTAGTAAATAACCCGGTATGGTTTGTCGTGCAGTAACTTTCAGCACAGACAAAAATGCCGAGAGCGAAAATCGCACCTTTATGAGTATTGATTCCATTAGTTGCAGTTACCATTTTTTGTTCAGCTGTACTGCCTTTTTGCCGCAATTGGAAAAACAATTGGGTAAGGTCCGTCTTAGTGAAGGTTCGTCCAAGCATTTCTGCGTTGGCAAAGTATTCTTCTAGGCTCAGGCTACTATTGACGAAAGTATAAACATCCATGTCTGGGTGTGGCCCCTGGTTGAGTGGATCAACTAGGCCAGGCTTGGGTAGAGTAACAAGTTCGTATAGAAGTGCTTTCAGCGCATTTTGGGTAATTGAATTAGTCATAAGGGTATTTTAACTTTTAGCAGTTATTTTGTGAACAATTTCTTCAGCAGACTCAATTGATGTAATATTTCCGATGTCTGCTGAAATATCAGTGTATCCGTTATTTAAGTCACCGTTAAGCATACCGTTGATTAATCCTTGGTAACCGCTAGCAGCGCTAAAAACTTCGTTTGGGCTCATGCCGATTTTTGTCTTCTTAGCTAGCCTGATTGGAAGTGCTCCGGGCAGTGAAAAATGGTTCTTGTAGGTAGTTTAAAGTCCACTAATTCCGCATCAGTGGTTTTAATTACCAGATTTTTGATTATTTTTGTAGTAGGTGTTTCTTTTGAAATTGCAAAAATGGTTTTTAAAAATACACCCTGCGCACCTAGCTTTAACGCTTCGTTTAAAGCGTTTGAAAGAGTAGTATCATAGCCAGCTAAAACTGGCACTGGCCCGGTAACTTCTACAAACTTGGGCAAGTCGTTTTTGCTTTTACAAATTAGAATGTCACAATCATTAACAATCGCAGTCTTTATGTCGGAAATTTTGTTGATGACTTGCATAAGATACCAAGAGTACCAGCTTCTGTGATACTTGCGACCATTTTTCCGTTGGTAAGTGTGTGTATTGGTTCATGGACAATTGGTAGTTTGGTACCTAATGATTGACAAATTGTATTCATTAATTTAATTCTTTCCTAAATGCTACTAAATTAAAATATTATCGACAGTTTCTTGAATTTCTAGTTTATTTCTTTTCAGAAAATCGATAAAGTCTAGTATTTCCGGCGAGAACGTCTGATTAGGATCATAGACTAGGTATACTTGTCGAGTATTTTTTGGCAAATCAAGTTTGATTTTATGAATATCAAAACCACTCAGGTAAATTGTTTTAGCTACTATGCCAACAATGTTATTAACTAAGACTTGGCCTGCAATTGCTAGTTCATCGTGTAAACGGTTAGTAATCTGTAGGTTAGATGCATGAGCAAGCAAGGCGTTGGTGATATCTTGACCAATTTGAATTTTTTGGGAATAGGTAATAATAGATTCACCTTGTAACTCTTCTGGTGTTATTTGTTGAATTTTAGCTAGGTTACTTTCTTGAGAAACAATGGCAGGTTATGCCGATAGCGTCAAAACTGGTAATGACCCTGAATTTGGTCGTTTGGCCAAGTTTATGCACCAATATGAGGGTGCTACCTACTATGTGATTGAACAGAAATTGCGTTTCTGAACTACCTTGGGCGGCTACGAAGTCAACAAGCAAATGCAGCTTTTAAATAATGACTTTCATTCAGTTGATAATTTTTATGCAGCGGGTGAAATTGTTGGTGGCGCAAACGGGCATGATTCAATGCCAAGCATGATGAACTCTTGGAGCTACGCCTCCGGTTTTGTTGCCGGAACAGCAGCAGCCGACAATAGCAATAATTACCCGGTGGTTTTGACTGAAACACCGATAGTTGACACCGTTTCAGGTGCATCGACTAGATAATAAAGTTACTCAAAATTTTTATGTTTTTAATAAAGGAGAAAAATGATGGCTAATAAAATTACTGGTGTTAATGGTCCAATTACTGGTTGGTTAGACGGACATACGTATCTGATCGGCTTGATGGCATACCCAATTCGGCATTCAATGTCACCCACAATGCACAACAATGCATTTGCAAAACTAGGTCTAAACTATACTTACCTATGTTTTGAAATTGGCAACGACAAGCTTAAGGGGGCCGTTGATGCGATTCGTACGCTCGACATGCGTGGTTCGAACGTTTCGATGCCAAATAAAAAAGAGGTTATTAAGTATCTTGACAAGTTGTCGCCGGCTTCGGAAATGTGTGATGCCGTTAATACAATTGTGAACGACGATGGCGTTTTAACGGGCTACACGACTGATGGTATTGGTTTTGTTCAATCACTTAAGGATGAAGGAATCTCAATTGCAGGTAAAGTAATGACCCTAACCGGTGCTGGCGGTGCGGCCACCCCAATCGCTGTTCAATCGGCTCTTGATGGTGCCAAGGAAATAAGAATGTTTAACATCAAAGATGATAAGTGGGCCCAGGCTGAGAAGAATGTGAAGACTATTCAGGAAAAGACCGACTGCAAAGTTTCATTGACTGAATTAAATGACCAAGCTGCGTTTAAGCAATCAATCGCTGAAAGCGATATTTATTGTGATGCGACAAGTGTTGGTATGAAACCACTGGAAGATAAGACCCTAGTTTCAGACCCTTCCTGGTTCCATAAAGATATGGTTGTCTTTGATACAGTTTATGCGCCAAGAACAACGAAGTTGATGAAGGTTGCACAAGAAGCGGGCGTTGAACATGTCTTTGATGGGATTGGTATGATGATTGATCAAGGTGCTGCATCGTTCAAGTTGTGGACTGATAAAGATATGCCTACTGATTACATTCGGGAAATAATGTTTTCCGATGAAAACAAGTAGTTGGGGATAAGAAAATGGCTACTGTAAAAATAAGAAACGTTGTGCTGGGTGAAGGTTTGCCCAAAATTGCCGTACCCAACGTGGGCAGTAATGGAGACGAAATTTTAACTTCAGCTAGGGAGATTGTTGCTGCTAAGCCTGACCTAATGGAATGGCGAATTGATTATTATTCTGCTGGTGTTAAAGACACTGCTAAATTAATTGATA
This sequence comes from Lactobacillus sp. ESL1191, assembly GCF_058504435.1. Taxonomy (NCBI): domain Bacteria; kingdom Bacillati; phylum Bacillota; class Bacilli; order Lactobacillales; family Lactobacillaceae; genus Lactobacillus; species Lactobacillus sp. ESL1191. Next base: position 58,678 of record NZ_CP196365.1, read on the forward strand.
CTGCACAGAAATTGCGTCAGACAGTCGGTGAATTACCCATTTTAGTCACGTTTAGAACCAAGAATGAGGGTGGCGTCTGTGCTTTAAGCGAAGAGAAGTATCTTAATCTTGTTGAGCATGTGATTACTAACCGCCTTGGCGATGCAGTGGATATTGAACTTTTCCACGATGAAAAGCGGGTCAAGGTTCTCATTGAATTGGCCCACGATTATAACGTTACCGTAATCATGAGCAACCATGACTTTGAAAAGGTACCAGCAAAAGATGTTATTGAGTTTCGCCTGCAGAAGATGGCGGATCTTGGTGCAGATATACCCAAACTTGCCTGCATGTCCCATACTGCTACTGATGTGCTGATATTGCTTACAGCAACCAGCGAAATGCACGAAAAAATTGCCAATCCGCTGATCACGATGGCAATGGGAGATATTGGTAAGGTGACTAGGATAGCTGGTCAAGTCTTTGGTTCAAGTCTATCGTTTGGAGCAGTGGGCAAAACATCAGCTCCTGGTCAACTTTCGATTGAAGACTTGCGTGCAGCGGAAGACTATCTAGCACTACATTAGATAAATAGTTACAAAAAAGAAGGGAGGGAAAATAATGGAAAGAGTAATTAAATATGATGTTGCAATCGTTGGAGGAGGTGCAGCTGGCATTGCTGCAACCCTGGCAGCTATTGAAGTTGGTGCAAAAACAATTTTAATTGAACGTGAACCGGCCTTAGGGGGCCAGGGTGTTAATTCACAAGTAGCATCCTACTGCGGCTTTTATACTCGCGGGCAAAATCCAGACAAAGCAGTTGGTGGAATAGGTAACTTGATTTTAAGTGAGATGAGTAAGGCAGGTATGGATGTGGTTCCACATCCTTCGCCTTCAACTGGTAACGTATCTATTAAGTTTGACCCTGAATTAATGAAAATCATCTTTGATGATTTGTTGTTTCATAGTAAAGCGGATGTACTATTACATACAACTTTAATCGGTGTTAATAAAAAAGAAAAAGAGTTTCAAAGTTTGACTTGCATTGATGATGAGGGCCTGCTTGAGATTAAAGCAAAGTCGTTTGTTGATGCAAGTGGTAACGGTAATTTACTTCATTTGGCAGGTTTAAAAACTAACTGGGGCGATAAGAAGACGCACCTTGTTCAACAAGCTTCGCTAGTTTTTAGGCTAGGTAATATTCCTGCTAGAGCCATCCCAATGAATGAAATTGAAGCTGCAATTAAAAAAGGCAAAGAAAAAGGTGTCCTTATCAAAAATACTGAAGATACGAATGGATTTCTAACTTTGCCTAGCATTAACCTAGAATCGCTGTCTGGAGACAAACTTACTAAAGCTGAAATTGAACTCAGGAAAAAAGTGCAAAGCTATTTTATTGTTGTTAAAAAGTTTATTAAAGGTTGCGAAAATGCAACTTTGCTCAGTTCGGGGCCAGTGTTAGGAATTCGTGAATCCCGCAGGATGATTGGTGATATTACACTATCTGGTGCGGATATCTTAAACACCGTTAAAAGAGCAGACAGTATTGGACGAGCAGCTTGGAGCCCAGAAATTCATCATGCTAATAATCGATTAGAGTATCAGCATATGCCGGATAATGATTACGCCAGTATTCCTCTTGGTTCACTGAAAGCAACAAATAGCAGTAATCTTTGGGGTGCAGGACGCCTGATTTCTGTTGATCATACTGCCCAAGCTTCTGTTAGAGTAATGGGTACCAGTTTCGCTACTGGTCAAGCAGCTGGTGTGGCAGCCAGTCTCCAATGTATAACAGGTAAAGAAAATGTTTCTGTTAATGAGGTTCAGCAAGAACTCAGAGCACAGGGTGCTTTGTTATAGAGGAGAAGATGAGATGAGCAAGCAGAAAAAAACATATTTATCTTTAGTAATTTCTTTTTTGATCGTATTGATTTTTGGCACAATACTACCAGCTGGCAATGGACTGACACATGAAGGCTTATGGACTTTAGGGATTTTTATTGCTGCCTTAGTAATGTGGACTACAATCTCTATTTCTTGGCCTGGACTAATTGTTCTATTCCTGATCGGGTTACTACCGAGTGTGGGCTATCAAAATGCTTTTAGCGGAACGTTTGGTAATTCAACTCTTGCTTTTTTGATTTTTACATTTGCCTTGGTTTATCTATTATCGCAAACTAGTTTCATTAGAAGATGTACGCTCGCCCTGATTACTAATCCGTTTGCCAGAAAGAGCCCGTGGAGATTCGTGATCTTCTTATTTACGGCTATTACTTTTTTGGGCTTATTTATTTCACCAACTGTTTTAATGGTAACTTTTATGCCGTTCCTGATTGATATTTTCAAGGTACTGCATATTGAAAAAGGTAGTAAAATTGGTAGCATGATTACTATGGGATCAGTTTTCTGTATTAATCTTTCTTCTGGTATGACTGCAATTGCTCATGTTTGGCCAACTTTAGCTATTGGATTTTATAAGGGGGCAACTGGAAAAGAAATTTCACAGTTTCAATACATGTTAGTTGGTATTCCCTTAGGAATTTTGATTATTATTGGAATGATTTTGATTTTTCGTTTTGTTTATCGCCCTACTGGTATGAATGAGATTAATTTAAATTCTGTTGAAAAGTTAAAAGGAACAATCAGTCCGGCCAATCAGAAAGAAAAAATTATTTTAGCTACGATGCTTTTGACCGTTGTTCTTTGGGTGGTTCCAAGCTTTATTAAGGGAATCTTACCAACGGTCTATACTACTATAAATGGATGGACAACAGCTTTCCCGCCTTTGCTAGGCTGTATCATATTGATGCTCGTTAATATTGATGGAAAGAGTATTTTAAATTTCAACGAAGTTACAACTAAGGGAATATCGTGGGCATCTGTTTTGATGGTTGGTGTCGCTAGTGAATTAGGAAATATATTGACTGCTAAGCCAATGGGCATTGAAACGTGGTTAACTAATGTCTTAAGTCCTATTGCTAAAGGCTTACCAGAAATTTTACTGGTTTTATTCTTTGTTATTTGGAGTGTTGTTGAAACTAACTTCTCTTCAAGTATAGTGACTACAACAATTGTTTCTTCTGTAGCAATTTCTGTGGTAGGTTCTTTAAGTGGTACTGCAAATGGCATTAATTTAGCTGCAACCATAGCATTAATTGGGTTCGGTGTGGGTATTTCCAATATGACACCTGCAGGACAAGCTGGTGTGAATCCAATTGCAATTGGAACAGAATATACATCTGCTAAGGATATGTTGATCTGGGGAGGAATTTTTGCTGTCATATCAATTATTTTGATAACATTTGTGGGCTATCCTTTAGCTAAATGGCTGATATAAATTAATTACCTTTCTAGATATTTTTTAATGTAGTAATTCTAATAGTTTTAAATGATAAGCTCATAAATTACAAAAACTTGTTTTCAGACTAATCAAAAAACGGCGAATTTTGAAATGCTCTATATAATTAAGTATTTCTTGTTCGGTGTTTTTTATTTGTTGATTATCCAAATTGGACAGAAGACAATAACAATATCCGCAGAATTAGGCCACAGGTTGGACTAATAATTCTATTTTTATTGTTGACTGAACTTGCTTTTGGATGCTGTTAAGGTTTAGCAAACCTTATAAGTCTAATGACTTTCAGACCGAAGCAATCGATCTTAATTCAATAAATAAAAACACCAGCTAGATTATACTAGCTGGTGTTTACTAATTGGCCTGTTTAGGAATTTTAAAAGTAGTACTCTTGTTTATGCGGTTTTTTACAGCAACTTTAAAAAGATTGAAGCAATAATGATCGAAGCTACTGATACCGTGGCAAAACCGCCAACCAGCATCTTAGGCATCATGTGATCAATCAGGTAAGCTTCTTCGTTCTTGCTGCCGGCAACTTCATGGGCAACCTCCTTGGTAATGATGTAGTCCGCTGGGAAGCCGCACAAGGACGTAAGTGAACACGCATAGGCCATTTGCCAGGTCATTTTAAAGGGTTTGGCTAGTAAACTGGAAGCGATCAGCATCCCCAGTAAGCCAAGAACGATTAAGACAAGAATTTGACCGATAATTGTGCCCATTTGCTGAGGCGTGGTAATACTCAGTTGAGCAAAGATATATGCCATTAGACCATACATCAACCAATTAAAGACGCCGGCCTTATTTAAAACATCTGACTCTAAAAAGCCAAATTGGTGGGCCAGAACACCAAAGATTAAGCAAACTACATTCGAATTCAGGTCAATATGAGCGTAGTTTTTTAGCAGAAAGGAAAAACCGTTACTTAACAAGGCAATTAAGGCGACCTTTGCCAAAATAAAGGCAGAAGTCTGATATTTTGCTGGTAATTTTTGGAAGAGACTTTTATCTTGCATACTTGTTGTTGAGGCGGTATTGGTCACTTGCTCTTTCACTGGGTGTTGCTGATATTCAGTAACTAAGCGGCCCCCCTCTTTTTTCAATAACCAAGAAATGAGCGGATAACCGAATAGGGAGTGGAGGACAAACATAGAGACTGGCAGGGCCACAAGGTATTGGATACCTTGTGCTTTTAAACCATCAGTCATAAGCAAGGCCGAAACTAGTCCCCCAGTCAATGGCGGAATAGCAGCTACAACAGTATGCCAGTTAAAAATCGCCGTGCCAATCGTCAAAGTTAAGATTAAAGTTCCGCAAACACCTAGCAGGGCGATACAAACAGCCCGCCACTGTTGTAAAAGTTCTTTTAGACTCATCAAAGTACCCAGGTGGACAAGCAGTAAGCCAACACAAATTGTGCTAAAGTTGGTGTTAAATGAGGCAGTTGCGACAATATCTTTTGGTAAGATTGTCCAGTAACCTACTACAAACAAAGCAGCCGTCAAAAAAACGGAAGGAATATATGTATGTGTCAACGAAGACACCCATTCTCCAAGCATTAGGAAAAGCATTACGACTAAAAATGCGATGATATATTGCATAACTGTAACCTCACTATCATTCATTCGAAATTGAACATATGATACCTAACTCAAAAAGTTAAGTCAATAAAAACTTAAAATAAAATTGACTTTCTTTTAAAATATTATTATTATTGGTTAAAATATTTAACATTAAGGAGAATTTTTATGACTAGCACACTTTTTCACCATTTTTTATTATTCGACGGAACCAAGGAAGAACTTCGACCAAATGCCTGGCTGGTGGTCGATGATCAAACCGGTAAGATTACTGCATCCGGAGCGGATAATTCGCCCTTAGCTGATCATAGTGTTGATTTGGGTGGTAAGTACGTTATGCCCGGCTTAATCAACTGTCACACCCACGTTACGATGGATTCGACTGCTAGCGATGGCGACACAACTGCCAATGTAGTAACCTCAACCGTGCGAGCAGTTAAAAACTTGCACACGCTGTTAAAGTCAGGCGTTACTTATATTCGGGAATGCGGCAGTACTTATGATATTGACATTACCTTAAGCAAATTGGTGGCAGCTGGCGCAATTAGCCAGGCCCCAGAGATTTTGCCATCTGGCGAGGCTTATTCCATGACAGGCGGCCACGGCGATCTTCCTAACTTTAGCCGCTTAGTTGATTCTACAGATGAGATGCGCAAGGCTGTTCGTCAGGGTCAAAAACGCGGCGCCAAAGCGATCAAGGTAATGGCTACCGGCGGCGTGATGACTGAGAACGACTTTATGCATGATCCGCAATTGAGCACTGCTGAAATTAGTGTGGCGGTTGAAGAAGCCCACCACAAGAACAACATTGTAGCAGCCCATGCCGAAGGCAATCCGGGCATTATGAACGCCATTAAAGCAGGCGTTGATTCCATCGAACATGGCTTCTATGTTAATGATGAAGAGATTGATTTAATGCTGCAGCAGCATACTTACTTGACGCCAACAATTATTGCCGACTGGGCAATTCCCAAATATGGTCACGGTATTCTACCCGAATGGGAAATTAAAAAGGCTGCCGATGCTTTTGATGACTTGTGCAAGAATATTGCCCATGCCCACAAGCGGGGCGTTGCCGTTACTTTAGGGACAGATGCTGGTACGCCTTTTAATGGATTTGATAAGACACCAGTGGAATTTGAGCTGATGGTCAAAGATGGCTTTAGCAACTACGAAGCTTTGGTTACTTCCTGCCAAAATTCAGCTAAATTGATGAAAATCGATGAAGAATATGGCACGCTCGAGACGGGCAAGTATGCCGATTTTATTGTGTTAGATGAAGATCCACTAGAAGATGTTAAGGCAGTTCAACAAGAAGATAAGGCAGTTTACAAGAAGGGGCAACGGGCTTATTAAGGAGCAAAAAATGGAACAGCAATCATGGTTTGAACTCATTTCCCAAGAGGATCTAATTAAGTGGCGGCGGTATTTTCACCAGCATCCTGAATTGTCCTTCAAGGAAACCGCAACAAGCAAGAAAATCACCGAGATTTTAGAATCATTCGGTCATGTTGAAGTTACCCACCCCACACCGACTAGTGTATTGGGGACGATTACGGGAGACTACCCTGGCAAAAAAATCTTGCTACGTGCTGACATAGATGGCTTGCCTGTAACCGAAGAAACCGGGTTACCATTTGCCTCGCGCAATGACGGTGTAATGCAGGCCTGCGGCCACGATACCCATACTGCAATATTACTCGCGACTACCCAGGTTTTAACGCAATTGCGTTCTCAGTTACATGGGACTGTCCAAGTGATTTTTCAGCATGCTGAAGAACAGGTTCCGGGTGGTGCAAAAGAAATCGTTGCTAGTGGTCTATTACATGACCTAGACGGGGTAATTGGATTGCACATTATGACTGGATTAAAAACTGGTAGTATCAATATTGTTGATGACGGCCCTGTTTCTACGGGGGCGGATGCCTTTGAAGTAACGATTCAGGGTCGTGGCAGCCATGGGTCAATGCCTCAAGAGGGTGTCGACCCGATTACTGTAGGTACTGAGATCGTTAACCAACTGCACACGATTACTTCGCGGTTCACTCCACCTAAGGATCTTAATGCTGTAACGGTTGGCAAGTTCAATTCAGGTACAGCTGTTAATGTTTTGCCTGACACAGCTGTTCTTGGCGGAAGTGTACGAACTGTTGATGAAAGTACTAGACAGGCTATTGCTGATAGGATTAAGAAGATTATCAAGAATACATGTGATACATACGGCGCTACATACAAGCTAGACTATCAATTTGCCTATGCCGCAGTGCAGAATGATGCTCGACTAGCACAGTTAGTTAAAAAGAGTGCACTCAAGGTCTTACCCAAAGAGATGGTACCAGAAGGAGCAATGATGAGTGGCAGCGAAGATTTTTCAGCCTACGGTAAGGTTGCCCCGCTTTGCTTCTTTCTGCTTGGCGGAGGAACGGCTGAAGAGGGCTATCCTTATTCCAACCATAGTCCAAAGTTTATAATTAATGAAGCCGCCCTAATCAACGGGGTCAAGACCGAAGTTGCCAGTGTCTTAGAATTGCTAAAGAAATAGTTGCTATTTCTAGTTAAAATAAAAACCAGGTATGCATTGCATACCTGGTTTTTGTTTGGTTAAGTGGTAATTAACCTTCGTAAGTACCAACTTTTTCAAGTTTATCCAAAACGGCCTTACCATGAGGTGCTTGGTTAATTAAATCAGTCATGTCGCTACCGGCAACAGCACCACCAAAGTGAGCACCGTTAGTCCAGTATGAGTTACCGGTTACGTCGTAAACGGCACCATCAATTGCTACATAAGCGGGATTACCGTTCTTACCATCATATTTTGCTAAAGTTTCTTTTGTGAATTTTTCCATTTGAAAAACATACCTTTCTGTAATTAGATTAAAAGACATAATCTAGTAACAGAATAGTCTATATGGAGGGTTAAGTCAAATTATCTGTTTAGTTAGTTGACTGCCGCCAACCGGCAATGTCCCAAGCCGTGAAGCTGTAATCCAGTTTGCGATGGTAAACTTGCTCGTAAGCGGTGACCTTCTGCTGGTAATCTTGCTCCATCATCCATTTGGAATTTTCGTTGACACTTAATTTAGTATTGGGATAAATTGGTGGTAAAACATGTACAATATACTTTGTTTTTAAAAAATCGGGATGTCCCTTTTCCAGCTTATTGCTAGTTTTAATTTCGATAAAAGTGGAAATAATAGGAACATTTTGCAGGGCGGCAAAGTAGTAAGCACCGCGTTGAAACTTGCGCGGCTTTCGGTAATTCCACCACATTTCCTCTTCAGGATAAATCAATACCCAATGGTCATCATTAAGCGCCTCCCGGAGGTGATTCGAAAATTCATGCCCGACGTAGCTTGGGCTTTGGACCAGTGGGATAGTACCAACGTAGTTCATTAAATAGCACAGCAAACCGGGCAGCTTGAGGTTAGTATCCTCAATGGTAATTGATAGGCGGTGGTGTGTCTTACTGGCTAAATGCTTAATAGGGAGCGAGTCGAACTGGTTGAAGTGATTAGCAGTGATAATTGCGCCGCCGCGTGGCAGATCAGTTAAGTTTTCGAACCCCGTAAACTTGGTCGTGGCCGTAAAAAAACGCATTAAAGCGGCAAAAAACAAGTGACCAATACGGTCATTTACTTTGCCTTTAAGGCTGGCTTGATCCTGCCAAAACGTCTCTACCAGCTCCTTACGTTCGTCTAAGGATAGTTCTGGATCACCAACTTCAACCTTGGCATTCCAGTCACCACGTTCGACAGCCGCTTTAATATTTTTAATTACTTGTTCACGGTTGGCACCAATAATCATAAACTGACGGGTCCTTGTTTCTTTACTTGTGCCCAATTGAGCGGATCATTAACAATTTTGTCTTCTTTAGCTAACATCTGGTCGAGCTTGTGGCGGTCGACAGCACGCTGCTTGTCGGTATAGTCTGCCAGTTCGGTCTTTAATTCCTGATCGAATTGGGTATCTTTCGCACTGTCCCAGAAATATTGTTCATATTGAACACCAGTGAAGTGCCATGGCTTAAAAAATAAATTGTAGTGGATGATGCTGGGGGAGGTTAACGGGACGGTATGATCGTTAGGCATGGCATCCCATTTGGGGTCGAGGTGCAGAATACGCTGGTCACAAATTTCGTTTAAATAGTCTTGGTCAGGCGCAATACAGTCAAAGTGGTACTTTTCTAAGAGAGTAGTGAAGTGGTTGATAAAGCCTTCGTCCCGGAGGGCCTGGCAGTTTAAAACGAGGACGCCAGAATTGATGTATTGCTTGGGATCAAGGTCTAAGACGGCCCTAATATAGATAAGCATCTTGTTAACGTATTGAATTGATGAGTCGCTGCAGGCAGCCAAGAGCTGGCTGCCTAAGTGGGTATCATATAAATTGCCGAGATCATCATTGATGATGGTATCACTATCAAGGTAAATTGCTTTGTCGTACTGCGGAAAAAGATTGGGGATAAACAAGCGGAAAAAGATTGACATTGTAAAAAAGTCACCCCGCAAGTAGTTCTCACTGCGGTTTTGGATGGTGGTAACAAGGTCGTCATTAATCGTAAAAAATTCGATATGAACGTTTGGACTTCCAAGCTGGCGTAAGTCCTGCATGTGCTGGTCGGACAGGTCCTGACTCAGGAAATAAACGGTGTAGTCACGCTGGGAGCTGGCATGTTTGACCAAGGAGTTGAGTGAAACTGCAGCATATTTGGTATAGTCGTCGCTGATAGCATAGAAGACAGGTATGGTCATAGATTATTTTTCTCCAATCAAGGTTATTTTTTGACGAGGTTGCCCCTTAAATCAAGGTAACGGTTTAGCAAGTCGTCGTACTCATGCAAATTTAAGACCGCATGGACCCGGTCAACTTCCCAAGGCTTAACGGTTTGGGTATGGAAAACGGGCCAGAAACGAAAGCTGGTAGTAAAGTGTTGGATGACGGTGTCTGCCTGCAATTTGTACTGTTCGTTATAGCGCCGAGGAGCAATTTTCTTTTTTCGGGCAAAGTAATTGAGTGCAGACTGGTCTGGCATCAAGATAGTGTGGGTTTGCAAGAGGCGCCGGACCTTGGCAAACAGCTTGGTCTGGCGAATTTCAGCTAAGTTGAGTAAAAGGACCCCGGAATTGACGTAGTCAAACATTCGATGCTCATGGATGTTGTGGAAAAAGAAGCGGCCCCAATAATCTAAAACGCCAATCAATTCCGTGTCGCTCAAGTCCTGCTGGTAAAAGCTGATGAGACTGCGGCGGACAATTAGGTCAGTGTCAAGGTAAAGGAGATGGTCAGGAAGCTGTGGTACTTCATCCGCAAAAAGTCTGAGCATAGCATAGGGCGTGAAGTGAGTACTCATGTTAGCTAATAAGGGTTCTTGGACAAACAAACTGGTACAATCGATTAATTTTAGCGTATTTTGGGAATTTTGTTTAAGCAAAAGCGTCTTTAAGTAGTCGGCGGCATGTTTGGAAAAGGGACTAAATTTTTTCTTAGCACTTTGGGTATACATGGTCAGGATGTAGATATGAAGTTCTTTTGCTCCGCTGTTTTTTAACAGGGAAAGAATAGCAATCAGAACGCCATCTTCTGCGTTATGGTCGCCGCAAAAAAGAATGTTCATTATATAACTCCTTAAACTAATCTTTGGTATGTGTAGTATTGATAATTGCTCAAGTGTGCCCGCCTTTGCATTGCCGCAGAGATTTGCGTATGTAGCTGTGCCTGTGCCTGTTTTTTGTCTAAGTGTCTATCTGGATAAAAGGGTCCGTCAATGTAGACGGTTATCCGTGGTCGTTTGCCCAAATGGGGACGTGAGTAGGTTGTGGTCATTGTAAAGCTGGGCGCGTGGAGCGCAACAGGGAAGTGCATACTGGTTTTCGTAAATGGCCGAATTTTGGTGTAGTAAGGCCAAACATGCGCTTCAGGATATATTACCACGGTCTTTTTAGCTTGGATAACTTGGGTCACGGCACTGATTAATTTACCAGCTTGCCTAAGGTTTTGTCCTACTGGCAAAGCAAAGTAAGGCAACACAAACTTTCCCAAAATTGGAATGCCCCAATTGGCTGGCGCGCCGATTGCGTAATAATTTTGCCTAGGAACGAGGCTAAGCGGCAACACGATATCGCCAAATGGCTGAGTGTGGTTGCCATAAATGAAGTAACCCTGGTCGCTGACCAGCTGCAGTTTTTCCTTGCCGACAATCTGAATGCGGGCAATTGCCCGCACATAGACCAAACTGATTAAGCCACCGCTTAGCCGGATAATTTTAGCCCAGGTCTTGCTAGCGCTCGTCGCCGGAAAGATAGAGTAGTTGTCAGGCAATTGATAATCCTGCTGCCGACTGACGACTAAGTCATCAGTTAGGTGGTGAAAATAGAATTTGCGCTCCGCCATGAAACCCTTCTTTCAATTAGACTATTAGGTAATTTTATCATGAAATGCACGGGATTAAAAAGAGTGGCTACTGTGGTAGCGGAGGGTCAAATTATCAGAAAAAGCCCTCCAAATATCAAGTAAACGCTAACGATCTTTTACATAAAATTCAAACTGGAATTTATCCGCAAAACTCGATTATTCCGCCTAAAGTAGAGCTGGCTGATCGTTATCAGGTGAGCCTGCCGCAAGCGGAGGACGCTAGTCAAGAAGGTCAAGATTGAACAGGAATTTACGCATTTAATTGGCATGACCTAGTTGATCTTAACCGAACCAGCTGCTGCTAAGACCGTAAGTTTGTTTACACTTGACAGATTCTTACTAAAATGGTGACCGACCCGCTGGCCGTGATAAGTAATTGTGCCGACTGAAGCTGCCAGGTCGTAACCAACGTCTGGACTTTCGGTCAACGAAAGGGAGCCAGCAGTTAGCGTAAGGCGATTTTGTCCGCGTAATTGATGGGTGTCTAACTTGACTGAACCGGCATTTACTTCTGCTTGGATGGTTAGGGTACTATCGCTAATTTTTAAACTGCCAGCATTAAGGACAGCAGTAGTCTTGCGCTGCACTGTCACCTTAGATAAGGTACTCGAGCCGGCATCCATGTCAATATTTAACTCATCAAAGGCAAGTTCGGTCAAGCTGAGGCCACCAGCAGAATTGGAAAAGTCGGCTTGTTTCAGTTGAGCCGCTGCAGGTACCGTGATGATGATACGGGGATAATCGATAAATGACTGGGATTGCAGGTGCTGTCTTTTTTCGATAATCACCAGCTTCTGGTCCGCAACCTCGACCTTAACGGCATCCTTATTTTTACCCATAATAGTGACGCAGTATGCATTGCCAGCATGCATATCGATGCTGAAGGCGGTTGTCTTGACAGCAATATCGGTAAACGCGGGTAGGTTCATCTGCCTGGGATGGGGATCGGTATCTTTATGATGGTCGTTGCTTGAAAAATGATTGATGATTTTGAACATGGTTGAAATTCCACCTTTCTAAGTGTTTAATTGATGTTGCTTTTATTAAACACATATTTTTCAGCCATTACTAGCTCATTTTGGTAAGCGGTCGATAATTACCGTCATCAACCAATTTAGTGTAAGTAAAAGGGCTTGAAACCAACTAAAGCTGATTCGCAAGCCCAAATAGCCACTAACATGTTTAGCCCGATTTTGGGGACTGTTTTTAAGCTAACTTTTGTCCTGGTCAAGTTTGCGGCAGCTAGTTAATCTTGATTGAACCAAAATCCGTCTCTGCTACTAGCTTGTTTTTAGCCGAGGCCTGCACTTCAAAATGGTGCCCCTGATTTTTGCCGTGGTAGGTGATGGGACCAAATGAAGTGGAGAGGGCATAACCGATGTCAGGAGCCTCTGTCATTGATAAGGAGCCCGCATTTAAACTAAGTATACTAGTGCCATGGAATTTACTATGGTCAATCTTAACCGCTCCGGCATCAACTTGAGCCTTAAGGCTCAACTTACTGTGACTAATCTTTAGACTACCGGCATTCATGATTGCTCTTGCCCGGTGCTTCACCGTGATGTCGTTTAAGCTAGCCGCTCCGGCATTTAAGTCTAACCGTAATTCTTGCATAGTCAGGTGGGCGAGGTCGACTCGCCCCGCATGGGCAGTAATCACAACCCGCTTTAGGTGAGTGGCAGCACGTGGCACCGTAATCGTAACTTGAGGATCATCGTTTGCTGGTTGCCGGTGGTAATTTTGCTCGCGAATGACCAGTGTTTGGTTCTTCACCGCTATTTTCAACTGATGCTGGTATTTACCAGAAACTGTCGCATGGTAGCTATAACCGGGACGTAGGTTGATGTTATAGGCTTTAACGTCAGCGTCAACCGTTGAAAACTTAGTCAAACTAACTTGCCGCCCAGCTGTCTCTACTGGGGGGTCATTCTTTCTGCCCCAGCCCGGAATAAAGGCGGTACCAATGCCTAAGAAAATGACCCCAATAATTAGGATAATTAAGGCAAATTTACCAAATTTTTTCATGATATTTTCCTTCCTGGATTAATATATTTTAATGTCGCCGTCACCGCTGGTAACCTTCAGGGTCGGTGCCCGCCTTATCTTCTTGCTATAGTGCCCGCGATAGCGGCGATTACCCAAACGAATATCGTCATCGTCATCAGCTGAAAGGTCATAACTGATACCGGAGCTTTTATCCATTTCGAAATCACCGTCATCCAACTTAAAAGAGGTATTACCAAGGAGCTGGGAGTTGCTGATTGTAGCATCGCCATTAGCAAGCGAGGCTATGAGTTGAAGCTGGCTGCCGGTAATGTTTAGGTCCCCATCACCCAAGTTAAGCCCACCTATTATCGTTGAATCGGTTACCTTCATGTCGCCCTCTTCTAATCTGATGTTGGCTTTTTTGACTTTGACATTGTTCATAGCAAGGTCCCCATCATTTAGGGTTAAGTCAATTGTAGAGATAGCTAGATTGTCTAAGTAGAGGTCACCTTCTTGAGTTTGCCCGATCAGGTCAGTTAACTTAGCAGTAGCTGGGATGGTAATGGTTATATCGTAGCCGTGATGCCATCTAAAGAAAGAATTTTGGGCTACATCAGAAATAAGCAGTTCTTGGTTTTTGACTTTTGCGGTAATTCTTTTGCCTGCGGGGCCGCTGATAGTTACCTGATATTTTTCTCCCTTGGCAATATGAACATCTGGGCGGGAAAGATCAAGGTTGATTTTAGTGAACTGCTTCACTTTAAAACGCTTATTTTCGATTTTGCGCTTGTCCCAGTCATCATCATTGTCATCGTGATCATGATTGTGGTGATGATTGTGGTGATGATGATGTGAGTGAACCCGAAATTCGCTTGATCCCCAGTTGCTAATTTCGCGGTTATGGTCGTGCAGTTTGCCAAAAATTAGTAAAATCAGGCCGATAATTAAAATGACACTGCTAATTTGGTAAAACTTCTTCATTATTTTTTCTCCTGCTCTTTTTTGTTGGTCCTATAGTACTGATTGTTGAAAACTTTCTTGCCCAAATAGCGAATCAGCCTAGTACATTCTGCGATGATAAAGTCAATGGCTTTTCCAATGGCCGGTGTGACAACCATGACCAGACTGCAGATAATTAGCACCGCCCCAATATAGAAGCAGCCGGCAGCCCATTTGCTGGTAAAGAGCAAGGTAAAGGCTTTGACTAAAATGGCACCGCCGCTGATAATTAAAGCTAAGAAGATAGCAACGATTCCGCTGAACAGCCCCAAGCAAAGGGCTAGAACAGCTAGAATAATTGCAAAGAAGGCAATCACTATGGGAATGCCAATCGGTGCAGCACAGATACCAAGCAGAATGTACCAAATTGCTTTGAGATTGAGCTTGGAAGCGTGGTGGGTAGCTTCTTGGCGGGGTTCATCGGTTGTTGAGTAATCAGCTAAAATATTGTGAGCTAGTTGACGTGGGCTACCTAGCTCTTGTTCAATTGTCGACCGTCTGACGAAGTCACTATCAAGTAAGAATTCTCGGTAAAATTCAATCACATCCTGACGATCTTCAGCAGGCAGATCAGCTAAATATTTTTCTAGTTCAAAAATGTAGTCCTCAATTGCTTGTGCCATTGTCTTCTCCTAAGGTCTGGTCGATATTTTTACTGAATTGCTGCCATTCAGTTTGAATGGTTTGTAGTAAGGCAATGCCATCATTAGTGATGTGGTAATAACGCCGATTACGCCCCTGGTAGGGCTCATCATAAGTTTCCAGGCAGCTTTGGCGCTTTAATCGGCGCAGAATTGGATAGACGGTTGATTCGGAAATATTGAAAACCGATTGCACCTTTTGGGTCAGCGCATAGCCATATAGGTCATTCTGCTTGAGGAAGGCCAGGACGGCACCGTCTAATAACCGCGTTGGGATTTGGATTGCCATGCTTTCGCTCCTTTGATATTATAGATAATATAATATTGTAATTTTTAAAAATTAAATATGCAAGGTTAAATTGCATTTTTGTGATAAAAACACCAAGATGTTACCGACCACCATAAAATAAGTGGTTAAAGAGGTGAAAAAATGAAACCAATTCTGATCGTAATTAGGGGTAATTCGGGTAGTGGTAAGACAACCGTGGCAAATATGCTGCAGAAACATTTAGGCTATCATAAATGTCTGCTTTTGCATGAAGATACGTTACGGCGAGATATTCTACATGAAAATGAGAACGCTGCTGCACCAATTGTGAATATGATTAGATTAATGATTGATTTTGGGATGAGAAATTACCAAGTAACTATTTTAGAAGGAATTTTGGTCAACAAAAAATATGGTGAGTTGTTAAAAGAATTAAAAATTAAACTTGGCGAAAACTTTCGGGCATATTATTTAGATGTTCCATTTGAGCAAACAATTCTAAATAATGCACAAAAAAAGCAGCCATTCTCAAGTCAACAATTAAAAAAATGGTGGCTTGATAACGACTACTTGGGTAATTATGAATGCAAGTTGCAAAATCTGGATAAGATTAAGGTGATACAAAAAATCAGCACGGATATCGCTAAATAGTAAGAAAAAGCGCAATAAAAAAGCACCGCCTTCTCGCAGTGCTTCCTTATTTTGGTGGGTGGCCAGGGGCTCGAACCCTGGACCCACGGATTAAGAGTCCGTTGCTCTACCAACTGAGCTAGCCACCCAGGTCAACCTCGTTGACAATTAAACATAATAGCAATTATTTGATTATTTGACAAGCTTTTTAAGTAAAAATACTGTAGCAATAGTTGAGATAGGCATGCGTTTTCTGTCTAGTGCGCCAGTAACTAATCTAAGTCTGATCCTAAAGTAGCAAGGTATGGCCGTTCAACTGCTTACAAGTTAGCTGAACTGGATCGCAAAAATCAGCCATTCATTTGTTAAATGGCTGATTTTGATAATAATTGCTCTTATAATGCGGTCAAAAAAGTTATCAGTCCTAAGACAATTCCGGGTAAATTAGCAATGATCACTGGCCAATCTTTTTCAGCTTTGATTAAGCCATAGCTCACCCATAAGGCACCATTCAACGTAGCACATAATGGTTGAATTGGATTTCCCTTAACCCCAGTAAGATTATTCATAATTTGAGGAATATATGAAACGTACATTAGGATTGAAAACAAGGTGGCACAACGACTGACATAGTAGAGTAAATCATGTTTAATTCGTTTGGTTTTTGTTGGTTCCATTATTTCTTCCTTTTGTTAAACTAAAAACAGCAGCTTTTAGACTGCTGTCTTTTTTAATTATGATGGGTGGCCAGGGGCTCGAACCCTGGACCCACGGATTAAGAGTCCGTTGCTCTGCCAACTGAGCTAGCCACCCAGGTAAGTTTGATAAATTACCAACGAGGACTATTATGCTATTATTTTACTTGAATTGCAAGTTTTTTTATTAAGTTTTCGTGACTTTTTTGGCTAATAAGCCAAAAAACAGTATAATGTAAACAAAGGAGGCTTTTGATGTCAAAGAAAATTCTTGTTGTTGATGACGAAAAACCGATTTCCGATATCATTAAGTTTAATCTGACTAAAGAAGGCTTCGACGTCGACACCGCATACGACGGGGAAGAAGCTATCAAAAAGGTTGATGAGTATAATCCTGATCTGATGATTTTGGATTTGATGTTGCCCAAAAAAGACGGCCTGGATGTTGCCCGCGAAGTCAGGCAAAGCCACGATCTGCCCATCATTATGGTGACAGCTAAGGATACTGAGATTGATAAGGTCTTGGGGCTTGAGATGGGGGCGGATGACTATGTTACCAAACCTTTTTCTAACCGCGAACTGGTTGCCCGGGTCAAGGCTAATTTGCGGCGGCGCAATATTGCAGAGAAAGCTGAAAAAGGCGAAAATGCTGCAGAGGATGCTGCGACTAAGAATATTACGATTGGCAACTTGGTGATTATGCCCAATGCCTATATTGTTGAAAAAGAGGGTAAAAAGATTGAACTTACCCACCGGGAGTTTGAACTCCTCTATTACTTAGCCCAGCACATGGATCAGGTAATGACCCGGGAGCACTTGCTGCAAACGGTCTGGGGCTACGACTACTTTGGTGATGTCCGTACTGTTGATGTGACGGTCCACCGACTACGTGAAAAAATTGAGGATAATCCAATTTTACCGCAGATTTTGGTTACTCGTCGTGGTGTCGGCTACTATGTTAAGCAGCCTACTGAAGACTAATGAAGAAAGCCCGCAGAAAATCTTAGTGCGCGGCTTTCTTTTTATATTGAACTTAGCAAAATCATGAAAAATCTCAAAAAAAAGTTTAAACATCTAACTATTTCTATTAATACCACCATGGCTATTGTGTTCATGGCGATGATTATTGCCACGATTGAGGTGATCGGGGCTTATTTTACGAGGCAGCTGGAACAAAATAGTATTGAAAACTTTCAGTCATCAATTCAAGTATTGCCAATCGTATCTAATCAGTTGTCGATGCAGCTGTTAAAAGATGACAAGCATTCAGATAACAAGTTAAATCAAATCGTCAACGATTACAGTAATGGAATTGGCACCATTAGTGAGATTATCGTGGTTGATAATAAGGATATTATTCGGGCAGTTTCAAATTTAGATGATAAAAACCGGATCGGTCAACGGGTCAACAATTCGCTCGTCAAACAGGTAACCTCAACCGGCCGGCAGGTTACCAAGGTAGTCAATGACCAAGGCGATTACATGATCCAGGTTACCCCCCTGAATGCTGGTAATGGGTCGACTAATAACGTTGGTGCAATCTATGTCCGGGCCTCAATGGGAGGCGTTTTTAGTGAACTGCGGAACATTTCGCTGATGTTTCTGATTACCTCCTTGATTGCGGCGCTGATGGGTGCGGTACTGTCACTCGTTGTTTCGCATGCGATTACGAAGCCGATTGAAGAGATGCAGCGACAGGCATTGAGTATTGCGGATGGTGACTATTCCAGCCAGGTAAAAATTTATTCTAATGATGAACTGGGTCAGCTGGGCCAGGCCTTTAATACTTTATCCATTCAGATTGAGCGGTCTCAGGAGGAGTCAGAAAGTGAGCAGCGCCGGCTAGACAGTGTTTTGTCCCATATGAGCGACGGGGTTTTGGCGACGGACCGGCATGGCAATGTTAATGTTGTCAACCAGATGACCCTTAACTTTTTGAATACAACGGAAGAAGCGGTTATTAATAAGCCTATCTCAACGGTCTTAGGGTTAACGGAGTCATCGCAAGACCTGATTGCCAGTCAAAAGGGGATTGCCATTACCGTTAATGAAGGTACGCGGGACGAAGTGATTTTGCATGCTAGTTTTTCCCTGATTAAAAGGGTGACAGGTTTCGTTTCGGGTAGTGTTTGTGTGTTGCACGATATTACTGAACAGCAAAAGAATGAGAATTCGCAAAAGCAGTTTGTATCTAACGTGTCGCACGAATTGCGCACGCCGTTAACTAGTATGCATGCCTATATTGAGACGCTGAATGAAGGGGCGTGGAAGGATCCCGAAATTGCCCCCAAGTTTTTGCAGGTTACTCAAGAAGAGACTGAGCGGATGATTAGGATGATTAGCGAACTATTAAGCCTGTCTCGCATGGACCGAGGGGTTTCTAAGCTTGACTTTGAATGGGTCAACTTTAACGACTTTGTGGCGCATATTTTGGATCGGTTTGACATGATTGTGAAGACAAATGAAAAAGAAGGCAAGAAAAAGTATACCATCAGGCGCTATTTAGGTTCACAGGCCTTGTGGGTTGAAATCGACACTGACAAAATCGCCCAAGTGATTGACAATATTATGAATAACGCCATCAAATATTCGCCTAACGGTGGCGTCATTACAGTTAAATTGAGTAGTGAGCAGCACCGGGTTGTATTAAGTATTGCCGATCAAGGCCTAGGCATCCCACGTGAAGATTTGAAAAAAATCTTTGACCGCTTTTACCGTGTTGATAAGGCTCGTTCTCGTGCTCAAGGTGGTACGGGCTTGGGCCTGGCGATTTCAAAAGAAATAGTAGAAGAACACCACGGCCAAATATGGGCAAGCAGTAGCGAGGGTAAAGGGTCAGTCTTTTACATTACACTACCGTATGAACCGATGAGTGAAGGGGATGATTGGGATGAAGTCTAAGTTAAAGTTAGGCGATTTTATACTCTTGCTGGGAACGGTAGCAGTCTTTCTGTTATCAATCTTTTTATGGATTTTTATCATGGTTAACGACCAGTACTTCAGTCATGTTGAGCAGACCAGCAGTGTGACGGAACACTCGCGGAGCCGCATCGTATACAATCTATACATCCCCACTAGCTCCTATAGCTATCAGAACGGGCAACTCTACCGCCTTTACGATGCAAAAAAGAATCTGCCGATTGAGTTCATCAGAGAACTAAAAAACACTAAGTATCAGGGTGTTGAAAAAATCAGTACCAGCCCTAAAAAATATGAGCAACTACTTAACAATCATGACAACCTTCAGTTGACATTTCCTAACGAAGTCAGCATGAACTTGTTTACCAAGACTAGTCCACAAAAAAATGAGCCTAAGTTTCGGCGGGTCTTCGTTACTGCTAGTGACCGTTACCTTTACTTGGGTAATGACCGAACTTATACTATCTACCGGGTGAATTTTACCAAAGCTGATTTTTCTCGCTTACGCAAATATGCCCGCAATGCTCATGGTAGGTCACCAGTTGAGTTGGTGCGTTTAAAGGATGGCTATGAAGTCTTCTATACTAAGCCGGGTCACTGGCGAGTTTATAGCTATTTGACTAATAGCCAGACCGACTCATACTTCGTTTCGCGACTCTTTGGGACCAGCAATGTGACTTCGAGTTCAAATAAAAAAGGCTGGACCACTTATGCACTCAACTATTATACGAAGCTTCGTGTACCCGATGCTAAGAGTAGGCACCATAACTTTCTTTATTCACGTTATGAAAAGCAAGAGAGTGAGTCGACTAGTAAGCGGCAGCTAGATAGTGTTGAATATGTGCACAAGCTTGGCTTAAGTGAGCAAGATTTACGCTACTTTGATACGGTTGGTAATTCCGTAAGTTATATTAACTACATTGAAGGGATTCCAGTTTTCTTAGATAGCCATAATCCCCAGGTAAAGGCGACTTTTTTACAGGATGAAGTGGAACTTGCCTTCAATAACATTGATTTACAGATTCCGATCCCTTTTGACGGGCAAATGCGGACCTTGCCAACAAGTAGCGAAGTGATGCAAAAAATGCTCAATGTGGGGCTCAAGCGCTCTGAAATTCAACGGGTGATTGTTGCTTATCGCGTTGAACAGGACAATACTCGGGATAATTTGATCAATTTGGTACCAATCTATTACGTTAAGGCTTATAACCAATGGAAGAGCGTGGCTGAATGGGCAAAGCAGGACCCTAATGCGATAGCTAAACTGCATCAGGCAATGGCAAAAGAGGAGAAATAAGATGGATCGAAGAAGGATTGAATGGTTATTCTTCATTGTTTTCTTGTTAATCGACCTATACCTTGGGATTGAAATATGGCGTTCGCCGATTAAGTTAAGCAATACAACGGGAACAACCGCAATTAGTATTCGTGCTGAAATGCGCGCCGACGGGATTGATGTGCCACTCCATATTTCGCATAAGCAACAGTCAGGCTACTACTTAGCAGCTAAAAACAGTGATTATTTATCACGTAAGACGAGCAGTCTGACCAAGGTATCAGCGCATTATGCAAAGGCTGAAAACGCACTAACTGGGACGCCTAAGTCGCCCCAGTTACTTGATGGCAATCATAAAAAAATCTTAGAACAATTGGACGACTTTAAAAATGATCCAACCTGTGTTCCCTACGGTAAAAAATTCAAGTATGATCCAAGTACTTCAAGCGGTAATACCTATTGTTATGTCCAAAATTCAGATTATGGCCAGATTTATGACAATAATGCCCAACTAACGATTAACCTGCGCGATAATCGCATTGTTGATTACAAGATTACTTATATGGGACCAATAAATGCGGTGCGTGAACCGCAACTAATTATTAGTGCCTGGCATGCGGTTAAAGCAATGTACACTGATAGTGAAATTGCCAATAATTCACGTGTAATCAAAGTTAGTCTAGGTTATTCCAAGCTGACGGAAGTCCGGGGTAATACCATTCTGCTCCCGACATGGTTGATTTTAGTTGAAAACAAGACAACTAAGAATATTATAATTAAGCGGGTTAATGCTTTTACAGCACAAATTCTGCAAAGTAACTCTTATAATGTAAGGAAAAACTAGAAAGGAAAAATTGAGTGCGAGTTTCTATTTTAGCTAGTGGTTCCACAGGTAATAGCAGCCTAATTGAGACCGCCCAGCATAAGATTTTGGTGGATGCGGGCCTTTCTGGCAAAAAGATGAAGTTATCACTGGCTGAAGTAGGTGTAGACATTGCCGATATTGATATGGTCTTTTTAAGTCACGATCATGCAGACCACAGTAAGGGACTAGGAGTATTGATGCGGCGGTATCCGCGGCTTGCAGCCTTTGCCAATAGCGGCACCTGGGAATATTTGGCCGAATCCCACAAAATTGGTCAAATTCCCGTTGGCCAAATTAACGTAATTGAACCAGGACAAACGCAAACCTTTGGTGACCTTGAAGTTACTGCCTTTGCCACCAGTCACGATGCGGCTGATCCACAATACTATGTTTTCACTAGTGGCGGCAAACGGATGGTTTTTTTAACTGATACGGGTTATGTCTCCCAGCAAGTGAAGGGTGTGATCGCCGATGCGGATGCATATCTAATGGAGTTTAATTATGATGACCTGATGCTGCGGAACGGGCCTTACTCCTGGTCCTTAAAGCAGCGGATTTTGTCAGATGTTGGTCACTTGTCCAATGAGGACGCCGGGCACGCACTTGTAGACGTGGTAAGTAGTAAAACTAAACATATCTTTTTGGCCCATCGCAGCCAGCATAACAACACGGCTAAGTTGGCCTATGCTGCTGCTAAGAAAATTTTGCTTAATGCAGATACGGCTTTACCTAGTGATGTTAAAATTGTGCTAGCTGATGCAAGTGTGCCAACTAACTTAGTACAAATTTAATAATATCTTTTTACGGTTTATAGTATATTAAACAAAGATGGATAAAGGAGATTATATGATGGAACAAAAAAATCCTGATCACAGACAAAATGGACTTGTTAAAACGGTGATTGTCGGCGTTGTAGCCGGATTGATTGGGGGCGGTGCCTCTTATGTCGCCCTAGACCAACTTAACAATGCAAATCAGAATAATAATGCGCAGGTCAGCATTAGTTCCGGTAGCGTCAAAACTTCCAAGAATAGTGCCAGAACTAGTGGAGCGATGACACCAGCGTATAACAGTGTTAAGGGGGCGGTCGTTTCGGTCATCAATATGAAGCGGCAGTCAGCTGGTAGCAATTCTTTATTTGATATTTTTGGTGAGGGAAATGACCAGAAGAAGGATAAGGGCAAGTTACGGACTTACAGTGAGGGCTCTGGCGTCATCTACACCAAAACTGGCAATAAGGGTTACATAGTAACTAACAACCACGTTGTAGCAGGTAGTGACAAGGTTCAAGTCATGCTCTCAAATGGGAAGACGGTAAATGCAAGTATTGTCGGGACGGATGCTACTACCGACTTGGCAGTATTGGCGATTGATGGCAACTACGTTACGCAGACGGCTGAATTCGGTGATTCTAAGAGTCTGCAGGCAGGTCAACCAGTAATTGCGGTTGGTTCTCCACTTGGTAGTGAATATGCCTCAACGGTTACCCAAGGCATAATTTCAGCACCAGCTAGAAATATCACGACCGCCTCAGCCAACCAGCAAACGGTCATCCAAACCGATGCAGCTATTAACCCAGGAAACTCGGGTGGAGCATTGGTCAACTCGGCCGGTCAAGTTGTTGGGATTAATTCAATGAAACTCTCTCAGTCAAGCGATGGAACTTCAGTCGAAGGAATGGGCTTTGCCATTCCCTCAAATGAGGTGGTAACAATCGTTAACCAGCTAGTCAAGAAGGGTAAGATTGTGCGTCCCCAACTGGGTGTCAAAGTAGTTGCTCTTAATGGGATTCCAGCGAGTTACCGGAAACGGCTTAATATTAAGTCAAACTTGAAGAATGGGATTTACATTGCGAGTGTCACCAAGAATGCTGCAGCTGATAAGGCAGGACTTAAAACCGGTGATGTAATTATCAAGGTTGACAATAAGGCAGTCACCGATGTCGCTTCGTTACACAGTGTTTTGTATAATCACAAAGTGGACGATGATGTCACTTTAACGATTAATCGTGGTGGAAAAGAAAGAGATGTCCACGTTAAGTTGGGAGAAAATTAGATTAGATAATATTCTTTAATTAGGCAATAAAAAGGCTATACTGGGCGATTTTTCTCCTGGGTATAGCTTTTTTGTTAACAATATTGATGAGAAACATAAAATAGTTCGGAAATATTGCTTGTCAAGGGTGAAGCCAAGTATAATTCCTTGTTGATAATTGTGGATAATTTTGTGGATTGTGCATAAAAAGGGCTGAAATCAGCTTCAGCAATTGTGGATAAGCTGTGACTTGTGTGTAAATAACAGTGCAGATTTTTTGTTCAAACAGTTGTTCAAGCTATGATATCAATGTTTTGGCGTCAAAGTTTGTGAATCTAACCGCAACGTAAAGTAATGTGGGTAAATTTACTGACTAAAAATAAAGAAAATGGTAAAACACAACTTGTGCGTCCCAATCAGCTGCTAACCACAAAATCTAGTTTCAACTTGTGCACAACTGTGGAAAAAGCAGGTGGAAACAATGCGAATAGGGGGATAAAATAAAAACTATGAATATTAAGCTTGTGTGTGTCGGAAAACTAAAGGAAAAGTACTTTAAAGATGCGATTGCTGAATACCAAAAGCGGCTGGGCCGCTTTGCCAAGATGCAAATTATCCAAGTGCCAGATGAAAAGGCACCTGAAAAGTTTAGTGCAGCTGAGCAAGAGCGGGTTAAAGACTTAGAGGGGCAACGGATCCTAAGTAAAATTAAGGAAAAGGAATACGTCTACGTTACCGCCATTAAGGGCAAGGAACGCAGCAGCGAGGACTTTGCCCGTGAATTAAAGGATTTAACGACTTATGGCCACTCTGACCTAACCTTTGTCATTGGGGGCAGTCTTGGTACTAGCAGTGCAGTTAACCAGCGGGCGAATGATCTGATTAGTTTTGGCAAGCTGACGATGCCGCATCAGCTAATGCGGGTGGTACTAATTGAGCAGATCTACCGCGGCTGCATGATCAATAGCGGCAGTCCCTACCATAAGTAGTGCTGGTAAAATAGTGTAATAGCTAATAAACGTGTAGTATACCGGGTGTTTCCATGTTGGGGGATCTTTGTCGTGTCTTTAATATTTCAACCGATAAATTGCTTAAGGATGATGAGCTTATCCAGGATCACTTTAAAGAAACCCTATCCCGCGTTAATTATGTTGAAATATTTTTATATTATCCTACTTATTTTTACGAGCTTGTCTTATTTAAGGCTGTTTGGTATTTCTCTTATTATTCATTTTGTAAATATTTATACTTTACTATTCTCAATACTGTACCTTACGATGTTTACTGACTGGAAAAGGTTTAAAATAAAAAGAAACTAGTATTTCTACTAATTTATTGCATTATTGTTTTTATTGGAAATTCTGCAACTTTATTTTTTAACAAATATCTAATGACAATGTTTTCAAATGATCCTGTTGAAAATATGGCTAGTACAATTACTATTTTGCTGTTAATATTCCTCGTTACGTTTAGTTTAGTAATTCTTATTAACTTTTGCCCTAAATCAATTATCAATAAGATGGCCAACTGGTCACTTGTTCATTTATATTATTGTAGCGACATAATGCTAATCAGGGGAATTACTTAAAATTTTTAATTGAAACTTTTGCTTATTTAAGCGTAAATAAAGCGACGTTAGCTGCTAGCAGGATTACACCAGCTAGTAGCCAGTCTCGCTGCTTAACCGGTACAGTAACGATGACGGACCTGCTAGCCGCCTCATGAAAGCCATGTGATTCCATACTCTGAGCCAGGTTTTCGGCCGAATTCAGCGCAATCAGGATGGCCTTGAAGTAGAGAATGGGTGACCAGAAGCTGAGGTAGACACCGCGCATCATACCGGCCATTCGGATCTGTTTGACCGCTTGCCGCATTCGCGGAATGATGTTGAGCGCCGCCAGTACCCCGTAGGCGAACTTGCTGGGTAAGTGGAAGTTTTGTTCAAACGAGCGTGCCAAGTTCTCCGGGCTAGTGTCAATCGACACGCAATAGATTGTCAGCGTGTAGACGTAAATCCTGCTGGCCAAACTAAACGCGTTATAAAGATCAGGCTGGGGCGCAAACCAGTAGAGCGTGGCAAAGACGGTAAACGCGGCTATAAGCGGGACTGCTAGTGTTAGCAACAGTTTTACGGGACTAATGTGTTTGTAGACGAGGTAAAGAAGCGCAAAAATAATGATAAGCAGGTTGGTGGTCAGGCTGGTCTTGAGCGATATCTCAAGGGAAATAATTAGTGCTAAAACAAACTTAAAACTAGGATTCACTTGGGGTACCTCACTTGTTAACATAGGTTAAATGTTGGTCACTGAAAACGAGGTGGTAGTCGCACCAGTCTGCTAGGCCCGCAAGTTCATGGCTGATGATTAACAGGGTCTGCCCTCGCTGTTTTTGACTTTCCCTGAGCAGCTTCATGACCTTGCGGACAGATTTTGGGTCAAGCCCGCTTAGGGGCTCATCAATCAGCAAAACGTCTGAGTCTGCAATCAGCATCAATAAAATCTGTAACTTTTTTTGCTGGCCGCCGGAGAGGGTGTAGACAACCTGGTCGAGTAACTGGTCTAATTCCAAGTAGGACAGAGCTTCCGTGATCTTTTGACCGGTAAAGAATCTGCTGGTTTGCTGCTTCTTGCTCAAGGCAATTTCGTCTTTAACCGTAATGTTGATGAACTGGTCGCTTGCGGTCTGGAAAATTTGCCCGACGCGGCGCAAATAGGTGCGGGTCACCTGCTTTTTTATTTCCTTGTCGAGGTAGGCCAGGCTGCCAGAATACGGGATCATCTTGGTGAGCGCACCAAACAGCGAGGTCTTGCCGACGCCATTGGCTCCCGTGATGAGTGTGACCTTACCGGACACAATATCCAGGCGATCCTGGTCAAGCAGCAGACGATTTTGCGCAATTTTCGTTTTCTTTAGGGTGAAGCAGGCGGATTCACCCGGCTGCGGTAGAGCGAATGTATACGTGTCATTGGAGTGATCGCTTTGCACCAGCTGCTGGTGCATGTCCGCTGCATTAAGCAGAACTACGGTTTTGTCGTTGAAGCGAAACAAGCAGTCGCAGACGCTCGCGTAGCCCGTCAGGACGTGGTCGCTGAGAATAATGGTTTTGCTCTGGTCACGCAGGTGGGCCAGCTTGGCAATTAAAAACTTCCGTGCCTCGGGGTCGCAGCTGGCAAAAGGTTCGTCGAGCAGAAATAAGTCGATATCCATTGCCACTAGCACGGCCAGTGCCACCCGTTGTTGCTCACCACCGGACATGGTATTGATCTTTTGGTCAAGTAAGCTTTCAATCTGAGTGAACTGCACCGCCTCTTGCAGTCTTTTTGGGTAGTGGGCTGCATTCACCTGCAAATTCTCTAAGGCAAAGATGATTTCTTCGCGGGGAGTCGCCATAGTAAACTGCTCTCCGGCATTTTGAAACATCATCGCCGCTTTAAGCCCGTTTAGGTTGAGTTGACCGCTAAGTTGACCGGCGTACTCAGGATAGAGGCCGACCAGTAGCTTTAATAAAGTCGACTTACCACAGCCAGTAGGTCCGATTAACAAGGAAAATTTGCTGGTCGGAATGGTTAAGTTGAGGTCAACCAGAATTTTCTTGCCTTCATCGTATGAAAAAGTGAGATTTTTGCTTGTAATCAATGTTTTTACCAATATAAAAAGTCGTCATGGCACCAGCCTGACGACGTAAAAATTGTTCGTTTTCCCTTCGCTGGTATTGTCCATGCAGGTTCAGTGGGTATATTCTCAGCCTAACGGCACCCCAATAGTTCAGGTCAATTATACCTAAAGGGTATTTTTTTGTCTAGTAACAAGGAAGAGCACGAGCTGAAATGCTGAAAAGTCGGTCTGGGCATGTTTTTTAAGTTATAATGAAGTTGTGCAAATAAAGTACTAATAAGAAGGTGAACTTATGGTAGCAGTTAAACTTGAACAGTATCTGGCCAGCATCTTGGCTTCAGCTAAGAATGATACTAATGAAGTATACTTGGAGCCAGGCAACAAAAACTTGGACTTGCTGACGATTTTTTTGGAAAAGCATAATCAAAATACGCACCGATATCAATCCACTAATGCGATGATGCTGTATGTGGCGGAAGGGATAGCTAGGATCAAGGTTAATGGGCAGGCTTTCTTAGTTGAAGCAGGTAATTTAGTATTGCTACAGAATAAGTCCAATTATGAAATCGAAAGTCAAAATAGCGGCGATCTGCTGGTTAAGTTGGTCTTTAATTCCAACTTAACCTACCAGAACTTGTTTGCTAAGTTAGCATCGGGGGTAGAGCGTGAACAGCAGGTGGTTGAGCAGGTATTGACTGTACTTAGAGCTAAGGGACTACTCTACTTGAAGAGCACGCGAGTTTCGCAGCCAGCGCATTTACTAAAAAAGATAATTGATGAATACCTTAACCAAAGTTTGTTTGCTAGTCCAATGATTAATGCTGAATTAACGGTGCTCTTGGCTGAGGCACTTAGAAACCAGTCTC
The DNA here is from genome assembly GCF_058504435.1 of Lactobacillus sp. ESL1191. Taxonomy (NCBI): domain Bacteria; kingdom Bacillati; phylum Bacillota; class Bacilli; order Lactobacillales; family Lactobacillaceae; genus Lactobacillus; species Lactobacillus sp. ESL1191. Next base: position 86,791 of record NZ_CP196365.1, read on the forward strand.
TAACTGAAGCTGCTACAAGCAGTTATGGTTTTGCCCAGACTGCCTTTGATCAATACATTGAAGCCAATTTTGCTAATATTACTTTAGCGCAAGCTGCCCAGCACTTCGGTTTTAATACCAACTACTTTTCTAGTCTGGTCAAGCAGAAAACGGGTAAGAGTTTTGTTGAACACGTTGATGAGCGCCGCATGGAGGAGGCGCGAACGTTGCTGGCGCGGACGGATATCTCGGTTAAGGAAATCATTGCTCGAGTAGGTTATTCCGGTAAGTCTTTCTTTTATCGCAAATTCAATGATTATTACCATGAAACGCCGATGCAGATGCGGGCAGAGTTGTTTAGGCAGGCTAAAATTAACTTAAAATAAAAAGGCACCACTAAGGTGCCTTTTTGAATAATAATTACATTTTTTCTAGCCGTTTGATGCGATCTGCGGTCGGGGGATGACTGTCAAACAAATGGCTGAGGCCATTCTTTTTGCGCAGGGGATCTTCAATATACAGTCCAGCGCTGCTGGCATCGGCCTTTTTCATTGGCCCAGTACCTGAAATTTTTTCGAGGGCTGAAATCAGACCCTGCGGGTTACGCGTTAATTCTACCGCTGAAGCATCAGCTAGATACTCTCGATTGCGCGACAGAGCCATCTGAGCCAGGCTGGCACAAATCGGTCCCAAGATCAAAACAAAAATAATGGCAACGACTTTAAAGACGACCACGAAGGTGCTGTCACTATCGCTGTCATTGTCGTCATCAGCCCACCAGATGAAGTGGCTAGCCAGGCCTGAGAGATAGGAAATAACCCCAACTAAAACAGCTGCCACAGTAGAAACTAGGATGTCATAGTTGCGAATGTGAGAAATCTCGTGGCCTAGGACGCCCTCCAATTCTTCGCGATCCATCAAATCGAGCAGTCCTTGGGTGACAGCAATCGCAGCGTGGTCAGGATCACGTCCTGTTGCGAAGGCGTTAGGACTTTGATCAGCAATGATGAAAACTCGTGGCATGGGCACCCGGCCCACCATCGCCATATCTTCAACGACGTGCCACAGGGTTGGATTGTCCTGTTCGCTGATTTCTTGGGCATGATTTAGGCTCATGACCAAGTTAGCTGGATTGGGCAAAACAAGTAACATATAGATAACACTGAGCACTAGTGCAATACCTAAGCCTAACCAAGGTCGATTGCCGAAGAGATAGCCTAAACCTGCACCAGCCAGCGCCAAAATGACGGCAAAGGCGGTCATGATGCCGACCGTTTTGCGCTTATTACGAGCAATTTGTTGAAATAACATAAAGCACCTGATACTTAAAACTTAACTTTAGGTACTTCCTTTTCTGCTTCACTGGTTTGCAGGTAGTCAACCTTCATGAAACCATGAATTTTAGCAATGATGTTGGAAGGAAAAGTTAACAGCTTTTGATCGTACAAAGCTGCAGATGAGTTGTAAAGCTGTCTAGCATAAGAAATCTTATTTTCAGTATTGGTCAATTCTTCCTGTAACTCGGAGAAGTTTTGGTTGGCCTTCAGTTCAGGGTAATTTTCTGAGAGGGCAAAGATTGTCTTCAAGGAATCGGAAAGTTGGTTTGAAACTTTCATAGTCTCAGCCCGGTCGCCGCTAGGTATATGGGTCAACTGGTTACGTAATTGAACCACGTTCTCCAGGGTTTCCTTTTCGTGTTTGGCATAGCCCTTGGTGGTTTCAACCAAGTTAGGAATTAGGTCGTTGCGCCGCTTTAACTGCACATCGATTTGGCTCCAAGACTCATCTGTGTATACTTTAGCCTTTTGTAAGCTGTTGTAGATTGTAATGTAGAGCGCAACTAATAGAACAACGATAACGATAATAATTATCCAAGTTAAATTCATTATTTTCCTCCTAAATGATATTAATTAATTATAACTGATTATGCTTAATTTTGATATAAAAACAAGTTTCGTATGGCTTTTGCAAATAAAACTTAATAAAATAGTCACTCCTAGATGAGTAATAATAACCAGCCCACAACAGTTAAAATAAGTAACCCGGTAAATTGCATGATTGACCACTTTTTGAAAAATTCGAGTCGCGAAACCGTACCGTTCTGGTTAAAAGTCTTGAGCACCAGCATATTAGCCATCGAACCGATGGGCGAACCAAAGCCGCCAATGTTGGTTCCCAAAAACAGGGCTTGAGCGTATGGGGTGAACTTACCAACTAAAATAGTAGCGGGCACGTTGCTAATAATCTGGCTAGAAAGAATGGAAGTGAAGTAGGTTGAATTTTCCGAATTGATCATAGTGTCGATAACCGTGACAATGAAGGGGATTTGCTGAATATCACTAATAAAAATAAAGAAGCAGGTAAAGGTCAACAAGAGGGCATAGTCGATCTTTAAAAGAATGCGGGGATTGATTAAGACGGCCAAGAAAATGGCGATTACCATGGGGATGGTGACGTTGATGACTTTGAAGACTCCCAAAAAGAAGAGGGCAAAGACGATGGTGGTGATAACGGTTGGTCTAATACTGATGCTAATTTGCTTAACGTCCTGCATGGGAATCTGGGTGCGCGGGATAAAGTGGAAAATGATAAAAGTGATGACTAGTGCAGACAACAAGTATGGTAGTGACCAGGAAAAAAATTCAAGGGCCCCAACGGAGTACTTACTCACTAAGAAAATGTTGTGAGGATTGCCCCAGGGCGTAAAGGCAGCACCAATGTTAGCCCCCATGCCAATTAAAGTAACGGGCAAGATTTGCGGCAAGTCACACTTTTTAGCAATGTTAAGGTATAGGGGAATCAGGGTGAGGGCAGTGATGTCGTTGCCTAAAAACATTCCGGAAATGATGGCTAGCAAGGTAAACAAAATATTTAGTTTGCGCATATTGTTGGCAATACTAGTCAATTTGTAGGCTAGGACATCGAGAACGTGCAGATAAGCATAAATTTGGATGATGATTAGCATCGCGGCAACGGAGAAGATGGTATGTAGGTTAATATCCCCAAGCCGCGGTCGAGCAAAAAAAAGGCTGACAATCGTTACTAATACAGTAATTTGTAGGATTTTATCGCTAAAAATCTTTTTTAAGACGGTCATCAAGTGTCCCCTTTCACAAGATCCAATCATCGTAAACACTACGCTTATTTTGAGCCTTTTTTTGATTGTGTGCAATAAAAAACTATTATCCTAGATTACTAAGAAAGGTAAACAACTTTTTTGACGGTATGACTAGAGTGACCTATAGTTAGAGTAGATGGTAAGAAGTTAAGGAGTTTTGTGCATGAGTGATACTAAAACAATCCAGATGAAGATTAAAGCAGCCGCGGCTGAGAAGATTAATAGTGTAGCTAAGACGGGCCAAGTGATTATCTTGGCCTTAAATGATGGTTCTAATAAGTATTCTGATCTTGGCGGTAGCTGTACGATTGGTGCAAATTTTCAGTTTGTGGTTTTGTCCCAAAGAGACCCTGACTTTGCAGTTAAGGTTGCTAACAACGCTGGTCTCAATCTCTACACTAGTGCAGCCGAGCTCCAGTTTTTGGAAGATAATTTAGTGGTTAATGAAAAAAACACCGTCCTCACCCTTGCCGATGATAGTGGCATTATTGATAATGCGGTAACGATCAAGCATTAATTGAGCCTAAATTAAGGTGCAATCGTTGGGTCAAACCTTGCTTGAACAAGCCTTCCGTGGTAAACTAAAAAAGATTTTCGAAAATCTGAAAGGAAGTATAGTACTATGCGTAAAGGTGAAAATTACAACACCGGTTGTGAACCGGGCCAAAGACCTAAGAACAAGAGAAATGGTAAAAGACGCGTTGCTCACGTAGCAGCAGTTGTTGCTTTCTTGAACAAGGCTAAAGCAGACGAAAACAAGTAGTTTGTGATTAATCAATAAAAAGTGGGTTACGATGATAATCCACTTTTTTTATTGCCGCATTTTGGGTAGAATGAGGTCAACGGCCGGCTATTTGCCCCCTAAAGGAGAAGTCTAAAAGTGAAATTTCAATGTAGTAGCTGTGGCTTGCGTATGAATTCAGGTCATTTTAAGCAGGCGGGCCAGGTTAATCCCCGACTGACTAGTATCTGTGATTTGTGTATCCAGCGCGGGGAGAACCCGGAGGACTTTGCTAACGAAACTGTCAGTGTGTTCGGCCAGGGTCTACTCTATGGCTTTATCGGCAAGAGCGGTGAAGACGGCGCAAATGCGTTCCTAGTTGCCGCAAAAGAAGCGCGTAAACGCTACGAGGCCTTCATCCAGGACTATGACGGCAACAGCCTAGCCCGGCAGCAGTTGGCCCGGCAAGACTTTAACCAAGCCGTGATTGACAGCGAAAAGGGGCAAATTGACTTTGTTCCTCAGCATGATCTGACTTTTGCAGAAAATTTGCAAAAACTGGGTCTGAAGGTTGACTTTAAGCTGAATGAGGTTGATTACATTGACCGTGAACGAATCAGGGTCAAGTATAACTACCGTTGCCAGTATTGTGGCCGGCGCGGTCGCAGCGTTGATCATAAAGAACCGGTCTCGTTGTCCCACAATAATGACTTGGATAACCTTATTCTGTCGTGTTCTGAGTGCAACCGGATCAAGTCTAACATGCCTTACGAATTATTCGTTGAACTAAATAAGCAAATTTCGCAGGCCAACCATAAACTAGTTGGGTATGAGAATGCATTAGCAACGCTAAAGGGTGAGTTTGAGCAGAGGCGGCGGGCATTAGCGGCGCAGATGCACCTGAAGGGTGTCGTTACCGACCCTGAATTGAACCAGCTGCGCAGGCAGAACAAAAAGCTGCAGGATGCCATTGACAGCTTGACCAGCGACTATAATGCGCTGCGGAACGTGCGCGAGCAGCATTTTATGACGGGCTGGCGGCTGAGCCAAATAAGTAAACAAGAAGACATTGTTTAAAGTATGGTAGGCAAAAAATAAGTAATTAAAGAAGCAGGCACAATCACCTTAAAATGATCAGTGCCTGCTTTTAGTTATTTGTTGCCTAAATTATCTTGGTACTTGCCACTAACTTTGCCATCTGAGATATGAATTATAATCATTGTCAACTTCCGGAATTTGGCTCCTGGTGTGCTACGCCGATAGCGTAAGAAATAATTTCATTAGAGTGCTCACCAATAGCAGTATCAGGAAAGTCCGTACTATAGTCATCAGGTCGACCTAAAATGCGATAAACTTCCTTTTTGGTCTGACCTTTTTTGACCTTCTTGTAGTCTGCCATGGTTAATTTGGTCGGCCTTTTGACCGCCAGATTGTTTAACTGCTTATTTACAACATTTCCCCTTTTATCGGCCGTGATGGAAATTAGTCCGTTAGTAGTGTGCTGGACCTTAGTCCACTTAAGAGTGGAGAAGCCCCCGTATGTTGCACTTTGTCCAGGAGTAGGTTTCCACCAGTATGGTTATTACATCCTTTAACTTGGCGGGGTGCCGCTGATCGATCCGGATTGCCGCATACTACTCAAAAGAAATGCCCGTTTCCGATTCGCCGATTGGTTCATCACCTCTGAAAACTGTCTTTTTCTTGGTTTTATCGTTAGTATTTGTACATACAGTTACAGAAATTGCAGTAAGAAGAGCGAAGATGCTTAAAGTTGTTTTTTTAATTTATTTTCCTCTAACATCATTTATGATTAAACAATTCTTTTAAGTTGCCGTTAATTTCATTTGGGGAAAGACTTGCCATTAATGGCGGATAATTAGACCGCAACTACTAAATTTCTAGTACGCTTGGTGCTGAAGATTAACTAGTATTAATCCTAAAGTAGAGTAAGAAATTTAGAATGTAATCTGTTTTACGCGTTAAAGGGTCTATAATTGAAGCAAGGAGAAAAGGTGATAATTAATGAAGAATAAAAAGAAGGTCCAATTTGGCCTTAGACTTAACAAAGGTGTTCTTGGTTTGGCCGCAGCTTCCTTAGGCGCCCTGCTTATCACTAGTCTAGTAGCGGTTAAAACGACTGCCGACACAATAGCACCAGTAACTCAGACCGGCAATTCTAACCCAGGACTGTGGATGGGCAAGGCGGTGACTGCGACTGGAACTACGATCTGGTCACGCGAACGCTGACCATCAGCGGCAACAAGGGCAGTCAGTTGTCCAGCACACCGCTACAAAAAGAGTTTAAGTGGGCGAATGATATTGAACATATTGTAATAGCTGGCCCTGTCAAGCTGGCTCTTGATTCGACCGGTAAATTTGCTCAGATCAGGCAACTGCAGGATATTAAGGGCCTGGATCAAGTTGACACTAGCACTACGACCACTATGGCGAGCTTGTTTGCCGATGACTCAGAATTGACTAGCTTGGACCTCAGTCACTTTGATACTAGTAAGGTGACTGATATGTCTGCCATGTTCAATGGCCTAAGGGTCAAACAGCTTGACGTGAGTCATTTCGACACTAAGAATGTGACCAATATGAAACAGATGTTTCAGGGCACGTCTGCGGAAGAACTGGACCTGCGCAATTTTTCCACTCCAAATTTGGTTAACATGAGTGGTATGATCAGTGGTGCCAAGGCCCGGCAAATTAATCTTAGCCACTTTGACACTAGTAAAGTGACCGATATGTCATCTGCGTTTGCTTACACTGATGCGGAACAATTGGACCTGGCTAATTTTAACACCAGTAAGGTCACCAACATGGCGGGGATGTTCAGAGCCTTGCCGAACGTGACTAGCCTGGACGTAAGCCACCTTGACACACATAATGTGACTAACATGAGTGACATGTTCAGTGGGGATAAGCAGATTACCAGCCTAGACTTGAGCCACTTTGACACGAGCAAGGTGACCGATATGAGCTTCATGTTCATGGACAGCCCGGTCCTTGCCCGCGCCAACTTGACTGGCTGGGATACCAGTCAAGTAAAAGACATGACCTCAATGTTTGCCGGTGCGACTAGTTTGGCGAATTTGGACCTCGGCGCCCTAAATACGGGCAATGTGATTGACATGTCCCGTATGTTTGCCGGCTTCAGCCACCTTGACCAGCTGGATCTGAACAAGCTGGACACGCACAATGTTGTCTACATGGTCGGGACGTTTGAAAAGATCAAGAACGTTAAAAGCATTGATGTTAGCCACTGGGATGTAGCCAAGGTGACAAGGTTGTTTAACATGTTTAGGGGTGACACAGCTCTGTCCGAGGTGAAATTGTCAGGTTGGAATACAAAAAACGTGACCGATATGAGAAACATGTTTGGGAATGACAAGAACCTGGTTGACGTTGATCTGAGCCATCTTAACACGAAGAGCCTGGTCGGAACGCGGGGCATGTTCCAAAACGATGCCCAATTGCGCAAGGTTGACCTGCACAATTGGGATACGCGCAAGGTTCAAGAAACGCCAGAAATGTTTATGGATTGTCCCAGCCTGGTCTACGTGGACCTGCGCGGCTGGAAAATGCCTAAACTGACGGATTCCACCAGGATGTTCTACCATGATTATAAGCTTGCCGGCGTCGATTTGAGCCACTTCAACCTCCATAACAAGGAGATCCTGGCCCAGGCGGGCAACCCCCAGGGAATAGCCGTGAAGCTCGGCCACTACAAGTTGCGCAAGCACGCGGGCGTTGGCCAGGGCTACAAGCACATCCAGGCCGTTGGCCGGGGGACCATCAGGCACCCGCAAGGCAAGAAATATACGACCAAGCAGCTTCTCAAGCTGTATAATCATTCTGCCAAGAGAAGTCCAGTGGAAACCTACGTGATGTATAACGGGAAAAAGCCCCAATTTCCTGATTGGCTAAAAATTAAGTAATCAAATTACGCAAAAAGCAGGACCGATTCACCAAAGATGAATCTATCCTGCTTTTTTGAATTAAAATTAATCACTCTCATTCGGGAAGAATCTTGCGGCCGGGCTTCGTTTTGTGGCCGTACTTGTTGTATAGGTAGGCCCGGTCAATCAGGTCAATCTTGCCGCGGGGCGCCTTTTGCTTGGCGGCTTGGACCGGCTGAATCGTGCTGAAGGTGCCTAGAAGCGGGCTGGCAGCTAGCATGACCGCGGTCAGCCCCGCATAAAATTTAGCCGAAAATTTCATAAATGTAACCTCACATAAAAATAATTAACTAATTCTCTCTTTATTATAGCGCTTACTGGATCAGCATGGTATTGCTGCAAGGATAAAAGCGTGCTGTATTTTTAAACAAGGAACTAATTAATAAGGCCATCTATTATTTGCATGATGATTAAAATTACCAGGAGGCTCCAGATTCGCCTTTTCATTTGCAGGGCATCAGTGCCAGCCTGATTGACATAATTGCCTGTCACTAAACACGATAAAAACCAGCAGTAACAATCACATAAAAACAGCACTAAGAATTGATCCTAGTGCTGTTTTTGTAGACTTCTAGACAACTTAAAGATAACTCCAATCGGAATAAAAACCTAAAAACATCAGCAATGCTAATGTAATAATTGATGAAATAACGCCAGCTATAACTTTTAACTTTCTGTTACTAACATTAACTTTAGCGTGATTAGCTAAATATTCGTTGGCAAACATGGTAAACGTAGAAATTGCAATCCACCAAGCGCCCCAAATTCTGCCCGATTTAGAATGAGTGAAAATCGGATTGAAACTATTGATTAGCGTTATCAAGAAAAACATAATTGTTAAAAAATATTTTTTAGCCAGTCGTTTCATTGTTTGTACCTCTTTTATTACTGCTTAATTACCTCTGAGATAAGTACCACTGAATTATTCCTAAGCTGATTAGCATGAGAAGGGCAACTAAAAGATAGCCCCAGATTCTTCTCTTTCTAGTTAATGCAGGCGTTTCAGCACGATTAGCATAATTATCGACCAGAAAATTAGCTAAAAGACTAATCAAGCTCCATACTATGATTAAAATGAGACCAAGACGTGGGCGGGTATAAATTGTGTTGAGTAGTCCAGAGGCGATGATAAGTGTCGAATTACACGTTGCTTCATATTTGTTATAGAAGTTATTTAATTTATCCATTTTATTAACTCTCCCCATATCGTTTCTAGCAATGATTTTTGAAAAATAAAGCTTAAATAATTATATAAAAATAGTACTAATAATTAGTCTCAGTGCTATTTTGTAGACTTCTAGGCAAATTAAAAATAATTCCAGTCACTAAAAAATCCAAAAAGTAAAAAACTGTCAAAATAATAGCCAACGACACAATACCAGCTATAACTTTTAACTTCCTCGTGCTGGTATTAACTTTGGCATGGTTAGCCAAATATTATAAATGTAGAAAATATAACGTACCATAAGCCCCAGATTCTACTAGATCTAGAATGTGAAAAGATAGGATTCAAACTAGTATTTATTGAAAATATCAGGAAGAACATAATCGTTAAGTAATACTTCTTAGTCAGTTGTTTCATTATATATTCCTCTCAAAAGACCATTTTATTTAAAGTATCTACTACAGTAACTTATTATTTACAAATTATTATATTACGATGTAATTTATATAAGTGTGAAATGACCTATTTGCCATTTTTGAATGAAATATTTTTATTATTTATTTGCGGCCAAGAATTTTGCTAACTCCTGGCTATATTTGGTCAAGCCATTTACTTCAAAGTTTGCAATTATGGTATGGCACGTGGTTAGATGTTTTTCTTGCCGGTCATAATGGTAGCTAATCAAGTTAGTAAAAAAATTAAGAACATTCTGGTAATAATAATTTTCTGGAATTATCATTATTTTTCTGGCATTATTGATGAAAAAAACAGAATCATCGAAATGGTTTTCTTTGATACAAAAAACTAACATATTAGTAATTATCCCTAATACATGAATTTGTGTTTGGATATTATCAGTGTTAATAAAGCCTTTAATGATTTTCTTGGAGATGATCAGATTGCTTGTAAAGTCAAACCAAGCCATACAATTTCCATATAAATAAATGCTTTCTTCATTAATTTCTGCAATATCAAAAAATCTATTTTTTAAAAATTTGATTTTTTCAGGATCTAGACTGGCAAAATCATTGTTTACTAATGCTATTGCGATATCTGTTAACAGTAAACTCTCTTCTTTATTAGATAAATTGCTTTCCAAGATTTGCTTGCGTACTTTTTGCAATTCTTCTTTAGAATTATTGTAATAAGCTTGAATTATTAATTCAGTGAATTTGCGGTCCTCATCTTTTACATGTATCTTTTCATTTTTGAGTTTACCAAAGAATTCCAGTGCAGAAATTTGGTTATGATCGAGCAGGTTAAGCAAGTCTTCGGCTGAGATTCGTGAAATTCCCTTTTCAACTCTTGCATAGAATGAGGGACTGATCACTTGACCTGCCCATAGTTTTTTAGTTTTTTTCTGCTTGAGCCGGTAGCTCTTCAATAATTCTCTAATTTCCATATTGTATCCATCCCAAAACATCTCTGCCACTTTTACACGCTTATTGTCTATCCAATTTATAATAGTCGTCAAGCGGATTATTAAGGAGAGTAGAAATGAAACGTAAACTAATATCATTAATTATATTAATTCAATCTTGTGCGGCATTAGTTGTAAATCAGCCAGTTACAGTAAATGCTGCAACGAATGAGAATCAACCTGCTACTGAATTGGTGAGGTATCAAGAGACCCTTTATGCTAATACAGTTAAAAATTTCAAGAAAATTTCAGTCAAAAAGTTACATAAATTGATTGGCAAGAAGAAGATATATGTTTTTTGGGGAAGGAAAACATGTCCATACTGCCGTGCGTTCGTTCCCAGGCTTGCCAGAGTCAGCCAGAAGCGACATATCAGAGTTTATTATATTGATACAACAAAGACAAATAGTAGTCCCGCTCTTAAAAAAAGCCCGTAAGCATTTTAAGATAACGGGCGTACCTAGTTTAACAAAAATAAAAAGTTATAAATTATTTAAAGTAATGGATCATACTAAGACAGATGTTACCCAGTTTTTAAAGTGATTTACGCTAAATGAATATTTGTTTTCGCTTAAAAGTAAGCGCTCGCTGAGTTTGACGCAGAAATAGGCGTATAATTATATTGATATATGACTGAAGGAGGTTGGCTGAAATGTTGGCACTGAAAATATGTTCATGCCTGGCACTGGCTGCGGATGACGATCCGCAGTTGATAAACCGCATTAGGAACATCGCAACGATTTTAATTTTTCTGCTTTGCGTGGGACTGCTGGTCTACACGGAGAAGCATAAGGCTGAGGTCTACAGCCGCTCGCGTCTTTATTCCAAGTTTTATGAACGCGCGCTAATAGCTTTCATCATCCTTCTTCCGTGGGCTGGGCTCTTTTGATATTTTATCTTTCCTATTGAGGTGAACCCCGCGGTTTACGTCAAGCGGGTGGTGGACGTTTGGTTTTTAATTGTCCTATGCGTGGCTTGGACGGCAATCTTGATGCTAGCACTCCGCCAAGACCTCAAGATGCGTAAGAAGTACGGCGGCGATTAATACAGTAGTTTAATTAATTTAATACCCTAGCTCTGAAAGAGAGGAGCTAGGGTATTTCGGTATATAAAAACAGGTGCCGCTGAGGCGCCTGTTTGCTTATTTAACTGTTTTGGAAATTGCTAAGAAATTTTTCGGTCAGTTCATTTTGCGGGTGGTTGAAGAGCTGGTCAGGATTTCCCTGTTCGGCAATGATGCCGCCGCTAATGAAGAAAATTTGGTCAGAAATGTCGCGGGCAAAGGCCATCTCATGGGTGACGATAATCATGGTTAAGCCGGTTGTCGCCAGGTTTTGCATAACACTCAGAACCTCGCCGACCATCTCGGGGTCAAGGGCACTGGTGGGCTCGTCGAAGAGCAGGATCTCCGGATCCATGCAGATAGCCCGGGCAATCGCGACCCGCTGCTGCTGACCGCCTGAAAGTTGATTTGGCCGGGCGTTAATGTATTCTTCCATGCCGACCTTGGTCAGGTTTTTGAGGGCAACTTCGCGGGATTCTTCCTTAGACCGCTTCAAGACCAGTTCTTGACCGACCATGCAGTTGGCGAGAACGTTCTTGTTTTCGAATAGGTCGAACTGCTGGAAGACCATGCCGACCTTGGCCCGGTAGATGTTGCGGTTGTAGCTCGGATCCAAGACGTTTTGGCCGTGAAAGATAACTTCACCAGCGGTTGGCTCTTCCAGTAAGTTGATGCAGCGCAAGGTGGTTGACTTACCACCACCGGACGGTCCAATAATCGTGGCAATCTCACCTTTGTTGATGTCAAGGGAGATGTCGCGCAGAACCTGGTGATCACCAAAAGACTTTTGAATCTGCTTTAAGCTTAAAATAGCTTCATTTGTTTCAGTCATTACTTGTTTCCTCCTTGTTTGCTAGTTGAGCCCACTTGTACTTGATTGGCCATTAAGTTGTAATTCTTGTTGCCTGCAAGCCGCCGTTCAATCACATTGAAGATCCGCGTGATGGTAAAGGTCAGGATTAAGTAGATAGCGGAAATAGTCAGGTAAGTTGGGAAGAACTTGAAAGTCTGGCTGGCCACAGTAGTTCCGACAAAGAACAATTCAGAGACGGAAATGATGCTCAAAACAGAAGTATCTTTAATGTTGACGATAAACTCATTGGTAATGGATGGCAGACAGTTTTTGATTGCCTGCGGGAGGATAATGTGCCACATCCGCTGATTGTGGGTCATACCTAAGGCGCTAGCCGCTTCAAATTGACCTTCAGGCGTGGACAAAATTCCGCCACGAATTATTTCGGCTAAGTATGCGCCAGTGTTAATGGAAACAATGATTAGGGCAGCGGCCGTCCGGTCAATGTTAATGTGCCAGAACTGGGCAATACCGTAGTAAATTACGGCTGCTTGAACCATCATTGGGGTACCGCGGAAGACTTCAATATAGATAGCAAGTAACCAATTGATAACTTTTAGTAACCATTTTTTTCCTAAGGTTGCAGGAGTTGGAATAGTTCTAATAATGCCGACAATGAGCCCGATGAAAAAACCCGCGATGGTACCAACAAGGGCGAGTAGCAGAGTCATACCAATCCCGCTTAGTAGCATCCCGCCATACTGCTTCCACATTGAAACTAGCCAGTTCTCTTGGTTGCCTTTTTTGCCATTGTCAGTTTTGGGCTGCACTTTAATAGCATTGGTCATGAGCTTAGTACGTTCGGCTTCAGGAATAGTTGCCAAGGCATTATTGACCTTTTTTAAGAGGTCCTTGTTTGGCTTGGCAATTCCAATCGAAGTAACGGATTCTTCTTTGGTTACATGGAAGCCCGGCATTTTGCTGATTGGAATCGCTTTGATGTCAGGATCAACCAGTTTGAAAGAGGTTGCTTCTGTGTCTTCTGCTAAGTAGCCGTCGATTGTACCCGAAATTAAGCTTTGCCGCATTGCCGCAAAGTCACGCATGGCAGTTTGTTTTTTGGCTCCGCGCAGCTGATTAATCATCGCATAGTGCGAAGTGCCCTGTTGCGCTGTTATTTTTGCGCCCTTAAAGTCATTAAGGGTCTTAGCATTAGCATATTTGCTGTTAATTTTGGTGATAACGACAAATGTGCCGTGGCGGTATGGTTTAGAAAAGTTAATGGCCTTTTCACGCTCAGTAGTTGGACTCATGCCGGCAATAATCAGGTCGGCCTTGCCACTGGTTAAAGCGGGTAAGAGACCATCCCACTCAGTTTTGACTACTACTACTTTTTGGTGCAGTTTTTGACCAATAATTTTGGCGATCATGACGTCATAACCATTGGCATAGGTATGCGAACCCTCAATCGGAAGTGCGCCGTTGGCATCATTGGTCTGAGTCCAGTTGTAGGGCTGATAGTTAGCCTCCATGGCAACTTTTAAGACACCATTGTCATTTTTGGCGTATACCTGATTAAAATTGGCCCCGAGGACTAAACTAACTAGTAATGCGATGAAGATCGACATCCACTTGTATCTTGACTTCATTTTGAAAACCTCCGAAAATATTTTTCAAATAAAGCCAATACAATAAAAAGCGTAAATAAAAACCTCGTTGTGCTTCAAAACAACGAGGAGTGAAAATCTAATTTAGTTAGACAAACAGATAGCGCTCCCTAGCTACTAACTAGGACAGTCTGCAAGATCTTCTCCGGCAGCCCAACAAAAATATTGAAACGAACAATACTTTTATTTCGGCGGTAATTCTTACGGTAGCCTTCCTAGCGTTCGTTCACTCAGGCTATGTTCGTAATCACCGCGACCTCTATTGCATTGGTAATTATTTAATTGTAGCAAATGATAGGCTAAAATAGCCTGCTTGTCAACTTCCTTATTAAAAAAGCTGTTATTATTATTTCATCATTAACTTATTTATTGCCAGCCATGGTCAGCGCGCCAGTTCCGTTTCTTCATGCGGGAAACATAGGGATTACCAGCCACGTAAAAACGGAGCGGTTTGTCAGCCCATTCACGCTCGGACTGGTTGACCCCGATACGCGGGCTACGGACAATTTGGCGGACCGACCGCTGGTGTGAACTGTCAAGCTCGATGGTAAAGGGTGAAGCTTGTAGGGAATGAAGGTTCCAGCTTAGATCGTGGATACCGAAAGCCTGCATCATTTTAGCTGGTCCGTTGGTTAGCAACACCCCGCCCTTGCCATGGCGATTTACTAGCATTTGCTCAATGCCCCAAACGGGTTCAATGGCCCGAATTAGGATGCCCTGTGGTTCATTACCGGCCTGGGTAGCTACGTTAAAGAAGAAGTACTGTCTTTGGGCATAGAGATAGATAGTGCCACCACTGCGGTACAGGCCCTCATTGGCAAGACTACGGTGGCCGCCATAAGAGTGGGCCGCGCGGTCTTCTTTACCTAAATAGGCTTCAGCTTCGACAATGTGACCGCCCATTGTCTGGCTACCGGCAGTATAGGTCAAGGGCCGTCCAATGATGTCAGCTGTAATTTCAGTAGTTGATCGGTTGGTAAAAAAGGTTGAATAATCCATACTGACTCCTCTGTGGGGTTAGATTACCACTTACTTACGTCCGTGTTGCTTAACTCGCCAGAAGTGAAAGGCGATGGTGAGCAGCAACACGCCAAAGACAATTAAAGCAAAGATAGTGTTAGGTAACTCAAAAGAAAGAGGTGGCAGTGAAACTAGTAACTTGGTAGCAATGATGCCAATCAGGAGGTAGGCCATTGGCTGTAGTTCAGGGATCAGGTCCATCAATTTAATAATTACTTCAGCAACACCCCGCATGCACAAAATGCCGATCATACCACCGATCAACACAATGACCGGATTGTTTGAAACGGCGAGTGCTGCCAATACCGAGTCAATTGAGAAAACAATATCCATGGCTTCAATGGAAATGACTGTGCGCCAGAAGAGCGAAAGGCCATGGCCGGCATTCTTTTTGATTGACTTGCCGGCAGCTGGCTGACTGGCTTTTTGGGGGTGGCGCTGGTCATAGTAGAACTTAATTGCGAGGTAGAAGAGGTATAGACTACCAGCGAGTTTAATCTCCCAAAAGTTAATTAGGTAAGTGCCAAGCCCAATCACCACAAAACGAAAAATATATGCACCCCAAAGCCCATAAAATAAGGACTTCTCTTGTTGACGTTGATCTGGCAATGCCTTGGTTTGAGCAGCCAGCACAACCGCATTATCAACTGACAGGAGACATTCCATCAAGATAAGGGTAAGAATAACCAGCCAGTCCTGACCGCTGGTTAGGACGTGGAGCCAGTTACTGCTATCAAAGAAAGGGGCATACATTTTGATAATTGACATTAATAACTCTTTTCTAGTTAAGGTTGAATCGTGACATTAGACAGGTAATTTAAAGCTGCTGAAAAACATCCAGGGCATCACCGATAATGGCGGAGATACCAGGAGCAGGGATCGCGGTCTTATTGATGGCCCAGACTTTGGCGCCGCTTTGCCGGTAGGAGAGGAGCTGAGCGAAAGGGTAAACAAAAAAACTAGTACCAGAAATAATGACTAAATCGGAATGTTGCATGGCATTAACAGCCTTAGCCAGGTTATCGTCGTTGATAGTTTCGCCGTATAGAACAATTCCAGGTCGAATAATACCACCGCACGCTTCATGCCGGTAAGACTGGGCGTAGGCCTCGTAGCTGACCGGCTTGTGACACTTAGTACAATAAATATTGTAGAGGCTGCCGTGGAATTCAGTCAGGTGCTGATTGCCTGCTTTCTGGTCCAGACTATCAACATTCTGGGTAATAAGGTCACCTTTCTCATGGCAAATTGCCGCGATTTTTTGATGGATAATATTAGGCTGGGCGGTGGGGAAATACATGTTATCCATGACAAACCGGTAGAAAAATTCCGGTCGCTGATAGAGCGTTTCTTCACTCAGGATGGTTTCCGGACTCTCTGCAACGCCACCATAGATACCATTTTTGGAACGATAGTCGGGGATTCCCGAGTGAGTAGATACACCTGCACCAGTCAAAAAAGTAATATGCTGGGCTTGCTTAATATCAGTTGCTAGTTCATTGATTTGGGAAGAATTAATCATCAGTTGGGTCCTTTCTGTAGACTGCTTGCTTTATATGATAGTCTACTACAAGAATCCGAATTGGCCCCATCTTATCACCAAAAAAATCCGCCTGCTTTTACAGGTGGATCTGTTTGGCTTATAAAATTTGCATATGATTGTCCTGGCACTGCTTAATCATTTCTGCTGACCAGACACTGGCTTGGACTTCGCCGATATGGGCCTTGCCCAAAAGTAGCATGCAGAGCCGGGACTGACCGATGCCACCGCCAATTGAATATGGAAGTTTTCCGGCTAGAAGCATGTGGTGGAAAGTCAATTGTTCGCGGTCCAGGCAATTTGCCTTTTTAAGTTGGTCATGCAGACTTTCCGGGCTGACCCGAATACCCATCGATGATATTTCCATTTTTTGCTGGAGCGGTTCATACCAAAATAACAGGTCACCGTTTAGTTGCCAGTCGTCATAGTCGGGCGCGCGACCATCGTGGGGTTGGCCGCTTCGGCGCAGTTTATCACCAATTTTCATAATAAAGACCGCTTTTTCTTCTTGGGCAATCTTATTTTCACGCTCTTCAGGAGACAAGGCGGGCCACCGATCTTCCAACTCTTGTGTACCGACAAAATGGACTTCATCCGGCAAGCGATAAGTGGAGGCTGGATAGCGTTCGGCACATTCTTTTTCAATCTGCTTGATTGCAGCATAAATTTGCTTAACCGTACTCTTTAAAGTCACGGTGGTACGTTCTTCTTTAGTGATTACCTTTTCCCAATCCCATTGGTCGACGTAAAGCGAATGGAAGTTATCTAGTTCCTCGTCGCGTCGAATGGCATTCATATTAGTATAAAGCCCTTCATGAATCCCAAAACCATACTTTTTTAAGGCCAGTCTTTTCCACTTGGCGAGCGAATGAACAATTTCTAGATCGTCTTCCCTAATATCTTTAGCATCAAAGGCAACCGGGCGCTCAATTCCGTTTAAGTTATCGTTTAAGCCAGTGTGATGCTCAACAAACAGTGGGGCAGACATCCGCTGTAGATTAAGTTTTTCAGCTAGAATGGCCTGGAACTGTTCGCGAATAAAGACAATTGCGGCCTCCGTATCCCGAATAGTCAGGGTTGGTTGGTAGTCTTCCGGTAAAATTAAAGTCATAATGTTAACCTCCCAAGATTTGAGTCAAAGAAAAAGCCCTTCGCCCCCTTAATTAAACAAGGACGAAAGGCTTTTTTCCGCGGTACCACCTAAATTGTCCCTATGGGGACCAACTCATGAAACACAATCATGCTTCACCAGCTTGATAACGTACTGGAGACGGCGCCACCTACTTTAACAATGATTTCAGTGTGCTGCTAAAAGGGTTTTTCAATAATCCAGGGTCTGCCGTCTTCGCACTATCGCCGGCTCACTTCAAGAGATAGATTATCTACTCTTCTTTTTCACTGCATTTGTTTTAATATTATTTTAACAAAAACATTAATTAAAAGCAAGTATAAAATAAACGCAGCCGCACTAATCAACTAAAGATAACTTGTCTGTTATAATTGAGTAAATATAAAGGGCGAGGAGTAAATTATGGTAAGTTTTTATCTTATTCTAGATGCTGTGTTGCTCTGCTATACTTGCTATAGTTGGTATTGGCAGGCTAATATTGACTTAAAAGGAAAATATCGAACTTCTTCAGTAATTTGGATGGTAATTTTAATCTGGGCCGGTTTTGTTTGGCAATTTATTCAAAAGGGTGACCCCGGCCTAGGGGTCTTTTTAGCAATTTTTCTAATGATTGGGCTACTTGACGGCTTTACTGGCTTTGCACCTAAGCGGGCCGTGGTATCAGGGTATTTTCGTCGGACCGTGCCCTATACTGAAATCATGATGGTAACTTTGATTAAAGTGCCCAATCCAAAGAAAGAAATGGTTATTTGTATCCTTACGACGCAGAAGAACCAGCAGTATTATCTCCGCTTTACTCATGGTGTTACCCAAATTATTGGAGCAATTAAAGAACATATTCACCACGATATTAAAATAGAGGTCCAAGACATTTTATAAAAGTCTGTAGCATGACCAGTCAGGGCTAAAGCAAAAATTAGTTGACTGAGGGCGGCGGATACTATAAGATCATTTTTGTAATCGCTTTAATATGATATACTGTACCACAAAAATTATTAAGAGAGCGCTATAAAATCCCGCCATTAGGATATGAGCTAGCACCATAAACGGAGCCAGAAGATGCGAAAAAATCCATACAAAATCACTACCTATGTACTTGGATGTTTACTGGTACTTATACTGTTCTGCTTGATTAACGCCAGCAAAAATCCGGCTACTCCGACTCCTAGAGGGGACTTTGATAATAATGTTAATCCCCCCAATAATGTTCACGTTGCGATGAACGTACATGAACATCAGGATTACATATTTTACTTTAATGGCGCTGAATTTGACCGGGGTAGCTACAAGAGAGCAATAGCTGACCCAAGCAATGGTAAATTCAAACATGAGACCGATAAGCGAGCAAGAGATAATGCATATATCTTAAAGCCACAAAAAGGCCGCGACGGCATTTTGGTGGTTACAAATAAAAAATCATATTTGTATTACTCCGAGTTAAGAGACCAGGTGATCGTTGTTGAGAAAACTTCAGATGTGCCAACAACGATAGGAGAATCAAAAACCCGACCGTGATATGAATTGCGGTTTTAGTAAATTATCATTTCGCAGATTAAGGTCCAGGATTGACATCAATAAAAAAGACTTCCGATCATTGGAAGCCTTTTTTATAGAATTGGTGAGAGCATCCTTGAGAAGCTCTGCAACGTCTTGAGCCAGCGACTTTGCTGGGCAATTTCTTGCGGTGTTAACAAAGTTGAATCTTTCATGTCTACTTCAAAAGAGCGGGCGACCTCGCCAGTAAAGTCACGGTCATAGAAAACAGCAATATCTTCGAAGTTGAGGTCATAAGAGCGGTAATCCTGATTCATTGAACCGACCGTTGAAAAGTTATCGTCCACCACAATGGTTTTGGCATGGATGAAGCCCTTGTTGTAGATATAAATCTTGACGCCATAACGCGACAATTCATTGGCATACCACTGTGTTGCCCGATAAATGAAAGGATGGTCAGGCTTACATGGGATCATGATGCGGAGGTCAACTCCTGACATGGCCATAGTAAGCATGGTGGCGAACATGGCATCGTCAGGAATCAAATACGGGGTTTGAATCCAGACCCGCTTCTTGGCCATGGCCATCAGCCGCATGACGCCGTTGCGCATGTTGGCATTATAATGGTCCGGCCCGTCAGAAACAATTTGAGTTGCGACATCACCAGGATGAATGTCATTTTCGTCAAGATTAGGAAAGAGTAACTGATTAAAGGTAATAATCTGTCCTTCCTTCTGGACCGAAGCATTCCAATCCATAACAAAGCGCTCTTGCAAGAGTAGTGAGGCCGAACCAACAATTCTAACCTGACTGTCGCGCCAGTAGCCAAACTTCTTTTTTCGGCTCAGATACTGGTCCCCAATGTTGAAGCCGCCGGTCCACGAGGTTTTGCCATCAACGATGACAATTTTGCGGTGGAGGTGGTAGTTGATGCGGTATCTGGTGATCATATTACGTGAAGTGATGAAGGGTAAGACTTGACCACCTGCCTTCCGTAGCTGATTGAACCAAGTTTTGGTGGCTCCCATGGAGCCCCAAGCATCATAAAGTACACGGACATTAACACCTTCTTTAGCCTTATTAATCAACAGGTCAAGGAATTCATTGCCAATTTGGTCATTATAAAAAGTATAGAATTCGACGTTGACCGTTTGCTGGGCGTGGTTAATGTCACGCATCATATCCTGAAACATCGGCTGCCCATCGGTGTAGAGTTTGACATGGTTGTTTTTGCTTAAGGGGGAATCGCCGTTATGATCGAAAAAATGCACGACCATTTTAGCTTGGTTGGAGGTATCAGAGGTGCTGATATTTTTTGGAGCCTTAGTAATTGACTTTTGGACGTTACGCAAACCAATGTGGTGTTGTTTATTAATGGCAAAAATATTTTCTTGCGAGATTCCCCGTCCAAAAAAGCCGTAAAGAATCAGGCCAATTACTGGGAGAACCAGCAAAATGATTAACCAAGCCCAGGTCGTTGAAACAGAACGGCGCCTGTGAAAGACAATGTAGAAAGCCAAAATGGTGTTAGTGATGATAATGATGCGGATAATGTCGCGAAGGATGATCACTGCGTACCTCCAAAAAGATTGATTATTTTGATAATCCGATGAACTCGTCAATAATGTTAATCACGAATGGGTTGTCATGCATCCAGCTGTGCTCAGCATACTTTTGCCCCCGAATTTCTACTTCATGGTAGGAATTAGCATTAGGTGCTAGAATATAGCGAATGCTTTTGGCGGAAGTAACAGAGATGAACTTGTCACTGTTAGTGTTGTCCAAAACATTGCCATAGATGTTGAGAACGGAAATATTGTGGTTGAAGCGCTTGCGGTGAAGCAACAAGTAAAAGTAGTGCGGGTAGACTACAGTCGGACGGCCATTTTGGGTGAAGCCATTGACGTTGGGGATATCTCCCATGTAAGTTGTGCCATTAAAGGCTCCGGCAACGAAAGCACACTTGGATAGTCGCGGGAAGTTTGCTTTGCGGGCAGTGCGCATTTCCGTGCGGACAATGCAGGGGCAAGCCAGCGAATGGGCAACTGCAGTGTAGTTTTTGAAGTGATACCGGTTAGCCAAAAAGGGTAAAACAAAGCTTAAGTAATAGTCAATTGTGTAAACGTTGACTAGGCGCTGGCGAAAGATGACCTGAACAATTGGATTAGGATCACCGGTCCAGGTGCCCTCAAGCTTGAAGTTGCCGAGCAAGTCGGCAGTTACTTTAAGAAACTGGGTAGAGCCCTTATCTTTAAGCGCTTGTTTGACCATTGCATTGGTAGTATAATCACCGCCGCGGAAGCCGTGGAAGTAGATAATGGGGACCTGGGCGAAGTCGCCGTGCTTGTCCTCGATGGTAGCCTGGTCGGTGACTGTCTTCTTAGGATGGAAGCGAAGAAAAGCCCGAAGCGGAACAAAGGTAGCTAACGCAGCTAAAAAGAGCATGTTGAACTGGCTGGGTTCTTTTGATAAATTGTGTTTGCGGTTTTTTTCCGCTTCTTCCTTGTATTTTTTTGTATTGAAGAACATAATGGCCGCCTTAAAATTAAACTACTTGTATTTTAACATTGACGAGAACTTTTTAGGGAATAGAGGTACGGATGAAATTTTATGCAGTTAGAAAGGGCCGTAAACCAGGTGTTTATCGCACTTGGGCAGCGGCCAAAGAGCAAGTTGAGGGTTTTTCTGGAGCAGAGTATAAGTCATTTACCAAGGTAACCGATGCTACTGAATACCTGAATTGGAATCAGCGAAAAATCAACCAAGTTTTTCAAAAAGATGAAGAAGCATTAGCGCGAGCAATTGCCAAAATTCAGCAAACGAGCCGTACAGTTAACCAAGTTAGCCAAGGTCAGACAGGGCATTGCGAGCCAGCTGCTAAAAAAAGCAAACAAGGTGGTTATTTTGCTACGACTTATACCGATGGCGGCACCCGTAACACGGGGAATTACAAGGGCGGGCACGTCCGCACCACTGATAAAGCGGCCTGGGCCTATCTGATCGAATGGCAGGATCACGGGCAGCAGTCAGTCCATGATGCCAATGGTGAATTGGGTGCAACTAACAATAAGATGGAGTTGACTGCCCTAATTGAAGCACTAAAAAAATTACTGGAATTGGGTTTTAACCAAAAACCCTTACTGTTTGTGCTTGATTCGCAGTATGTGCTAAATCCGATTACTAAGGGTTGGCTTAAGGGTTGGAAAAAGCGGGGTTGGAAAAAAAACACTCCAGGTGAAATTGCAAACCTGGAGTGCTGGCAAAAATTAGATCAACTACTTGAGCAGTTTTCACAAAGTCGCTTTGAGTGGACCAAGGGCCACGCCAATAATCGTGGTAACGAGTATGTTGACCATGCCCTGAATGAGATTATGGATCAGATGTGAATCAACCGATACGAATGACTGCGGATCCACCAAAGAGGTGACTGAAAAAGTCGGTAATATTGTGCCAAGCTTGCTGGAACCAGTTACGGTTTTCCGTAGTATTGATTTTAGCAAAAATATCCTTGGCATGCTTTTCGATATTTTTAGAAAGCGTCGCGGCTTGGTCCTTAAAACGGTGGTCTTTCAAAGCGCCGGAATCACGGATTTCAATCATAAGGTTAACGATTTCTTGTTTTTGGTTAGTGGTAATCACATCACCGAGGTGATTGATGTTGATTTGGTTATTCACAATGGTTTGGATTTGACTATTGGAAATATTGTTGCCAATTTTACCCATATCTTGCTTGGCACCAGCCACTGCGTTATTCAATTGGGCGTCACTATATCCATCTTTGTCCTGGTTTTCCTTAGTGATTTTGCTCAAAGTACCCATTTCATCTTGAGCAGCATTTACCTGGTCTTGATTTAAGTGTTCGCCCGTTTTACCGTATGCTGCATAAACGCCGGCCAGAGCACCAGAACCATCAATCGGAACGGCACTGGTCACGTAGATATTGGCATCAGTAATGCCAGCAGTTAAGGCAGCATTTTTGTATTGGTTGGCAGTGATGGTGGTAATGTTGTTGCGGCCCTGGTAATTTAAAATTTGAACATTGATCCCGTTGTCAGCAGCGGTTTTTTGAATCATGGCACTGGACCAAACACCAGAAGTGGTGGTAAAGTTGGCGCCCGAAGGGTTGAGATATTTGACTAGATCCGCACCAGTGATAGTAGTAGTCTGGTAACTATCGCCATTCAGGGGTGCGGCTAGCGTCTTCACGGTGCCACTTTTTTGTTCTGCTGTTAGTGATGTGCCCAGGCAAACAATGGGCAGGTCGTCTGCCTTGCTGGTCTGCCCGGATAAAGTGAGCGTGGCTGCAAAGAGAAGGACTGTGAGTAGTACGATAATAAATTTGTTGTTTTTCATAAAAATGTTAAACTCCTTTACGATAATGCACAATTATACTAAAGATAGCTAGGATAAGTTCAGTAATAAAGTCTTTGGTTTTTGGTTTTATGTTATTTTTAAGAATTATGATGGTATAATATAGAATTAGCAGAGGAGAGATGAAATGATTCAACAACCTGAATTGACGGTTATCATGCCAGTTTATAACCTTGAAAAGTACTTGGGCCGAGCTTTGGACCACTTAGCTAAGCAAGATAATAGCAATTTTAAGTTATTAATTGTCAATGATGGCTCAACGGACAATACCAGAAAAGTAGCAGAAAGCTACCGTGATCAGTTCCGTTATTTCAAAATCATTAATAAAACAAATGGTGGTTTGTCTGATGCACGTAATATTGCGTTAGCAAATGTCGATACTCCATACTTTACTTTTCATGATGGTGATGATTGGGTTGCTCCCGGTTACACGGATTTCTTTGTGCGTGCCTTTCATGAACATCCAGACGCTGCCCTGGTTTCGTGTGGTTTTTGGATAGATTATGAGAATAATGCGAAATCAGTACATGTTGGGAAAAAGTTTGTAAGTGGAATGAAGCGCAAGGCGAGTGCGTATCGCTTAATTGTCAACTTTGTCGGCTCACTATTTAACAACCGGATTTGCCCTTCTCCTGTTAAAGGCTATACTTGGAATAAGGGTTATCGACTTTCAATTGTGCAGCAAAACCACCTATCTTTCATGAAAAATTTAGCTTTTATGGAAGATCAAATTTTCACTGTCCAATATTTGGCTGCAAGCAGCGGTTTTTATTGTGATAATCAGCCGCTGTATCACTATTGGCAGCGTAAGGACAGTATGGTCCATAACTATAGCCTAAAAATGATTCCAGATAATTTTAAAACCAATTACATCGTGGGTAAAGTTATCCTGAAAGATCTGTGGCAAGAGCGCAGAAAGAAGAAACCCATTTCAGAGCGAGAACTTGCTGAAGCCACTGAGAGGAACCAGCAATGATTGAAAAAGTTAATGGGAGCGAGCTGTATTATAGCAAACTAGGTAAGGGACAGCCACTGTTACTGTTGCATGGCCACCACTTGGATGGTGGCATGTTTGATAAGATTGTTGCGCCCTTGGCCCTGTATTACACAGTTTATGTGCTCGATATGCGAGGCCATGGACTTAGTCAGGGAGAGAGTGCCCAGCACTATCAGACCGAAGTTGCCGACCTGGCTGCTTTCGTTAAGCAGGTAGGGATTAGGGGCTGCTATTGTTTTGGTTTTGATGCTGGCGGCCTTGTTGCAATGATGCTAGCCAGTCAGGACCAGCAGATTTTCAAAAAGTTGATGGTTGCTGGTGTTTTTGTCAATGGAAATGGTATTCGACCGTACCACTACTTAACTGAAGGCTTTTTGCGCTTTCTGCAGATGAACCGTGATAGCCAGGTCGAATTAACCGAAAGTTTTATGTCAGTTGATAGTTTGAAGGCAATTGCAATTCCAACCTACTGTGTTGTCGGCGAAAAAGACTGGGTTAAGGTTGAGCATGTGCGCTGGTACAGCCAGATCATACCGCATGGCCAGCTGCTGATTATGCCCCGTCAAAAGCATGACAGCTATGTAGTCAATGGTTTTAAACTATTAGATTTAATGGAAGAATTTTTTAAATAAAAAAGTTTCAAAAACGCTGAACAAAAGCTAGATTAAAAATTATGATTTGACACAGGAATGGTTTTTCGGTTTTTAAGTGAATTTCCCACTTTTTTCAACATGGGAGGCTTTTTTTGTTTATAATAGACGAGAAAGAATTATTTTAATAAGAGGTAGCTATGAACAAAGAAGAAATTCTTCAATTGTTGCATCCAATGAAAGTGATTGGACTGGGCGGAAATCCCGCGTTAAACGAGAAAATCGCCACTATTTTGAAAAAACCACTAATTGAAACTGCGGTGCAACATTTTAGTGACGGTGAGATTCAAGTTAACATTGGTGAGAGCGTCAGGGGCTGTGACGCCTTTGTTATTCAATCAATTCAAGACCCAGTGAATGAAAACTTTATGGAACTAGAAATAGTACTGGATGCATTGCATCGGGCCTCAGCGCATCGGATTAATGTGGTGGTACCATATCTAGCCTATTCTCGTTCAGATACCAAAACCAGATCACGCGAGCCAATTACAGGTAAGTTGGTTGCTAACTTGTTGCAAATTACCGGCATGGACCACTTAATTGTACTCGACTTGCATGCTGCCCAAATACAGGGCTTTTACAATGTTCCAGTTGACCATTTGCATGCAATGCCGCTCTTAGCTCAATATTTTCTTGATAATGGAATTGCCACCAAAGAAGACGATAACATTGTCGTAGTTTCACCTGATCATTCTGGTGCCAAGCTAGCACGTAACTTTGGGCAGTTCTTTAATGCTCCGATTGCAATTGTGGATCAGCGTCATGCGCGTTATGATGCCGATGTTCATGACATGATTGGTAACGTCAAGGGCAAGAAATGTATCATTGTTGATGACTTAATTGATACAGGCTCACGCATTTCTTCTTCCACCAAGTCAGTTTTGGCTGCAGGCGCCGAAAAGGTTTACGTTGCGGCTACGCACGCCCTGTTATCACAAAATGCTACTGAGATTCTCAATGGTCTGCCCATTGAACAAATTGTGGTTACCGATACAATCAAGCATAACCGCTATCCTGATCGCATGGTCCGCATCTCAGTTGACTTACTTTTAGCGCGCGGCATTAACTATGTCTATAATGACCGTTCGATGCACTTACTGAGTGAAAGTGAACTAAAATAAGCAAATTACCAATAACCTATTAAAATTTAAAAGGATAAATGCTCCAATGAGTGAAATCTATTTGTTATTTTTCGTTGATTTATCCAGTGGCATTGGTATGATAAAATGGAATCGTATATAAAAACGGAGAAATAACTATGGCTCGACGGAAAAACTATAAAAGAAGACGAATTATCTTGGGTAACACGCTCTCGTTGATTAGAGAAAATGGGTTAGATAATGTCTCTTTCCAGATGATTGCGGAGAAATCGGGAATTTCAAAATCGTTGTTGCAATCATACTATCCATATAAAGCAAAATTAATTGATGATGTTGTGCGCAATATCCTCAACACTTTGGACGGAGAAGTTAAAAAGCTCAATTATCGTGATGGTGACAAAGTCTGCGCCCGGACTAAGGCTTTTATCTATACAATTGCGAAGCTCGGAATTTATGATCAGGGCTTGAAGCGGATCATCACCGAAGTTTTTAGCAGTAACGAAACTCTTGATATCTGGAGCGGGATGTTGAATGGTTGGATTAAGGAAAATCAGATTTTTGATAGCTCCTTCTTTGACCTCAATGATGTACAGCACGGTATTGCTTTTGTGGTTACTGGAGCAGGTCGCCTGTTTTATGATCGCAAAGAGTTTGATTTGAATGCGGAACAGCTGGCAGACTATGCTACTAGCTCTTTTATGTATAGTTTTCTGCATTCTGCCCCAAAGCAAATCGACCAAGCACTTAAAGACGGACATGAAATTATTTCTGTGATTGACATCAAAGATATTCATCATGCAATTGATACAATGTTTGATGAAGACAAGGAAATTGTCTGTTAGGAAGGAAGAATATGGTAAATGGCGTGCAGGATGGCTCACACAGAGTGAGTCAGGAGCAGAACAGCCAATACAAAACAACCCTAACTTTTCTTATTTACTTACTGGTTACTCTGCTGATGATAACGGCAACTTTTCTTAATCCGCCATTTATGAAGAGGCAACTTAGGACAAGTAATAACGAAGCTGTAGTTGTGAGACAAGTCAACAAGCATTTTAACACTTTGGCTAATACGATTGGTGCCAGTCAAAGTAGTAATGCTAACTTGCTGACTTCTAAGCAAACGCAGCCGATTGCCGATCATATTATTGACTATGCTTTGGGTTTTCCCTGGATAAAGGTTAATAACACTAAGCTGGCGAGTCAGATTTTGCATGATATTAACCTTTATATTGACCAGGGCTCGTCAAGTGACGCGCAATTAGTGCAGGAAAAATTGAAAAAGCAGGGAAGTAATGCCTTGTACGAGGTAGTTGATGCCTTTAGTTTAAATACTATGATGATTGGGGGTAATATTGCTTTTATCCTCCTGCTTGGCAACCTGACGATAATTGTGATGGTTGCCCTGAGCCTAAAATCGCTGCTGAGTGAAATGCGCATGATGATGAACGGTAAAAGATTGCTCCATAATATCACGGCGGCTGGGATGTGGGCTGGCTTTTGGGTGATTCTCATTGCGGGTCTGTTGGCCCTTTTTCCAGTTATCTTTAACATTACGGGCTTGGCGGTGCTAGGTTACGTATTGGAAATTGCCAGCAGCATTTTCTTAGACTTTGTCATTGTCGGTGTCATCTTATATATTGTAATGGCAATTCCATGGGAAATTAGCTCGCCAAATAATTAACTAAAAACCCCCTCTAGCATTAAGGCTAGGGGTTTTTAGTTCCCGCTAGGTGATTTTAGGTTGTAAATTTTTATGCTTGAAGATAGTGACCAAGTTCTGCAAGGCTGGTGAAGTCTCTGCGGAGTGCCTAGTTGCAATAAAGAAAATCAAGTTGAGGATACTACTGTCCAAAGGAAAAAGATTGATTGGAGTCTGGGCAATCCGCTTGATAATACTGGCTGAAGAAATAGTTAGCCCAATGCCATGGATGGCCAGATTAGTCGCTGTGATCACACTCTTGGATTCCATGACAATGTTGCCCTCAATTCTTAAGCGCTGAAAGAGACCATTAACCTGGTGTCTGACTGCCGAACCAGCTGCACTCAAGACCAGTGGTTCTTGTAACAAGTCTTTTAAATTGAGCTCGCCTGGATCAAGAATAAAGCGTCCCGCTTGATAATACGGGGAAGCGGGCGAGATTACGACGTAATAGCGTTCCCCGCCATTGATTACAACATCAAGACTGGAGTTAATGGCCTCTGGAGTTTGTCCAATGTAACAATCAATTTCCCCATTTAGTAACCTTTTTTCGCTTTCTCGCGGAAAATTCTCAACTAATTGGATGCTGACTTGCGGATTATTTTGCAGAAATTGGGGCAGGATTTCCGGTAGTAGGTAAGTACCCAAGCTTTCTAGGATACCGATGCGGATAACTTGTTGCTTCGGGTTAATGTATGAAGCAAGGCGACGATTTAGTTGTTGCTTGTCATAGGAGATGCTTTCGAGGTAGTGGTAATAGATTAAGCCGGCTGGAGTTAAGGTATAAGGCGGTTTACTACGCTCAATTATTTTGACGCCAAGATTGCGCTCAATCCGGCCAATTAGTTGGGTAAGATATGGTTGCGAGATAAAAAGCTCTTTAGCCGCTCTGGTAAAGCTGCTCTCTTTGAGCAAGATATCTAAGAAATGCTGCAATTCTTCTGGATTGTTCATAATAACTCCATTTCTAAGCTGATGTTATTGGTTCAAGGTTTAAATTTACTTTCTTAAATATACAAAAAAACTGATAATTCTGGCAAATATGATTGGCAAAAAATATCAGTTTTTAACTTCTAAAAGTGGTTTAGATTGACCGTGATGCTGGTTTACCTAAAATTACTGTAGCGGTTTTAGTACCAACCCAAACAGCAACAAAGGAAGCAAGATATGAAATAATAAAGAAAATTAGCCAATCATGTGTCCAACCGTTAATCCAGGTTTGCATCCGGATTGACTGGGGAATTTCAGCGTTATAGAAAATACTCTGGCCACTACAAATCAAGGTATTGAAAGTGTTCAAAATAGCGGAAGGGATGATAGCCTGGACCAGCTTAAAGCTCAAGGTTCCTGGTTTCAAGCCTAATAATTGGGCAAAGCGGTCACCCCAACTGTTATATGGAATGAAAAGACTAACAACGAAGACAATAAAGAAAATTTCTGCCCAGAGCTTGAATAAAACTGTCCAGGTCAAGCCAAGTTGGTCAACCAGGATAACAGCAATTGCCATGATGAAGCCCATCACTAGAGCTAAAATGGCGGTAATAATAGTGCCGAAGTGGCTTTTTAAAAACATGGTTTGTTCCTTTCTTAAAGCTTAATTTTGGGAAGCGGCGCTAGTTGCATCTAGGTCCTGGCTTTCTTCATAAGCGGTGTTAGCAGCAATCCGGCCGAAGGTGAAGATATCGGCAAGTGAGTTACCACCCAAACGGTTACCGGCATGAAGCCCGCCGGCATTTTCACCGGCTGAGTAGAGGCCGCTAATGATTTGTCCCGTTGGGTTCAAAACTCGGGCCTGGGGATCAATGGTCAGCCCGCCCATGGTGTGGTGGATGGCTGGCTTTCTTGGTGTGGCATAGAAAGGTGCAACTTCGCACTTAAGACCAAAGACGTTCTTGTGGAATTCGGGATCATTTTTTTGATCGACAGCGTGGTTGTAAGTTTTAATGGTTTTAACTAAAGTGTCTGGCTCCATACCTGCTTTTTGAGCTAGTTCTGTGAGTGTGTCTGCCTTGAGTAAGGAACCGGCCTTGACTTGGGCATCAATTGCTGCCTGACTAGTATTATAGGCAGTTTCCTTAATCTGATCGTCAGCAATCAGGTAGAATAAGCCCCCATTGTCAATCGCTGCCTTGGCCAAGATATCTCGTTCAGCAAACTCGTTGACGAAGCGTTGGCCCTTTTGGTTGACCATAATGAAGTTGGCTGGAGGTGTTTGTAGTCCGGTAAATAATTCCCCCGTCTGCGGATCAGAAACGGGCATTAACTGAATAAAGCCCATGCCGAACAAGTCAGCGCCAGCCTCAAGCCCTAGTTGAATACCATCGCCAGTGATTGCAGGGGAATTGGTGGTAGCAATGTCGTCAGCAATGCTGGTCCAGTACGTATTGAACTTTTGGACCATCTTGGTGTTAGCGCCAAAGCCGCCGGCCGTTAAAATCACTGCCTTGGCGTGGACAGTTAACTTACTACCGTCAGCGCGGGTGGCAATTACGCCGTAGACCTTGTCATGATCAATAATTAAGTGCTCAGCCCTAGTTTCCAGGTGTGGTTCGACGCCATGATTTTTCACCCAATCGCCCAAGATATGAATGTAGGCATAACCCATCGGTTCTACCGGTTTGTGCCCGCGCCGCCAGAGTCCGCCCACCGGCTCGGTAACCTCACTATTATCAAACTTAACGCCTAAATCCGTCAGCCACTTAACCGAGTTCAGGGCGTTGGTAACTAACTCATGGACCAAGTTATACTTACCGTGAATTTCATTACCTTTTAAGTCGGTACGCTTTCCGCCAAGATAGGTTTGGACTTCGTGCAAGAGGGTGGAATCAAATAAGTGGTCTGCCCCAGTTGACACATAATCCTTGATTTGTGCCTGCAACTGCTCAAAGTCTTCCTGGTATTCTGGGTCAATCTGCTCGAGCGGCAGTGCTGCTAGTTCCTCCAAAGTTTCTTTTTCACCAGGCAGAGCCGCGAACTTGCCCTGCCACTCTGGATCAGCTGCATTCAGAGGACCACCAGCCCGGCTTGTGTTGCCGCCAACTTGTGGGTATTTTTCAAGGATGACGACCTGTTCACCGTGCTGAATAGAGCGCACTGCTGCAGCCAGGCCCGCACCACCGGCACCAACAACAACCACATCAGTGGTTATCACTTCGTCTTGCTGTTGAGCAACGGCCGGTTTTGGCCGGTGCTTCCAAGCGGCAGCATCACCACCGGCTTGGGTAATTGCAGCGGCTACACCAGCGATTACGCCGTGGCTAGAAATGGTGGCACCGCTGACCGCATCAAGGTTGAGCGTTTGGTTGGCGACAATCTCTTGGGGGAGTCGGTGAAAAACCTCATCCGCCACGCCCTTAGTCTCGCTAGCTGAATCAACCGTGATTTTAGTAATTTGATTATCATTGATTTCCACCGTCATCGGCATGGCTTCAGATCCGTGTCCCATCGCCTTGACATTGTATTGACCATTTTTTAGTTCCATTTTTTTACTACCTCGCTAATGTTTGTTTTAAATCCTTTTGAAAATAGCATAGCGCTTACAGCTGGGACGAATCAAATAGTTTTTTTGCAATTTTTAAATAACGAAATTGCTATAACGAAATTTTTTATAACACTGTAGAGATTACTACTATCCTATATAGTTAGACTAAATTTAGCTTGTTTCTACATAACATAGCCATTAAGTTATTGGCGCTTTAAGGCTGGCTTGATGAGGTTTTAACCAGATCCGAAAATTATTTGCTAAAAATTAGTGAATTTGTAATTTTTCTGCTAGTAAATGCCGTATAATAAAAAAAGCTAAAACATATGAGGTAGAAACAATGACTAGGAAAACACAGGTTGGTCTTATTTTTGGTGGTAATTCATCTGAGTATGAAGTTTCAATTATGTCGGGCCACAACATTTATAGTGCGATCGATAAAAACAAGTTTGAAGTTCATCCGATTTGGATTACTAATTCAGGCTATATTGCTAACGAAGAGGATGCATTCAAGGTACTTGAAAATCCGCAGTACACGGTTAAAAATCCCCATCAGGCAGCTAATATCGCCAACTTGGTGGAGTTAGCCAACTTGGCTGAAATTGATGTTTTCTTTCCGATTGTTCACGGTAATCTAGGCGAAGATGGCAGTTTGCAAGGCCTTTTTCGCGTGCTGGACAAGGCCTTTGTCGGTGATGATGTATTGTCTGCCGCGGTGACGATGGATAAGGAATTCACTAAAATTCTGGCCCAACGAGTTGGTGTGCCCGTAGCGAATTGGATTGCGATTAAACGGTTTGAATATGAAGATCCAAGCAATGATCACGATGCGTATGCTAAAGTTAGTGCCAAATTAGGTAATGACCTCTTTGTTAAGCCTGCTAACCAAGGCTCGTCCGTTGGCGTACACCATGTGACTACTGCCAAGGAGTATGAAGCAGCTTTGGCTGATGCATTTAGATATGACGACAAGGTTTTGGTCGAAGAGACTATCCACGGCACTGAAGTTGAGACTGCGGTGTTGGGCAATGATCAACCGCAAGTTTCAGGGGTGGGTCAAATCATCAACGCTGAGGGTACTTTTTACAGTTATGAAAACAAGTACGATGAAAATTCAACTACAACTTTGCAGATTCCGGCTGCTATTCCGCCCGAGATCGCAGAGCAGGTTAGGACCAATGCCCTGAAAGTTTACCAGGTAACCGAGTGTAGTGGCTTTGCACGAATTGACTCGACGTTGCGTGCAAGCGACCAGAAGGTTATCTTGACCGAGGTCAATGCCCTGCCAGGATTTACTAATATCAGCATGTATCCTAAACTTTTTGAGCAAGTAGGTATTTCCTATACTGCTTTGATTACCAAACTGATTGAATTGGGATTAGAGCGATATGAGCATAAGCAGATCTTGTTGCACAAGATTGGTCAATAACAATGGGTGAGGGAGTATTGTTTTATGACTAGTGACAAGCATCATTTTGAAGAATTAACCGCGCCGGCGGCGACTGCCAAAGAGTTGCAGATTAGTGTTGCGACCTTGCGTAAGTATTCGCTCATCGTTGAGCGCGTTACCGGAAAAGCAGATTATTACGTCAGAACCAAGCAGAAAGCCCGGTTATACAGCAAGCAAGACTTGCAGGATTTAAAGGACTTTCATCAGTTGGCTCAAGAGCATGGTCTAACCTTGCAAGAGGCGGCCCAGCAAGTTTTTGCAGTTAGTGACCAGAATACAAAAACTGAAGCTGAAGACAAGGGTGTAAAACAGGAAGTAATGTCGACACCGCAAATGACCAAATTACTTAATGCCTTCCAACAAACAATTGAGCAGCAAAATACGGAACTGGCTAATTTGCACCAGCAGTTAGACCGGATTGAAAAGCAAAATCAAGAACTCCTTGAAAACCAGCAAACTGCCGTTGATTCAGAAAAGTTAGCTGCCCTGCCGGATATTTCGGGGATTGTGAGTGAAACCGACCTTGAGGCTGAAGTGCCAGTAGAGCGGCAGCTGACTGCAACCGAGAAGCGGGCTCAAGTTATGCAAGACGAACAAAAGCCTAGCGACCAAGTACACGAAGAAATTTTGTCCAAGGCCAAGGAAAATGCTGAAAAAAGTACTAATGACCACCGAACTTTAGCGGATATGCAGGTAGAACCAACAAAGCAGCATTGGTGGCATCGCTTTATTGATATGTAAATAAAGACGACTTTAATAAAAGTCGTCTTTTTGATGAAATTTAAGTAAATTTTTAAGGAAGTGGACCTACTTTTGGGGTACAGTAAACAGAAGAGATTGGACTGATGAAATGAACAAGATTAAGCAACGCCATTTGCTTGCGCTAGTTGTGGCCGTTATTGGACTGGTGTTAACAGCCGGGACTTACTTTGCCACTAATATTTATGTCAAAGATGATGTGGCGGTTATTACCGACAAGACAATCAAAGATACACTGGTGGAAAAAAGTACAGATGTCTATGGTAATAAGGATGAAACCAGAAAACAAGTCTTACACTTAAAGGTCTTATCAGGAGAACACCAAGGGCGGCACTTTACGACGCAAAACTTTTACTATCCGTCCCAGCTAGTAACGCAAAAATATCGAGCGGGTCAGCGGATTTTTGTTAATATCAAAAAAGGTGAACCTGCCATCCAAAACCCGAAACGAGACTGGGTATTGGTGCTGGCGCTGACCGTTACAGCGGCTTTATTAATTGCCGTTTCAGGCAAAAAAGCGATCGGTCTAATTGCTTCTATGACGCTGAGCTGGGTGCTCTTCTACCTGGTTATTATGCTGAACATTAAATTAAACGGTTCTTACATTGTCTTACTATTTGGCCTTGCCGATATGGTCTTCTCCTTCTTCAGTCTACTGCTGGTACAGGGCTTTAATCGCAAGATGTTGGCAACCTGGGCCGCGACCCTGCTGGGGGTGTCTGTTTCGTTTGTTTTGTGCTATGTGATTATGCGCCTGACGGGCGAGTCTGAAATTAAGTATGAGACAGGTGACTATGCTACCCAAGATCCGCGCGGGATCTTCTTAGCCCAAACGCTATTGGGCATACTGGGTGCGGTTATGGATGAGGCAACGGATATCGTTTCCAGTCTGTATGAGTTAGTCCAGACTAAGAAAGACCTGACTGTCAAACAATTAATTAATAGTGGGCGGACCATGGGCCAAGAGATCATGGGACCGCTAATCAATGTTCTAGTGCTGATTTTTATGTCAGAAGCTTTGCCGCAGACAATTATTTATTTGCGCGATAATAACAGTCTTAAATCGGCCTTTGGTTTTACGTTGTCATTAGGGGTTACCCAGAGTGTTATTTCTGCCATTGGGATTGTTTTGACCGTGGTTTTTGCGACGGGTTGCAGTCTCTGGTTTTTGGAAAATAAACCAGTAAAGGTGGGTGAATAAAATGAGCACGTTAACAGCCTTATTAATTGTCCTAGCCGTCTTGATGGCTGTGGTTGGTGGTGAAACTGGAATTCGCAGTTTTTTCAGTGTCTTGATTAACACCTTACTACTAATTTTATTGGCCGTTTTTATTTCTTGGGGAATCAGTATTCCCATTCTCATTCTAATTTTTATTCCGCTAAAGCTGGTGACGATAATCTTCTTAGGTACGCATGACTATCTAGTTGCCAAAAATTCCTTTTTTTCGGCATTGTGGATTTGTTTGACGGTCAGTGTACTGATTCTGGGCTTTGAGTGGTTGGCTCAAGCGGCCGGTTTGGGACCGGAGGCCGGTGAAATGCTGGTGGGCTTATCACAGATGCCAGGCCTTAGTTATCCCTTGATTGCAGTTGCAGTGGCAATTTTTTCAATGCTCGGTGCGGTTGCCGAGGCAGCCGTTGCAATGAGTTCGGGTTTGCTTGAAATCAAGAAGCACAAGCCAGAGATTTCGACTGCAGAATTACGGGCAAGTGGAGTTAAGATTGGCGATGACGTTTTGGGCACGGCCATGAATACGATTTTGTTTGGGATGTTTGGCAGCTTCTTATCGCTGTTTTTATGGTATATCCGCTTAAACTATACCTTGGGTGAAGTTTTGAACGAAAAAATGTTTGTTAATGAAGCGCTAATTATCTTGTATTCACTCATTGGTGTATTATTAACAGTACCATTATCAACTGCCTTGATTACAAGAGCAATGGCAAAAAATAAGGTGAAAAAATGAAAGTAACAGATTTAACATTAACTAACTTTAATGGACGTAAGTTCAAGGTTCATACCTACACTTTGGCGACAATTGGTGACTTGGTTACCCCCCAGC
The DNA here is from genome assembly GCF_058504435.1 of Lactobacillus sp. ESL1191. Taxonomy (NCBI): domain Bacteria; kingdom Bacillati; phylum Bacillota; class Bacilli; order Lactobacillales; family Lactobacillaceae; genus Lactobacillus; species Lactobacillus sp. ESL1191. Next base: position 122,432 of record NZ_CP196365.1, read on the forward strand.
ATCCACTGGCAATTGTGATTCCAGGTGGCAGCTTCGATCACCTCTCCAAGCGAGAGGGCGAACCCGTTGCACTTGCCTTTAACAATTATGGTTTCAATAGTGTGGTAATGGAATACAACTTGGTGCAGGAAGGAGACATTTACCCTGATGCGGGGCTTGATGTCTTGACGACGATCAAGTATTTCCGCGACCACGCCGCAGAATACCAGATTGATCCAGAAAAGATTGTGACCATTGGCTTCTCAGCTGGCGGCCATGTTGCAAGCTTTGCCAATAGCATGGCTAATGCCGCTGCTTATCAACAGCAGTTTGACTTTAAGCAAGTAGATGTGTTGCCCAATAAGACCATTTTAGGTTATCCCTTGATTAACTTGGCTAAGTTGGGCTTTGACGTTCCGGAAGGAGAAGTGGATCTGGTACCGGAGGATGAATTTATTAAAAACAGCTCGTTAGGGGTCACAAGTGACACACCGGCGACCTTTATCTTTCATGCTTGGGATGATCCAATTGTTTTAGTCACTAATACGTTGGAATATGTCACTGCTCTCCATGACCAAAACGTACCGTGCGAGGTTCATCTCTTTAACCGGGGTGGCCATGGTTTTTCGCTTGGCCGCACGGATATGGTCGTTAAGGGACAGGAGTGGCAAGATAATCCGCATGCCGCCCACTGGTTTGACCTGGCCCAAGAATGGCTGGCCAGCGAGTGGCAGTGAGAAAGGTGCACTGATAAATAGTTGAAATCGCAAAAGATAACCGCTGTCCGGTTATCTTTTGTTGCGTGACTAGTGCTAGTTTGAAAATCAATTGGATAAAATAAAACCCACCAGGAAGAATTGTCATTGCCTAGTGGGTTTTTGGTTAATTCATGATGGTATCAACCAGCATAAACGCACCTGAAGTGGTAAATAAAATTGCTGGTGCAAGCTGTTGATGCAATAACCAGGCGATTCCCAAGCCTATCCATGTTAGTGCAAGTGCGGTTTGGACAGGGTAAGTAATAGTTTTTCTTTTCATAATAATGCTCCTGTTTTGTTAATGTACCAGCGTTTGACGATGGTGACTAGGATAATGTAAGCAAGGCAGGTAACTGTCAGTAGGCACCAGAAACTAGCGGGTAAGGGAGACAACTGCAAGAACTGGCCAATTACTGTGAACGGCAGAACAGAACCGAAGACCAAGGCAAGTGAGGTTACCAAGGTGACGAGGCCAGCAGCGCGGCTTTGGATAAAGGGGATTTTTTCCGTGCGCAAAACGTGCAAGACCAGTGTCTGCGTCCAGAGCGACTCGACAAACCAACCGCTATTAAAGAGCTTGATGAAGTTTTGCTGCATAGTTCCTGAGGTTGCTCCGTAGCCATGTCCAATCACGGCTGGACAGATGATAAAATACATTGCTAAATAGGTGGTAATGTCAAAGACGGAACTAGTTGGACCAATATATTTCATGAAACTGGCAATGCTTTTAGCCTCCCATTTGCGCGGAACTTTTAGGTATTCGGGATCCATGTTGTCCCACGGAATCGAGAGACAGGATAGATCATAGACCAAGTTGAGAAATAGTAATTGCATTGGCTGCATGGGTAGAAAGGGGAGAAATGCGCTTGCACATAAAACCGAGAATACGTTACCAAAGTTAGAAGAGCAGGTTGCCTTGATGTATTTCATAATATTGCCAAAGGTTTGTCGTCCGACCACAACGCCCCGTTCTAAGATCATTAAATCTTTTTGGAGTAAGACAATCGATGCCGATTGCTTAGCAATATCGACAGCAGTATCAACTGAAATACCGACATCGGCAGCTTTCATCGATGGTGCATCATTAATTCCATCACCTAAGAAGCCAACCACGTGACCATTATCTCGGAGGGTCTTAACGATCAGTGCCTTCTGCTCTGGAGAGACTTTGACAAAAACGTTGCTGCTTTCGACTGCCTGACCTAATTCATGTGGACTGAAACTTTGGATGTCCCGTCCGGTGATAATGTTGGTGACGTCGAAGCCAATGTTGCGGCACACGGCCTCTGTAACTGGGAGACTATCGCCAGTGATGATTTTAACTTTGGTTCCGTGTTTAGCTAACGCCTTAATGGCTTTGGCCGCGGTGTTTTTGGGTGGATCCAGAAAAGCTAGATATCCTAAGAATATCATATTAGTTTCATCGGTTGTGGATAATTCATCACCTGCACTTGGCTGAGGATTATTTTTGATGGCCAGACCTAAAACTCGTAACCCGTCCTGATTTAAATCGGCTACCTGCTGCAAAATATTTTTCTTCCAGTCCTTGGTCAGGATTTCTTCTTGGCCGTGTGACAATACGCGATTAGACACTGCGAGCATTTCCTCGATTGCTCCTTTGGTGACCATTTGTACCAATCCATCAGCTGTTTCTACGATTGTGCTCATTCGGCGCCGGGAAAAATCGAAAGGCAATTCATCAATTTTTTCGTATTGCCGATCGTCAATTTTTAGTTCGCTTGCAGCCGCTTTAATAACTGCCTGGTCCATTAAATTTTTCAGGCCAGTTTGAAACCGACTATTTAAATACGCATATTTTAGAACCTGGTCTTCTTCCTGATGATTGACGTTATAATGATACTCTAATATGATCTTGTCTTGGGTTAAGGTACCAGTTTTATCGGTACACAATACGTCCATGGCTCCAAAATTTTGGATTGAATTAACATTTTTTACAATGGTGCCACCCTTTGACATGCGCAAAGCTCCCCGCACTAAGTTGGTCGTTACAATTACCGGGAGCATTTCGGGGGTCAAGCCTACTGCGGTTGAAAGTCCAAATAACAATGCTTGCCCCCAATCGCCTTTGGTTAGACCATTCAGAACACAGACAATCGGGGCCATCACTGCCATGAAGCGAATGAGTAGCCATGACGTCTTGCTGATTCCCAGGTCAAAGTTAGTGGGGGTGGGTTTATTATTGGTGATGCTTTGGGTGACTTGTCCGAAACGGGTATTTTGTCCAACCGCGATCACTAGACCGGTTGCTGTCCCACTGACGACGTTACTCCCCATAAAGGCGAGTGTCGGATAATCGGTTATGTCTTCATAGCTGCCCTGCTGGTGTTTAGCACGTTTTTCAACGGGGTAACTTTCTCCCGTCAGCGCAGCCTGAGAAATGAACAGGTCCCGAGTTTTGATCAGCCGGATATCAGCCGGAATCATATCACCCGCCGATAGCTTGACTAAGTCACCAACAACTAAGTCTTCGAGCAGAATTTCCTGGAGCTCGCCATCACGATATACATCGGCTTTCACTTTGACCAATGATTGAAGCTTGTCAGCGGCATTGTTCGATTTAACTGACTGAATTAAGGACATAACCCCGCTGGTCAAAACCATGATTGAAATAATGATTGTCCCCGTTAGATCACGATCGGCTGGAGCACTCCAGAGATAATCGGTACAGAATGAGATTATCCCTAACACGGTTAATACAAGCGTAAACGGGGTGACAAAGGCTTGTAAAAATTGGACGGATAAGGGCGTTTTGCGCCGGTAAGCAAGTTTGTTGCTGCCGTACTTTTGACGGTGTTCGGCTAGGTCTTGTCGTCTGAGCCCGCCAGGCCCAGAAGCAAATACCTTTAATGCCAACTGCGGGGCTTGTTGGGCGACCCTGTTGTAATCTTCTGTCTTATACATAATAAAAAACCTCCTGACAATTAAGTCAAAGAGGTTCCTACAAAAAGCCGCAATTATAAATGCAGCAACAAAAATGCCGCGAATAAATCGCGGCTCCCTAAAATAAATTTTGTTATTTTAGCACTACCCGGCGTAAAGACGTCAGTCATTAGCTACTTGGGAAATAACCTTCGTTCGGTTATTTCTGTCCTATACATTGGCGTTTCGCAACGTTTCTGTACAGTAGCTTATGTCCGTGTAGGAGCCTCGTATATTAAATTAATCAACGTTGAGAATTTACCATGCCAATTAGTTAATGTCAAGGAATAATTAAAACCAATTTTTTTCTTGTACAAAAAGAGGTCTTAAGCCCACCTGATCATAGAATCTATTGAAAAATATTCTTTAGATCTATTTTTAGAAGTTTGCTTATGACCTCTCATTGTAGCTATACTCTTTTGAACCAGTATCGAGGAGTCAAAAATCAACTTGTCTAATTTAAACAAATTTGATGCTAATAATTTATGATTTTTTCTATTAGTGTATGGCGGTAGTCTGTTTAACGACTATACCTGTTTTTTAGTTTAGGTTAGTACAGGTAGCTGTCCTTATTTGTGATGATTAAAAACCTACTAACTCCACTTTTAGGGTTTAATATATATGCGTTGCCACTTGATTTATTGTTGGTACCGTGATCAAATGTACTATCTTGAAAGCGAATCTGATAACAATATTTAAACGGTGTTAAGAAACTGATATTCACATTATTTGACATAGCCGCGTTATTAGAAAAGGCGCCAATAATACTCAGTGGTTTTTTGCGCATATTATTTCCAAGCAAACTGCTTTGACAAATGTATCATAAGACTTATAAGCTCTAACATAACCATAGTAGAAAAACTGTCGTGGTTCATTTGGCTGACCATATATAGCTAATTTTTTGATTTTAAAAGTTTTACGAATATATAATTTAAAATACTGTTTTTTATTAGGAGCATTAATGAAATATCCCGAATTTCTCACATTTCCTAAAAAAACTAAAAACTAAATCCTGCACCATAGTTCATATCACGGACGGGTTTTGGGTTTTCCTATTATCATTGGTACATCCGAAGTTTTCTCAACAACGATTACCTGGTCTCTTAATTTGGGGTAATACAAATATGATTTTTTATTCGTAATTATCAAAATTCCGCCGCGGCCCTTTTGGGGCTTTAAGACATATGCGTCATCCCTTGCACGCTTATCGGTCTCATGTTTGAATTTGCCATTGTTAGCTATTGCTCTCTTGTAGGTACCTCGGTCGAATTCAGCGCCATTAAAATAAAATCGATAGTGGTTTTTAGGTAGCCCCAAAGAAATATTTACATTATTAGGGGGGTTGACCTTATTATCAAAGTCCCCTCTAGGAGTCGGAGTAGCCGGATTTTTGCTGGCATTAATCAAGAAAAAGAGCGTAATGACCAGCAAACAGCCAAGAACATAAGTACTGATTTTGTAAGGGTTTTTGCTCATCTTCTTGCTCCGCTTATTGTGCTATCGCATATGGATCTTCGCTATAAAAAGCTCTGGCATAACCATAATATAAAAATTGTTTGGGACCGGTTTGATGGCCATACGGATGACCATACCAAGCTACTTTTTGAACTTTATATGTTTTTTTAATATAGAGTTTAAAATATTGGGTTTTGTTAGGGGCCTTCACATATTTTCCGGAACTTCCATTATTGCCAAGGTTAACTGAAAAGCTCACTCCGGCAAATCCAGAACTGACACTAATACTGGGCCCCCCACTGTTCGACCAATGAAATCCCCCACCGGACCGAAATCTAGTTCCCTTGGCTGGCTGATTGCCGGCATAACCCTTAGCAACAGGATATTTTGTATCGACTACTTTATAAGTAAGATTAACATAAGATGGTGTTCTCGTTCCGATTTTGTTTGAATTTTCTGAAGTTATTGCTGCTAATTGCTGGTTAATCTGTTGGTTCAATTCTTTTTCTACAACTTCTTCTGGAACTTGATAATAATTACCTGAACCGAATAATTCATTATTAAAATAAGATTTTTCAATATAGTTAGTATTGAGAGTGTCTGATGCTTCAAATTTACTTGCAGATACTTGCTGCGATACACCACCTATAGTAATCAGCGATAACAGTAATGTTACTTTTGATTTATTTAAAAAACTTTTTCATAATAGTTTCTCCTTTATTTATTAAAAATATTTTAATATATTTATAATAATAAATCAAGGTTTTATTTATCTTATTAAATATTGTTTCTTTGTTTTGCTATTTGTAAGATTTATCATAAATGATTTTTTAGTTCTTATTTCAATCCACTTGGATTGAAACTAGCAAAAGATAAATCGATAATTTTTTGACTTAGTTTGGGCGCTCTGTGCCAAACCACTTATGTTTAATTTTGGCTAGTTTACCGGACTTTTTTAAGGTTTTAAGGCCAGCGTTAAGCTTGCGCGTTAATTCGCGGTCGGACTTTCTGATCCCAACGACAAAACTTTCATGCTTAAAGTTACCAGCTACCAGTTTGTACCTGGCAGGATTGCGGTCATGGGACAAATAATAGTCGGCGTACGTCCGATCGATTAGTAAACCGTCAATTCTACCCGCGTTCAAGTCCATAAAGGCTTCGTTAAAGCCATCATATAGAACGGGGGTCCGGTTTTGGATGAAGTCTTTCAAGAGCTGGGGTTGTTGTTCGAAGCGATCATAACCGGAAGACCCGTTTTGCACGCCTAGTCTTTTCCCCTTCATGTCGTTAAACCGGCGAATGCCCCTTTTTTTGAGGGCGACGATAACTTGGTCATTTTTCATGTAGCTGTTGCTAAAGTTGACTTTTTTAGCTCTTTCGGCCGTCTTGGAATAACCGTTCCAAATCAGGTCAATGGTCTGATTTTGCAACTCGTTTTCCTTCATGGACCAGTCAATCGGCTGAAAGTCGACCTTAACCCCGTATAAGTTAAAGACAGCTTTGGCCAGGTCAACATCAAAGCCCACAATCTGCCCAGCCTTATTCTGGAAACCTAGTGGTACAAAGGTATCATCAAGGCCGACAATGACGCGCTTGGTGGCCTTAATGCGCGGCCACTGGTCAGTGTCGGTTTTAGCCCGGCCACAAGCAGTTAGCAGGGGGAAAAGCAAAAATAGCAGTAGCGGTAGCCAAATTCTTTTCTTCTTCATGGTGCCCTCCCTTAAATTGCTTCCACTTTCAACATCTTATCGGCGATGTGCTTGGCAAAGTCAAAATCATGGGTCACCACGATTTGCGTAATGCCTTGTTCTTTCAGGGTCAAGATTACCTTTTCCACTTGTTCACGCAGCTCGGGATCAAGGGCACTGGTCGGCTCATCATAACCGATTACCATAGGCTTCATGGCTAGGGCCCTAGCCAAGGCAACCCGCTGCTTCTGTCCGCCCGACAGCTGGTAAGGAAACAGTTCTTCCTTGCCAGCTAGCCCCAATTCCGTCAGCAAATTTTGGGCTTGAACAATACTGGCTTTTTTAGATTGCTGTAAAACCAGACGCGGGGCCAGAGTGATGTTTTCGATAACGGACAGGTGGGGGAATAACTGAAAGTCTTGAAAGACGATGCCCACTACTTGATCGGCATTGGCCATTTGCGCGGGGTCGAAGGGCACACCGTCCATCGTTAATTCGCCGGCATCAATCGTTTCCAGTCCGGCCAGGCAGCGCAGCAAAGTTGTTTTTCCGGCACCGGAAGGACCAACAATGGCAAGGATTTCGCCATCCGTAATTTCTAGGTTTAAATTGGCAATAATTTTGCGACCATTAAAGCTTTTAACTAAGTTTTTGATTTTAAGCATGGATCGTCCTCCTACTTGTAATACTGATAGTGCTTTTCTAGTTTTCTTGCTAGAAAGGTCAAACAAGCGGTTAATAGCAAGTAGATGAAACCGACTAAAAAGAGGGGGATTAGGGTAACATCGCGGCTCATGGCAATTTGGCCGGCCCGCAATAAGTCGCCCAAGCCTAAAACGTAAATTAGCGAGGTATCCTTGACGAGGTTAATAACCTCATTGCCGATTGAGGGCAGCACGATCTTGATTACTTGGGGTAGAATAATTTTCGTAATGGTCTGCTTTTTGGTCAAGCGGAGTACTTTGGCCGCTTCATACTGACCCTCGGGAATCGACTGGATGCCCCCACGGAAAATTTCGGCAAAGTAGGCCGCATAGTTGAGAATAAAGGCAAATATGGCTGCATCATACCGTTCAAAGACAATGCCCATTAACGGTAGACCATAAAAGACAAAAATCAATTGGAGCAATAAAGGGGTCCCGCGCATTAACCAAATATAAAAATTGATTAGCCAGCGTAGAGGCTTAACCCTTGTCAGTAGGGCAAAAGAAAGCAATATCCCGAGCGGAACGGAGCCTAATAAGGTAAAGCAAAATATTTTCAGGGTCATTCCAACACCATTAAACAAGGCTGGAAAAATTTCTAGAGCATAGTTCATTTAATTTCTCCTTAAAACAAAAAAGTCCTTTAGCTCTAAGAGCTAAAGGACGAATAACCGTGGTTCCACCTTTGTTCGCTATTGCCTCGCGACAATAACCTCAAGAAGTCTAGCAACTTCTACAGCGCTAACGGGCCAGCCCGTCCCCTCTTACTAACTTTCAAAGGAGATACTTCCAGATGTGATTCACTTTATTCTTCTGCCTTTTTCCATCAACCAAAGGTTCTCTGTTCTAGAATAAAATAAAGCTACTCTTCTGTTCAAAGTAGTTAATTTTTATCTATGTTACCTGATTATCCAATATTTTAAAAGACCTGTTTTTTTCATGGAGATTAATTGCCAAAAAAGCAACTTTTTTCAGCTCATGTCTTGCAATTTTTTTATAAAGGTATATAATACGCATATTTACATCGAAAGAAGGGACATGGTTTTGAAGTTGACCAAGATAAAAATTTTAACAGCGGTAAACGGTTTATTAACTTTGAGTAGTCTAATCATGTTATTCTTTGGATTATGCAATCAAGTTAATGAGCCCCATCGTCTGCTTAATGAAAGCCAGACGTTTACATTGAACGGCAACAGCATGATGATTATGGGTGCGGTAGTTGCATTTACCGTATTTGGCTTAGCCTTTTTTGCTACTTGGCTGCGATGTGGACGCGTGAAGGCCCACTTGTCTCACCACTAGTATTAAGTTAAGAAACTGTGCTTTAGGATAAAGCACAGTTTTTTGGTGGACAAAGTAGAGTCTGGGATAAAAATCAAAGCTAATCAAAAAGACTGATAAATCACGGCAATAAACGGTGATTTGTCAGTCTTTTTAAATTATGGAATTTTTTAGTTTAAGTTAAGGAGCATTTTTTCCAGATTTTGCATGATCGTATTCAGTTAACGCTCAAGTGCTGGTGTCGGTACGAATTTTTTGGCAATCGTATTACCCAGCCAAACACCAATAAATGAAGCAAAATAAGAAGCGATGAAACAGGGCAACCAGGCCTTGGCGCAACTTTGCAGATAGACCGTCATTCTAGCGGTTTTCGGAATAGCATCATGGTAAAAAATGCTGGTGCCGGTACAAATTAAGGTATTACAGCTGTTTAAAACGATAGAAGGGATAAGTGCTTGAAGCAACTTAAAAAGTGAGCTGTCCGTTTGGACGGGGAACAAGTTAGCAAACCAATCGCCCCAAGCGTTATAGGGCACGAATAAACTGACCACAAAAACAATTAAGTTTATTTCAGCTGTAAGTTCAAATAAGTTGACCCAGTTAAAGGGGAGGGCATTTAAAACAATGATAAACATGGCCATCACGAGTCCCATGAAGAGGGCTAAGACAGAGGTTAGAACGGTCCCAAAGTGACTTTTATAAAACATCAGTTGGCTCCTAATTATTGAGGTATTGAACAGCATGTTCTGCTGCCATCCGCCCTGAATTCCAGGCAAAAGCACAGGTTACGCCCTCAACGTCCGAGTATGAATTATCATACATCCCAGTAGCATTGGCGCCAACAACGTAGACACCCGGAATAACTTGCTCATTTTCTCCAATCGCCCGACAATTTTCATCAATTTCGATGCCACCAATTGTTCCTAGAACAGCTGAGCGGACTTTAATGGCATAAAATGGTCCGTGGTTAACTCCAAATTGCAAGAGGGCCTTGTCCTTGTTGAATTCTGGGTCATACTGATTGGCGATTGCTTCGTTGTAACGTGCTACCGTACTTTCCAAGTTACTTACGGGTACGCCCATTTGTTGGGCTAATTCCGTTAAGTCATTGGCTTTCAGTACATAGCCATCGGTCATTGCCTGCTGCCAGTCGCGGTCTAGAGTTGATAGCGGACCAGTAGTGGCATCACAACTCCATTGCCGCATTAACTGGGTCGGTTCGTTAACGTCTTCAGGTTTTAAGCTATCGATGAAGTTCTTGGCAGCGCCATAGCGCGTGTATGAATTCAACATCGGAACTTTTTCTTGGTTAAATTTATCAAGAGTTGCCTGGTCCAAAATTTCAAAATACTTACCGTTTTGTTTGGCCGTCACATTTCCCCACAGCACACTGTCGTAGACGACCCGTTCGTCGGTAAATCGCTCACCGCGGCGGTTAACCCAGAGCAATGGCAAAGAATATAGTTGATTAATCGAATAATTTCCCTCTTCGCCGCCGGTAGCCTCAAAAGTAGGGTAAACACAGGCATTGTGGTTTTGGAAGTTATAAAAGCCGCGCATCTGGCCCCCAACCGCATGAACCATTTGAATACCATCACCGGTAGCCTTAGTTTCTCCGGCAACATACCAGTCACTAATATCCTGGTCGACGTATTTTTTGACCATTTCTGTGTTACCAATGAAGCCGCCATCAGCGACGATTACTACCGGTGTATTAGCTAGCAGGCTTTGACCATGATACTCATATTTAACCCCAGTTAGTTTTCCCGCAGTCATAACTAATTCTTGACCACTTGCCTTAGTTAAGACGTCACCGCCATGCGCTTGAAAATAGCTGACCAAGTTGTCAAAAGCGTTAAGCTTATCAATAAACATATGGTAAGTTCCAGGCTTGCCCCAATGGTAGTCCTGCACATCTCCGACTAATAAAGTCTTCAAACCATGATCTTGGAGCCAGTCGATCGTGTCCGCTGACTTGTCAATAAACTTACGGACTAGTCGGCCATTATTACGCCAATGAGCCCAGCTCATGAGGTGATGGAACATGTCATCACGCGTGGTATAATCGCCAGCATTAATCTGTTGTTGCGACTCAATAGCAAAAATACCTTCAGCTGCCCACTTAGAAGCGCCACCCCAGTCTTGTCCTTTTTCTAACGCTAAGACGGACTTTCCTTGCTCAACTAACTCTACACCGGCAGCTAGTCCGGCGCCGCCTAATCCAATAATTACTGCATCATAATTTTGCTTAGCCATCTTTCAATTCCTCCATAGCTAAATTAATTAAATTTATCACAAGCTTATAATATAGCGTTTACAAACTTCATAATAGGCATTATTCTTTTGGATAGAGGAAAAAAGATTTCGGGTGGTATGATGGATTCAAACCAATTACAAAACTTTATTGCGGTAGTTGATGCTGGCAGTTTTCAAAAGGCAGCGAAGTTGAAATTTTTAACGCAACGAGCCATCTCAATTAGCATGGCTCAACTGGAAGCTGAATTAGGTTTTAAGTTGTTTTTGCGCGGAAAAAACAAAATCGTGGTGACACAGGCGGGACAACAATTTTATGCCCATGTGCGTGACATGATGCAAAACTTAGGCTCAACGATTGAAATTTTAAAAACAAACCAGCAGGCGGAGTATCAGGAGCTAAATATCGGCTATTTTTCTCCTTTTGATGGGCTCTTGTTAGCTCAGCATCTCAACGCAACGCAACTAAAAGGAAAGGTAAAAATCAATGTTAGTGAGGAAAGTGTCGAAAATCTGATTTCAGATGTGGTGCTGGGTGTTTTGGATGGAGCTTACGTGATGGATTACCATAGCCAGAATTCTTACTTAAAACACCCGCTGCAAACGACGACGATTTTCAACAATCAAATTATGATTGGGATTAGTCGGCAAAATCCCTTGAGCCAGATGCCATTTTTAGATGTCGAAATTTTAAGCCAGTACCCGCTACTTTATTATGCACCTGAAGATTCGAATTATATTAAGAATGGTTTTGTCAGCCATCTCCATCTTGAACTTAAGCAACTGGATATTAGGCGCGTGCCCAGTATTGAGCATATGCAGCTTCTTGTAGCTGCCAACCAAGCAATTGCCCACTATGCGGGTGGGCTAATTGATTTGCCCTTAAACCAGCGGGTCGCTTATCTTCCGTTGGACGGTGTGGATACCAGTTACTCAATCCAGTTTATCTATCAAAAGCAAGGGCCCAAAGCCGACTTAATTAAGAAGTATCTGTCGGGTATTCAGCAGTAAAAATCAGATATCATGAGGTAACGATGATGAATAAACTTAAAAGCACTATGTACGACCCATTTTTGCCCACCTTGTTAATCTCGATGCATGGCGAATATGTTCAGCAAATCATGCAAGGGCAGAAGATTATTGAATACCGCAAGCGTTTTTTTAAAGACAGTTTCCAGGCCTTTGTCTATACTACCGGGAGCAGGGGCGGAATTCAGCTTTTCCTGAAATGTAGTCCCGCGATTAGCAGTGATGCTGCTACTCTGGCCAAGATTGGGCAAGTCATCCAGGGCGATGAATATACGGAAATCTATGATTACTTCAAAGAAAAAGATGAGGGTTGCATTATTCCGATTGTCGAAACTTGTGAAATCGCCAAAGTTTCACTGGCCCAGTTACGTAGTCTTGAGCCCGCGATTACGATGCCACAAAATTATCTTTTTTTGGAGCGGCCAGAAAAGAAAAAAATTTTTGACTTTTTAATTAATCAAAGTTGTCAAAATAAGCAAGTCCACGATTGGGCTGAGCGCTTTAAGCAAATTCAGCAGGTGGTTCAGCCAAGAAACAGATAAAAACACAGCTTAGTAAGTAACTAAGCTGTGTTTTATGAGCACAAAATTATTGGAGTTTTTAGTACCAGCGGTTGGCCAGCCAAAACTTCTTAGCATTAACCCATGAACCATAACGGCTGTATACGTAGTTGTCAGCCGTTTGTTCTTGATTTTTCGGAGATAAATCACCACGGAGGTAAGCAACATTTAATTGGTATTTGCCGTAACAAACACCGTTTTTAGCATTATATTTGCCGCCTGATTCGTGTTGAGCGATCCATCTTTTGGCAGCTTGTTCTTTCTTTGATAACTTTCTTGCGGCTTGAACGGTTTGAACGCTTGCATCACTATTACTAGTTTCGATAACTGCAACCAAGCTAAACGTAAGCGCCAGCGCTGCGATTAACTTTAAAATCAAACTTTTACTTTTCTTCAATTTGTTCATTCCTCATAATTAATTCAAATCTTATTATCGTCCATGATACACAGCCAATGTTTCATTGCTGTTACAGAAAGAACACGCATCGCTTACAATCGGCTTTTAATGTTATCTTGGGGTAACTTTGGTAGAATTAAGACAATAACTATTTAGGAGGCAGAATATGTCAGAAAAACATTTTTATGAAACTTTTCACCCTGAACACTATGACCTGTTCATTGACGTTAATCGTAAGCAAAAGACCATTACTGGTACTACAACCATTACTGGTGAGGCAATGGAAGACACCATTTTGGTTAACCAAAAGTACATGACCATTACGGCGGTGAAGTGCGGTGGCCAAAGTCTGCCCTTCACTGTTGATGACGAGCGTGAAGCCATTAAGATCAGTCTTGGTAAGACGGGTCAAGTAACAGTTGAAATCGCTTATACGGCTCCCTTGACTGATACGATGATGGGCATTTACCCGTCATATTACACCCTTGATGGAGTAAAAAAGCAGATTATCGGTACGCAGTTTGAAACTACTGCAGCCCGCCAGGCCTTTCCTTGTGTCGATGAGCCAGAAGCAAAGGCGACTTTTTCACTTGCCCTGAAATATGATGAGCAAGCCGGCGAGACTACGATTGCCAACATGCCTGAAGTTAAGGTCGAAAACGGTGTTCACTATTTTGCTGAAACAGTCAGAATGTCTAGCTACTTAATTGCCTTTGCCTTTGGTGACTTACAGTCCAAGCTAACTGAAACTAAGGATGGGGTAAAGGTTGGAGTTTTTGCCACTAAGGCCCACCAGGCCAAGGAATTAGACTTTGCTCTGGACATTGCCAAGCGCGCAATCGAATTTTATGAGGATTTCTATGAAACAAAATACCCTCTGCCTCATTCCTGGCAACTAGCTCTGCCAGACTTTTCTGCTGGTGCAATGGAAAACTGGGGCTTAATTACTTACCGTGAGGCTGCTATCTTACTCGATCCAGATAACGCGACGGTTGAGCAAAAAATCTATGTAGCAACAGTCATCGCCCATGAGCTGGCCCACCAGTGGTTCGGCGACCTGGTTACGATGAAATGGTGGGACGACCTGTGGCTCAATGAAAGCTTTGCCAACATGATGGAGTATGTTTCAGTCGATGCATTAGAGCCAGAATGGCATGTTTGGGATAATACCTACCAGATATCTGAAGTTCCGGCAGCCTTGCGGCGAGATGCAACAGATGGTGTCCAATCCGTTCACGTGGAAGTTGAACATCCAGCTGATATCGATTCACTTTTTGATAGTGCCATTGTTTACGCTAAGGGGTCGCGGATGCTGGTCATGGTGCGGGCCCTGATGGGTGATGACGCCTTGCGTCAGGGGCTCAAATACTATTTCAACCAGCACAGCTACGGTAATGCAACGGGTGACGACTTGTGGAATGCCTTATCTACCGCGACTGACCTCGACATTGGTAAAATCATGCACACTTGGCTGGATCAGCCGGGCTACCCAGTAGTTAGGGTCAAGGTTAATGACCAGGGACACCTGGTTCTGCACCAGCAACAATTCTTTACTGGCGCTGGCCAGGATATAGGGCGCAAGTGGGCAATTCCTCTGAACGCTAACTTTACCGCACCACAGATTATGGAGGATCCCGATCTTGATTTGGGTGACTACCAGGAACTGCGCGCAGCAGCAGGGCATGCGCTGCGCCTTAACGTGGGCAATAGTTCACACTTCATTGTTAATTATGATGAAACCCTGATGGCAGATATCATGGCTAGCCTTGACGTCCTCCAGCCAGTTGACCAATTGCAGCTACTTCAAGACCTGGGGCTGCTGGCTGAAGGCAAGCAGATTTCCTTTGCTGAACTGGTACCGCTTTTGCCTAAGTTTGCCGATTCTCGTTCAAACATTGTCATCAACGCGATGTTTAATGCAGCTGAAAAATTACGGATGTTCACTAAACCAGATTCAGCGGCAGCGAAGAATTTGCAGTCCTTTACCCACAAGCTGGCGCACCAGCAAATGGCTCGCCTTGGGTGGCAACCTAAAGCAGCAGACAATGCTGATGACCGATTAATCAGACCAATGGCCTTGTCAGCTGAACTGTACGCTGAAGACCAGGCAACGATTGAAGCAGGCCACCAACTTTTTATCGCCAATGAGCAAAATCTGGCAGCCATTGATGCGGCGATTCGGCCCTATGTGTTGATTAATGAGGTCAAGAACTATCATAAGTCAGGCTTGATTGATCATCTGCTAGAGGAATACCAAACGACTGTTGACCCATATTACAAGGGTGACTTGCTGGCTGCAATCCGGTCAGCTAAAGATGCCAATGATCTTAAGCAAGTCGTTGCCAACTTTAAAAATGCCGATATCATTAAGCCGCAAGACTTACGCAGTTGGTACTTCGGTGTCTTGGCTAATGCTAAAGGTGAGCAAGCCGCTTGGGATTGGTTACGGCGTGAATGGTCCTGGCTGGAGCAGACAATTGGTGGTGATATGGAATTTACTACCTACATCACGATCACGGCGCGGGCGTTCCATACGGCTAACCGACTCAAAGAATTCCAGGAATTCTTTGAGCCGAAGGTTGATCAACCTGGCTTAGGCCGTGAAATCAAGATGGATACCAAGGTGATTGCGACCAAGGTAGACTTGGTTGAAAACGAGCAGGATGCAGTTAATAAGGCAGTTCAAGCCGCAATCTGATGGAATTAAAGACAAAGAAAAAGCATTACCAAAGCAGGTAATGCTTTTTTCTATTATTAAGTTAGTCATAAATAATAACGGCCTCGTGCTTGCTGACATTTTGCCAAACCCGTTTAATTTCGTTTGGCTTGATGTTAATACAACCGTGCGAGCCACCACGTAAGTAGGCGGTCTTAGACCAGTCACCACGCCAAGCAGCATCATGTAATCCGCAGCCACTTAGCGTAAACGGCATCCAGTACTTAACCGGTGAGGCGTACTTGGAGCCATCGTTATTGAGGCCGCGTAAGACAGTGTGTTTTTTCTTATAGTGGATGTACCAGACACCTTGCGGAGTGCGGTTATCCTTGTTGCCGTCCTTAGTGCCAGTTACCACGTCAGTTAAGTGCACGGCTAGTTTACCATTTCTAACAATCCAAAGTTCTTGCCTTTTTAGGGAAACTACAATGTAATTATCGCCAATACCATGGTTACTCTTGCCGTAGCCTAGGCCGTAGGTGCTGTAACCTAGGCCATAAATGTAATTCTTCCCGTCAAGGCTCTTGGTCCCATTCAAAAAGGCTTGTTCAACGGCTCCTTGGGCTTTTTTAACATTGACCGCCCACCCGTAACTCTGATTCTTAACCGTGATTTGCTGTTGGTTCAACTTGTTTTTGACCGGGACGGCAAACTGATAGCTCTTGTGGAAGGTCGAGACGGTCTGGTCAATAGCACTTAATTTGGCAGTTAGGCTTTCAGAATTAATGAAAGTGTATTTGCCGTTTTTGTAGATGGCCTTGTCAATTAAGGTCCGTGCTTTTAAGGTGTAGGTCTTGCCTGCAATGTGATAGTCAACGGTGGCGCGGCTAACATTTTGCATCTTGTTGCGAGCAGTATCTAGTTCCGAATAGTTGTAAGTGTAGTCCTGTTTGTTGGGCATGGCGGTGTGTTGTTGGTTAAAATAGTTGGCCACGGTCTGGTGGTCAATAATATTAATACCAGGGTCGCGCTCAATTGTGACCTTACCCTTTTCCAGAACCACAATGTTATTGGCCCGCTGATTAATCTTCTTAGTTGCTTTAGCGACCGTCAGATTACCGACGTCTACCCCATAGATACTGACGTTAGGATTAAAATGGTTAGTAGCAAATTCTCTGGCTTGCTTTTGAGTAGCAGTGTGATGGTTGTATAAAACGACGCCAAAGACGACTGCCAAAATCAAGACGACAGCAATGATAATCAAGTATAGATTACTGCGATTATGATATTTCTTAAAGTTTTTTCTAGATTGCATAACTTACCTACCGTAAATGTAACTATAAAATAATTGCGGTTTAAGTTTATCATCTATCACGAAGCTAGTAAAATACAATGGTTAGGAAAAGTATTTTTAAGGAGACGGGTAATGGATGACGAACCGCTAATTTTCGATGTTAATATTGCTAAAGACAAGCCTAATTCCTATCATAAGACCAGGGAAGATTTGGGGTGCCCTTTTTGTCAAGTTGCTACTTTAACCGACATTTATGAGCGTCAAGGGGAAATGATCTGGCTACGTAATAAGTTTCCTACCTTACAAGCAACCGTCCAGACGGTGTTAATTGAGTCAAGTGACCACAACGGTGACATTACCACTTATACGGCCAGCCATAACCGTGAACTAATGCACTTTGCACTCAAGTGTTACAGGCAGATGGTCGCTAGTGAACAATTTAAGTCGGTGCTGTGGTACAAAAACTTCGGCCCTAATTCTAGTGGTTCGCTGACCCATCCCCACATGCAGCTCGTGGGCTTAAAAAAGCAGGATGGTTATCGCCATCTGCAGCCGGATAACTATAAAGGAATTAGTCTGTTTAATAATCACAGGGTAGAAGTAAACGTTGCGACCCATCCGGTGCATGGCTATGTGGAGTTGAACTTTAACTTGCTAGCAACATCTGGCGTTGATTGCTGGGCCGACTGGATTCAGAGCGGTGCCAAATACCTGCTTAATGTCCTGTCTAGTGGTCGCTGTGATTCTTATAACTTGTTTTTTTATCCATTAGAGCAGGGCGGTACCTGCGCCAAGTTGATTGCTCGTTTTCCTGCTTCGGCCTACTTTGTTGGTTATAAGTTGTCTCAGGTTGATGATGAAAAGAAGCTTAATGAAGAAGCAAAACGATTTAAGCATTTTTTTGCTAACGGCTCCAAGCTAGTTTGAACAAGTTTTGGGCTAGCAGGATAATTGCGGGCCCGTACATTTAGCACTATAATTAATCAAGTGATCTTAAGGAGGAAACCATGCAAAAAACCCAAACCCGCAACCTGGCGATTACGGCCCTCTTTGTTGCATTATTTTTATTACAGACTTTTGTTCCTAATATTGGCTACATCAGGATATTGCCAGCTTTGCCGGCTATCACCACCGTACCCTTGACAGTTACCGTCTATTCGTTATTAATGGGGCCTAAGGCGGGCACCCTATTTGGCTTGTTTTGGGGCTTAATGCGGTTGTTTCAAGCGTACACGCAACCGGGCGATATGGTTAGTTTAATGTTGTTTCAGAATGTTTTCATTGCGATTGTTCCTAGTGTTTTTGCTGGTTTGCTACCGGGGCTTATTGGACGTATCTTTGCCAAAAAATCAACCCAGGCCCGTGAAGTTAGCTATGTGTTAGCTGGTGCCGCTACTTCTTTAGCTAATACCATCTTCGTTATTCTGCTCACTAGCCTGTTTTTTATGGACAGGTCAACCCAACTACTTGGTTATATGGGTAACTTCAACCAGGGCACTCCGCTGATCCTGGCACTTGTAATTGCGCTAGGAATGAACGGCTTGATTGAAGCTGTTTTTACTGCAGTACTAACCCCGTTGATTGTCACTCCGTTAAAAAAGATGTTAAGGCGTTTGCAGTAAGTTTTACAGTAAAAGTATCAAGCTAACTAGCTGGTCTGTACTAATCATCAAAAGATAAGGCTCTTTTAAAAGAGCCTTATCTTTTTTTAATAAATAAATTGACAAATCCCAGTCATTGAATTAGTGTATTAGATATATAATACAAAACAATAGCAGAAAGGAATACTTATGACTGAGATGACAGAAATTTTACGGGTCGACCAAGCCACTAAAACCTACGGAAAACGCGGAGAAAAACAGTATCAGGCGCTCAAAGGTATTAACTTTGCAGTTGTAGCGGGTGAATTTGTAGCCATTATGGGCGCCTCAGGATCCGGTAAAACGACCTTACTAAATATTTTATCAACTTTGGATAAACCGACCACGGGTCATGTTTTTATCAATCATGAAGACAATAGTACACTAAATGCTAACCAGTTGGCTGACTTTCGGAGTAGGCAGATTGGTTTTATCTTTCAAGATTTTAACTTGTTAGAGAGCCTAACTAATCGCGAAAATATTGCCTTGCCGTTGACCTTGCAGGGCATGGCAAGTAACCGGATTGATCCACTAGTTGACAAGATTGCTACTAGATTAGGAATTGAAGCAATTTTGGCTAAGTATCCGGTTGAGGTATCAGGTGGCCAAAAGCAACGGGTGGCTGCGGCCAGGGCCCTAGTACATGAACCAGCCATCTTACTAGCAGATGAACCAACTGGGGCTTTAGACTCAAGGAGTGCGCGTGAGTTGCTTGATACGATGGCTGACTTAAATCAGCATGATGGCATTACAACCCTGATGGTAACGCACGACCCCTTTGCTGCCAGTTTTGCCAGTCGCATTTTGTTCATTAAGGATGGAAAAATTGGTACGCAATTGCTCAAAGACGGATTGCCGCGGCAGCAATTTTATCATCTGTTGATTGATCACCTCGGAACGGCGGAATAAGGAGCTAGCAATGGTTTGGAAACTAGCTATGACAGGGGTTAAAAGCCGCCTTAAAGATTACTTGGTTTTGTTTTCGGGCTTAGCTGTTGCGAGCATGACCTTTTATATGTTTCTGACAATCGCCATTAACCCAGCTTTTATTACTCAGGATGTTGAGGCACCGAGCAACTATTTGAACTTTATCTTTACTTTTGGCATTGTCTTGTTGGTGATAATTGCCTTGGTATATCTGATTTATGCAAATTCATTCTTGCTCAGCCTGCGGCAGCATGATTATGGTATGTTCATGATGCTAGGCGCTAAAAGCAGCCGAATAGGCTTTTTGATTTTTGGCGAGACGCTGATTATCGGTCTTGTTGCAACGGTAATCGGAATTGTTTTAGGTTTTGGCTTGACGGGCTTGGTTTCGCAGTTACTAATCAAGAAGTTGGAGTTACCCATTAGCCATTTTCAGGTGATTTTACCGCAGGCCGTGCTCTGGACAATCATCTTCTTTATTATCATGTTTAGCTTGGGAGCGCTGCGAAACGCGCGCAAGTTAATGCATACCGCGATGATTAAGCTGCTGCGTAAAGACCAAGAACCGGTTAAAATCAAGTCGTGCCCGCTGGCCCAGGCCGTTGAGGCCGTTCTTGGCCTTACTTTACTAGCAGCCGGCTACTTCATTCTGAGTCTACCCGGTGGTCAGATTTTCTTTATTATTCCAACGGCTCTAATTACGATTGTGGTTGGTTCTTACTTAACTTTTAAGGCCTTTTTCAGTGCATTGATCAATTTTTTGCTGCGGAAGAACAGTTTTTCTTATCACGGCTTGCGGATGTTTACACTAGGGCAGTTAAAGTTTCGCCTGCGTGAATATACCCGGATGTTGACGATGATCTCGCTACTTTTTGCGCTTGCCCTTGGTGCTATTACGGTTGGTCTGAACTTTGATACGCTCAAGGAACAGGCCAAGGTTAGCACCTACTATGACACAACTTTGGTCAGCAATTCGGCCCTAGTGCAAAAAGAAGTGGCTAAATTAACCCTGAAGAGTCAGCAAACTTATCATTACAAAGAGACTAGCCGCTTCCTTTACTTTGAGCAGACCGAATTTACCGGCAAGCCGATCAAAAACGCCCATTTTTACCTAAAAAACGGGCAACCTGGCTATCGCATTGAAAGCTTGCCCGTAGCCAAATTAGCTGTAGCAGGTACTAGGGCTAATAATGTTTTTTCAACAATGATTCCTAACGGTCTACAGAAAAAAATCCGCTTAGTTCCAGCAGCTAAGTGGCGGGAACTGAAGGGCCAGAATAAATTCATCTCCTTGCTGAAGGTGAAAGACTTTGCCCGTGATTACACTACTTTATTAAAAATTCAAAAAGCGCAATTGCAGGAAAATCGCCATTATTCCTACCTCTATGACAATAGTAAACCAAGTAACTATAGCTTTATTGTTCATTTCAGCGCTGGCTTTGAATTTATGGGCTTTTTCCTCGGGTTTGCCTTTTTGACGATGCTTGCTTCGACTTTGATGTTTAAGGTCTTAAGTGGGGCAGCAGCTGATCGTAGTCGTTACCAGATGCTCCACCAGCTGGGCGCCCGCAATCAGCTACTTGGCCGGTCAATTACCCAAGAATTGGGGACGCTGTTTCTTTTGCCCGGGCTCTTAGGCGTGGTTGATGTGCTCTTCGGACTCAAGCTGTTTAGGGTTTTCTTGCCGGATCCATACAACAATATCTGGATTCCCTTTACCGTCTTTTTCATTCTGTATCTTTTTTACTACCTCATAACAGTGAAACTCTATAAAAAAATCGTTTTGAACTACAGGTGAAATTATCCCCGTTATCAGTGCTTAATAAGGAGAAAACAATGATTTGGAAATTATCTCTAACCGGAATAAGAAAAAGACGTAAAGATTACATGGTGTTGTTTTCCGGTTTAGTTGTTGCCAGTATGATTTTTTACATGTTCTTGACAATTGCAACTAATCCAGCCTTTATTTCTCAGGATATTCGGGCGAAGACCAGTTTTTTAAACTATATCTTTATTTTTGGTCTGGTCTTGCTGATGATTATTTCATTTGTCTATCTGCTATATGCTAATTCCTTCTTACTGAGTATGCGTCAGCATGACTATGGGATGTTCATGATGTTAGGTGCAAAAAACAGTAGAATCGGTCTCTTGATTTTTGGTGAGACACTGTTGACGGACCTTTTGGCGGTCTTTGTTGGAATTGTGTTGGGTTTTGGACTGACTGCCGCCGTGGCCAAAATGCTGATTGATCAGCTAAGCTTGACCATTGGCCACTTTCAGGTAGTCTTGCCGACAGCTATTTTGGGTACTCTGGCCTTTTTTGTTGTAATTTTCTTTCTAGTTGCTCTGCACAACGTCTACAAGTTAACCCACAGCCAGGTAATTGACCTCTTACATGAAGACCAAGCTCCAGTTAAGTTCAACCGTCATCCAATATTGCACGGACTTGAGGCCATCCTTGGTATCGTCTTGCTGGGGGCGGGCTACTACTTTATGGGAATGAAACGTAATGAAATTTTTATTCTCATTCCGGCGGCCTTGGTTACGATTGTGACTGGTTCTTACTTTATCTTCAATGCTTTTTTCAGTGCGCTTACCAGTGCTTTGCTCAAACGCAGGAGCTTTTCTTATCGGGGCATCAGGATGTTTACGCTGGGTCAACTGAAGTTTCGCTTGCACGACTATACCCGTGTGCTAACGATGATCTCCTTGCTGTTTGCCCTGGCTTTAGGTGCTATCACGGTAGGACTTAACTTTAGTACTCTGAAAGATGAGGTGATAAAGAGTAGTTATTACGATACCACTCTTGTTAGTGATGCACCTGCCGTGAAAAAAGAAGTGGCCAAGCTGACCGTTAAAAGCAGAGATACATATTATTATAAGGAAAATAAGAAATACCTATACTTTAACCGGGCCGACTTTGTTAACCATCCAATCAAAAATAAGACCATGATTGATCAAGCAGATAATCGTAGTTTTCCCGCTTACCGGGTTCAGACGCTACCAACGGCTAAGCTGGCTGTTCCGGAGACTGAGGCCAATAATACCTTTAGTTTTATGGTTCCTAACGGTGTATCCAAGAAGATTCGCCTATTGTCAAAGGAAAAGTGGCAGCACCTTAAGGGTCAAAGTAAATTTATTTCCTTCCTCACGGTGCAGGACTTTAAACATGATTATGCAACGATAATGCAGATTCAAAAGTTACAGTTAAAGGAGCAAGCATCTTTAGCCAGCATATACTATACGTCCCTAAATAAAGTGAATGCTTATTCAGAAATGAATGCCTATAGCAGTGGTTTTGAATTCATGGGTTTCTTCTTGGGCCTGGCTTTTTTGACCATGCTCGCTTCTACTTTAATGTTTAAAGTGCTAAGTGGGGCAAGAAATGACCGCATTCGTTATCAGATGTTGTCCAAAATGGGGACGCGAGTTCAGGTGCTGCGGCGATCAATCAACTGGGAGATTGGTACGTTGTTTTTGCTACCAGCTCTTTTGGGCGTGATTGATGTGCTTTTCGGTCTTAAGCTATTTTATTACTTTTTGCCTTATCCTTACAGCAATATTTGGATACCATTTACGCTGTTTGCAGTCTTATACTTGTTCTACTACATATTAACGGTTAAGCTCTACGAAAAAATTGTGCTACAGTAAAAACTTTTTTAGAATAAGCTTGACAGATAAAAATGTTTTGCTTATAATTCTAAGCATTAGATTAAATTTTGAGGAGGAATTCTTAATGAAAAATGTAAATATGACAAAAAAATATATCAGAAAGATTTCTGCCCAAGATTTAATTACCTTGTTGTTGCGGCATAGGACTTAGCGAGCAAAACACTTTAGTGATTTGACCAGGTTAAGCCCTTGTTTGCATTCTTGATGATTGGGGCTTAAGTAACAGCTAATTTAAACCTCATTCATCGAGTTGAATGAGGTTTTTTGTAACCACGTTAGTTTGAAATAGGAGAAAGATGATGAATAAAATCATAAAGGGAGTAATGAGTACTGCTATTGCAGGAATGGCGGCCATGATGATGACTGGTTGTGGCGTTGCGAAGAATAGTAGTAACGGCACTCACCAAGATAGTAAGGTGATCAAGCTGGGGGTCAATATGGAGTTGTCCGGTGCAGTAGCGGGTTATGGAAATGCTGAGAAGCTGGGGATTCAACTGGCCGCTGACGAAATTAATAAGAATGGTGGAATTGATGTTAACGGCCACAAAAAGAAAGTTAAACTGATTATTCGAGATAATAAGAGCTCGCTTGCAACTTCTTCATCGGTTGCAGCGCAACTTACAACCAAAGACAAGGTTGCAGCGGTTGTGGGACCTGCGACTACTAATATGGGTACGGCTGAAATTCCTAATATTACTAAGGCAGCTGTTCCTTTCGTTAGTCCTTCTGCAACTGATCCTAAATTTACCTTACAGAAAAATGGTCAAGTTCATAAGTATGTTTTCCGAGCTTGCTTCCAAAACAACTTCCAGGGCAAGAGCGCGGCCAAGTTTGTTACCAATAAGTTAAAAGCTAAGCGAGTAGCCATTTATGCTGATAATTCAAGTGACTATGGGACCGGATTAGCTAAGGCCTTTAAAGATGTCTATCAAGGAAAGGTCGTTGACAGCCAGACATACGCAGCGGGAGACAAGGATTTCAACGCGGTTTTAACTTCATTTAAGGCCAAAAAGCTTGATGCTATTTACATTCCAGGCTATTACACTGAAGTTGGTTTAATTGTTAAGCAGGCTCGTCAAATGGGTATCAAAATTCCTATTGTTGGTGGTGATGGCTTAGCCGATCCGAAATTTGCTCAAATTGCTGGTAGTCAAAATGCCACTAATGTGTATTACACTACGCCATTTTCAAGACAGGTTGCAGCTAAAAATAAGCGTGCAACTGAGTTTATGAAAGCTTTCAAAGACCGCTACAATGAGGAAGCGCCGACTTTTTCAGCTTTAGCTTATGATGCGGTTTACATGGTTAAAGCTGCAATTGAAAGTGAAAAATCTGATGATTCCACGAAGATTAGGGCTGGTTTAGCGAAGATCAAGGATTTCGATGGAATTACTGGCCGGATCACGATCAATAAAACGCATGATCCGGAAAAACCAATTGCAGTCGAAAAAATGACTAATGGAAAAATAAGCAACGCATTTAGTGTGGAATAAACGTAATTGTTTAACGTAAAGGAGCAATCAATTTGCAAACAATTTTACAGCAAATCATTAATGCCCTCTCATTAGGTTCGATTTATGCTCTTTTAGCCCTTGGCTATAGCATGGTCTATGGAATCATCAAGTTAATTAACTTTGCTCACGGTGATATTTATATGCTTGGCGCATTTTTTGCCTATTTTGCAATTAACGCCTGGCACTTTAACTTTTTACTAGCCTTATTGTCAGCTATGGTAATTAGTGCCATCAGTGGCGTTGTAATTGAATATTTAGCCTATCGGCCGCTACGCAAGTCTCCTAGAATTGCAGTTTTGATTACTGCAATTGGGGTATCATTCTTGCTTGAGAATGGGATGTCCTACTTTGTTGGTTCTAATGCGCGTAGTTTTCCTCAAGTCATTGAACAGGTTAACTATGAATTTGCTGGAGTGCAGATATCTAATATTCAACTGCTTATTTTAGCTACTGCATTAACCTTGATGGTACTGTTACAAATGATTATTAAAAAAACTAAAATGGGTCGAGCAATGCGGGCTGTGTCAGTTGATCCAGAAGCAGCTGAACTGGTTGGCGTAAACGTTAATCATACGATTTCCTTTACTTTTGCATTAGGTTCGGCTTTGGCTGGTGCAGCTGGGGTCCTGATTGGGATGTATTATAACCAGATTGATCCGTTAATGGGTATGACGCCAGGAATTAAGGCTTTTGTAGCTGCAGTGTTGGGTGGAATTGGTTCCGTTCCGGGCGCAGCCTTAGGTGGTTTCTTAATTGGAACGCTGGAAACCTTTTTCCAATCAATCGGTTTGTCAGCATACAAGGATGCAGTAGTTTACCTGACTTTAATCGTCATTTTGCTCTTTTTACCGGCTGGCATTTTTGGCAAGAATACTAAAGAGAAGGTTTAGGTGGCAGAATGAAAAAGAACTGGAAATACAGACTGTGTTGGTTAGTCTTGCTAATAGCTGGTTTTTACTTGATAAATTCCTTGATAATGTTCGGCGTGATTGATGATTTTATTGAAAACATGTTAGTCACAATTGGTATTAATATTATTTTGGCGACGGGCTTAAACCTGATTATTGGTTTCAGTGGTCAATTTTCGCTCGGACATGCCGGTTTTATGGCCATTGGTGCATATACAACGGCAGTTATCACGCAACATATAACCAGCGAACTAGGCTTCATACTTTCCGTATTGGTTGGCATGGTTTTAGCAAGTGTGATTGCGGCAGTAATTGGGACTGCCACCTTTACCCGATTAAAAGGTGACTATTTAGCAATCGCTACCTTAGGTGCAGCAGAAATCATTCGTAATGTAATTAATAATTTAAAAATTACGGGTGGTTCTGCTGGAATGTTTAATATTCCGCAATTATGTTCATGGCCAACAGTTTATCTTTTGGTCTGCCTGACGACGATTGTTCTGACTAACTTTATCCGCTCGCTCGATGGTCGAGCAATTAAAGCCGTCAGAGAAGACGAGTTGGCAGCAGAAGCAATGGGCATTAACACGACTAAATGGAAATTAGCGGCCTTTGTCATAGGTGGCGCTACGGCTGCCATTGCTGGTAGCTTATCTGCTTCTTATGTGCAAACAATTTCACCTTCAAACTTTGGTATTATGGAATCTATTTCAATCTTGGTGATTGTGGTTCTAGGGGGCGTTGGCAGTATGACGGGAACAATACTGGCAGCAATCGTTCTAGGAGTTTTGGATACAATCTTGCAAAACTTTGGTGCCCTAAGAATGGTGATATACGCTATTGTTTTAATTGTCATGATGATTTTCAAGCCATCCGGATTATTAGGAAATTGGGAGTTTTCATTAAAAAACATCGGTCACTTTGGCAGGCAGGAAAGGGGCTAAATTCATGGAACACTTATTACAAGTTGAGCATGTTGTGCGTAAGTTTGGTGGCTTGACTGCCGTTAATGACGTATCGCTGCACTTAGATCAGCATGAACTTGTTGCCCTAATCGGTCCTAATGGTGCTGGGAAAACCACCTTATTTAACCTATTAACCGGCATGATACCGGTAACTAGTGGCAAAATTGACTTAACAACAAAGCAGTCGCGTTACGATTTAACGCGTAAGAGCCCAGTCCAGATTGCTGAATTAGGCCTATCCCGGACTTTTCAGAACATTCGCTTGTTCAAAAGCCTGACGGTAATGGATAATGTGCTTGCTGCAATGACCAACCAGTACAAGGAAAACTTCGTGACTACCATTATGCGCCTACCTGGATTTTATCGAACCGAAGAGGAAATGAGGGTAGCTGCTAAGCAACTCCTAGATTTGTTTGACTTAACGAATTATGCGACCACGCCGGCAGATAAGCTGCCTTATGGTACACAGCGGCGTTTGGAAATTGTGCGAGCCTTGGCCACCCATCCCCAAATCTTGTTTTTAGATGAACCGGCAGCGGGGATGAATCCAGAGGAAACAGCTGATCTGACCAATCTAATTAAGCATGTTCAGGAAGAATTCCAGATTACGGTTCTCTTAATTGAGCATGATATGTCCTTAGTAATGAATCTGGCTGAGCGGATATATGTGCTTGACCAAGGTCAGATTCTGACTGCGGGCCCACCGGAAGAAGTTAAGTCAAATCCAAAAGTGATTGAGGCCTACCTAGGCGAGGGGGAAAATTAGATGGCGATGCTCGAGGTACAAAATCTATCGGTTAGTTATGGGGTTATCCAGGCCGTTAAGGATGTTAGCTTTGACATCAATGAGGGCGAGATTGTTACGCTAATTGGAGCCAATGGTGCGGGTAAGTCAACTATTGTTAAGACTATTTCAGGCTTACTTAAACCCCAGAACGGTCAGATCACTTATCAGGGGCAGGATATCGTTCACCGAAAAGCCCCGCAGGTTGTGCAGACTGGTATTTCTCAAGTTGCTGAAGGACGTCATATTTTTGCTGGAATGACCGTTAAGGAAAACCTGCAACTAGGTGCTTTTTTGCAAAAAGATCACGATCAGACGGATAAGACTTACAAGGAGATCTTCGAACGCTTTCCGATTTTACAAAAACGACAAAATCAAGATGCGGCTACCCTGTCAGGTGGTGAGCAGCAGATGCTGGCTATTGGCCGCGCGTTGATGGCTAAACCTAAGCTGCTTCTACTCGATGAACCTTCGATGGGGCTATCACCGCTTTTTATCAAGGAAATCTTTACAATCATCAAGGAGTTAAATGAACGAGGCACAACTATTCTGTTGATTGAGCAGAATGCCAAGCAGGCGCTAGCAATTGCAGACCGGGGTTACGTCTTGGCGACGGGCAACGTGCAGTTAACCGGAACGGGTAAGGAGTTGCTGGCTAATCCAGAGGTACAACGAGTATACTTTGGTGGCTAAATAACAGTGCGATAAAGCATCAAAAAGGGGGCTAAGACCGCGTTTCTTGCGAGTCTAGCCCCCTTTTGTCCTAATAATAACTGCTGATCATTGAAGTTATAGCTTTTGGGCAACAACCGAAAAGGTCAGCGGAATTTGCGGCGAAGTGGCCGGTAATTCCCAGCCCTCATGATCTTTGCTGTAAATTAAAGATGGCAAGGCTTGCCAGTCAGTGATCCGGTGTTCTCCGACGTTTTTAATGGTCAGACCAGCTCCAATCAATGAATTAATAATTTCTTGAAAGTCATGGGCCCAGTTGTGGTTAACTTGATGGTTAATCTTGCCAGCTGAGTTTGAAGTATAAGAGGAATCTGACTCATATGTGTCTTCCGTGCCGTTGAAATAATCCTGTCTTATTTCTAAGCCGGCATTCTCCAGCGCAAATAGCAGCGGGTGGTTGTCGCGAATCATGAACACACCGCCAGGAGCCAGTAACTGCGCAATTGATTCTGCCCAAGACTTTAATTCAGGTAACCAAGTAATTGTTCCGGCGCTGGTCACAATTGCATTAAACTGGGCTAACTGTTCCGGCATAGCCTGTGCTGCTGAGCCGGCATCTCCTTCTACATAAGTGATGGGAATTTGGGCTACTGTTGCTAATTTGCGAGCAGCCGTTAGGGCAACCGGTGAAAAATCCAATCCGTAGACGTCACTAGCCCCAAGGCGGGCCCAACTGATGGTGTCATCACCAATGTGGCACTGCAGGTGCAAGAGATGTTGGCCAGTTAGTTTTTGGTCAGGTAAAAAGGGTCGAATGACGGCCAAGTCCCGCTTAACTGTTGCAGTGATTGCCTGTTTGTCGCTTGCAAAAGCGGCCAGATCACCATAGCCGCCGTTAGCATGGACTACTGCTCGATCATTCCAGTTATTAAGGTTGTCGGTTAGGTCGATTTTAGTATGATGGTTCATTTTTGCTCCTCAGTGAGTCAAGGAATCACAGTTTCAACTTGTTATAAGCAACGACTTTTTTCTCCTTGTCAGTCATGGTCATAATGGTTACGGAAGAATTCCTTGGTCCCTGACTAATGTCAAAGTTGCCATAACGTGCCGCTATGCTACGAATGGTAAAGCCGTGGGTAACTAGCAGAATGTTTTCAGCGCCATCAAGTTGATCGATTAAGTTGAAGCCTTGGTCGAGCCGGGTCCAATATTCTTCGGCGTTTTCGGCATCACGGAAGGGGTCGGCTGCTTTGATCCAGTCTTTCACTGTGTCAAGGGGCTCATTTTTAAATAAGTCATAATGATTTTGATAGCCATGAGGTCCTGCGATCATCCGCCAGGCCATGTCAGTATCCATGCCCTCGAAGTAACCGTAAAAGTGTTCGCGAAAAAGGGGCGAGGCGATATGTTGGAGTTCATCGTGGTTTGTATTATGGTTAATGATTAAAGCGCAAGTGTCGCTGGCACGTTTCAGGTCACTGGACAAGGCGATGTCAAAAGGAACTTCCCTTAGCATTTCACCGGCTTGGTCGGCCCCAGCAATCCCTTCCGCGGTGAGTGGGGTGTCACACCAGCCTTGCATCTTGTTGTAGCGGTTAATATAGGTTTGACCGTGGCGCACCAAATAAATTCTCTTCATCATGTCATTCCCTGAATTAATGCTTATTTTTTATGGTAAAGTTTTTTGACGTGTTTAATATCAATTGGCTGAATCGGATAAGTAGACCCCTTGTAGTACATTACAGAATGCCCCTTGGTGTGTTTTAGTCCGATAGCGTGTCCTAGTTCATGTTCTACTGTATTAACAACGCGGTCATAGCTATAATCGTATGGTGAGAAGTTTTGTAAAAAGTAAGTGTTTAATTCAACTTTAGCAAAGTATAGAATATGATTTCGAATATAATAATTAAACCAAGTATAGCCAGCGTATGTAGAATATGGACTATATGTTGGTGAAATAATAATATTAGCTTTCTTCTTGTTTTTAGTCTTTTTAAAGGTAAATGCGCCAGTATCGTTCCAAGTAGTGATAGCTTCATTAGTGGCAGAAATCAGGTCAGTGTTATGGTTTAAATCCAGATAAACTGTAGCTTTAGGCTTGGCCCATCGAATTTTTTTGCTCTTCTTTTTTGCCAAGACTACTTGTGATGGTTTGTTTACTAGTAATTCATTAGTTAGAGGTTCAATGCTGCCGCCTATGGCTATGGCTGCCATAACTGCGCAAACTAGTTTTAATGAAAAACGACGAAATATCTTCATAGTTTAAATAACTCCAGTATAAAATTATAAATAATTAAAGTTCGTTAAGGTATGAATAAAATAAATGATAATTTAACCTTAATACAATGAATTATAAACGAAAATGCATAAATTGTCATGAATTATTGAAATCTACAGTAATTGACCCGTGAATTATATATAAATCTGATTTCATGTTAAAATAGTAGGCAAGTTTTGAAATTAGGTGACTTTATGACAAAAGCGATGGACGATAAACAATTTGAACAAAAGCATCTCGACCAAATCTTAAAAATGATTAGGGCCAAGCTGGCCGAGCTATCCGCGTCAATTCAGTCTGCTGAAGGAGAAGCTAAGAACCTTAATTCACATTTTTTTGATGATGTAAAATTGGATTATGATGGTTATTCAACTTCGATGGAAACTGCCCTCTCCATTCACCAGCAGCAGCAACTGCTTGATGAGCGCGAGCACGCTTGGCAACATGCGGCTAGACAATTGAGTACGGTCAAAAAATTAGCCCAAAAACCTTATTTTGCCCGAGTTGACTTCCAAGAGGGTAGTGCGGAACCAGAGACCATATATATTGGCTTAGGTTCTTTTGCTGACCAGAATGACCATTTCTTAATTTATGACTGGCGCGCACCTATTTCGTCAATTTATTATGATGGCAAACTAGGGCAAGTCTCCTACATGTCGCCTGAAGGTGAAATTACCGTAGAGATGACTAAGAAGCGGCAATTTGTCATTGAAGACGGCAAGATTGTTAACCTGTTTGACACCAATGAGTCGATTGGTGATCAGATGCTGCTGGAGGTTTTAGGGGAAAAGTCCAGTACGCAGATGAAGTCAATTGTGACGACTATCCAGCGTGAACAAAATAAAATTATCAGAAATACTAGTGCTGACTTGCTCTTCGTTCAGGGGGCAGCCGGTTCAGGCAAGACATCGGCAATCTTGCAACGCATTGCCTACCTGCTTTACCGTTACCGGGGTAACCTAACTAGTAGCGATGTAATCATGTTTAGTCCCAATCAACTCTTTAATGACTACATTAAAAATGTGCTGCCTGAGATGGGTGAGCAAAACATGGTACAAATGACCTATTGGCAGTTTGTTGCACGCCGTTTGCCGGGGATGCAGGTCGAAAATCTGTTTGATCAGTTTGAAGATGATGGTGTCAATTCGGCTATTAGCCAGTTCAAGGATTCTACCAGTTTCTTCAAGTTGCTGGATCACTATACCAAGCGGCTAAACCAGCGCGGAGTGATTTTTAAGAACATTTATTTTCGCGACCATAAGCGGCCATTTTTCACTAAAGAAAAGATTAGTGAGCTGTATTATTCATTCAATGACAATTACAACTTAAGTAACCGAATTGACGCAACGCGGGAAGCGTTAATTAAAGCACTTAACCGCAAGATTAACGCTGAGACGAAGAAGAACTGGGTGATGGATACAATCCAAAGTTTGAGTCAGGAGCAACTAAATGAGTTGTATGACCGGCCTGACCAGGAATTTGATTCTGAAGAGAAAGAAGAAAAGTTTCTGAGCCGCAAGATTGTCGTTAAGGCACTAGACAAGGTCTTCCAACAAATTAGGCGTAATAACTTTGTTAATATGCGCGCGCAATATTTGCACTTCTTACGCACCGTGCCAAAGATGACAGCTCTCTCCAAGTGGCATATTAGTTCAACTGATTGGGCGGAGCACGTTGAGGAGGTCAAGCAGAGTTTCGTTGACCACGACATTCATATGAATGATGTTTCGGCCTACCTTTACCTGTATGACTTAATTACTGGCCGCCAAGTTGACTATGAGATGCGTTACGCCTTCATTGATGAGATTCAGGATTACACGCCGTTTCAGTTGTGCTACCTTAAGTATAACTTCCCTCGGGCAAAGTTTACGATGCTGGGCGATTTGAACCAGGCCATTTTTACCAAGGACGAGAGCCGCAACCTGCTCAAGCAGATCAGCGGGTTGTTTGACCCCGAAAAAACCGACGTGGTTCAGCTAACTAAGTCCTACCGGTCAACCAGGCAATTAACGGACTTCACTAAGCAGATTTTGCGGCAGGGTGAAAAGATTGAGTCCTTTGACCGTCAGGGACCCAAGCCGGTATTTTGGGGCCGTCAGACCAATACTGCAGCCATTGATGTCATCGACCAGTTGCTAAAAGAAAACCAGCAGGCTAACTTAACAACGGCAATTATCGCCAAGGATTTGGCCACCGCGAAGAAAGTTGCTCAGAAGTTAAAGGATCTAGGCACTAAAGTTACGTTAATTGCTACGGCTAATCAGCGGTTGGCCGTAGGTACGCTGGTTATTCCGTCTTACTTGGCTAAGGGATTGGAATTTGATGCCGTTATTATGTGGGAGGCTTCTGCAGCGAACTACCACCGCCTCGATGAAACCCAGCTCGTATATACGATTACCTCGCGTGCGATGTACAAGCTTGACCTCGTGTACACAGGAGCGCGAAGCCCGCTGCTTGAAGTTGATCAAGGAACCTTTGAAGAAAAGTAGGTATAATAATGCAAAAAGCTCCCACTAATTTTACTTTTAAAAAAATTTCTGAGATGTCCGGTCGTGAAGTCTTTTGTCTCGCCCGTCTGCGGGTTGACACCTTTGTGTGTGAGCAAAAAATCACGGACCCCGAGTTGGATGACCAGGACCTAGAGGCCATTCAAATTTTTGCACTGAATCGAGCTCAATCTAAGGCACTGGCAGTTTGTCGGGTGTTCCAAGAAGATGGTAAGTGGATGCTTGGTCGGGTCGCAGTTGCTCGTGCAGCCCGGGGACAGGGACTAGGAAGAAAGATGATGGAGCAAGTGCACGAGTATTTGAAGCAGCACGGCGTTGAACGGCTGTACTGTCATGCTCAATTACAGGCTAAACCATTTTATGATTTTCTAGGTTACAAAACGACGGGCGCTAACTTCTTCGAAGCTGGCGTCGAGCACGTCATGATGTATAAAGATTTAAAAGACTACAAAGCGCGTGAGTAGGTGATTTTAATAGTCACTGCTGAAAATATGAAGGACGAGGTTGATGAAGAATTACTTACAATTCAGTCGTGATGACTGGGCTCAACTTGCTACTAGTGACCAGGTCAAAATTTCGCCAGCGGAATTGGCCAAGCTTAAATCGCTGGGAGATGTCATCAATCTAACGGATGTACAGCAAATTTATGCTAGTTTAATTGCCTACATTGACTTGGCCTACCAGGAGAAGCGCGAGTTGCAGCAAAAGCAGCGCGTCTTTTTGCGGCAAAAAGTTGCAGGTGCGCCCTTCATCATCGGTATTTCTGGGTCGGTGGCCGTAGGCAAGTCAACCACTGCCCGCTTGCTGCAGGTGCTATTGAGCCGGACTGAGGCAGATTTGCAGGTGCATTTGATGACCACAGACGGCTTCCTTTATCCAAACCAGGAGTTAAAGCGGCGCGGTCTGTTTGATCGTAAGGGTTTTCCCGAGAGCTATAACATGGCCATGCTTAGTGATTTTTTAAAAGATGTGCTTAGTGGCAAGGAAGACATTGCCTACCCGTTATACTCGCAAGAGTTAAGTGACATTGTGCCGGGAAAATATGGTCATGTAAAGCGGCCCGATATTCTAATCATTGAAGGAATTAACACGCTGCAACTACCAACCAACGGGCAGATTGTTACCAGTGATTTTTTTGACTTTTCCATTTATATTGATGCGGCTGAAGACTTGATTGAAAAATGGTTTATGCAGCGCTTTGTACGGGTACTTGAACTAAATAAGCATAATCCCCAGAATTTCTATTATGAAATGGCCAATGGACCTCGCGGAGCTGCCCTGCAACTGGCTCAGGACACCTGGCAGATGGTCAACCTAGTCAACTTGCGTGAATACATTGCACCGACCAAGCAGCGTGCCAGTCTGATTTTGCACAAAACTAGGGGACATTTGATCGATCGGATCTACCTGAGACAATTTTAATTTGTTATAATTAGTGCTATGAAGACGATTTATTTACTATTAATCAAAAAATTCGCATTGCCGCCCGCGTGACTCTTTTTTGTTTTGGTTATTTTTAAGTAAAATTAAGGGAGAATAAACAATGGTACAGGCAATTAACTTAAAAAAGGGTATGGTTTTTAGTCAAGACGGCAAGATGATTCGAGTACTGAAGGCTAACCATCACAAGCCTGGCAAAGGCAACACTGTTATGCAGATGGACTTGCGTAATATTGAAAGCGGAGCGGTTGTGCATAAGACGATGCGACCAACGGAAAAGGTTGAATTAGTTGACATGACCAAGAAAAAAGCCCAGTTTTTATATAATGAAGGCGAAGTTTATACCTTCATGGATACAGAAACTTATGAACAATATGAAGTTACTAGTGAGCAACTCGGTGATGACCGCTTATATTTAATGCCTAATATTGACGTCCAGTTAGAATTTGCCAATGGTAGCAAACTACTTGGAGTTGAGCTGCCAGCTACGGTTACGATGAAGGTCGTCCATACTGAACCAAGTATTAAAGGCGCAACGGTTACCGGTTCGGGCAAGCCAGCTACAATGGAGACTGGCCTGGTGGTTCAGGTACCTGACTTTGTTAAAGACGGCGAAGAACTGATTATCAATACCAGCGAAGGTGCTTACAAGGCACGTGCCGAGAGCGGAAGATAAAACAAAATTTAAACACAAAAGAGCTACAATTTAAAATTGTAGCTTTTTTGTGTTGAGGCTGTTTAGATTAGGTTTTCAATGTGTACCTGATAATTAGTTTACTTTTTTGCCAGGTGGTGATTTAAATTGGAGCGCTGCCAGAACATGTCTCTTCTGGTATCAGCCTTTAATTTAGAAATGAGAGATTAACTAGTCATTACCAACTATAAAATGGCCCAGTGTTTGGGTTAGTTAGCTATTGGAGTTGAAGTCATCAAATATATCATACCCGATTTGGACTATTCCAAGTTCCTGATCCTTCATGTCGGATGGTATAAACAGCCGGTATAAAGCTAACTACAACGGTCAATGAATTAATTATCCACCACCAGATGATATAGAGGGGCGCAAATAGTAAATAACGGAGCTTGCTGGCTTGATTATCGACAATTAAGGCAACAGCTAATTGGATTACGGCTGAGATTATTCCAAAACTGAGAAATACAGTTGCTTGCGAAAGGATGTAGGGTAGATTTCCCGTACTAATGTTTAGAATAATTAAGACAATAGAGGCAATTATTGATATCCAGAAGAAAACCGCCCATAGAATACTGAAAGTTTGATCAAAAAACATGAGGGTTTGTCCGATATTAGCAAAGGGATGACACAGTACTTTCTTGAAGTTGGTCAGCCAAACTTCAATTCCTCCTTTAGCCCAACGCTTACGTTGAGCATAGAGGGCCCCTGCCGTTTCGGGAACCGAAGTGTAAAAGGCAATATCAGGAGCAAATTTTGCAAACCAACCATTCAACTGTTGGTCCCACGCTGCACTGATATCTTCGGTAGCCCGGTCTTGTCGAAATAATCCGACATCCATGACGGCGCTTTTACGGTACATCGTGTTAGCGCCGCTGTATGCGTAGACACCGCCGAACACTCCTTGTTCTACACGCTTAATGATTCCCACAATACTCGAGAATTCAACCGTTTGTGACTTGGTAATCAGTTTAGTCCGGTTTAAAACATTCATGTTGGCGGTAATTGCAGCAATATTGTCGGCACCTTTTTGAGTAAAGTAACGGAGATATTTTTGCAATGCGTCTGGTTCAGGGACAGTGTCCGCGTCATTACTTAAGATAAATTCTCCCCGTACAAAGGCTAAGGCCACATTAAGGGCGTGAGCTTTGCCTTTGTTACTTTTGATGCGAATGACACGCAAGTTTGGATACTTTTCTTGCAGCTTTTGCAGGATGAAGGGTGTGCGATCAGTTGAATAATCATCAACTACTAAAACTTCATAATTACTATAGGTTAATTCGGTTAGCATATAGGTAACAGTAGCTTCGATGCAAACTTCTTCATTATGTGCAGGAATGACAATTGAAACCAGGGGCTCGTCCTGGTGCGCAAATTCTGGATACTTCTGCTTGTTCCCCTTGTAAAGATACTTATAGCATACGGTACCGACTAACCAGGCGATTGAACCGAGAATAGGATAAGAAATTAATATCCAGAAAAGAATGTTAAGAATAATACTGCAGATTTGCCATAATTGGCTCATTGGTCGACCTCATTTAATTCAAATAAGTTTTGAATATAGTTATTGTCAAAATTTTGGTTACCTTCAACTTGATAAAAGTGTGCTGCTTGCCTCTGGGCCGTGTCGCCAAAATGTTGCTGGCAAGCTAATTCAACCACGTGTCCGCGCCGGCTACGCATCATTGACCGATTTGTTTCTTTTTGCGCAACTGCATGTTTGAAATGGAGGTTATTCCAAATGGTAACAATAATGAAAAAAAACGTGATAAAAACAAAAAATGTTCCAAAAAACAGCGCTAAAAATTTCACCAGCTTAAACTCGTCACTGAAATAGGCAATACCCAATTTATGGGCTAGTTGCTGGTTACATAAAGGTAAAAATACCCAAAAAACAGGAAAGAAAATGATCATCCAACTAACTAATGCAAGGATAGTTTGTCGTATTTTTAAGGCTTGATGGCCACTTTGAAAATATTTGTCTGAAGTCAATGGTGATACGCTATGCTTCATTATTATTCTTTCACTTCTCTCTTAAATTTAAGTATTAGCAACCCTTTTGGCTGCTAGTGTTTCCTAATCAGTCATCATTTAGGAAAAATTCGCAGTCAACGCTATTTGATTATTACTGAATCTTAAATAGCTTGAACATTATTGCAATTTTAAATGAAAACAGATAACTACCTAACTTAATGTACTCTGTTAAACCTTTATTCTATTAAAATTTTCTAACTATTGCAATGATAATTTAGGGCGATTGGGACTTAATAAAGATAGTGCCAGTAGAACTATCTGAAATGAGCTTAGGACTGCTGAAGTAGGTTAGCGCAATATTTGCTATTCCTTATTTTGGGACTGTGGTTTTTTAAGCTTGCTGGGAGCGATAGGCTCGCCAAAAGGCAGTGTGGGTAGTTTAAGCAAAAGCCAGGTGACTAGGGGATAAATGCCGGTTTTAAGCTGGCCCAAGACAGAAACCAGAGCAAGCAGGAACGGACAACTTTGGTGTAATAGAGAATACGGTTGGTTTGCACATCTTTGGCTGTTTTTACCTTGAAGTAGCGAATTTCTGCAGTAGACGAGAGCGACGAAGCTTCAGATATATTATTGCCAGGTTGATTTTTAGGCGGAGTAAAAAGACTAGTCATAGCTGCAGTCGTAGTTGGCCGCTTAGCCGAAGTACTTGCAGAAAATAATTTACGAGCATCGCTGGTAGTTTTGTGGTGAATTGCATGATGAATTTTGCGCTGGGGATGAGCCCAGCCCATTCCCCGTTTCTCATAATTTGGGATAAGTGCTTTTTTAATCGTTCTAGTAGTGCGTCCTTTGGTTTTGGACGCGATTGTTTTTTTGAGACTGGGCTTGCGTAAACCAACCTTAACCATGGTGTGTTCCTCCCGCCTAGTTTTCCCACTTGCAAGGGGTGTAGCCCTGTGCAAGTGCTTGTCCTAGTGTCATTTTGCTGATGTTTCCGTGAGCCCGACTTAAACCGCGACAAGATGGGGTATAATGGTACCTGCTACCAGAGGTCGGAGCAACATAAACTGTTCGACTATTCCGGTCATTAGCAGCTATCTGTTGCTTTTTTTGTTTTGGTTGCCTCTGCTGTTGTCTTTGGGATTTTTTTCGGACTTTTTGGTTAGCAACTAGATGTCTTTGCGTGGCGCGAATTTTGCTTTCTTGTGCTTTTTTCTGTGCTAGCTTCTTTTGAGCTGCTTTTTTTGGTGTTTTCTCTAGCAGCTGCTCTTGCTGGGCTTTTTTGGTTGGCTTTTTTTCGGTTAGGTCCTTAGTATGCGCTTTTTTGGCTTGCTCGCTGCGTGCTATCTTGCTAGAGCGCGGCGCCGCAGCTTGGGAACCCTCAGCGTTTGACGTAAATTGGCCCCGATTATTCACTGCGATAATGACGGTGGTAATTAACCAGAACCACCACTTTTTATAGAACGGTTTCTTATACTTCATCTTATTGCTCCTTCAGTTTTTTCTTATCTTATTGTAATTACAGGACATCGGAGTGTCAATGCCTTTATCCTGGTTTCAGTAGCAATAAAAAAGCGGGGACAAGCCCCGTTTTCTTAATATTTTGTTGCAATAAGATCATCTTCCTGGCGGTGCTCCTGGATACGCACAATCTGCCAGATTAGATTGTCAGGCGGCATGGCACCTAAGTTGATGGTTAAGCTGCCATCCTGATAGTCAAAGTCTAGTTCTGTCCGGTTGTCAACCAGTTCAATGCGATTAGGCGCTTGTGCCATACCGGTAACTATAACTTGGGCAGGCACTGGACGATTAACAAATAGATACTTTTGATAGTGCATATGTCGATTCTGTAAGACAAAACCATGGTTGGCAACAAGTGAGCTGGGCTCACTCTCATTAAAGGCATGACCAAAGCGATGCATCCAGCGGTTAACTTGGTCGAGCAGAGCCTGTGCGCTTTCAGACAAGGTCCCATCTTCACTAACGGATAAGTTAATAATTGTTTTTTGGCCGTCCTTGCGCTGGTGCACCATGTGGTCAATGACTTTGTCGGCAGTTAGTTCTTCTCCTTGGTCTTCATCTACGAGTGCAATGACGTACTTATTGCAAGCTTGTTTGAAGTCGGCTCGTCGGTCATTTGTTGCAACAGCTCGGGCCCCGATATTCCGGGCCGTTTTGACCAAAAGATCGACATCTACAT
Source organism: Lactobacillus sp. ESL1191 (assembly GCF_058504435.1). Classification (NCBI taxonomy): domain Bacteria; kingdom Bacillati; phylum Bacillota; class Bacilli; order Lactobacillales; family Lactobacillaceae; genus Lactobacillus; species Lactobacillus sp. ESL1191. Next base: position 161,598 of record NZ_CP196365.1, read on the forward strand.
CTTTTCCGGTTTTTAGTTTAAAATTTAGAATGACAGCAAAGTCAGGATTCATTAGTTCTCTCCTTAGTACGTTTAGTATTAAGTTTAACGCAAAAGGTGGAAATTACGAAAGATGAAAATTATTATCTCACCCGCAATGAAAATGAAGGTTGACCGCGAATCTTTTCCGGTTAGGACTAAGCCGCAATTTATCACGCAAGCAAGCGCATTGGCAAGTTTTCTTAAGCAGTGTAATTTGGCTGAACTGCAACAGATTTGGCAGTCCAGTGAACGCATGACTAAGGAAGGGCAAAAGCAAATTAGTGCGCTTAAGCTGGCCCAAACCACCGGGCTTACGCCCGCAATTATTTCTTATTCGGGTATTCAGTACCAGTATATGGCGCCAGATCTGTTAACCAGTCCGGCCCTTGATTATTTGCAGCAAAATGTCCGCATTCTGTCTGGCTTATACGGACTTTTGCGGCCCTTTGATGGCGTCTGGCCGTACCGGTTAGAAATGAAGAACAAGGTACAAGGATTTAGTCAGCCTAACCTGTACAAGTTTTGGGGCAGCAGCCTAGCCGACACTTTATTTAGTCAGGATGATGTGGTCATTAACCTGGCTTCTAAGGAATATTCACGGAATATCACGCCTTTTTTGACGGATGCTCGCCAAATGATTAAGATTGATTTTCAGGAAGAACACACCGGCAAATGGAAGACAGTTGGCGTCCACGCCAAGATGGCTCGCGGTGAAATGGTCCGCTTTATTGCGGCAAACCAACTAACCAGACCGCAACAGTTACGCGACTTTAATGACTTTGGTTTCGCATATAATGAGGAACATAGTACATCAGATACTTATGTCTTCCGAACGAAGTTTGACTTTAAGCGTCATTAATAAGCAATAAAGTAAAATGGTTATTAACAGTAAAAAAATTAGCTAAAGTGAGGTTAAGATGGAAATTGTGTTTGTTCGCCATGGCCAGACAGATTTGAATAAGACGGGTCGTATCCAGGGATCATTGTTTGACCATGACTTGGATGCAGAAGGGCGTGTCGAGGCAGAAAAGGCGGCAGCCAAGTTCGATCCGTCCAGTTTCGAAGTGGTTTTTTCTAGTCCGATGACTAGGGCACTGACGACGGCCCGGCTTTTTGTTAAGGGTCAAAAGGAGATCATTGAGGATCAGCGACTAATTGAGTTTAACTTCGGTGAATGGGACGGGGAGTTTTTGCCAGAACTGGGCAAGCAGTATCCCGATGCAGTTGACCCGTGGGGTAAGGCAGCAGCCAATTACGTTAAGTATGCGCCCAGTGGTGAGACCTTTGAGGATTTGCATGAGCGGTGTGGCAGTTTTCTAAATGAGCTGCAAGCAAAGTATCCCAAACAAAAAATCTTAGTGGTCTGTCATGGCACTTTGATCCGAATGATGTTCGCTCATTATTTTACCAATGGTAATATGGATTACTTTGACACGATTAATAATTGTGCTTTGGCCAAGCTTTCATATCTTGATGGCTGGCCGCGAATTAATTATTATAATCGGGTGTTAAGTTGATCCGATTGCAAGGCTCTACAGGAGCCTTTTTATTTTACACTGATATTTTAAGAATACTTTTTGTTTGACGATTTTTTCAAGCAGACGTATTCTTGTCTAGGTGACACGGTGTCACTTTTTATGAAAGAAGGTGTCAACAAAATGGTAAAAGCAACTTTTACTAACTTGCCCGCGACAAAGAAAGCGTTAGTCCAGTCGGCCTTACTTAGAGAATTTAGCAACTATCCTTTGCAAAAGGCGCAGGTTGCTCGGATCGTCAAGGACGCCGGCATTGCTCGCGGGGCTTTTTACAAGTACTTTGATGATTTGCCGGATAGTTACCAATACCTCTATCAGTGCGCTCTTAAGGAGATTCATGCTCATTTAAAAATCGGGCCAATTTTTGATCCAAAACTGTTCTACCAAAGTGTAGTGCAATTTATTGAGCACACACAATCCAGTAAGTATGCCGAGCTGATTAAGATGCATGTCCTCTACAATGAAAGTGTAGTTGCCAAGCCATTTTCTAATGACGCCTCGATTGAATTGAGTCCGCAAAATTGGAGCGCGATGGTGCTCAGTCATGCGACAATCCACATGGTGCTTGAAAATCCAAGGCAAAAAAAGGCAGTGTTGTCACGGTTTAAAGCAGGACTCGAATTGTTAGAAAAGGGAGCAAATTAGTGTTTTTAGCAATTAAAGAAATAAAACGAGAAAAACTGCGTTACGGATTAATCATCCTGATGATTTTTTTAATCAGTTACTTGATTTTCGTCTTGTCATCACTTGCGGTTGGCCTAGGCAGCGAAAACACCCAAGCAATCGAATCATGGCAAGCTAAGCAGGTGGTTTTAAACAAGAATGCTAATGTCAGCATGAGTCAATCAGTCCTTTCTAAAGACGATCTCAAAGCTGCCAAGCTTACTAAGGATGAGGCGCTAGTCGGCCAGACTCCAGTCGTGGTTAAGGATAAGCAGCGGCCCCAAATTTCAGCCCAATTTATTGGTATCAAGCGCAGTCAGTTTATTTATCAAGAGCAAGAAGTAATTGCCGGGCGAAAAGCCAAGGGTGGCAATGAAGTGGTAGTTGACCAGGCCTTTCAGACCAAGGGTTATCACTTGGGCGACAAACTTGAATTGAGTGGTTCGAAGCAAAAGTACCGGATTACCGGTTTTGTTAAGAATGCTAAGATCAATATTGCTCCAATTATTTACGGGACACTTACCAGGTGGAAGAAGTTGCGGCAGGGAATGCCAGATTTGCTGGCTTCAGCAATTATTTCGCGCCAGCCAGCGTACCACTACAATCACGAAAACAGCAAGACCTATCCCATTAAGCAATTTATTAACAAATTACCAGGTTATACTGCTCAAAACATGACTTTTCAACTGATGATTGGCTTTCTCTTCGTCATTTCATTAATTGTTATTGCGGTCTTTTTGTACATCTTGACCATGCAAAAACTGCACAACTATGCGGTAATGCGTGCGCAGGGAATTCCCAGTTCAACCCTCGTCAAAGCGACGGTCAGCCAGTCGCTTATTCTGGTTGTGTGCGGAGTTGTGATTGGGCTGTTAGCAATGTGGGTTACAGCCCGAGTGCTTCCGGCAGCGGTGCCGCTGAGTTTTACTCCGCAAATCATCGTTAGTGGTACGGCTGGCATGCTTTTAACAGGGTTTATCGGTAGTTTGATTCCGATTAGGTCAATTTTGAAAGTAGACCCGGCAAAAGCGATAGGAGAATAAAATGGCAGTGCTCGAATTAAAAAATGTGCAAAAAAAATATGGTACTGGTGCGGCTGAGGTTGTAGCACTTGACCAGATCAACTTTAAAGCTAATGAAGGCGAAGTGGTTCTAATCATGGGACCGTCTGGAGCGGGTAAAAGCACCTTCTTAACGGTTGCCGGCTCGTTACAAAAACCATCCTCCGGTCAGGTTAAAGTTGATGGCAAGAATATTGCTGAAATTTCGCCAGCAGAAAGTAATAATCTACGGCTACAAGAAATCGGTTTTGTGCTGCAAACATATAATCTGGTGCCTTTTTTGACTGTAGAAGAACAGTTTGAACTGGTGCGACGCGTCAAAAAGACTGGTAATCTTAATGATGCAGCCCTAAAGAAATTGCTTGCGCAGCTCGGCATCACTAACTTGGTTGACAAGTATCCAAGCGCATTATCAGGTGGCCAGCAGCAACGTGCAGCAATTGCCCGGGCGCTCTATGCTAATCCGGAAATTCTACTTGCAGATGAGCCTACGGCCTCGCTGGATAGTAAAAATGTCGATGAGGTGGGGCAGTTATTTAAAGACGTGGCCAAGGACTATAATAAGGTCGTTATCCTAGTAACCCATGATCCGCGGCTGGAACAATATGCAGATCACATCTATGAAATGATGGATGGTAAAATGACTAAAAAGCGATAATTATTGAATGGATAAAAAAGCGATAATTATTGAATGGATATATAATAAATTAGAAATAAAAAAACAGTAGGGTCTATTTTTGTCTTAGCAAGATTAAATAAGAACTGCTGTTTTTTCTTGCTAAGTGTTATTTTAAGAGTGGCTTAAAAATTGATACAAGCATTGACAGTCGCACTTTAAAGGCAAAACTAATAATGATTTTCAGGGGATGAAAAGTGTTTGGGTCTTGACAAAGGGACTTAAAATTTACTATCCTAACACTAGATAATAATTGTTATTTTTTGATTTAATAACCGGGGTCTTGGCCACATTTGTGGTTTAAGTCTGGTCTAGTTAAAGTGATAAAAATAACCGTTAGTGTAATGCGGATTTGCTAGTGCAGTCAGTAGCTCTATGAAGGTTAGCTCGGCTAGACGCAAAGGATATCCAACTAATTTTGAAGATGGAGTATAAGTAATGAATGAACTTCCTAAGGATAAAACTATTGAATTGTCAACGGATTATCAAAATCAACGGATCAATCTCAACTTTTCCGATGATTTAACTGATGATCGCGAACGCGGCTATATCTTGTCTGCGGCGTTCTTTTCCTACTGTGCGGCGCAAGGCTTGAGCAAGGATGAGGTAAGTGACATGGTTTCATCATATTATGATGAGTTTTTAGACAGTAATGCATAAGCAGTTACTGTAACTGTTGTCTAATGATGTTAGTTTTTGTGCTTGGTTAAAGCAAGAATTAATAAGTGAAATGACAGATAGGGATTTGACATGGCGAGAAGAAAAGAAATAGGAAGAAACAAGATTTTAAACATTGCCTACAAAATGGTCGTCAAGGATGGGGTTGAAAGTCTTACGGCCCGCAACATTGCTAAAGTGGGGCATTTTTCGACTCAGCCCTTATATCTTGAATTTAACAACATGCATGAATTGCGCAAGGAGGTTTTGCGCAAAATCGCAGATAATTTAAAGAATAATATCCTGCAAAAGAAATATACTGACAAACCGTTAATTGATATTGACTTATCCTATATTGAATTTGCCCAGGAGCACGAGAACTTGTTCCGAGCAATGTTTGTTGATGGGAAATTGGGTAGCGAAATTATTTCAGACACCTTAATTACGTTGGGAATTGAAAAGTTTAAGGAGCAATATCAGGACACCGGCTATAGTGATGAAAAAATCAAAAGTATTGTCACTGCTAATTGGATTACCGCCATCGGTATTGCCTCTTTGATTGTTAATCGCATTGCTACCTTTTCACAGACACAAATTGTCAATGTCTTGACTGCCCAAATTAACGATGCAATTTTGAATGATTGGCTGAGTAAAACTGGTAAAGTTTCTATTTTTGATAATGTTACTGGAAAGGGCAAAAACTAAAAAAACGCGTAGAAGCGGGCGGGATATGCCGCCTGCTTTTGTATATTTAATTATCAAGATGGATAAAAAGCAAGTTTATGTCAAATGCTCTGAATGATGCTATAATCAGGTTAGAAATTAGTTTTCCGAAAGGTGGTTTTTTATGAAAATCCTTGCATTATCTGGCTCAAATGCCAATAATTCATTTAACGAAGCGTTGCTTAAGTATATTACTAAGCATTTCGCTGCTAAGTATGACTTTAAACTGGCTACTGTTAAAGGTATTCCCATGTTTAAAGAAGGTGAAAGCATTCCTGCAGCTGTCCAAACTCTGGCACAAGAGATTGAGGACGCGGACTTGGTGTTGATTGGTTCACCAGAACAACAACACTCAGTAACCAGTGCAACGAGTAGCGCACTTGAGTGGCTATCATCCGACATTCACCCATTTAAGGGTAAACCAGTTGCACTTGTTTCAACTTCACCAATGCCTCAAGGTGCTGCGCGTTCCCAAAGTCGCTTGAAGAGTCTGTTGACTGCTCCTGGTTTTGGTGCTGTAGTCTTTAATGGTGATGAGTTTATGATGGGTACCGCACCGGCACAATTTGATGACAATGGTGACTTGAAGGACAAGTCAACGATTGAATTCTTGGGCCACTTCTTCGATGAAGTTGACGAGTGGTATGCACAAGTTACTAAGTAAGGAGGACCAAGAATGAAATTATTAGCAATTGTTGGTACAAATGCACCTTTCTCATATAATCGTTTCTTAGCGCAATTTATTGCTAAGCATTACAGTGACAAGGCTGACATTGAAGTAAAAGAAATTGATCAGTTAACACCTTTCTGCAGAACGGAAATGGCTGATGATTCAATTAAGGCTTGGATTGAAGACATTAAGAGTGCTGACGGCATCGTTATTACAATCCCAGAATATGATCACACTGTTCCAGCTGCCCTGAAGAGTAGTCTTGAATGGCTTGGTTCACACGCTGGTCCAAATGTGATGAAGATGAAGCCAGTTGCTGTTCTTGGTGCGTCATTTGGCGGCCAAGGTTCTAGCCGTGCGCAAGAAGATGTTCGTGAAATTTTACTTTCACCTGATATGAGCGCAAACGTTTTGCCAGGCAATGAAGTTTTGATTGGTCAAGCTCCAGCTAAGTTCAATAAGGAAACGGGTGAGTTAACCGATGATGCAACGATCAAGCAGATAGATGGTTTGATGGATGCTTTCATTAAATTTGTTGAGCAAGCAAACAAATAAATTTTTGCTAGTTTGACTAGCAGAGAGTAAAATAGCCGGATAGGAGAACTGTCCGGCTATTTTGTTTTAGAAAGGATCTTGGCATGAGTGACCCTCTTGTTTTACCAGTGAAGTCTGTTCGCAACCCACGTGATCTAGGTGGCTACCGCGGCCTTAATGGCCGCAAAATCAAGTTGCATCGCTTGTTGCGGACCGGGAATATCAGCAGAATAAGTCCTGAAGACGAGCGCTTTTTGCTTAAATACGGCTTGACCAAGATTATTGACCTGCGTTCTCCTGCAGAATGCCGCCAAAATCCAGATAAGGCGCTAGCGGGAGTTGACCACTATGCCTATCCTTTGTCAGTCGAAGATAATACGGGGGATAATGGACTGGACGTGAGTGCTGAATTTGCCGAGTATCGCCGTGACCAGTATGCCGGTTTGCAGATGATGTGTCAGCGTTATCGCCAACACATTATTGCTGAAGCGTCTCAGGAAAATATGCATCGCATTATTAACTTGCTAGCCCACACGAATAGCGGGGCAACGCTTTACCACTGTTCAGAAGGTAAGGATCGCACGGGTCTAGTGACCGTCATGCTTTTACATATTTTGGGCGTGAAGATGGAAGAGATTAGGCGAGACTACCTTTATTCCAACTGGCTGCTCAATGACTACCGGGCAGAACGTGATCAAAAGTTCAAGCAGGCTGGCGAAAACGACCGCTTCCGCGCCAATATACGGGTTTTGGGGTCAGTAGCGAACGTCTTCTTAGATACCAGTCTGATTACTATCAATGAGAACTTTGGTGGACTTGACGCGTATATTGTTAATCAGTTGCAGCTTAGTGAGCAAGTTCAGGAAGAACTAAGAGCCAATTATTTGGAGAAGTAGGAATAAACGGAAATGATTGAAAATTTAGCATTAGAGCAAAAAAGCGGCCAGCACCACGCTCTGGGTACGGATATCACCCTGCAGATTTTTGGTGCGCGCGATCAAAAAATCATCGACCAGTCTTTTGACTTAATTGATCATTACGAAGACCTCTTGACGGTCAATCGGGATAAGTCCGAGGTAATGAGCATCAACCATGCAGCCGGAAAAAAGGCGGTGCAAGTTTCGAGTGGCACCTACGACCTAGTTAAGTTAGCGGTGAATGAGAGCCGAGCCAACTTCGGCTTTAACGCGTTAATTGGTCCCGTCGTTAAGTTGTGGTCAATTGGCTTTAAAAATGCCCATGTACCTACAGCCGCACAAGTCAAGGAAAAGATGCAGCTCATTGACCCCTTCAAGGTTGAGTTAAACGATCAAAACCAGTCGGTCTGCTTGCAAGAACCGGGGATGGAACTTGATCTGGGCGGTATCGCCAAGGGTTGGATTGCCGATCGGATCCGTGACCTTTGGCAGGCTTATGGTGTGCACGCAGGCATTATCAACTTAGGCGGCAATATTTTGCTAGTAGGGGATTCACCTAAAAGATCAAGTGGCCAGTGGACAATTGGTGTGCAAGACCCTAAAGAACCGCGCGGCAAAAACATTGCGTCCGTGATGGTGCCGCAATGTTCTGCCGTTACCAGTGGAACGTATGAACGTTATCTGGTTGTTGATGGGAACAAGTACCACCACCTGATCGACCCGCGTACTGGTTACCCAGTAGAAACTGACTTAGCGGGTGTAACCACCTTTACCAAGGATTCAGTTGAGGCCGAGATTGAGTGCAAACGTCTCTTTTTTGCGGGACATCCGCTGCCCCAGTGGCATGATGATTCTGATCGCATTGGTGCCGTTTTTGTTTATAATGATGAACACGTTGAATACGATAACTTTTAAAAAATAGTACCTAAGACCAGCTTGGTGGAATGCACGGGGTTGGTTTTTTATTTGGGTGAATTTTTCTGGCAATTTTAAGATAGCTAGCTAAGAAATCGCTTGCTCAAATACTATATGTATGATAATTTGGATATATAAAATCAGCTTAAAACTGATTCATGCAGGTTATTTTTATTATTTAATGGTTATTAATCACATATGTGGCAAGGAAGTGATCTTATCAAAAAAACAGTTAGTCTTTTTCTAATGTTAATGATTTTACTAGCAGGATTATTGGTAATTAACATCTACCAAACTAAAGACCAAGAACGAATTGAAAAAATTGAAGAGACCGCTAATTCTTACAAAATTTATTTAGCTAATTGCCCACGTACTGTAAATGAAGGACTGCCTTCCCTATAGTAAGTTTTTTGTCAAAAACAACAAGTTTAACCTATTCCCCAGTAAATCGACCACTTATGTTCAAGGTAAAGATATTCCTGTGTTTTGGGGGAGTGAGCGGATAAAGTTACAAAGCTTAGATAACTTTTTTGGTAATGATGACAAAGCACTGGATGGAATTTACACGGTCATTGGCAAGGCTAGTTGTCGAAGTAGAGTTATTAGCAAGTTAGCAAATTTCTTTAATACCAGTAAAGCTGACTTACTAACCCCTAAAGTATACTCGCAAAAGGAATACTTCAACCGGACGCTTTTTATCTATCTCGTTTTATTTTTGGCACTGGCACTGCTGGTACTCCTGTCTATCTGCTCAATTCCACTGACCAGTGTCAAGCAGATTGGTGTTTATAAACTGCTGGGATTTTCCAATCAAGGCGTGATTTGGCAATTGTTTAGGTTACCACTAATGGCAGTACTTAGTGCTAGTTTGATTGTTGATATTGGGATTAGCTGGTTTTTTCTTTATCGACCTGCTGGCTTTGTCATGTGGCTGTTAATTGGCCAACTAGTTGTTGTTGGGATTTTTGTTTTGGCTGTTTTAGTTGCGCTCACCTTAATTAGGAGTATTAGGATTATTACCTTATTAAAGCAGGGTATCAACTTTAACTTAGGAACGGTAATCATACTATTCTTAAAGACTGCTACAGTTGTTTTGACCACGGTACTCTTAATTGACGGGATTGCCAATATTAAAGAAATTAATGAAAAAAACAGTCAGTATGACAAGGTGGTCCGCATGAGCAGTTTCCTGACGGTAGAGCGAACTGATTTGGTTTCTGCTGAAGCAGTTAGGAATGATGATGTCCGTAATGGCAAGAACGAGGCCGAGATAGGAACGTTTTTTAATGAGTTAGAACAGTGATCCTTACTTTGTTGCTGGAGACATTATTAATCCGCAAAAAAATTGGGCTCGCTTTCAGGTTAATGATTGGTTCTCGAGTAAAGACCGTTATCAGGTGGTTCGGGTCAACCAAAATTATGTTAAGAGCCTAAAAATAGATGCAGGCACAGGGAAGAAAAACACCTTCTACGTACCCAATGAGCTAAAAAAGGACCACAGTAAAGTAAGTAAGCTGGCTAAGTTGTTGGTTCTTAACCGCTCAGATAAGCTAACTAAGAAGTATTTGGCAAAGAAGCCAGTGCATCTTTCTTATTACCAAACTACACCTGTAACTCCAGTTTTCCTCAACGACCGGCTAAAACTTTTTAAGCGTCCCATCTATGAACTGATTGATTCACACCACCTGGATAGCTGGAGCAAGTCACAATTATTGACTTCGGGTTTAAGTAATCCGATCGAATTAAGAATAATCAGTACAATCGGGCCATGATTAAACACTTAGCTCAAGTTAATCTGAAGGGTATTAGGGTAAAGTTCTCATTGGCGAGTTCACTGGCTAGTGTTGCAACTAAGTGGTCAAGATTGGGATTACTTCTTGTAGTGATTTTGTTGGTGATTGCCTTTTCTATCTCACTAATCGTTTCGGCCTTTACGGCGATTCTGTGTTTCAGAACCAATAGTCTGAAGTTGGCTATTTTGCGACTATTGAGCTTTAGGACAGTCGATCGTTACAAAAAAATCGTGAGTTTTGTTATTAGTTTGTATGCAGTCCAAATCGCTATTGCTTGTTTTTGGGGTAGGTTTGCTTGGGCGCTATTGCTTGGCGTGGCTCTAGCTGGTATCGACCTGTTGCTGACGCTAGCCATTTTCACGGGTCAAGAAAACAAAAATATTGTGCAGAGTTTAAAGGGAGAGTGAGCCGATGATTGAAATCAAACACTTGTCTAAGACTTTTGGTCGTAAGGTCGTCTTTCAGGACTTAAATTTGAAAATTGTTCCAAAAGAGATGGTGGCCGTTATGGGACCTAGCGGGAGTGGAAAATCAATACTACTAAATATTATGGGGTTAATTGAAACTTTTGATTCAGGTAGCTATAGCTTTGATGGCATGCGCAATATCAAGCCCAATAGTAGACTGGCTGGCCAGTAAATCCGCGAAAAAATTAACTATATTTTTCAGAACTTTGCTCTGATTGATGATCAAACTGTGGCTCAAAATCTGTCCTTGGCGCAAAGATATATCCGCCAAGATAAGAAAACTAAAGTAAAACAAGTTGACCATGCTTTGAAGCGGGTAGGTCTTGAAAAATACAAGAAGAGTAAGATTTTTGAACTTTCAGGTGGCCAGCAGCAAAGAGTTGCGGGTGCCCGGTCCATGATCAAGCCAAGTCGGTTAATTCTGGCGGATGAACCGACGGGATCTTTAGATGAGCATAATCGTGATATTATTTTAACAGAGTTGAAGCAGTTGAATACTATAGGCAAAACATTAGTTATTGTTACCCATAATCCGGTGGTAGCCAGTTATTGTTCTAAAGTTATTGAGTTATAAAAAATACCATCCAGATAAAGTTGATCCGGATGGCATTTTTATTTTAAAACTTTATTTAATAGTTAGTGCTTTGTGGCAGAATTCCTTTTGAATAGCGGCTTTTGCTACCCAGGCAATGGCGCCGTGGTCGTATTTCATGTTTTTGCCACCAGTTCCAGCCCCGTCATTACGGGAATAGTAGAGTGGGTCATAGACCAGGAACTTACCCTGCTTGTAACCAGTGATTACCTTGCAGTGGTTACGCTGGTTGTCACCGGCTTTTTGATAAGAAGAAAAGCCATAGTACAAAACGGGTTTACTGCCTTGAACATACATCTTCAAGTCATTGACAGTCAGCTTTTTGCTAGAGACGTTGATAATATTCTTCCCCTGCGGATAAGTCCGAGCATATTTAGCGAGAGCGCCGGGGCTAATCACGTAGCCAAAACCGATTCCGGTGTAAACATTACCCTTCTGACCTCCCTTAGTTGGCTGCATTGGCAAGTGGTTTTGAATATTTTGAAGCAAACCAGTCGTGATTTTTTGGCCTTGCGATCCTAGTAGCATTGCCATTGCTGCCCCGGCACAGCCCCATGGCGCCTTAACTGGTGCATACTGGCTAACGTAAGGGGTATCAACTAACTTTGCCTGGTTAGGGGTAGCTACCGCATTTTTGTTGAGATAGCCAATGGACGGGCTGCCTTTTTTGTTAATCCAGTAATATTTTTTACCATTGTAAGTGAAGGTGCGGTTAACGTTGAAGGTTTGGTGGAAGTAGTCTTGGCTGGTTTTTTTACTGGCAAAGAAGCCCTGATAAATGCCGTAATTCTTTTTGACAATAGCTACTTGAAAAGTTTTGACTTTTTGGGCTTGTGGCAGGACTTGCTGCGTTCCAGCGGCGCCGGAATTATTAGTATCAGCCTTGACCACACTTGCAGTGCTAGCTGATAACCCTAGTACTAAAGCGGTCCCTAGTATAATAATTTTTTTAAAAACGTTTTTTTTCTCCACTTTTTCCTCCTCAGTTGTTTAGACTGTATTCATTACGAGGCTAGTTTACTACAAAAAAGAAAAAATAACGAATTTAAATAATTGTCCAGTTAAGGTTAATTCTTAAGCAGCTGTCCGGCTGATACTAAAGATGCTGTTAAAAACGCCGTTAGACAAGCCCGGAGTGCTGTAAATGATGAAACGCAAGAAGGAAGAATCTAGTGTCTGTTGGATGAACCAGGCGTTTTCTAAAGCATTGAGCATCGACAGGATGATGTAGACGAAGAAGTAGCTGGCAAAAAAGGCGACAATAGCACCTAAAGTTCCATCCAAAATAGTCCCAAAGCTGGAGCGCGGCTTGCGGGCGGGCAGCCAACTCTTAAAGATTTTGCTGATCATTTTACCTAAAAATAAAATAACAAAGAAAGCTAAAAAACGGAAAATCATTAAATTGGTGCCCGATGGCAGTGTTGTCTGGACGTCTTGGCCAGTTACTTGGCTATAAAGAAAGTTACCGACCGGATTTTGGAAGAGGATGGCAGCAATGAAAATAATTGCTGCAAAAATCAAATTGGTAATTAGTCTGGTAAAACCTGTTTGGTAACCCCGATAAGTTTTTAAGGTCAGGTAGGCGATGACAATTAACGTAACAATCATGTTTTTCTCCTTTGACGATATTATAGCGTATTTTGGATATTTAGACTTTGACGGCAGTCAAAAAATATTTCATAATTAAAGAGATGTAATGGCTTTACAATAAGCCATTTTTAGCGTTAAATTGAAAGAGTGTGAAACAAGGTTTCACGGGTGAAAAATGAATCCTGAAGATTTTGTCCAAGAATTGTCAAAGCGTAATTTTAAGTTATCTGAACCACAAATCAAGCAATTTAACCAATACTTTACCAGTCTCTTGCTGGCCAACAAGCAGGTTAACCTCACGCGGATAACGGCTAAGGACGATGTTTACCTCAAGCATTTTTTTGATAGCCTCACACCGCTATTCACCTTTGGGTCAGTCTTTGAACCTGACAGCACGCTATGTGATGTTGGTGCTGGTGCTGGCTTTCCATCAATTCCGCTTAAATTATTGCGGCCAGATCTCAAGGTAACTATTGTTGATTCATTGGGCAAGCGACTGCACTTTTTACAGGACCTGGTTGACCAACTAGGGTTAACCGATGTCAAGCTAGTTCATGGCCGTGCTGAAGATGTTGGTCAAAATCCGACCTACCGCGAACAGTTTGATCTGGTGACGGCGCGCGCAGTAGCTAACATGGCGGTTTTAAGTGAATATTGTTTACCGTTAGTTAAGCTAAAGGGCTATCTGTTGGCCCTTAAGGGACCGAAGGCGGCCAGTGAATTAACTGAAGCGCAAAAGGCAATTACCGTGTTAGGTGGACAAATGCGACAGCAGGAGGAATTACGTTTACCTGGCAGTGAGGAGGAGCGAACTTTGATTTTAATCCAAAAAGTTAAGCCGACACCGAAGAAGTACCCCCGGCAAGCAGGAACGCCACACCGTAAACCGATTCATTAATACAGAAGGAGAAGCAATATGTCATTATTTTCTTCTTTACGGCACCATGAAGAAATTCCTCAAGATAAACAAATTAAAGAACTTGAACTGAGCAAGATTAAGCCCAATACTTATCAGCCGCGGCGGGTATTCTCAGATGAATCAATCCGTGAGTTAGCGTCGACGATTGACAAGGAAGGGCTCTTGCAACCGATTGTGGTTCGCGAAAAGGGCGAGAATTACGAAATTATTGCTGGTGAACGCCGCTTCCGTGCCGTCCAACACTTAGCCTGGCCACGAATTCCGGCAATCATTAACAACATGAGTGATAGTCAGGCGGCCTCACTAGCGCTAATTGAAAACCTGCAACGGGAAAACCTTAACCCAATTGATGAAGCGCAGGCTTATAACAATTTGATGAAGTTGAATAATTTGACACAGACTGCGTTGGCGCAAAACATCGGCAAGTCGCAGTCATATGTGGCCAATAAGTTACGTCTGCTTAAGTTAACGCCTAAGGTACAAAGTTATCTAGCAAGCGGAGAGATTTCAGCGCGTCACGGACGCTGTCTGGTTGGCTTAAGTGAGAAAGACCAGGGGCGCGTTTTGGATGAAATTCTAGCTAATAATCTGAATGTCAATGATACCGAAAAGATCGTTAAGGACATTGATGGCTATTTTGCAGAACAAGAAGAAGCAGCAACAAAACCTAAAGATCGCACTAAACGGGCGGTCAATCGCATTCCCAAGGACTTAAAAGTTCAAATCAACACCATTAAGCGGGCTGTTGAACTAGCCAAAGAATCAGGAATTAAGGTCAAAGTGAAAGAGAATAATAGTTCAGATGACTATACCATCACAATTGAACTAAAGAGAAAGTAGGAAGGCATGGAGAATATGGTAAATGTAATTTCGGTTGCTAACCAAAAAGGCGGTGTCGGAAAGACAACGACCACTATTAACTTGGCCGCGTCGATTGCTAATCGCGGCTACCGCGTACTAATTGTTGATATTGACCCACAAGGTAATGCAACTTCGGGACTAGGAATTGAAAAGGCAGAGATTAATCAGGACGTCTATAGTGTTTTAATTGATAGTGTGCCACTGAAAGATACGATTTTTCACACCACAACTAACCGATTGGACCTAGTTCCGGCAACGATTAACTTGTCGGGGGCGGAAACGGAATTAATTAGCATGATGGCCCGTGAAACGCGACTTAAGTCGGCCATTGATACGGTCAGCACGGATTATGACTTTATCTTTATTGACTGTCCACCTTCCCTAGGCCAGTTATCAATCAATGCCTTTACTGCTTCAGATGCGATTTTGATTCCAGTTCAAAGTGAGTATTATGCTATGGAGGGTTTGAGCCAGCTGCTCAATACCATTCGTTTGGTCCAAAAGCACTTTAACAAGGATCTGGGCGTTGAAGGGGTCTTAATGACCATGCTAGATGCACGCACAAATCTGGGTGCTGAAGTAGTTAAGGAAGTGCGGTCATACTTCCCTAACAAGGTTTACAAGACCATCATTCCGCGCATCACTAAACTCGCCGAAGCGCCAAGTTATGGCGAGACGATTACCGAATATGCACCCAATTCACGTGGTGCTGAAGTATACGATGATTTGGCTAAGGAGGTATTGAAGAACCATGGCAAGAGACTCAAGAAGTAATGACACAAAGAAAAAGGGTGGCTTAGGACGAGGCATTGAAGCTCTCTTTGAAGATGAACCACAGGTTGAAGAAGCCGAAGAAGAAATTCAGGACCTTGCCCTCGATGATATCCGCCCCAATCCCTATCAGCCCCGAAAAACTTTTGATGATAAGGCACTCAAAGAATTATCCGACTCAATTAAGGAAAATGGGGTCTTTCAGCCGATAATTGTACGTAAGTCGGTTAATGGCTACGAAATTATTGCGGGTGAGCGGCGTTATCGAGCCTCCAGAATGGCTCAAAAAACTACGGTGCCTGCAATTGTGCGCGATTTTAGCGAAAGCCAAATGATGGAGATTGCGGTGCTAGAAAACTTGCAACGTGAAGACTTGACTCCGCTTGAAGAGGCGCAGGCTTATGAGATGCTGCAAAAGAATTTAGGCTTGACCCAGGAGGAAGTTTCTAAGCGGATGGGTAAGTCGCGGCCATACATTGCTAACTACTTGCGCCTGCTTACTTTGCCAAGTAAAACCAAGCACCTTTTGCAACATGGTGAATTGTCGATGGGACAGGCTAGAACTTTGTTAGGTCTGAAGAACAAGGACAAAATTGATGATGTGGCTAAGCAGGTGGTTAAGGAAGGAATGCCGGTGCGTAAAGTCGAAGCACTGGTAGCTAGTCTTAATTCCAAGAAGCCACAGAAAAAGAGCACACACAAGTCTGCTTTTATTCGTGCTAGCGAACACCAATTAGCTGATAAACTAGGTTCAAGCGTTAATATCTCAGAAAATAAAACCGGTAGCGGCCGCCTTTCGGTCAGCTTCTCTTCGGTTGACGAATTGAACCGCATACTTGATATCATGGGTGTTGATCTCGATGAATAGGGACATAGTATATGGTCTTGCGGATACCGTCTTGATGAAAAAACCACACGCCTGCAAGACTAACAACTGGGAAGTCTTACGTCTTGGTGCTGATATTCGGTTGAAGTGTATGGGCTGTGGCCGAATTGTAATGATGCCGCGGGCTAAGTTCACCCACAATTTTAAAAAAATACTGACTAAGGCCAATGATCCAGTTAACGTTAAAAATGAGTTTTACGTTGGCAAGGAAGATATTGTGCAGGCCAGTTTAAAACGAGCTAATGAGTAGTTTTTAGGGAAAAGAAGAGGATAAAGATGTCATTAACAGCTGGGATTGTCGGCTTACCTAACGTTGGTAAGTCAACTTTATTTAATGCAATAACCAAGGCCGGGGCCGAAATGGCCAACTATCCATTTGCAACCATTGAACCTAATGTTGGCATGGTTGAGGTACCGGACCAGCGCTTGAGCCGGATTCAAGCGCTCGTTCCGGCCAAAAAAATTGTGCATACGACCTTTGAATTTACCGATATTGCAGGTTTGGTCAAGGGTGCCTCCAAGGGTGAGGGGCTAGGGAATAAGTTTCTCGAAAATATCCGCCAAACTGATGCGATTATTCATGTGGTGCGTGCCTTTGATGATGACAATATTACCTCGGTTACTGGTAAGGTCGATCCGGAAGAAGATATTAATACGATCAACTTGGAACTGACGATTGCTGATCTTGACGCCGTTAACCGCCGTATTAATAAGGTTAAAAAGATTGCCCAGCAAAACGACAAGGAGGCCAAGGCGGAATACAGTGTCTTGGAAAAGATTAGGCCGGTTTTAGAGGAAGGCAAAGCGGTCAGGTCAGTTACCTTTACTGAGGATGAACAAAAAATTGTCGACGGGCTCTTTCTACTGACGGCTAAGCCAGTAATTTATGTAGCCAATATTGCAGAAACGGCAATGGCAGATCCTGAAGGTGACCAATACTACCAAACTGTCAAACAGCATGCAGCTAGTGAGCATGCTAGCTGTCTCGGTATTTCGGCAGCTACTGAAGAAGAGATTGCTGGTCTTGATGACGACGAGAGAGCAGAGTTTTTAGAAGCAGAGGGCGTGTCCGAATCCGGGCTTGACCGGTTGATTAGGGCAGCATATCACCTCTTGGGTCTGCGCACCTTCTTCACGGCTGGTGGACCGGAGACCCGGGCTTGGACCTTCCACGAAGGGATGAAGGCCCCACAAGTTGCAGGGGTCATTCACTCCGATTTTGAGCGTGGCTTTATTCGGGCAGAAGTTGTTTCCTTTGCAGATTTGGATCAGTATGAAACTATGCAAAAGGTCAAGGAAGCCGGCAGATTACGCCTTGAAGGTAAGGATTACGAGGTTCAAGACGGCGACATTATTGAATTTAGGTTTAACGTTTAGGGAGAGATAATGGCTGAACAGAAAAACGAACAAGAAGCAAGGGTCGATAATAACAAACAGGAAAAACTGAAAGAAAAAGTCGCCAGTCATAACCAAGAGGCGGAAATCCGACAAATGACGCCTGCTGATTTACGTAAGCAGTTGTCCAATAAGAATACCGATTATATTTTTCGTTTACAAAAGGAGTTAGAAGAGCAGGGGCAGCTAAGCGTCGAAGAGGCCACTGGACGAGTAGACGCACTGCTACCAGACCTGCTAATCGCCCAACGCCGCGGTCAACCAGCGAGCACCTACTACAATATGCCGCCTAAGCTAAAGGCGGCTGATCTATTAATGCCAAAGAAAAAGACGGCAGCCGATATCCCTTTCTGGCAGTATGCGGTTGATAGTGCCCTGCTATATGTGGCAATCTTTGTCGGAATTTTTGGGGTAATTGGTCTTTTTCAACCTAATGCCAAGGAAAATCCGCAAATGGGAATTACGACTCTGGTGATTGTTGGGGCCGTGATGGGTGTCTTTATGACCAAGTACAATGAATGGGTTCTACCAGCTGATAGTAAAAATAAAAAAATCCCTTGGTCTAAGTTACTGCTGGGCATGGGCGGAATGATCCTGATTTTATTGGCTTGCTTCAGCATTCTCTCACTGCCAGCCTTGCGGGTAATTAATCCCATCTTACCAGGTACAGTTAACGTGGTCATTTCGGCTGTAGCCTACGGAATTCGGTGGTATTTTCGCCGGCACTACGAGATTGTGGGCTCGGTTTTCACGCCATCGTCGAGAAGCAAATAAAGTGTTTTTTGTCAAGAGGAGCGTTATACTTAAATAACTATATTTTAAAAAGGATAAATAAATTTAACAAAATTTATTTATCCTTTTTATGAGCATTGCAAACAGTAAAATGAACTTGATTTGACTTACATAGAAAGAGGTATTTAATGATTAGCACACTGCGTAAATCGATTAGGCAGTATAAGAAATTATCATTGTTGTCGCCATTACTAGTTATAGGTGAAGTTATCATTGAAATGTTAATTCCTTATTTGGTTGGTGTTTTGATTGATAACGGAATTATGAAGGGCGACATGCCCTACATTATGAAATCGGGCCTAATTCTGCTGGTGATTACTATCGTTTCACTTGTTTTGGGTGCTGCTGCCAGTTATGTTTCGGCTCACGCTGCTGCAGGTTTTGCAGCCAATCTGCGCAAGGACATGTTTTACCGGGTCCAGGATTATTCCTTTGAGAATATCGATCGGTTTTCTAGCGCCAGTCTAGTAACGAGAATGACGACTGATGTTTCCAACGTTCAGATGGCCTACCAAATTCTCATTAGAATTGCGGTGCGTGCACCAATGATGTTGATTGTCTCGGTAATTATGTCGCTTATTATCAGTCCACGTCTTTCTTTGATTTTTGTGGTTTTGGCTCCTATTTTTGTCTTGCTGATGGCGGTAATTATTAAGGCTGCCAGTCCTTACTTCCCGAAGATCTTTAAGGGTTATGACCGCATGAATCAGGTTGTCCGTGAGAACATTCGCGGCATTCGTGAGGTTAAGACTTACGTTCAGGAAGATGCTCAAACGACCAAGTTTAAGAAGTCATCGGGTTTTATCTACAAGTTGTTTTCAACTGCCCAAAAAATCATGTCACTTAACGCGATGGTTGTTATGGCCATCTTGAATATTTCCAACTTGACCATTTGTTGGTTTGGCGCTAAGGAAATCGTCGGTGGCAGTCTGCAGACCGGTCAGTTGATTTCCATGTTTTCATATTCAAATTCGGTTTTAAACAGTTTGAACATTTTAGCGATGATCTTCACGCAACTGGTTATTTCGACCGCTAGTGGTCACAGAATTGCTGATGTAATTACTGAAAAGCCATCAATTGTGAATCCGCGCAAACCGCTTGAACATGTTACTAATGGTGAAGTGATTTTTGATCATGTTAACTTTAAGTATGATCCCGCTGACAAGAATCTGGCCTTAAGCGACATTAATTTGAATATTAAGCCAGGAGAGACGCTGGGAATAATAGGACGAACTGGTTCTTCAAAGTCGACACTGGTAGCAATGATTCCGCGCCTTTATGACACTGATTCTGGGGCAGTGAGAGTTTCAGGTCATAATGTTAAGTCCTATGACTTGAAGACGCTGCGTGATAATGTGGCGATGGTTTTGCAGAACAATGTGTTGTTTTCCGGTACAATTAAGGAAAACTTGAAGTGGGGTAATGAAAATGCGACTGATGAACAGGTCATTGCCGCTGCTAAGATTGCCCATGCTGACGACTTTATTCGTGAGATGCCCGACCAGTATGAAACAATGGTTGAACAGGGCGGAACGAACGTTTCCGGCGGACAAAAGCAACGCATTACCATTGCTCGCGCTTTGCTCAAGAACCCGAAAATTTTGATTTTGGATGATTCGACTTCTGCCGTTGATACTCACACTGAACGAGAAATCCGTGAGTCGCTTGCCCAGGACATGCCGGATACGACCAAGATTATTATTTCGCAACGAATTGTTTCGATTAAGGATGCTGATCGCATCGTTGTTATGGATGAGGGTAAGATTCAGGATGTTGGTACGCATGATGAATTGATGAAGCGTAATGATTTGTACAGTTCAATTGCCAAGTTCCAAGAAGAGCAGAAGAAGTAGGTGATGGATTTGGATAAAGCAGCAGAAAACAAGAATACAAATATGAAGGGCCACCGCACCACTACTTTAATGCGATTGCTCAAGCTGATAGCAAGCACTAGTCCATGGATGCTAGTGGTTTCGCTGGTAGCAATTGTGCTAACCGCGGCAGCAACCGTGGCTGGCTCGCTATTTATTGAGCGGCTGATTAATGACTACATTATTCCTTTGACTAAGCAGGCTCAACCAAACTTTGGTCCATTATGGCATGCCATCACGATTATGTTTGGCTTTTATGCCATTGGCTTTATTGCCAATTACCTCTTTGCGATGCTAATGGCGGTTTTGGCCCAGAAGGTGCAATATCGGGTGCGTAATGAGATGTTCAAACACATGGAGAAATTGTCGATTGCCTATTTTGACGGCAATGACTACGGTGATATCATGAGCCGCTATACTAACGACATCGATACCCTAATGCAGATGATTTCGCAGTCAATTCCCCAGTTTTTGAACTCAACCTTGAATGTAGTCTTTGCCCTGGGAGCAATGTTAAGTCTTAGCTGGCAGCTAACCATTTTCACCTTAATTATTTTTGCACTTTCAATTGGCGTGGTTCGTTTCCTGACTACTCGGTCGTCACACTACTTTCAGTTGCAACAAAAGGAATTGGGTCAAGTTAACGGTTATAACGAAGAGATGCTTAATGGGTTAAAGGTCATTAAGGTCTTCAGCCATGAACCAGAAGTTGAAAAAAACTTTGATGTGTACAACCAGGCCTTAGAAGATGCAGCTGGTAAGGCCAACACTTATGCGACAATCCTATTTCCGATTATGGGCAACATGGGTAACCTGCTCTACGTTTTGATTGCAGTCTTAGGCGGAGCAGTTGCAATTAACCACATTGCACCACTGTCACTGGGGGTAATTGGGGCTTTCTTGCAGTTGTCTAAGCAATTTACCATGCCAATTGCCCAGATTTCCCAACAGTTGAACTCAATTGTCATGGCTCTGGCTGGTGCTAAGCGTATTTTTGATTTGGAAGACCAGGCGGTTGAAGTCGATGACGGAGATGTGACTATCGCCAAGGATGAGAATGTCAAGGGCACGTGGCATTGGAATGTCCCGCAAGCAGACGGAACTATGCAGAAAATTACGGTTAAGGGACATATTGTCTTTGACCAGGTAAATTTTGGTTATTCGCCTAAAAAGCAGATTCTTTATGATATTTCGCTCGATGCTAAGCCAGGCATGAAGGTTGCTCTAGTCGGTGAGACTGGAGCCGGGAAGACAACCATTTCTAATATGATTAACCGCTTCTATGAGATTAATTCGGGAACCATCACTTACGATGGTATTCCGATTAAGCGGATTAAAAAAGATGATTTACGTCGTTCTCTATCAATTGTTCTGCAGGACACGCATATGTTTACGGGCACAGTGATGGACAATATTCGTTTTGGTAACACAGAAGCTAGTGACGATGAAGTATATCAGGCAGCTCACCTATCACATGCAGATGAATTCATCCATCACCTGGACGAAGGCTACAAAACCATTATTGATGGTAATGGTGGCGATCTCTCCCAGGGCCAGATGCAGCTGCTAAGTATTGCCCGAGCAATGATTGCGGATGAACCGGTGATGATTTTGGATGAAGCTACTTCAAGTATCGACACGCAAACTGAAAAGTTGGTTCAGGCCGGCATGGACAACCTTTTGGCAGGGCGCACGAGCTTTGTGATTGCCCACCGCTTGTCGACGATTGTTAACTCTGACTTAATTCTAGTGCTTGACCATGGTCATATTATCGAGGCTGGTAACCACGATCAACTGCTTAAGGAGCAGGGCTACTACTACGAATTATATACTGGCAAAAAAGAAATTGAATAAAAAATCAGTCCCTGATTCCACTTAGCTGATATCAGGGATTTTTTTGTAACTTCTTGAATAAGTCAAAATGTGCTTGATACTTTTTTAGGAAAAGATAAAGTTATGACTGATTATTAGGTGTTTAGGTTAAAATCGGCTAAAATATTAGACAATGATTCTGTTACACTATATATTAGTAGAAATTAAGTTGAAAATAAGTTTAAAAAGAAGGGAATTTGCCCTATGAAAATTTTGGTTGTTGATGATGATAAGGAAATCGTTGAATTATTAAGTATATACCTCAAAAACGAGGGTTATACGCCAGTAGTTGCCTATAGTGGTAAGGAGGCTATTACTAAGCTGACGACCACGCCTGACATCTCGCTGATGATTCTGGATGTGATGATGCCAAGTATGAATGGGATTGACGTAATTAAGGAGGTCCGTAAGGATTCTGATATTCCGATTATTATTGTCTCAGCCAAAACTGGCGATATGGACAAGATTAAGGGTCTAATTACGGGCGCCGATGACTATGTCTCAAAACCCTTTAATCCACTTGAAGTGATGGCTCGGGTTCGGTCCTTGCTCAGACGCAGTCAGAAACAGGTCAAGGACGATGAACCTGATGTCTTAGAAGTGGGGCCACTGGTCGTTAACCGCGATTCACACGAGGTTAAGACGATTGCCGGTCAGGACATTCAGTTGACGGCGTTAGAATTTGGAATACTTTATCTACTGGCTAGTCACCCTAACCGCGTCTTCTCAGCGGATGAAATTTTTGAACGGGTTTGGCAACAAGAATCGATTGTGTCGGCTAAGACGGTCATGGTCCACGTGTCACACTTACGGGATAAGATCCAAAAGGCGACAGATGGTGAGGATGTTATCCAGACTGTTTGGGGCGTTGGCTATAAAATTGAGGCTTAGCTAAATGAAAAAAGAACGGGTCAAGTTAACCGCAGCGGAAAAAAGCGAGTTATTTGCCGAGGGGGTCATTACGGTGGTCCTCTTGTTACTACTCAATTTATCGGTTGTCATTCTGATTAATTTGACTATTCTCCAAAACAAGAACTTGGTTAATGGTATCTATTTTTTAAAGAAGACCATTACCTTTGCTGGTGGCCGCCATTTGTGGTCCTGGCAAAACACCTTTTTGATTATTATGGGTATTGGGGATTTGATTGTACTGTACTGGCGCCTGATTCGACGCTACCACCAGATGCAGCTGCGCCATGTTATTTCTGAACTTCACTATATCGCTCAAGGGCACTTTGACCACAAGATTTCGTTTAGAGTAAAAACCGACTTGCAAAAAGTGATTGATTCAATTAATTCACTGGTCAGCAGTACGGTCAATGCTATTGAAGAGGAACGGACAATTGAAAAGTCCAAGGACGAATTAATTAGCAATGTATCGCACGATATCAGAACACCGCTAACTTCGATTATTGGCTATTTAGGCTTGCTAAAGTCGGGTGTGGCTGATCCTGAAGATCAACAGCGTTACCTCAATATCGCCTTTACCAAAGCAGAACAGATGAAGGCACTGGCTCATGACCTACTTGAATATACGACAATTAAGTCGACTACGACTAAGTTGAACTTGTCCACTTTGCATATTTTTTCCATGCTGGAACAGGTGGCCGCCGGGTTTGAAATCGAGGCTGAAGAAAAGAACATTGAGTTCAATATTGAAACCAGACCCAAGGAGTTGACAATTCAAGCTGATCCAGAAAAACTTGTTCGCATCTATAATAATCTGATTAGCAATGCCTTGAAGTATGGCACTGGTGCAAGTCAGATCAACCTAATTGCCAACTTGGTCAACAATAATGAAGTGGAACTGCGGGTAGAAAATAACGGGGCCCAAATTCCGGCCGCATCCTTGAAAAAAATCTTTGAACGCTTTTATCGGGTGGAAACTTCGCGTAATACAGAAACAGGTGGGACTGGGCTGGGCCTATCGATTACTAAGAGTATTGTCGACTTACATCATGGCAAAATCCGTTGTGAATCAGATCCGGATTGGACCAAGTTCATTATTAGTTTGCCGCTAGACCCAAAGAATACTAACACGGTAGCCTAGCTGTGTTATAATTTTGACTGAGATAAAAAACAGAGGGGTATAGCATGAGTATTTCTTTAAATACCTGTATTTTAATTTTGAAAGAACACCACTTGTTGAAATCGAGCGCGGTTCAAGACACGGTTATGACCAGGATGGAGTATGTATCATATGATTCACGCGACATCCAAACGAATACCTTGTTCTTTTGTAAGGGAGCAGGGTTCCGACCGACTTACTTGTCGATGGCGAAAGACAACGGTGCTAATTGTTATGTGGCAGAGCAGCCTTATCCAGAGGGTAAGGGTATGCACGCCTTAATCGTGCGTGACGTGTCTAAGGCAATGGCCTTATTGTCTGCAGCGTTCTTCCGTTTTCCTCAGGATGACTTGTATGTAGTTGGGATCACGGGCACTAAGGGTAAGACAACGACAGCCTACTTTTTAAAGGGGATGCTGGACCAGATCAATGGAGGTAAGACAGCGCTTCTTTCATCGGTTAATAATGTTGTCGGACAGCAGCCTGAAGATACCTTCAAGTCTAGTTTGACCACGCCGGAGTCACTTGACTTATTCCGTGACATGCGCAATGCTGCTGATAATGGAATGACCCATTTGGTGATGGAAGTTTCAAGCCAAGCTTATAAGAAAAACCGGGTATTTGGCCTAACTTATGACCTGGGCTTTTTCCTTAATATTACGCCTGATCACATTGGTCATAATGAACATCCTAACTTTGCTGATTATTTGCACTGCAAGCTCCAATTACTGGTTAATGCCCGCAAGTGTATCATTAATGCCCAAACTGACCGCTTTAGTGAAGTATATGCGGCGGCGACGACAACCACCGAACCAAATAGTATCTACCTATTTGCCGATGAGCAGTTTGACAATCCTGAATTGAAAGAAACAATTGATTTTCGTTACTCAGCTCAGGAAAGTGACATGGTCCAAACCTGCTTTCAGGTCTTATGTGTAAGTGACAAGGCTAAGGCACTGGAGATTGCCGGTAACTATCGGCTGAAAATGCTGGGTGACTTTAACCAGTCAAACGGTACGGCGGCGATTATTGGAGCTGGTCTTGCTGGTATGAATCATGATGATGCGGCTCGCGGAATTGCTGCAGTGACAGTTCCAGGTAGAATGCAGACAGAGGTTACCCAAGAACATGGAGTTGTAGTTGTTGATTATGCTCACAATGAAGCTTCAATGATAGCTCTAATGGGTTTTATGCAACGTGAATTCGACAATCCCAAAATCATTGTGGTTGTAGGTGCACCCGGCGATAAAGGTGAGTCCCGGCGCGCCGGTTTTAGTCATAGTTTAAATGTCTATGCTGACAAGGTGTTCTTGACGACTGATGATCCGGGCTTTGAGGATCCAAAACAAATCGCTGAAGAAATTAATGCTGGGATCGACCATTCTAGAGTTGAGGTAACTTTTGAACTAGATCGGGCTAAGGCCATTCATGATGCAATTGCTCTGGCAGGCAAAAATGATGTGGTACTTATTTGTGGTAAAGGTGAGGATAACTTCCAGAAAATTCGTGGAATTGACACGCCGTATTTGTCAGACATTACGGTTGCCCAGCAAGCAATTAACGAGTTGGAAGGTCAAGACGAGCACTTTAAGCACTAGAAAAGCGGACAAAATGAAAGATTTCTTTAGTATTATTGGTGGCATGGGAACGATTGCTACGGAGAGCTATGTGCGAATGCTTAACCATCGGGTTAAGATTAGTAGGGACCAGGATTATTTGAACTATCTTTTAGTAAATGATGCTCAAATCCCTGATCGCACAACTTATATCAAGGACCACACCAAGCCTAATTTTTTCTTTGCTTTGCGTGAAGATATTCTGCAACAGGCCCAGCTGAAGCCGGACTTTATGGTAATGCCTTGTAATACGGCACACTATTTTTATGATGATTTGGTTAAACTGACTGATATTCCCTTTTTGAACATGATGCGGATTGCTGTCCACCACTTTGTTGATGAATACCCCCAAGAACAAAGGATTGGGGTCATTGCTACAGAAGGATCAATTTATGACCACCTGTATGTGGATGAGATTGAGAAGGTAAAACGTACTGTGGAACTGGGCGGACCAGAAATTCAACCGCTGGTTACAAGGTTAATTTACACTAATATTAAGGAAAAAGGCATTGTGGATGCAGAATTATACCATCACATTTTGCGCACAATGCACGATCAATATGGTTGTAAGGTCATTTTATTAGGGTGTACTGAACTGTCTTTAGCTCAGGAAAAAGCACCAGACCACCCGTATCATGTCATTGATCCACAGTCGATCCTGGCTGATGTTGCAATTGAACTTGAACAGCAAATTCGCGCAGGCCAGAACCCAAAAGAAGTAGTACAAAAGTATTTATATCAGTAAGATCAGCGATTTTTAAGAGTCGCTGGTCTTTTTTTGACTAAAAGTTGACAAGATGGTCAAATAGTTATACCGTATTAGATAATTAGTACACACCAAATTATGAATGAAGGAACAACTATGATGTATCTTTTATACACACTTATCGGTCTAGTAATTATTCTGTTAACCAATCTAGCAGTAACGATCCTTTTAACTTTGAATGACCTTCGTTCTCATCAATGGGAAGATAACGGGCATTTTATCAATGTCTTTAAGAAGTATTTTGGTAAGAATAACAATATTCCGCTGCACTTTGCCGATTGGATGTTATAAATCTGCTAAAAAATTTTGAAATCACTAACAATATCATTATCGCTGTCATTTTTCTATCTTAATTATTTCAATGTACTATAATTAGCGTGAGAGATTAATTTTATGTTTGAGGTATTATTATGAAAATTAGTAAAAAACTCATCCTGGGAGCAGTTGCTGGCACCTTGGCTCTCGGTGCTGCGATTCCATTAGCAACCACTACTAGCAAGACAGTCACTGCTGCTACTTCAACTAATAACTTGAAGTTAGCCCATGGTGCCTACGTCTTCAACAAAAAGGGTAAACGCCTGCGTACTTATCGCGGCAGCACGTGGAAGACCCACCTTAAAAAAGGCGCCACCCTTAAATTTACTGGTGCAATCGAACCCACCGAGCGCGACAGCAAACGCTTTTTCTTGCTCGACGATGATAACTATAACCAGTCTTGGCTTCCTTATAAACAAATAAAGGGGCAATATTACTATGGCATTGGTGCTGGTGGCTACATTAAAGCCAGCAACGTCAGCCAAATTGCTGGCAAGCCGCTGTATACCTCTGAAGCAACGGTGACCTTCATGTTGCCAAAAAACGCTGGTGTGACTTCACTAACATTTGGTTATGGTACCGATAAATTTACCCTTAAAAATGGACAAAAAATCAAGATAGACCGAATTACTAATATGGCAGATGGCAATAAACGCGACAATTATTATCGCTTTAGCGGTAAAACTGCCACTTTTGTAGGTTCTTTTGACCTTAAAGCAAAACCCCGACAAAGACTATTAACGCTCACAAAATATACCTTTGTTACTACAATCAAAAATATCAATGCTTATAATATTAATGGACAAATTCGTACTAATTCAACTGATGAAGCCAACGGCTTTATTAAAGACGAAAATATTCCTGTAAGTAAATTACTCTACATTTGGGTACCAAAAGATAATAAAGCTGAACTATTCTATTACTTACAAGATTTTCCAAATAACTTTCCCAAAAGCAAAAATAATTGTAGCTACATTAAAGCTAGCGACGTCAAGTACATTTCTGGTTCATACTTGACCGCTACGAATAGTCCTGAAGAAGCCCGGATTAACGCTAAAATTGCCACAGCTGACGACAAACAAAATTTACAAAAATTAATTGACCAAGAACCTAGTATTAAAGCAACAGATAACTATCAAAACTTTTACAGAGGATATTACGCTGGAATTTATGATGTAGCCTTAAAAGTTGCCAAGGAAGTAAATAGTTCCCCAACAGCCACAATTGCAGAAGTTAACCAAGCGATTTGGCTTTTAAACAAAAACCAAAGTACACTTATGAATGCCACAGATGATAGCACATTGGCAGATGATGTTCTATTAGATGCTAGACCTGTTAGTTACTAATTTTTCTATATAATGTATACAAATATCCTAGTTTATAGCTGGGATATTTGTATTTTGTTTTTCAAACAAATATTTGTAAATAGCGAACATATATTATATATTAATTATGATTTCGAAATCAAAATAACTTGTTCAAAAATTAGATTGTAATGAAAGGAATAATTTTATGCTTACAAAAACTAACCCAAATATTTCACTAGATTATCAATTAGATAATGGTGCTAGTAGCTATCTACTTCAAAATGTTGTCCAAAAAGGTAATGTGACAAACTCTAACGTTTACGCTCTACAATTGAGTAAAAATGTTAACTATCTTTTTAAGGCTGCTAAAAAGCCTTACATGTACTTCGGTAAACATATCATGTCACTGTCAAATACTGGTAATAATACCGCTGGTGGCCACACTCAAACCTTTGAATTTTCGGACCAAGACGGTTGTTGGTTCATCGGTACCAAGGGTATCCTAAAACCTGGTGCAAAATATAAATGGGCCACTCAAATAGCCCGAGTAAAGCTTCCACATGACAATGGTCCTCACACGCTAAATACTGATTTCCCGAGACTATCACATCTTAATAAGGCGGGTGGTTTTGACCTCGGTACTACATTTTATCGTTCAGAAGCAGCCGTTTCTCCGAATTACAAGACTCTACTGATTGCCACTACTGACACACCTGCTGGTAACGGCTACTTTTCTCTATATGATCTTGAAACCGTTAATGATGCTTTAAATAGAGCTGGCACTAGTGATGTTAATATCGCAACCCTAGCCCAATATTGTAAAGGTTCTTTTAGAATTAAAAATTTCACTGGTACAGTTGCATCAATTCAGGGTTTCGACATTGACAATGACTTTAATATCTACGTTTCCAGTCAAGAATCTCCTGATGAGTTTACAACAGCTGCAAAACAAAAAGACCGTCACATTTATAAAATTCCCTGGGGTGCCACAAGTACAGATAATTGGACAGATATTGACTTAACAAACAACTCTGCCATCAAAAATTGAAACTATCCTTCAGAATTTGAAAGTGTCCAGGTTCTTGGCAACAACGATGTCTACTTGACAGTCGCCTTTCATGGAAAAGTAGGTACAAGCTGGAAAACAATTGCTAATCGAATCTATGAAATTACTTGATAAGCTCTCTAGACCAAAGTAACTTAACATAATGTAGTTTAAGCGAAGTAGGTTTAATACCTAGAGCCACAAGGCTCAATTTGGCAATAAATAATTGTTTGTGAATTTTAACCCGTATAGCAAAAGGGAAGACTGAATTAATAGTCTTCCTTTTTTTGCTTACTAGCCAATTTCACAATTAGTACAAATTTTTCTGACATTTAATGGTTGTAGTATAGGATATCTTGATGAAACTTTGATAAATTGAGTTTCCTACCCATACGACTATTATTGAATAATTTCCTCCTTTAAGTATTGACGATTAAGTAAATCAGGACTATTCTTAATTTAATTGAATTGAATACGGTTTCTTCGGGGCAGGGTGTAATTCCCTACCGACGGTGACAACGAGTGTGTTGAAGTCCGTGACCCGCGTTAAGCGGTGGAACTAGTGCAAGTCTAGTACCGACAGTTAAAGTCTGGATGGGAGAAGAACAAATAACAACTAATATTTGACTCGCGCTAGAGCAGACTGAGCTGAAATCCTGAAATCATATTTAGTTAATAAAAAAGCGCCCCGTTGACTAACTTCAACGGGGTTTTCTATGCTTAGGAAGTGAAAAAATTGCAAGATAAAGATTATATGCGGATGGCTGTCAAAGAAGCAGTGAAGGCGCAAGGCATGACCTAGACCAACCCCTTGGTGGGAGCCGTGATTGTCAAAAACGGGCAGGTGCTGGGCACCGGCTACCACCACCAGTACGGGCGTGAACACGCGGAAGTTAATGCGCTGTTGCATTTGACGAAGCTTGAAGAAGCGCGTCATTATAGGTCAGGTTGATCCCCACGAAGTTGTAGGCGGCAAGGGAATTAAATATCTCAATGAACATAACGTGGAAACGGAAGTAATCGGTGGCACGGAGTACTTGAATGAGGCGTATAACTTCTTTTACCGTCAGCACCGGCCACTGGTCACCCTGAAATATGCAATGTCGCTTGACGGCAAGCTCAATGAGGCTGGAAACAAGCGCACAATGTTGACGGGTGAGGCGACACAAGATGACGTGCAGCAGTTGCGCCTGCGTAATCAAGCTATCTTGGTAGGTGCAAACACGGTGCTTATGACTGACACGGTGGCCCAGGCAACGGACCGGGCCGGTGGCAAGTCAGGCAACAAGGGTGCAGAG
The DNA here is from genome assembly GCF_058504435.1 of Lactobacillus sp. ESL1191. Lineage (NCBI taxonomy): Bacteria > Bacillati > Bacillota > Bacilli > Lactobacillales > Lactobacillaceae > Lactobacillus > Lactobacillus sp. ESL1191. The sequence goes on from NZ_CP196365.1 coordinate 192,194, forward strand.
TGCGCCACCGATGTCTTAGAGGTTCTGAGTATCGAAGAGCAAATTGACCAATTATAAGAATAAATGAGTGTATCGTGTTGGTGCTACGCCATTGGTAGCGGCAAACAAAACAGGACATTTCTCAAAGGAAAAATGTCCTGTTTTTGGTTATTTTGTTAGGGTGAAAATGAGCTAATAAAATGATTAGTTAACTTTTATAATTTGCTTGATAGAGTAATTTTTTTGGTAAAGCAGATGGGAGTAAAGAAATGATTGAAATTAATGGTTTGCATGGCGTTCCCCAGATTTCTGAACCAGGTGATTTACCCAAGATACTAGTAGAAACGATAAAAAAAGAGAACTTTACAATTGCAGAAGGGGATGTCCTTTGTGTTGCTTCTAAGCTATGTTCGATTGCCGAAGGCAATGTAATTGAGCTGGATCAGGTAAGACCGTCTGTGCTAGCACAGAAAATTCACGCTCAAATTCCGCGTAAAGATGCCCGATTAATCCAAGTGGTTATTGATCCAACTGGCAACAACCTTGAAATAGCTGATAATTATCTTGGTGCATGGCTGCCCAGTGGACTGTTTCTAACCAGTGGTGGGGTCGACAAGGGTCAAGGTGATACCGTAATTACTTTGCCGCAAGATTGTGATCGATCGGCACGGGAAATTCGTGCTGCGATTTTTGCTGAATTGGGCATCAGGACGAGTGTCATTATTACGGATAGTGACGGCCGTGTTGATAAAAAGGGTGCAACTCAGGTCGCAATTGGCCTTAGCGGACTTAGTGGTTTGCGGGTCAACGAGCATACACATACGTCTGAGACCCTGTGCGATCTGCTGGCAGCCGCTGCGGGTCTGGTAATGGGGCAGCGTGGTGTCAACATTCCATTAGTCTGCATTCATGGTTTGGACTATGAGAAGTCACTTGAGTGCGGAATCGGGGATGTGGTGAATGGAAGGTAGTTATTTTTAGAGGTAGGATAAATAAAATAATTAGCGAAAAAATAATATATCCTATATTCATTTCAATTTTTTAAAAAATCTCTTAATTACAACACTTGCAAAAAATGACACTAGACAATATATCGTCTAGTGTCATTTTTATTTATTATTGATTTTTTGCTGTCAAAAGTTTTGCAAATTCATTTTGGCAGTTATGGTTTGCCAAAAAGGCAACTAGATTATGTTGTAAGCGCATACTAATACCCTTAAAATAAAAACATGAACGAAGTTTGATAGGAGAAGATAGAAATGACACAAGGTAGTCAGGCTGTTGGGCAAACAACAGTCAAACAAAAAAGTTCAATTAAAACTAAGATTCAACGTTTTGGTACTGCTCTCTCCGGGATGATTATGCCTAATATTGCGGCGATCATTGCCTGGGGATTGGTAACAGCACTGTTTTTGGTGCCGGGAGGTTGGTTACCTAATGCGCAAATTGCTAAATTAATTAATCCCATGCTCCATTATTTGCTACCTCTACTGATAGGTTATGTCGGTGGCCGCATGGTATATGAGGAGCGTGGTGCCGTTGTCGGTGCTATTGCAACAACAGGTGTAATTGTCGGAGCCGATGTACCTATGTTTCTCGGAGCCATGATTATGGGACCTCTTGGGGGCTGGTGCATGAAGCAATTTGACCGGCTATTTTCAGACAAGATAAGAACTGGCTTTGAAATGATTTACCAAAATTTCTCTGCAGGGATTATCGGAATGGTCCTGGCTATTATTGGGCAGTTTATTGTTAACCCCTTGGTGGTTGGTGGTAGCAACATTGCCGCTCAAGGTGTTTCTTGGATTATCTCGGCCCACTTACTGCCACTAGCTAATATTTTTATTGAGCCAGCCAAAGTTTTATTCCTTAACAATGCGGTTGGTAATGGTATTTTGGTCCCATTAGGTATTCAGCAAGTAGGACAGGCAGGTAAGTCAATCCTCTTCTTGCTGGAATCCAATCCTGGTCCGGGGTTAGGAATTTTACTTGCTTTTTGTCTGTACGGCAAGGGCAGTTCTAAATCGTCGGCACCAGGTGCAGTTATTATTCAGTTCTTAGGTGGTATCCATGAAATATACTTCCCGTATATTTTAATGAAACCACTCTTGATTGTTCCTGCTATTTTGGCAGGTATATCGGGAACATTTACTTTTCAGTTACTAGGTGCTGGGTTAAAAGCAGCTGCCTCACCTGGGTCAATTATTTCAATTCTATTGATGACTCCTAAGGGCAGTTATATTGCCAACTTGGCAGGTATTCTAGTAGCTACAATTGTTTCCTTTATTCTCTCAGCAATTATTCTTAAGCGAGACAAGTCGCTTGGCGGTGATCTTGAAACTAAACAGGCAGAAATGCAGCAAATGAAGGCTGAGTCCAAGGGCCTTACAAATAATAACAACGGGTTATCGGCTTCAACCGATATTAAAAAGATTATCTTTGCTTGTGATGCTGGTATGGGATCATCGGCAATGGGTGCATCATTATTACGTGATAAGTTAAAGAAAGCTGGCATAACAACTGTTCCAGTAACCAATGTTGCTGTACGCGACTTAAAACCAGAACCCAATTTATTAGTAGTTACGCAAAAGGAACTAACAGATCGGGCAACCGAAAAAACTCCCGCTGCAATTCATGTTTCGGTTGGTAATTTCATGAACAGTTCACGCTATGATGAAATTGTACAGATGCTAAAACAGAATGTTAATAAAGCTAACTCTGATAGTGCTTCTGAAGAACCAGCTGAAAATATTTCAGGTTTATTCAGCCAGATTGATTTCGCAAGAGTTAAAAAAATCAGCTTTGTAAGTGGAGACAAAAACATTGGCTCAACCACAATGGCAGTAAGTTCATTCAACGATGAACTTAAACTGGCGCAAAAGAACCTGACTGCTAACCAGACATCTTTAGCAAATGTTCAGGATAGTCCAGATCAGTTGCTAATCACAACAACTGCAATGGTAGAGCAACTAAAAAGGCATGTTTCACAAGCACAAATAGTTGCTGTTGATGACCTGCTAAAGGACAAAAATTTAAAAAATCTGATTTTCCATTTAGAGTAGTTAGGATTTAGAAAATGAAACTTGATAAAAAGATGATTAAGCTGAATCAGCACTTCGACACAAAAGAAGACGCAATTCGAGCTGCCGGTCAATTATTGGTTGATAACGGATGTGTTGAACCTGGTTATGTTAATTCAATGCTCGAACGCAATAAGGAACTTTCAACATATATTGGTAACTTTATTGCCATTCCACACGGTATCGATGAGGGTAAAAAGTATATTAAAAAAACCGGCATTTCCGTTATTCAAGTTCCTGAAGGAATCGAGTTTGGGGAAAACCATGATGATCATAAAGTGGTAACGGTGGTTTTCGGTATTGCTGGTGTAAATAACGAACATTTGAATGTTTTGTCACAAATTGCACTGTTTTGTAGAAAAGTTGAAAACGTTGCTAAATTAGCAGATGCACAGTCAGAACAAGAAGTAATTGATCTTTTAAAAGAGGTAGAAGAATAGTGAAAGCAGTACATTTTGGAGCAGGTAATATTGGCCGCGGTTTTATTGGTGAAACATTAGCTGATAATGACTTTGCGATTGCCTTTGTCGACGTGAACGAAACAATTATTGATGAGCTGAACAGACGTCATGAGTACACAATTGAGTTAGCGGCCGATGGACAACAGAAAATTAACGTTAAAAACGTCCGAGGAATTAATAATAGTAAAAACCCGGACCAAGTTATCGCTGCAATTGCCGAAACAGACATAGTGACAACAGCCATTGGGCCAAAGATTTTACAGTTTATTGCGCAATTAATTGCCCAGGGAATTAATGCCCGAAAAGATAAAGGTAATGAGCAAAAAATTGATATCATTGCTTGTGAAAATATGATTGGTGGTTCTCAGTTATTAAAGCAAGAAGTATACAAGCACTTGGAAGATAGTGATAAAACGTTTGCTGATAAATATATCGGTTTTCCCAATGCAGCCGTTGATCGAATAGTCCCCTTGCAAGAGCATGACGATCCACTAATGGTTTCGGTTGAACCCTTTAAAGAATGGATTGTTGATAAGTCGCAAATGGCAAATCCTTCTTTAAAATTGACGGGAGTTGACTATGCCACAGACTTGGAGCCATATATTGAGCGTAAATTATTTTCTGTTAACACAGGTCATGCTACTGTTGCTTATACAGGTAAAACCCTTGGTTACAATAGTATCGGGGAGGCTATTAAAGATGATCGAGTACTGAGCCAGTTAAAGGGTGTCTTAAAAGAAACAGGTGACCTACTGATTGCAAAGTGGAATTTTGATCGGACGAAGCATAAAAAGTACCAAGAAAAAATTATTAAGCGCTTTGAAAATCCATATATTTCTGATACGATTGACCGAGTTGGCCGCACGCCGATTCGTAAGTTGGGCTATGATGAGCGTTTCATTAGACCGATTCGTGAAGCAAAGGACAGAGGACTAGATTATAGTAATTTGCTGGCAACGGCAGCTAAAATTTACCAGTTCGATGTCTCTAACGACGATGAAAGTGTAAAATTGCAACAAATGATTCAAGACAAGTTTGCAGAAGTAGTAGTTGCAACAACTGGCTTGAAGGACCAAGACTTGGTCAATGCACTTGCTGGTGCCATATCAGAAGAGTTTAAAAAATAAAATTTGTTTAACAGAAAGAACAGTCATTTGAGATAGTTAAGTTGAAGAATGACTGTTTTTGCTGATGCCAACTGATTACTTGATGATAATACCAGCAGGGATGGTGAAAATGGTTGTATTTACTGAACGACAAAGAAAAATTTTACTAAAGTTGATTGAAAATAAGAAAGGACTTTCTCTAGTTGATTTAGAACAACAGTTGGCTGTCAGTCAGCGTACTTTGTATCGTGAATTTGCTGATTTAAGGTTATATCTAGAGCAACAGGGCGTAATTTTAATTAATCGAAAAGGTCTTTACCAAATTGAGGGTAGTCAAGGCGCATTAACACAAGTTAAAAAAAGTTTGATTAATCAAAAGAAAATGTATTATTTTTCTACTGCATCAAGGCAAGATGCGATTGTTGCGATGCTGTTATTAAGCTGTACGGAAATGAAAATCAATGATTTGGCTTTGAATTTAGAGGTTAGCCAAGTCACAGTTCAACGAGATCTAGACGATGTTGCCGAGTCTCTAGAGGCCTATGGCTTGCATTTGCTGCGAAAAAAAGGGATTGGGATTATTGTTAGTGGACCTGAAAATATTCGGCGGTATCTTTTCTGCCGCGTAGTGTTAAATGAAATAAATGAATATCAATTTTTATTGAGTCTACAAAATAAAAAGAAAGCCATGAGCAATTTCTTCGCCCTGCTGATTCCCACTGATTTGCTAGTCAAGAGCTACGAAGCCCTGACGGTCAATGTATTACCTGAAATAAAAGGAATATACGACCAAAGAACCATATCACTCGTTTTAATGTTTGCTCTAACAATCTACCGGTTTTCCCAAGGCTGCAATTTGAGAAAGATAACTAATGAAAGTGTTGATATTAAGTATTTGGGGCTGACGTACAAATACTTGGCAAATTTGAACTATCAGAATATTGGGGAAAAATTGCCCAAAGAGGAAGTGAATTTTTTAGCGGTTCAGTTACAGAACAGCGACCATCAGGTTATCCCTAAGAACTTCGATGACATTGATTTATCAACTTCTATTCAGATAAAAGAATTTATCTCTTTAGTATCTACGGCATATGGCTGGGACTTTACCCGTAATCCGACTTTTTTTGAAAAATTAGCTTATCATATAGAGAGCTTGTTAAAAAAGAACCAATTACTATTACCTGAAGCAAATTTAGCTTCAATCAAAATTTTAGAGCAAAAGTATCAAAAACTAGCAAATATTATTGCTGAAAAGTGGCAAGAAGTATTCACACAAAAATATCTTAGCGAATATGAGAACCAGTTGTTGTTGCTGTACTTTGCCAATGAGTGTGAAAACCATAAATATTATCATGGGTTGAGTGCATTGGTAATTTGTGAAAACGGATTTTCAACCTCGCAAATTTTAAAAAGTCGTTTGCAACAAGAAGTGCCGGAAATTAGTCAGATTGATACAACTAAAATTGCCAAATTAAAGCAGCTTGATTTGGCTAATTACGATTTAGTTTTGACAACGGTCGATTTACCGGGCTTCCCGCGTGACTATCAAGTTGTGAGTCCGCTGCTTTTAAACAATGAAGTCAAAAAAATAAAAAAATATCTGAAGACTTACCAATTTAAATACGCTAATTTGAAAAAAAAGAAATCCAAACAACCAGCATTGCCGCGCTTGCTAGCACACAAAAAAGAAGTTGACCTATATGCTCGGATAGCTGCGCAAATAGTCGTTTTTAAATTTGAAAACACAAGTGGACAGTTACTAAAGCACATAATTAATGGTGTTGTTAAGCAACTTCCGGAAGAAGTGATTGCTGATGCTGAATCAGTTGCTCAAAAACTGCTCTATCGAATTAACTTATCACCAGTAGGTCTGCCTCATACCCATTTAGCGTTAGTGCATACTAGCAGTGCAGGTGTAAATCAAGCAGATGTTACAGTTTGTCAGCTGCAAATTCCAGTTAAGATGCTTGCAATGGATCGTAAAGAAATAGAAGTGAGGCGATTTTTGATTATGCTCGCTCCTGAAAAAGATGCATCTAGTGAAACTCAGGCATTAGGAATGATTAGTAGCATGCTAGTAATGAATAATGAAAGTATGGCTATGTTTGAAAATGGAACTACGAAGCAATTACAGGAGTTCTTAGCAGACAAATTCTTGGCGGTTTTGAAACATCAGAAATAAAAAATACTATATCATGATAAGATAAATCATCAATCATAATATTAGTACACTTTAATATCAATAAAGGCTAAAAACAATATAGTTTTTAGCCTTTTAGGTTCTTCATCTTGTTGTTTCCCGTGCAATCAGTGCGGTGGGAATTAAGAATTGACTTCCCTTTTCATTTTGTTTGTTTAGGGCATTCATCGTACTAGTAACGGCTGTTTGAGCAATTTTTTGAGTGTTTTGATGGATAGTCGATAGCTTGGGTGTGATTACACTGGCCGCAGGAACGTCGTCAAAGCCAATTACTTGAATTTGTTGAGGAACTTGATAATTTAGCATAGATAACTCTTGTAGAAGTTCGATGGCAATTGTATCATCTGCTGCAAAAAAACCATCAATTTGTGTATTGGTTTGGAGAAAATGTTTGAGCGAATTTTTACCATTTAATTCTAGCTCATGGGTTGCTTTTAAAAATTTACAAGAATGGGTTTTAAGTCCTTCTTTAAAGCCATCAATTCTAGACTTAGTTGAAGTACCAACCTTTTTAACAGCAATTGCTGGACATTTGCATCCTCGTTCAAATAAATAATTGGTCGCATCTAAGCCTCCCTGATAATGATTGGAAGAGATAAACACAGTGTTATGAAAATTTTCTGGTTCACGGTCAATGCAAATATAAGGAATTTCTTTCAATGAGCTCTGAAATTTAAAACCATGTTTGTAAGAACCAGAAATGACGATAATGCCATCAACCTTTTTGTTTTCAAGCATATGTAAATATGCTTTTTCTTTTTGCTCATTTTTGTCTGTATTACAAATAATTGTTGAATAATTTTTTGAAAATAGCAGTTCTTCAATTTTTTGTACAAGGTCAGCAAAAAAAGGATTTTTAATATCAGGCACAATAATTCCAATGGTATATGTAACATTTGTACGCAAACTACGAGCACTATCATCGATTTTGTAGCCAGTTTTCTGGATAACCTCTAGTACCCTTTTTCTAGTTTCTTCAGAAAATCTCCCGTTATTGTTAATCACCCGTGAAACGGTTGCAGTTGAAACATTGCTAAGTTTAGCAATGTCTTTAATTGAATATTGCTTCATTGCTGTCTCCTTACCGTGTAGTAAATATTATAGCATTAAAAAAGTTGATGTAATGCATAATTTGGTTAATCGATTACATTATTTTTACTAAATTCAAAATAAAAAGTTTACAAAATTATTTTAAAGTGCAATAATATCGGTAATCGATTATGAGTAAACGTTTACTCAAAAAGGAGGAAGGAATGTCTTTAATATTAAGCCCATCAATGATGTGTGCCGATTTTGGTCATTTGGCGAGTCAGGTTGAAAGTCTCAATGAAGCTGGAGTAGATATGTACCACATGGATGTGATGGACGGTAAGTATGTGCCGAACTTTGCACTGGGTCCAGAAGATTATCAAACAATTCGCCAGTTAACTCAAAAACCAATGGATGCCCATTTGATGATTGAAAATCCCCGTAACTATATTGAATTTTTTAGTAATCTCGGTGCTGATTTAATCTATTTTTGTCCGGATGCTGAGGCCCAGCCCGCACGGACAATTGATGATATCCATGCACTTGGTAAAAAGGCGGGAATTGCAGTCAATACTGGAACTTCTTTTGCTATGGTAGAAGAACTTTTACCCCTTGTTGACTATGTTTTGATAATGACTGTTCACCCGGGCTTTGCGGGTCAGCCTTTTCAGGATTTTGTCCTTCCTAAGCTTAACAGGTTTGCAACAGCCAAAGAAGATTATGACTATGTTTTGGGAATAGATGGTGCTGTTTCGCGAGCAAAGATTAAGCAACTACATAAAAAAGGCGTTGATAATTTTATTTTAGGAACATCGGCTTTGTTCGGTAAAAAGCAAAGTTATCAAAAAATTATCTCTGATATTAGAAAGGAAAATGCATGATGACAGCAGAAAAAAAGTTGAAAATTGCTTTTGGTTCAGATCACGTTGGTTTAGAACTTAAACCAATCATTATTGATTACGTTAGAAGTTTAGGTTACGAAGTACATGATTTTGGCACTAAAAGTTCAGATCGGACGGATTATCCAATCTATGGCAAAAAAGTAGGTGAGGCGGTAGCAAATGGTGAATATGATCTAGGAATTGTTATTTGTGGTACTGGAGTTGGTATTTCACTAGCTGCAAACAAGGTTAATGGAATACGTGCATGCGTATGCAGTGATTGCTACACGGCTAAGATGTCTAGAATGCACAATAATACCAATGTTTTAGCATTTGGCTCAAGAGTAGTTGGTTCTGAATTAGCTAAAATGATTGTGAAAAGCTGGTTGGATGCAAGATATATTGGCGGTAGACATGAACGAAGAGTTGAAGAATTAGCAGCGATTGAAACCGAAAATGAAACGGAATTTATTAAACTTGAAAGTTCTACTCAGTTTGATGGTCAAGAAAAATTTGAAGACCAGGCTATCTAGAAGAAAGGAGACGAAACGATGTCAGAAAATTTTGGTAAAAAAATCTTATCTTTGGTAGGTGGAGAAAATAATATTAATAACATCACTCACTGTGCTACTCGTTTACGAATGCGCTTAGCTAATAATGACTTAGCACATCGTAACAAGGCAAAGATTGAAGCACTTAATGGCGTAATTAGCGTAGTGGAAAAGGCAGGACAATTTCAAGTGGTAATTGGTCCCGCAGTTCCGCAAGTTTATAATCAATTAATTGATGGAACTAGCTTGGCCAATGGCGGTACTAGTGAAAGTAAAGAAAAAGAAGATACCAATTGGTTCTTAAAATTAATGGATATCATTGGCGGAATTTTTACACCATTGTTACCGTTATTTGCTGGTTCGGGTGTTTTTCGAGGATTGGTATTACTGGCCACTCAGCTCAACTGGTTATCAACAACGTCATCTACCTATCATATTTTGACGGTTGCATCAACGGCAGTATTTTATTTTTTGCCGATCATGTTAGCAATCACTGCTGCCGAGAAGTTTAAGTGTGATAAGTTTGTTGCTGCAGCTATTATGGGTGCACTGATTATGCCAGAATTTATTGATTTAATGGGTAAAACTGGTAATGGTACGGTCGTTCACTTTTTTAACATTCCGTTAGTTCTAATGACTTATACTTCTACAGTAGTGCCAGCTATTTTAGCAACGTGGTGTTTGTCATACTTGGAGAAATGGCTAAAGAATTGGATACCAACTAATTTACAATTGCTGTTTGTACCCTTGATCTCACTATTTGTCATGGTTCCACTGACCGCCGGCCTCTTTGGTCCATTCGGTGTTTATGTCGGTGAAGGAATTTCGCAAATAATCAACTGGTTAATGAACCTCAATGGTTGGGTAGCAGGTGCCTTGATTGGTGGAATCTGGAATATCTTTGTTATCTTTGGTCTGCAGTGGGCAGTTAATCCAGTAATGATTAATAATATTAGTAGCTTAGGCTTTGATCATATTGTTCCCTTAACGTGTGCAGCTAATTTTGGGATGGCTGGCGCAACGCTTGGAACTTTTGTCAGAACAAAAGATAAGAAGATGAAAGCTTATTCAATTTCAGCCTTGCTGTCAATTTTCTTTGCGGGAATTACTGAACCAGCAATTTATGGTATTGGTATCCGTTATAAGAAACCTTTAATTGGTGCTGTTGCCGGGGGTGCTGTAGGTGGTGCGATCATTGGTGGTATGCGAGTTAAAGCCTTTGCTTTCGTCTTTGGGGGCTTAACTACTCTGCCAGCCTTTGTTGGTGAGACTTTCATTCCATATTGTCTTGGGCTTTTGGCCTGTTTTGTGGTTGGATGTGTTGTTACTATGGTTCTAGGTCTTGATGAAGATAATGTGACCCAAAAAGTGGCTGGTGTTAATGGCTCTGGTTCTGTCCAATTGGTTGCTGATGATATCATTACAGCACCAATTTCTGGAACGGTGCAAGATCTAGCGCAAGCTCATGATCAAGCATTTGCGAATGGGTCAATGGGAGAAGGCTTTGTAATTCAACCAACAAGTGGGGACGTATATGCACCATTTGATGGTGAAATGACTATGTTATTTGATACTAAGCATGCCCTTGGTCTTACCTCTAACAATGGTACCCAACTAATGATTCATGTCGGAATTGATACCGTTAAGCTAAATGGTAAATACTTTGAAAGCTTTGTTAAACAAGGAGACCATGTCAAAAAAGGACAAAAATTATTGCATTTTGATATAGCTGCAATCGAAAAAGCTAGTTATGATCTTTCTACCATTGTAATTGTTACTAACTCTAAAGATTATCGAGAAGTTGACTTGTTACATGCGGGAATAATTGAGCATGGTAGTGATGCATTACATGTGATAGTTTAGTATAAGCGGACACAAAAAAATAATCTGAAGCAATCGCTTCAGATTATTTTTTTAGCTATTGTTCTAGCCTAAAAGCAGGGCATCATCCTTTAGACCATTACCAACTTGCTTTTGGAAGAGTTCCATTAGTTTTGAGACGGTCAGGTTTTGTTTTTCCGCTCCTGCGAGGTCGATTGCTACAAGGCCTTGGTGTAACATAATCAACCGGTTGCCATAGCGAATGGCATCTTCCATGTTGTGGGTAACCATGAAGGTGGTCAATTTTTGCTCACTAATTAGCTTTTCGGTCAGCTGCATAACGGTAATGGAAGTTTGGGGGTCAAGTGCTGCGGTATGCTCATCGAGTAAAATCAGGTCGGGCCGCTGGAGTGTGGCCATGAGCAGAGTAATGGCCTGTCGTTGCCCGCCCGAGAGTAAACCGATTTCGGTCTCTAAGCGGTTTTCCAAATTTAGGTCAAGCTGAGCCAGCTGCTCTTTGAAGTACTTGCGGTCTTGACGTTTGACACCGGCGCGAAAGCCGCGGTGCTGTCCGCGCTTCATGGCTAGAGCCAGGTTTTCTTCGACGGTCAACCTGACGGCTGTTCCCATCTTGGGATCTTGAAAGACTCGGCTGATGTTCTTGGCCCGTTTGGTCACTGGTAGTTTGCTGATATCTTGGTCCTTCAAGATAATCTGTCCTGCCTGAATTGGCAGAGTGCCCGCAATACTGTTTAAGAGGGTTGATTTACCAGCTCCGTTACTACCAATAATGGTAACGAAGTCACCAGCTGCGAGCTCAAGGTCAACGCCGCGTAGTACCCGATTTTCGTTAACGGTGCCACGCTCAAAGGTTTGATGCAAATTTTTAATCTTTAGTACTTGAGACATTTTTGCTTCCTCCTTTAAGGTTACGTGGTAAATGAAAATTCGGCAATGCCAGGCAAACAACTAATACTAAAGCAGAAGCCAGTTTGGCATCTGAAGGTTCAACGTTCATCTGGAAAACTAGCGCCAGGATTAAGCGGTAGATGATAGCACCTAGTGCTAGGGAAAGCATCCGTGCTCCAATTGACAGGTTACGCAGCAGTACTTCGGCGATAATAATTGATGCCAGGCCAATAACGATCGTACCAACACCCGAATTTAAGTCGGCAAAGCCATTGTTTTGGGCCAATAATGCGCCAGACAGGGCAATACAGCCGTTAGAAATCATATAGCCGAGAATCTTCATTCCTTGGGTCTTAATTCCGTTGGCGGCACTCATTTCCGGATTGTCGCCCGTTGCTCGCATGGCTAGACCAATTTCGGTCCGAAAAAAGATAACGAGTAAGCCAACTACAAGCAGGGCAATCAACGCCCCCATGACAATTACCGCGTTGTTGCGGGATAAGCCCCAGTTTTGAGCAATTGTAAAAATAGTATTCTTGCCCAGCAGTGAAACGTTGGCAGCATTTTGCATTACCCGCGAGGTAATGGAGTAGAGACCGGTCATTGTGATGATTCCGGCAAGTAACGAGGGAATTCGCAGTTTGGTATTGAGCAAGCCAGTAACTAATCCAGCAACAAGTCCGCCCCCAAAAGCGGCAATGGTTGCCAAAATGGGGTTGATGCCCTTAATTAGACACATCGTGGCTATAGCTCCGCCTAAGGGAAAACTACCTTCAGCGGTCATATCAGCTAAATCGAGGATTCGAAAAGTCAGATAAACGCCTATGGCCATCAATGACCAGAGCAATCCTTGTGAGGATGCTGAAAGAAATAAGTCCCAAAAAGTATTTAACATAATTTTTTGTTTACGACCTTTCTAAAAGTTATTTAGGTGCCTTAATTGATTTAGGATCAATCCCTAAAGCTTTAGCCATCTCTTTATTAACGACCAACTTTAAATTTTCGGCCTTTTCAACGGGCATGTCTTGTGGCTTGGCCTTTCCATCTAAAATTTTGGCAGCCATCTTACCTGTTTGTTTACCAAGCAGTTCGTAATCGATTCCGATAGTAGCTAAGCCCCCGGTCTTGACTTGGTCAACAGCGCCTGCAACAAGGGGAACTTTCTTTTCTTTAACTACTTTACCGATGATCGCGGCGGCTGAGGCAAAAGTGTTGTCAGTTGGCACGTAAATTCCTTGCACTTTACCGGCCAACGTTTCGGTTACTTGCTGTACGTCGTTAGTTGTGTTAGCAGTCTTAATAACTACCTTGACACCAGCCTTCTTGAGGGCAGCAATGGCCATGTCAGCCTGAATCTTTGAATTGGCCTCACCGGCATTATACATTACCCCGATGGTCTTGGCCTTAGGTACAATTGACAAGAGTAAGTTGATTTGCTTGTCAATTGACACCATGTCGGTCGTACCCGTAACATTTCTGCCTGGTTTGGCGTCCGACTTGACTAACTTAGCCGCCTTGAGATCAGTCACCGCTGTGACTACAAGTGGAATGTCTTGGGTGGTGTTAGCCAGACTTTGGGCGGCCGGAGTGGCAATTCCCAGAATTAAATCTGACTTCTCGTTGACTAGTTTTTCACTCATACTCTTCAGATTATCTTGGCTATTTTGCGCATTTTGGTAGTCTAGCTTAAGGTTTTTGCCTTCAGTGTAGCCCCCCTCTTTCAGCCCCTCTTTAAAGCCCTTATATGCCTTGTCTAGGGATGGGTGTTGTACGACTTGCAAGATGCCGACGTGCTTAACGGTTGATTTAGAGCCACCTTGCTTGCTGCTACAACCGCCAAGTAATAGTAATCCTGTCAGTGTGATTCCAGTGACCAATTTTCTAATATGCATTTTTCTTCCTCCATTATCCAGAAACAGCTAAAAATAAAAAATACCCACTTACTTCATAAGTGGGTACTACAAAATTATCTCAAAATAAGAAATCGTTTGCGGTTAACCACTTAGAAAGCTATGTGGCTAACCGCATTTAAAGGGCTTTAGCCATCATAGATAAATTCAAACTTGCGTTTCGTTTGAATTCACCTAGATGAACCCAAACGCTATCTAAAATAGCTAAAGTAAAAACGGTTATTCAGTTGTAAGTTTTGTTTTAAATTCATCAGAATTTACCTCCAACCTCAATGAAAAAATTATAAAATAATAAAAATTGAAAGTCAAGGAAAAATTCACTAACTTACTCAATTGGATAAAGGAGATGCAAGTAAATTTACGAGCGAGTAAATTAGCTTATTGGGGCGCCTTGATTGATTTGGGGTTGATACCCAGAGCTTGGGCCATCTCCTTGTTGACCACTAACTTCATGTCACGGGCCTTTTCAACGGGTAGATCTTGCGGCTTGGCTTTACCAGCTAAAATCTTGGCCGCCATTTTACCGGTTTGCTTACCGAGGAGTTCGTAATCAATCCCAATTGAAGCTAGACCACCGGTTTTAACTTGGTCAATTGAGGCGGCAACGAGTGGGACCTTCTTTTCTTTGACTACTTTACCGACAACTGAAGCGGCGGAGTCAAAGGTGTTGTCAGTCGGAACAAAGATTCCTTGAACCTTGCTGGCTAAAGTTTCAGTCACTTGTTGTACGTCATTAGTTGTGTTGGCAGTCTTGACAACCACCTTGACACCAGCTTTTTTTAACACGGCAATAGCCATATCTGCTTGAATCTTAGAATTGGATTCACCAGCATTGTACATGATACCAATGGTCTTAGCCTTGGGCACAATCGACAAAAGCAGGTCAATTTGCTTTTTAATTGAAACCATATCGGTTGTGCCAGTGACATTGGTTCCAGGTTTAGTATTCGACTTAACTAACTTGGCTGCTTTAAGGTCAGTTACGGCGGTAACCACGACGGGAATGTCTTGGGTTGCGTTGGCTACGCTCTGAGCCGCCGGTGTGGCAATGCCCAAGATCAAGTCGGACTTTGCATTAACCAACTTTTCACTCATGCTCTTTAGATTGTCCTGATTATTTTGCGCATTTTGGTAGTCAATTTTAAGGTTTTTGCCTTCGGTGTAGCCACCTTCTTTTAAGCCTTCCTTAAAGCCCTTGTAGGCCTTATCTAGGGACGGGTGCTGGACCACTTGCAAAACCCCGACGTGTTTGACTGCGGTGCTGCTTGTACCCGCCTTTTTGCTGGAACAGCCACCAAGAAGCAGGAGCCCCGCCAAGGTAATTCCTGTAACTAATTTTTTGATCTGCATTTTCATGCCTCCATAAAAAATACCCACTTACTCCTAAGTGGGTACAACAAGAATTATCCTGAGGTAATTAATCATGAAGCGATTAGCCACTTAGAAAGCTATGTGGCCAATCGCACTAAAAAGGGTCTAGCCATCATAGATAAATTCAAACTTGGATAGTTTGAATCCACCTAGATGAATCCAAACCTTATCTATAGTAGCTAAGATAATAACAATTATTAAGTTGTAGATTATGTTTCAAATTCTTCATGAGAATTACCTCCAACCTTAATGAAGAAAGTATAAAAGATAAAATAGAAAACGTCAAGGTTAAATTTAATTTTGTGATTAATTAGAGTGAGTGGGGCCGCGCAAAATCCGCCTGCCGGGACGCTTAAATATACCTTGGACGTGTAGAAAAAAAGTAGCAAGGGTTAGAAAGCGCTCTATTAATCGGCTATAATTAAAGAATAACATAAATTGTTTTGGGAAAAGAAAGGAGAAAAGTCGATGGCACAATTGCAAAGATTGGTACTGAAACCACAGGAGCAGTTAGTGACACGGCTTTTTCTGTCGCCTAAGCTGAAGCAGAATCTAACGGTCTTGTCTTACAGTACTTATGATTTGGTCAATGCGCTGAAAGACTTGAGCGAGCGTAATCCCTTTGTTTCGCTACGTGAGCCGAAGGCAGAAATGCAAAACTTGGAGTGGTTGCGGACGCCAGCAGGTGAAAACTTAGTTGACCATTTGTTGGGACAAGTGCGGTTAAGCGACTGGACCAGCAGGGAGCAGAAAGCAGTTAAATTGCTTATTTTCAGCTTAGACTCAGACGGCTACCTCCGCGCTGATTTAGCTAACATAGCCACTCAAACGGAATTTTCATTGGTAGACTTAAACCATGCTCGCACGCTGCTGCAAGAACTCGATCCCTGCGGGATTGGTACTACAAATCTAAACGAGTGTCTGTTACTTCAAGCTAGGCAAAAAACGAATTTTGATCAGGTTGCCAGGCAGATTTTAGAGGCAGGCCAGTTGGAATTATTGGCTAACCCACAGCAGTGGCCCAAGTCAAAATTCACAGAGACAGAATTGACCCAGGCGCTAGCTAGCATTCAGACCCTTGATCCACACCCCGCAAGTGAGTATGTTGTCGACAATAACACGCAGTATTTTTTACCAGATTTAAGCTACAAGGTTGAAGATGGGCGTCTGACGGTTGAAAGCTGCCAGTCGCAGATTCGAGAGCTGATTTTTGATGAACCAGCGTATGCAGAATTAAAGGATCAAGCACCGCAAAAGAAGTACTTTACTGAGCAGAAACAAGACTATCTGGAAATGAAGAATGCGCTTGACCAGCGTCAAAAGACGATTATGCGATTAGGTCATTTTGTTGGTGAAGTCCAACAGCCATTCTTAGTGTCTCTAAAAAAGCAAGAGCTGAAGCCACTAGGCCTAAAGGAGGCGTCCCAGGCGTTGAACTTGGCACCTAGCACGATTAGTCGGGCGATTAAGGACAAGTACATCCAGTGTCAAAACAAGCTTTTTAGTCTAAAAATACTCTTTCCCCGTCAGGTGACGACGGATTTGTCCCCAGCGCGGATTGAGTACGACCTGCAAAAAATAATTGCAGCAGAAGACCAGCCGTTAAGTGACCAGCAATTAGTCAGAATTTTTGCTGAAGCTGGGGTCAAATTGAGCAGACGGGTAATTACCAAGTACCGGCAAAAGTTAAACATTCCCAACAGTTATGGGTGTAAGCACAAGTATTGATAATGTTAATGGTCACACAAAAAGTCCTAGTGAATTTGGGTTCACCAGGACTTTTTTTGCTTAAAAAATATTATGGTAAGTCATTACCAGCAGCTAGGTAGAGGTCATACCACTCCTGAGCCGTCAGGTTGATGTCAGCGCCCCGAGCACTGTCAACAATGTGGTCAGGGGTCATCGTGCCAATGATGACCTGGATCTTAGCTGGATGGCGCAGGATCCAGGCTGCGGCAATTGCGTTCTTGGAGACGCCCTTAGAGTCAGCAAGCTTTTGCAGGGTGGCGTTGACTTCAGGAAATTGCGGGTTACCAATAAAGTTGCCCTCAATCTGGCCGTACTGGAAAGGCGACCAGGCCTGTACCGTCATGTGATGGAGCTGAGAGTAGTCCAGAATGCCGCGGTCATGATCAATACTGCGCTCATCGGTCATGTTGGTATGGATGTTGAAGTCGATTGGACCGGTGTGCATAATACTGAACTGCAACTGGTTAATTAACAGCTGCTGGCTGATGCCGCTTTGCAGCAAATCAACCTGCCTAGGGTTGAAGTTGGATACGCCGAAGTGGCGTACCTTGCCAGCTGTTTGCAATTCGTCAAAGGCGGCTCCGATCTCATCGGGATCCATCAATGCATCTGGCCGATGCAAAAGCAGGCTGTCTAGATAATCAATCTTCATCCGGGAGAGAATACCGTCAACTGCACTGAGAATATGTTTTTTGGAAAAATCATAGCGGGTAGTCTTGTAGTTGAGTGCAGGTTCTTCGAAGATACCAGTCTTGGACTGGATATAAAAGTCATCACGGTTTAAAGCAGATTTTGCGAATGCCTGACCGAAAATTTCTTCAGATTTGCCATGACCGTAGATGTCAGCTGAATCTATACAATTAATGCCCGTCTCGTGTGCGGTTTCTAGCGTCTTGACCGCCTGGTCGACTGTTAACTGGCTCATGCGCATGATGCCTAATGCAACGGCAGAACCAGTAAAGTTTGTGTTGCCAATTTTAATTTGTCTCATAGTGTAAGACCTCCTACCTGTAGTATAAGGCTTTTGAAACAAAATAAGTACATCAAAAGATTAGGTTAAATATAAATTAAACTTAATAATTATTTGAGTAAAAATTTAAATAATTTATTATTTTTAATGAATATTGTTAATAAATAGAGTATATTATTTAGAAAATGTTCCTTAAATTAACTACAGGAGGGAAATATTATGAGTCATAAAGTCGGGATTATTGGCGACGGACATGTTGGTAGCACGGTAGCACATCAACTAATTATTGCGGGATTAGTTGATGACTTGGTCTTAATTGATGTGAATGAGGCTAAACTAGCATCGGATGTGCTTGATTTTGAAGATGCAATGGCTAATCTCAATCACCATACCAATATTATTAGCAATGATTACGCCGCCTTGAAAGACGCCGAAGTTATCATCTCGGCCTTTGGCAACATTGCCTTGGAAGCGGGCGGCGACCGCTTTGCCGAATTACGCTATAACAAGGAGCGGATTGGGGCAATTGCAACGGCTATCAAGCAGAGCGGGTTTGATGGCATTATCATTGCCATTACCAACCCGGTAGACGTCATTACCAGTATGTATCAAGAGCTGACGGGCTTGCCGAAAAAGCATGTTATCGGTACGGGTACCTTGCTTGATACGGCCAGAATGAAGCGAGCTGTAGGTAAGCGCATGGGTGTTGATCCACGTTCAGTTCAAGGCTTTAACTTGGGTGAGCATGGCAATTCGCAGTTTACCGCCTGGTCGACTGTTAAGGTATTAGAACGGCCGATAATTGAACTGGCTCAAAATCAGCCTTGGAAGTTAGAAGATTTGAATGAGGAAATCAAGTTCGGAGGCCAGACTGTATACAAGGGCAAGCAGTATACTAATTATGCTATTGCGGCAGCTGCAACGCGCTTGCTTGAAGTTGTTCAAAGTGATGCATGCGCTGAAATGCCAGTCTCCAACTACCGCCAAGAGTACGGCACTTACTTGTCATATCCAGCAATTGTGGGCCGTGATGGGATTATTCAAACTCTTGACTTGGCATTGACTGAGGAAGAAGAGCAGCAATTACGGCATTCAGCTGAAACAATTAAGGCCAAGGCGGCTAAAGAATTTAACTAATAATAACGAGAAGGCTAACTGGTGGCATTGTAAGTACTACCAGTTTTTGCTATTCTTAAAGAATAAAAAATGGTCATTTATTAAGGAGAAAAATATGGTAAAAGTAGCAGACGATTATATTTTAGGTCTCGATAAAAAGCCTTAATTTGAGGTGGGGGGATGTTTTATTCATCCTAAACTTTTTTCGGATGAATTTATTTACTCTTACTTGGAATTCGAATTCTTCCTGGTACTGACATGGGGTGCAAATATTTATAAACAAGCTAAGTCTAAAGATATTTTTCAGCCAGTTTTCACCAGCTCTAAAAAATTGAGAATATAGCGATTAAAGAAATATTCTAATTGCTATATTGTTATAATAAAAATAAATAGGAATGATTATGGCGAAGAAAAGAAAAAATGAATTTGAAGAATTGTTATCCTTGAATAACGATCCATCTAACACAGAAATAGAGAAACTTGTAATTGGCAAATCTAACCTCCCAGGACATAGAGCTAATTTAACTTTTGCTTCTGAATTTGCTAATTATTTTCAAAAGAAGGTGGTGCCGAATACCCTTTGGCAGTTGGTTATTCAATGGACACATATTTCAGCAGACGAGACTGGGGATAATAATCCTAGAGAATATCTTCCATTTTGTGCAATTCAAGCTATCGGTGCCCATTTTGAATTTTCCGACGGACAAGATCAATTAATCAGTATTTTGAAAGATGCAATGAGCGATCCTCGATGGAGGATTAGAGAAAGTGCTGCAATAGCTTTTCAGATCATTGGCGAACACGATTTTAGCGTATTAGAAAAATATTTTAGCAAATGGATAAAAACAGCTAATCTGCTCGAACAAAGAGCTATTTTAGCGGCGCTTGCACATCCTCCCATGCTAAAAAATAGTGATAATGCGAAATTTGCACTTAAGATGGCGGACGTTATCATGTCCAACGTAATAAAAGTTCCTTCTCAAGAACGAAGGTCAGAAGAATTTAAAGCCTTAAAAAAAGGTTTAGATTATTGTTTAAGCGTATTTGTTAGCGCCTTTCCAAAAGAAGGGTTTCTGTTTCTTGATAAATACGCCCAACTGGACGACTCAGTTGTTATCAGTATCATAAAATCGAATTTGGGCAAGGCCAGATTAAAGAATAAATACCCGTCAGAAGTTTCAGAGATTGGCAAAAATATTTCATGATCCAAAAAGAGGTTCTGCTAATATGCAGAACCTCTTTTGCGGTTTAAGGCTAAATCAAGCTAGTTAATTTACCTTATTTGAAGAATGTTCGGACTTTAAGGTGAAGGCAATGATTAAACCAACCACAGCCAAGGCCAAAGTAAAGTACAAGCCATAGTGAACGCCATTGGTAAATTGGGCGGCCTTATTAAGGCCTTGGTAAGCACCCTGGCCCAGACTTAAGAAGTTGGTTGCCAAAGCTGTTGCTACAGCACCGATAATTTGTTCCATAGTGTTGAGAATGGTACTCCCGTCAGCAGATTCAGGACCGCGCAGAGCATTTAGAGCGTGCGTTTGTGCAGGCGACATAGCTAGTGGGCACCCAATCATCAGAATAATGTGAGCCGCAATTACGTATGCAATCGGTGATGTATTGTTTGAGAATAGCAACATTACAATACCAATAATGGCAATTGTAAAGCCGGCCACTGTTGGCCTTTTAGCACCTAAAGAATCGAATAGACGTCCAGCAAAAGCGGAGACGGCCGCGTTAATAATGCCCCCTGGGAGCATGATAATCCCGGTTACCGCAACTGGTAATAGCAACCCGCGTTGCAGATATTGTGGTAACAAGTACATTGCTGACAAAATAATCGCAAAGTCCAGCATGACACAAAGTGCCCCCTGGGCAAAATCTATCTTTTTAAATACGCGTAGGTTGATAATCGGCTGTTGCAAATGTAGTTGCCGGTGGCCATAAAAAAGCAAAACAACAATACCAATAGCCAACATAATTAAGACAGTTGGTGAAGCCCAACCAAAGTCAGCGGCAAAGCTAACACCCATTACAAGACAAGAAAATCCGATAATAGATTCAAGTAACGAAAGAATATCAACTTTTGGTCGAGTAATCGTGCCAACGTTGGGCAAACCAACTAGCGCGCAAATTAAAGCAATAACCAAAAATGGAATAAAAAACCAAAAGATCCAGTTCCAGGACAGCTTACCCAGAATAATACCCGTCATGGTTGGTCCAATTGCTGGTGCCAGCATAATAACTAGGGCGCAGATTCCCATTGCTGCACCCATTTTACGTGGGGGGAAGATTAACATTGCGACCGTAAACATCAAAGGGAGAATGATACCTGTTCCCAATCCTTGGATCATACGGCCAATTAGTAAAAGGGTAAAGTTAGGGGCAAGAGCCGCGATTACTGCACCAATAATGAAGTCTACGAGGCCAGTGATAACCAGTTGCCTGGTGGTGAACCACTTAGTTAATAGACTTGAAAAAGGCAAGATAATGCCGATGACCAGCATGTAGCCAGTGACCAGCCATTGAACTGCACCTGAATTAATTTGAAATGCCTTCATCAACTGGGGCAAGGCGATGTTTAATGATGTTTCCGACAACATACCAACAAAAGTCCCAATCATCATACTCATCATTGCTAGCCAAGGGTGGTTCACTTGTACCCTTGCTTGATTATTTTCCATAGAAAAACTCCTCTCAATTCTGTGCTCTTTAGAGCAACTCGATCATGATAGCAAAATAAAAAAAGCTTCGTAAGTTTTTTATTTTTAAAAAATAAAACTGTGTTTAGAGTTTAAATGTCATTGTTCACTAAAAAATTGGGGGCTTAAATACCAAAAACTTCTCACAATACAAAAAGATTGATAAATCAATTTTTCGATTTATCAATCTTTTTGTTTAACTTAAGTTTTGGATGCTAAGGAACTAGCTATGACTTGTTTTTTCCCATGAATTATTGCCAGTTAACATTCGAGCGATGGCCATATAAGGAACAACTGCTAAAACCCAACGATAAAGATCGATTACAAAAGCGACTTTTAATAATTTTAAAAAAGTAATTTTGGACTCTTGCTCCGTGGTTCTCCATTGTTTAACTATCATCAGAGAATTTGAAAAATATTCAATTAATACTATAACTAAAATAGCACCAATACTAAGCCAAAAGTTAAAAGCAGCATCGTAAAACAAGGTTATGAGAGAAAAAATAGCTGCTGGAACAAGAAATACAGAAAAACAGGGAATTAATAAAAAGGCTAATACATAAAATTTGATAGCAAAAGAAATAGTACTTGATTTAATGATTTTACTGCCATATGTAGCTAAGCACTGCAACCCACCTTGACACCATCTTATCCGTTGCCTAATTAGTTTTTTAAGAGAAATAACGCCCTCTTGTCCGATACTCTCAGTATTAAGAAATGTGCCATAATATCCTTTTAGCAAACCTTTTAATGAAAATTCACAATCTTCAAGTAGAGAAGAAGACCAGCCAACATCTTCAACCATTTTTAAGGTTACAAATTGACCATTACCGGAGGCTAGAGAGGAGCCCCATTTTGTTCTGGCCATTTGTACTAAGCCATTGTAGATAGAAAATTCAAAATTTTGCATAGTAGCCAAATTATTATCTGTATTATAGATGTTTACACGGGTTTGAACCAAGTCATATGATGAATTTTCAAAAGAGTGCCAAACTTTGTATAAGTAATTTTCATCGAATCGAGCATCGGCATCAACTACCCCGATTAATGTATTATCACTTGAAAAATTCATTTGAGCAATTTGATCAGCAGCATTTTGTAGAGCCGGCCCCTTCCCTAATTGGGCGTTAGGCTTAACCCTATGAATGACAATCACATTTTCTTCGTGAGAAAATTTATTTAATAATTCCGTTGTTCCATCATTGGAAGCATCATCGATAAAAACAAATTTAAGATCTATAAAGTGTTTGCATTGCTCATGTAAATTAAGTAGTTTAGACATATTTTTATTAAGTGACTTGTATTCATCCATTGCTGGTATAAATAATAACATTGTTTTAAATGAACGTTGATGGCAGTCAT
Organism: Lactobacillus sp. ESL1191; assembly: GCF_058504435.1. Lineage (NCBI taxonomy): Bacteria > Bacillati > Bacillota > Bacilli > Lactobacillales > Lactobacillaceae > Lactobacillus > Lactobacillus sp. ESL1191. The sequence goes on from NZ_CP196365.1 coordinate 215,388, forward strand.
AACTTTCTTGTTGAACATTTTTGCTGAAGGACAAATATAGGCACCAGAGCAAATTAAAAACAAAGGCAACGCCGCCCATAATAAGTATGATAGTAATAAAAATATACATTAAAAATTCTCTTTTCTATAAATATTTTTTTATTCTATCATCAATTAATATGAATCAAAAGAGCATATTTAATATAAACTAAAACTAATTAACAAATAAAAAAGCAAGCAGTCCTTGCTTGCTCAATTTAAAATTTAAAATGACGGTAGGTTATTCGCCCTGAAAGCTTCCGTCTTCAACTTGCCGAATAAAATCAGCCAAGTGCTGGTAGTAAACGTCAGGATTATCGACCATGTGATGGTGTCCGCCGTCCGGTGTAGTTACCAGGCGCGAATTTGGAATCTCTTGTTGCATCGTTTTAGCGGTGGCGATGGGCATTGTTTCTTTTTCACCAAAGGTAATCAAAGTTGGTACTTTGATTTTTTTTAGCTGCTTTCTGAAGTGCCATTCCTTCAACTTTCCAGTAATAACGAATTCATTATCACCTTGAAAGGTATGGTAGACCTCGCTGCCACCGAGATCTTTCAAGTGGTATAGTTTGGATGGCTGTTTACGGTCAACGAAGTTGATATTTAAGCTGTTGACGTCGTCTTGGTAGCGCTGGTTGTTGTAATCATTGTGTTCTTCACATTCATGCATGAAGTCGATTTCACTTTGCGGCAAAATCTCCTGGCGACGGCGGTTAACAGAATCTACATATTCATCAATCTCGTCTACCATTGATGAAATAATCGCTCCCTTTAAATGGTGGCCGTACTTAACGGCGTATTCCTGAACTAGCAGTCCGCCCCAGCTTTGGCCAATTAAGTAGAACTGATCAAGGCCAAGTTTGGCGCGAACTTCATCGACCTCAGCTAAAAAATATTCATAGGTCAGGTATTTTTCGGCAATTTCAGGGTCAGAATAATCCGGTTGGTCAGAATAAAGCGAACCCAATTGATCGTACATTGTGACTTGGACGTTTAGTCCTTGTTTTTTGAGCTGGTCTGCAGTATCTTCCCAGTATTCGTGGGTTCCACCAGGTCCACCATGCAGTGCTAAAAGGTGAATATTGCCGTCTCCCTGGGTGTTGGTCCACAGGTGGTAGCCGTTGTCTAAAGTGATAATTTTGGTGCCAGTTTTCATAATTGTTCTCCCTTGTTTAACATCATCCTTTATTTTAGCGCAGAACCTTTAAAAGCAAAATAGTGGGTTAAAAACTGCCTGATTTTCTCCTAAGCAACATATTACCAATGATAAGTAGTGATGGCACCGGGTTCAACTAATTTTTGTTATACTTGATGATGAATAGGCTTATAAACATAGCTAACCAAGATACTGAGTTTAGACAAGTTAAGGTCGCTAGCTTGAGTTCAGCATTTGTAGCTGCACGGGTCCTGCTTACCTGCCTATTTTAACATCTGGTTCCAACTGCACCGGCGATACTTCCGGTGCTAGCAGTTTTATTAGAGGTGACAATACTATGAAGTTTTATACACTCAAGTATATTGAGCAAAATCAGAATACTAATAAAAATATTCTCTATGCATTAATTGCCGCAACGGCGGTTGTGCTGATTGCACTCATTGTGCTTTACCTGCGGCATCGCTTTGACACACGTTACCGTGATCTGGGCATTATTGCCCTGTTGTTTTTACTCTTGTTTGTCGGTACGCAATATGAAAGATATGTGCAGACCAACTTGAATAAGTCCCAGTCTGAGCAAATTGTCCCCTTCATAAAGGCAATCGCTAGAGATCAGGGGGTTCCTGAAAAGGACGTCTTGGTTAATTCAACGACCCTGAAAGATGGTCTGATTGTGCGGTTAGAGTCCAAAAATACCGATTATCAGTTGAATTTGAATGATGATAACAACAGCTATTCTTTAGAACAAGCTCATGTCATTAACCCTGAAGTCAACGTGCAGAATTAGGAGGAGGCAAGCATGGATTATACACAACTGTTTATTAAGTTCGGGCTAGGCGTATTGACACTAATTTTTCAAATAAATGTTTTTGGTAAAAGTAATATTGCGCCAACGACTGCCTTGGACCAGCTGCAAAACTATGTCTTAGGTGGTATCATTGGTGGCGTAATTTATAATTCCAACATCACTGTTTTGCAGTTTATGCTGGTTTTAATTGTGTGGACACTGCTAGTGTTCATTTTAAAATTTGCCCGGGAACACAGTAACTTTATCCGGGCCCTGATTGACGGCAAGCCAATGCAAATTATCAAAAACGGGCAGGTTTTGGTGAAGAACTGTTTGGCGGTTGGTTTATCTGCTAATGAGTTAATGTTCAAGTTACGTAGCCAGGGTATTTATTCGGTTGAAACGGTCAAAAACTGTATTTTTGAAAAGAATGGCCAACTAACGGTAATCAAAAAAGATGAAAAAAATGTTCGCTTTCCGTTAATTAGTGATGGCCAGGTCAACTATGATGTGCTTGAGCAACTCGACCGGGACGAAAATTGGTTAAAGCAGGAAGTTAAAGCAGCGGGTTACCAGGATTTTAATGACGTCTTTTTGGCTGATGTTGAAGATAGCAAGATTTTCTTTACTGGTTATGAGCGAAAATAGAAATGAGAAGTAGATGGAAAATTTAGCCCAAGCCCAGCGCTTAATTAATGAAGCAAATATTGTAATTGTGGTTGCAGGAAATGGTCTGGCTCAACTGGAAGGTTTAGATCTGCTGGGGCAAACTGCCTTTGACCAGACTTTTCCGCAGCTTGCCCAGGAATATGGCGTGCATTCAGTGGCTAGTGCTTTGGAACTCAAATTGGCTTCATGGCCTGAGCAGTGGCTCTTATGGAGTAAGTTAATCAAAGCGTATTCGCTTGACTACCAAGCAAGTCAGACTATGTGTGAGCTGAAAGAACTATTGGCCAACAAGCAGTACTTCGTTGCCACCTCGACTTTTGGTCATTTTTTTGAACAAGCCGGCTTTAATCAGAAGCGGATTTTTAACGCCTTTGGTGACTGGACCATGATGCAATGCTCAAGCGGAATAGGTCACGGAATAGTAAGTGACCGTGAGGCCGTACAAGCACTGCTTGCTGCTGGGTCAACTTTAAACGCAGCGCTGGTCCCTAAGTGTGTTATTTGCGGGCAACCGATGGAAATTCACCTGCCGCGGAATGAGCACTTTTATCCGGATACCGATGCCAATACTCGATTTCGCTGGTTTCTGACGGGAAACGAAGAGGAGCAGGTGGTCTTTCTGGAGTTGGGTGTTGATGAAACGAGCCCCCAGTTGCTAGAGCCAATTATCCACTTGGTAGAAGAGTTTCCGCAGTGGTCATACGTAGCTGCTGACTTGAACCAGGATGAGTTGCCAATGCGGATTCGCGCGCGCAGTGCAGCGGTCAATGCCAATACTGGTGACTTGCTACACGCATTAAGGATGGAGCGGTAATTCAGATGAGTATTTTGATTAAAAATGGTGTTTTACACGTTTCTGGCGCTCAAGCCAAAATTCGGGGCAAGGGTCAGGAGCGGCCCGGCTTTATCACTGACTATACCCTACTAGACATTGAAACAACTGGTCTCAGTCCTTACCGTGACCACGTCACTGAACTTGGCGCGATTAAGGTCCGTCAGAATGAGGTGGTGGCTGAATACAGTAAACTGGTCTTTTATCCGCGGTCTAACCGGGTGCCAGCCTTCATTACCAACTTAAATGGGATTACCGAAGAGCAACTCCTTAGCGAAGGAATTCCGGTCAAAGACGCCATAATTGATTTTCGTCAATTTATCGCTGATGATATAATTATTGGTTATAATGTTAACTTTGACTTGAATTTTTTGTATGATTTGACCAAGAAGTTCAAGTTACCTGAGCTCAAAAATAATCACGTTGATGTCTTACGCTTGGCCCGTGCCTATTATCCTCACCAGCACAATCGCCTGCTTGACTGTTTGCAGCGAGCGGGTATTGCTGAAGTTGAAGAACATCATGGCTTAGCTGACGCGATCGCTACCAAAAAGGTTTACGACGACTTTCGCGGACACTTTGATGAAGAACTGCTTAAGCAAGCTCGCGCCAAAGTTAAGAACTTGGACTTGCTGGATAAAGAGCTTGAGGCGTGGGAGCTTGGCTTGCACAATCCGGTCGCTAATAAGAAATTTGTTTTAGCCGCAGGGCTCGCGATGGACAAGGCCGAGGCAGCATTAATGGTTACCAATATGGGTGGTTTGGTGCAAGCTGTGGTGCAGTCTGATACGGATTATCTGATTATGGCAGACCAGAAATTTTTCAGCAAAAACCACCCTGACTGGTTGCAGGCCCAGAAGTATAACCAAACTGGTAGTAAGATTAAACGACTATCTGAAAGCTGTTTTTTGAACATGATTGCTGAATGGGCAAGGAATTAAAACTATTAAGACTAAGTTGAAAGACTTGGTCTTTTTTTGTAAAGAGTTGCAAACAAAAGTTCGATTAGTTATACTTTAATGATGACTAAGTTAAGGAGCGATTTTAATGGCACGCAGACAGCAAAGACGGCGCAGAAGAACTGACCGCAGTGACTTTTGGGCGTTGGTCATTATTATCATATTTTTGCTGTGGTTTGTTTCGACCAAAGGCGGGTCAGACCCCAGTGGTGAACAAACGATTAGCCAGTTTACGCAGAAGTCAGATACTAAGGGGACAATTGACCAAGCTAAGCCCGCGGCCAAGGTTTACGGCGGGCTTTCCCAACAAGACTACCAAAAGTTAGCCAAACAAAACTTTAAAAGCGGGCAGGCAGCCTATCTGCCAGTCAATCATAATAATTCAACGCTGGTCAAAAATGCTTGGCGGGTCAACCGGGTCATCTATGCTAACCTCGATGAACTGAATCGGACTTCACATTCCAATACGGCCTTTTTACAAAAACGTAATGTTGCTGGTGATGACTTGCGGGTGCGGCAGGTTGTTGAACCTACGGGCTGGCATTACAACCGCCGCAATGGTACGCAAATTTATAATCGCGGGCACCTAATTGCCTACTCGGTTTCAGCTGGCATTGACTTAGATGGTAATTACAATCCGGCTAACCTGTCGGGCGACCAGAATAATCCCAAGAACCTGTTTACCCAATCAGCTTTTTCCAATCAGAGAGTTCAAACCATTTTTGAAGCTCGGGTGCGGATGGCACTGAGGCAGAACAAGCGGATAATTTACCAGGCAACGCCGATTTTTCGTGGTAGTGAGCTGATGGCTCGTGGAATTAACCTGCAGGCCGTGTCCACCGATGGTGTCCTCGACTTTAATGTTTACTTATTTAACGTGCAACCGGGTTTTTCCTTTGACTATCAAACTGGCAGGGTCCAAGTTGACCGGCAAATGCAGGTCAAGGAAGTAGATAATAGACCATGAGGAGCTACGGCATTAAGTCGTAGCTCTTTTAGCAAGGCGATCATTCTCCTGCTTTATTGCTGAATGGTAAGAATTAAAAAGACTGTTCCAGTACAAAAGCTCATTTCAAGTCAGGAAAACCAGCAAAAACAGAACAATTATAATTATTATTGCTAAATAATTAGTGAATTTTACATAAAAGGCCAATTTAAATCTGGAAAGTATGACTGCTTCGAGCAAAGTACGAATTTTCCTGATAAAGATGGTTGTATTAAAACTGATTTTGTCATAAAATTAGAGTGATTAATTAGTGTCAGAAAATTAAATACAAATACAATGGTGCGGGGTTTATGGATAACAACAAATTTGTTGAAGTAAAGAAGCTCAGAAAAGTCTATGATAATGGCCACGAAGCCATTAAAAATGTTAGCTTCTCTGTCAAAAAAGGTGATCTTGTCTGTTTGCTTGGTCCCTCGGGTTGTGGAAAAACAACTATCTTGAACATGATTGCGGGACTACTTAATCCCTCGTCGGGTGAAATTCTATTTGGCGGCAAGTCTGTAGTTGAGGTTGCGCCAAAGGACCGGCAGATTGGCTATGTTTTTCAAAACTATGCCCTGTACCCGCATATGACAGTTCTGCAGAACGTCATGTTCCCCCTAATTGTCGGTAAAAATAAAAAAGCTAAGGCTGATGCGCAGAAGATTGCCGAGAAGTACATGGCGTTGACGCAAATTACTGAACTGGCTGAGCAAAAGCCGGGCAACTTGTCAGGTGGTCAGCAGCAACGGGTGGCAATTGCCCGGGCTCTGGTTCAAGAACCACAGATTTTGCTGATGGATGAACCGCTGAGTAACCTGGATGCTCGGCTGCGTCTAAAGATTCGGGAAGAGATTCGGGCTCTGGTTAAGACAGTAGGGATTACAACGCTATTTGTGACCCATGACCAGGAAGAAGCACTCTCAATCGGGGATAAGATTATCCTCTTTAATGACGGAGTTATCCAACAGGATGATTTAGGTGAAAACTTTTACCTTGATCCCAATAATTACTTTGTGGCCAACTTTGTTGGTAATCCAGTAATTGACAATTTTAAAGTAAAAAAGACCGACCAGGAGTTGCAGGCGAGTCAGTTTACGATTAAGCTGGCTGATTTGGACCAAGCGCGCTTTAAGCGAGCAATTCCTAATGGTGATTACATTCTATCAGTTCGTCCGGAAAACATTGTTCCTGATCCTGAGGGTGATATTCGTGCCACGATTGATGACATTGAATTAATTGGACGTGAACGGATTTTGAAGTTTACCTCCGACCAAAATCAGGCTCGTTCGCTGGTTAGCCTGGAGTCGCCGATTAAACATGGCGATGAAATTAACTTCCAAATGCGGCTTAATCGCATATTTCTCTTTACACCTGAGGGGGAGCGCGTTTACTAATGAAGACTAACCAGAAAAAAGCGTGGCTTTTTTTAGCGCCAACCATCATTTTCGTCACTCTATTTAGTATTTATCCGATTTTACGGGCTTTTGGGATGAGTTTTCAAGGAGGCCCACTAATTGACTTAAATTGGACCGGACTTAACAATTATAAGTATATTTTCAACGATCCAGAATTTTGGCTCGCGATTAAGAACACCATTTTATACGCAGTGATCTCAGTTCCAGTAGGCTTGGCCATTTCGATTATGTTAGCCTGGATAATTTTTGATAAGGTCAAACACAAGAGTCTTTTTGAAACGACTTTCTTTATGCCTTACGTAACGTCGACTATCGCAATCGGAATTGTCTTTCGTTATATTTTTAATGGCGACTACGGGATGCTCAACTTTTTGCTCAGGAGTGTCCACCTGCCGGCTCCTGACTGGATTGATAATCCCGCGATGTCGCTCGCAACAATCATTATTTTTGGCATCTGGACTTCTTTAGCCTTCAATATTGTTATTTTAATGGGTGCCTTGCGTAATATTGATCCTAACTTTTATACAATTGCAGATATGTACGGTGCTAGTGGCAAGGACAAGTTCTGGCGGATAACGATGCCGGAGTTGGTGCCAACAATTGCCTTTTTGCTGACCATGAACATTATCGGGGCCTTCAAGATTTATACTTCAGTCTATGCCTTGTTTAATGGGCAGGCAGGGGTCGGAAATTCAGGTACGACGGCGGTCTTCTACATTTACAATAAGTTTCAAATTGTTGGTACTCCAGGTGTTGCAATGGCAGCAACAGTCATCTTGTTCCTGATTATCCTGTTTGCAACCTTCCTGCAGCGGAAGATGATGAAGAAGATAGGAGAAAATTAAATGAAACGAATTCGCTTGAGTGTTTTATTCAGTTATGTCATCTTGTTCATTTTCGCTGTTATTACGGTTTTTCCCTTCATTTACATGATTTTGGGGGGACTGATGAACTTTCAGGAGACGACTTCAATTCCGCCAACCCTAATTCCCCAACACTTTGAATGGTCGAATTATGCCAAAGTTTTTGCGCGGGCGCCGTTTGCACGTTACTTCTTCAATACGGTATTGACGGCTAGCGTTACCACGATTGTTAGTTTGTTTAACTCACTACTGGGTGCTTTTGCAATGGTTAACTTGCGCTTCAAGGGCAAGGAACTGGTCCAGATGGTTTTGCTGTCGCTGCTGATGGTGCCAGGAGAAGCGATTATTTTCACCAATTACAATACAATTGCGCACATGGGTTTACTCAATACTTATGTGGGTTTAGTTTTGCCGTTTTTGACGTCAATCTTCTACATGTACTACTTGCAAAGCTACTTTGGCTCAATTTCAAGTACGATTTATAAGGCTGCCATGATTGATGGTGCCAGTGATTGGGATTATATTTGGAAAATTCTGGTGCCAATGTCCAAGGGCGGTCTATTCACGGTGGGCCTGTTGAGTTTTATTTCTGGTTGGAATTCTTTTCTGTGGCCGCTTTTAGTTACTAATGAAGATACAATGCGGCTGTTAAATAATGGCCTGTCAGCCTTTGCTTCTGATGCCGGCAGTGAGACACAGTTGCAATTAGCAGCTGCAACCTTGACGGTTTTACCGATCTTAGTTCTGTACTTAATTTTCAGAAAACAGATTATCAAAGGAGTAGTGCGCAATGACCTCAAAGGATAAAACTAGGCTTACTTTTTATAATGGCTTGACTACAATTGGTGGACCAATGATTGAAGTGGCCTACCGAAAGTCACATGTCCTGTTCGATCTGGGCGAAGTCTACCGTCCAGAACTCAAACTGCCAGATGAAAGTTACCAGACGCTGATCAAAAATCAGTTGATCGGAGATGTACCTAATTTTTATGATCCTAAACTTACCGGTCAACCAATTGACACAGAGCGCTGGGAACATGCGGCAGCTTATATGTCCCATCTTCACTTAGACCATAGCAAGGCGATGAATTTTTTAGCGCCTGAGATTCCACTTTATGCGGGACCAATTACTGCCCAAATGATGGCACCACTCAATGAGCAAGGGGATTTTCTGCTACCAGCTGCTGGTCATGTAGCAAGTTATGTGAGACCGATCATCGCCGCTGAATACCGCAAGCTAATTGAGGTGGGGGATATCACACTAGAAATCTGGCCCAGTGATCATGATGCTTATGGCGCAACGGGCCTATTAATCAAGACACCTGATAAGGTAATTGCCTATACCGGTGATGTGCGCCTACATGGCTATCATCCGGATTGGGTGCACCAGTTCTTGGCAGCAGCCAAGGGTTGCGCTGCTCTTATTGTCGAGGGTACCGGTGTTTCTTGGCCAGAAGAAAAGCACGACGAGGATAGCGAGGAGTTCACTGGCCCTAAGAATGAACAGGAACTAACTGCCGAAATTGTACAATTGCAAAAAGATAATCCCAAACGACAGATTACCTTCAACACGTATCCGACTAATGTGGAGCGGCTCTTGCGAATCATTGCGGATTCACCGCGGCGCGTTGTGCTACACGCTGGGCGGGCGCACCTGCTCAAGGAGTTGGGGAAGGATTATCCGTATTATTACTTGCCAGGGGAGCAAAAATTTGCTGATCTAAAAACAGAGCTGGCAGTTCCTTATGAGGAATTGTTAAATGATGATCACAAGTACCTCTGGCAAGCAGTTGGTAATTATGCTGATTTGCAGGCAAATGGTCTCTATTTGCACTCTAACGCTGAGCCGCTAGGTGACTTTGATCCGGCTTACAAACCGTTTTTGCAAGATTTGGCGAATAAAAGGATCGAGTTCAAGGCGTTGCGCTGCTCTGGGCATGCTGACGAAGAAGAGCTCAAAGAGATTATTGGGGAAGTTCAGCCACAGATACTAATCCCGGTGCACACACTGCATCCGGAGCTGGAGGAGAACCCATTTGGAGAACGGATTTTACCAAAGCGTAATGAGACAATTACGCTTTGATTGAATCAAAAAATTGTTGTTTAGTTTTTATTTTTGGGAGGTTTAACCAAATGAAGTTTAGTAGAAAGCTTGCTGCAGCCTTTGCTGTCGGATTGACACTAGTCGGTACTGCTGCTTGTTCAAACGGTGGAAATTCTTCTTCAAGTTCTGATACGGAGAAGATTGCCAAGGTAACCAAGAAAACTAATATTGTTTTCTGGCATGGGATGACAGGTGTTCAACAAGATACCTTAAAGGAATTAACCAAAGAGTTTGAAAAAGAAAACCCGAAAATCAAGGTTAAGTTGGAAAACCAAGGCGCATACCAAGACCTGCAAGCCAAGATTAATTCAACTCTGCAGTCACCAAATAACTTACCGACAATTACCCAAGCTTATCCAGACTGGCTGGCCACGGCGGCTAAGAATAAGATGTTGGTTGACTTGAAGCCATATATCAACAATAAAGAGGTTGGTTGGGGCAGTGAGCAGAGCTCCGATATTAAGCCAGCACTTCTTAATGGGGCCAAGATTGAGGGTACCCAATACGGAATTCCATTCAACAAGTCAATTGAATCCCTAACTTACAATGCTGATTTGTTTAAGAAATATGGCATCAAAAAAGCTCCTGCAACAATGGATGAGCTAAAAAAGGATGCGGAAATCATCTATACCAAGAGTAAGCACAAGGTTGTTGGAGCTGGCTTTGATTCTCTGTCCAACTACTATGTTTTGGGAATGAAGAATAATGGTGTTAACTTCTCCAGCAAAATTGACTTTGCCAGTGATACATCTAAGAAAGTTATTAACTACTACGCTGACGGTGTTAAGGCCGGCTACTTCAGAGTAGCTGGTTCAGAACATTACCTTTCAGGTCCGTTTGCTAACCAAAAGGTTGCCATGTATATTGGTACCTCTGCGGGAGAAGGCTTCGTCAAGCAAGGTGTTGGCAATAGATTCACTTATGATGTTGCTCCACGTCCCGGTAAGTATACTATGTCACAAGGTACTGACATTTACATGTTTAAACATGCAACGGCTGACCAAAAGGCCGCAGCCTTTACCTACATTAAGTTCTTAGTTTCAAAGTCTAGTCAGCTTAAGTGGGCTAATGCAACTGGTTATATCCCAGTTAACCAAACCGCTGCTGATTCGGCTGAGTATAAGAATAATAAGAAGCTTAAGCTTCCGGCTAAACTCGAAAGTGCCATGGAGAACCTGTACAGTATTCCGGTAATCAAAGATTCTGGTGCTGCTTATGGTCAACTCAACCCAATTATGCAAACCATTATGTCTGCTGCACAAAAGCATCAGGATGTAAACAGCGCAATCAATACGGGTAAAAACAAGTTTGACGCTGCTTGGAAACAATAAAAACTAAATAGCAAATTTATTTGGAAAGGTCTGTCTTTCGAAGATGGGCTTTTTTGTTGGCCAAAAAAGGTAAAATCTAGAACAAAAAAATCTGAGAAGGTTCAAAAGTTCATAAAAAGCGAACTTTAAAGCTATAAATAGCTAAAATTAACCGGTAAACAGAATTTTGTGTATAATTTTAATTGCCTTATTTTGGGGGGTGCCCAAAAGCAGCTCAACGTTAATCAGGAGATTTTGACTGGCCAGAGCAAGTTCAACACTGCCTGGAAGCAGTAACCCAGGTTAGGTTATCAATTATAAAAAAGTGGTCTTGAGACCGCTTTTTGTTTGTCGTTTTCCACTTGCATGGTAAGATAATAGCAGTACTAAAACTGGCTCTTAAGACCAGCTAAAGTAAGTAAATAGGGGTGGACCGAGTGATTAAAGAACAAAAATTTTTGGTGGAAACCAATTATCGGTGGTATGACATTAGCAACTTGAGTGAGGAAGACAGTGCAAAGTTACAAGCGGAATTTAACTTTACGCCTGACATGATCTCTTATATTTCTGACCGTCATGAACGCCCGCACTATGACTACGATACGCACACCCATATCCACCTGCTGGTTTATGATGTACCAATTTGGCCTACTACCGCAATCATGCACTTCACCGCCCAGCCAGTTACCTTTTTGGTTTCGGGTGAAGATATCTTCACCTTCCATACTGAGTCCACCAGCTATGTTTTTGACGAATTCAACGATCGTGCCATGCGGGAAAAACTTTCCGCTTCGCAGGATGTGACTGAACTACTGATGAAGTTTTTATTATTTTCGTCGCAGTACTTTCAGCGGGCGGTCATGCAGCTTGATGTTGAACGTAACAAGTTAGACCAAAAATTATCTGATAATATCAATAACAAGGACTTGGTCAAGCTATCCAACATTGAAAAAGGGTTGGTTTATCTAGCAAGTTCGATCCAGACCAATCTGATGATGCTGCACAGCTTGAAGTTATCTGAATTAGACTTTACCAAGCAGGCACGTGAACGACTTGACGATGTCTTAATTGAGTCAAACCAGTCAGCCGAAATGGTTAAAATTTCCCAGCAAGTAACGCAAACATTATCAGCTACGTCCAACAATATGATGAACAATAACCTGAACGATACGATGAAATTTTTGACGGTTTGGTCACTAGTTTTGACCATTCCAACTATTTTAACTGGTTTTTACGGTATGAATGTTAGCTTACCAGTCGGACATAGTTCTTCAGACTGGATTACGATCACGGTGGCGATGATTTTTTTAATGGGTTGGTTAATTATCTTGATGAAACGACACCATTTCTTTTAAGTTGAGGTTGATTTATGAAAAACAAAGTGCTCATTGGTTCAATTGTGACGACCCTGCTGGCTTTTATGCTGTACGCAGCTAATTTGCGCCGGGTTGAGCATACCAACTTAGAAATTGTTGGGCAAAATAAAAAAGAAGTTTTGCCGGGTGGTAAGGCAAAGAAAAAGCACGAACTTAAGGTTCCTGAGGTTGAATATCCCAACCAAATCAAAGTTGAGGCGGGCAGTGAGCAGGTTTGGGCCAAAAAGATTGAAAAAGTAATGGGCAAAGACCGCAGCTATCAGGTTAGTGTGCAGGACTTAAACAATGGCAAATATGCGCGCGTGGCTAATTCAGTCAAGGCTCACGGTGTTGGCGCAAGCAGTCGAATTTTTTTGCTTGCGGCTAGTTATTACCAGGAACAAGAGGGTAAGCTGGCCGGTAAGGCAGCAGTCAAAGTTAAAAAGGCGGAAGCCGTAAAAGGTGATAAAGTCTTGCAACCGGGGATTGCTTATGCATTAACCTTTATCAGGCAGTCGATGATGCAGGGCAGTCAGACCGCCGGTAATGTGCTCTTGGACCAAGTTAAGCCAAATAATGTTGACCAGGTTGCTAAGAAGATGGGGGCAAGTGACACCAAGTTTGCGACTAAATACACCGCTAGTCCGCTAGCTACAACGACTGCAGCAGATTTGGGCCGCGTTTTGATCAACCTGTATCAGAATAAGACCTTGAAGAGGCAGTATGCTAGTTTAGCGCTGGGTCAATTGAATCAGGTAAAAAATAGACCGAAAGTCGTTCATACTAGCGCGGGTACTAGTTATGCTATTGGTGACAGTAAAGCTAATCTTGCACTGGTTGAAACTCACGGGCAGGTATATTGTGTGAGCGTGTGGAGTGAAAATGACCAAAAATTCACGAAGCTTGGTGAAACCGTTAAGCAGTTTTTTGAAAGTAAGTAAATATAAGCTGATTAGTCAAAGTCAAAGTCTTGGTAACTTTGGCTTTTTAAATAAATTAAAATAATTTACATATTGTAGATTGTATTCTTCAAAGTGTAGTGTTATATTGTACATTATGTTGTCAAAAGGAGGGGTGCAATTGGTTAAAAAAAGGAGCCTCGATTTAGATAAGGTAATTGAAAAAGCAACGGAACTAATTGGACAAAAGGGTCTTTCTGCCACCACTTTGCCCACTTTGGCAAAAGAGCTAAATGTTCGTTCCCAGTCGCTTTATCATTATGTTTCTGGTCGTAAACAGTTATTGTCGCTGGTTGGCGCAAGTAGAATTAATATCTTAAAGCAAAAACTAGTTGATAATTTGATGGGGCTTTCGGGCAAGGAAGCAATTCTCAAGTTTGCGGATATCGTGCGAGACTTTATCTTGGACGATCCCGCCTTGATTAGCATTCTGTACCATCTTAATGAATATCAGCAAGAGGACGCGATTACACAAGAAATCCTAAACATAATTGCGTTGGCCGATAAACTAAACCTACGCGATAACAGCACAGTTTCGCTTCATTCCCTGATTGGTGCAGTTCTAGGTTATGTTTTCTTGGATGTGTCCTCATCCTTTGCTGATGAGACCAGTGCGAAAGCTAATGAGGGTTATCATGAAATGATTTTACAATTAGTTCTACCTAAAAGTATTTTGCAAGATTAGAGAGGAAAATCATTGTGCAAAAATTATTTAAAAACCATATTTTTTCATTAATTGCATGGGTTTTGATTTTAATTATTTCGGTTGTGGCTTTACCAGATGTCACGGGATTAACACGGGAGCACTCGAATGTTTCCTTGCCTGCAAACGTTCAAAGTGAAGTCGCCCAAACAATTCAAAATGACTGGGGTCCTAAGAAAAAGAACACCTATGAAATTGCAGTTGTTTTCAATAAAAAAAGCGGTAAGTTAACGGCTGATGATAAACGTGCCATTAATCGAACTGTTGCTAAACTGAAAAATGACCGGGATGAGTACGGCATCAAAGACGTTTTAGCGCCTGATGATAATATTGCTACCCGCAAGAAGTTGCAGTCCAAAAATAATACTACTTGGGTAATGCAATTAAATGTAGCCAAAAAGCATGCGCCGATTAATGAAGTAGAGACGCAATTGAATAAAGCGGTCAAGACTGCTGGTGTGCGTACCTATGTAACGGGTGCAGATGTCTTACAAAATGCCTTTTCAAACTCTATCCAAGAAGGAATTAAAAAAACAGAAGCAATTACTGTTGTCTTTATTTTTATTGTTTTGGTAATTGTGTTTAAGTCACCAATTGTTCCATTAATTTCTCTCTTGACGGTTGGGGTATCTTTTATTACTGCCTTTTCAATTGTGACCAACCTGGTCAAATACCAAAACTTCCCGTTTTCTAACTTTACCCAAGTCTTTATTGTGATTGTCTTATTCGGAATAGGTACAGATTACAACATCCTGCTTTACGATAAATTTAAGGAGAATCTGGGCATTGGCATGGACCGTTATAAGGCCATGAAAGACGCCCTGAAAGTAGCCGGGAAGACCATTCTGTATTCGGGTTCATCAATTTTAATTGGTTTTTCAGCCCTTAGTTTGGCCAATTTCTCAATCTATCGCTCAGCAGTTGGAGTGGCCGTCGGAGTGGCAATTTTATTGGTTGTTCTGTTAACTCTCAATCCGTTTTTTATGGCTGTCTTGGGCGAAAAGATGTTTTGGCCAGTAAAGAAATTCGGTGGCGAGCATGAAGATAAGCTATGGCATGGCATTTCTAAAGGTACCATGGCTCACCCGATAATCTATTTATTGGTTTTGGCAGTTGTGGTGATTCCCTTCGGCTTGATGTATTCTGGTCATCTAAATTATGACGATACTGATGAAATCGATAATAATGTTCCAGCCAAGGCAGGGATGCTGGTTGTTGAAAAGAACTTCTCCAAGGGTATGGCGGAGCCGTCCACTCTTTACATTAAGAGTGACCACCGTCTTGATAATGAAGCTGACCTAAAGTTAATCGATCAGTTGACCAAGCAACTTCAAGGCTCAAAAGATGTTTCTTTTGTAACTTCGGTTACCCAACCATACGGTGAAAGTATCCAGCAGTTGTATGTCAAGAACCAATTGAATACGGTTAACCAAGGCGTCGATCAGGCTCGTGCCGGTCTGAATAAGTTGAGTAAGGCAAGCAAGAAATTAGCCAGTGGTGCAACTGCCCTGTCTAGTGGAAGCAGTCAGCTGCAAGGTGGTACGAGTCAACTGCAAGGTGGTGCCGGACGCCTCCAAAGTGGTACTTCGCAGTTGGCTAACGGGCTAAAACAGTTGAATTCCCAGCTAAGTGCTAGTGCGCAAGGAATGGCTGGTCAGCAGCAGACCACCAAGGCTACTTTAGAAAAGAGTTACAAAGATAATCTGTCTAAGAGCATTGGCAGTCTGCCAGGCCTAACTCCACAACAAAAGATGGCGGCAATGCAAGCTGCTGGTGCTGCTTTGGAAAAAGCATGGCAGCAGAGCTCATCGTCAATGCCTAACGCTTCTGGACAAATGGGTCAACTACAGTCTGGTGTGGGCCGGTTAGCCTCGGCTTCTGGTCAGCTAAACTCCGGTGCCAGCACCTTAAATGGCGGTATTGGTCAGCTGAATTCTAGTGTGGGCCAACTTACCGCGGGTGCGGGCCAATTGGCCCGCAACATGCCTAAGATTACTTCCGGTGTGGATAGTATCAATAGTGGTTTGGGACAAGGTGCTGCATACTTGACGGGCTTAGCCAGTTCTACCGCTGCTAATACTTTTTATATTCCGAAAGAATTTATCAAAAATGATACGTTCCAAAAATCAGTTGCTAATTACCTTAGTCCTGACAAGAAGTCGGCCATGTTGATCATTGTTTTTGATTCTAATCCAAGTAACACTGAAGCAACAAAAAAGGCGCAAGCGCTTAGTTTAACGGCTAAGAAGACTTTTGAAGGTACTAGACTTGAAAAGTCAACGGTGGCCATGGGTGGTCAAAGTGCTAAGATTGCGGACGTCAAAGACGTGGCCAATAAAGACTTTCTTAGAACTGCCGCTATTATGTTAATTGGGATTGGCATCGCGCTGATCTTCGTTACCCGGTCATTACTGCAACCATTGTACATTTTGGGAACATTACTGATTGCTTACTTCTGCTCACTGTCAATTAGTGAATGGATAGTTAAAGCAGCCATGGGTAAAGACCTGTTGACTTGGAATACACCATTCTTCAGTTTTATCATGTTAATTGCCTTAGGAGTTGACTACAGTATCTTCCTGATGACACGTTATCGCGATATTGATGGTGGTAAACCGAGTGAGCGGATGCTGAAAGCCTGTGGTATTATCGGAACAGTGGTAGTTTCGGCGGCAGTTATCCTCGGTGGTACGTTTGCTGCCTTAATTCCATCCGGTATCCCGACCTTGATTGAGGTTGCCTTAGCCGTGATTATCGGCCTGGTTATTCTGGTCTTCATCATGCCAATTACCCTGTCGGCAGCGGTTAAACTGACTTACGAGGGTGTGCATTGGGGTAAGCGCAAATAAGACTAACCACTAAAAAAGATTGAAAGGCGCACTTTAGCGTATTTTCAATCTTTTTTGCTATCATTTAAAAGGTTCAGAAAGTAAAAATAATCGCAAAGAAATTGTCTTTATGCTGATTTTTGATTTATGATTAACTTACCAAGTTTTAATAGCAGCAAAGGAAGGATTATTATGACTACTTGTCCAAATTGCGGCCAAGCTGTTTCAGAGACAGACAAGCTTTGTCCGAAATGCCAGTTTAATTTACAAAAATATCGTGATGCATTCTTTACTGACCAAGCAACAGAGGCCGGAAAAGCTGGTTCAAGGGCTACTAGCCGCCAGGCTTATCGGCAGGAATTCGTTCCCAAAAAACAGAACTTAGTAGTACAAAGGATGCTGGAGTGGACCCGAGCCAACAGTATGATTGTCCTGTTACTAGGTGTTTTTCTCTTGATCGTGATGAGCTTTTCGCGTAGCATTGGCTGGATTAGCTTCTTTGCTTTGCTGGTCTGGTTATATCTGGTCTGCGCCCGTGCTGATAAAATCGAGCGCTATACCGCGGACGAACGGTTGACTGAAAGAGTCAACCAGCTCGGCTCGAATATGTTCAATAACGTTGAGGAATCAAGTCAAAAGGCGAAGTCAAGGGGGAAGACTGGTGGCCGACTGCAACAGCAAGTGACGGAAACGGCAGTAACCAAAAAACACTTCGGCTATGTGCAATTGCTGGTGGTACTGCTGGCAGTGATCAATCTGATTGTGTTGTTTGCCGGCTCTGGTGCATCAGTCTCCGATGTTACTTATAGTGGTAAAATGTCGATCACGCGGGTTACCTTCAGCTTGGCGGGCCATCTTTTTTCATCAAGTACGACTCTACTGTCCGGTATTTTACTCTGTTTCATCTGGTTATTATTGGTCTGCATTCCGATTTTGATTGTTTATCATACTTTGCGCAGCACTAGGAGGGGCCAGATTATTGCCTTTCTGTTATCAGTAATTGAAACAGGGTTTCTGATTTACTTACTCTTTAGGCTGTCAAACAATTCACTGTCCAATACTGGATTTTTGCACAGGATTACGAGTGAACTACTGGTATATGCAGTCTCAATTGGAGCTTCGACTTACTTTTTGATTTTGTCGAGTATCATGACGACTACACTGTCTGGTTACAGTTTAATCAGCAAGAAGAAATAAAATAGTGTCTGAGCAAAAGTCCGCTTTAAGCCAAACTAAAAAATTTCACAATTTAAAAAGACTGACAAATCGACGTTTGGTAACGTGATTTGTCAGTCTTTTTGGTTAGATTAAATTTCTTTTCAGGCTCTTTTGGTAAGCTTTACTTACTTTGCATGTCAATTACCAGATGCTCATTGACAAAGGCCATCATGCCTAGTTCGCTTAACTCGCGACCATAACCGGATTTTTTGACACCACCAAAAGGTAATTCGCCGGAGCTAATCCAAGTACCATTAATTACGGTCATGCCCGTTTCTATTTGCGCAGCTACGTTGCGAGCACGTTCAATATCGGAACTTAGCACGGAGGAACCGAGGCCATAACTAGAATCATTGGCCAGGGCAATGGCTTCTTCCTCGTCCTCAACTTCATAGACAATTGCGATGGGTCCAAAGAATTCCTGGTCAAAGGCAGGATTATCGCGATCGACATTAGTCAGGATGATTGGGCGGAAAAAGGCGCCAGCTGAATCAATTTCTGGATATTCGTAAAAAACTTTTGCTCCACTAGCGATTGCGGCTTGCACTTGCTGGGTTAGCTTTTCTTTGGCACCAGCTGAGTTCATTGGGGCCAAGGTCGTCTTAGGATCGAGGGGGTCCCCCGGTTTAAGACTTGCAAAGACCGCCTTTAATTCTTTAAGAACTTCCTGGTATTTTGACTTGGCGACAATCATTCGTTTGGATGAGGTACATACCTGCCCAGAATTGTAAGTTCTTGCCGAGCTGAGCGCTTGCTTTAAAACAGCCGGATCAACATCATCCAGGATAATAAAGGCATCATTACCGCCGAGTTCCATAGTTGATTTTTTGAGGTTTTTACCAGCGTTTTCGGCAACGGAGGCACCCCCGCGTTCCGAGCCAGTTAAGGCAACACCCTGAATACGGGAATCGGCAATAATGGTGTCCAATTGATCATAAGTAGGGAAGAGGTTAATTAAACTACCTTCTGGTGCGCCTGCCTGTTTAACAATTTTGGCAATTAATTCAGCTGAACCAGGAACGTTGTGAGCATGCTTGAGCAGAACCGGGTTGCCAACGATAAAATTGGGTGCAAAGACTCTAATAACTTGGTAAAGAGGGAAGTTCCACGGTTCACAGGCCATAATTACGCCAGTTGCTTGTTTCAAGTAGTATGCCTTGCCTAGTTGTGAGTCAATGGGCTGCGGCTTCAACATGTCTGGCCCCTTGTCTGCGTAATAGTCACAAATTGAAGCACACAGGTCAACTTCACCGCGTGATTCTTCAATCACTTTGCCCATTTCACGGGTCATTATTTCTGCCATCTCCTCCTTCTGCTGACGCAGTTCGGTAGCTATTTGACGCAGGGTCTTACTGCGGCCTGAGGGACTTTCGTGACGCCATTTTTGATAGAGTGCGTGGGCAAGACTGATAGCATCTTCAATTTGGGCATTGGTTGAATTCTCATAATTGGCAAAGTTTTCGTTTGTAAATGGATTAATCGATTGATATTTAGCCATAATGGATCTCCTTAAAATATTTTGCAATTTGCAATTGATAAGTGGACATTACTCATTATAAAACGTTTTCACAAAAGTTGTTATGCATTAGCACAGTTTTTACTAATTATTAATAAGTAAAAAAGTGGTCAGCACAATCTGGCGACTAACTTCACTTTTGGGTTAAATAAGCCACTGATTCATTGAGATACTCATCTGCATAGGCCATTGCATGACGAGTTCCTGGTAGCAGTTTGAGGTCAACTCCATGATCCTTTTGGGCAAGCATATTAATAAAATCGAGCAGGTAGTCAGTAGGAGATAATTCATTGGTGGAATTAATCATCATTAGCTGGTGTAAATTTTGATAGTTATAAGCTTTAGCATCAAGTTCTGGTAATCTTTGCTGGTTGTTTGCGCCAATATAAGTGAGGGTAAAGTACTTGTAAAAAGAATCGCTGATTGCGCGTGGCTCGGTCAGGCCTAGTTCGCTTTGGGCATCAACTGCAGCCTTGACTTCTTGGTGGTCCTTGATCCAGCTAGAATAATTGACCGGTGCAGACCAGGTAACGGTTGGGAAACCATACCGACCAGCCAGGTAGAGCGCTAATACGCCACCGCTGCTGGCACCAATTTGTGTGATGGCGGATGGGCTAGTTGAATTTTGTTTGAGGTAGTCACTTTGAAGTAACCATTCGACAAAGTTAACACTGTCTTGGTGGGCAGCCGGAAAGAGGTTTTCAGGTGCAAGCCGATAATTAGGGGCAAAAACCGTCAAGCCTTGTTCAGCGCAGCTAGTGCATAAGTCGGTTAGGTTGCTTTTATCGCCGCGAATCCAGCCACCGCCATGCCAAAAAAGCAAGATCTTACCTGTTGCTTGGGCGGGTGCGTAAACGTCAACAGCTAGCTGCCGTTGTTCATCATAAATAATGTCATTACTAATTTTAATCATCTATTTTACCTCCAATGAGTGTAGCTATAGTCACATTATACGTTAAAATCAACTGGTCTTCACTTTGCTAATAAAGATAAATTTTAGCTCATTGGCTGTTTAGAGACTGGTGCGCGCTTTCAGTCGGAAGTAAGTCGTACCAGCTGAAAGATTGATTTTTAAACTGGGCTGACCATTAATTTAAAAGGAATAATATTTGACATGGACGGGGTTATCGTAGATACCGAATATCATGATTTTCAAATTCAAAAAGCATTTATCGCTACGTTTAACCCAAATCATAATTTCTCTGAAGCAGATTTTTTACAACCAGTGGGAAAATCTTATGGAGATTTATACAGACTCCTGCAAAAATTTTTGGACGATAAAGTGTCTATTAGAGAAGTTGAACGTGAATTTAATCGCTTTTCTGAAAAGCAATACCAGAATATTGACTATCAAAGCCTGTTTAGAAAAGATCTCTTACTTATTTTAGACTACGCTAAAGAGCATAACTTATCGTTAGCAGTTGCATCTTCATCAACACGAGAACATATTTTAGAAGTTTTAGAAGCTTGTCAGATAAAAGCATATTTTGATGTGATCAACAGCGGGGAAGCTTTATTGCAAAATAAACCTAACCCGGAGATTTATTTAAAAACCTTAACCGAGTTACACCTAGCTGCAGCTGAGTGCATCGCCGTAGAAGATTCTTATTACGGCATTGCTGCTGCTAAAAATGCTGGGATAAAAACCATTGCGTATCAAGAGACCCGGATGAAGATAGACCAATCTAATGCCGATGTGTGCGCAAAGAATATGTTAGAAGTGCTCAAATACGTTAGGCAAGCTGCAAGTTTATAATACTGATGAAAAGGGAACAAACATTAAAGCCCTCTTTTTAATACCGATTATCACTGTGAAATTTTATTATTTAGCTGCAGAATAGTTGAAAAAGTAATCATCTAGCTAATTTTTTGGTAAAATGTAGCATAACACTGGAGGTAAACTATGCATCTGTCAGCTAAAGCTAGTCGAAGATTAATCAATGTTTTTACCGTGGTCAGCGGAATTATTATCATCTTATTATGCATCTATTGGTATCGCTTAGGCGTTTTTACTGATCAAGCAAAAATGAAAGCGTACTTGGCGGATAAACGAATTATTGGTCCACTGATCTTTGTCTTAATTCAAATTATTCAAGTAGTTATCCCTATCATTCCGGGAGGCGTATCACTTTTAGGCGGGGTTATTTTTTTCGGCCCAGTCGCTGGCTTTATTTATAACTACGTTGGTATTTGTATTGGTTCAATTATCAATTTCTTCCTGGCCAGATTTTATGGCCGCCCCTTTATTTTGCATATCGTTTCTGAGCGAACATTAGACAAGTACATGAAGTGGACGGAGAATCAACGCAAGTTTAACTGGTTTTTTGCCATTTGTATCATAGCGCCAATGGCCCCTGATGATGTCCTCTGTTTATTGGCTGGTCTGACCGACATGAAGTTTTGGACCTACTTTTGGATTATCATGTTGGGTAAGCCATGGACAATCGCAGCCTATAGTATTGCTTTGACCTTTGGGATGGACTGGTTGGTTAAGCTGGTCGGTAAGTGATGGCCGGACGCATTTATTTACGTTCATTTAAATTGGCAGATGCCCCGACGTTGTTAAAGTGGGGACAAGATAAGTATTATCAACATCTGGCGGGATTTAGGCAGTACCATAACTTGGCTGCTGCTGAAACGGCGGCCGGACAATATGCTGCGCGCAAGTATAGCTATGCGGTTTGTCTAACCGAAAACCAGCAGTTGATTGGTCTGGTTGAACTGTATGAGCGGGGA
This sequence comes from Lactobacillus sp. ESL1191, assembly GCF_058504435.1. NCBI lineage: Bacteria > Bacillati > Bacillota > Bacilli > Lactobacillales > Lactobacillaceae > Lactobacillus > Lactobacillus sp. ESL1191. Next base: position 237,804 of record NZ_CP196365.1, read on the forward strand.
ACGGATGAGCGTGAACTACTAAAGACCAAGGAAGTCGGCTTTTTGTTAGACAAAGAGTTTTCTGGGCAAGGTTATATGACTGAAGCGTTAAAATCCTTGTTTGAATACGCCTTTAAGCAGTTAGGACAAGAGGAGATTTGGGCAGGTACTTTTAAGCAGAATCAGCGTTCGCAACACTTACTCCGACGCCTGGGCTTCCAATATATGTACTCAGTTGATTTGGGCATGATCAGCCGCCTGTTTGCTTATGAAGAAAAATACTATTTGCTTAAAAAAGAAGAATGGCTTAAAATAAATTCAAACACGGAATCCTAAGGCTGTTTTAGAGAGCTCACGTGGTGGTGCAAGTGAGTAGAAGCCGTTTCCAGATTCCATTAAGTGGGCAATTAATAGTTGCACGGGTTGCGGCTCCGTTATCGCCATAATGAGTGCAACTGTCGTAGGCAGTTGAAGCTGGGTGGTACCGCGAAGTCATGTATGAGCCAATTCGTCCCAATTTTAGGGATGAATTGGCTTTTTGATTATTTTTAATATGGAGGAGCAAAATGTTAGATATTAAAGTAATTCGCGAAAATTTGCCGTGGGCCAAGGAGAAGCTGGCTACGCGTGGGATTAAGCCAGAGGAACTAGATGAATTAATAGAGATTGACCAAGAGCGACGCGCAGGTTTGAAGCGCAGTGAAGAGCTCAAAGCTCAGCGGAATCAGGTTTCTAAGCAAATTGCAGCAGCTAAACGCAACCAAGAAGATGCTGGGCATGCCATCACAGAAATGCGTGAAGTCGGAACTCAAATTAAAGATTTGGATGATCAGGTTAATGAATTAACCAACAAGCAGAACGATATCATCCTTAGACTGCCGAATTTTCCGGCTGATTCGGCGCCGGTTGGTCCAGATGAAAGTTATAACCAGGAAGTTCGCAGTTGGCATGAACCAGCTAAGCTCGCTTTTGAACCGAAAGCTCACTGGGACATAGGTACCGACTTAGATATTCTAGACTGGGATCGTGGTGCTAAGGCTTCCGGTGCGCGTTTTGTTTATTACAAAGGTGCGGGAGCCCTGCTTGAACGGGCGGTCTTTAACTTTTTCTTAGATGAAAATACGAAAGCTGGTTATACTGAAATAATTCCGCCATATTTAGTCAACGATGAATCGATGCAAGGAACGGGCCAATTTCCGAAATTCCGTGAGGATGTTTATACGATTGTTGACAATGATAATCCGGATCAGCCGCGAGACTTAACCCTAATCCCAACTGCTGAGGTACCGCTGGTTAACTATTTCAGAAATGAAATTATTCACGATGGTAAACTGCCAATTAGCGTAACTGCGCTTTCACCTGCTTTTAGAAGTGAGGCTGGCTCTGCGGGCCGTGATACACGTGGCTTGATTAGAATGCATGAATTTCGAAAAGTTGAAATGGTTAAAATCTGCAAACCAGAAGAATCTTGGGCTGAGTTAGATAAGCTAACGGCAAATGCCGAAGACTTGCTGCAAAAACTCAACTTGCCGTATCGGGTAGTTGCGCTTGCAACAGGGGATGCTAGTTTTACTAGTGCCAAAACCTATGACCTAGAGGTTTGGATGCCTTACCAGGACAAGTACAGGGAAATATCTAGCTGTTCCAACTGTACCGACTTCCAGGCCCGGCGGGCACAAATTCGTTACCGGGATGAAGCGGGTAAGCCCCACCTAGCCCATACCTTAAATGGGTCAGGACTTGCAGTTGGCCGAACGGTCGCCGCTATTTTAGAAAATTACCAAAATGAGGATGGTACGGTAACGGTACCCGAGGCGCTAATTCCTTACATGAATGGAATGAAGCAAATTTCTAAGGAAGCTAGTTTAATTTAAGACAAAAGACCGGCAAGGTCTTTTTTATTTTAAATAATTTTTTGGTAATTGATCAAAGCAAAAGTGCCTGAAAACGAATAATGTATGAAAAATATCAAACTTAGTACGCATATAAAATAAAAATATGATGATAAGTTATACTTGATTTTTAAAAATAAGTAAATAACGAACAAAAATTTAAATTTGACGATTTATTATAAAAAGTGTAAAGTATTATCTGTGCTTGAGTGGGCTGACTGAGTTAGCCTTCTTAAGTAAAAAAGCCGAACGAAAAGAGTTGACAAAGAGCAACCGGTTAGGTAAGATAAGAAAGCTGTTTTGCAAGAAACAGGGAAGTAGTACCT
>NZ_CP196365.1:242500-297500 GCF_058504435.1 Lactobacillus sp. ESL1191
AAAGCCCCGTAAGCGAAATTGCGAGCGCGCCGAGCAGGATCCTGAGTAGGTCGGAACACGAGAAATTCCGATTGAAGCAGCGAGGACCATCTCGCAAGGCTAAATACTAGCATGTGACCGATAGTGAACCAGTACCGTGAGGGAAAGGTGAAAAGAACCCCGGAAGGGGAGTGAAAGAGAACCTGAAACCGTGTGCCTACAAGTAGTCAGAGCCCGTTAAGGGGTAATGGCGTGCCTTTTGTAGAATGAACCGGCGAGTTACGTTAATTAGCGAGGTTAAGTCCAAAAAGGACGGAGCCGGAGCGAAAGCGAGTCTGAAGAGGGCGAGTAAGTTAGTGGATGTAGACCCGAAACCAAGTGACCTACCCATGACCAGGTTGAAGGTGCGGTAAAGCGCACTGGAGGACCGAACCCACGTAAGTTAAAAATTGCGGGGATGAGTTGTGGGTAGCGGTGAAATTCCAAACGAACTTGGAGATAGCTGGTTCTCTCCGAAATAGCTTTAGGGCTAGCCTGGTGCGAGGATGATCATGGAGGTAGAGCTCTGTTTGGACGAAGGGCCCATCAAGGGTTACTGAATTCAGATAAACTGCGAATTCCATGGATCAAAGCACTGGAGTCAGACTGCGAGTGATAAGATCCGTAGTCGAAAGGGAAACAGCCCAGATCACCAGTTAAGGTCCCAAAATCTATGCTAAGTGGAAAAGGATGTGGAGTTGCGTAGACAACTAGGATGTTGGCTTAGAAGCAGCCATCATTAAAAGAGTGCGTAATAGCTCACTAGTCGAGTGACTTTGCGCCGAAAATTTACCGGGGCTAAGCATAGTACCGAAACTGTGGATGTGTAGTAATACACGTGGTAGGAGAGCGTTCTAAGGGCGGAGAAGCTTAACCGAGAGGATAAGTGGAGCGCTTAGAAGTGAGAATGCCGGTATGAGTAGCGCAAGATAGGTGAGAATCCTATCCGCCGAAAGACTAAGGTTTCCTGGGGCAGGCTCGTCCGCCCAGGGTAAGTCGGGACCTAAGGCAAGGCCGAAAGGCGTAGTCGATGGACAACAGGTAGAAATTCCTGTACTGCGTTAGATCGTTAAAAACGAAGGAGGGACGCAGGAGGCAAAGAACGCATGGCGCTGGAAGCCCATGTTTAAACGATAAGTGTGGAGAAGAGTCAAATGCTTTTTTCCGGAAAGCACAAGTCGTGATGAGGAGCGAAATTAAAGTAGCGAAGGTTCTAGAGTCACACTGCCAAGAAAAGCTTCTAGTGAGAGCTAACGTACCCGTACCGCAAACCGACACAGGTAGTCGAGTGGAGAACACTAAGGTGAGCGAGAGAACTCTCGTTAAGGAACTCGGCAAAATAGCCCCGTAACTTCGGGAGAAGGGGTGCTGGTGTAAGAGCCAGCCGCAGTGAATAGGCCCAAACAACTGTTTATCAAAAACACAGGTCTCTGCAAAGTCGAAAGACGACGTATAGGGGCTGACACCTGCCCGGTGCTGGAAGGTTAAGGAGAGAGGTTAGCGTAAGCGAAGCTTTGAACTGAAGCCCCAGTAAACGGCGGCCGTAACTATAACGGTCCTAAGGTAGCGAAATTCCTTGTCGGGTAAGTTCCGACCTGCACGAAAGGTGTAATGATTTGGGCACTGTCTCAACGAGAGACTCGGTGAAATTATAATACCCGTGAAGATGCGGGTTACCCGCGACAGGACGGAAAGACCCCATGGAGCTTCACTGCAATTTGATATTGAGTAGCTGTTAAACATGTACAGGATAGGTAGGAGCCAGAGAAGATAGTACGCCAGTATTATCAGAGGCAATGTTGGGATACTACCCTTGTTTGATGGCTGCTCTAACCAGGGCCTCTAAGCGAGGCATGGGACAGTGTCAGATGGGCAGTTTGACTGGGGCGGTCGCCTCCTAAAGAGTAACGGAGGCGCCCAAAGGTTCCCTCAGAATGGTTGGAAATCATTCACAGAGTGTAAAGGTATAAGGGAGCTTGACTGCGAGAGCGACAACTCGAGCAGGGACGAAAGTCGGGCTTAGTGATCTGGTGGTACCGCATGGAAGGGCCATCACTCAACGGATAAAAGCTACCCTGGGGATAACAGGCTTATCTCCCCCAAGAGTTCACATCGACGGGGAGGTTTGGCACCTCGATGTCGGCTCGTCGCATCCTGGGGCTGAAGTAGGTCCCAAGGGTTGGGCTGTTCGCCCATTAAAGCGGCACGCGAGCTGGGTTCAGAACGTCGTGAGACAGTTCGGTCCCTATCCGTCGTGGGCGTTGGAAATTTGAGAGGAGCTGTCCTTAGTACGAGAGGACCGGGATGGACATACCGCTGGTGTACCAGTTGTTCTGCCAAGGGCATAGCTGGGTAGCTACGTATGGAAGGGATAAGCGCTGAAAGCATCTAAGTGCGAAACCCCCCTCAAGATGAGATTTCCCATACGAAAGTAGTAAGACACCTCAAAGACGATGAGGTAGATAGGCTAGGAGTGGAAGAGCCGTGAGGTTTGGAGCGGACTAGTACTAATCAGTCGAGGACTTGACCAAAGCGAGTGCAAGCTAAAGATTGGGGAAGGGAATTTTCGAAGGATTATATTTAGTTTTGAGTGTAAAAACTCAAAAAGAGAAAAGTACGGTGGCAAGAGCAAGAAGGAAACACCTGTAACCATGCCGAACACAGCAGTTAAGCTTCTTAACGCCGAGCGTAGTTGGTGGGAGACTGCCTGCGAGGGTAGGACGCTGCCGTGCTTTTTTAATATTCCGGCTTAGCTCAGTTGGTAGAGCGCTTGACTGTTAATCAAGATGTCGTCAGTTCGAGTCTGACAGCCGGAGCAAGTAAGAGAAGAGGACCCCCAGGTCCTTTTTTTGAGCGCAATCAATCCTTTCTTGTTATGCAAAAATCCGCTTCTGTTATCTTAAAGATTGTTGAAAATCGCCAATTACCGCGTGACTTAAGGTTTTTCAAAAGGTATAATAGTCAAGGATATATTTTATCTAAAGGAGGAAATCTCATGGTAGGAATTGTATTAGCCAGCCATGGCGGTTTCGCCGATGGAATTGCGCAGTCTGCGCAAATGCTGTTCGGCGAACAAGACAATTTTGCCCATGTTATTTTGACGCCTGATGAGGGGCCAGATGACATTAAAGGTAAAATGGAAGACGCGATTGCTTCATTTGACAATAAAGATGAAGTATTACTAATCGTTGATCTATGGGGAGGTACACCATTCAACCAGGCGAATAGTTTACTTGAAGAAAAACCTGCTTGGGCAGTTGTATCAGGTATGAATTTACCAATGGTGGTAGAAGCGTTAACGCAACGGATGACGAATCCTGAGGCCACTGCGCACGAAGTTGCGACTGCAATTATTACCCCAGCTCAGGAAGGCATTAAGACAAAGCCAGCTGACTTAATGCCAACAGCAGCTAATCAAGCTGCTCCTAAGACTAAAGCTGCTGACCAAAAGGAAATTCCCGAAGGAACTGTTGTAGGCGATGGCCACATTAAATTTGTGTTAGCCAGAATTGATTCACGGTTGCTGCATGGTCAGGTCGCTACTGGCTGGATTCCAGCAATGCATCCAGACCGAGTTATTGTCGTTTCTGACAGTGTGGCTAAGGATGAAATGCGTAAGAGCATGATTCGTGAAGCAGCGCCAGCGGGCGTTAAAGCTCATACGGTGCCAATCGAAAAAATGATTGAAATTGCTCAAGATCCACGTTTTGGCAATACTCATGCCCTGTTACTCTTTGAAAATCCCGAAGATGTTTTAAAGGTAGTCAAAGCGGGGGTTAATATCGAGACGGTTAATGTGGGCTCAATGTCTTACCGGGTTGGCGATGTTAATGCTAACAATGTATTGTCGATGAACCAAGAAGACGTCGACACTTTCCATGAACTTGAAAAGATGGGCGTTAAGTATGATGTTCGTAAGGTTCCGACCGATAAGTCAGGCAACATGGACGCAATTTTGGCTAAGGCTCAAAGTTTACTAGACGAACAAAAGAAATAATAGGATAGGAGCAAAAAAATGAATGCTATTCAAATGATTTTAGTTGTTCTTGTTGCCTTTTTAGCAGGTATGGAAGGCATCTTGGATCAATGGGAATTTCACCAACCTCTGGTTGCCTGTACGCTAATTGGATTGGTTACGGGACACTTAGACTTGGGAATTATGTTAGGTGGTTATTTACAAATGATCGCCCTCGGTTGGGCTAATATTGGTGCAGCTGTGGCTCCCGATGCTGCTTTGGCTTCCGTTGCCTCAGCTATCATCTTAGTTCAAAGTGGCCAAGGTACCAAGGGAATCGGTATGGCTACGGGGATTGCGATGCCATTAGCCGTTGCCGGTTTGTTCTTGACCATGATTGTGCGGACTATTTCTACTGGTATTGTGCACATTATGGATGCTGATGCTAAAAAGGGCAATTGGCGCAAAATCAATATGTGGCAATGGCTTGATGTCTGCTTGCAAGGGTTACGAATTGCTATCCCTGCTGCTTTGTTGCTTGCTATTCCCGCCTCAACTGTTCAGTACTGGTTGGGCTTAATGCCTGCTTGGCTAAGTGAAGGCATGCAAATCGGTGGTGCTATGGTGGTAGCAGTTGGTTATGCAATGGTAATTAACATGATGGCTAGTCGTGAAGTTTGGCCATTCTTTGCCATCGGTTTTGCCCTGGCAGCAATTCAAAATTTAACCCTAATTGCTTTGGGTGCAATCGGTTTAGCAATGGCTGTGATGTACTTGGCACTTGAGTCAAAGGGTGGCAGCAGCAATTCAAATTCAGATAATGACGGTACCGGCGACCCACTCGGCGATATCATTGATGATTATTAAAGTGATATTTAAGAGGAGGATTTTATTATGGCTGATCAAAAAATCAAATTAACTAAAACCGACCGCTTCAAAGTAATGTGGCACTCACAATTCTTGCAGGCTTCTTGGAATTATGAAAGAATGCAGAACGGTGGGTTCGCATATTCGATGATCCCAGCTTTGCGTAAGTTATATTCTGACAAGGATGATATGGCAGCAGCTCTTGAGCGACACTTGGTGTTCTTCAATGTGCACCCCTACCTAGTTTCACCAATTTTGGGTGTTACGCTGGCTTTAGAAGAGGATAAGGCTAATGGTGCTCCGGTTGAAGACGAGGCTATTCAGGGCGTTAAGGTTGGAATGATGGGACCGCTGGCCGGTGTCGGCGACCCAGTCTTCTGGTACACGGTGCGGCCAATTGTTGGTGCGCTCGGTGCTTCAATGGCGATTCAGGGTAACCTGCTGGGACCAATTCTGTTCTTTGTTATCTGGAACGCAATTAGATTGGCATTTATGTGGTACACCCAGGAATTCGGTTATCGTGCGGGTTCTGCAATTACTAACGATGTGTCCGGTGGACTTTTGCAAAAGGTTACCCGAGGCGCTTCCATGATGGGAATGTTCGTTTTAGGTTCACTAATTGAGCGCTGGGTTAACATCAAGTTCACCCCAATCGTCTCGAAAACACCAATTCAAAAGGGTGGCTACATTGATTGGAACTCACTTCCAGCTGGTGCCAAAGGGATTCAACAAGCTTTGATTGATCAAAGTAATGGCTTGTCTTTAACCAAGTTCAAGGTAACAACGCTACAGAACAATCTGGATATGTTAATCCCAGGTCTTGCTGGTCTCTTATTAACCTTCTTCTGTATGTGGTTATTAAAGAAGAAAGTTTCACCAATTGTGATCATCATCGGTATTTTTATTGTCGGTGTGGTATTGCACGTTTTGCATGTACTGTAAAAAATGGTTGAATCAAGTAATATCAACTTCGATTTAACATCCAGTGCAACTTGGTTTCGCGGTGTAGCGACCTACGGTAAAATCATGGTCGGCAATAAGGCGTTTGAGTTTTACAATGACCGTAACCCCGCTGACTATGTCCAGATACCCTGGGCAGAAGTAACCTATGTTGTGGCTGATGTGCATTTTGGTGGCCGGTACATTCCGCGCTTTGAAGTTAGAACGCGTAAAAATGGGGAGTTTATCTTCTCGGCGCGCAATAACAAGGAAGCTTTGCGGGCTATCCGGAAGTATGTACCGGCTGATCGGATGCGGCGGGCCTTAGGTCTGTGGCAGAAAATTAAGAGTAGATTTATTCATAAATAGCAAAATTCCGCGGTAAGTAACCTTACCGCGGAATTTTTTGTCTAGTTTTTGCTAAAACATTTAATTGTTCCTTTAACTTTTAACTTGTCAAAGATCTCATTTTGCAGCGCGTTAATAGCATTTTGCGCTCTGGCTTTTTGTTGATCAGTGATACCTTCAATAATTAAAATTGCATTCTTTGTTTTTTCTGTAAGCATGGTGCGCTCACCATCACGCCAGTTGAGAGAATGGCAGATGGCACCACTGGTGTCATAATAAATTACTTCTTGGGGACGGGGTGGGTCGTTTTTATCGGAGCCAATTGGATAGAAAGCTTCATTGCCCTGTGCTAACCCTAAGTGCATGGTGCCAGTTAGCGTGTCGAGATCCTCACCCCGCAGGGAACGCCGTAGGCTAATGAAATGCTGTTATAAATATCCACTAGAGGATTAATTGGGGTAAAGGTGTGGCCTTGGTCGACTCTTTTTAGTAAAGCCTCAATTGAAGCACGAGCCCCTTTTTCTTTTTAAACTTGGTCATGACCGTGCGCCATTCGGCAATAACAGAATTATTCTTAAAGTCTGGCGCGGTTAAAAATGATTTAGCCTGTTCTTCAGCCTGACTAAGTAGCAATTGATACTCTGTTTGGTCAGTAGGGATATGGTTGTCAATGTTTCGTAATTCAATAGCAAAAATTTGTGCATCTGGAAACAATGACCAAAATTCTTGGTCAACAATTAGTGCAGTCATGGTAATTCTCCTAATAATAAAAAACACTTAGTAAACTCTACTAAGACCTAAAGAGTTCACTAAGTGCGGTCACCCGGTGGCGACTATGATGTGTATTTAACTGCGATTTTAATATAAAATTTGAACAAAAACAAGTACCAAGCTAAGCTGCTTTTTCTTTAGTCCAAAGTTTAGCTGTGCTAGCTAGCAAAACGAAGATCAAAATTGCTACAATCATTGCCGTTCGGTTGGCTGGTAAAATTAATAGTAAAACAATCATCAAGACAAAAAAGATTAGGGCAAGATAATCCAACCAAGGAAAACCCGGCATTTGAAAAGTGGTCAATTCTTGCTGGTTAGTCTTGCGGCGGTATACGATATGGGTAAGGAGCATTAAACACCAGATAATTAGGAACATACTGGTTGAGGTGGACGAGATAAAGTCAAAAGCACTGTTACCAATCATGATGATAACCAGTGGAGCAAGTGCCATGAGTCCAGCAGATAAGATGAGAGCATTCTGTGGTAGTTGCCGCCGCAGCTGACCGAAGGTTTTATTCCATTTGCCTTCACCGTTGAAGGTGGCTGAGAACAGTAAACGGCCAGCACTATACAGGAAGCTGTTGGTGGAGGAGACGGCTGCAGAAATCACCACAAAGTTGATGATTGAGCCGGCATTTTTTATTCCAGTTGCGGCCAAGGTTTGCACAAAGGGACTGGATGAAGTGGAAATTTGGGGCCAAGGGATAACTATGAGAATAGCGATAATTGCCAATACATAGAAAAGAATAATCCGCACGGGTACTTGGTTGATAGCCTTTTTGATAACAACTTGGGGATTCTGTGCTTCAGCAGCCGTTACCCCGACCAGTTCCACACCTACAAAGCTAAAGATAACCATTTGAAAGCCTGAGAAAAAGCCATTACTGCCTTTAGCAAAAAATCCGCCATTAGTGGTTAGATTGGCAAGGGTCACGGGCCCAAAGCTAGTTTTACCACCTTTAGCTAGTAAATAACCAACTAGAATAACAAAGGCAATTACGGTCACAATTTTGATAATGGCAAAGCTGAACTCCAGATTGCCAAAAAGCCGGGCCGACAGTAGGTTGATAAAGAGCAAAATAGCAATTGTGACCAGTCCCGGCACCCAGGTAGGCAAATGCGGGAACCAGTACTGAAAGTAAATGCCCAAGGCCGTCATTTCGGCCATTCCCAGGGTTATCCAGCTAATCCAGTATAGGTAGCCGGTAATAAAACCAATATCTTTGCCAAGGTATTTTTTAATAAAGTCAATGTAGGTGTGCTTGGATAAGTCGGAAACTATCAACTCTCCCAGTGCCCGCATCAATAGAAACAAAAAAATTCCGACAATCACGTAGATCAGAATAACGCTAGGACCGGCTCGCCGGATACTGTTGCCCACACCTAAAAATAAGCCGGTACCAATTGTTCCGCCTAAGGCAATTAGCTGAATATGGGCGTTGGTTAGCGTCCGTTCATAAGTGGGTTCGCTTTTTTGGTCTTTTTTACTCATCAGATCACTCCATTTTTCAAACTGGGATATTATTTAATTATAACATTTACCCAATAGTTTGATTTAAAGGACCAGTAAAAATACTAGGTTGTCCTAATTTTAAAAAAATAGTCCAGCGGGCTTTTCTTGTAGTATGATAAATTTACTAAAAATGGGAGGGTATTTAAATGTTTGTTAGCCGTAACTTCACGCTTAATAATCTGACTATTCAGTTGGCTTTACCGGAACTCAGCCATGCGCCGGCCTTGTTTGAGTTGGTTAAACAAGATCGCTCAGACTTGTCCCGCTTTTTGCCATGGGCTGATAAAGTGGTAACTGTGCAAGATGAAGTTGACTTTATTAAGATGATCCGGGTAGATACGGCCAATTATCGGAAATTAGTGCTAGTCGTTTTAGTTGATCATCAACCTGCAGGCATGGTTGATGTGCACAAGATTAACTTGAAAAACGAAAGCGGCGAAATTGGATACTGGCTTGGACAAGCCTTCCAAGGTCAAGGTATTATGACCAAGGCGGTAGAGCAAATAATTGACCTTGCCTGGGTCGAACTCGGTTTGCATCGGTTGAATTTATTGGCCGAGCATGATAACCACGCTAGTCGGGCAATTGCCACCCGGCTGCATTTTACCCATGTTGCTTTACTCAAGGATGAGTTGAAATATCATGGCAAATTTCATGACCTGGATCTGTATACAATAATTGGTAAATAAACAGTTAAGTAGAATTTTGGTCGCTGATAATAAAGCTCAATTTTCTGTCTTTTAGCTAATTTAGTTATAAAAATAGTCCCAAAAGTTGTCTAACTTTCGGGACTCATTTCATGCTCTAAGGTGTTGCCAGCTTTTTTATTTAGTCATCGTAGCCATTGGGGCAAGTCTGATGCCACTTCCAGGCACTAGCGATAACTTCTTGGACATTTTCGTGTTGAGGCTGCCACTTTAAGATAGTTCTTGCTTTAGTCGAATCAGCTACCAGACTGTCAGGATCCCCACCTCGTCTTGGGCCCATTGTATAGGGAATGTCAATACCGGTAACCTCACATGCCGCCTGCAAAATTTCTAAATTAGAATAACCATGAGCTGTGCCCAGGTTAAAGATATCTGACTTGTTGGTTGTCATCAAGTGCTTAAGTGCTAGGATATGGGCATCAACTAAGTCAGAAATTTCCACGTAGTCGCGCACGTTAGTGCCGTCTTTGGTGTCGTAGTCATTTCCGAAGATGGTCAACTTGCCATCACCGCTAACTGCGCTCTTGAGAATGTTGGGGATCAGGTGAGTTTCAGGTGCGTGGTCTTCTCCGGTTTTACCGTCACTAGAAGCTCCTGCAACGTTAAAATAACGTAGGGCAATCGACTTAATTCCATCGGCCTGGTCAGCCCAGTGCATAATCTTTTCCATCATGAGCTTAGTTTCACCATATGGATTGATTGGTTCCGTCGGTGAATCCTCAGTGATTGGTAGTTGCTTGGGTATACCATATGTTGCTGCACTTGATGAAAAGACTAGGTAGTTGACGCCAGCATCCTTCATTGCTTCAAGTAAGGCAATCATGCCAGAGACATTGTTGTCGTAATACTTTAAAGGCTTTTTTACGGATTCTGGCACGAGGGAGTATGCAGCAAAGTGCATTACGGCGTCAATGTGCTCATTGCGCAAAATCTGGCTAACTAAAAACTTGTTTTCAATGTCGCCTTGATAAAACTTGGCTTGGGGGTCGACCGCTTTACGGTGACCGGTGTAGAGGGCGTCGAGTATGACCACCTCATTACCCTGGTTAATGAGTCCTCTAACTGCGTTAGAGCCAATATAGCCCGCTCCACCAACAACTAATATACGCATAATTACCTCCATGTGAATATAAATAGTTAAGTAAATTTTAGCACAGCGTAGCAAAAGTAGGAGGCATTTTTTATGCTATAATGAAGTTACTTACTTATTATTAGTAATATAGAAAGAAGCGCTAACCATGATGCACAATTCAACAATTGACCAGCAGCTTGATCACCGATCGATTCGAAAATTTAAGGATAAGCAGCTCACTAAGGACCAGCTGACCATCCTTTATACGGTCTTCCAGCATACGGCCACTAGCATGTTCATGCAGAATGCAACGCTGTTGCATATCACTGCTGAAAGAAAAAAGGCAAAGATTAGGGATTTATGCGGGCAGCAATATGTTGGAGCAGAAGGTGACTTGTTAATTTTTGTGGTTGACTTGTACCGTAATCAGCAAATTCGCCAGCAACTGGGGCAGGACGACGGCCGGGTGAATACGACAGATATTTTCTTCCAGGGGATGGATGACACCTTGCTGGCCTGGCAAAATGTGGCCAATGCAGTGGAGAGTATGGGGCTAGGTTATGTGCCGCTGGGCACGATTAACGATCATCCCTTGGCAATGTTAGAAGTGCTAGACCTGCCCGAATTGACTTTTCCGGCGCTAGGGATGCAAGTTGGAGTCCCAGACCAGCAGCCGCAACTTAAGCCGCGCTTGCCACTTGAGTTTACCACCTTTGAAAATGACTATTCGCGCAACTTTAAGGTTGATGATCTCAAGGAGTACGACCAGGAGGTAACCACGTATTATGACCTGCGTGATGCCAACCGGCGCATTGACTCTTTTACCAAACAGATTACTGGTAATAAGTTAAACATTAGGACCATTGATCGCGATCAACTGCCAGAATTATTGCATAAACAGAAACTGTGTCTAGATTGGAAATAAGGTAAGATTTGGCAGATAATGAAAGGCCCCATAGGTTGTTCAACTTACGGGGCTCATTTCTTGGTTATGCTTTTTATGCACAAGAAATTACTTTAAACTAGTTTTACGTTAACGACACGAATGTAACGATTCTTTGCAATCCGGTAATAAGTCTTACCTTTGATACGATAAACCTTGCCATTGCTCTTTACAACGGAACCTCGCTTCAAGAGTTTTCTTGAAACGCGCTTACCTGTCTTGGTATAACGATATGATGCTTTACGCAGTTTTAACGCTGAGTATTATTGTTGATAAGCGTAGTGGCTCGACAGCGGTTAAAGCGCGATCACACAATACGATGGCGATTTTTTGATTAAGTATCATTTTATCCTCTAACTTTTAATACACAAAGTGAGGATAATGACGGTTTTTAAGCCGGTTAGCAAGTTTAGAAGAGTGATAACGGTGGATGGTACCTCCCAAATCATGACCACTAGCACTGGTTAAAACTTGATGTCCCTTAAGCGTAGAAACATTAAAAGAGGCTCCTCCTGTTGTTTGATACCAGCCTGCTATAAGAATCCACCTGCGTCCGCGAACAGTTGTCGTAGGTTCTAAAATATAAATCCAGTTTTCTTTTTTTGTTTCATGCTTGGGATAGGCTGGATCATTTGTGGGTTTATTGTGTAAATACTGCACTTCTTTTTTGCCGTCATAATACGATATTAACTTCGTTTTAGTATAAATCTCTTTTTCAATTCGTTTGGTTATATTATCGTAATGATACCAGGTGCCGCGCATTTTCTTGGGGAAGACGGCTCTGGTGGGTTTTGCCTGCACGGAATTGACGGAAGTAGCCGATAAACTACTGGTCGTGCCTAAGCTGATTAACGCAACTAATGCAAGCAGATTTTTTTGGACTTTCATATGGCTTTTTTCTCCTAATCTGCTGTTGACAGCTATAACAACATTGACCAAGTATAATTATTTTTTTAAAGCAACTTAGTCTGCATTTTTTTCGATGCCGATGATTTTAACTTTGGTAGTGTCAAGACCATCAAAAATCGAATCCGAAGTGGAGTTAATGCCCCAGCCAGTCAGATTGATTTCAGTTAACGATTTGTCACCGGAAAACATCTCATAAGAATCCTGTAACGTACTTGTGTCCCAGCTACTTAAGTCCAAAGACTTCAATTTTTTATCTTTAGCAAACAGACTGCTTAAATTATAAGTAATGCCCGTATCTACTTTATCAAGTCCGCTAATATCTTCGAGATTGTACAGCTTTGAAAACAGGTCTTTAGAATCATCTGATAAGGCTATTTCATTATCAATACTAATATGCTTGATGTTACTCGGTTTGAATGTGCGCCTTTTAGAGATATGTTTTTTCGCCTTATGAACTGCCTCATAGATTGGAGTTGTTCCTAAGATGTTATTGTTTGCGCCTTCCTTGATGTGCAGGGTCTTAGTCGTAACATCAAACTTTAAAATACAATTATTATTTTCAGAATATTTGCTGATTTTGATGGTTTTCTTACTTTTCGCTTGAATAGTTTGAAGGGCACCCGGTTGTTTTGGCAGAACTGTCGTTGAGACCCCAACCAGCGTGCCGGCGAGAGCTGCACTAATTATTAATTTACCTATTTTGTGATTGTTTTTCATTTTTACTCCTTTACCTAATGATTCTTTCTTGTTGTTATCCTTCTGAATAGTTGCTAGCAATAATCGTCCTCCTTTATTTTGAGCTAGAAATTTTGACAGTATTATTATACGCTTTGCATTTCTTTTTATGCCGTAATTTAAAATGCATTATGCAATGCATATTTATCACTACTTGCCCCATATAATTAACTTGCAGGAGGTGATTAATTTGGCATTCAGAATCAAACCAAATCACAGGGAAACTGAAAATAAAACAGTTAGGTTTCCCCTTAAGCTCATTCAAAGAATCGAGCAGGCAATTAAGGGTAAGAATGTAACCTTTTCAGGTTTTGTAATCCAAGCATGTGAGTATGCACTAGACAATATGGAAGAAACACCAAAAGAAAAATAATAATATCATTTACTCTACAGCTATATTTTATAATTTGTCTTGCAAAAAGCAGTACAAATTATCAATATAGTATAAATGATTCTATTTATATCTTTAAAAATAGCGTTTCTGTAATGTAAGAAACACTGGTTTGTTCATTAAAAGTATTAATATCAGGCAAGAAAAGTCATGCATTCAATTGCATGACTTTTTAAGTTCTGCTATAATTTAAACGTTGTCAAAAAGCGCTGATTTAGCTCAGTTGGTAGAGCGTTTCCCTCGTAAAGAAAAGGTCGCCAGTTCGATTCTGGCAATCAGCATAAGTTAAGAACATGTAGCAAGCCCAAATTTATCTGACCTAGGTGAGATAAACTCGGGCTGATTTTTGTTTATTACGGAGATTTGGGCCAAAATTAGACAAGCTAATAGTTAAATATCCAGTTTTTCTATAAGTGTTCCTTGGTCAACTTTTTGTTGTAGCTTTTGAATTAATGCAGTACTTAAATAGGTTTGCAACTGTGCCAATTGAGGTACGACCTTAAAAATAATCTGATTATCGATATCTTCTGGAGCAAAAGCAGAGTCATATTTGTGAGGATCGCTCCAATAATTCCAATTGACATCAGTGCGCTGATAGTAGACATAATTATGTTTAGGAGTTTGATAAATTCTTTGAGATATTTTGGTTTGATTGTTAGCTGACTTTTGACAATGACTGTAAATTTTTATCCCTTGAAATATTTTTGTTTCATGTATTCCTTGGTTGTTAATTGTTAAAGTGATTTCTTGGTAAGCCATTGATATTATCTCCGCATTAGATATTATATTTATAGATTTTATCATATTTTCACAACAAGTAATGCTTCAAAATAGTTGTAATGCGGCTAATTCCTAACGCGATTACTTTAAGTAAGAGTGGTGGAAAATAATTAGTTACAAGTAAACTTATTCATCAAATGCTTGTTTTTTTAATAAAGTGTAGTAAACTACATATTAAAGGAGGAAAACATGAATAATTCATCCTTAAATGAACTTGGTCCGCTAATTAAGATTGCTAATACGCTGATTGAGAAGGAACTCAATAATCGGATAGCCCGGGCAATTACCGATTATAACCTGACCGGTCCGCAAATTACGATGATGGTTTACTTGTATGAAGCACATGGTAAGACAATTACGCAAAAAGAATTGGCCGATAAATTTGTTTTGAGTCATCCAACTATTCGCAGTGTTGTTCGACGCTTAGAAAAGGCAAACTTACTGAGTGCGGAACGAATGCCGGAAGATCGCCGGCAGATTAAGTTGTCTTTGACTACTGCAGGCAGCAGTTTTATTGCTACTAATCTTGCTGATATCTATGCGATTATGAATGAGGTCAACCGGCAAATCGTGCAGGGGCTCAGCCCGGCTGATCTTAAGCGAATTACCAAAACTTTGCAGCAGATTATTAAGAACTTCTAATGTTCTTTTTTATCAACATAAGTGTAGTTTACTACATAAAAGGAGAGAAAACATGACTAGTGCCAGCACCCCTAAAATGACAAACCGGCAGCGCAACATGATGATGGTCGTTCTGCTATTTGGAGCCTTTGTTGCTCTTTTGGCAGAGACTTTTTTAAATAATGCGTTACCAACAATAATGCATGCTTTTAGCGTCAGTCAAGCGACTGCCCAATGGCTGACGACGGGCTACTTATTGGTCGTTGGTTTAATGATTCCAATGTCCGCGTGGATTTTTAATTCATTTAGCCTGAAGGTCAATTATTTGACGATGATGGCCATCTTTTTTAGCGGATCTGTAGTCTGTGCGCTTGCGCCTAACTTTACCACTTTACTGGTCGGACGTATTATTGAAGCAGTTGCGGCCGGCGGGTTAATGCCTTTTATCCAAAATGTGATTTTATTACTATTCCCACCAGCAAAACGGGGGATGGCAATGGGAATTACCGGTCTGGTAATTGGTTTTGGACCTGCCGTTGGGCCAACCGTTTCAGGGTTGATTTTAAAATACGCGGATTGGCAAATGCTGTTTATTATTTTGAGTGTAACCAGTTTACTGGTGGGGCTGGCAGCCGCCTTTACGATTAAGGATATTACCCAGCCCAAATTTGTCTCGCCTGATATGACCTCGTTTCTTGAAACAATCTTTGGCTTTGGGTTAGTCCTGTACGCCTTATCTGAACTTGGCAATACTGGGAGAATCACGCTGCCGCTCGTATTTTGTTTGCTTTTGGGTTTAGTGATTATCATCTTTTTCTGCCGACGGCAACTAAAGATGCAGACACCGTTGCTGGATATCCGCATTTTTAAAAATCTAAAGTTCGACCTTTGTACAGGATTAAGCATGATTAGCAACATCGCCATGGTTGGTATTGAATTGATTCTGCCCCTGTACTTACAAACAACTAGGGCTGAAACAGCTGTAACGGCAGGACTGGTAATGATGCCGGGTGCCTTAGTGATGGTTATTTGCAATCCAATTTCAGGTACGCTTTATGACAAGTTTGGCATTAAGAAACTGTCAATCTTTGGCTTTGCGATGTTACTACTGGGTACATTACCGATGTTAACGTTTAAGGCAGATACAAGTTTACTAGTTATTGGAATCTGGTATGCAGTACGGATGGTAGGAATTTCCTTTACCATGATGACCACCTTCACAGCCGGGATTAACCTGGTAAATAAGGAGCTTACAGCCTATGCTAATGCTGCATCGTCAACTATCAGACAAGTTGGTGGCTCTCTTGGGACCGCTTTGGCAATGTTGGTAATTGCGCTGGCGACAACCATGAAAGCTGGGGTAAGCAAAGGTGCTGCGCTTGCCGCCGGTTACCACTGGGGCTTTATCCTAATGATCAGCTTTGTGCTAGTGGGACTAGTCTTGTCGTTTTTCTTGCCAACAGCTAAGGAAGAGCACAAGTAATACTATTAAGTAGTTATGCTTTACACCCAAATCATTTTGCTTGAGCAAAAAGCAGTATTAGGCAATTTTTTAACCTAAAATAAAAGCCCAGCCATACCTAAGTTGGTATAGCGGGCTTTTTTGTGTGTTAACTTAGTTAACCACGTTCATTTCTTGGCCATTGAGGAAGGCTCGCAAATTATCAAGCACAATCCCGAGCAGCCGGTTACGAGTTTCACGGGGGGCCCAGGCAATGTGCGGCGTAATATAGCAGTTCTGCGCGGCTAATAATGGACTAGTTGCTGGAATCGGCTCGCGCCCAGCCACATCAACACCAGCGGCGCCAACTTTACCACTAGCAAGGGCAGCAGCTAAGTCGGCCTCCTTAATCAGGCCACCGCGGGCAGTATTAATGATGATAACGCCGTCTTTCATCTGACTAAGAGACTCTTGATTAATCATTTCGGTAGTTTCGGGTGCCTGCGGAACGTGCAGACTGATGATATCGGCCTGTTGGTATAACTGGTCTAATCCAACTTGCTTAGCGTAGGCTGGAAGGTTTGTCTTAGGCCGATGATTGTAAAAAATCACGTTCATTGAAAAAGCGTGGCCAATTTCAGCCACCTTTTGGGCAATACTACCAAAACCAATGAGGCCAAGTGTCTTGCCTGATAGTTCCATTAATGGCTTAGCCCAAAAAGTAAAGTCAGAATTGCTCGACCACTTTCCTTGGTGGACTAACTCGTTGTGCAAACCGACTTGACTGGTAATTTCAAGCAGCAGGGCAAAAGTAAACTGAGCAACGGCCTCGGTGCCGTAGGTCGGGATATTAGTCACGGGGATGCCAGCAGCTCGGGCGGCCACCGTATCGATCACGTTATAGCCCGTTGCAGTTACACCGATATACTTAAGCTTGGGTGCGGAAGTGATGACAGTTTGGTCCAGCGGGGTCTTGTTGGTTAAGACTATTTCTGCGTCACCAATCCGGTTGAGAATTTCGTCGTCGTTGTCCACAGGTGTCCGATCGTAAAAAGTACATTCGCCTAATTTTTTAAGCGGTGCCCAGTCTAGATCTCCAGGATTTAAGGCGTAACTATCCAAATTTACAATTTTCATTTTTCTTACCTCATTAGAAAATTAGTTTCTCTTCTGTCTTCTAGTTTACTATAATTTCCCGGGTTAACTGTAATAAAAATTCACTTTATAAATAAATTGAATCTTGCGGCTATTTGACAGTATTTTTGAATAATTCTACAATTACTGGATATACTACTTTTTCACAATAAGTTGATAAAGCAGAGAAATAAAAGTGGTTTATTTGTTGTTTTATAATTATCTGTATTGTCAATATAAGATAAGTTAGAGAAGGAGTTATGAATGAAAAAATGTCCTAAATGCGGTGCCACAATGGAAGCCGATGTCAATTTTTGCACAGCCTGTGGAACTGATTTACGCGGAGTAAAAGCAATCCCAAAGACGCAGCAAGCACCACTTAAGCAGCAGGAAGAGCCCTCGGTTCAGCCGCAACAAGTGGAGGCTAGTCAGTCAGTAAACAATCAGGCTAGTGGCCAAACAACCGGAAAGGCAAGAGTCTGGGGCTACTATTGGCAATGGTGCCTTGATTCTTGGAAAAATCCGGCGAACACCACGGTGCAAGCTGAAAGCTGGTACGGCTGGGTGACTATTCTACTGGTCGACTTACTAATTGTTTTGGGCCTATACTTCTGTGCCAACACGCTACTTCATGCTGCGATTAGTTTTTCAAATCACTTTAATGAAGCGGGACAAGGCCTCAGCATGGTCGATTTTTCCTTTGGGATCGTTTTAAAAGTGCTCCTGTTTATTCTGTTATATGAAATAATTATGATTGGCAGTACTTATTTGGCTCACAAGTTTATTTATGATCGAAAAGTGGCACTACTAGACTTTGTCAATCGCAGCGCCCATGCGAGCAACTTGAACCTGATTTTTGCCGCCATCTTCTTTTTATTAATGTTGATGGGGCCTGGCAGTATTGTGCCCGCTGTAATTTTATTATTGGTAATTTTAATGCTGTTCTCAGTGGGTCAACAAGTAGTCTTGCTTAGTGATGAAGGTGCAAAGCGGGACAAAGTCTATGGCTGTCTGATTTCGTTGGGAATCAATTTTGTCGGGATGTTAATCTTGAATGCGCTACTTTTTCAGACTATTATCGGACAAATGATGTCTTTTGGTAGAATGTAGGGGTGAAGAGAATGAATGAAAGTCAATTTTGCCCTAATTGTGGTCAAAAGGTCGACTCTAAGGCGGAGTTCTGTCCCAATTGTGGGAAGCAACTCAAGGTGAAGGCAGCAAATCAAGCGCATCGTACCAAGAACGTGCAAGCAACCAATTCGCAGCCAGTTGTAACCCAGCAACAAGCAACGGTTGCGAAGAAGCGGCCGCCAATGAAGCAGAAAAGCAAAATTATTTTGAGTAGTCTAGCTGCTCTGGTAGTTGTTTTTGTTATCTTTTATGCCTGGGGATCCAACCATTATCAGCGCAATAACCAGCTTGCACAGATAAACACAGCATTGAAGAATTCACGTCAGTCTTTGAGCCAGTACGTTACTTCTGATAACCCGAATGTGCATGTGACGGATGCGGCATTGAAGCCGACGCAGAAGTATTATGCAGAAAATTATGAAAAAGCAAATAAAATGGCGGATGACCTTAAATACAGTGATCAGTCTGACGATGTTAGTCTGGTCAGGAGTGGTCATTACTTATTATTTTTCCCCAAATACAAGCTGCAATTCAAGACTTACACCCCGCAGATTAAGACTAATCACGCCAATTCCAGTATTTATGTTAACGGTCAAAAATTTGGTGGCATTGATGGCAGCGGCGGGGAATATTATAAGAAGATTACGCCGCTTTTTCCAGGCAAGTATCATATCGTAGTCAAGTCTATTGCCTCTGGCCATGAATTATCTGCTGACAAGAGCATGCTGATTGATTCCAACCAAGCCATTAATATGGACATTAAGACGGTCAACTTTATGGTTAAGAGCATGCCGGGCGCTGATGTTTATATAAATGACAAGAAAGTCGGGATACTAAACAGAAGAGGTACTAAAAATTTCAAAGAATATCCTGCAACCGCTGATATGAAGATTTACGTTGAAGCTACAATCGCAGGAAAAACCATTAAGTCGAAAATGGTTAATTATGATGATTTAGGCTTCGATGATGACGATGATAGTAGCAGTAATGTCATTAAGCCAGAATGGCCCGGACTAATCAGCCAGGATGATGCAGAGAGTATCTTACAGGACAACTTTAATTCTCCAGACGAAGATGCCTTTATCGGCGGTGCGGAGAACAAAGGCTACCAGGATCTGCACACACAAGAGGCCAAGTTTAGAAATAGTGATGAAATTATTGATTTTTCAATGGAGTGTAGCATCGTCTCAATTGCACCAGCTCCTAATAATTGTAGTAGCGTTACGTATAAGATAACTTATACCTTTGAACATGATGATTATGAGCATAAGCAGGTCTTGCTCTACTCGGGCGGTCTGTTCCACCAAGTCGGTGATGAGGATGATGGTAAGCAAAAGATTAAGTCAATTGGTAATGGTAAGGTGATTAGCGACAAGAAGTACGATAATTAGGAGTAAATATTTTTAGCAAAAAGCAAGTTGCTTACTTAATAAAATCAAAGCCTGTCATTTCAAGTTTGAGTTGACAGGATTTTTCTTGTGGGCAGTTATTGGTAACTTTAGATTGAGCTAGGCGGCCAAGTTAAAAACCACTTTAGCTAAATGAAAAAATGGAGTTTTTTGATGCACCAAGAAAGCTACGGACCAAAATTTCGTCAAATCAGAAGGCAAAAGGGCTTAAGCATAGTTGAAGCAGCTGCAGGGATAGTCTCTAAATCAGGACTTGCGCGTTGGGAAACTGGTCAAGGAAGTTTATCCTTTGAGCAGGTCTTAAGTTTGCTGGTGGAAAATAATATTCAACCAATCGAATTTATCCAAAAAAATATTTTTCCAGATTTAGATTCAATCGTTCAAACCGTTACCCAAGTTCACGATAGCAATGAAGTAGCTATTTTAAAGGAACATGCTGTTAAAGCAGCCGCAAATTATCAGCTGGATCCCCAAGATAAGGCTAATTTATTTAAAGCTGCAATAGCCTGCAATTATTTTCAAGACTTGACTGCAGAAAATTTGTTTCCCGAGATAGCACAACTTAAGTTAAAATTGTATTTTTCAAAAATAGTTGCAGAGAATAACTATTGGAGTTTTGAAAGTATTTTTTCTTCGTAAATACGGCCTTATTGTTTGAACCTGCTGATGTAAGTTCTTACACTGAAGACTTGACCTTGTTTATTAAAGACGAGAATCTCTCTGCTAACGACTGGTACCCCTATATTATAAATGGTTTGCTCAATCTGGTATTTGCTTTAATAAAGAAGGATCCGAAACCAGCGCATAAATTGCTGTCAACAATTAGTATGTTGAAGAATATAGACTATTATTCGCTGGCAAAGATTAGGATTAAGTTCATGCACTGCTTGCTGAATTATATTGACGATAAAAACGAGACACAAGTCCAAAAAATATTCTCCAACATTATCAAAAGGCCTCAAAGCATGTATGCTTTGAGGCCTTTGGTTGTATTTAAGGTGAAATTTCATTGTATGGTATGGCAGTAAGAGTTGCTCATTTTTAATTATCAAGCTTGACCAGTATTTTTAGCTTGGTCAGAATCGCGGACTTGCCACCAATTCGGTCTTGTACCAGTAATATTGTTGAAACTCATGCACGCTTAATTGACGTGAGAATTGTGGTCTGGCCATTTAATTAATGATTCTCCTATTAAGTATTAAGAACTGAGTAACTTGAATATTACATTATGAGCACTTAAAGTGATAACTTGTAAGATGGTGCAAATATTTTTCGCGTCGGGGCGGTTTTGACATGGTGATGCCTCCAAAGTGGAGCCAATGACGATCCTTCATTCCTAACTGTTTTAGTGTTTGATTGATAAAGATACGCTTGATTGCACTACCATTAAAAAGTCTAAGATAAAATTTGGGTGAAGTTGAAGTGGTTAGCACATAGGTGTGCTTAATGTTAGTCAGTTCACCGTGAATGCCGGTTTTAGAAACTGTATGTGACAGGCCTTCACCTTCTTTCATTACCTTGTCAATAAAGCCCTTCAGCATGCCTGGAATGCTGTTCCACCACAAGGGAGTAATGAAAATCACGGTAGTAGCATTTTGCAAAAGCTGGAGGTACTTTTTGACCAGTGGATCATGGGTGCCGCCGCTGTGAAACAGGCGCAATTCTTCCTTATCATAGACTGGATTGAAGTGGTCTGCGTATAAGTCGATCACCTGATATTGCTGGTTTTGTTTTTGTAAATTTGTTTTGACCGCAGTCAAAACAGCGTGATTAAAACTTTTTTCGTAAGGATGGCAGTAGATTATTAAAGTGTTCATTTTATTTCCTTCATCATTTGAGTTAGGGTCATTTGTACTAACTGGTGATCATAGGTGGTTACCTTGTTTTTAATTAAGAAGCAGTAGCCCTGGATAAATGACCAGATTTGAATTAAGAAGCTATGGTTACTGATGTCTGACTTGTAATCGACCTGCTTGATCAATTGGTTGACTTTGGCTAAAAAAGGGTAAGTAGGATTAGGCTTCTTCAGTGAAGCGACTGCCTCATCATTAAAAAATAGGAATTCCATAATATTAGGATGTTCTTGCACTTGTTCAACAAAATAATCGGCAATAACTAAAAGTTGTTCTTCGGCCGAATTATTGCTAGAAGGTAAGTGACCAATAAACTCCTGTGATAATTTTGCGGTCGCCTTTTGAAAAAACTCCTCTTTGCTGGCAAAGTGCTGGTAAAATGCCCCAGTAGTTAGACCAATGTCTTTGGTTAATTTACGCAGGGATAGGTTGTGATAGCCCTGTTGATCAATTACGGTAATTGCCTTTTGAATAAGTTGTTGATCAGTTGTATACGTGATAGTTCCTCCTTTAGATAACAGTGTTATCTGAAAACTATGATAACACTGTTATCCAAAAAGTCAAAATTTACGCAAATAAAAAGCTCCCTCATGGAAGAAGCGGAAGGCAACTAGTTAATCGGCGATTTTTTGGGCATGGTCCATGGCTGCCAGGATAGAAGGATTTTTAGAATGGCAATCCTTAATCATTTGCCAATCCTGTTCGTTCAATTCAACTTGATATTTAGTCATTTTACTCATCCTTTCTAAAAAACTTAGTTTTACTATAGCACTTTTTGCTCCCGATTAGCGAAAAAAATCGAGTCATACTTTATTGTTGCTAGATTATCATGCACTAACAAACTATGATCTAATACTAATATTACAAAAAGACTTGCCAAAAAACAAAAAAGCAATTAAAATGGATGAAAACGATATATTACAATTATGTCAATTATTTTAGATTAAGTAATTTATTCTTAAAGCTTGAGTGATCTTACTGTAATTTTAAGAATGTAGTATATAGATAATCAAGTTAAAGGATAGTTTTTCTATCTTTAGTTTGATCAAATTCAGGTTTTTTATTTAAGGAGATAATCTTTTGAAGGTAAAATCCATTTTAGGGAAAGCGGCAATAGCAGCAGTCTCTGCATCAGGGATTGCGGTTGTTAACAACGCCCAAACGAGCAAAGTTCAAGCGGCTACAGTTAAAAGCGACCATAGCGACCATAAGGCGAGCAAGAAGCATGCCAAAATAGTTAAAAATGATACTGCTGTGGTGACTGTTAACTACGTTGACGGTAACGGTATTCGGGTTTGGGATAGTTACAAGCAAACTAAAGCTACCGGGCAAGTTTTACCAAGTAATTCTTCTTGGAAAGTTATCAAAACCGCTTACGATAAAAAAGGTCAAAAGTGGTATGATTTAGGTAAAAATCAATGGGTAAGGGCTGAGTATGTTAACAAAGGTTATTACCCAGCTAATGAAGCCCCTGCTCCAGCAGTGACAACTAGTGAATACGCCACAGAAGATAATGGTGCTAATGGTAACTATACTATTAGTAACCAAACTTATAGTTCGACCTCTGTTTCTGTTCCGGCTACTTCAGGTTCAGAGTCAAGTGCAAAGGATTGGATTGCTAATCGTGAATCGGGTGGCTCATACAGTGCGCAA
The DNA here is from genome assembly GCF_058504435.1 of Lactobacillus sp. ESL1191. Lineage (NCBI taxonomy): Bacteria > Bacillati > Bacillota > Bacilli > Lactobacillales > Lactobacillaceae > Lactobacillus > Lactobacillus sp. ESL1191. The sequence goes on from NZ_CP196365.1 coordinate 265,691, forward strand.
AATGGCCAGTACATCGGAAAATATCAGCTTACAGCCTCTTACCTAAACGGCGATTATTCTGCTGCGAACCAAGAACGGGTAGCTGATAGCTATGTAAAGGGTCGTTATGGTTCGTGGACAGCCGCTAAACAATTTTGGGAAGCAAATGGTTGGTACTAATTACGAGTTGCTAACTAAAGAGTAAATTACATTTTAAGCTTAATAAATCAAAGAAGACATTAGAACTTAGCTAATGTCTTCTTTTTGTTTTTAACTAGTGGTCGATCGCGTAGGTAAATTTATCACTGCGCAAAATTTGTTGAGCAAGATATAAAGGAGAATTGTTTTCATCATAAACAAAATCCTTAATCTGCATTAGCGGATCCCCCTCATCTACGTTTAGTAAAACAGATTCTTCTCTAGTGGCAAAAGCTATTTTGAAAGTTTTTTTACCAGAGCCGATCTTTGCCGAGCTAGAAAAAGCCGACCTGAGTAAATCACTTTATGAAGCTTTGAAGAAAAGATACCAAATAAAGAAATTAACTGCTGATGACATGATTATCAGAGTTTCTTTAGCGAACCAGGATGAAGCTAAGCAATTGAAAAAATCAATTGGCTTCCCCCTACTCTTAGTACAAGTAAGCGTGAAAGATGAGAATGAGCAGATTGTTCATGCGGGTAAACAATATATCGTTTCAGACAGATATGAATTTCACCTTTAAGTGGCTTGTCCTTATTTTTAAATTGGCGTCGCAGTAATTACCAGATAATAATAACTTAATTGTTAAAATACTTTTATTTTTTAGAGAGATAAGATAGCATTAACTAGTAATTAGTTTTAAAATTATAACCAAAAAGAGCCAGTTGGAAAGCATTACTCTTGAGGAAGTTCAATGAAAAAAAGTAAATTTACGGTTGTCTTAGTTAATATTATTTTGTTGGTAACTATTACCGCACTTACTGTCGGGGAAGCTGAACCAGTATCCGCTGCCAGCATTAAAGGCTACGTTAAAGTAAAAACAAAGGGTAAAGCACAACTGTACCAAGGGTCGGGCAAGCGGTCTCGATTTTACGCGGTGGCAAAACGTCAATATTCATACAGTCGTAAGAAAAAGATTGGGCAGAAAAAGCGCACTGCCTACAAGATTGGTAACAATTCTCAGTGGATTTTGGCCAAAGATGTTAAGGTGGTAAAAAAGCAGCCAGTGAAATATGCTCAGGCCACAATGAAATTACCGCGGGGATACAACAAAACCGACTTGTTGCAGGCATATCAGAGTAAACCGAGCAAGGCCTTTGTGAATGCTTCAATGCAGGGGATGAAGGTCAACAACTTTAGTCGCGGCAAGCTAGCAGAAAGTAAGCAAGATAACCAAACCGTGGTTAATTTGGCCAACCTTACGACAGAACAGTTGAGTGCCTTGACTACTTTCGCTTTGCGTTTAATTAATGAAGCTCGGAGTGATTTGGGCTTACGGGCTTGGGTTGAAAGTTCGGGCACACAGAAACTGGCGGCTGATATTGCCACTGAATATGCCCAGAATAAGATGACGATTAAGGATGGTCATTATGTTGCGGGGATCGTTCGTGCTTGCCAAGCTAATGGCTTGAAACTTGATGACAACTATGTCGAGGACATGGCAGGTTTTTATAATCAACAGCAAACAATGACCATGACCGAGTTGAAAAAGTCAGTATATTTCGGCTTGAAGCAGATGATTTTTGGTTACTCAGGTAGTAGTGAGTCAGAGCAAAGCGACCGCAGTTATTACCAGGAGTGGGGCCATGCTGGTGACTTGTTCAATACCCAGGGAACGTTGCACGATGGCGATTACAACTACTTTGGTTTTAATATTTCGACTACCAATAATATCTGTTCGTTGCACTTTATTAGTGTACCTACGTACATCGTTAAAAATAAGCAGAATAACGTTGATTTTAAGCCATAATAATAACTTTTGAAGGTGAAAGAGATGGCAATTTATATTCGTTTAGCTCAAGGCTGTGATTTGACTAGGATAATGGCGATTATTGATGAAGCCAAGGAGTTGTTAAAAAAGACGGCAGTCCGCAATGGCAAAATGGCAACCCTAATCACGCAATATTGGCAGCTGATATTGTCCAGGAGCAAGCGTATTGCTTGATGGTTGATCAAGCTGTAGCGGGGGTTGCGGCCTTAGTTGCGGGACCTGAACCAAATTACGACCGGATTGATGGCGCCTGGCACAATACAACAGACCAGTATGCGACAATCCACCGCATAGCAATTTCTGGTAAATATCGTGGGCAACACCTTAGTCAGTTTTTCCTGTCGAATTTACTTTCACGTGGTCTGCTACTGGAAATTCATAATTTCAGAATTGATACTCATGCAGATAACCAACGCATGCAAGCCCTAATTAGCCAGGTGGGTTTCCAATATCGCGGGACGGTTTGGGTTGACCAGACTGCAGATGGTGCTAGATACGCCTATGAACTCAACTTATGACTAGAAAATTTGGTTTTTGCTTGACTTAAAGTAGGAAATTTTTTATACTATTTGAAGTTGAGCAAACAAGTAAAAGCTCAGCTGGAATTGGGTTATAGCCAAGCGGTAAGGCACTAGTTTTTGGTACTAGTATGCGCTGGTTCGAATCCAGCTAACCCAATTGTTCTTACGAACACCCAACCCGAAAAAAGCAGTTCTGTTTCAAGAACTGCTTTTTTATTTTTTAAAAGTGGTGTGATACAAGCAAAAAGTTGTCTTTAGGAGTTTGGGGGTATTTTCAAATTGTCTAAATAGGGTTAAGATAGCCTCTATAATTTGCTGTAATTTGCTGTTAGACAAGTAGAATTTGATAGAGGTTTCACAATTAAAACAATGAATGGCGTTCAAGCAAAGACAGTCGTGTTCGGCCATCGCGGGTACCCAGCTAAGTTCGCTGAAAATTCCCTTGAGGGCTTCCGTTATGCCATTGAAAACGGCGCGGAAGGGGTCGAATTTGATGTTCATCTGACCAAGGATGAAGTACCAGTGGTAATGCATGATGAACGGGTTGACCGCACGACCGACGGCACAGGCTATATTAAAGACTTCACCCTAAAGGCATTACAGCGCTTGCACCTGACTAATGGTGAGCCTATTCCTGAACTTGAAGAAGTATTTAAGCTTCTTAATGAACGGGATATTATGATTAATTTGGAATTTAAAACCAGTATTGTGCACTATCAGGGCATCGAAAAAATTGTCCTGAAACTGGCGGAGCGGTACAACTTTGTCTACCCCATTATTTATTCCTCCTTTGACTATGTCACTTTAAAAAATTGTCAGGAAGTTGATGCCAGCCAAATTTATTGTTATCTGACTGATGCGGACATTACCAATTCAGCCAAATTAATTAAGGACAATGACTTTGCCGGTATTCATCCGGGGAAATTACTGAGTGCCCAAGAAGAGATTATTCAACGCGTGTGGACAGTGGATGATCCGCAAACCGCCAAAAAGTATTTTCAGCAGCGGATTGCTGGTATTTTTACTAATGATTTTCCGCTTATGACCCAGTTACGCAATGAAGTACAAGAGCAGGGCAAGTTTTAAAAATAAATAAATAAAAAATAAATAAGTATGTTAAAATCGGTCTAATGATAATATAATTTACCTAAGTAGATATACAGAAAGTTTGGTGAAAAGATGGTTGATCTTAAAAAATATATGCGTAAAGGCTTAGCCGAGGTCGAACCGAATCCGATTCTAAAATTTGCGGATTATGCTGGTAAAATCCCCGATGTGGTTAAATTCACTTTGGGGGAACCCGATTTTAATACGCCCGACCACATTAAGGAAGCTGCTAAGCAGTCAATCGCAGACAACCGTTCCCACTATGCTCCGTCTAATGGAACAATGGGCTTAAGGACTGCAGTTAGCAACTTTTTACGTCATAAATATGGTCAAGAGTATGATCCGGCTACTGAGGTTTTAGTCACTACCGGGGTTACAGAGTCAATCTTTGATACGGTCATGGCTACGCTGAATCATGGCGATGTGATGGTTGTTCCAACCCCAATGTTTTCGCTCTATATGTCAGATGAAAGTGTCATTAATGAAGGTGTGGAAGTTGTTGAAGTGGATACTTCGAACACCCAGTTCAAGCTGACACCTGAACAGTTGCAGGAAGTGCTTGATCAATATGGTGACCGGGTGCGGATGCTAGTGATGAACTATCCCACTAATCCAACTGGAGTAATGTACAGTCAAAAGGAACTTGATGACTTAGCCGCTGTTATCAGAAACAAGCCAATTTTTGCCTTGTGTGATGAAATATACAGTGAGCTCAACTATGACCAGCCCCATGCTTCGATGGAGAAGTCACTGCATGACCAGGTAATCCTGATGAACGGCGTGTCTAAGGCTTGGGCAATGACTGGTTATCGAATAGGAATTGTTTGTGCGCCCAAAGATATTTTGCTCGAGATTGCGAAAGTGCACCAGGCGGTCGTGACGACCGAACCAACCCCAATGCAAGATGCGGCTGAAGAAGCGTTTGCTAATGGGATGGATGATGCTGTACCAATGAAGGCTGAATTTAAGAAACGGCGCGATGTATTGTATGAAGGTTTAATGAAGCTGGGCTTTAAATGCGTCAAGCCGCAAGGGGCATTTTACTTATTTGCTAAAATTCCAGCTCACTTGGAGCAGGATGATACTAAATTTATTTATGACTTAGTCGACCAAGCGCGCGTGGCAGTTACAGCCGGGTCTTGCTTTGACAAGGGGGGAGCTGGTTATGTCCGTTTCTCCTATGCGGTTTCAATGCCACAGATCAAAGAGGGCTTGCGGCGACTTGAGCAATATATGCGGGAAATTAAGCAATAATCAGCTAATTAAGGCTTGCAATCATGCACGTTTTTCGGTAAGATAATTATCGTGCATGACGGAGGAGTAGCGAAGTGGCTAAACGCGGCGGTCTGTAAAACCGCTCTCTCTGAGTTCGGCGGTTCGAATCCACCCTCCTCCATTATCACTGGGTTATAGCCAAGCGGTAAGGCACTAGTTTTTGGTACTAGTATGCGCTGGTTCGAATCCAGCTAACCCAATTAAATTATAAAATCAAGGCAGCTAGAGTAGTTGCCTTTTTACTTGCTTGTCTTGGGGCGGGACTTGAACTTAAATAATCTAAAATCCGTAATTTCCGCTAAAGTCAAAAAGATAGTACAATAGTAGCTAGTTTACTCCTCGAGTAAGAAAGGAATTTTATGGCGAGACTAATTAAAGTTGGTGCTGGTGGCGGAGAAATAAACTGGCATGATGCTCTCAAGGACATGCAGGCTGACGATGTCTTGTTCTTAGAACCCGGTTTTTATGAACTACCGCAGGGACGCTACTTAGCTGACATTACGATTAAGGGTACTGGAAATTTACCTGAAGATACGACGATTTTGGGCAGTGTTAACGTTGACGCTGGTAGTCAATTTGTCAATCTAGAAAATCTCTGCATTAATACTAATGAAGATGCTAACAGTCTCTTTGTGCCGACTGAGGCTAATACTTATCTTACTTTGCGTAATTGTGTGGTTAAGGGCTTTGGCGGTGATACTGCAGTGATTGCTGCTAATGGCAAAATCACGCTGGAGCTTTTTTCAACCATGATTTTAAATGGTTCGGTTTCGCTGTTTGCCAATGCCAATTTTCGTTTGGAAATGAATGATTCAGCCATTGATAATATTTCTGAGCAGTTCGGAGCTTTGGCAATAGAAGGGCATGGTACTGCGATTATCAATAACTCGCGTATTAACGGTAGTATTGATACCTTTAAAAAGTGCAATGCTGAGGTCAATCTTAATAATGCGGTAGTAAATTCCCTCTTAGTTCAAGGGCAGGTTTGGTTAAACATGCTTAACAGCAAGGTTTTACTAGCTGATGACGCTAGTACATACATTACGGATGAGGCTTGGGTCAATATTGTTGGCTCTGACTTTAAGGGCGGGGTTTATTTAGATAAGCAACCTCATGTGATTATCCAGAATAGTCAAATTAACCGGCTGATTGCCGTTGAGCGCACTAAACTGACCATGGCTAATGCGGTTATCGAAAATCATGCCGACTTTCAAAACGAGGCAGAATGCGACGCTCGTCGAGTTACCTTTAATGGTGGAAACGAATATCAATACTTTTTGGCGTTAAGTGACCGGGCTCATCTGGTTGGACATGATTTAATCCTCAATTCTAACGGGGCTGATCTAGCCATGAAAAACGCTGCTTGGATGCAGGCCAGTGTCCTTGCTACTAGTGATGACTCGATTACGGTTGAATGCAGCCACAAAGCTAAACTCAGTCTTCTGGGGATGAAATGGACCACTAGAAAAAAATAGCCCTTAAAGCAGTTCGCTTTAAAGCTGTACAAAATAGACCAATTTGGATTATAATTGAAGACATAAGCGGAGGTGCCTTTAATGAAAGAACCCATGTACATCAAAATTCATAACCAGATTAAACGTGAAATTGAAGACCATGTATACCGCGTCGGCAGCAGAATACCGGCTGAGCGGCAGCTTGCGCAGAAGTTTGGGGTTTCACGCATGACTCTGCGGCAGGCAATTAAAACGCTAGAAGATGAAGGGATTTTAGAGCAACGGTTGGGAAGTGGCACTTATGTGGCCAACCAAAAGGTGCAGGAAAAGATGTCGGGAATTATGTCTTTTACTGAAATCACCCACGCCAATGGTCAAGCACCCTCCAGCAAGCTGATTTCTTACCGGGTAGGTAAGCCTTCCCTGTCGGAGACCGAGCGGCTCAACCTCGATGACGACCAGGAAGTCCTGCGCATGGAACGAATTCGTTATGCGGATGATGTACCGATTTGTTATGAGGTAGTCAGCATTCCACACCGCTTAATTGAAAAATTGTCAAAGGCCGAGATATCGGCCCACTTGTACCAGACCCTTGAGCAGAACGGTTACCAGATTGGGCGGGTAACCGAGCATATTTCAGCTGCTGTTGCAACGGAAAATGCCGCTCGTCTACTTGATGCGAAAAAGGGTGAGGCCTTAATTACGCGCCTGCAAGTTACGGAGCTGTCTACGGGGGAGCCGTTTGAATATACGCGGGCTAGCTATGTGGCTGATCGCTTTGAATTTACTTTTTCGAAATAAAACAAAAACTCTGAACTAGTGTGGTGTTAGTTCAGAGTTTTTATTTAAGGTCATCTTTAATTTTACTAGTGGAAATGCCGGGGGTGCGTGCCAGGTAGACCACCTCACAAGCAGGCTTTAAAAAGTCGAACTGGCCCCGCCAGTCGTCCCCCATCACAAAGGCATCGATGCCATATTTCTGGATATCGGTGGCTTTTTGGTCCCAATTCTGTTCGGGAATAACTTCATCAACGTAGCGGATAGCTTCAAGGATATACTTGCGTTCAGCATAAGTATTATATGCTTCTTTGTGTTTTTGGAGTTCATTGAACTGATCAGTTGAAAGACCAACGATAAGATAGTCACCTAGCTCCTTGGCCCGTTTTAGCAGGCGTACATGGCCATAATGCAATAAGTCAAATGTTCCATAAGTGATAACTTTTTTCATTTTATGATCTCCCTCGTGTTTTGCTAATATTATCATATTATAGAAAAAGGTTAAACATGTGCCCTAGAGCCTAATTGTTTGCTAAAATAAAGTAAATTAAACGCAAAGGTGATTGTCATGGATAAAGTAAATGTTTTGGGTGTTGATTTTGATAATAAAAGTTTTAAGCAATTTCAAACTGAATTTAGCAACCGCATTGACTCACATCAATCAACTTTGGTTGTAACTGCAAATCCCGAAATCGTAATGACAGCGAATGAAAACCCTGAATTTATGAAAATTTTGCGGCGGGCGGCGGACTATATTACCCCTGATGGTATTGGTATTATCAAGGCAGGCAAGATTCTTGGCACACCGCTAAAAGAACGCGTTACAGGTTATGACTTGTTTGTCTGGTTACTTAAAGTGGCAAATGAACGGAAGTTGCGAATTTATTTAGTTGGCGCCAAACCAGAAGTGCTGGCTGCCGTGCAGGAGCGAATTGGTCGTGAGTATGGCGGTATTGACTTGGTGGGAGCAGAAGATGGGTATTTTGATGACGATTTAGAAATTATCGCCTATCAGATTAAGCAAAAACAGCCAGACCTGGTTTTTGCAGCCCTAGGTTCACCGCGTCAGGAGCAACTATTGACCCTCCTGCGTAGGGACCGACTAGCCGCTTTAATGATGGGGGTTGGCGGTAGCTTTGATGTTTTTTCAGGAAAGGTCAAGCGGGCCCCGCAATTTTGGCAGAAGCTGCATTTGGAGTGGCTTTACCGCTTGCTAAAAAATCCGCGTCGTTTCAAGCGGATGCTGGTTTTACCGCAATTTGTGCTTGAAGTGTACCATTCAAGAACAGGGAAGAGATAAAGTATGAAGGTTTTACATGTCAATGCAGGCTTAGAAACGGGCGGCGGGTTGACCCACATTATTAACTTACTTAAAGAAGCTAAAAAAGAGCAGGAAGACTTCACGCTCCTGTGCTTAGCTGCTGGTCCTGTTGCTGATGCTGCACGCGCAGCTGGTCTGCGAGTGCGGGTGCTGGGGATAACAAGTCGCTATGCTTTAAGTAGCCTGAGGCAGCTCAGTGACTTCGTTAATCAAAATGGTTACGAAATCGTGCATAGCCACGGTGCGCGCGCCAACTTGTTTTTGGCGTTAATCAAGCGCAAGCTTAGGGCCCAGTGGTGTGTTACCGTCCATTCTGATCCCTACTTGGATTTTGAGGGGCGGGGAGTGGCTGGCCGCGCTTTTACTTTTGCCAACCTGCGTGCCCTCCGGCGCGCTGACTGTGTATTTGTAGTCACCAAGAGATTTGCCAACTTGGTTACAGACAAGGTTGGCGTTGTGCCCAAGAAGGTTCATGTAATCTATAACGGCACTTTTTTTCATGAAAATAGCGAAATTCCGGCTAAGATTGCTCATCCTGGTTTTAACTTGGTGAATGTTGCTCGGGCAGAAAAGATCAAGGGACAGGAATTGCTGCTGCAAGCGCTCAAAAAGTTAGATTACGCCAGCGTTCACCTGTATATTGCAGGAGATGGCCCGCAATTGCCCCACTTAAAGGATCTGGTTCAGCAACTGGGTCTAGGGCCCCAGGTAAGCTTTCAAGGGTTCTTAACGCAGCCGCAGCTTACCGACTTGTATCGGCAGATGGACCTGGCCGTTTTGACCTCTTATTCAGAAAGTTTTCCGCTGGTACTACTTGAAGCTAGCGACCACCTACTGCCACTTTTAGCGACCACCGTTGGTGATATCGAAATGATGATCCCCGATTCAGAGCATGGTTTTGTTACCCCGGTGGGCGATGTTGGGGAGCTTACTGCTACGCTAAAAAGTGCGCTAAATAGACCAACCGCAGATTTGAAAAAAATGGCCGCGCGGGAAAAAGACTATGTTGCTCATCATTTTTCATTGCAGCAGCAGCTGGCTAGCATCGTGCGAGTTTATCAGGAACTTTTGGCGGGCTAGCAAAATTGTTTAACTGGTTGCCAGTGGTTATAATAAAACAAAAAATATTTAAGTGGATAAAGAGGATCAGATGTTTTATCAAGAATTAGGGCAAGACGACTCGTTGACCTTGCACACGGACTTATACCAAATCAATATGATGTATACCTACTTCAAAAAAGGCATTGCCGAGCGCAATGCTGTTTTTGAAGCTTATTACCGGCAGGAACCCTTTGGCAATGGGTACTCAGTTTTTGCCGGCTTGGAGCATGCGATTTTGTATCTGCAAAATCTTCATTTTAAAAAGAGCGACCTTGAATACCTGCGTCAGGCAGTCGGTTATGATGATGACTTCATTGACTACTTGCGCCACTTTGAAATGAAGTTAACCGTGCAATCAATGCGCGAGGGTGAGATCGTCTTTGCTAATGAGCCCCTTCTTCAGGTTGAAGGACCATTAGCCCAGTGTCAGCTGGTTGAAACTGCACTGCTAAACATTGTTAACTTTCAAACGCTCTTAGCCACTAAGGCTGCTCGGGTCAAATTGGCCGTTCAGGGTGACGGTGTCATGGAATTCGGGACGAGACGGGCTCAAGAGGCCGATGCGGCCCTTTGGGGAACCAGAGCAGCTTATATTGGCGGCTTTGATTCGACCAGTAATGTGCGTGCGGGTAAGCTGTTCGGCATTCCGGTTTCTGGTACACATGCTCACTCTTTGGTTGAAGCCTTTGGGAGTGAGTACGAGGCCTTTAAAGCATATGCTGAAACTCATCGGGACTGCGTTTTTTTAGTCGATACTTATGATACGGTTCGAAGTGGCGTGCCGAATGCAATTCGAGTTGCCCAGGAGATGGGTGACAAGATCAATTTTCAGGGTGTCCGCATCGATTCCGGTGACATGGCCTACATTTCTAAACAAGTGCGCCGCGAACTAGACAATGCGGGTTTCCCAGCAGCTAAGATTTACGCTTCCAATGATTTAGATGAAACTACCATTACCAGCTTGAAGATGCAGGGAGCCAAAATTGACGTTTGGGGGATTGGTACAAAGTATATTACAGCTTACGATCAACCTGCGCTGGGCGCGGTTTACAAGTTGGTTTCGATTGAGGATGACCAAGGCCGGATGCGGGATACCTTGAAGATTTCTTCGAATGCTGTGAAGGTTTCTACGCCCGGGAAAAAGCAAGTCTGGCGGATTTCTGCTAATACGCAAAAGAAGAATGAAGGTGACTGGATTGCGCGTGCTGGAGTTGACCCCCGTAAGTTCAAGTCACTGTACATGTTTCACCCACAATATAACTACATCAACAAGGTGGTTACCGACTATACGGCGGAACCCCTGCTTAAGCCAATCTTTGAAAATGGTCAGTTAATTTACGAAAAACCACAGTTAGGCGATATCAAAAAGTTCTGTGCGGCCAATCTGGATGGTCTTTGGGATGAGTACAAACGTAGCCTGAATCCGCAAGAATATCCCGTTGACCTAGCTCAAGACCTCTACGACAGTAAGATGAACCAGATTCAAGACATTCGGAGTAAAATTATCAAAGGAGATGCAATGTAATGAGACCACTACAAGCAAAAATTATTGCCTACGAGCATGTTTTGCCGCAAATTGATGCTCAAAAAGAAATTAGGCGGTCAATTGATTTTTTAAAGGATTATTTGCGCGCGAATCGATTTTTGAAATCCTATGTGCTGGGCATTTCAGGTGGTCAAGATTCAACGCTGACGGGTAAGTTATGCCAGCTGGCGATTACGGAAATGCGTCAAGCAACTGGTGATCAGTCCTACCAATTTATTGCGGTTCGCCTGCCTTATGGAGTTCAAGGCGATGCCCAAGATGCGGCCGCTGCGATTGCCTTTCAGCAACCTGATCAAGATCTGATTGTTAACATTAAACCAGCAGTCGATACGATGGTTACTAGTCTGACTGCGGCAGGTCAAGTAATCACTGACTTTAACAAGGGCAACCTTAAGGCCCGGCAACGGATGGTGGTTCAGTATGCCATCGCTGGTGCTAACCAAGGGGCTGTTGTCGGCACAGACCATGCTGCCGAAAACTTTTCGGGTTTTTATACAAAGTATGGCGATGGAGCGGCTGACCTAACGCCGCTCTTTCGGTTGGATAAGCGGCAGGGTAAGCAAATGCTCAAGGCATTGGGTTGTCCTGAACAACTCTACTTGAAGGCCCCGACGGCGGACCTTGAAGAAGACCAACCGGCCCTGCCAGACGAAGAAGCTTTAGGGGTTAGTTATGAAGACGTGGACAATTATTTGGAGGGGCGGGAAGTACCGGTAGCCGCTGCCGAAAAGATTGAAGCGCTGTGGCGAAAGAGTGAACATAAGCGGCACCTGCCGGTAACGATTTTTGACAGTTTTTACCGTAGTTAAGGAGTCTCCAGAAATTTGAAGACGGATTTCTTGATATATTAGATATATTATAAGTAGAGTAGGTTTTTGGTAAAGATAAGGCTGATGTGAATGAAAGAGCAGGTAAGCAACGATGATTAGAAAAGCAAGAGTGAGCGATGCTGCTATCTGGCAACTTAATCAAACACAACTGGGCTACGACTACCCTTTGGCGCAAACAACTACCAACTTGGAGCGGTTACTAGTAGACGACCAACATCATCTGTTGCTGGTTTACGAGGATGATGCAAACGCTCAAGTTGCCGGATACGTGCATGCCGAATTATATGAGGAGACTTACTTTGAGCCGATGCTTAATGTTCTGGCTTTAGCAGTTGCTAGTCAGCGTCAGCAGCAAGGCATTGGCAGTCAACTGATGCAGGCAGTGGAAGAGCGTGCCAGACGAGCTGGACTTAATGAAGTTAGGTTGAATTCAGGTGCAGAACGGACCGGCGCACGTCACTTTTATGAACAACGCGGCTATCACTGCAGCAAGCAGCAAAAGCGTTTTGGTAAAAAATTGCGTTAAGGACTTTCAAGGGGATTTTACGCTAGTAAAAAAGCGGATGCAGCTGACTGCAACAAAAGATTGACAAAGATTGTGCATGTAGTAAAATAGCTGTTAACTTAAGACATGTTTTTTAAATTGTTAGTTCACAGAGAGGATCGTGCGCTGAGAAAGGTCTATGACGGTTTAAAAGATGCTCCTTGAGGGTTAAAATGAATGTTAATTAAGAGGTAACAAACACTGTTGCAATTGAGGTGGTACCGCGTTTTGAAGCGTCCTTAAGTATGGCAATGGTGTTTTTTATTTTGGCAAAAAAGGAGAAATATTAATGAAGAAATTGACCAGTTCCGAATTTAGACAACTATTTTTGGACTTCTTCAAGGAACATGACCACATGGTGCTACCCAGCCAATCGCTAATTCCGCAGGATGACCCGACGCTCCTCTGGATTAACTCGGGTGTAGCGACAATGAAGAAGTATTTTGACGGATCGGTTGTCCCGAAAAATCACCGCATTACTAGTTCGCAGAAATCAATTAGAACTAACGATATCGAAAATGTTGGTAAGACCGCTCGTCACCAGACCTTTTTTGAAATGCTCGGCAACTTCTCAGTTGGTGATTACTTTAAAAAAGAAGCGGTAACTTGGGCTTGGGAATTTTTGACCAGTCCCAAGTGGCTTGCTTTGGACAAAGAGAAGTTATACTGCACGGTTTATCCGAAGGATACCGAGACCTATCAAATTTGGTTGGAAGTTGGGATGCCGGAAGACCATATTGTCAAACTAGAAGAAAATTTTTGGGATATTGGAGAGGGTCCTTGTGGTCCTGACTCCGAGATTTTTTATGATCGGGGCCAAGAAAACAACGATGTGGCCGAAGATGATCCGGAAAATTTCCCTGGTGGAGAAAATGCCCGCTACCTAGAAATTTGGAATATTGTCTTTTCACAATATAACCATTTGGCTAACGGCAAGTATGTTGACCAGCCCCATAAAAATATTGATACCGGGATGGGACTTGAACGTGTTCTGTCAATTTTACAAGATGCACCAACTAACTTTGAAACTGACTTGTTTATGCCGCTTATCCATGAAACTGAAAAAATGACTTCAGGTAAGCAGTACGGTGCAAATGGGGCTGATACCGTCGCCTTTAAGATTATTGCTGACCATGTGCGCACGGTCAGCTTTGCAATTGCTGATGGGGCGCTTCCGTCTAACACTGGGCGCGGCTACGTCCTGCGGCGGTTAATTCGGCGCGGCGACCTTAATGGCCAACGACTGGGCATCACCGGGTCCTTCTTGTACAAGTTAGTGCCGATAGTCGGTCAGATTATGGCGAGTCACTACCCGGAAGTAACTGAGCAACAAGACTTCATTGCCAAGGTCATTAAAAACGAAGAAGAACGGTTCCAGCTAACGCTTGCTTCTGGTTTAAACCTGTTGGACGAGTTGATTGCTCAAGCGCAGCAGACGGGTGATCAGACCATTGCTGGTAAAGATGCCTTCAAGTTATTTGATACCTATGGTTTTCCTTATGAATTAACTTTTGAAACGGCTCAGGATGCTGGTCTGAAGATTAACAAAGCAGAATTTGACGCTGAAATGAAGGCCCAGAAGAAGCGGGCGCGTGAAGCTCGCGGTAATCTGCAGTCAATGGGGGTACAGGATGAAACCCTAATGAACCTAAAGGATAAGTCCGAGTTTGAATATGGTGTATATGGAGAAAAGCATGCGCGTCTGGTTGACATTATTGTTGATGACCAATTGGTCGACCAAGCAGAAGGCGAGCAGGCTACCCTAATATTTGATAAGACACCATTTTACGCTGAACGCGGGGGGCAGGTTGCCGACCATGGTGACATTTTTAACCAAGCTGGTGAGTTAGTGGCTAAGGTAACCGACGTTCAACATGCTCCGCAAGACCAGAATATGCACTTTGTTGATGTTGTTTTGCCGCTAAACAAGGGCGCAGAATATGTCCTTAAGATTGATCGTAAGCGCCGTGAAGGCCTGCGGCATTCCCATACGGCGACGCACCTTTTGCACGCGGCTTTGCGCAGCGTTTTGGGTGAACACACCCACCAAGCTGGTAGTTTGGTGGAACCGGACTTTTTGCGCTTTGATTTTACAGCAATTGAGCCAATGACGGACCAGGAATTAAAGTCAGTGGAAGAGCTAGTTAATCAAAAAATCTGGTCAGCGATTGAAGTCAAAACAACCATCACTGATCCTGAAAATGGTAAAAAAATGGGTGCCTTAGCCTTATTTGACGGTAAGTATGGTGATCAAGTACGGGTAGTTGAAATTAGTGACTTTTCTACCGAATTTTGTGGCGGGACCCACTGCAGTAACACTAACCAAATTGGAATTTTTAAAATTACCTCCGAATCAGCCATTGGTGCCGGACTCAGAAGGATTGAAGCTGTCGTATCCCAAAAAGCATATGATTACCTAGCAAGCCGCTCCGATTTGCTCGATCAGATTCAAGCTGAAGTTAAGTCAACTAAGCCGGAAGACATCATAGACAAGGTTGACAGTCTTGAAAAAGACCTGCATGATAGTCAAAAGCATGTAGAAGAGCTAAACCGGCAAGTTAACCAAATTAAGGCCGGGTCAATTTTTGATGACGTTAAACAGGTTGGTTCACTGTCAGTTATTGCGCAAAAGGTTGATGTCAATGGAATGAATGACCTACGTGACCTCGCTGATACCTGGAAGAGTGCGGCCAAGTCTGATGTTCTAGTCTTAGCTGCTGCAAAAGACGGTAAGGCTAATATGATTATTGGCTTGGGCCAAAAAGCCCGCGACCAAGGGCTAAAGGCCGGTGATTTGATTAAGCAAGTTGCCCCTCTTTTCGGTGGTGGCGGCGGTGGTAGGCCGGATCTGGCTCAAGCCGGTGGTAAAAAGCCAGAAGGTATTACAGCGGCAATTACAGCGGTGGTCACAGCGCTTAGTGCAAATTAATTGATTGAGTTTAGGCTGATTTTCAAGTAAAATTGTGCTAGGAGGAATAATTATGAGTTCGCTAGATAAGACGATGCATTTTGAGTTTAACGAAAATAAAAACAAAAATGTTTATGACACTCTTCAAGATGTCTATAATGCCCTTGAAGAAAAGGGTTATAATCCAATTAATCAGATTGTCGGCTACTTATTGTCTGGTGATCCAGCTTATATTCCACGGCACAACGATGCGCGCAATTTAATTTTGAAGCATGAACGTGATGAAATTATCGAGGAACTTGTGAAGAGCTATCTTGGTAAGGACAAGTAATGCGGCTGCTAGGACTAGACGTTGGATCAAAGACAGTTGGCGTTGCAGTTAGCGATGAATTAGGCATAACTGCTCAAAAGGTAGAAACGATTGCGATTGACGAACAGCGGTATAACTTTGGCATGCGGCCACTAAAGAAAATTGTGCGGAAGTATGATGCTGATGGCTTTGTTTTAGGTTTACCGAAAAACATGGATGGTTCTGCTGGAGCAGCTGTTGCCCGGAGTAAGGCATATGGCGAGCGTCTGACCCAAAAGTTTGGTCTTCCGGTTGATTATTTGGATGAGCGCCTGACCACAGTTGAGTCACGCCGCTTGCTGGTTGAAGAAGCGGGGATGCATAATCGCCGCGAGCGCAAAGAAATGATTGACCAAATGGCGGCGGTTTTAATATTGCAGAATTATTTGGACCTCAAGCGAAAGGAATAACATGACACAAGAAGTACACGGTGATGACCGTCAAATTACCCTAGTTGATGACAAGGGCAACGAAGAATTATACGAAATTTTATTTACATTTCATTCGGATGACTATGACAAGTCCTATATCTTGCTTTATCCGGCAGCAGTTAGTGAAGGTGATGAAGTTGAGATTCTAGCCTTTAGCTACGACACCGATGAAGCAGGTGATGTGTCTAGCAGCGATCTGCACGAGATTGAAGCAGAGGAAGAATGGGACATGGTTCAAGGAGTACTTAATACTTTTTTGGATGATGACCAGTTAAGTGGTGAATAAAAAGAAGGACTGGCTTAGCCAGCCTTTTTTATTAATAGAGAAAATATTGAAGCATGAACAAAAAAATATTAGATACTTTAGAATTTGCCAAGATTACCGCTAAACTGCGGCAATTGGCAATAACTGTACCGGCAAAACAGCAGGCTGATCAGTTGCAGCCAAGTAGCGACTTTAACCAAGTAAGTCGGGACCTCAAGCAGACACTAACTAGTGCCAACTTGCTACGGATAAAGGGGCAGCTGCCATTAACTAATTTTGCCGATGTGGCACCAAGCACCAAAAGACTACGCATTAAGGCTGATCTAAATGCCAAAGAGCTGGGCAATGTGCTACTTGTGCTGACTTTGGCCAGTGAGGTTAATGACTTTTTAAGCGATTTTGCGGAGGAAGAGCTGGACCTCTCCTCGATTGCCGATATTTTGACCGATTTAACGGTTCCAGTGGAGCTGCGGCAGGCACTTAAAAAGTCGCTAGACTTTGACGGTGAGGTACTCGATACGGCGTCGAGTGACTTGACACGTTTGCGCCGCGACCTAAAGTACAATGATGAAGAAATCAAAAAACGCATGGATGATTATGTCAGGGGCAGTAGTAAATACCTGTCTGAGCAAATCGTGACTATCCGTGATGAGCGCTATGTTATCCCAGTAAAGCAAGAATATCGGGGCAAGTTTGGTGGGGTCGTGCACGACCAAAGTGCCAGTGGACAGACGCTTTTCGTTGAACCCAGTGCAGTAGTCAACCTAAATAACCACCAACAAAACTTACTGGCAGAAGAGCGTAGAGAGATACAGCGTATTTTACACCAACTCTCAAACCAAGCGCGCGAGGAAGTTGATACTTTAGATATAATTGCTGCCGCTTTAGGAAAATTGGATTTTTTGCAGGCCAAAGCGCGCCTGGCAGAAACGATGAAGGCAACGGAACCTAAGTTGACGACTGATTTTTCGCTGCAGTTCATGCAGGCGCGGCATCCTTTATTAGCAGAAGATCAAGTTGTGGCCAATGATATTAGTCTGGGTAAAGACTTTGACACTATTCTGATTACAGGTCCCAATACTGGTGGTAAGACCATTACCCTTAAAACGGTCGGTCTGTTGCAATTGATGGTGCAGTCAGGTCTCTTTATTCCAGTAGCAGAAGGCAGTAAGGCGGGCGTTTTTAAAGAAATCTGTGCCGATATTGGTGATGAACAATCTATTGAGCAGTCACTGAGTACTTTTTCCTCTCATATTAATAGCATTATCGATATTATGAAAAAGGTTGATGATCAGACGCTAGTTTTGATTGATGAAATTGGTGCCGGGACTGATCCGGAAGAGGGAGCTAGTCTGGCCATCAGTATTCTTGACTTCTTACGGAAGAAGCGGGCCAAGATTATTGTGACAACGCACTATCCAGAATTAAAGTTATACGGCTACAATCGCACCAGGGCAACGAATGCCTCAATGGAATTTGACCTCAAGACATTGTCACCGACCTACCGCTTACAGATCGGGATTCCAGGGCACAGTAACGCTTTTGCAATTGCCCGTAGGCTAGGTATGCGAGAAGATGTGGTCAAGGGCGCTGAGGGCTTGATGTCGGATGAAAATTTTGACATCAATCAGATGATTGTGCAATTAACTAAGCAGACCAAGTCGGCAACTGACGCACGTAATCATTTACAAGCAAGTCTTGACCGTAGTCGCAACTTAGAGCAAAAATTAACGCAGGCGTTGGATTGGTATAACCAAAGAGTGCAAAAACAGTTGGAGTTTGCCCAAGAACGGGCCAATGAAGTAGTGGCTAAAAGTCGCAAAAAAGCAGAAAAAATCATTGCGCAACTTGAGCAGCAAAAAGGCAATGTTAAAGAAAATGAACTTATTGCTGCCAAAGGGGAGTTGAATCAGTTAGAGCGGCAAAATGAACACCTAGCCCATAACAAGGTTTTGCAGCGTGAAAAGCGACGTCACCACGTGCAAGTGGGCGATCAGGTTAAAGTATTGTCATACGGGCAGAATGGCAGTATTACTAAGAAGTTGTCTGACCATCAATATGAGGTTCAAATGGGCATCATCAAGGTTAAGGTCAGCGATCGTGATGTCGAAAAGGTGGTCAACAAGGCCGTAAAGCAGTCAAAACCAGTGCGGGCAGTAAGCGCAAACCGGCGCAGTAGTGCCAAAAGCGAGCTCGACTTACGCGGTCAGCGGTATGAGGAGGCCATGACCAATCTTGACCGCTATCTCGACACTGTTTTGCTGGCTGGTCTTGATGTGGTTACGATTATCCATGGTATTGGTACAGGGGCGATTAGAACAGGAGTCTGGCAGTATTTAGCTGCCAACAGTCATGTCGCTAGTTATAATTATGCGCCAGCTAACGAGGGTGGCAATGGTGCAACCATTGTGCATTTGCGGTAGAAACTGCTCACTTGTAAAAAGTAAGTTTGCTTGTTATAATAAAGTTATCAATAAAAGATTCTTATTTTTTTGCAGGAGGTATATTCATGGTTGAGGAACTTACAGATCAGAACTTTGAGAGTGAAACTAAAGATGGCGTCGTTTTAACCGATTTTTGGGCAACTTGGTGTGGTCCGTGCAAGATGCAGTCACCGGTTGTTGACCAACTGGCTGAGGAACGTCAGGATGTTAAGTTCACTAAGATGGATGTTGATCAGAACAAGGAAATTCCTAGTTCGCTAGGTATTATGGCTATTCCAACTTTAGTCATCCAGAAAAATGGCGAAATCGTTGACCGCATTACTGGTTACACGCCCAAGCCTAAATTGGATCAGATTCTTAGTCAATATACTGATTAAACTAAAAAGCCCCCTGCAAGCAGGGGAGCTTTTTTTTATTTAGTTTTTTCTTGTAGGAGATCACGAATCTCTTTCAAGTAGTCTGCGGAGGTTGGACCTGCCGGTTTTGCTGGTTTTTCATTTTGCTTAGTAAGCTGGTTGACGGCCTTAACGAGTAAGAAGACAATCAGGGCAATAATTAAAAAGTTGATGATGGCGTTGATGAACTCACCATACTTAAAGGTTGCACCGCCAATCTTGAGAACTAAGTTTGAGAGGTCGATACGGCCAATAAACAAGCCGAACAGTGGATTGATCAGATTTTTGACCATCGAATTAACTATATTGGTAAAGGCGCCACCAATAATTACCCCGACTGCCAAATCGATCACATTACCCCGTTGAATAAATTTCTTGAATTCTTTTAGCATTTTACTTCCTCCATTCTTACTCTAATCATATTGCAAGAATGGCGTAAAATTCAATTAATATACTTATTGATCGAAAATCAATCAAGCTGGGCCGTTATTCGGACTTTCTGCTTACGCTGGTCTACCTTGATCTCGCACTCGGTAATCCGGTTAGTTTCCACCTGGAGCGCTGCAGCAATAATGCCCGCTTCAAGTGAGAACTCATTACAATTACTATTTAAGCGGTCCGCCACGTTTTGTCCACTTAGTTCAAAAACAAATTCAGCACGGTGTTCCTTAACTTGGGTTAATGTGCCAAATTCCGCTGTCGCAAAAAAGCTGGCGATATCTTCAAATGAAGCGAGAGCATATTTTTGAGCCACGCGTTTACCCGCCCAATAAAGAATTTCATCATTGTCTTGGCCCAAAATGGTTGGTAATAAAAAGTCACGGTATAATTGATTGACAAAATACACGTGTTCATTTTGCTGGTTACTGTCTTGCATAAAGAATTCATCCCTTTTATTTTTCTTTATTTTACCGTAAAATTAATGGAAGGAAAAAGTTTTTAAGGAGATTTGGATGATGGATAATCGACCAATTGGTCTTTTTGATTCAGGTGTTGGCGGTTTAACCGTAGTTAAACAAGTTATTGCCCAAATGCCGCATGAATCAACCGTATTTGTCGGTGACAATGCCCATATTCCTTATGGTAACAAGTCAGAAAATGAAATCACCGACCTAACCGGGGAAAGTGTTAAGTTTTTATTAAGTAAAAACGTCAAGTTAATTATTTTTGCCTGCAATACAGCTACTGCAGTAGCTTTGCCGGAAATTCAAAAACAGGTTACGTTGCCTCTTATTGGCGTCGTTCAGGCCGGTGCGCAAACTGCACTAAAGGTAAGCCAGAATAAGCGGGTTGCGGTGGTGGCGACGCCAATGACGGTGAAAGAGCATGCTTACCGCCAAGAACTTACCAGGCGAGATCCTCAGGTCGAAGTAACCGAATTAGCGGCCCCCCAGTTGGTGCCGCTAATTGAAAAAAATGCAGACCAGGCTAGTATTGAGCGATCGATCGCCGCAACACTATTACCGATTCAAACTCAAGCGTTTGATACTCTAGTTTTGGGTTGTACGCATTATCCAATTGTGCAGGACAAATTTGTGAATTATGTGGGCCCAGGTGTACAAGTAGTTGATCCGGCTGCCCAAGTTGCTCAAACGGCTTATGAACTAATGCAGCGCAAGCAGCTACTAAGTGGTAGACCGGGTCTAGGCCAGCATGAATATTATACGACCAAAGCCAGCCACTTGGTTGACCAACTGGGGCGACGGATTTTGCATGAGCCTGACTTTGTGGCCCAGCAACGGTAAAAGGAGTAGCACGGTGGAAATTTTATTTGCGACAACGAACCAGTGCAAGGTTAGGGAAGTGACCCAGGCCTTCACCCGTGGTGGAATTAAGGCAAAAGTAAAAACCAATGCTGATTTGGTTAATCCGCCCTTAGTGGAGGAATATGGGCGCAGCTTTGAAGCTAACGCCAAGCTGAAAGCCCACGCTTTAGCCGATTTTAGTCAGATGCTGACGATTGCGGATGACTCTGGGCTAATGGTTGATGCGCTTGATGGGGCTCCCGGAGTGCGCTCTGCTCGATTTGCGGGTGAAGAGCACAATGACCGCAAGAACAATGCCAAATTGTTGGCCGAATTAGGTGGAGTACCAGCCGAGCAGCGAACTGCCAGCTTCAATACGACGATGGTAGTTTCCATGCCAGGTGCGTTTGAGCGTGACTTGGTGGTGACCGGCCAGTGCCTAGGCCAGATTCTAGTTGCCCCGCGCGGTGAGGATGGCTTTGGCTACGATCCTTTATTTTATGTTCCAGAAAAAGGTAAAACTTTTGCGCAAATGACATTGGCCGAAAAAAACAGTTTGTCCCACCGCGGCCGGGCAATTGCTAAGTTGATTGCCCTTTTGCCCGGATGGCTTGAACAGTTTAACTAAAAAAGGTTGAGCCCCACGGGGCTCAACCCTTTTTATTGGGCTAGCGCGATCTGATTGTCCTGTAATATTTTGAGGTAAGCGGTCAAATATTGGTCTTGCACCTCTTGCTCACTACCGGGCTTTACCTGAAAATGAATCACATAAGTGACTGTCTGTGCAGTTTGCGAGGTAATGCCGACAATGTTGGGTGGTTGGACCAGCAAGCGACTATTGGTCATGCTGTGGTTAACTTGTTTAATTAACGTACGAACCTGCTTAAAGTCGGTATCAAGCTTGAGTTGCAGCGTAAGATCGACGCCCATTCCGCCGTGTGCCAAATTTTGCACAATCGAAATGTTACGGTTGGGAATGTAGATGATTGAACCATCTGATGCTTTTAGCCTGGTCGTTCTGAGTCCTAACTGGACCACAGTTCCAGTTTGATTGTTAATTTCAACAATATCGCCAACATCAAACTGGTCTTCGCTCAGGATAAAGAAGCCATTGACTAGGTCACTAACGAAACCCTGGGCGCCCATTCCCAAAGCTAAAGAAAAAATCCCAGCACTAGCAAGGAGTGTTCCAACCGGAATGCCGAGAATCGACAAAACTGCAAACAGGTAAAAGAAAATCACGGTATATTCAAAAATACTATTAATCAGCGAAGTCACAGTTTCCGTGCGTTTGTTCTGGGGCCGCTTACTGCTTTGCAGATAATGGTTAATGATTTTTTTGCCAAAGTGGTCGATTAGGTAAAAGACAATACTTGAAATTACCAACTGCCACAAAATAGTTAGGGCTTGAGTACCTAACTGATCCCAGTTAAACTTTAAAGCTTGTTGGTTTAATTGAAATGTTTTTTTCATGAGGTCCACCTTTCACATATGCATATTAACTATAGCAAATTATCACATATAGATTGAGATTAACGTCTTTTCATGCTAGACTTTTTTTAGGTGTAAAATTGGAGGTAGAAGATGAAACTTACATATGGTGCAATAGCAGGACTAGTTGCCGCTGTTGCATTGTTGATTTTGGTGCTTTTCACAATTCCAGTGTTAGTTCGGGTTGCCAAGGCAACCAAAGAAGCAGACAAGGCAATTAAAGAAGCTAATGAATCAATTCAACAGATTTCAAAGGATGTTGATGAATTGCTTCACCAAAGCAGTGATTTGCTGGATAAAACCAACGTTTTAATGGCAGATGTTAATGTTAAAATGAAGAATTTAGACCCCGTTGTGCAGGCAGCGGCGGACTTAGGTGAGAGTGTTTCCGATGTTAACGCCTCTTCGCGCAAGATGGCCAAGCGGGTAAGCAACTTTCATGTAAAACGTAGTGGTGTAGTATCTTCAGTTTTAGCATCAATGTTTGCACGACGTAAACGTCGTAAGGGTGAAGATTAAGTAAAAGGAGTCAATCTCATGAAAAAGGTTACAAGTTTTTTATTAGGAACAATTGTCGGTAGTGCAGCAGGTTTTTTGGCTGGCTCACTCCTGGTTACTGATGACCAAGTCGATGATCTAAAGAAAAAAGTTAAGAGTAATGAAACTGTTCAGGACTTGAAGAAAAAATATGACAATGGTACTGAAGTTGTGAAGAACCAACTTGCTTCATTCCCTAAGAGTGTTGAAGATGATTCCGAATTGAAGGATTTTGATGATATTGTCATCGATAATTCTAAGGATGATGATTTGGGGCCAAAGGATCACGCGGAAAATTCAGTTGCTGATTTGCACCATGCTGAAGATGCGCATGACTTTAATGGTCCAATTGAGCGCTAAGCACCTGAAAATAAGACGATAATTAAAAAGCACTAACAGATTTTTTCTGCTAGTGCTTTTTTACTAAAGCCCCAATTAGTCCCGTAAGTGTAAAACTTTCAGCTCTTTCCCAGTGTGGGTGAATGGGTGGTAACCATCTTGGGCTACGACACCACAATCTTCAATCCTGACGCCAGCTACACCGGGAAGATAGATTCCTGGTTCAATTGAGAAGCACATGCCTTCCTCAATAATTAGGTCATTGCCCTGAACAATTGACGGATATTCATGCACCTCTTTACCAATACCATGGCCGAGGCGGTGGATAAAGTATTGACCATAGCCAGCTTTAGTAATCACGTCACGGGCTACACTGTCAATTTCTGCCGCAGTCATGCCAGGCTTGACGGCATCAATTGCAGCTTGTTGGGCTTCACGATCAATTTCATATATTTCTTTTTGCTCTGCTGTTGGTTCACCATATGCAACTGTGCGACTGGCATCTGAAGCGTAGCCGTTGTGCATGGTGCCAAGGTCGAATAAGACGAGCTGGTTAGGTTTAACCTGGTTCATGGTGGGGCCCAGATGTGGGTTAGCAGCGTTAGCACCGGTTTGAACAATTGTCTCAAAGCTGACGTTCATAACGCCCTTTTGCACTTTTAGTTGATATTCAATTTGCCCAGCGATGTAGCGTTCACTAACTCCGGTTTTAATGGTGTTGAAACCAACCTGGAAAGCAAAGTCTGCTTCTTGACCAGCTGCCTGTAACTCCTTGATTTCTTGCGGAGTCTTAAATAAGCGGATCTTGGCGATGAACCCTGAAACGTCACCGTCAAAGTTAGCATCTGGGAATTGCTTATGCAAAAACTGGTAGTGGGCTACGGAAAGATTATTTTTTTCTAAGGCCCATTTTTGGTAGGCAGTAGTCTTACCCTTGATTTTGTCGGCAATAATAGCCCATGGATCTTCTGAATCAAGGTAGCCGTAGACATTACCGTTCCAGGCAGAACTCTTGGCCTCTTCAACATTCAATGCAGGTACAAAAACAAAGGGCTCTTGCTCCTTAAAGACAAGGAGACTGAAGATTCGTTCATGCGGCTCCATTTCGTAACCGGTGAAATAAGCTATGGTTGTAGGGTCAGAAATATAGGCTAGATCATTGCCAGTACTTTGCAGCCATTCTTGTAATTTAGTTAAGTTCATTTACTTTTCCTTTCTTTATTAGCTATTCAATTTAGTCAAGTATATCATGTTCTTTCTTTTAAAAAATGAAAGAATAGCTGTAAACGTTTGCACTTTTTTAAAAAGAATGATAAATTTTATACTAGTATTTTTAGATGGGGGAAACAGGGATGCGTAAACAAGATATTACGATTTATGATGTTGCTCGTGAGGCCAAGGTCTCAATGGCCACAGTTTCACGGGTTGTTAACGGCAATACTAATGTGCGGAAAGATACCCGCGATCGGGTAATGAAGGTGATTAACCGCCTGCATTATCAACCAAATGCAGTGGCACAGGGGCTTGCCTCTAAACGAACGACTACCGTGGGGCTGATTGTGCCTGACCTGACCAATCTTTACTTTGCGGAATTATCCAAGGGGATTGATGATATTGCTTTGCTATATAAGTACAATATTATTATCACCAGCATTGAAAATCGCCTGATGCGCGAAGATCAGGCAATTCAGGGCTTGCTTAATAAACAGGTAGACGGGATGATCTATATGTCTGATAGTCTACCGGAAGAAGCGGTCCAGGCTTTTAAACGAAGCGATACACCGGTTGTCTTAGCCGGAACTAAGGATAACCACCAGGAGTTCCCCACTGTAGCCATCGACTACAAGAAGGCAGACACCGAGGCGTTGAACTTGCTTTATAATGATGGTAAGCAAAACTTGGCAATGGTTTTGGGAGATCCAGAAACTGTGGTTAACGCTGAGAATAGGATACCGACCTACAAAAAGTTCATGCAAGAACACAACTTGGGTGAAGGCCACATTTATAGCCATATTAAGGATCATTCTGATGGTTACAACTTATACACCCAGCTTGCCCAAGACGGTATTGATGGTGTAGTGGTGACAAGTGATATTACGGCAGTTGGTATTTTGAATTCTGCTATGGATGCTGGTAAAAAGGTTCCAGAAGATCTTGAAATCATTACAACTAGTGCTACGCAGATTGCTTCAGTTGTTCGTCCGGCATTGACAGCAATTCGTCAACCACTTTATGACATTGGCGCAGTCGCAATGCGGATGTTGACTAAGTTGATGAACAATGAGGAAATTACTGATATGCAAATTGAACTACCGTATGAGTTATTAAAGAAGCAGAGTACTTCAAATGAATAGGTAGTTAACGCTGATTAAAAAGCGGCTCACTTTAGTGAACCGCTTTTTTGCTGGTAATAGCAGTGGTAACCTTGAACAATTTAGCCCATGACCGCACTTGAGCTGCCTGAAGGGGCTGATAGGGAGTCAGTGCAACGTTAGTATAACGTTCCATGCGGGGCAGTAAGCGGTAAGTTTGCCAACTTGCCTGGTCAAAGAAGCCGTAAAACAGGATGTCGCTTGCCTTAACCCAACCAAGCGAAGTGTACAACCACATGCTCTGGGGACTACCGTTAAAGTTTTGAATTTTAAAGAGTGTATTAGCGGGCAACTTTTTGCTAGTCTTGAATTGATTTTCGGGATAGCGATAGATTGCTACGCTTTTTTGCGGTTTAGCAATGATTTGTTTGTCCCGGTATGGCGCAATGTCTTGCGGCTTTAAATCTAAGTTGACAAATTCAGCAGAAATAAAGGTTTGGTTAGCAATTTGGTAGTAAAGCTGGTTGTGAGCCCTAACGCCATACATCACGTCAAGTTTTTGTCCGGGATTAACAAATCTTTTCTGCTTAACCCGAACATAAGGATTCATTGTGGTTGCTGTGCGCCGTTTGCCAAAGTAGATGCCGCTGCGGTGAATGTCATACTTCTTGGTCCCCTCTTTGGCCAGCTTGTATTTAAAGCCGGTACTGGGAAAGTTAGTCACGACACCGTCAATATTTTTATTAATTAACCAGTTCCATAAAGAAGGGGACTCATCCATCTCGGTCCAGACAAAGACCTCTTTACCGAGTAAATGTAGCCAGTGAATCAGCCAGGAATGGTTCAAAATCAGGTCGGATGAAACGTTGACCGCATTAACTTGGGGTAAGTTACTGAAGTTAATGCGCTTCAGGCTACCAACAATTAGAATTAAGTAAGCATCTGGCATGATGCGGCGGAAGTAAAATAGGCTGGCTGCTGAGAATGAGTGAATCCTAACGCGCTTTTCCATATGGTATTTGGCAATGGTTGCAGCTATTTGATCCTCAAGTTCGTAGGAGGGGTCAAGCGCGTGGTCAATTTTAGTTTCTAAAATAAACTTGGCTCGGGGGTTATTTTGGTAGTGCTTGAAGAGTTGGTCCAAAGTCATTACGTGTTCGCCGTTATCGTAGGTTAGTTGGCTGAGTGTCTGCCAGCTATTTTGTGATACAATTGCATGTGTATGAGTAACTCGAAACAAGTCATCATCATGCGAAACGACTAACACACCGTCTAAAGATAAGTGGAGGTCGAGTTCAACATAGTCCGCACCGGACTTAAAGGCAGAGTCATCGCTTTGAATCGTTTCTTCAGGATACTTGCTAGGATCACCGCGGTGGCCAACTACGGTAAAACCGCTACCGGTTAGAAAGATTATGCTAAAGAAAAGAGCCGTAAGTATTTGGCTTTGACGTTTCATGTGTACACCTCTATCGTTAATACAATAGCATGGTTGCATTTTTTTTGCTATATATCACAGTTTAATTTTATGCAGGGATAACTAATGAAACAACAATATGAAGAACTAGATTTAATTGAAGAAATCACCCGTAACGACGGTAGTAAGTACTTTGAAATTGCCAATATTGACCAAAACGGAATTGCCGAACTGGCAGTTGATCATCAATTGATCAAAAATGTCCGGATTTTGCAGTTAAATATTCCGCGCACCCGGGCTCTAATTACATATGAAAAATACATTAATCAAAGCTATGAATTAGCAACGCTGACTGCTGAATCTGACTGGCAAAATCCCACCTGGGTTGAATGGGCCAAGCCAAAAGGAAAAATTTTGGATGCCTACAATACGGTTTTAAAAGCAAATCAAATTGGCTAGAAAGTAATAAACAATGGAAAAAATTCGCATTTTGCACACAAATGATCTACATTCACACTTTGAACACTTTCTCAAAATAGGTCGTTACTTACATGAAGCTCAACAGGATCAGACGGTCGACGAGGTTTTAACGTTTGATGCAGGTGACTTCATGGATCGGTCGCATCCTTTAACTGATGCTACCTTTGGTCAGGCCAATATTAAATTGATGAATGCTTTTCATTACGATGCGATCACCATTGGGAACAATGAGGGTATCTCAAATTCACATGAGGTGGTTGAGCACCTGTTTGATCATGCCCAGTTTCCAGTTGTTTTAGCCAACTTGCGCGAAGAAGATGGTAGTATGCCGCATTGGGCGACTACTCAAAAAATCATTAAAACCAAAAAGGGTACCAGGATTGCTTTAATTGGACTAACTGCGGCCTATCCGCTATCATATCAGCCAAATCACTGGCAGGTTAAAATGCTCAAAGAAACAATGGACGAGGTCTTGCCGGAACTCGCAGGCCACTATGATGTCTTGATTTTATTGACCCATGTAGGTCTGAACATGGACTACTTTTTAGCCCAGAATTATCCGCAAATTAATCTCATTGTTGGTGGCCACAGCCATGACCTGTTGAAGCAGGGCAAGCAGGTGAATGGTGTTTGGATTGTGCAGACGGGCAAGTGGGGCAACTATGTTGGTAATACTTACCTCCAACTTAATGATAACCATCAGGTGGAGCGAATTAGTCCCCACGTTGAGCCGACTAGTTTGATGAAAGCACAAACTGGCGATGAAGAAACTATTCTAGGTTTCCGTAAATGTGGTAAAGAAATTTTGACGCGGACAAAAGTAGCAAACTTGCCAGAAAAATATGAAGACAATTGCGAAGCAGCTATTCAGGTTTCGTTAGATGCGATTGCCGATTTTGCTGGTACTGACTTGGCCATGCTTAGTTCCGGCTTGTTTTTGACACCATTTAAAAAAGGTGTTTTAACTAAGTATGACTTGCAACGAGCTTTGCCGCATTCAATGCACGTTGTTAGGTCAACTTTGCAGGGCAGTGACTTGTGGCGCCTGGTAATGGAAATCGAGAAGAACCGGCACTATTTGGATCATTTCCACTTGCAAGGGATGAGTTTTCGGGGCAAGATTTTTGGACAGATGTATTACCGCCAAATCAAGTTTGATCCAGTTAGTCGGGTGGTCTTTGTTAATGGAAAGGAAGTAGACCCGCAGCAGGAATATCAAATTGCAGTACTGGATCATTATGTTCTGGTACCTTTCTTTCCAACTCTGGCAATTGTGGGGAACAACAAGTTCTTATTCCCGCAATTTTTGCGGGAAGTAGTCGGAAATTATTTAGCCCAAAAATATCCCTATCAAGGAAGTGAAAATCATGACGGAAAACCATCAGCAAACTGACAGCCCTAATTCCGATAAAGAAAATAAGTTTGCTCAAAAGCAGCCTTTGCGGCATCCGCAAGCTAAAGTGGTGCTGGATGAGGCAACTTTAAAAATCAACCAGCAGGTATACCAGGTTTTGGTTAACAAACAGGATGCCCTGGACCTAGACAGCCTGCGGCAAAAATATGATCCCTACCTCAACCAGTATGACTTTTTAGTTGGCGATATTTCAAGTGAACATTTACGCTTAAAGGGCTTTTTTCAAGATAATGTACAGGCGGCAATTGATCGTAAGAAACAGACCATTGCGGACTACCTAATTGAGTATTGCAATCCCGGCAGCCCCTACTTTATTTTGCAACTGTTAAGTCCAGTCCACCATTATCGGTCTAGTAAACGCAAAAAAACTAGAACAGGTCAACCAAGTAAAAGGGCAAATAACAGCTTAAAAGCCGTTCGGCGAGTGCGTCCTACGCAAATAAAAAAGCAGCCGGGTAACCACCACAACTTTATTATCAGAAAAAGAAGGGACAGCAACTAAGTGAAGGACTATCGGTTATTTTTAGTCGATCTTGATGGAACAATATACCGGGGCAAGGAGACTATTGCAGCTGGGGTGCGTTTTGTTCACCGACTTGAACAAGCAGGCAAGGACTACTTGTTTTTGACCAATAACACAACGCGGACGCGCCAGATGGTTGTGGATAAGCTGGCCCTTCATGGTATTAAAACTGATCCAGACCATATATATACTCCTAATTTGGCAACAATTAGCTATCTTAAGGAACAGGCAAGGACTCGTGATGCAAGGATTGGTGTCTATCTGATTGGTCAGATTGGTCTGTGGCACGAATTTTTGCAATGGCCCGAATTTGTCATCGATGAGCAAAGTCCAGATTATGTGGTAGTTGGGATGGATACGGATCTGACATACCACAAGATTCAGCTGGCTACGACCGCAATTAGAAATGGTGCTACCTTTATTGGCACCAATGCGGATTTGAATCTACCCACTGATGCTGGACTTCTTCCAGGGAATGGTGCTCAATGTGCAATGATTGCTGCTGCCAGTGGGCAAGAACCGCTTTTTATTGGGAAGCCGTCGTCAATCATCATCACTAAAGTGTTAGCTCAAAAGCATTGTCTGCAGCAGGATGCACTTATTGTAGGGGACAATTACCAAACCGATATAATGGCGGGCATTAATAGCCAGGTTGACCAACTCCTAGTAACAACGGGTGTTACCAGGGTGGCTGATCTCGTCGGGCAAATTCAACCAACAATGATAGTCGATAGTTTGGACGAAGTAGAATTATGAATCAAAAAAACCACCTTTTAACCATCATTTACCACTTTGTCTTTGCAGTTACCAGTAGCGTAGTGGGTGCACTAGTTGCTAGTTGGCCACTGCTATTAGTTTTTGTGATTGTCCAAAAAACCAATAAGACAGTTAATTTATCAATTGGTCAGGTGATGCACAATTATGACCAGTTATTATGGTATTTAATCTGGCCCTTTGATCGCCAGCTAAGGATGAGTAACTTTCGGACTTCACCGCTTGCAGCAGAGCACTTTGCCGCTGTAAAAAAGCTGTTTGTGTTGGCCATCATTGCTTTTATCTGTTGTCTAGCAATTCTCGTTTACTGCAAAAGAAAAAAGCGGCGGGCCCTTAAACTAAACAAAGTCTGGTCGCTCTTGTTTTTGTTGTTACCGGTAGTTGTACTGCCGTTTGCCTTAACCAATTTTGACCAGTTCTTTGTGAATTTCCATCATTTGTTTTTTGCTGGTAGCAATACTTGGTTGTTTGATCCGCTGACTGATCCCGTGATTAATGTACTGACTGAAGGCTTTTTTGCATCATGTTTTGCAGTTGCTGGCATTATTTATGAACTGTATTTTGCTGAAAAATTATTACAACGCTAAAAAAGGAGCTCGCTAGTGAAGCTCCTTTTTTTGGGACCAGCGCTTTTTAAGCGCGATGGCCATAATCGGCAGAACAGAAATTAAGATGATGGCCAGGATAAGTATTGAGAAGTGGTCTTTGACAAAAGGGATGTTGCCGAAAAAGGCGCCGATAATCGTGAAGAGGCCACTCCAGATGATTCCTCCCACCACGTTGTAAAACGCAAATTTACCATAGTTCATCTTGCTACCGCCGGAAACGAAGGGGACAAAAGTCCGAATGAAGGGGATAAAGCGTCCGATGACAATTGTGATGGGGCCATGACGGTCGAAAAACTGTTCGGCCGCGTGGCGGTTTTTTTGATTGATTAACTTGTTGAACCAGGGATGTTTACTTCCAGATTGAACAGAGTAGGCCCCGATTTCATAGTTGCAGGCGTCGCCTAAGACTGCTGCCAGGATGACTGCTAAGTAGATCAGCCAAATGTTTAAGTTGTATTTAGGATTGACCGCCATCGAGCTAGCTGCAAAGATTAGCGAATCTCCCGGTAAAAAAGGGAAAATAACCAAACCTGTTTCAATAAAAATAATGCCAAAAATAATCAAGTAGGTCCAGCCACCAAACTGGTTGACTATTTCAATCAAGTGATGATCAATGTGCAGAATAAAGTTGATGATTGCCATAGAGTTCTCCTAAATACTGGTTGAGTGAATAGTCAAAGTTTTTTCGGGAAATAAGGAGCGCATAATTGCAGTAACCGCAATTTGCGCTTCACCAAAGCCGAGGCCAATTACGGGAACGCGACCAGGATAAGTAACAGCGTCGCCTATGGCATAGATACCCGGAACGCTGGTTTTCATCTCGCTAGTAACTGCAATTTGACTATTGCTAATATTAACGCCCCATTTTTTGACAAAGCTATTATTAGAGCGAAAACCGTACGCAACAATAATTTGGTCAAAGTGCTTGTGGATAAGTTCCGTACTGCCCACCA
>NZ_CP196365.1:300000-1571427 GCF_058504435.1 Lactobacillus sp. ESL1191
GTAGGATAACCTGCAAAGGAGTCAGCCGTCTAAGGTAGGACAGATGATTAGGGTGAAGTCGTAACAAGGTAGCCGTAGGAGAACCTGCGGCTGGATCACCTCCTTTCTAAGGAAGCAAATAGGTGGAGAGTAGGAATACTAAAAGAAGCCTAGGAGCAGGAAGCACACTTTGTAAACATTGTTTAGTTTTGAGGGTAGTACCTCAAGAGTTAGTACATTGAAAACTGAATATAATCCAAGAAAAAACCGAGAAACAATCAAATCAAAAGAGAACAGATTGCACGAGCGACCGAGAAGAGTAAGATCTTAGAAGT
Organism: Lactobacillus sp. ESL1191; assembly: GCF_058504435.1. NCBI lineage: Bacteria > Bacillati > Bacillota > Bacilli > Lactobacillales > Lactobacillaceae > Lactobacillus > Lactobacillus sp. ESL1191. Next base: position 300,315 of record NZ_CP196365.1, read on the forward strand.
AAGGTCAAGTAAAGAAGGGCGCACGGTGGATGCCTAGGCACAAGCAGGCGAAGAAGGACGTGACGAACCACGAAAGGCTTCGGGGAGCAGTAAGTAAGCGATGAACCGGAGATATCCGAATGGGGGAACCCAATGCATGCAGATGCATTACTAATAAGTGAATCAATAGCTTATTAGGGCGAGACGCAGTGAACTGAAACATCTAAGTAGCTGCAGGAAGAGAAAGAAAAATCGATTTCCCAAGTAGCGGCGAGCGAAACGGAAAGAGCCCAAACCAGATGATTTATCATGTGGGGTTGTAGGACTGCAAGAAGGTAGCGTAAGTGATAGCAGAATTACCTGGGAAGGTAAGCCAGAGAGGGTGAGAGCCCCGTAAGCGAAATTGCGAGCGCGCCGAGCAGGATCCTGAGTAGGTCGGAACACGAGAAATTCCGATTGAAGCAGCGAGGACCATCTCGCAAGGCTAAATACTAGCATGTGACCGATAGTGAACCAGTACCGTGAGGGAAAGGTGAAAAGAACCCCGGAAGGGGAGTGAAAGAGAACCTGAAACCGTGTGCCTACAAGTAGTCAGAGCCCGTTAAGGGGTAATGGCGTGCCTTTTGTAGAATGAACCGGCGAGTTACGTTAATTAGCGAGGTTAAGTCCAAAAAGGACGGAGCCGGAGCGAAAGCGAGTCTGAAGAGGGCGAGTAAGTTAGTGGATGTAGACCCGAAACCAAGTGACCTACCCATGACCAGGTTGAAGGTGCGGTAAAGCGCACTGGAGGACCGAACCCACGTAAGTTAAAAATTGCGGGGATGAGTTGTGGGTAGCGGTGAAATTCCAAACGAACTTGGAGATAGCTGGTTCTCTCCGAAATAGCTTTAGGGCTAGCCTGGTGCGAGGATGATCATGGAGGTAGAGCTCTGTTTGGACGAAGGGCCCATCAAGGGTTACTGAATTCAGATAAACTGCGAATTCCATGGATCAAAGCACTGGAGTCAGACTGCGAGTGATAAGATCCGTAGTCGAAAGGGAAACAGCCCAGATCACCAGTTAAGGTCCCAAAATCTATGCTAAGTGGAAAAGGATGTGGAGTTGCGTAGACAACTAGGATGTTGGCTTAGAAGCAGCCATCATTAAAAGAGTGCGTAATAGCTCACTAGTCGAGTGACTTTGCGCCGAAAATTTACCGGGGCTAAGCATAGTACCGAAACTGTGGATGTGTAGTAATACACGTGGTAGGAGAGCGTTCTAAGGGCGGAGAAGCTTAACCGAGAGGATAAGTGGAGCGCTTAGAAGTGAGAATGCCGGTATGAGTAGCGCAAGATAGGTGAGAATCCTATCCGCCGAAAGACTAAGGTTTCCTGGGGCAGGCTCGTCCGCCCAGGGTAAGTCGGGACCTAAGGCAAGGCCGAAAGGCGTAGTCGATGGACAACAGGTAGAAATTCCTGTACTGCGTTAGATCGTTAAAAACGAAGGAGGGACGCAGGAGGCAAAGAACGCATGGCGCTGGAAGCCCATGTTTAAACGATAAGTGTGGAGAAGAGTCAAATGCTTTTTTCCGGAAAGCACAAGTCGTGATGAGGAGCGAAATTAAAGTAGCGAAGGTTCTAGAGTCACACTGCCAAGAAAAGCTTCTAGTGAGAGCTAACGTACCCGTACCGCAAACCGACACAGGTAGTCGAGTGGAGAACACTAAGGTGAGCGAGAGAACTCTCGTTAAGGAACTCGGCAAAATAGCCCCGTAACTTCGGGAGAAGGGGTGCTGGTGTAAGAGCCAGCCGCAGTGAATAGGCCCAAACAACTGTTTATCAAAAACACAGGTCTCTGCAAAGTCGAAAGACGACGTATAGGGGCTGACACCTGCCCGGTGCTGGAAGGTTAAGGAGAGAGGTTAGCGTAAGCGAAGCTTTGAACTGAAGCCCCAGTAAACGGCGGCCGTAACTATAACGGTCCTAAGGTAGCGAAATTCCTTGTCGGGTAAGTTCCGACCTGCACGAAAGGTGTAATGATTTGGGCACTGTCTCAACGAGAGACTCGGTGAAATTATAATACCCGTGAAGATGCGGGTTACCCGCGACAGGACGGAAAGACCCCATGGAGCTTCACTGCAATTTGATATTGAGTAGCTGTTAAACATGTACAGGATAGGTAGGAGCCAGAGAAGATAGTACGCCAGTATTATCAGAGGCAATGTTGGGATACTACCCTTGTTTGATGGCTGCTCTAACCAGGGCCTCTAAGCGAGGCATGGGACAGTGTCAGATGGGCAGTTTGACTGGGGCGGTCGCCTCCTAAAGAGTAACGGAGGCGCCCAAAGGTTCCCTCAGAATGGTTGGAAATCATTCACAGAGTGTAAAGGTATAAGGGAGCTTGACTGCGAGAGCGACAACTCGAGCAGGGACGAAAGTCGGGCTTAGTGATCTGGTGGTACCGCATGGAAGGGCCATCACTCAACGGATAAAAGCTACCCTGGGGATAACAGGCTTATCTCCCCCAAGAGTTCACATCGACGGGGAGGTTTGGCACCTCGATGTCGGCTCGTCGCATCCTGGGGCTGAAGTAGGTCCCAAGGGTTGGGCTGTTCGCCCATTAAAGCGGCACGCGAGCTGGGTTCAGAACGTCGTGAGACAGTTCGGTCCCTATCCGTCGTGGGCGTTGGAAATTTGAGAGGAGCTGTCCTTAGTACGAGAGGACCGGGATGGACATACCGCTGGTGTACCAGTTGTTCTGCCAAGGGCATAGCTGGGTAGCTACGTATGGAAGGGATAAGCGCTGAAAGCATCTAAGTGCGAAACCCCCCTCAAGATGAGATTTCCCATACGAAAGTAGTAAGACACCTCAAAGACGATGAGGTAGATAGGCTAGGAGTGGAAGAGCCGTGAGGTTTGGAGCGGACTAGTACTAATCAGTCGAGGACTTGACCAAAGCGAGTGCAAGCTAAAGATTGGGGAAGGGAATTTTCGAAGGATTATATTTAGTTTTGAGTGTAAAAACTCAAAAAGAGAAAAGTACGGTGGCAAGAGCAAGAAGGAAACACCTGTAACCATGCCGAACACAGCAGTTAAGCTTCTTAACGCCGAGCGTAGTTGGTGGGAGACTGCCTGCGAGGGTAGGACGCTGCCGTGCTTTATGGAGGATTAGCTCAGCTGGGAGAGCATCTGCCTTACAAGCAGGAGGTCACAGGTTCGAGCCCTGTATCCTCCATACCGAGTCGTTAGCTCAGTCGGTAGAGCATCTGACTTTTAATCAGAGGGTCGACGGTTCAAGCCCGTCACGACTCATGGCCCCATTTTGCGGGTGTGGCGGAATTGGCAGACGCGCTAGATTTAGGTTCTAGTGTTTTCGGACGTGTGGGTTCAAGTCCCACCACCCGTATTCGCCAGTATTGTACCATATTTACATTATGCCGATTTAGCTCAGTTGGTAGAGCATCTGTCTTGTAAACAGGGGGTCGTACGTTCAAATCGTATAATCGGCATTTCATATTTATGCGGAAGTAGTTCAGTGGTAGAACATCACCTTGCCATGGTGGGGGTCGCGGGTTCGAATCCCGTCTTCCGCTTTCATTACTTGCCGGGGTGGCGGAATTGGCAGACGCACGGGACTTAAAATCCCGCGATTGGTTTCAATCGTACCGGTTCGACTCCGGTCCTCGGCACTTAATGATGCACCCTTAGCGCAACTGGATAGAGTGTCTGACTACGAATCAGAAGGTTGAAGGTTCAAATCCTTCAGGGTGCATTTGCGGGAAGTGGCTCAGTTTGGTAGAGCACCTGGTTTGGGACCAGGGGGTCGCAGGTTCGAATCCTGTCTTCCCGATTGTAATCTTGATTTTATCGATTACATGTTTGTTGGCGGTGTAGCTCAGCTGGCTAGAGCGTCCGGTTCATACCCGGGAGGTCGAGGGTTCGATCCCCCCCGCCGCTATTTGCTAGAGCTTGGACCTTTAGCTCAGTTGGTTAGAGCAGACGGCTCATAACCGTCCTGTCGTAGGTTCGAGTCCTACAAGGTCCATAATAGATATGGAGTTTGTACTTTTACTTAATAATATCGCGGGATGGAGCAGTCTGGTAGCTCGTCGGGCTCATAACCCGAAGGCCGGTGGTTCAAATCCACCTCCCGCAATATGGTCCATTGGAGCAGTGGTTTATCTCGCCTCCCTGTCACGGAGGAGATCATCGGTTCAAATCCGATATGGACCGTAGGATGGCTCGGTAGCTCAGTCGGTAGAGCAAAGGATTGAAGCTCCTTGTGTCGGCGGTTCGATTCCGTCCCGCGCCATTATTTTAATATTACTTTTTGCGGGTATAGTTTAGTGGTAAAACGAAAGCCTTCCAAGCTTTAGTCGCGAGTCCGATTCTCGTTACCCGCTTTTGGGGCCTATAGCTCAGCTGGTTAGAGCGCACGCCTGATAAGCGTGAGGTCGATGGTTCAAGTCCATTTAGGCCCATTTATGGAGACTTACTCAAGTGGCTGAAGAGGCGCCCCTGCTAAGGGTGTAGATCGGGTTATTCCGGTGCGAGAGTTCAAATCTCTCAGTCTCCGTATTGAAATTCCTAACGTTTGACGTTAGGGATTTTTTTTACAGTAAAGTTGTAGGAACAGAAAGGGGAAGAGACAGAAGAAATGGCGAATAGTAGTAACTAATATAAAAATGATTACTGCAATGTATGAAAATCGTTTTTTGGGCAATAAAAATTGCCAGAAGATGCAAATCCCAATTTGGTTCCTTTTTCCGCAGAAAATGCTTTATACTTTACCTTGCTCGCAGCGCTTAATTATCGGAGAAATTACTATAGCCTTTGGGAAAACGCAAAAAGACCTAGGTTGACGATCAAACGAATTTTGTTTTTTCGCCAGAAAGTGTCTGTCAGGCTAGCTATCAGGAGGTTCAAGAGGCGCTGGTAATGTAACGCCTCGCGGTTCAAAAAAACAAGCAGATAGATATTTGGGTGAGACTGTGTCAGACATTAGAGCAAGAATTTGGCGGAAGCGTGTTGACCTTTATTGAAAGCTTTGATAATGATGTGGTAAAAATTCGTCATTATATGCAGGTTGAAGCCAAGGGTTATTTTCCTTATCTTTCTGGAAAGAAATTATGTAACTACTGGTTATTTTTATTGGATCAATATGTGAAGGTTAAGCTTAAAAACGTGAGTAAAATTGAAATCGCAGCTGATACTCATATCATTAAGGCAAGTGAAAAACTAGGTTTAATTAATAAGGAGCAGTTGAACAGTAGCCAGGATCAAGATATTGTGATCAAGGCTTGGTCTGACTTGCTCAAAAACGTTGAAGATAGCCCGATAGACTTTCAGACCACAGTTTGGCTGTAGGCTAGAGTTGGGTTGCCAACTATTGTAGCGGAAGTGTAGTTAGCGTGATTTTTAAGCCATTATTTGTAAGTTTTGTTTTTTTAAAGATAGAAAAGTGATTTTTTACGTAAAAGTCTTGCAAGCTGCTTGATAATCCTGTATCATAAGTAGCGTTGTGATTCAGCTAGTTAAGCGTAACTGGCTGATGAAAAGTTATTGACTTTCAATCACAAATTCGGTAAGATAATTAAGCGTATGAATGACGTCAAACCGATAATGTCGACCCGTTGGTCAAGTGGTTAAGACATCGCCCTTTCACGGCGGTAACATGGGTTCAAATCCCGTACGGGTCATTACCAGTTTTGGTATATTTACATTTTGGAGGATTACCCAAGTGGCTTAAGGGGACGGTTTTGAAAACCGTTAGACGGTTTTGCCGTGCGTGGGTTCAAATCCCACATCCTCCTTTAATAATATCGCGGGATGGAGCAGTCTGGTAGCTCGTCGGGCTCATAACCCGAAGGCCGGTGGTTCAAATCCACCTCCCGCAATATGGTCCATTGGAGCAGTGGTTTATCTCGCCTCCCTGTCACGGAGGAGATCATCGGTTCAAATCCGATATGGACCGTAGGATGGCTCGGTAGCTCAGTCGGTAGAGCAAAGGATTGAAGCTCCTTGTGTCGGCGGTTCGATTCCGTCCCGCGCCATCAGCCTGGAGGAGTAGCGAAGTGGCTAAACGCGGCGGTCTGTAAAACCGCTCTCTCTGAGTTCGGCGGTTCGAATCCACCCTCCTCCATAATAGGGATATAGTATAAAGGTAGTACATCGGTCTCCAAAACCGCTAGTGTGGGTTCAATTCCTACTATCCCTGTTTACCTCATGGCGGAATTGGTGAAGGGGTTAACACACCGGTTTGTGGATCCGGCATACATGGGTTCGAATCCCATATTCCGCCCTAGCATTGGGATATAGCCAAGTGGTAAGGCACTAGACTTTGACTCTATTATGCGCTGGTTCGAATCCAGCTATCCCAATCTATTAATAGAATATTCGATGGCGGTGTAGCCAAGTGGTAAGGCAGAGGTCTGCAAAACCTTAATCGTCGGTTCAAATCCGATCTCCGCCTTTAATGGTTCACTCATTGAACTATTGATTTAAAAAAATATGGCGGTGTGGCGGAATTGGCAGACGCGCCAGACTCAAAATCTGGTGTCCGTTTAGGACGTATCGGTTCGACCCCGATCACCGCTATTGTCTAACAGCTCTCCAACGGGAGCTGTTTTTGTTTAGCAAATTTAAGCTTTTTCTTTTTAAAAATTGCACAAGTAAAGCGGAATCTTTATAATACCTTTAGATGGAGGTGGCTTAATGAATATTGGTATTTTTACCGATACATATTTCCCGCAAATCAGTGGCGTAGCGTCTTCGGTTAAGACACTTAAAGAGGCACTTGAGGAGCAGGGACATAACGTATTTATTTTTACAACAACTGATCCGCACGTTGCCAAGGGCACCGTCGAGGCCAATGTTTTTCGCTTCAGTAGTATGCCGTTTATTTCGTTTACTGACCGGCGCATTGCTTATAGGGGTTTCTTTGAGGCAACTAAAGTAGCGCGGGAAGTGAATCTTGATGTGGTCCACACGCAGACTGAATTTGCACTCGGAATGATTGGCAAATATGTGGCGCACCAGTTAAAGATTCCCGCAATTCATACCTACCATACAATGTATGAAGATTACTTGCATTATGTGCTGAATGGTCACCTCCTGCGGCCATACCATGTTAAACAGTTTACCAGTGTCTTTCTTAAAAATATGGATGGCGTGATTGCACCTAGCATGCGCGTAAAAAAGCTTTTGAAGCGATACAAGATATCTATCCCAATGAAGGTGATCCCGACTGGTGTGGACGTTAAGAGCTTTAATCAGCCGGCAACGCATGATGTTCGCCAGGAACTTGGAATTGAGCCGGATGTTCCGGTACTCTTAACCCTCAGTCGCATTGCTGGTGAAAAAAAGATTGACCGGATTTTAAATGTGATGACGGAAGTTGTTGATGAATTTCCGCGCGCTCAGCTGGTGATTGCTGGTGGTGGTCCCGACGTTGAGGTATTGCAAGACCAAGTTGAGCGATTGACCCTTGAGGACAACGTAATTTTTGCTGGTGATGTGCCGCATAGCGATGTTGGCTCTTTCTACCAAATGGCTGATCTTTTTGTTTCGGCGAGTGATACTGAAACGCAGGGGTTGACTTATATTGAAGCTCTCGCAGCCGGGACAAAATGTGTGGTATACGATACCGACTATACCGAACAGGTTTTTGATGATTTGGCTTTTGGACAAGTTTTTACACGTCCAAGTGATATGCGGGATGAAATTTTATTCTATTTGAAAGAAAAAAAGACGGCTATTCCTGCCGAAAAACTCGAAGCCAAGCTAAAGCAGATTTCTGCCGAGCGCTTTGGTGAAAAAGTTCATCAATTCTACGAAGAAGTAATTGCAAACTACCAAGAAGACCCTAAAGAGGATACAAATGATTAGAATCAATATGTTTTCCCAAGCAGATTCCGTTGAAGGCCAGGGGGTTGGCTCGGCCTATCAGGAATTGATTAACTTGCTGAGAACGCACTTAGTCGATGAGTTTTATATAACCAACAACAAGTACGGCGCAAGCGATCTGACCCATTATCACACGGTTAATCCGACTTATTTTGCTAATAGCTTCTCACCAGCTCGTGGTCGTAAAATTGGTTATGTGCACTTTTTGCCGGAAACGCTTGAAGGTTCAGTTAAGTTGCCACCAATTGCCAAAAAAGTCTTCTACAAGTATGTTATTGATTTTTATAAACGGATGGACCAAATAGTTGTAGTCAATCCAATTTTCATTGACCATTTAGTTAAGTATGGGATTAAGCGCGACCAGGTTAAGTATATTCCCAATTTTGTAGCCAAGGATGAATTTTATCCGGAGCGTCTTGAGCAAAAGAATGCTTTTCGGCACCAATTAGGTATTCCCCTGGATAAGTTTGTGGTCTTTGGGGACGGCCAGGTGCAAGCGCGCAAGGGTGTTGACGATTTTGCGAAGCTTGCTAGAGCCAATCCAGACATGCAATTTATCTGGGCTGGCGGTTTTTCCTTTGGTAAAATTACGGACGGCTATTCTCACTTCAAGGAACTAGTTGATAATCCACCGCAAAACCTGAAATTTACTGGTATTATTGCCAGACCAGAATTAGTGAATTACCTTAACATTGCCGACTTGTTTGTTCTGCCATCCTATGATGAACTCTTTCCGATGTCAGTTTTGGAGGCTTTTAGTTGTGGTACGCCGGTCTTACTCCGTGATCTTGACTTATATCAGGCAATTATCAGCGGTTATTATTTGAAGGGCAGCAACTTTGAAGCGCTGAATGAGCAATTGCGCCAGGTGGCCAATGACCAGGATTTGCTTAATAAATACAGTCACCTGTCAAATCTGGCCAGTGAAAAGTATTCTGAAGACAATCTGGCTCAGATCTGGAATGACTTCTACCATGAACAATACGAAATTGGTCGAGAATTAGGACAAATTCACTAATGAACAAGAAACATTTATGGGGCATTGCCGTTGTCTTATTAATCAGTGGGGGAGTTCTGTACGCTGAATTGAAGGGCACACCGGTTACCCAATTACTTAAAGCTGCCCAAAGTATTAATCCAGTGGCTCTGGTACTGGTTTTTGCATTGATGTTGTTGTCATACTTATTTGAAGCAAGCATCTTGGCTGTCTTAGCTCAACGCAAGGATGAACCGAAACGCTCAAAGTGGTCCTTTGTGCGGATACCACTAATTCAGGCCTTGTTCAACTCTATTACCCCAATGTCAACTGGTGGTCAGCCCTCGCAGCTGGCAGCAATGGTCCAAATGGGGGTTGAAGGTGGTCGTGCAACGTCACTGCTGCTAATGAAATTTATTATTTATCAGATTGTGGTTTTTTTAAGCTATGTGGTAACAATTATTACGGGTTTTCACTTAGTTGCTACTAGGTTTTCCGGTCTGGCGATTTTTATTGCCATTGGTTTTTTGCTTCATGTCAGTTCAATTGTCTTTTTACTGGCAATTTTGTTTGCCTACAATTGGACCAAACGGGCGGCAAATTGGTTAATGGATATCTTGGCTAAGCTGGTTAAGTCGGAGCGCGTGGAAGGCTGGCGCCAAAACACCCTTGAAAAAATTGATACTTTTTATCATGAAAGTCAAAAACTCAAACGCGAAAAAAAGAAGCTGCTGTTGAGTAGCTTGTTAACGGTACTGCAACTGCTATGCTTTTATTCTGTTCCCTATATGGTGCTCGTGGCGCTGCAAGTGCCGGCCAGCTGGGCAAGTGTCACACAAATGAATATCATGATTATCATGTTTATGGCAATTGTGCCTATCCCAGGTGCCTCGGGTGGCGCCGAATATAGTTTTCAAACGCTTTTTGCAACCTTTATTTCATCGTCCGGTACGCTAGTTTTGGGGATGTTCTTATGGCGGTTTATCACCTACTTTATGGGCATGATTCTAGGTATCTTTGGTTGGATCATCAAACCGCAGAAAATCACTAGTCCACCAAATGATTAATTTTTACTAAAATCACTATGCTTTATTCAGCTTAAGGGTAAGATATTAGCATAGTGAGAGGAGAATAGGATGATACGGACCAAGTCTTATCTGCATTGGTTGACCAAAACTAAATTTGGCTTTTTTACCATTGTTTTATTAAGCTTTTGGCTCAAAAGCTATGCGATTTACTTAACCAAGTTTAACTTAGGAGCGGTTGGGCCGATGCAGAATTTTCTGTTGCTGGTCAACCCTCTGCCAGCAGCAATGTTGCTGCTGGGAATAGGACTTTTCTTTAATGGACGTAAGTCATATTGGATTATTGTTATTATTGACCTCATCTTAAGTTTGTGGCTGTTTGCCAATATCCTGTATTATCGAGAATTTTCCAACTTTTTATCGATGTCGATTATTAAGACGTCCGGTTCAACTGCCGATAATCTGGGTAAGAGTATTGCTGGTATTACCCAGGCCAGTGATTTTCTAGTCTTTCTTGATTTGCTTGTCATTGTCGGTTTAATGGTTGGTAAGGTAATTCAATATGACCTGCGCCCGTTAAAGCTGAAATTCACCGTACTGGTTGAAGGTTTGGCGCTTGCTCTAATGGGCGTTAACTTGCTGATGGCCGAAAAAGATCGGTCGGGCCTGTTGACGCGCACTTTTGACAATAGTTATATCGTCAAATACTTGGGTATCAACGAGTACGCTGTCTATGACGGTTTTAAGACTGCTCAAACAAGTGAGCAGATGGCCAAGGCTAACGTATCTGACCTGCATTCGGTTAAAAAGTATTTGAAAATCAACTATGTCAAGCCTAATTCCAACTATACTGGCGTGGCCAAAGGCAAGAATGTCATGGTTATCCACCTGGAAAGTTTTCAGCAGTTTTTAATTGGTTACAAGTGGAAGGGCAAAGAGGTTACCCCGAACATAAATAAGCTCTATCATTCCCGAAATACGCTTAGTTTTGCTAACTTTTACAATCAAGTAGGGCAGGGTAAGACTTCGGATGCGGAAATGATGTTGGAAAATTCCCTCTATGGCCTGCAGTCTGGCTCAGCTATGTCCAGTTATGGAACGTCAAACACATTTGAAAGTGCACCGGCTATTCTGCACCAAGAGGGTGGTTATACTACGGCGGTAATGCATGGTGGTGCGGGTTCTTTTTGGAACCGCAATAATGCGTACAAACAGTTTGGCTACCAGTATTTCATGCCGCTGTCCTATTATCAGAACAAGCCGGAATATTATGTTGGTTATGGCATAAAAGACAAAATCTTTTTCTCCCAGTCAATCAAGTACATCGAACGCCTGCCGCAGCCGTTTTATCTTAAACTGATTACGGTAACTAACCATTATCCGTATGAATTGGATAAGAAGAATCAGTCGATTGCTCCAACAGATACAGGTGATGAGACGGTTGATGGTTATGTTCAGACCGCTCGTTACTTAGATCAGGCTGTGGGCGAGCTACTTGCCTGGATGAAGAAGACGGGGCTTGACAAAAAGACGTTGCTAGTTTTTTACGGTGACCACTATGGCATTTCAGGTAACCACCACAAAGCTAGCGCAGAACTGCTCAAGCAAGACGACTTTACCAATTTTGATAATTTGAAGTTTCAACGAGTACCGCTGATGTTCCATATGAAGGGGTTAAAAGGTGGCATTAAACAAACCTATGGTGGTGAAATTGATGTGTTGCCTACTCTGCTCAACTTGCTAGGGATTAACAACAAAAATACCATCCAATTTGGGCATGACTTGTTAAGTAGTGCTGCACCGCAAGTTGTTGCTCAGCGCAACGGTGACTTTATTACGCCCAACTATGCTAAAGTGGGCGGAACCTATTATGATACCAAAACGGGTGATGAGCTGGTTGACCCCAACCCCAAAGTGCGGGCCCAGTTAGTCGGTTTATCTAACCAGGTGACTACTGAGCTATCTTTGTCAGACCGGGTGATTGCAGGGAACCTCCTGCGCTTTTATAAGCCAAAGTGGTTTAAGAAAGTTAAAACTCAGGATTATGACTATAATAGCGAAAAGGCGTTGCACCAGTTATATTCTAAGGACAAAAATTCCTTGTGGGAGAAGAACCACCGAAAGTCAACTCAGAAGGACTTTAAGACTGATGCGCCAGAGTTAAAGAAATAAAACTCGAATTAGAAACTATTTTATGCTAAAATTTAGCAGTAATGTATTTGGATATTGGAGGCAGCGGATTGTATAACTTATTTATGACGCTACTAATTATTGTTTCGGTTTTAATCGTAATTGCAACAATGATGCAGCCGCAGAAGCAGCAAGATGCACTGAATGCCCTATCTGGCGGTGCAGTGTTTAGTGGCCAGACAAAGAAACGTGGTTTTGAAGCATTTATGGAGAAGGTAACAGCAGGGTTACTGGTACTATTTTTCATTTTTGCTATCGTACTGGCTTATTTGTCTTCAAAATAGACGCTGGTTCCTCCCGCTCAGTCGATGGAGGAACTTTTTTTATCTTTTTACTATGGAACGGAGATTAAGTGCATGGCCCAAAACGAGAATATTTTAGCTAATGTTTTAGAAATTTTTCGTCGAAACCCCAAAAAACAATATCAAGTTGAAGAAATAGACCGGATGCTCAGGCGAGATCGCCTTGGGTCTTTTACCGATATGGTAAAAGCGCTTGCCTTTTTGGAACAAGAAAAAAAAATCATCACTGATGGCAAGGGCCACTACCAATTAGCTCAAGAGAATATTGAGGAAGAAGGGTGCTTTAAGGCCAATAGCAAGGGTTTTGGCTTTGTTAAGTTGGAAGATGAAGATGCGGATGATGTCTTCATTGCCAGAGATTATACTGGTTCTGCCCTTGATGGTGACCAGGTTCGGATCAAAATCACGACCGGAGGCAATCCGTGGAATGGTAAGGGTCCAGAAGGTCATGTCGAAGCGGTTATTGAACGTGGCGTGAAGGATATTGTCGGTGAATTCCATCCGCTGACAGATGCCCAAGTTAAGGTTAGTCACTTCATTGGCTATGTTTTGAGTACAAATAAAAAATTGGCGGACTATCGTGTATATGTCGGTGAAAATGGTTTAAGACCACAAAAAGGGGACATTGCCAAGGTTTCGCTTACCGTTTACCCAGGTAAGGACAATCCTGATACGATGGCCGGTGTGGTTACAGAAATTATTGGCAATAAAAATATGCCAGGCGTGGATATTATGGCGATTGTGTCGAGTCACGATGTCCGCACTGAATGGGACGAAGCAGCCATGGAGCAAGCTAATGCCATTCCGGATCACGTAACTCCAGCAGAAATCGGCGACCGTGAAGACATTAGAGATCAGGCTACAGTGACGATTGATGGCGATGATTCCAAAGACTTTGATGATGCCGTTGTTCTATGGAAAATGGCCAACGGAAACTACCATTTAGGAGTTCACATTGCTGATGTTGCTCACTACATCAAGGAAAAAACTCCGCTTGACCAAGAGGCCTTTACACGGGGCAACAGTACTTACCTGGTCGATCGAGTAATTCCGATGCTACCATTTCGACTTTCCAACGGGATTTGTTCTTTGAACGAAGGTGAAGACCGCCTGGTCTTGTCTTGTGAAATGGAAATCACCCCAGAGGGTGAGCGGGTCGCCTACCGGATCCATCCATCTGTCATGCGGTCGCACGGCCGGTTAACCTATCATAATGTTAATCAGGTCTTAGATCCGGAAAATCATGAACAATTAGCGCCGAAGTATGTCAAATTACAGGCAATGCTGCAGGATATGGCTGATTTGCACAATATCCTGTATAAAAAGCGCCACCAACGTGGGGCAATTGACTTTGAAGAGCCAGAAGCAAAAATTGTTGTCGATGACCAGGGCAAGCCGACTGACATTGTGCTCCATAACCGGGGTATTGCTGAAAAGATGATTGAATCTTTTATGTTAATGGCTAATGAGACGGTCGCGGAGGACTTTTATCGAAAGCATGTACCGTTTCTGTATCGGGTCCATGAGACTCCAGACGGTGAGCGAATTAAGAGCTTCTTTGAGTTCTGTAGTGCCTTTGACCTGCAAATCAAGGCCGACCCCAACCACGTTAAGCCAGTTGACTTGCAGAAGGTAGTTGCTAAGACAACGGGGACGCCAGAAGAAGCCGTTGTGCAAATGATGATGTTGCGTAGTCTAAAGCAGGCACATTATTCTGAGGAGCCCTTGGGGCACTTCGGCTTAGCTGCTAAATACTACACTCACTTTACCTCTCCCATTAGACGTTATTCCGACTTAATGGTTCACCGCATGATTCATGAGTACGGTGAGCAGGGAACAAGTAAAAAGGTTCAGGATCATTTCGCCAGTGTGCTGCCGGAAGTTGCTGACCAAACATCAACCCAGGAACGTGTTTCCGTTGACACTGAGCGTGAAGTGAATGACTTGAAGATGACTGAATACATGGCCAATCAGGTGGGAGAACACTTTGATGCGGTCGTGGCATCAGTTACTAGCTTTGGGATGTTTATCCAATTGCCCAACACGGTAGAGGGCCTGATTCATATCTCTAATCTAACCGATGACTTTTATAGCTTCAACGAGAAGAGTATGACGTTGACGGGCCGCGGAACACATAAACAATATCGGGTGGGGATGCCAATTAAGGTTACGCTTACTACTGCAAACGTAGAGCAGCATCAGCTTGATTTTGAAGTTTATGATCCTAATGCACCTAAAAACGGAGCTGACTCGCAGGGGCATCATGGCCGGCGTCATGATGGCGGGCACAATGACCGTAATCATCGCAGTGGCAACCGCCGGGGCGGACAGGGCAATGGTAATCATCCTCACTTCAGTAAGTATAAGCGTTAGGTTAGAAAAGTGAAGAAAGAACATAATGAGAACTTAATTGCTCAAAACAAAAAAGCACATCATGATTATTTCATTAAAGAAACTTTCGAGGCGGGAATTGCGTTAACCGGTACCGAAATAAAATCTGTGCGGGCCCGGCATATTAGCTTACGTGATGGTTACGTCCAGATTATTAATGGTTCTGCCTTTTTGGAGAATGTGCACATTAGTGAATATAAACAGGGTAACCGCTATAACCATGAACCAGTTCGTCAGCGCCGGCTACTGCTGCACAAGAAAGAAATTACGCGTTTAACTAAGGAACAAGCTGAACGCGGCATCGCTGTTATTCCGCTTAAAGTCTACCTTAAGCATGGTTTTGCTAAGGTGCTGATTGGGGTAGGCCAAGGAAAGAAAAAGTACGATAAAAGAGAAACGATTAAAAAGCGCGACCAGGAACGAGAGCTGCGTCGACAGTATAAAGTATAAGGGCGAAAAACGCCTTTTTTTGTTGCATAAAAAGTATAGTTAAATAAATAGCTATGTTATTTTTATGTTTAAGTTTGTAGACAAGTATGAATGTTTGACTATAGTAACTTATAAATGTTCGACTGACAAATTTATAATTCACCATTGTAAAATACATGTATATATTTAATGTTAAATAAAATCAAAAAATGCAATTTAAAGGTTTAAATGGTTGTGTACTTTTGCATTATTGTGTATTATTTATTAAGATAACTATTGATATAGAATAATTTATCATTGTTCTATCGATTAATGATTTTGAATCATTTATTTACCAGTATAGAGTGTCACAGAGGTGCTCATTTTTATATAAGAGTTTGAATTAATAATGGAATTTAATGATGTATACGGTAATGAACGCGTAACACGCAAATTTACCAATCGCAAGGTCAATGAGAAGTTACTGGCGAAAATAATCATGCAGGCTCAGCAATCCCCGTCATTGCTCAATTCTCAGCCCTGGAAGGCTTATCTGGTGACTGGTGAGGCGCTCAAGGGTTTAAAGCAAGCAGTAAAGCAGCAAATAGTTGATAAGGTTGAACCGCATGAGGATTTTGCCACAACGCTTAATCTTAATTGGGATTCGTATCCCAGTCAGAACATGGCTGCAGTGGGGGCATCCCAACCCTACTTTTTCAATAATAAAATTGATTTATTCAAAGATGCTAACGATACGATGTTCAATGCGCAAGATGTCGTTTTCTTAACTATTCCAAAGTCGTCTCCCTTGTGGTCAGTCTTTGACTTGGGCATCTTTTCGCAGAGTATCATGCTTTTGGCAATTAATGAAGGACTGGCCGTGATGCCAGCTCATTCAATCGTAGCTTATCCAGAACTGGCCCGCAAATACGGTCAGATTCCGAGCGATGAACTTGTCGGTATGGCAATTGGATTGGGCTTTGCGGATAAGTCGGCGGAAGTGAACGACCCTAAATACATCCCAGCGCGTCTGCCTTTTGAAAAAATTTACAAATTAGTTAAGTAAAAAGCCATTTAGGTCATTAAAAAAGCGGTTTAAATGATAAAATAAAGGGAAGAGATTTTTTTACAAAAGGTGAGATAGATATTGAATACTCCCCAATTAGTTGCTAATTTGATAGCAACTTTGGTAATTTTTGTTTTTGCTGCTTTTTTTGTAGCGGCTGAATTTGCGTTAGTTCAGACCAGGGCAAGCCAACTTGAAGACATGCTGAGCAACCACCTGGGCAACCAGCGTAAAGTTAAACGTGCCTTGCTGATGGTCCAAAATCTAAATGAATACTTGTCGACTACCCAGGTTGGTACTACCCTTGTCGGGGTTGTTTTGGGTTGGTTTTCGGCTGAAACTTTTGCTGGACTGTTTGAAAGGCTACTAGTCATGCTGCACTTGAACCAGTCTGTTCTACGCTCGGTTAGTGCCATTTTAGGAGTGATTTTGTTAACCTATTTAGAAGTGGTGGTTACCGAAATAGTACCTAAAAATATTGCGATTGACATGCCGGTGAAGATACTGTTAAAGATTGTCACCCCACTGCAGTTTTTTCATACATTGGTTTATCCATTTGTGTGGCTACTCAACTCCAGCTCCAATCTTCTTTTAAGAATGCTGGGCTTTGATTCAGCTGATGAAGAAAATGAAGTTTATTCACAATCTGAAATTATCAAATTATCACGCAAAGCCGTGCACGGTGGTGCACTGGATAAGAATGATCTGACCTACATGAAGCGGGCTTTTGAACTCAATGATAAGGTAGCCAAGGACATTATGACGGATCGGACCAGGCTAATGGTCATTAATGCTGCCGATACGATTAAGCAGGCCCTGAAGCTCTACCTAAAAGCAGGTTTTAGCCGGTTGCCCGTTGTGCGTGATCATAACAAGGATGATATTGTCGGTTACATTTATGCTTTTGATGTGGTCCAACAAAGTCAAATTGATGCTACAGTACCAGTTACTAGGATAATTAGGACAATAATTACGGTGCCTGAATCGATGCCGATTCAGGACATTCTGCATTTGATGATTAATAAGCATACGCCCATTGTTTTGGTGGTAGATGAATATGGTGGGACAAGCGGTCTGGTTACCGATAAGGATATCTACGAGGAACTGTTCGGAACGGTTAAAGATGAGATCGATGATGTTTCGGACGATTACATTATCAAAAACGAAGATGGTAACATACGGGTATCTGGTAAAACCACCCTTTATGACTTTGAACGGTATTTCCGCAAGGATCTAGAGAGCTTTCAAAATAGCGATATTATTACTATCGGTGGTTATATGATGGAACATTATCCGGACTTAAAAGAAAATGAAGCGGTTGAACTTGAGAATTTTGAATTTAAGTTAGCTAGCATAGAGCAGGGCTTTATGCGCTGGTTTGTCGTTAAGCCTTTAGGCCAAGACAAAGAGGCTAAAACGGAATAGAATTTGCTACTAAAAAAGAGTTATCAAGCATG
This sequence comes from Lactobacillus sp. ESL1191, assembly GCF_058504435.1. NCBI lineage: Bacteria > Bacillati > Bacillota > Bacilli > Lactobacillales > Lactobacillaceae > Lactobacillus > Lactobacillus sp. ESL1191. Next base: position 317,992 of record NZ_CP196365.1, read on the forward strand.
ATAACTCTTTTTATTAGCTTTAATTATTTGTTGTTGGCTAACTTGATGAATTCTGCCTTTAAGACACCTATATAGCGCAAATTGCGGTAGTAGCCCATGAAGTCCAGACCGTAACCAACTACAAATTCGTTATGGACGGTTGAGCCGTAGTATTCAATCTCAACATCAACTCTGCGCCTAGATTCCTTGTTAAGGAGGACGCAGCATTTAACGGAGCGGGCGCCCCGTTTTTTAAGCAAATCTTTCATGTATTTCAGCGTTAGGCCAGTGTCAACAATATCTTCGACAATCAGCACATCACGTCCCTGGACATCAGTCACCAAATCGGAGATCAGTTTGACTTTCCCGGTTGATTCTAATGAGTCACCGTAACTGGAAACATCAAGAAAATCGATTTCTTCTTTAACGTCCATTTCACGTACCAGATCGGTTAAAAAGAAAATTGCCCCCTTAAGCGCACCGACAACTAGCGGCTTCTTTCCGGCATAATCAGTGGTTAGCTGCCTGCCCAACTTGACACACATTGCATGGATGTCATCTTCGGTAAACAATTTATGATCAATAATGTTATTAATATTGTCGTTCTTCGGCATTTATCTACCCTTCACTTTAATCATCAGAATTTCTCAATAGAGTCGATTATAGCATCTTTTGGCGGAAAAGGTAGCTTGTTTGAGAGATTTTGCTGGGGGTAACTGTGCTAGAGACTAGTTTTGTTCGTCCAGCTGCGGTAGTTTTTGCTACAATGGAAGAATAAGTAATTATTCACGAGGTAAATAAAATGGAAAAAGAACAAGAAATCAAGATGCTCAAGGCTTTTTCAAATGCTAATGCAACTTCAGGTTTTGAGGAAGAATTTGTTAAGTTATTTAATGAAAGCGTCAAGGATAGCGCTGATGTCAAGGTCGATGGGATGCTCAACGTGTATGCTGCCAAGAAGGAGAATCAGGCGGGGCGCCCGCTTATTCAGCTTGATGCGCACTCTGATGCCGTCGGCTTCATCACGCAGGCGGTCAGGCCCAATGGGATGATCAAGTTTGTTCCGCTGGGCGGCTGGGTTAAGTACAATATTCCAGCCTTGCGGGTCAAAGTTAGAAACCGCCAGGGTGACTATGTACCAGGTGTTGTTGCTACCAAGCCACCTCACTTTATGACTGAAGCGGAGCGCAATAATGTGCCTGATGTTGCAGACATGTCGATTGACGTTGGGTCAAGTTCGCGGGCGGAAACTATTAACGACTACCAGATTGATACAGGTTGTCCGATCTTTGTTGATGTCGAGTGCGAATATAATGAAAAGTCGGGTTTGTTCTTTGGTAAGGACTTTGACGACCGCTTTGGAGCAGCTGCCATGGTTGCAATTCTTGATCAGTTAAAAGGTGAAGAAACCAACTTTAACCTGGTTGGCGCTCTTTCCAGTCAAGAAGAAGTAGGCTTGCGCGGTGCGTATGTCACTGCTAGGGCGGTTAAGCCGGACCTCGCCATTGTGCTGGAATCATGCCCAGCAGATGATACCTTTACTCCTGAATGGTTGTCACAAACTGGCTTAAAGCGGGGCCCCATGCTACGGGATATGGATACTTCCTTTTTACCGAATCCAAAATTTCAACAGTATGCCTGCGACTTGGCCGATCAAAATCACATCCCGTATACGCGTTCAGTTCGTACTGGGGGTGGACAAGATGGGGCAGCTATCTACTATGAAAACGGGGCGCCGACCATTGTGATTGGGATACCTGTGCGCTATGAACATTCACCATATTGTTTTAGTGCCTACCAAGACTTCAGGGCTGCTGTTGAGCTGGCGGTTGCGCTTATTCGCGATTTAACTGCGGAAAAGTTGGCCAGTTTTACTGAATTCTAAATTAGTTAATAACGGCTAACCGGTCAATTTGGGCAGTCATCTTGTCTGGTATGTGATATACTAAGTAAATAATTAAAAGTCACTAGGGGTGCGTCAATTAGCTGAGAAATACCCTCTGAACCTGAACAGGACAATACCTGCGTAAGGGAAGTGTTTATGATCGATAAATGCGTACTCCTAATGAAATAACTAAGTTAGGAGTATTTTTATGTTTACCAGATCATCAAAATGGAATGTTAAAGCGGTTATTCTGATTGCATTAATCGGCATAATTATGGGCGTAATCTACACTTATGGCTTCAATTGGGCCTTCAACTTGATCAAGCTGGCTCTTTTGCCAACCGGTTTTGCTCCGGTAACCGATGCGATCTTTACCGGTCTTTGGCTACTGGCTGGACCTTTAGCGATGTATTTTGTGCCGACCCCTGGTTCAGGAATGGTTGGTGAAGCGCTAGCAGCAATTGTCGAGATGGCGATTGGCGGCCAGTGGGGTGCGATTACGGTTTTACAAGGCCTGATACAAGGAGCTAGTAATGAAATCGGCTTCTTTCCGCGCAAGCGTCGCTACCAGCAATTTTCTTGGCAGAGTGTCTTAACCGGCGCCTTCTTTGCTGGACTTGGAACTTTCATTCCGACGTATTTTTTATACGGTTGGAGTAAGTTTAGTCTTCAGTTACAAGTGGCGATGTTTGTCGCAACCATGATTTCTGCCATTGTGTTTGACGGGATCTTGGTTAAGTTAATTACTAACTTGTTTGACCAGGCGCTGAAGCCCAAAATTGCTAGTGAATAAAGGCCTAGGATAAAAATAATAGTTTAGACAAAAAGTCTGATAAATCACGGTAAAACGTTGATTTAGCAGACTTTTTACTTATGAAATGAAATTAATTAAAATTTTTGCTGGATCAAGTATCTAGTAAAGCAAAGACTTAAATATGAAAAATAAAATATTTTAAAATGATAAAATTAAATTTTTAATTGACAAAAATGATTAAATTATATAATATAAATTCATAACACGAAAGCGCTTATCTGTTATTTGTTTAAAAATCAGGTTATTAAGGAGGACATTATGAAAAAGAATGTTTTAAAACGGATAATCGTTGCCTCAAGTTTAGTTTTAGGTCTTGCTGGTTCGGTCAATGTCATGGCTGATACGATAAATCAATCAAAAAATGGACAAGAAACTTATGCTACGGCTCCTAGAGTTCAAGCGATTAAGTCCTATACATATGATACTTATGCTACTGCTAGAGGACAATTTAATAAACGTGCGTACAATTTTATTTTGGTGCCACCATCAGCGCGGCAAACTGGCTATAACGATTATTTTGTCAGCTATCGAGGCGGTAAAGGTACCTGGAACCGTGTATATTCTTATTCGGGAGGATATTAGGTTAGGGTCGGTATAGGTTAATTTTTAGTATTTAAAGCAATTGGAGCTGTTAGATTTAAAATCATCTAGCAGCTCTTTGTTAATCTAATAAGGAAGTGGCCCAGATGTCGTATTTCAAATTGCAGTTTAAACGGACGCTCAAAAGCAAATTCACTTGGCTTAGCCTATTGGCCATTCTATTGAGCTGCTTCTATTTTTGGAAACAAAATTATCATCTTAATAAGTCAGATAGTCATGAACTTGTTACAGCCCGGAATAACTTGGCTATCCAAAAGGGCAACATCAAGTATTATCAAAAAGAACTAAAAAAGGGCAAAGTCGAAAAGAAAAATAAGCAACAGCTTCACAAAGATCTTAAAGAAAATCAGACTTTAGCTAGGGAAAACCAGACGCTGATTAAGTCACTTGAGACCAAGGACTGGCAGCGCGCCTATGCGATCTTGATTAAGCAAGCAAAATCTGGGTTAAATGATGCTAAGCGTAATAATGGTAGTGATTATTCACTAGCTTTGTTAAAGCGAGATTTATGTCAATTGCAGCTTCTAGCTAAGCAACATTTGGCCATGGAAAATGAACATTTCCCTATTCAGGGCGGCTTCTTTGTCCTTTTTATGATGCAAGAAGTTTTGCCCCCACTTACTATTTTGGCGGCGATTTTTATTTTAACTAAGCTATATTCAGCTGGTTATTATGAACGAATGAGATTGGGTAATTTATTACCCCAAAAGCAACTTGTCTTTACCGAATTTACTACAGGATTAATGATTACTTTTGCTTATTTTCTCTTGATCTTCTTATTGGTTTTTCTTCTTCCCAGTATCTTTTTTGGAACTGGCAACTTGAATTATCCGATTACGGGGATGAATCCAGGCGCTAAGGAATACACTTTTACGCCGATGTATCAGCTCTTTTTGCCGATTTTAGGCATAGCGTTCTTAAGTTTTGCCTTTATTACTGGGGCCGTCCTACTTATCGTACAGCTGCTTAAAAATCGCCTGCTGGCTTTATTTGCTGCTGTACTTTTACTGGGTGGTGGCATGATATTACCCCAATATGTGGTTGCTGTCCGTAATCTTGCGCAATTTTTACCCACGAGCTACTTCTTTGCCTTACAGCCAGTAGACGGCATGTTTGGTATCAGTAATGCCTACGTGTTCACAGACGAAAGTCAACTTGTTACTTATCCGCAAGTCAACTTTAGCAATGGGCTAATTGTTTTAATAATAGGAACAGCGGTACTGTTATTTTTAAACCAGCTGCTTGCTAAGAGAATTCAAGCAGGGAGGAAAATAAAATGATTGAAATAAAAGATTTAAGTCTGACGCTGCGCGAACCAATTCTTAAAGATGCCAATTTTTCTTTTCAGGAGGGGTCAATCTATCTGTTGCATGCCCTCAACGGCACTGGCAAAACAAGTGTCTTGCGAACGATGGTTAACTTAATTGCCCCCAACTCTGGTCAAGTTTTGTTTGATGGTCAAAAGTTTGCTCAGGTTAAGCAGCAGGTTTTTTATTTGGAAACGTCTGACTGGTTTGACAAGAATCTCTCGGGACTGGATTACTTGAAATTTGTTAAAAGTGAATGGCAATCAGAGCAAGATTTGAATTCGGCAATTGAGCGCTGGGAGATGGGCAGCTACATTAAAACTCCTATCAGGAAGTATTCACTAGGGATGAAGCAGAAGCTTTTGGTTGCTCTTTATAGGGTAAGCGATGCTAAGTACTTGTTGATGGATGAAATCAACAATGGTTTGGATGCAGATAGCCGGCAAGTACTATATCAAGAGTTGTCAGCCTGTGCTTATCAAAGGAAGTTAATTATTATGGCTTCACACTACCAAGACGAAGTGGAGAATATTGTCGATGAAACGGTGACCTTGGACCATCGTCAGTTGATTAGGGGGTAAGATTATGGCCTATTTCAAGTTGCAGTTTAAGAAGGTTATCAAGAGTAGCTTGACTTGGCTTATTCTGAGCGTGGTGCTGTTAGGTGCCGGACTTGTTTTGACTTATAATGCTGTTAGCGGCGACCAATCTTCGATTAGAACAGAAGTAACTCGGGAACTAGATCGTAAGAAACAGGTCCAGTCCAAACTGTCCGGAGATAACAAGCAAGTTAAAAAAGATCGTGCTATCTTAACAGCTTTGAACCAAAGAAACTGGCAGCTGGTCTACCGAATGATGATTAAGCGGAATAGGGAGCAAGTGGCAGGGATAAAAATTGGCGGAGAAAAGTATAGGCAAGATACTTTACAAAAAAACCACCGTTTGCAAGCTCTTTTGCGGGCAAACGTACCTGAAGAAGACGAGCAAAGGCCTAAGCGTGGGTTTTTATTTCTATTCAAGTTGCTGGAAGGCTATTTACCTGCTTTGATCACTGTAATGCTTTGTTTTGTTTTGAGTAATTTATTTGCAGCCAAGTACGTTGACCAGTTAAATCGTGATAATATACTACCCAGTAGAAATATTTTGGCTCTGGACCTGATTCTGGGTCTTTTAGTAGCCAGTGGTTTAACGTTAGTAGTTGGATTGCTTATTTTTGGCGTTAGCAGTCTACTTTTTGGCCCTGGTTCACTTGCTTATCCTATATCTGGTGTTATGCTACCTAAGTTGCAAGCCCAGTATTTACCATTATCTCATTGGCTGGCGCAGACATTAACTTTAACTGCTTTGGTAGGAATTTTCATCGTGTTCTTAATTCTATTTTTGGCGCAAGTTACACGTAATCAGCTAAGCTGCCTCTTCTTAGCGCTAGTTCTACTTTTGGGTGGCGCTATTTTACCCCTGATTTTGCAATCGGCGTCAAAAGAGGTGGGCCATTTACAAACTTCAATAGTACGATATTTGCCATCAACTTATCTCTTCTCTGCCCAGGTGGTGACAGGTAAGTGGGGAACGAATTTAGAAGATCCACAGATTAACTTTGCTGTTGGTTGTCAAGTTTTGGTCAGCGCGATTGCTATACTGGCAATCTTAAATCTAGTGTGGCCTAAAGTTGAAAGTCGAATTGTTAAGCATATAAACTAGTAATTAACAGCATATTTGTAGGTGCAATTATTAAATTTAGCAATATATAATGAAAAGAGCCCTGAAAGCTGTTGACTTTCAGAGCTCTTTGCGTGCCGGTTTACTTAATGTTTTCGCTTAAAACGGCATGTACTTTAGTGGTCAACATATCGATGGCCACATCGTTGGCACCGCCTTCGGGGATGATAATATCGGCATAGCGCTTGGTTGGTTCGATAAACTGATGATACATTGGCTTGACGGTGCCAAGATATTGTTCAATGACCGAATCAAGCGACCGCCCCCGTTCTTTAATATCACGTTCGAGCCGCCTAATAAAGCGAATATCGTCATCGGTGTCAACGTAGACTTTAATGTCCATCAAATTGCGAATATCTGCGCTAGCTAAAACTAAAATTCCTTCTAAAATGATTATCTCGGCAGGTTCAACGTGAATAGTGTCGGTGCTTCTAGTGTGCTTTTTGAAGTCGTAAACCGGCATTTCAATAGCTTGATATTCAAGTAATGATCTCAGCTGCTGCTTAAGTAGCTCTACATCAAACGCATCTGGATGATCGTAATTGATATTCATTCGGATGTTCATCGGGATGCCAGTGTTATCCTTGTAATAGGAATCCTGCGTCATGATTAAAACGTGTTCATTTTCTTGCATTTGCTCAACTATTTTGCGGGCAATGGTGGTTTTACCACTACCAGAACCACCGGTAATACCGATCACGACCGGTTTTTCGAGTTTAGACATGTTGACACTCCTTTTTATCAATAAACATTTTACTTTACTTTCCCACTAATTACCAACGTATAGGGTAAAAAGTAATTTGTTAATTAGGATTTAGGGTTTAACCTTCATCATATTTTTTATATCATTAATTTGTGAGAACAATAACTTGAGTTATCAACTAGGTGGAAAAAATGAATTATAATCTAATGCCAGTTAAATATTTTATTGATGTGGTTCAGACACATGGCTTTATTTCTGCGGCTAAACGGAATTATGTTTCTGAAACTGCTGTAAGTTCGGCCATTAAGAAGCTTGAAAGCGACCTCGGTCAAAAACTAATTAACCGCTCTAACGGAAAATTTGCTCTAACCCCGGTAGGAGAGGAATTTTACTGGCGTGCCGTTGAGGTGGTTAACTTATATAGCGAGATTTGGCATCATCCCAACTTTGATCCTAAGCGGATCCTACGGGTACATTTTTTGCCTGGATTTGAAAATGAGGCAGCCAGGTTAGTGGCAAAACTGCCTCAGGAGTACGAATTTAATTTTGATGAAGAAAATATTGATATGGGTATCCGGCGATTGATTAATGGTAATTTTGATCTTTTGGTTGGTTTTGAACTAGCTTTTGCGGGCAACACGAAGATTGCTTGTCTGCCTTTAAGAACAATTGGATTTGACGTAATACTAAATCAGCATGAACTTGCTGATCGAAACGAAGATGTTAAAGGTCTTGCAAGAACGAGTACGATTTATCTGGAAAATTGGAATTCGACAGGAATTATGAACATTCAACGGGCAATGTTAGAAAGCTATCAGCAAAACGACTGGGCGTATCAACAAATCGAAGAAGTAAATAACTTTGCTGCCGCCGCCCTCAATGTCAATTTTAAGGGTGGGATAGCACTAATCCCAGATTCATTTATTCTTCCTATTCAATGCACGAATGTGTACCGCTGTTCACCAGCTCACTTGAAGCAAGCTTTTAAAATTGTGCTTGGAATGTCTAGTTCTGTTTCGGAAGATTTTAGAAAAATTATTAAACGGGCGATAACTTAAAGTTGTTGCCAGCAACTTTAATGTGTTAGCGCTTTCTTGTAAAGTGTTTTAGAATTCAATTGTAATGAAAATCACAAGATTAAAGAAAGGAAAATTACAGTGGATTCTATCTCTACTAGTGTTGTTGTTGTTGGGTCAGGTTCATCAGGCATTTCTGCCAGTTTTGAACTTTATCAGCAAAAGATTCCGTTTGTGCTCTTAGAAAAAGGTAACAAAGTAGGAGGTGCTGGAAAGTTTGGTGCTCATGGGGTTTTTGCGATTGATTCGAATGAGCAGAAAGACCGCAAGGTTGAATATGGGTACCGTGAAGCTTTTAGCGATTTAACAGCTTATAGTCACTACTTTGTTAATGGCGAACTATTAGCTCGTTTTTTGAAACGATCGGGTGCAAATATTGACCGCCTGGCTAAGATGGGCTTGCCGGTAACAGTGGAACAAAGTGAACAAAGAGCCCATTTGGATGATCCAGAAGTTTATCACAAGTTCAATAACTTCAGTGAAAAGATGGCCAACTGGGATAAATTGCCGGCAACTTTTGAAGCAGCTGGTAACAAGGTAATGTTGGAAACGGCAGCGGTCGACCTGGATTATGCTAACGGCTTAAAGGCCGTAATTGCTGAGGATAAGAACGGTCAGCGGACCAGAATTGAAGCTAAAAAAGTTATTTTTGCAGATGGTGGATACTGTGGCAATGAGGAGATGCTCAAAGCCAGATACTCAGATGCTGCTGAACTGCTGAATCTGGGTGAACGAAAGTCTGATGGAACAGGCATTAGGCTAGTTCATGAGTTGGGCGGCGACTGGCGTCATAGTCCAGCGTTGTTTGCTCATGGCTGTGCTCCAAGCAGAAACATTAATCCGATGAAACGTAACAGTGCAGTTGAAGCATTAACAAACCTGCCACTCTTATGGCTTGATCAAACTGCTAATCGTTTTGTTAATGAGGATGTTGTTTATGACTTTGCAATGTGGGGTAATGCTGCACATAATGTGCAGGGTAAATACTACGTACTACTCGATCAGCCAACGCTTGATACCTTTGCTAGGTCTAAGGTTGACCTTGAAGATACATTTGAGCGGCAGTTTTGTGAAGTGGGTGAAGAACCAAGCACGACGGTTGGGCCACTGCCACATATTCAGCAGGACTTCGACCAGGCTGTTGTAACTGGTGAGGTGGTCAAGGCTGCTAGCTTGGAGGAACTGGCTCAAAAACTAGACTTACCAGTGAAATCACTAAGCAGGAGCGTCGCTGCCTATAACGAGGCCGTTGACCAAAAAGATGACCAGACTTTTCTCAAACCGACAAAAGAGCTATTATTTGGTATTCATGAGGGTCCATACTATGCCATTGTTGAACACTGTGCAATCTTAGGGACACTGGATGGTGTGAACGTTGACCGTAACTGTCAACCCGTAAAAGAAAATGGTCGACCAATTAAGGATATCTACATTGTTGGTAATAATGTTAACGGTTTATACTCAGATGGTTATCCGAGTTACGAAGGGATTGCCAACGGTTTTGCCTTTGTATCGGGTTGGATTGCAGCCGAAGAAGCAGTTAAAAGTTTGAACTGAGAGGACAAAAAGATGTTAAAAGGAAAAGTTGCAGTGATTACAGGCGCTGCCCAAGGAATCGGTTTGGCAATTAGCGAAGAATTTGCTAAGCAAGGTAGTGACGTGGTGTTAACGGACTATAACGACGAGGTGATAACAATTGCAGCCAAGTTGAACGACCAGTACGGTGGTAGGATTACCGGCTTAGTCTTAAATGTCATGGAGACAGAAAGTATCAAAAATGGACTAAATAAAATTGTTGCTGATTTTGGCAAGATTGATTATGTAATGAACAATGCGGGTGGGGGAGTTTTAAAGCCATTTGCAGAACTAACTGATGAAGACTTTGATAAAACGGTTAACCTGGATTTGCGTGGTACCTTCTTGTGCATGCGGGAAGAGATCAAACTCTTCTTAAAGCAAGGTTACGGTTCGATTGTAAACACGAGCGCTCTAGGTAGTATTTACAACCCAGGTGGAATGGGTGCATACAATGCGGCCAAAAATGGTATTATCGGAATGACTCAAGCGGCTGCTATCGACTATGCGGACAAGCATATTCGGGTTAACAGTGTAGCACCAGGTCTCACTAAGACGCCATTAAACGAAGGTGGCTTTCTAGACAAGATTTTGCCAACTGTGCCAATGAAACGGGCTGAAACGGCGGCTGAAGTTGCCAAAGTCTTTGTTTTTGTTGCAAGTCAGGCTACTTTTATGACAGGCCAAACCATTCTAAGTGATGGTGGGGTGTCTGTTGGTTTGAAGTAGGAGGTCCCTGATGTTTCCTCAACAAACAAAATACGATTTGGTAATTGTTGGTGCTGGCCTTGCTGGCTTGGCGGCTGCAGTTAGTGCTGGTGAACAGCATTTGCGCACATTAGTTTTGGAAAAAGGTCGGACAATTGGCGGTGATGGTAACTACGTCGAAGGCGCGATGGGAGTTGATAGTTTTTTACAAAAAAAACAAGGTATTAAGATAGATCCAATTGAACTTCTACAAGACGAACTAAATTATTCCCACTATGAGGCCAGTGCACCGCACTTAAGCAAGTATATTAGCCAAAGCGGTCAGGCGATTGACTGGCTTCACGACTTGGGGGTTGAGTTTAGTAAGGTAGGACCACAGGGAAAAAGTTGGCCAACTATCCATACTTTTGCTGGTGGTGGTCATGCAGTGGTTCAAAAGTTATTGCAAAAAGCCCAGGATTTAGGTGCGGAAATCGTCACCAGTGTCAGTGCACAAAAGATCTTGCAAGAAAATGGGCACATTGCCGGGCTCTTAATGCAAAGTGAGGCCACGGGGCAAGAAAGAGAAGTTGCTGTAAGCAAAGTGATTCTGACAACAGGAGGGTACGTTGATAATCTAGAATTAGTTAAGCAACGGATCCCCTTTACGGCCCGCTTATTGTCAGTTAGTGATGGCAAATCAACGGGTGATGGTATGAAACTTGCTTGGCAGGCTGGTGCCGAACACTATCAAATGGGCGCAATCCAGTATGGCGGCGGTGCAATTCTGGACCAGACCAGGCCCGCTTATGTTCACATGCCGGCGCAATTGGCGGCGGCTGCTACGCAAGAAGCAATCTTGTGGGTTAATGAGCGTGGTGAACGTTTTGTTAATGAGGACGTTAATGACAATATGTGTCATGCTGGTAGCGCCATATTGACTCAGTCTCGCACTTTTTCAATTTTGGATCAGGCTGCAATTGATCACTTAACAAATGTTGGTCTTTTTAAAGAAGTAGGAAATTCGCCTGTTTCGCCAGATAAGTTTGTACATTTAAAAGAGGAAATTGAGCGTGATTTAACCAATAAAGAAAAGTACCTGACTAAGGCGGATTCGCTGTCTGAATTAGCTGAAAAGCTCAGTCTACCAGCTCTGCAAGCCACAATTAAGCGCTATAATCGTTTGTCCCAGGAGCAGCAAGATACTGACTTTGGTAAGGCTGAACAATATTTGACACCGCTTAGAACTGGTCCCTACTATGCAGTTGAACTCGGTGTTGGTATGGCTTGTGCTATTGGAGGCATTCGAGTAGACGACGACAACCGGGTACTGAACAGCTATGGTTATCCGCTTGATGGTTTGTATGCTGCCGGTAACGATGCTGCCGGAATGTTGGTTGGGGATACTTATGCGGTCACGCTGCCAGGTAGTACAGCCGGTTATGCTATTTTTTCGGGTCGTAATGCAGTGCAACATATTGGTAAAACGGTGAGGCAACTTTAATGGGAACAGTAAATAAAGCATACGTTGTCAAAACTAGGACTGGTGTTTTGGCAGTCAGCATGATTGGTATGGCTGCCTTAGCCATCACACCGTCATATGCGGCAATTGCCAAAACATTTGCGCTAAATAATACTAGTGTACAAATGCTGACTTCCTTACCTAACTTATTTATGATGGTAGCCGGGATTATCATTGGCAAGTTAACAGCAAGTAAGATAAACCTGAAAACGTTAACTATCTTTTCAATTCTGTTAGTCATGGTAGGTGGGTTGCTACCATTGGCTTTTCATCATTCCTTTCCTTTTTTGATTTTTTGCTCTTGCTTGGTTGGACTGGGTCAGGGTGCTTGTACTAATCTAACTCAGGTACTGATCTCACAAATTTTACCAAAAGAGGAACGGGCAGCGACGATGGGCCTTTCGACCACGTTTATCAATATTGGTGGAGTTGTTTTCATTATGGGTGGTGGCCAGTTAGCAGCAATGAGTAGCTGGATTAATAACTATTGGATTTACCTATTTTCACTATTGATTTTGTTAGTCGTCTTGGTCTTGCTCCCATTCAATCCGAAAGAGCTGAACCAGGGTAGTAAAAGTTCTGCCACAAGTAAAATAAAACTAAATAAATATGTCTTTTATTGCGCATTTTGGGCCTTTCTAACTATGTTGTTGAATAATGTCTTAAACAACAATATTTCTTTGTTTGTAGTAGAGGAAAATCTAGGTGCTACTTCACAAGCTGCACTTACTTCAACAATCTCACTAGTTGGTGGAATGCTGTGCGGTTTGCTAGTTGGTTTCATTGGTAAAAAATGCAAATTTTCATCAATTGCTCTTTCATTCCTACTATACGGGCTGGCCTACTTACTAATTGGTCTGTTTCATTCACTATTAATTGTCTTTGTGGGCAGTTTCTTAGTTGGTGCGGCGATGAGTATTGCGATGGGACAGTTCCCGTATCTGATTTCGATTGTGGTTGATGATCATAGTGTTTCAATGGCACTGGGAGTTTATGTTGCGATATACTCAATTGGCGGTGTAATTAGCCCCTTGGTTATTAATCCATTAACTAATATTGTAAAAAATGTTGGCCTGAATGTTTTTTCTGCTAGTGGCATTTTAGCCATTGTAATTGGCTGTCTTTGTTTGCTAGTAAAGTTTCAAGCGAGGTTGGTCGAGCACTCATTAGGTTAAAAAGAATAGTTGTTTTAAAAAATTCCGTTTTTGCTTAAAGCAAAAACGTTTTTTTGTATTTAAGGAAATGTTTATAAAAAGATTGACATATTAAATGAAAGCGATTACTATTAATCTGGTACCAAAAAAATAAAATTTATCACTAATTAATGTTTATTTTAGCTAATTTAAACGACTATTATCTTAAAAAAGAACCATATAATTATTTTAAAGAACCAATTAAAGCGAGACCATGGAATATAAGGAAAGATCAGCTGCAATCCAAGCGCAGGAATATTTAGAACAACTAATTAAGTTCAACCATAAAAGCAAGGTATTGCCGTCACAAAGGGAAGTTGCAGAGCAGCTTAATATTAGTCGCAACGCCGTTATGCACGCACTAGAATGGCTAAAGAGTGAGGACCAGGTTGCAGTTAAAGAGCGCACGGGCATAGCTGCTAATTCCAAAATTGATATTAACATGCTTGGTATGGAGTCAATGACTGCCGAATTGAAAACTAAGTCCGTAACAATAAGGCATTTATCAACCGAACTTATTTCGCCCACACCAGTCTTAAGGAAGTTTTTCGGTGCTGAGGTTGAGCAATTAATCAAAATTAGCCGGGTCAGACTAACTGCTGGTGTTCCGTTGACGTATGAGATAGCTTATTTTGATCAAAGTCGATTTGCCAAATTGGCCACAACGGACTTTACTGATCGTCCCTTATATGAATTTCTGAACCAGCAATACGGAATCAAGCCAGCGTACGGGCAAGAAACGATTACCTGTGTTTTAGCCGATCAAAGAACTAGTGAAATTTTAACAGTGCAGGAAGGAACGCCCTTATATCAAGTACAAAGCTACAACTACCAATCAGATGATACCCCTTTGGAAACTACAGACCAATATTTGATTGGGAGTCGCTTTAAGTATCATTTTAAGGCTAATAGTATTTATGATTACCGCGAGGATTAATCATGTTATTTAAAGAAATATATACCGACTTGAACCGAAAGATAAAGGCAAAAGAGTATCCTCCTGGCAGTACGTTGCCAACGGAAATAGAACTTCAACACATTTATCAGGTTAGTCGTACAACGGTTCGTAAGGCAATTGACCAGTTGGTGGCAGAAAACCAGGTTGTGCGCAAAAAAGGAAGTGGTATTTTCGTTGCACCAACGATTTCAAAACAAAACATCTTAGAGATGACGGGCATCATTAAACCGCCATACCTTGAATCTTCGGATCGGGTGAAATTTAAAGATAGTTATCTAAGACTAGTGGGCCCATATTATGCTGATCTGTTTAAGATCAACACTAATGATCTTTTGTATGATATTTCTTTCTTAACGGCAATTGCAGGAAAGTTAACCAGTGAAAGATTATTGTTGCCTTTAGACCAATTCCCTGATTTTGATCCTGCTTGTTTAAAGGTTACGCCAATAATTGAGGTAGTTAACGCGGGCAAGTTAAAGCCAGCAGATGTTTTTCAAGATTTTCAATTAATCAAGGCAACAGATGAGCTTAGTAAGCAACTTGGTGTGGCGGAACAGGGACCGGTCTTTAAAATAACGAACCTTTTTTCAACTAAAGAGGGCAAAATTGTAGCTGTTGAGTACAGGCTACAAGATGCTTTAACTACTAAGTACTCAATTGATTTTAGTTAATGGAGGAAAAATAATGATTAAACTTGTCAGAGTGGATCACCGTCTTGTTCACGGTCAGGTGGCTGTTTCCTGGTTTAATAGTTTGGATGTTAATACGATCTTCGTGGTAAACGATGATGTCGCTAAGGATGATTTTCGTAAATCGGCTATCAGGTTAGCCAAACCGGAAAATGCCAAATTGGTCATGAAATCTGTCGCTGACAGTATTAAGGCAATTAATTCTGGTGTGACAGATAAGTATAAGATGTTGGTTGTTGTAGAGTCAGTTGCAGATGCAGTTAAATTGCTTAAAGGTACTACAGATGAAATTAAGGGTATAAACCTAGGTGGTACTAAGCCCCGTGAAGGAACTAAGAATTATTCTAAAACAATTAATTTGACTGCTGCAGAAGCCAATCAATTAGCTGAATTGCAGGAAACAGGCGTTGATGTTTGGATTCAGCAGGTTCCGAGCGAAGAGCGGCAAGAATTTCATAAATAAAATGGGAGCTGAGTTATGAATGTTTATTTAACCGCAATTATTTTAGCTTTAATTGCGATGATGGGAAATGGTGAGTACTTTTTAGGGTCATCGATGTTATCAAGACCGCTAGTAACGTGTACGTTAACTGGGCTGGTATTAGGAAACTTGCAGCAGGGAATTATCATGGGTGCAACGCTGGAACTGGCCTTTGTGGGGTCGTTCTCAATTGGCGCTGCGATTCCACCAGAGATTATCTCTGGTAGTGTATTAGGAACTGCCTTTGCGATTGGAGCAGGTAAGAGTACAGCAGTTGCCTTAACTTTAGGTATTCCAATTGCGTCGTTAGTACTAGTGATTAAAAACCTTTGCTTTATTTTTATTTTGCCATACTTTGTACACCATGCCGATAAGTATGCCGCAGCAGGCGATGGCAGTGGAGTAAGTCGAATGAATGTCCTGGGTGGTTTTTTATCGGTTAACTTACCAATTGGACTGGTCGTTGGTATTTCTTATGTATTAGGAAGTCCAGTAATTAAGGGCATCCTAGGTGTGATTCCGCAATTTGTGATTAATGGGTTAGGGATTGCCACCGGTTTGTTGCCGGCCTATGGATTTGCGCTCTTGATGAAGATGATGATTAACAAAAATAATGTCACCTTCTTTATTATTGGTTTTGCCTTAGCAGTTTACCTCAAGCTGTCTGTTACCGGAGTTGCTATTTTTGGAGCTTGTCTAGCCCTGATTTTAACCGGTTATTCAGCTTTTAAGGGTAAGCCGATAGTAAATGGAGTATCAGGTACGAACAAAACAGAAGTGAATACTGGTCAAGGAGGCATTGATTATGAAGATGAAGAATTCTAAGTTACTTACCCGAAAGGATTTAATGAAAACTTTCTGGCGTTCGTTTACGATGGAATGGGCCTGGAACTATGAGCGGCAAATGAACTTGGGTTATGCCTATTCAATGATTCCAGCTTTGCGAAAAATATACGGTAATAACAAAGAAAAATTAACAGCGGCCTATCAACGTCACCTTGAATTTTATAATGTAACGCCGTGGCTAAGTACTTTTCCGTTGGGCATTTCGATTGCAATGGAAGAGCAGAATGAACTTGATCCGGATTTTGATGCTGACTCAATCAACAGTATTAAAGTTGCTTTGATGGGGCCCTTGAGTGGAATTGGTGATTCTTTCTTCTGGGGAACCTTACGTGTTATTGCAACGGGGATTGGTACTTCCTTAGCGCTACAAGGGAATATCCTGGGGCCAATTCTGTTTTTGCTGATTTTCAATATACCGGCCTTGCTGGCTCGGTATTACGGCTTATTCGTGGGCTATAATATTGGTTCTTCCTTCATCGACAAAGTCCAAAAAACTGGCCTGATGGATAAATTAACCTATGGTGCCTCTGTGTTAGGTTTGGCGGTAGTTGGTGCAATGGTGGCATCGATGGTCACCCTCAAGATGCCGTTAAAGATTGGTAGTGGAACAGATGCGACTACTGTCCAAAAAATTTGTGACGGAATTGTTCCGGGTATTTTGCCCCTACTCTTTACCTTCTTTATTTTTTGGCTCGACAAGAAGGGCTGGAAGTCACAATACATTTTGTTATTGATTGCGGCAATCGGTATTTTCGGTGCATGGTCAGGAATACTCGGCCAGTAATTTTCAAGGAGGTAATTGGTGAAAAGTATAGAAGATTATGTTAAATTAGAACCCCAATATTATCGGTATGTCTTGGCAAACTATCAAGAATTGTTTGTCCAAAAATTTGCTGAGCTTGACACGAGTAAGATTGATAATGTGGTGATTTATGCAACAGGTTCAAGTGCTAATGCTGCTTATGGCGCCTTACCCCTGATGAGTAAAGTGCTGGGGATGCCGGTCCAGATTGAGGAACCATCTATTGCTGAGAATTACTTGCTAAAGGTGAAGCAAAACACCCTTTGTATTGCAATTTCTCAGGGAGGACATAGTTATTCAGTAGTTAAGCTTATTGAACGGTTGCAAGCAACTGGTCATGCGGTCTTTACATTAACTAGTGAACTCACTAGTCCGGTTGCCCGTGTCAGTCAAAATGTCTTAACAATGGGGATGCCAGTTGAAGAAATGCCATACGTTAGTGCAGGTTACAGTATCGAAATTTTGGATCTAATGATAATTGCTCTAACTATTGCTCAAAAAGAACAAAGGCTAACAACAAAAGAATTTAACCAATATTTAGCCGAGTTAAGGACCATAGCCCAAAAATTACCTGACGTTATCAGGCGTGCAAGTGAATGGATTGCTCGGCAGTTACCTAGCTTTGTCACCGCTAAAAGACTGATGTTCATCGGTTATGGTGCGGCTTATGGTGTAAGTCGTGAAGGAGAAACTAAGACTACTGAAGCCGTGCGGATTAGTTCTTGGGGCAAAGAGCTAGAGGAATACATGCATGGGCCCTATCTCGGACTCACAGCTGATGATTTCATCATTTGTTTGGAACCAAATGGTAAGTTGCAGAAGCGGGCGGACTTGCTAAAACAATTTTTGGATAAGCATGTTAATAACATCTATACCATTTATGCCAACGACGCGCGGAATAAGCAAGGTCATGACTTGAGTCTTGGCATCGAAACGGATGAACTATTGACAGCACTCTTTATGACCGTACCGGTTCATTTGCTGGCCTACAGCTTGTCAAAAGAGCACGGTCATGACTTGCAACACTCTGCTTATCCAGACTTCGATGAAATCACTTCGTCAAAAATATAAGTACTACTCAATAATTTTAGAAAACAAGAGGAATAAGATGCGTAAATATAATCAAGAAAAATTAGTTAACAGTATGAATGGCGCGCTTAAGTTGCGTGAACAGATTAATGAGATTATCGATCCCTTATTTGAACAAGGGATTTCAAATATTTGTTGGTTGGGCATTGGTGGTACATACGCTTCTGGGATGCAGGCCAATATCCATATGAAAGAAAAGACAGCCCTAGAAACGTTTTATCAAAATGCTGCTGAGTATCTCGTTACTGGCAACAAGCGAATTACTGCTAAAACCTTGGTAGTGATTTCATCAGTTACTGGTAACACGCAGGAAATGGTCGATGCTGTTAAGCGGTTGAATGAGGTAGGGGCAACTATCTTGGGCTTCATGGATGATTCTAAGGCCAAACTAGCTGCAAGTTTAACCTACTGTATTTCATACCCGGAAAATGAGCAACTGAAGTTTTTTATGGTTGGCGACCGGTTAATGTACCTAAATGGTGAATTTCCAGACTACGAAGACTTCTATCAGGAAATGGACGCCCACTTTGCTGAAGATATTGCTCAAATTGGTAAGCAAGCAGATGATTTTGCGCAAGAGTTTGCTATTAAGCACCATGAAGATGCACTTCATTACTTTGTTGGTGCCGGTAACCAATGGGGGGCAACTTATTCTTACGCTATGTGTTATTGGGAAGAGCAGCACTGGCTTAGGACGCGCGCAATTGAGGCTGCTGAATTCTTTCATGGAATGTTTGAAGTGGTGGAACGTGATACTCCCGTTACGGTATACGTTGGCGAGGATACACAAAGAGCACTCAGTGTGCGGGTAGCTAAGTTCTTACCGGAAATTTGTGGTAATTACACCATTATTGATACCAAAGATTATGCTTTACCAGGCTTTTCAGAAAAGTACCGCGGAACTTTGTCGCCCTTTGTTTTCCATGAAATTAATAACCGGATTGATGTCCATATTGAACATCTCAACCGGCACCCGATGGACATCCGGCGCTATTATCGTGCCTTAGATTATTAAAAAAGATGGGCTTGACCGTAATGACTGGAGTGATAATCTGTACCCATGGCAGTTCTGCACCAGAATTATTGAATTCTGCGGAAATGATTTGTGGAAAACAAGTAAACTGCCGTACTGTAAACTTTGCAATGGGCGAATCGCTAGATGATTTAGAGCAAGAATTGCGTCAAGCAATCGCCTCACTTTCTGGACCAATAATCGGTCTAACCGACTTGAAAGGTGGGACTCCGTTCAACATCTTGGTAAAACTAGTTGCTAGTCAACCAGAAATGGAAATTGTGACCGGAGTGAATATTCCACTACTACTTGAATTGTTTATTAACCGTGAACAAGTCGCGCTTAAAGAGTTAGTCAAGCTAGCGGTTGAAGCAGGGAAAAGCGGTGTATACCACTATCAAGAAGAAACACCAAGCAAAATTGATGAAGAATTTTAAGGTAAAAATGCGGAGCGTAAAGCGACGCATTTTTTATTTTATTTGTGATTGAAAGTGCTATCATGGTAAGTATCTAAACAGAAGCAAAAAAGCTTTAATTAAGGAGGCAAAATCATGTTTTAACTGAAAACTTAGCCAGTTTGTTAAAAGGCAGTGTTGTTGGCAGAGTGAGTGCAGTAGTTCTTGTTGTTTTAGGGCTGGTCGAGCTGTTACTTAGCATAAAATACAGTAAGCAAATATTACAAAAAGGGACCCAAAATGGTTTTGCCCCAATTTCAATAGCTTCGTCCTTATTCTTTGGTCTTGTCTTACTGGTAGTGGGTATTATGCTGTTGATTGCGACGTTTTAAGGGCTAGGCAAACTAGTTATTTTCAATGGGAATTTCACTTTTTTATAGAAAGCGCTAACGCAAAAGTGCTATAATAAAGTAAATCTTATGATACATTCAGGAGGAATACACTATTATGGCAAAACAGACAATTATGCTAAATTGTAGTGCTGGAATGAGTACTTCATTACTGGTAACTAAAATGCAGCAGGCAGCCGAAGAACAAGGGATTGATGCGAAGATTTTCGCTGTTCCAGCAGCGGAGGCCGATAACCACATTGAGCAGGATGATTTAGATTGTGTTTTGCTGGGGCCACAGGTTCGTTACATGGAAAATGACTTTAAAAACAAGGTCAAAGGTCGCGGAAAAGATGGCAAAGATATCCCACTAAGCGTGATTGATATGCGCGCTTACGGTATGATGGACGGCAAGAAGGTTTTACAACAAGCCGAAGACCTAATCAACGGGTAATACAGGAGATAGAGATGGCAGAAAATAATACATCTGAACAGGCAACTTTGGAATCAGCGATGGGCTTAATTGTCAATGGTGGTAACGCCAAAAGTTCGGCATTTGAGGCTATTCGGCTAGCAAAAACAGGTGATATTGAGGGCGCTCGGGCCAAACTGAAGGAAGCGGATGAAGCGCTCAACGAGGCCCACAATTCGCAAACTGGAATGCTTACCAAAGAGGCACAGGGTGGTCATACCACGGTTACCTTGCTGGTGGTGCACTCACAAGATCACCTGATGAACGCAATTACCTTCAGAGATTTAGCTGGTGAAATGGTCGATTTATACGAAAAACTGTATGAATCTGGTACTTTAACCAAGTAACTGGCAGTTTACTGTTATTACTGCAAACAAAAAGCGAAGTTAGTAATAACTTCGCTTTTATGATGCTTAAAAATCCTAGTCGAGATCTAAACCGTTAGTTTGGATCACTTTCTTATACCAGTCAAAGGAATCCTTGCGTGAACGCGTTAGGTTACCTTCGCCAGCGTCATTTTTGTCAACATAGATAAAGCCATAACGTTTATCCATTTGACCAGTACCTGCTGATACCAGGTCAATTGGTCCCCATGGCAAGTAACCCATCAAGTCTACACCATCGATTTCAACTGCTTTTTCCATTTCTGAAATATGCTGTTTCATATAGTCAACTCGGTAGTCATCGTGGATCGAACCGTCAGCTTCGACCTTATCGTAAGCACCCAAGCCGTTTTCAACGATGAATAATGGCTTGTGATAACGGTCGGTCAAGTGGTTCAGAGAAATCCGCAAACCTTCTGGATCAATTTCCCAGCCCCAGTCGCTTCGCTCCAAGGTTGGATTGACAGCAACGGCTTTTTCTAAATCATTCAGTTGATCGGGATTAACTTTTTCGGCAGAAACGGTTGTTGACTGGTAGTAACTAAAGCCAACATAGTCAACTGTGCCTTCCTTTAGAACAACGCGGTCCTCATCTGTAATGTCAGGCCGATAGCCGTTACGGGTAATGTAAGCCTCAACCTCGTTAGGATATTCACCGAAGACGTGAACATCGGAGAACCAAGCGCGTCTTTGTTCATACTTGTCTGCCAGTAGCACGTCGTCTGATGAAGGCGTTAATGGCCGGACCGGCGAATAGTTAATCATACAACCAATTTGGAAGTCGGGATTGATCTTGTGACCAATTTTAACGGCTAAAGCAGAGGCCACCAGCTCGTAATGGGCTGCTTGGTACATTGCTGCTTCTTTTTCTTGATCGGTGAGCTTATCTAAAATCACCCCGGAATTAGTAGCCATCAAAAAATCATTATTGTAGGAAGATTGGTTGTCAATCTCATTGAAAGTCATCCAGTACTTAACGCTGTCCCGGTAACGTTCAAAGCAGACCGTTGCAAAGCGAACAAAAAAGTCGATTAACTTTCGGTTGGTAAAGCCACGATATTTTTTGACTAAATTAAACGGAATCTCAAAGTGTGAGAGGGTGATTACCGGTTCAATTCCATATTGGTGGCACGTAGCAAACAGGTCATCATAGAATTTTAGACCGGCCTCATTGGGCTGCTCATCGTCCCCATTTGGAAAAATTCTGGTCCAAGCAATTGAAGTTCTGAAGGCCTTAAAGCCCATTTCAGCCATTAACTTGATATCTTCCTCATAGTGGTGGTAAAAGTCAATTGCGCTGTGATTAGGGTAATTTTTCCCGGCAATAACTCCATCGGTAATTTCACGAGGCTGCGTAGCTGAGCCAACAGTCATGACATCGGCAACGGACATGCCCTTACCGTCAACATCCCAAGCGCCTTCTAATTGGTGAGCAGCAACGGCGCCGCCCCATAAAAAACCATCTGGCATTTTTGCTGAATACATTTTGTCTCCTTACTCAATTAATTATACTGATAGCGTTAACATTAATATTTTATACCAAATGAGACAAGGACAGCAAGTTAATCTATAATAAACGTTAACTAATATGATAAGCATATAATTAAAAACATTACTAAATCAAGTGGAGGAAGACATGGCAGGCAATAAGGTTAAGGCAAACGAAGTTGAACGTAAAAAACGTGAAGATAAAATTAAATATCTCTATTTCAGTCGATATTTAATGCTGCGGTATCTTGTGACCTTTTTTTTATTTGCCAACCTCTTTTGGTGGTTGATTTTAATCCAGGATAAAATGGGAGTAGGGATGATGGTTGCGGGCCTAATGACTCTTGGTGCTGGGGCTGCAGCGGTGGAACAACTGACCAAATTGCATCATCGTAAGCTTGATGTGCCAGTGACGCGTATCTATCTTTGGCTGCAAGTGGCGGTTAATCTGTTGTTAAGTTGCCTTATTTTTCTGCCAATCAGACCGTGGTTTTTCCCTTTTATCACGACGAGCAATACGGCTTATGTAGTTCTGGCGATCCTGCTGATTGGAATTGTGCTTGCGTGCGTAGCTGAACAGCGGATTCATAATATTCTTATTGGTAAAGACAAGTATCAGCAAGTAATTGATATCTATCAAAAAGAAAAATAAAATTTGGAATTTCCTAGGAAAAGGCTTACAATAAATCTTATCTTAAAATTTAAAACCAAATAAAGAATGGAGTTTAAAAAATGGGTGAAACAACAAAGATGCCGTTGAAGGATCGGATTGGCAATGCGGCTGGCAAGTTTGCGGCTAGCCGGTTTGTAAGAGCAATTATGGATGCGGGCTTCAGTGTCATTCCGTTTTCTATTATTGGATCGATCTTTCTGATTTTGACGGTGTTTCAGCAAGCGGTACCAATACCTGGCTTTGATGTCTGGTATACAGCTACAGTTGGGCACTTTACCAACTTATTTCAATCGGTCTATAATGCCACCATGGGGATAATTGCACTGGTCTTTGCAGGTACATTTGCTTATTCTTATACTAAAATTTATCGGGATGAGGAACAGTTAAACCTAATTCCAATAGATGGGTTAATGATGTTTTTAATGGGCTTCTTCATTACGGTTGCTGAACTAGTTTGGAAGAACGGCAGAGTGGAATTTCTGCAAACCATTACTAAAGATAAGATGGTTGCTGGCGGCTATCAGGCTTCAACTGCGGGTATTTACCGCATTGGGGCGGTTGGTATTTTTGTAGGCCTGGTGGTTGCCTGGCTGACAGTGCAGATCTACCGCTATACGGTCAAGCATAACTGGCAAATTAAGATGCCACCTTCAGTTCCATCGGGAGTGGCTAACTCGTTTAGTGCGATTATTCCGGGCTTCTGCGTTGCGGTAACTATATCCGCAATTAATATGGCCCTAGTTTTTGCCGGAACGGATTTATTCAATTTGTTGTTTATCCCTTTTTCGTTCATCAGCAATATTGTTGATACTTGGTGGGGATTCTTGATTATCTTGTTCTTAATTCACTTCTTGTGGTGGTTTGGGATTCACGGTGCAACTATTATCAGTTCATTCTATTCACCAATTGTGTTGGCCAACATGACGGCCAATTCTCATGGTGCCCACCACATCTTTGCCGGTGAGATTCTGAACGCTTTTATCACGATTGGTGGTTCGGGTGCTACTTTAGGCTTGGCAATCTGGCTTGTGCTGCGGGCCCGGTCGGTCCAATTGAAAGAATTGGGTAAAGTAGAAATAGTTCCGGCATTCTTTAATATTAATGAACCGATTCTGTTCGGCTTACCAATTGTCTATAACATTAGTTTGATGATTCCGTTTATTTGTGCACCGCTTGCATCTGGGGTGGTCGCATACACTGCATTTGCAATGAGGCTAGTGCCGGTAATTAGGATTAATCAGCCTTGGCCTACCCCGGTCGGAATTGGTGGTTATGTTGCGACGGCTAGCTGGCAAGGCGGTGTGCTAGCAATTATTTGTGCAATCGTGGCCTTTATCGTCTGGTATCCATTTATTAAGCATTATGATAATGTGTTGCTAAAACAAGAAAAGACTACTGCGACCGCCTAGTAAAGGGCTAGTCATGGTTGATTGAAGTAGTAAACAAATCTTTAGTAATCTAACCGCTTTCCTGCTAAGATGAAGGTGTCAAGTAAAGTATCTAAGTGGAGGAGTTTTGATATGAAATATCCTAAGACAAAAGAAGTATTAAACCAACTGGTTGCTGACCTTACGCAGATGCAGATGATTGTCCACCAACATCATTGGTATATGCGGGGCAACCGTTTCTTAAAATTGCACCCGTATTTGGATAAGGTCATGGACGAGTTAGCAGACCAGCTTGATCAAGTGTCAGAGCGCCTGATTACGCTTGACGGCTCACCGGTTTCTACTTTAAGTGAAATTGCCGCCAAAACTAAAATCAAGGATGAACCAGGCAACTGGAATGAAACGATCGATGAACGCTATGCCAAGATTATTGCGGGCTATCATTACCTTGATCAACTCTATGAAAAAGGGATCAAAGCTAGTGATGAGGAAGGCGATTATTCTACTAATGATCTACTGACCGGTTTTCATACTGAGATTGAAAAGCGGATTTGGATGATGGCAGGTGAAATTAACCAGGCACCAGAACTTGATCCGGAATAAAAAGTTAATTAAGTAAATAAAGGCGGTTTGGTTAAACCGCTTTTTTGCTATAATAAGTTTAATAATGGTAATTGGTAAAAAGAAGGAAAATGATGGATAAACAAGCACAAGATAAGCTCAAGGAGCAAGCTGGCGTAAAGGCTGCTAGCTTGGTTAAGTCCGGGATGAAGTTAGGCGTGGGGACGGGTTCAACCGTTGCCTATTTGATTGCCGAATTGGGTCGGCGGAAAAAAGAAGAGGGCCTAGAATTAGCAGCGATTGCTACGACTTCTAGTAGGAGTAAGAAGCAGCTAGAAGATCAGGGTTTCACAGTGACAGAGTTAGCCGCTATTGATCAGCTAGATCTGACCATTGACGGGGCTGATCGCTTGGCCACGAATTTTGATGGTATTAAAGGTGGCGGTGGAGCTCTGACCATGGAAAAAAACGTGGCAATTAATTCGAAGCGGGTAATGTGGATTGTCGACGAGTCTAAACTAGTTGACCGTCTGGGTGGTTTCCCCCTGCCCGTTGAGGTCTTGCCCGTTTCTTGCGAACAGAATTTCCGCCGCTTTCAGGCAGAGGGGTTAAAGCCAGCCTGGCGCATGGCAGGCCATCAGCGCTTGGTGACGCATTATGGTAACTATCTGATTGACTTCAAGGTCGATCCCATCCCTGTGCCGCATAGTCTAGCCGCATACTTGGATCAGACCGTTGGTGTCGTAGAACATGGTTTGTTCCTCGACATGTGTGATGAAGTTATCATTGCGCACATGAGTGGTGCAATAGAGGATCGCCAGAAGTTTTAAGCAAGTATAGATTAGCTATTAGCAATAAGCTGGATTTTTGCTGATTAGAAAGGCAAGGATGGTCTATATTTGGTATGATTACCTGATAGACTTATTGATAAAGAGGAAACCTTATGACGAAAAAACCGTTGATCATTAGTACTGATCCTGGAATTGATGATGTAGCGGCAATTACGATTGCCCTGTTTGCCGAGCAAGTTGATGTTAAGCTGCTAGCAGCAACTTGGGGAAATGTCCCTTTAGCCAAAACATTAATCAATACGCTAAAATTAGAGACCTTTTTAAAAACTAAGGTGCCAGTCGTTAGTGGGGCTGCCCTGCCGCTAATGCGGAAGATTATTGATGCTGCTGATGTTCACGGCAAAAGCGGGATGGCAGGGTATGAATTCCCTGAGCCCGACCAGAGTTTATTAGTTCCTGGTCTTGCAGCTGAGCGCATCCATGACTTGGTGGCTAATAGCCCTGAAAAAGTCACTTTGATGCAAATTGGACCAGCAACCGATTTTGCCCTTTACTTTAGACAATTTCCTGCTGATTTGGCTAACATTGAACAGCTAGTAATCATGGGTGGTGCAATCGGCCGGGGCAACTGGGGACCATACAGCGAATATAATGTTGCTGGCGATCCCGAAGCCGCACAGATTGTTTTTTCGAGTGGGGTCAAGATTTTACTAGCTCCGCTCGAATTAGGCCACCAAGCATTTGTAAGTCAAAGCACCCTGCATGAATTACAGACTTTAGGTCGAACTGGCGATATGCTCTATCATTTGTTGACCAACTTAAATGATAAGACAGATACGGATGGCCGTGAAATATATGACGCGTTGGCGGTTGGGATGTTGCTTAATCCGGCAATGTACACCTTCAAACCAGCCTATGTCGTTGTTGATACTAAGAGTCCCAGTGCTTATGGTGCTTCAATTATTGATTTTGACAACTTCTTTAAGCAACCGGCCAATGCTCAAGTGGGAGTCAGCGTCGACCGTGAGGCTTTTGCGGATTGGTTCATTACCGCAATCAAAAAAGCGCACTAATTGAGGTAGATTATGGCAGATTTCGTTTATCGAACTGTGATGCATGACATTAAACAGAATATTTTAGATAATAAGTACGAAGGGATGCGTCTGCCGGATGAGCGGAGTTTAGCTGAACACTACCAGGTCAGTCGTTCTTCGATGAAGCGGGCAATGGAGCAGCTCTCACAGCAAGGGATTGTTTTTAAAAAAAGGGGCAGTGGCACCTTCATTAACCCACTTTATTTAAAAAATCAGTCCCTCTTTCGTTATGAGGGGTCAAATCTGGGCCTGACTGACAGTCTGAAGATGCCAGGGAAGACTCAGGGGATTAAGCTACTTGACTATCACGTCATTGAAGCACCCAAGGCAATTGCCCAGGATTTATTTCTTAATTCCGGCGACTTTGTCTATGAGTTTCGGCGTCTGCGTTTGTTAGATAACCGTCCATTTTTGATTGAAACCGGCTACTTACCGATCAAGATTGTACCGGAGTTAAAGCCCGAACACTTGCAGAAGTCGCTCTTTAATTACTTGGAAGACACGCAAAATAAAGTAGTGACCAAATCATTTCTCAATATTACGGTTGAGCCCTCCAGTCAGGAAGATCAGAGTCGTTTAAACTTAACTGCGACCGAGCCTGTGGGTGTGTTGGAAGGAATTTTCTTTTTAGACGACGGTACGCCGTTTGAAGTATCTACGATGCGGATTCATTACCAGTACATGCGCTTCAATACCTTTGTTAATTTGAATAAGTAAAAACAGCAGACTAAAACCTGCTGTTTTCAGTTGGATACATTCTATGTTAAAAAAGGAAAGTTAAATACTGCTAAATTGGTGTGCATCCGTGAGCGGCCCTGAATAAACAAAGTTCAAATTAATGTTTTTGGTCTGGTCCGCCAGCTTGTGCAGTAATTGGCGTTGTTGCTTGGTTAACTGTAAGTGATTAAGGGCAAGTTGTCCCTGAATATACATTACCAGCTTGCCAGTATAAGCTAGCGGATGGTCACAGGCGTCAAACTTATGCATGACTAGCCCAATCGCATCACGAATGTGCTTATATTTAGCAATATTCAATTCATTATAAATATTGGAAAAAAAACTACAATAAAATTGCTCTAATTCTTGATACACTTCTTTATTTAGTAAGTCACGTTTTTTCGCCGAACTACCAAAAAAAAAAGGCTTGCATGGCCTCACCTCCTTAGTACTGGAATAATCTGGGTATTTGGTGAAAAATTGCTACTAAGTTCTTGGGGCAGAGGTTCGTCCGTAATCAGGACATCGATCTGACTCAAGGGGATCGACAGGTAAGGAGAATTATTTCGACTATTGAACTTGTATTTTTCGGCGACTACCACAACTTGTTTAGCTCTTGAAGCGGCAACCCTAATTAATTCAGAATCACTCATTTTGGCTAGATAGATACCATCACTTCTAACGTTAGAAGTACCGATAAAGGCGGTATTAAAACTCATCCGTTTAAGCGTCTCAAGTGCCGTAACTGAATAACTGAACCGGTGGGTTTTATCAATTTTTCCGCCGAGTAGGCGGACTTGCGGTAAGGTAGCCTGCATTAATTCCAGCGAATTATCGATCGAATTAGTGACAATTTGTAAGTTCAGGCCATCGATTAGTTCACACAACTTTTTTAGGGTAGTTGAAGGACCAATAAAGTCGCATTGATTGGGATGGACAAAGCGTTTAGCCATTTGGGCCATCTTGGTCTTAATGGGAGAAGCAATTTGACTTCTTGCTAAAAAATTGGGCACACCGTCCTGATTGTTTGCAATTAGACCGCCGTGTACCCTAATCGCTTGCCCAGTCGAAGTCAACTGCAAGACATCGCGGCGGGCGGTGTCAAAGGAAACGGCAAAATAGGTCGCCAAGTCCTTCGTCACTAAATGGTGTTTTTCGGCTAAAAGTTGTTTAATCTTGTAAATACGCTCTTCTTGAGTCATCTTTCTGCTCCTTACTGTAATTTAGCATGTCTGCCAGGATTGTTTAACGATTATTTCAGCGTTATAGCTATAACTTAATCATTTATCAGTATTTGATCATTAAAATGCAGATAAGTAAAGAGCGATTGCTTGATATAGCAGACTTTTGCTTGCTTGCACAGCAGGCAACTACAGTTTTTAAAATTGGTACGTTCCAATTACCGAAATGGTTGAACTATTTTGAAAACTTGCTATAATTAATTTAACAAATTCTAAGCAAGTAAAAATGGTAAAGGAGATTATAAATGGCAGTTGATTATGATTCACAAGACTTCTTAAAAAGCGTTGACGCACACTGGCGTGCCGCTAACTATCTTTCAGTTGGGCAGCTCTTTTTGATGGACAATCCATTGTTAAAACATGAGCTAGTGGCTACTGAAGTTAAGCCCAAGCCGATTGGTCACTGGGGGACAATTTCTCCGCAGAATTTTTTGTATGCCCACTTAAATCGGATAATTAAAAAATATGATTTGGACATGTTTTACATTGAGGGCTCTGGTCACGGCGGTCAGGTAATGGTTTCTAACGCCTACCTTGATGGTTCTTACAGCGAACTTTATCCTGAAATTCAACAAAATGAAGCGGGAATGGCCAAACTGTTCAAACGTTTTAGTTTTCCTGGTGGTTCGGCTTCTCACGCTGCTCCAGAAACACCTGGTTCCATTCATGAAGGTGGTGAATTGGGCTATTCCATCTCTCACGGTACTGGGGCAATCTTGGATAATCCAGATGTGATTGCTGTGGTTGAAGTTGGTGATGGCGAAGCTGAAACAGGGCCGCTGGCTGCTAGTTGGTTCAGCGACAAGTTCATTAACCCAATCAAAGACGGGGCCATTTTGCCTATTTTGCAAATTAATGGCTACAAGATTTCTAACCCAACCATTGTTTCCAGAATGTCCGATGAAGAATTAACTAAATATTTCGAAGGGATGGGCTGGCATCCTTACATCATTTCGGCATACCAAGGCGGCGAGTTTGATGGTTATCAAGACCACATGCAGGTACACGCGGAAATGGCCCAATTGATGGACACCGTGATCGAAGAAATTAAGGCGATTCAGCACCATGCACGAGCAAATAACGATGCGACCGTACCACACTGGCCAATGATTATTTTTCGAGTGCCGAAGGGTTGGACTGGTCCCAAGTTTGATGTTGATGGCAACCCGGTGGAAAACTCATTTAGAGCCCACCAAATTCCCCTGCCAGTGGACCAAGACCACATGGAGCATAAGGACAGGCTGGTTGATTGGCTCATGTCTTACCGACCAGCAGAATTATTTGATGAAGCGGGCGCGCCGACTGCGCTCGTCAAAGCAGACAATGTTAGCGGTGAACAGCGCATGGCCATGAACCCAATCACTAATGGTGGCCAAGCGGCCAAGCGACTGAATTTACCCGACTACCGCAAGTATGCCCTCAAAATTGATCAACCTGGGTCAGTTGAAGCAGAAGATATGACAGAATGGGCTAAATATCTTAACGAAATTGCCGACCTAAATCCGGATAACTTCCGTGGATTTGGTCCGGATGAGACTAAGTCAAACCGGCTATTTAAGTTGCTTGATCAACAAAAGCGGCAGTGGGAAGGTTCAATCCATACACCTAATGATGAAAACTTAGCTCCAAGTGGCCGCCTGCTTGACTCCCAACTATCGGAGCACCAGGCTGAAGGCTGGCTTGAAGGTTATGTCTTGACGGGGCGGCACGGTTTCTTTGCTACTTATGAGTCTTTTGGTCGGGTAGTTGACTCAATGTTGACGCAGCACATGAAATGGTTGCGCAAGGCTAAGGAACAATATTGGCGTAAGGACTATCCGGCACTTAACTTTGTTGCCACCTCGACGGTTTTCCAGCAAGATCATAACGGATATACACACCAAGATCCCGGTATTTTGACTCATCTGTATGAAAAGAACCGGCCGGATCTGATTCATGAATACCTGCCAGCAGATACCAACTCGCTTTTGGCAGTTTCCCAGAAAGCCTTCAGTGAGCGGGAATGCATTAATATTCTGGTAACTTCGAAGCAGGTTCGCCCGCAATGGTTCTCAATCGATGAGGCGACTAGGCTTGCTGACCACGGTCTATCCTATATTGATTGGGCCTCAACGGATCAAAATGCTAAACCGGATGTGGTCTTTGCTTCGACTGAGACCGAACCAACGATGGAAACATTGGCGGCCATTGATCTTTTACACAAGGAGTTTCCAGCGCTTAAGCTGCGCTACATTAACGTCATCGACGTGATGAAGCTAATCAATCTGGCGGACAACCCAGAAGCAATTTCGACCACCGAATTTGACCAACTATTCCCAAGTGATGTTCCGGTAATCTTTGCTTGGCACGGTTACAAGGCAATGATGGAATCAATCTGGTTTGGGCGCAACCGTAGCAACGTTCATATTCACTGCTATGAAGAAGAGGGCGATATTACTACCCCCTTTGACATGCGGGTAGTCAACGAGCTTGACCGCTTCCACTTGGCCAAAGATGCCATCCTGAGTGTGCCCCAATATGCCGACCAGAGTGCTGGCTTTGTAAGTAAGATGGATAATTTGTTAGCCAAGCACCACCAATACATTCGTGACCATGGTAAGGATATGCCGGAAGTGACGGGGTGGAAATGGTCCGGCTTGAAGTAAAACTAAAGCATCTTTTATTGAATTAAAGGCAGGCAGTTGCCCTAGCTTAAAATCCTCCTATTTCGCAGGTAGTGCGAAGAGGAGGATTTTTTTGTTGTTTAAAAAAAGGCTTTGCCCAGAAGGCTAATTTAAAAGTAAAATGACTAATTTTGAAAAAGCATTGCTGTTGATAAGTCGTTTATTATAAAATTAAAAGCGTTGTTGAAGTTATTTTATTACACTAGCGTAAAGGAAAAATGATGAGTAAGCAAATCAATGTGTTAACTACCACCGATCTGCATGGTTTTATTGCCAATCAGGGCGATCAGCCGGCTTTAGCTCTGCAAGGGTTAAAACAAAAATTTTCGCATTCATTACTAATGGACAGTGGAGATTTTTTTGTGGGAAATCCCTTAACAACCTTTTTTACAACGGAAATGGCGGTTTCACCCTTGGTCGCATACGCCAATAAAGTTGGCTTCGATGTGATGGTGCCAGGCAACCATGACTTCGATCACGGCATTGTCTATTTAAAAGAGCAGGTTAAACACCTGGATGCAGACTATGTTTGTTGTAATGTCTTTTCAGAGGAAGGTGAGCTGATTTTCCCACCATTTGCCATTAAAGAAGTTGCGGGCATCAAGCTTGGCGTAATTGGTCTTTTAACCAGCAGGATGTCGATGATCAGTGACTTTGAGGTAACGCGTGGCGTGGTTGTAAAGGAAGCATTGCCCGAACTGAAAAAGCAAGTAGCGGCCCTGCGTGAGCAAGTTGACCTAGTTCTGGTTGGCTACCATGGTGGACTTGAGCGGGATTTAGCGACTCATAACGAGATTAATTATGCCACCGGTGAAGATGAAGCATACAAACTAGTATCACAGACTGAAGGAATTGACGGTTTCAGTTGTGGTCACCAACACCGCGTTAATCATGGTCAACTTAAGCAAACCTTAGTTGTGCAGTGTGGCTATCGCGGCAGCCATTTTGGTCATTTGACCTTTGACTTTAATGAACAAACGGAAGTCGTTAAGCGCCAGGAAGAAGTGCTGGCAACGAACTCTTTGCTACCAGCGCAAAAGGGCGATTTTTATAAAGAGGAAGACTACCAGAAGTGGCTAAAGGAACCATTGGACCTCACTCATTTGACCGAATTTTTGCAGGAAAAATATGGTCGCCAGCACATGGGGATTTTTATTAGTTTGCAGGGTAAGAGCAGGCAGCAAGTGATAAACTCCTTCACTATTCCTTATGGTGTCAGGATTTATCACCTGAGTTTAGCTGAATATCAGACCCTGCTTAAACAGGATTGGACGTTTAAAGTAGAAGATTATCCAGCAGGTGCGCAAGACTTTGTGATTATGACTAATTCATATGAAGTACCAGAGTACCGGCTAACTGATCAGTTTGTCGATAATATTTTTGACGAGTATTCATACTACTTGAAGCAGCACGATTAAGGAGAAAATAATGGGAATAATTGGAATAGTATTAGTGCTTGGACTATTATACTGGGCAAGTTTTGATCGCCAAAAGGTTGATTTTAAGTCAATTCTGTTTTTGTTTGTGACCGAATTGGTGATCTTATTTTTGATTTTAAAAACATCGATTGGTAATTCGATTATCAAGGGCTTGTCTGGCAGCCTAAATATTATCAGTGCATCAAGCAGCAAGGGAATTAACTTTGTGTTTGGGGACCTCAAAAATCCGGCGGCGGCTTCACAGTTTTTCTTGGACGTGCTGCTACCCTTAATCTTTATCTGTGCCCTGATTGAGTTGCTGCAGTATCTGCGCATCCTGCCATTCATAATTAAATATGTTGGTAAGGTGCTAAAAAAGCTTTTCCACATTGATGAAATTAACGCCTTCACGATCTTGAGTTATCCTTTTGTCAGCAACGGGGTTTTTGTTCCGTTCAAGGATCAAATGAAGAACATGTCGCCCAACCAGCTGTTTACGCTGTCAATTTATACACTATCTAATACGACAGTAACGATGCTGGCCTCATACATGCATATCATCAAGTCGGAATACATCATTGTGGCGTTGGTGCTCAACCTGTTTACTTCGATTATTGTTGCAAAAATTGTTGCACCTTACGATGTTAGCCAGGTTAACTATGAGATTTCAACTAAAGATACTAACCAAAAGTCGTTGATCACCCGTCTACTTGACAGTATGAACCTCGGTTTTAAGTTAGCCATCAACATTTCTATTTCAATCATTGGTTTTGTCTCACTGATTACCTTTGTTAATATCATTTTCAAGGCAATCTGTGGCAAAACGTTGACGGCGTTAATTGGTTATGTTTGTGCACCGATTGCTTTCTTAATGGGGATTGATCTGCATTCAGCAATTAGTGCAGGCACGGTTCTGGCTACCAAAGCCTTTACTAATATCTTTGTGGCAATCGATCAGATTAACATGAATACTGTTCCAGTCAAAACTCAGGCGATCGTTAGTGTCTTTTTGATTTCCTTTGCTAATCTGCCTAACTTGGGTACAACCCTGGGGATTATGCATACCATGGTTGATGAAGACCATGGTGAAGCGATTGCCAGTCATGCCTTGCGCCTGTTCTTGGTTGCAACCGGGGTCAGCATTATTAACGGTGCCTTAGCTGGACTATTCTATTCATTTTAAACTTTGCGCTTGTTAATTGGGTTAGTTTTATTTATAATAAAATTAACCATAAGGGAGTAACAGCAATTACTTGTGATAAGCCCAACAACCGAAGAAATACTTCTGGACTTATCTTAATTAGTGAGACTTGTGTGTGTTAGGCACATAAGTCTCTTTTTATTTTTGGAGGGTCAAGATGGCGCAAAATTTTTACCAGCAAGCAGTTAAGGACGTTGAAAAAGAACTGGCAACGTCCCAGACCAGCGGACTAAAGTCAGATCAGGTGAAGCAGCTGCAAGAAAAAAATGGTCCCAACAGTTTGGCTGGAACTAAGAAAACTAGTATTTGGCAGCGTTTTTTAGCTCAGTTTAAGGATTTCATGATTATTGTGTTAATCATTGCTGCCCTCTTGTCTGGCTTTGTAGCTCAGGAATGGACGGATGCAGCAATAATTATGATTGTTGTTTTGCTTAATGCAGTTCTAGGGGTTTTTCAAGAAACGCGGTCCGAAGAAGCAATTAATGCCCTGAAGAAGATGGCAACCCCTAACGCGCATGTCCGGCGAAACGGCCAAGTAGTTGTATTACCCAGTACCGAACTGGTGCCAGGTGATGTAGTTCTGCTTGAAGCTGGTGATGTGGTTCCCGCTGACTTGCGTTTGGTAGTCACCAAAAGTTTGAAAGTTGAGGAGTCGGCCTTAACGGGGGAATCTGTCCCAGTTGATAAGGATGCAGCCGCGATTAATGCGGCTAAAGTCCCGCTAGCTGATCAAGTTAACATGGCCTTTGCCAATACTAATGTGACTTATGGTCGTGGTGAAGGAATTGTTACTCAGATTGGGATGGGGACTGAGGTTGGCAAAATTGCAACTATGCTCAACAATGCTGATGAAACCGATACGCCACTCAAGCGCAATTTAAACCAACTGGGTAAGACACTGACAATAATGATCCTGTTGATCTGCGCGGTGGTCTTTGTGGTCGGTTTTTTGACCAAGCGGGGAAGTGCACCAGCAGACAAGCTGGCAATTGACATGTTCTTGGTTGCGGTTTCACTTGCAGTAGCTGCAATTCCCGAAGGTCTGCCGGCCATTGTTACGATTATCTTAGCTCTGGGTACCCAAGTAATGGCTGCCCACAAGGCGATTGTGCGCAAGCTGCCAGCAGTTGAGACATTAGGGGCAACCGATGTTATTTGTTCAGATAAGACGGGAACGTTGACCCAGAACAAGATGACGGTTGAGCAGCTGTATTATAATGGAAAAGTTCAGCAAGCAGACCAAGAGATTACTGAGGACAATCGGGCACTGCTGGCAATGATTTTGGCGAATGACTCTAAACTAGATGATGCTGACCAGCTTCTTGGTGATCCTACTGAAACTGCCTTGGTGCAGTATGCCCTTGACCAAAAAATTGCCGTCCGAGCATTAATTGATGGTCACAAACGAGTTCAGGAAGTACCATTTGACTCTAGTCGTAAGCTGATGAGTACGGTTAATGAGGATGACGGCCAGTATTTTGTGGCGGTTAAGGGTGCGCCTGATCAGCTTTTAGAGCGGGTAACCCAGATTGATCTGGCTGGCCAAGTGCAGAAAATTACGGCCGCCCAAAAAGACGAAATAATGGCTGCCAACCAAAAAATGGCCCAACAGGCTTTGCGGGTGCTAGGCTTAGCTTATAAAACAACCAAGCAGCTGCCAGCTGACCCAACGACTGACAATGTTGAAACGGATTTGATTTTTGCTGGATTGGTGGGAATGATTGATCCGGAACGACCAGAAGCTCAGGCGGCAATTGTAGAAGCCCGCAATGCTGGCATTCGTACTGTTATGATTACCGGTGACTTTCAGGTCACTGCTCAAGCAATTGCGGAGCGCTTAGGGATTTTAAAGGCTAACCAAGATGATCGGGTGGTCACGGGTAGCCAGCTTGATGAGTTCAGTGATGAATATCTGCAAAAACATGTTCGTGACTATAGTGTCTATGCGCGTGTTTCACCTGAACATAAGGTTCGGATTGTAAAAGCTTGGCAAGCCGCAGGTAAGATTGTGGCTATGACCGGTGATGGGGTGAACGATGCGCCGAGCCTGAAGCAAGCCGATATTGGTATCGGCATGGGCATTACGGGTACTGAGGTCTCAAAGGGTGCCAGTGACATGATTTTGGCGGACGACAATTTTGCTACAATTGTGGAAGCCGTTAAACAAGGGCGCAAGGTCTTTAACAATATTCAGAAGGCTATCCTATATTTGATGAGCTGCAATGTCGGAGAAGTTCTGACCGTCTTTATGATGACCATGTTGGGCTGGGATATTCTCGCTCCGGTACAATTATTGTGGATTAATCTGGTTACCGACACGCTACCGGCAATTGCTTTGGGCCTTGAACCGGTCGAAAAAGGCATAATGACGCGCTTGCCACGCGGAAAGAAGTCAAACTTTTTTAGTGGAGGTGTTTCCAGCTCCATTGCCTACCAAGGAATTTTAGAAGGAATAATTGTGTTATTGACCTATCAGTTAGGCTTAAATATGGGTCCGCACGTGGGTAACGCTAACATGCAACACGGTGATGCCTTAACAATGGCCTTCTTGACTTTGGGTCTGATTCAACTTTTTCATGCCTTTAATTCTAAGTACATTCACCAGTCAATTTTTTCCAAACAAACCTTTACCAATAAGTGGTTTAACTGGGCGATTGTGATTTCGGCACTGGTAATGGCAGCGGTCGAATTGCCTTTTTTGACGAAGTTCTTCAATGTAACTGAGCTCAATGGTATACAATGGCTGACAGTGCTGACCGCTGGTCTTAGCATGATTATCATTGTGGAAGTAGTTAAATACTGCCAGCGCCGACTGGGTCAAAAGTAAAATAGTCAAAAGAGCTCTTCAAGAAAGAAGGGCTTTTTTAGGATAAAAAATTCTTGCCAAAAGATAAATAGCTATACAATGGGTTTTTAAACGATTGTTTTTTATAAATTTTGCTTAAAAAAAAGCTTAACTTTTAAAATTCTTAACAGTTATAGTAAAATGTATTAAGCACTCATTGCATTTCACTGTAATGAATATGAAAGGGGCGATAACAATGTCGATGATAGAATTCCATGATGTGCAGAAATATTATGGCCATTTTCATGCGCTGCACGACATTAATTTAGAAATTGATCAAGGTGAAACGGTGGTTCTGATTGGACCATCCGGTTCAGGTAAGAGTACCTTAGTACGAACCGTGAACGGACTTGAATCAATTCAAGAAGGTCAATTGATTGTTAATGGACACGATTTGTCTGATTCCAAGACCAACCTAAACATTTTGCGTAGCGATGTAGGAATGGTTTTTCAGCACTTTAATTTATACAAAAATAAAGATGTGCTTGAGAATATCATGCTGGCACCGCGAATCGTCAGTCACATTCCTGAAGAAGAGAATAAGAAACAGGCGATTGAACTGCTTGAAATGGTTGGCCTAGAAAAATGGGCTCACAATATGCCGTCACAGATTTCCGGTGGGCAGAAGCAGCGGGTGGCTATTGCCAGAACGCTGGCGATGCGACCAAAGCTTATTCTTTATGATGAACCAACTTCAGCGCTTGATCCGGAAATGATTGATGACGTTTTACAAGTTATCAAAAAAGTTACTAATGAAAGTGGCATGACCTCTCTCATCGTGACACATGAAATGGGCTTTGCCAAAGAAGTTGCCAACCGGGTGATTTTTATGGATAAGGGTCAAATTGTTGAAGATGATGATAGTCAAAGTTTCTTTAAGCAACCTAAGACAGAGCGTGCCCAACAGTTTTTGAGCAAAATCATCTCGCACTAAGGAGGCCAATGATGAAAAAGAAATTTTGGCTACTTCCCTTACTAGTCTGTGTTCTTTTTTTGACGGGTTGTGGTAAAAGTTTATCGGAGCAGTCCGTGTTAGACAATGTTAGACAATCTAATACCATTACTTGGGGCGTTAAAGGTGATGTTAAGCTTTTTGGTCTGATTGATGTTCGTGATGGCCAACAAAAAGGTTTCGACGTTGATATGGCTAAGCATATTACTAAGCACATTTTGGGCCCGAAGGGACAGGCTAAGTTTGTCACGACTACTTCCCAGTCAAGGGTACCACTGCTTAAGAATGGTAACGTTGATGCAGTGATTGCGACCATGTCGATTACTCCAGAACGAAAAAAGATCATCTCTTTTTCCAAGTCATATTTTGATGCCGGTCAATCACTCTTGGTTTCAAAGAAGTCTTCGATTAAGAGTGCGAAAGACTTAAATGGCAAAACGATAATTGGTGTAGTTGGAGCTAATTCGGTCCAAAATATCAAAAAAGTGGCGCCCAAAGCTAAGGTAATTGAGCTCCAAGACTATGCTCAGGCGATGAACGCGCTTAAGTCAGGCCAAGGCGATGCCCTGACCACCGATAATGGTATTTTGTTTGGTTTAGCCGTTCAAAATCCGGGCTATGTAGTCCGCGGAGGTACTTTTACAGTAGAACCTTATGGCGTTGCCGTTAATAAGGGGCAAACCTCATTCACCAAGGCGGTTGACCAGGCCGTGCTGGAGATGCAACATAACGGTGAATATAATCGTTTGATTAAAAAATGGTTTGGTGATGTCCCAGGATTTAAGTATAAGGAGCTGTATCGCCAATGATTAGTATCTTTACAAAATATAGCAACGATTTGCTTATCGGTTTAGGTTGGACGGTTTTGTCCAGTGTGATTGCCTTATTTTTCAGTTTAATAATTGGTACGATATTTGCGATTATGGAGGTCGTTCCGAGCAAAACAATGCGGACAATTGGTCGAGTATACGTAGAGATTTTGCGTAATATTCCTCTGTTGGTAATTACCATGTTCTTCTACTTGGTTATTCCCAAGTATGTGGTTAGCATCAATGGGTTTACTGCCGGCACGATCGGCTTAACGCTCTATACTTCAGCCTTTATTGCCGAAACGATTCGTTCTGGGATCCAGTCTGTTTCAGGCGGCCAGATGGAAGGAGCCAGATCGACCGGAATGACCTACTGGCAGTCCATGCGTCACATTATTTTGCCACAGGCTTTCAAGATTGTCATCCCACCACTTGGTAACCAGTTTGTCAATTTGGTTAAAAACTCGTCGGTACTCGCTTTTGTGGCGGGCTTTGACTTGATGTATCAAGCAAATACAATCGCTTCAGCCACCTTTGATACGATTAATAGTTACTTGGTGGTAGGGTTTTTGTACTTAATTGTTACTTTGCCGCTAAGTTATTACATGCAGCATTTAGAAAAGAAATTAGCCTAGAAGGGGGACGGTAAAATGCAAAATTGGATTAACGCCTATTCATGGCTTAATATGCGCTTTTTATTGATGGGCCTCTGGGTAACGATTTATGTATCAGTTATTTCGGTTGTTCTTAGTTTTATTTTAGGCTCAATTTTAGGCATTATTAGATATTCAAAAATAAAATTCTTTGGTATTTCCAAAATAGTTGGCTTTATTATTGACATTATTCGTAATGTCCCACTATTGCTGATAATCTTCTTTACCTACTTTGGTCTACCCAACTTTGGTTTAAGACCAGAGACGATTCCGGCAGCGATTATTGCAATGACTGTGTTTGAATCAAGTATGATTGCGGAAATTGTCCGTTCGGGTATCCAATCAGTATCATCTGGTCAGATGGAAGGGGCCAGGTCAACCGGAATGTCCTTTGTTCAGGCCTTGTGGCACGTCGTGCTGCCGCAGGCTTACAAGAACATGATTCCCACCATTATTAGCCAATTTGTTTCGCTGATTAAGGATACATCGCTGGCTACGATTATTGTGGTACCGGAGATGATGCAGCACGCACAAGTAATTTACGGCCAGAATGGTAACTACATGATTCCAATGTTTGTCGCACTGGCAGTACTTTACTTCATTGTCTGCTTTACCCTGTCGGTAATTGGCAATCAGCTGGGTAAGCATTTGACGTAAAATTAAAGTTTAACTTGATAAAATTAAAGTAGATTTCACAAATTTGTGAAATCTACTTTTTTATTTACTTTGATATATCAGTTATTTGTTTATACCATTTCACAATAAACCGAGTCGAATGACTAATTTTAGCTAATTGTGATTAAAATATTTTAAGAAAAAGCTTGACAGATTAAAATTAGACAATTATATTATTATATAACATCATATAACAATTACTGATTGAGAGGTTTATTAATGAAGAAAAAATATCAACAAGAAATTGCCAAGGTTGTTGCTGCAGTCAAAAAGCGGGGAGACCTTAATCACGTGTATTTTGCAGCTTGTGGTGGCTCCATGGCCTTCTTGCAGCCAGGTGAATATATCATCAATCGCGAATGTGACATTCCAGCAACGGTATTACCAGCACGTGAGTTTACCACTCGTAACCCCCACGACTTGGGAAAGCACAGTTTAGTGGTAACTTGTTCTCATTCGGGGAGCACGCCGGAAACTAATGAGGCAACCAAGTTTGCCAGAGAAAAGGGCGCAATGACGGTTGCAATTACGTTTGCTACTGGTTCAGACTTAGAACAGAATGCTGATTATACTTTGCATTATAGTTGGGGCAAGGGAACAGACGCAGCTGATTTGAACACAGGGGTTTTGTACGGGTTCATCTTTAGCCTATTAAAGGCAGTAACGGGTGACGGTAAATTTGATAAGGGCTTGGCCGCACTGGCTGATTTAGAAAAAATTGCGGCCAGAACTAGAGCACAGTTTGACGCTATCACGAAGAAGTGGACTAGTGAGTTAAAACGAGAAAAACTAATCTATGCAGTTGGTTCGGGCATTAATGCGGGTCAAGTATATTCGTTTTCAGCCTGCTGGCTGCAAGAAATGCAGTGGATTAACAGTAGTTATATTAACTCTGGCGAATACTTCCACGGTCCATTTGAAATTACTGACTTTGATGTTCCCTTCATTATCTGTATTGGCATGGGAGTCACGCGCGAGATGGACCAACGTGTAGCTAACTTTGCCCAGCAGCATAGTGAAAAAGTTTATCTAATCGACAATAGTAAGTTTAATTTGCATGAGATTGATCCAGAGTTCCAAGAGTATTATTCACAAATTCTTGCTGGTGTAGTCTTTCGGCAATTGGCTGAAGGCTTTGCTTATGAGCGGGGTCACTCACTTGATGTTCGCCGCTACATGTGGCACTTGGATTATTAGAAAGTAGTAACTGATGAAACTAATTTCAATTGGCGATAATGTAGCCGACACATATGTTAAACAAAGGAGTTATTTTCCTGGTGGGAACTGTGTTAACGTTGCAGTTGACGCCAAAAAGGCTGGGGCTGAGGTGTCCGCCTACCTAGGGATTCTGGGTGACGATGATCGCGCACAACACATTGAAAAATCATTACAAGCAGAAAAGGTCGATTTGGTTAATTGCCGCAAGGCATATGCACCAACTGCACAACCACGTGTTTTGCTCACTACAGCGGGAGATAGAACCTTTAAGGCTGGTCCGAAAAATTCGGCCTTGCATCTGCTGTCTTTGAGACTAACCCCAGACGATTTCAAAAAAATTGCTACTTTTGATGTTAGTCACTTGAGCATCGATTCTGGAATCGAAGCATATCTTCCTGAACTTCATCGCCTAGTTAAAGTTTCATTTGATTTTTCAGATTTACGCGATGATGATTACTTCAAAAGGGTTTTGCCTAACGTTGATTATGCTTTCTTTTCAGGGCCAGCTTTAGAAGATAAGCAAGCGGTTGAGTTTGCCAAAAAATACTTAACCTTAGGTCCTGAAGTTGTTGTAATTACCAGGGGTGAGCAGCCAGCATTAGTGTTAACTTCACAAACTGCTTGTTATCAAGATCCCCAAAAAGTTGAAGTCATCGATACAATGGGCGCTGGAGATAGTTTTATCGCAGGTTTTTTAGTTTCTTATTTTGACCACAAAAACTTGGTTCAGGCAGCGCAAGCAGCCAGCAAAAATGCTGCTGCTACTTGTCAAATAGCGGGTGGTTTTGGCCACCCAAAATTTTTTTAGAAAAGAGGGATACTCATGAAAAAAGGCACAAAAATATTAGCTGCTACTGCTGCATGTTTAGGTTTATTTCTGACTGCTTGTCAAAAAAATGCAGATTCTGGTACGAACAACCAGACTAAAATCACGGTTGTTCAGAATGCGGCCGTTGACTCGCTAGATCCAATTCTAGCCTACCAAAATACTTCGTCAACAGTGGTGGCAAATGTGAATGAAGGGTTATATACCATTGATGCTAATGACAAAACACAGCTAGGACTGGCTGGCAGCGTTAAGACCAGCAATCACGGATTGACAAAAACGTTTACCATTCGTAAGAATGCGAAGTGGTCAAATGGTGATGCAGTTACAGCTAACGATTTTGTCTTTGCTTGGCGGCGCTTGTCTGATCCTAAGTTGGCTTCAGCTTTCAACTTCCAACCGGGAGCTGCAGGAATCAAAAATGCCAATGAGATCGTAGCTGGTAAAAAACCAGTTGAGTCATTGGGGGTAAAGGCAGTTGACGCCAAGACCCTAGTGGTCAATTTGGATCATGTCGTCCCCTATATGGATAAGTTACTGGCTTTCAGCGACTTTGCTCCAGTTAACCAAAAGTATTTTGAACGGGCTGGTAAGAAGTTCGCTCAGGATTCAAACCACTTAGTTTATTCTGGCCCATACCAGCTCAAGGATTGGAAATTAGGGGATAACACTATTCAATTGGTCAAAAATCCCAAGTATTGGGATGCCAAGAACGTTAAAGTTAAAGAAGTTAAGCTTGACGTTATCACCGACCCCGAAAAGGCAGCAATTGCTTTCGAAAATGGTAGTGCTGATTATGTTCATTTGAGCGGTCAATTAGCTGCTAAGTACCGTAAAGATAAAGGCTTTGAAAACGACGTAGGGAACTTTACCCAATACATTATGTTTAACCTCAAAAAGCCCGGAATGAATAATGAAAACTTGCGGAAGGCAATTTCTCACAGTATTGACCGACAAGAAATCACTACCCATATTTTAAAAGATGGTTCAATTCCGGCACACTCAATGGTTATGAAGGATTTGGTTAAGAATCCGGCTAATAATAAAGATTTTGCTGACGAATCAACAAATAATTTAACAAATTATGCGCCTGCTGCTTCCAAACAGTACTGGAACAAGGCTAAAGCGACAACTAAGGTAAGAGACTTCACCTTGTTATACGATGATAGTGATCCATCTTA
Source organism: Lactobacillus sp. ESL1191 (assembly GCF_058504435.1). Taxonomy (NCBI): domain Bacteria; kingdom Bacillati; phylum Bacillota; class Bacilli; order Lactobacillales; family Lactobacillaceae; genus Lactobacillus; species Lactobacillus sp. ESL1191. The sequence continues at coordinate 360,962 of NZ_CP196365.1, forward strand.
TGCCAATGTGGCGGCCTATATTAAAGCTCAAGTTGAAAAACATCTTCCTGGCATGAAAGTCAACCTGCAACAAGTAGCCAAGAAAACCAGATTAGATAAAATGTCGAAGGCCACTTATGATGCAACACTGACTCGGTGGGGGCCGGATTATGCCGATCCAACTGCTATTTTGAGCATGTACCAATCTAAGAATGACAGTAATTATGGTCATTGGGCCAAAGCTGAATTTGATCACTTGCTAGCGCGAGCAGACCAGACGACTGACCAGAAAAAGCGCTATCAGCTTTTGCTAAAGGCCAACAATGTCTTAATTGATAGTGCTTCTTGCCCGCCGCTCTATCAAAACGGCGCGCCTGTTCTGAAGAGAACAAATATTGAGCACCTACCAATGCATATTGCCGGTGTACCGTTCTTCTTCAAGTATGCATCAATTAAGTAAATTAATTTAAGCAAAGTTGCAAACGGGGCTGGGATGCGATCTCAGTCCTGTTTGCTTATCTTAGGAAGTAAGGAGGGATAAAGTTGAAAAAATACGTTTTAAAAAGAATTTTAATTGCTATAGTAACCCTATTTTTGATTACCTTGATTTTGTTCATGCTGGAAAAGGCAATGCCGGGCTCCCCGTTTAACGATGAAAAAATGTCACATGACCAGGTTGCCGCTCTTTATCACAAATATGGACTAGATGGTCCTGTTCCGCTGCAATTTTTGAACTACCTAAAAAATATGTTGACTGGTGATTTTGGTATATCGTATACAGTTCAGGTTAATACTCCAGTTACGACGATGATTCTGCAGCACTTTACTATTTCATTGCAAATTGGCTTACAAGCAACTTTGCTAGGCGCAATTTTAGGATTCTTCATGGGAGTTTTAGCAGCTATCAAAAAGGGCACAATCTGGGACAACCTGATGACTGGTATTTCGGTTTTAGGCATTAGTTTGCCTAACTTTGTGGTAGCTTTGATTGTTTCTTTGTTGTTTGCCTACAAGTTGATGATTTTTCCAGGGACTTACCAGCAGACCCAACCATTTATTTCAAGCATTTTGCCGACAATTGCCCTCAGTACTTTTACTATGGCAAGTATCGAGCGCTATGTGCGCAATGACATGATTACTATTATGAATTCTGATTATTATCGATTGGCAGATTCTAAGGGAATCAAAAAAAGTCAACTAATTATGCACCATGTCATTAGAAATACCTTGATCTCAGTGATTACCGTTTTAGCACCACTGATGATTGACCTGATTGCGGGGAGTATGGTAATTGAAAAAGCATTTGCAATTCCCGGATTGGGAACGCTCTATATCAGCGCAATTCAAGCCAATGACTATAATGTCGTGCTTGGTATTACCTTCTTTTATGCTGTGCTGTTCATCGGCATCATGTTAGTGGTTGATATTCTTTATGGCTTAATTGATCCGCGAATTAGATTAGATGAGGGTGAATAATTATGACAAATAAAACAAATACTGATTTTACTTTTGTCTCTAAACCTGAAATAGTTGACCATTATGCGGGTAAGTCTGCTTCTTACGGTCAGCTGGTTTGGCGGCGCTTTTTAAGGAACAAGGGAGCGGTGGTTAGTGCAATAGTGCTAATTGTCATTGCCTTGATTGCATTTCTGGCACCGTATTTAAGTCAATTTTCACCAACTACACCGTATCCGAGCCAGTCTAATTTGGCTCCCGGGACAAGTGGTCATTGGTTCGGAACCGATAACTTAGGGAGAGATATCTTCATCAGAGTGGCAGCTGGAACTTCCGTTTCATTGCGCGTTGCCCTGGTGGCAATGGCCATTGATTTGGTGATTGGAACTAGCTATGGGCTCATCTCGGGCTATTTCGGTGGTAAAGTCGACTTGTTTATGCAGCGAGTTACAGAAATATTGAGTACCATTCCAATGATTATTATTGTTACACTATTAGTCTTAGTAATGCGGCCTGGGTTGGTAAGTATTATTACTGCGATGATGATCGTCGGGTGGATTAATATGAGCCGCATCGTTAGGGCACAGGTGCTCGAACTAAAAACAAGAGAATTTGTTTTGTCAGCCAAAACAATGGGAGAAGCAAATAGCAAAATTATCTTCTCCCAGATTTTGCCCAATGCACTAGGACAAATTATTACTACCTTTATGCTGTCTGTTCCTAATGCCATCTTTTTAGAAGCCTTTTTGGCCTTTATTGGCCTGGGCGTCCCGGCACCACTTGCTTCCTTAGGAACAATGATTAACGATGGCTATACCCAAGCAATTGTCTATCCTTATATGGTGATTTTCCCAGTTTTATTCTTGGCGCTAATTATGTTGAGCTTCAACATTATTGCCGATGGTTTGCGCGATGCGCTTGAAGGGAGTTAGGAGATATGTCTCAAACGGTGTTAGAAATTAAGAACTTACAGGTCGCCTATCAAACTGAACATGGAGAAGTGCAAGCAGTTAGAGGAATTGACTATCAAGTCCAAAAAGGTGAAACAGTGGCTTTGGTGGGAGAATCAGGTTGTGGTAAATCAGCCAGCGTAAAACCAATTATGGGTGAAAAAGAAGCCAATCAAGTAATTAAGGCTGGTGAAATTAAGTTTACCTATCAGAGTAAAACCGGCGAAAAGACAATTGACTTGTTAAAGGTCAATGCTAAAGTAATGCAAAGTCAAATTAAGGGTAAAGAAATCGCGATGGTTTTCCAAGATCCGATGACTTCGCTAGATCCAACCATGAAAATTAATAAACAGGTGGCAGAGGCGGTTAAAGCTTCCAATCCAGACCTAAACAAGCTACAAGTGAAGCAAAGAGTTTTGGAGTTGATTGCAACAGTTGGTATTCAAAATGCAGAAGTTGTGCAAGGGCAGTATCCCCATCAACTGTCGGGTGGGATGCGCCAGCGAATTGTTATTGCGATTGCTTTAGCAGGTAATCCTAGTCTGTTAATTTGTGATGAACCGACTACCGGACTCGACGTTACAATCCAAGCCAAAATTTTAAACTTGATTAAGCACATCCAAAAATCCAGAAAACTAGCAGTGATTTTCATTACGCATAACTTGGGCGTAGTAGCCAACATTGCGACCTTTGTGAATGTAATGTATGCTGGCAAAATTGTTGAAACAGGAACAAGTGAAGATATTTTCTTTGATCCTAGACATCCTTATACTTGGGGCTTGCTGACTGCTGTTCCTGACGTTAATGAACAAGTTAAGAAGCTGCCCACCATTGCCGGGACGATTCCTAACCTGACCCAGCCAATCGTAGGCGATGCCTTTGCCCCGCGGAATAATTATGCTTTAAAGATTGATTTTGAACAGCAGCCGCCAATGTTTAGAATTAACCAGCACCACTATGCCGCCACGTGGCTCCTGGATAAGCGGGCTCCGCGAGTTGAAATGCCGGCATTACTGCAAACACGAATTGCTAAAATGAAGGGAGCGGGTGAGGCTGATGGCAAATAATATTTTAGAAGTGCAGAATTTAAAACAGTACTTCCCGGCGTCCAATAAAAAGCTGGTTAAGGCCGTTGATGATGTTTCTTTTTCGATTGCCAGTGGTGAGACCTTTGGCCTAGTAGGAGAATCCGGTAGCGGCAAAACGACAATCGGTCGATCACTAATTCGTCTGTACAAGCCCACGGCGGGAACCGTCACCTTTGAGGGCGAGCAGATAGCTGGTTCATTAAATAAAGCGCAAGCGGCGAAATTACGCAAAGACATGCAGATGATTTTTCAAGATCCAATGTCTGCGCTTAACCCCCGTAAAAAGGTGGGTGAAATTGTCAGAATGGGACTTGATATTCATTATCCGCAGCTTGATAAAACGAAAAAACTAACTCGTGTTCGAAAGATGCTTAAAGTGGTGGGACTTGATAGCTCATTTATTAACCGTTATCCGCAAGAGTTGTCAGGCGGTCAGCGGCAAAGAGTGGGCATTGCACGAGTTGTGATTATGCACCCGCGGCTAATTATTGCCGATGAGGCGATTTCAGCATTAGATGTGTCGGTGCAAGCGCAAGTGGTCAACTTGTTGCAAAGCATTCAAAAGGAAAGTGGTAGTGCCATGCTCTTTATTGCGCATGACTTAGCAATGGTTAAACATCTCTCCAGCCACATTGGGGTAATCCATTTGGGGCATATTGTGGAGACTGGTCCCACCGCTGAGCTTTTTGCTAATCCGGTTCATCCCTATACTCAAAGTTTGCTTACCGCAATTCCATCAACCAATCCTTTGGCAGAACAAAACAAGCAGTTGACTGACTATCAGGCTAATCGTCAGCAATATGAACATAAAGCAATGAAAGATCTTGGTCAGGGGCATTTGGTCTTAGCCGATGGATCTTGGCCAATTTAAACTGATTAATTTAGTTATATTAATTTATACAGCTTATATAAAATAATATTACACAAAAAGCTTAAGCGATAATGTATTGCTTAAGCTTTTTACCTATTGTGAACGACTATGTCAACTAGTCAGTTAAGTTTGCACTGATTTGCCGTTTGAGTAAAGTCATATCGGCCGAGTTATTAGCGGCTTTAACGTTAAACAGCTTGACCTGAATCACATACGCTAGCAATGGGCTAATCAAGATGCGCAGAATTTGGAGAGGCGTCAACTTTTGATTGATTTCGGTAAAGCGATGCTGTAAGTTCTGACAATATGCCAGCACGCCGTTTTCACCAGCGACGTATTTTTTGATGAGGTTATGCATGTTCTGGTTGGTCAATAATTCCTGTACAAATAGGCTGAAAAAATCAAAGTTAATGAGCAAAAATTGAACGCGGTCCTCAACTACAAACGATATTAACTTGGATAAATCTTGGTAGTCATTTAGCTGCACAAAAAAGTTTTCTTGGATTTCTTTTAGTAGTAGACTTAACAATTTAGTCAAGAGATCATCCTTTGATTTAAAATACTTATAGATCGTCCCTTCACTTACGCTGGCTTCATGGGCTATCTCAGCTGTTGTAGTCGCGTGAAATCCCTTTTCAGAAAATAGTTTTAGCCCGGCTAACAACACCTTTTTTGGCCGGAAGGTATTTTTTTCTGGTTGATTTCTTCTTTGTAACTTGCTAAAACTTTTCCGATATACTGTACCTACTGTGCCATTGAATCTAGTGGAATGAGTCCGGAAAAGAAAACTTGTGGCACTATAACTACCGGAATTAGTTGCATCATTTGAAATTCAGATCCAGCTAAGGTTGAGAGCAATAACCCAAAAGCTAGTGCAACAAGGGCTAATATAAAACTGATTAAAATCACATTAAAGAGCCTACCAACAACTTCGACTTTTAACAACCAAATTGTTGCAAGTACAATAATCGTAGCCTGTACAATTGAGATCAGGCCGTAGCTAATTAGATAACCAAAGACAATTTCGCTTCGCCTGACAGGTGTGGCTAATAAGCGATCGAGGGTGCCACTGGTGCGCTCTTTGAGCAGTGCTATACCAGAAATTAAAAAAACAAAAAGAAAGACGAAGAAACCGAGCAAAATTGGTACAATTTTGGCAAAGAAGCCAGTGTCTTTGTTGCCGTACCGATAATGATTATTAATTTTTACCTTAGAAGTTTGCTTGGGTTGCTTTATCTTTGAAGCAATTAGAAGATCAGCCTTTAGCAATACTCTTTGGATTTGCTTAAGTTTACTCGTTAACGTTGAAAAGTTTTCTTTTGTTAGCGCTGCGCTCAGTGCTTGCTTAGTTAGGGCAGTTTTACCAGAATCGGTGTTAGCGAAAGTAACATCGTAAGTGTTATTTTGGTATAAAATAACGGCATCAATTTTGTTGCTTTTTAAGTTAGCGTTAGCGTGCTTCTTTGAGTGGTATTTCTTAACCGTAACATGGTCAATCTTATTAAGTTTCTTATTGATAGACTGATTAACGTTAATGGTGGCAATAGTTGTTTCTGTTTGCGAATTTGCTGAAAACATAACGTTCATCAACCACATGACTAAGATTGGTGCAAGAAACATTAGTATTAATGACCGCTTGTCGTGGAATAATTCCAACCAGACCTTTTTGGCAATAGCTAGAGTTCTCATTATTCTTGTTCCTCACTTTCAGCTTTTAGGAAAACTTCTTCAATTGTGTCAACACCATATTGCCGCTCAAGCTTTTTGGTTCCGCAAAGGCAATGATTTTTCCGCCTAGCAAAAGGGCAACCCGGTCTGTTAATTCAGCTTCGTCCATAACGTGTGTAGTAATTAAAACGCTACGTCCTTGCTGTCGAATTAAGGCCAGTTCATGCCATATTTTGCGGCGCAGAGAATGGTCAATTCCAACAGTCGACTCATCAAGCACAAGCAAGTCAGGCCTGCCCAATAGGGCAATTGCTAGTGATAGTCTGCGCTTCATCCCACCAGAATAATTGCTAACCTTTTTATTTAAGTCATTAGTCAATTCGACTACATTAGCAGTATAATCAATTTCTTCAGCAAGTTTATTACCTGTGACACCTTTCATATTACCAAAAACTCCAGATTTTCTTTAGCTGTTAGTGCTTCATACAGGGCATCAGACTGCGCCATATAACCAATTTTTCCAAGTATTTTGCGAGCCGGCATGGCGGTATTAAGAACTACTGCATCACCGGAGTCAACTTTTTCCATACCCAGCATAGTTTTAATAGTTGTCGATTTACCGGCCCCCGATGGACCACCAATCAACCCCACAATTTCTCTTTTTTTAACAGTTAAGCTAATATTATTTAGCACTACCTGCTTGCCATATGCCTTGTGCAGCTGGCGTAAATCAATGATGTTTTCCATGTTTTGCTTTCCTCCTTATTTAAGTTAGTTAATACTACCTTGTCAATCAAAAGTTAACTTAATTCAATTTTTTATGAACTGAGTTACTGGAACTAATAAATTGTTATTTCTTTTTTAATTTAGTAATATTGGAATGATGAAGGAGCAAAGAAATGAATTCCGATAAGACAATTGCGGCCGTTCCGCTCTATAGAAAAGTTTATCTGGATTTGAAGCGGCAAATCCAGCAGGGGCAATTAAAGCCAGAACAAAAATTACCAAGTGAACAATATTTGTGTGAGAAGTACCAGGTTAGTAGGATAACGGTGCGCCGCGCGCTCAAGTTACTGACAGAGGAAAGGTTAATTGCCACGATTCAGGGCAAGGGGTCTTATGTCAATGCCAAAAAAATGAGTGGCAAGTTGGAGCAGATTCAAGGTTTTTCAGAGTTTGCGCTTTCCCGTGCAAAAACTAACAAACAGCTTATTATTAAACGTGAAATATTACAAAATGCTGATGTTGCCAAAGTCCTGCTTTTACCTGAACAGGCGGATTTGATTTATATTAAACGCCTTTCCGAAATAGCGGGGACACCAATGGCAATCGATGAGGCTTGGCTTTCAGCGGAACGCTTTCCTGATTTATTGGTTAACATTAATACTGCTACTTCACTGTATGAGTACCTGGAAGAAAAGTACCATGAGAGCCCGGCAAGTTCATACCGGGAGATTGGGACCATCTTGCCTAATGCTAAGCAAACGCACTTGTTGAAGTTAACTACGACTGTACCTTTATTTGAAGTAAATAAGACGGTTTATAACCAGTTTGAGCAGCCGCTTGAGTTCTCTCACTATGTTGTCCGCGGTGATGAAATGACCTACACGATTGATTCGACTTCGGATAGCCACATCTACTTTAACAATAAGAAAATGTCGTAAAAGACCATAAAAAAGCCAGTTTGAACAGTCCCTTCGGGACCATTCAGACTGGCTTTTCTTGTTTTGGTTAGGTTGTTGCTGGCTTTAAGTGTTGTGCATATGCTCGGACATTGCTTTGGACAAAAGTTTCTGGAGAAACTTTAAAGACCGTGGTGGGATATGAATGTTGCATAATTGCTTGTCCGATATTCAGTAAAACTAAGTTATCAATCTCCACTGCAGGGTTAATATCTTGGGCAATTTCACCAGATTCTTGCATCTGAGTCAATTTTTCGGTAAGAATCTTTTTGACCAAATCGAGCAGCTCCTTGATTACCCGCTCAACCTCAGGTAAATTTTTGGATTCACGAATACTGGTAAGAAAGAGGGCAAGGTGCTGATTAATGAAGTCTTGATAGATGATTGCGAAATTCATCAAGTCTTGTTCTAAGTCTCCTACCAGGTGATAATTCTGGCCAACGGTTTGAATATCATCTGAATAGCTTGCCACCAGGCGTAACAAGATACCACGCTTATCCTTGAAGTGACGAAATAGGGTACTTTCATTGACCTGGGCAGTTTGAGCAATCTTCTTAGTGGTGGTTCCTTTGTAACCATAGTTTATTAATAGTTCCGAAAAAGCCGCTAAAATTTTTTGCTCAACATCTGTAGCCATGTGCTGACCTACCTAACTAAATCCTCGAACTGTAAAATTGGTTGTTTGTGTCTTATTGTAACAATTATCACATTGATGCACAAGACGCCGAGAATTAGGCAGATGAACCCAAATTCTTGCTGTGCAGTCAGGGTTCCGCCGTACAGCAGATTGAAGTCATTTTGAATTCCATAATAAGTAGGTGTTAGGTAATGCACAGCAGTGAAGAACTTGTTCATAGCAATAAGTGGAACTGCTCCGGCTCCAGAAACTGCCTGAATCATTGTTAGGATAATATTGAAAGTGGTGCCAATCTGACCTAGTAGGAGTAGCGGAATAGAGTTGAAGTTATAGTAAAGAAAGAGACTTAGCGTGTGGTTTAAGACAATGTTCTGGTAGTTTGACAAGGTAACTGGCAGAATTTTTAAGTCGAATATGCTGACTATCAGGCTGCTAATCAAAGCCAAAACTAAAAAAGTAACTTCTAAATAAGCAAATGAACGCCACCGTCTGAACTCAAGAGCAAAGCGGGCATACACGCCGTAGAGTAGAAGAGCGCCCATCATTGCACCTAAGTTCAGCGCCATGTTAATAAAGAAGGGGGCCAAGTAGTTATTCAAACCTTTGTTAACCTGATTTTCGTGGTGGACTTTACTGGTGACAGGAGTACTTTGCCGCTGGGCTTGTTCTTTGCTCTGTGCAATGATTGTTTGCTGTTGCTTTAGGGCCTGTTGCCGTACTTGCTTTTGCTGTTGGTTGACCGCTTTCTTCAGTTGAGCGGTCAATTGTCTTTGCTGAGCGACGGGTGCTTGGGCAATTTGTTGACGTGTAGCAACTACCTTTTGCTCTGCCTGGACTTGTTTGCTCTTGATACTAGCTTGTAGTTGTTTTAGGGCCGGTTTTGCTAGCCTGAGCATCTGTTTTTGCACGATAATATTTTGGCTGATGGCATGGCTCATCTTGGTTACGACCAAATTGAGCGAACTAACCAGGGACATTTGGTTAGAATCGTTAAGATAGAAGTGTACCTTGACGGCCTGATCTTGTCGGAGGTCCCGACTGAAATGCGGCGGAATGTTAATGACTAAGTAACTATCGCGGTTATTTAGCTCCCGCTTAGCAGTCGTGAGATTGTTTTTTTCCTTAACATGCTTGAAGGGTAGTTGCTTCTTCAACTGCTTTGCCAACGTCTTGCTACCTGAGTCTTGGTTAACAATTGTTACCGGCAATTCCTTGATGTCTCGCGGCAGGTTCTGGTAGCCGGAATCATAGATCCAAAAGATCATACTGCCAAAGACGACGGTAATGAGGAAGGCTAAGGCCGTTCCTCGATTACAGAAAAATTTTTTGATTTTCATTTTTTTAACCTCACTTTGTTTAAATTTTTCATTGGAGTAGAATAACACTTTCTATGTAACGTTGCAAGCAAGTACTTGCTTTTATATAAAAGCGGGTTTAAACCAAGGTTGCGGGCTGGTTTGCGCTAAAATAAATTGCTAAAAAAGTTGTTAATACTTTTTTTAGTGGGTGAATGGTTAAAAAACTAAAAAATAATGCAAAAAAGCTTGAGTTTGCGCAGGTGTTTTCTGTACCCTTAAACTAAGTGAAAATTGGAGAAGGTTAAGAATGAAGAATTTTTTGTTTCGGCTGTATCTGCGCCTAATGAAGCTGGGCGCGAGTTTGACGAAAATCAATCAAAAGCACCTAGTGATTTTGAATGGTGCGGGGAGATCGGGCTCCAATGGTTACCTTTTTGCTAAGTACATGAGGGCTAACCATCCCGAATACGATGTGACTGTGGTTGAACCATGGCCATCATCACATTTATCATTTAAGACCTGGCGCAAAATTGGCCGGGCCAAGTTTGTCTTGACTACTCATTCTCCCTTTAAGGTCCATGCTAAGCAGGTTAATATCCAATTTTGGCACGGCATTCCGCTCAAACGGATGGGCATCATGGCCAATAATACTACTAGTAGAGCCGATTGGCGTAATGCCAAGTTATGGCAAAAGAATGCTGACCTTGTTTGCTCCAGCTCTGACCTCTATGAAACCCTGATGAGTGCTTGTACTGCGGTAGAGGCAGCTAAGTATCATAAAGTAGGTTTTCCTCGCCTTGATGCTCTATCAAGGCCGGTGATTTCTAAGGATCAATTACTACAAGACTTGTTTAAGCAAAGGGATGAACAAGCGCGAATCATTATTTACATGCCAACTTTTCGCTATGAGCTGGCCGACCAGGAAGTTATGGCGCAAATTAGTGCAGGTAACTTTTTAACTCTACCGGATTTTGCTGCAGCGCGCTTGAATGAGTCATTTAGAATTAACCACCAGTACCTGATTGTTAAGCTGCATCCCTATGAGCTGAGTTTAATCGGCGACCTGAACAGTCACTTTTCCAATATTAGTTTTCTTAATAATGACTACTTAACTGAACACGATGCTGATCTTTATGAACTCTTGGGCAGTACGGATAGCCTGATTACCGACTTTTCCTCGGTTTACTTCGACTACTTGAACTTGGACAAACCAATCATCTTTGTGACTAACTACTTAGAGCAATATGAGCAGGAGCGGGGGCTACTGCTTGGTCCGTATGATCGCGTTGTCCCCGGTTCCTGTGTTAAAACGCAGGCTGAATTGGTGCATGCCCTTGCTGCACCAGATAAGTACCAAGCCCAGCGCAAGTACTGGCTAGACCTGACCAATCAGGTTCATAGTGATTCGTACTGCGCTGATATCTTTAATTTGATGATACAAAAAGGTGAAGAGGATAAACTGTGAAAAAAACATTTTTGAATATTTTATATAATGCGGTTTACCAAATTTTCCTTGTCTTAGTGCCACTGATTACGGTACCCTACCTGTCGAGAATTCTGGGGCCAAAAACATACGGGGTCTACAGTAATGTGAACAATATTGTCCAATTCTTAATGATCTTTTGTACATTATCAGTTTCTTATATCGGTATGCGGACAATTTCACAGACGCGCGCTTTTGGCAATAAGGCCGACCTTACCGAAGCGTTTTGGGGTTTATGGTATTTCCAAGCAATCGCTGGTGCAGTGACTATTGTGCTTTTGGTAGTCGTTACTAGTTTTTTTCATCTCAAGTACGGCCCCTACCTGTTGCTCATGGTACCCTACCTAATTTCAGCTCAGGTTGACATTTCTTGGTTTTTTCAGGGGCTTGCGGCCTTTGGCCGGGTGGTAGCAAAGAACACGGCAGTTAAACTTGTTTCCGTTATCCTGATTTTACTTTGGGTGAAAGAACCTGGTGACCTCTGGAAGTACATGCTGATTATGTCGGTGTCGACGATGTTGGGTTCATTTGTCTTTTGGCTTGATATTCGCCGTTATGTTGGTCGGCCAGTGGGGCAGTTTTACCAGTATCAAACGACGGTGCGAGCAATTATCACCTTGCTGATTCCGCAAATTGCTACCCAAATTTATACTTCACTCGATAAACCACTTTTAGGCCTTTTTCAGAACTCAACGCAGGTGGCCTTTTATGACAATTCGCAGCGTATTTCTAACATGGTTCTGGGAATCATTACCAGTATTTCACTGGTGATTATGCCTAAGATGGCCGGTGAAGGACAAGGTAAGCAGAAGGTAATCTTAAAAAAATCGCTGGAAGCGACGGTCATGCTGGGAACGATCTTTGCAGTCATCATCATGGCCAATACCAAGGAATTTGTCCCCTTTTTCTTTGGCCATAAGTTTATTCCGATGACGCCGTTGATGTTTTTCTTCACCTTGACCATTATTATGATTCCAATGGGTGGTGTTTTTGCCAATCAGTTTGCCTTGGCCAATCACCGAGATCGCGATTATGCTATTCCGGTAATTGTTGGTGCAATCCTTGAATTGGTGCTAAGCTACTTCCTTGACCGCTGGTACGGCGCCACAGGAGCTATGGTGGCCATTCTACTAACGGAATTCATTGTGCTCCTTTTGCGGCTCTGGATTGTGCGTGATGGTTATGATTTCAAATATTCCTTCCGTGAAATTCCTAAATATTTGCTGATTGCGGTAATTGTCTTAGCTGTTGGGATGGTACTACCGCAGCTGGTTTCGTCCGCCTTTCTGAATATGACCCTAAAGTCCATCATTATGTTTGTTTTGTATATTTTACTGATGTTGATGATGAAGCTTGACTTTAATGAAGATATAATGATGTTACTTAAACGTTTTTTTACACGAGGCTAAAATGATTCCCAAAATTATCCATTACGTTTGGGTTGGGGGTAACCCTAAACCCAAGAACATTCAACGTTGCATGAAAACCTGGAGTAAGCACCTGCAAGACTACCAAATTATTGAGTGGAACGAGCAGAACTTTAATATTCACGAAAATCCCTACATTGAACAAGCCTACCAGGAGCAAAAATGGGCCTTTGTGTCAGATTATATTCGGGCCAAGGCAGTTTATGAGCAGGGCGGCATTTACCTGGACACCGATGTATTGGTTTTGGATGATTTGACAAGCCTATTGGCCGATCGCGCGTTTGTTGGTTTTGAAAATAAAGCTAATCCCTTTACTGCTGTTTTTGGTGCGGAAAAAGGACATCCGCTGGTTAAGGACATGTTGTCCTACTATGACAACCGTGATTTTACCTTTGACACCAAAGACCAACTAGCAGGAGTCAACACGCTTTCCGTTTCGGACATCCTTAAAGACAAGTATGGCGCCAAGCCAACTAACCAGGAACAGCTATTGCCAACGGGTATTCATGTCTATCCTGACGGAATCTTGTGCAATCCCTCTGCTGCTTCTAAGACGATCCACGTGTTTACTGGTACCTGGATGGAGGGCGCTAAGCCCCTTAAGCGCAAGCTGGTGACAGCGCTAAAGGTCAGAATCAGAAGTAAAGCTGCTGCGGGACTTTACGCTAAATTAATCAGATAAGATGACTGAGCAAGAGTTACAAAAATTGGTAGAGCAGGTATCCCTTACTTACTTTGGTCGTCCCTTTAAGCATCGTGTAAAAATTAACCGCCGCTTAACCACCACTGGGGGACGCTACCACTTAGAAGACCATCATCTTGAGATTAATGCGCATTTTTTAGTAAAGCAGTATCAAAGTGAACTAGTGGGAATTATTAAGCATGAATTGGTGCACTACCACCTCCACTTAGCTCAACGAGGATACCGCCACCGTGATCTGGATTTTTCCAGGCTGCTTAAGCGGGTAAACGGTTCGCGTTATGCCCCAGACATTGGTTTGAGCCGCAAGCAATCGCCGCGTTATTGCTACACTTGCCAAAAGTGTGGCCAAAGCTATCAGCGGGTGCGGCGAATCAACGTTTTTAAGTATGCTTGCGGAAGGTGTGGCGGTCGCCTGAATGTTGGTACTCAGCGGTAAAGCCAAGTGAGAGGCGAGCAATTATCGGGGCGGGCTAGCAGCTACTTTGTTTGACAAGTGATTAGTAAGCAAGTTATAATTCAAGTATAATTTTAGGTACCTAACTATTTTTGAAAAGGAGTTATCTAATGAGTCAAACAAGCGATAAATTAATGAAACAACTAAGTTTTGTCATGCGGGCCAGTCGCTACTTTATGTTCGAAAATAAGCAGCCAATTTCGGGGCAAAAGCGGGTGTTAGCTGTACTCAAGTTGGGCGATGGCTTAACCCAGAATTACTTGGCAGAAATCCTAGCCTTAAGACCGGGATCGCTAGCTGAATTATTGAAAAAACTGGAACTAAAGGGTGATATCAGACGTGAAACTGATGACCAAGATAAGCGGGTAAAACGGGTATATTTGACTGAGGCCGGCAAGAAAGAGGCTAGTCTGCTTGATCAGCAGCAAAAAGAGTATGATACGGCAACTTTTTTTGCCGGGTTGAACGCGGATGAACAAGCAGAATTGAGTAAGTCGTTGGAAAAGATTTCTAATGGTTGGGATGAAGGTTTCCGTAAACAAACGCAAAGGTTTGTTGATCCGACTTACCGGATGAAAGCACTGGCTAAGTGGCACAAATTTTCTGACCAGCAAGATTATCGCACTGCGGATATGCAGGATATGCGGCGTAAAATGAGGGCGTGGCGGCACGATTTTAAACGAGAAGATTTTCCTGAAAACCACCATAAATGTGCTAAAATACGTCAATATGACCAAGACTTTTGGCAAAAGTTTTGGGATAATAAGAACGAAGAAAGTTGATTAAGAAAAAGTGCAAAAAGTTTTTCAGCTTATGAAAAGCTTTTTGTTTGGATCAAAGTACTAGAAAGGCTACCTTCATGACGGTTAAATCACGTAAAAATAAGAATAAGACAGTTAAGCTACGGGATTTTTTTCACCTGTTGAGCGGATTACAGCTGAAAAAGTCACTATTTGTGCTTGGTCTATTCCTCAGCTTGATTACCAGTGCAGCTAACTTAGCGCTGCCCCTACTAACCAGGAATTTGGTCGACACCAGTAAGTGGGATAAGTTTAATTACACCAGCATGGTAATCATTGTTGTAGTCTTTATCTTGCAGCTGGTCTTAAGCACGTTGGGCGGCTTTATCTTGCGCTACTTTGGCGAAAGCGTGGTCAAGACGCTGCGCGAACGGTTGTGGGCGCACTTGCTAAAACTGCCTGTATCGTACTTTGATGAGAATAAGGCTGGGGAAAGTAGTTCCCGGTTGGTTAACGATACTGGTGTCATTAAGGATCTAATTGCAGCTCAATTCCCCAACTTTATTACGGGCGGAATTCAGCTAGTTTGTTCATTGTTTATCTTGTTTGTGATGGACTGGCAGATGGCAACGTTGATTTTTACGATTGTACCGATTGTCGTACTTATTCTATTACCGATTGGGCGGATTATGTCAAGACTGGGTCGTAAGTTGCAGACAGCCACTGCCGAACTCAATGGTGATGTTAGCGAAAAATTAACCGATGTACGTTTGATTAAGGCAAGCAATGGGGAGCGGTTTGAAAAAGACCGCGGCGATGGCTTAATTAACAAGATTTTTGGTATTGGTGTGGCCGATGCACGAGTGGAGGCAATTCTCCAACCGGTCATGATGACTTTGATGATGGCGGCCTTTGTCGGTATTCTGGCTTTTGGTATTATTCGGATTGGTCAAGGAACATTAACTAGCGGTTCGCTAGTTGCCTTTCTCCTGTACTTGTTCAATGTGATTTCGCCAGTTGCTACCTTTGCCACTTTCTTTTCGCAAGTCCAAAAAGCACTAGGCTCGACCGAGAGAATTCAAGCTATTTTGAAGTTGCAGCCTGAAAAGGCGGCCTCGAACCAGAAGCTGGATTTAACTGACAAGACCTTGACTGCCAAAGCAGTCAGCTTTAGCTATAAGGTAGGAGAGCCAGTTCTCAATGAGATTTCCTTTACTGCGCAACCTAATTCGGTAGTCGCATTCGCCGGCCCTAGTGGTGGCGGAAAGTCCACTATTTTTGCCCTCTTGGAGCGTTTCTATCAACCTGCTAGTGGTCAAATTATGATTGGCGAGCGAGATATTCAGGACGTTGACTTGGACAATTGGCGGGCTCAACTTGGCTATGTATCACAAAATAGTGCGATTTTTTCCGGGACGATTCGGGAAAACTTAGTCTATGGCTTACCGCGCACAATCACCGACGATGAATTGTGGCAGGGTCTAGCACTCGCCTACGCAGACGGCTTTGTCCGGGAATTTCCCCAGCAAATGGAAACGGAAATTGGCGAGCGGGGCATTAAACTGTCTGGCGGACAGAAGCAGCGGTTGGCGATTGCCCGAGCCTTCTTGCGCAATCCAAAGCTTTTGATGTTGGATGAAGCGACGGCCAGCCTGGACTCGGAGTCAGAAGGCAAGGTTCAGCAAGCACTTGACCAGTTGATGGTCGACCGGACAACACTAGTGATTGCCCACCGGTTGTCCACGATTGTCAATGCTGATCAGATCTACTTTGTTGAGCACGGCCAGATTACGGGACATGGTACCCACCGTGAGTTGATGAGTCAACACGAACTGTATGCGCGCTACGTGAATGAGCAGATGGTTGATTAGCCAGTTTTTTCGCAAAAATAGTGCAGAAAGTATTGTGCTAAAATCAATTTTGGGTTATAGTATTGATTGTGCTTGCGGGCATGGCGGAATTGGCAGACGCGCAAGACTAAGGATCTTGTGATCGTTTTTAGATCGTGGAAGTTCGAGTCTTCTTGCCCGCACTGAATAAAAATGGAGCTTCGGCTCCATTTTTTGTTTTGCGCCAGGCTAACGCCTAACGCCCGGTTTATTTTAAAAAATAATTACATTGCATAATTTCACCGTAAGACGGGTATACTTAAGGTAATAAGTTAAAGGTAAGGGTTTTATATGGCGAAAAGACGGAAGAGCCGGAAGCAATCTAACTGGCAGATTATTATCCGAACGTTCATAATTTTATTTGTATTAATTGTTGCATTTGCCGCTTTTCGGTACTACCGCCGACAGGCAATTCAGTCTGAGCAGCTACGGCAGGAGCAAATTGCCCGCGAAGAAGCTAGACAAAAGATCATTAGACAGCATAAAGCCTTTATTAAAGAGATTGGACCGATTGCCAAGGAAGTCAACAAGTCTTTTGAACTGCTGCCGAGCATTGCTATTGCTCAGGCCTGCCTGGAGAGTGACTATGGCCAAAGCAGTTTGTCGCAAAAATATAATAATTTGTTTGGCGTCAAGGGGACCAATCCCAATACTTCGGCGATTTTATCAACTAAGGAATATGAAAAGGGTAAGTGGGTCGTAGTGAAGGCGCGTTTTCAGATTTATGATTCCTACGAGGCATCAATTCGGGCCCATTCACGCCTTTTTCAAAAGGGGACTAGTTGGAACGCCCACCAGTACCAGCATGTTTTGGCGGCGCAGAACTACCGTAAACAGGCTTACGCACTAGTCAAGGATGGCTATGCCACCGACCCAGAATATGCCGAAAAGTTGATTAAGTTGATTGAGCAATACCACCTTGACCGCTTCGACAAATAAAGGGCGATTCAATCAATTAGTCCTTATTTTTGGTACAATAAAATAGTTATAATTTTTCAGGTTGAAGGGAATTAGAATGAGCGAAGAATCGATTTTAGCAGGATTAAACCCGCAACAGCAACAGGCCGTTAAGACAACCGAAGGGCCATTGCTTGTCGTCGCCGGTGCCGGTTCGGGCAAGACTTCGGTTTTGACCCGCCGCATCGCCTACTTAGTTGATGAAAAAGGGGTATTGCCGTGGAATATTTTGGCCATTACCTTTACTAATAAGGCTGCTAGCGAAATGCGGGAGCGGGAACGAAAGTTACTCGGAGACCGTGCTAGCAGCATCTGGATGTCTACCTTTCATGCCCTGTGCGTGCGGATTTTGCGGCGTGATGCCGAAAAAATTGGCTACGGTAGTAACTTCTCGATTGCGGATGCAGCGGAGCAATTAACGCTGGTTAAACATATTGAACGGGAGCTCAACATTAACCCGAAGATGTACGAACCGCGGGGTATTCTGGCGGCGATTTCTAATGCTAAAAATGACTTATTAACACCCGCTGCCTTTGAGGCCAGCAGTTCTTCGCCGTTTGACAAGGTGGCCGCTGAAGTCTATCACGAGTATCAAAAGCGGTTGAAGCATGACCAAATCATGGATTTTGACGACTTGATTATGCAAACTTTAGTTTTGTTTAAGCAGGATCCAACCGTGCTGCATTATTACCAGAACAAGTTCCGGTACTTGCTTGTTGATGAGTATCAAGATACCAACCAAGCCCAATATGAACTGTGCCATGAACTTGCTGCTCAGTATAAGAATATCTGTGTAGTGGGGGATGCCGACCAGTCAATCTATGGCTGGCGCGGTGCCAACATGGAAAATATTATGAATTTTGAGCAAGATTATGAACAGGATGGGGTGCAAACGGTTAAGCTAGAGCAGAATTACCGCTCCACGGGACATATTCTTGCCGCCGCTAATGCGGTAATTAAGAATAACGGTAACCGTAAGGCCAAGAACCTGTGGACTGACCAGGGTGATGGTGCAAAAATCACCTATTACCGGGCCCAAAGCGGTGATGATGAGGCGCATTTTATCATTGCCAAAATTCAGGAAGAGGTTGAGGCCAATAAGCATGCTTACAATGACTTTGCCGTCCTCTATCGGACCAATGCCCAGTCGCGAACAGTTGAAGAGGCCTTTGTGAAATCAAATGTGCCTTATCAGATTGTTGGTGGCCATAAGTTCTATGACCGTAAGGAAATCATGGATATTATGGCTTACCTTAAGTTAGTGGCTAATCCAAGCGATACAATGAGTTTTAACCGCATTGTCAATGTGCCCAAGCGGGGCATTGGGCAGGTCAGTGTGGATAAGTTTTTGACTTTGGCTCAGGACAATAACCTGTCTCTGCTGGAGGCCTTTAATCATCTTAATATGGCAGGTCTATCGACCAGGGCAGCCGCCAAGCTGAGTGATTTTGGCGCTAAATTGCGCGATGCTATTACCTTTGCCAAAGATCACAGTGTAACCGGTTTGACCGAAAAAATTCTGCAGGACTTTGGTTATACGGATGCGCTTAAGGCAGAACATACCATTGAAGCTGAAACAAGATTAGAAAACCTGGATGAATTTTTATCGGTAACCAAGCGGTTTGATGATGAATATGAAGCAGAAGACGATGACGCCAGCGCGCTCAGTGATTTTTTGGCTGAGGTTTCGCTATTAAGCGATCAAGATGACCTGGCTAATAATGATGAGCAAGTTACCTTGATGACTTTGCACGCGGCCAAGGGCTTGGAATTCCCAGTGGTCTTTTTGGTGGGGATGGAAGACGGGCTCTTCCCACTGTCGCGGGCCTTAATGGAAGACGACCAGCTCGAAGAAGAACGCCGTCTTGCCTATGTCGGCATTACTCGGGCTAAAAGCAAACTTTTTTTGACTAATGCATATTCGCGGATGATGTATGGCCGCATGCAGAACAACCCACCTTCACGCTTTTTGGAGGAGATTGATCAAACGGACCTCGATGCCGAAAACGCGGTGGTAACCAGTAGTGTCAATAACGGCTTCCAAGTTCAGACGGCGCCGTTTGCTACGGCTGATGAACGGGCCCGGGCCCAAGTTTATACTAGTCCGCAGGTAAAGCCTGCTGGTGCAATCGGAGCTGAGAAGAAGGGCTGGAATGTTGGTGACCAGGTTGACCATAAGGCCTGGGGACGCGGCGTGGTTGTTAAGGTTAACGGCCAAAGCGAGGACATGGAGCTCGATATTGCCTTTAAGGATAAGGGGATTAAGCGGCTTCTAGCAGCCTTTGCCCCAATTAAACAGGTATAATGAAATAAGTAATAAGACAAGATTTTGAATCAGGAGGGGTAAAATGGCAGATTTGACTCTTGATGAAGCCAGAAAAGAAGTGGTCGCGCTTAGAAACAAGCTCGATAAGTGGGCAGATGAATACTATTCTAAGGATGAGCCGGAAGTCACAGATAAAGTCTACGACCAGAACTACAACCGCTTGCTAGAACTGGAGCAAAAGTTTCCGCAATTGGTGACGCCAGATTCGATTACGCAGCGGGTGGGCGGACAACTTGATAGTGCCTTTACCAAAGTTACGCATGAAGTGCCAATGCTTTCAATGGGTGATGTCTTCTCCAAGGAAGAATTGCGTGAGTTTGACGAACGGGTGCAGAAGCAGGTTGGTCATGCCGTTGACTACAATGTGGAACTCAAAATCGATGGTTTGTCGATTAACTTAGAGTACACCGCCGGAAAGCTAACGCGGGCTTCAACGCGTGGCAACGGGATGGTGGGTGAAGATGTGACTGCTAACGCTCGCTTCATTGCGGATATTCCGCAGACGCTGCCGGAAAAATTAACTACAGAAGTTCGGGGCGAATGCTATATGGGCAAGGAAGCCTTTGCCAAGCTGAATGCGCAGCGTGATGAAGAAGGAGCCAGTGCCTTTGCTAATCCCCGTAATGCAGCTGCTGGTTCGCTCCGCCAGCTTGATGCTAGCGTAACCAAAAACCGGCACCTTAGCACCTTTATTTACACCTGGGTTAACCCGCCAGCAGATATCACTAGTCAGCACCAAGCAATTGCAGAATTGGACCGGCTGGGTTTTCATACCAACCAAACGGGCCTCAAGCTGGCTAAGCTAGACGAGATCTTCGCCTTCATTGATGAGTACACCCAAAAGCGTGATGATCTTCCCTATGGGATTGACGGCATTGTCCTCAAGGTTGATGACTTGCAATTGCAACAAGCCTTAGGCAATACGGTCAAGATTCCGCGCTGGGAAATTGCCTACAAGTTTCCGCCTGAAGAACAAGCAACGGTTGTTCATGAAATCAAGTGGACGGTTGGCCGTACCGGTGTGGTAACGCCAACTGCCATTATGGATCCAGTCCAACTAGCTGGAACAACCGTTTCGCACGCTGTGTTGCATAATGCCGACTTACTGCGAGAAAAGGATGTCAGGCTTGGAGACACCGTTATGCTGCACAAGGCAGGTGATATTATCCCTGAAATATCGGAGGTAGTTCTTGCCAAGCGGCCTAAGGGGACGGAGCCTTATCCAATTCCCACGGTCTGTCCCTCCTGCGGGGAAAAGTTGATTCACCTGCAAGATGAGGTTGCACTGCGTTGCATTAATCCGGCCTGTCCTGCTCAGATTGAAGAGGGCATTACGCATTTTGCTTCACGTCCGGCCATGAATATTGATGGTCTGGGACCTAAGATTGTGCGGCAGTTAATTAACCGTAAGCTGGTGCACAGTGTCGCTGACTTGTATCACTTACAGGCCAGCGACCTTGAACAACTGGACCACTTCAAGGATAAGGCCATCAGTAACTTGCTGACGGCAATTAATAACTCAAAGCAAAATTCGGTTGAGCTGCTTTTAACGGGATTGGGAATTGACCATGTGGGTGCAAAAGCGGCCCGCTTAATTGCGCAAAAGTTTAAAAATATGACTAAGATTATGGCAGCGGACGTGCAGGAAGTTGCAGCAATCGATACAATAGGCATGACCATTGCCGAAGCACTAACGACCTACTTTGCCCAGGATGAGGTTAAAGAACTAGTTGACCAGCTACGGGCCAGCGGGGTCAATATGGATTACCGCGGTCCCAGCGAAGAAACCCAGGCCGCCATTCCAGATAATTACTTCAAGGATAAGACAGTTGTATTAACGGGCACGCTGGCACATTATACGCGCAGTGAATTTACCAAAAAACTGCAAGCGCTTGGGGCCAAGGTGACGAGTTCAGTTTCGGGCAAGACAGACTACTTGATTTATGGTAAGGATGCTGGTTCAAAGTATACTAAGGCCCAAAAATTAGGTGTGCAGTTATTAACTGAGGAAGCAGCAATCGCTCAAGTTGAATAAAGGAATAGAGAAATTGAAGAAACACTTGCAGATTTTAGCGATTTTAGGAGCAGCATTGAGCCTGACTGCTTGCGGAAATTTAAAGAATTCCAACTTGGCCAACAATGCTAAAACATCGTCAGATTCGAATAATAAAACCTATCAAACAGCTGAAACTGGTAACAATGGTTATACGGTCTTGCTGAAAGACGGACACTACGTTACTAGCCCCATTGCTGGCTTAACTGCCACCAACAATGATAATTCGGTTGATACTCGTGAACTTGAACGCGGACTCGTGCAAATTTCTAAGGGGGAATATTCGACTAACTCTTTTCTTTTTCAAGAAGGACAGTATATCAGTTCCACGGTTGCTAATGACTGGTTGGGGCGTAAGTCGAAGGCCAATCCAGCTGGACTTAACCCGGCATTGGGGTCTAAGAAGCAATATAATCCTTATTATTTAGAAGAGATTATTGAGCAAGACTATTTGACGGGCTCTGGTTCAAACTACCACATTGGCGGAATGAGCATTGGTCTGGCACTTAATTCAGTTGATTACTACCAAAAGACTAAGGATGGACCGGAATACCAGGCCGCCATTTCACGGTCCAAGCAGCAGCAGTACGGGCAAGCGATTGCCCAGCAAATTGTTGCCCGCTTGCGGAAGAAGAATGCTCTAAAGAACGTGCCAATTACAATTGGTCTTTTTTCCAAGGAAAGTAAGGACGCGTTAGTTTCTGGAACTTACTTTTTGAGCGGGACAGCCGCTGCTAATAGTAGTAAAATAACTAAATGGAAAACTATTACTACCCAGGCCGAGGTATTGCCAACAGTTGGCAATAAGAAGGCAATTAATAGCAGTGACGCATCGAATTTCAACAGCTTTAAGCAATCAATTCAGAACTATTTTCCCAATATTAGTGGCGTGACTGCGAACTTACGCTATGAAAATGGCAAATTGGCGCAGGAGAATATCTCGATCACAACTCAATTTTACGGGTACGAGCAGATTCAGAGTTTTACCAGATTGGTTTTAGCCACCGCTAGAAAATATTTGGCTAATGATGTGCCGATTGAAATAAAAATCGGCTCGGTTAATGACGTGCAAGCGTTGGTTGCCAAAGAAACGGGCGATAGTAGTTATCAAGTCCATATTTATGGTGGGGAATAAGGAGGTATTTACGTGAAAATCACAGAAGAAACAATTAAACACGTTGCGGTCTTATCGCGACTGGAAATCAATGAAAAAGACCTTGGTCAGGTGACCGAGCAGATGAGTTCAATTATTAATATGGCAGATCAGTTATCAGAGGTTGATACCGCTGGTGTTGAAGAAACTGTTCAAGTAGTTGACCGTGACACCGTCTTTCGAGCAGACCAGCCAGAACACTGGCAGGATCGGACTGAACTGATGAAGAATGTTCCTGACCAGGCCAACGGCTTTATCAAGGTTCCGGTAATTATTAACAAGGATGAGGACGAGTAATGAACTACTTAAATGAAGATATTGACTCATTAAATCAAAAATTAGCCCAAGGAACGTTGGAGGCTGATCAACTGGCCCAAGATACGGTGGCCAATATTAAGCAGACTGATGACCAGTTGAATGCTTGGATCACGGTGCAAGAAGATGCCAAGCCCGACCAGGACCTGGATTTTGCTCATCATAAGTTAGCTGGAATTCCCATTGCCATAAAAGACAATATTATTACCAAGGATGTCAAGACAACTGCTGCTAGTCACATCCTGGATAACTATTTACCAGTTTATGATGCTACGGTTATTGAGAAGTTGAAAGCGGCACATGTTACCTTTGTGGGCAAGACTAACTTGGATGAGTTTGCAATGGGTTCGTCAACGGAGCATTCATACTTCGGTATTACCCACAATCCGTGGAACTTGGACAAGGTTCCCGGTGGTTCTTCCGGTGGTTCGGCCGTTGCGGTTGCTTCGGGTCAAGTAGTGGCCGCCCTGGGTTCTGATACCGGTGGTTCAATCCGCCAACCGGCTGCCTTTAACGGCATTTTTGGCATTAAGCCAACCTACGGTCGCGTTTCCCGCTGGGGTTTGATTGCCTTTGCCTCATCGCTTGATGAGATCGGCGTAATGAGCAAGCGGGCCAAAACCTCAGCTCAGGTCTTGAATGTGATTGCTGGTCAAGATGAGCACGATTCTACCTTATCAACTAGAGCCGTACCGGATTTCACTCAATTTATTGGTCAAGCTGTCAAGGGGATGCGGGTTGCTGTTGTTAAAGAATACCTCGATGCAGTTGATGGCGACATGCACGATGTAATCGAGCAGCAAATAGCCGTTTTGAAAGAGGCTGGCGCCATTATTGATGAGGTTTCTTTACCGCTGACTAAGTATGTTGTGCCAGACTATTACATCATCGCTTCAAGTGAAGCTTCTTCGAACTTACAGCGATTTGACGGTATTCGCTACGGCTATCGGTCCAAAGATGCTAAAGACTTGCTTGATGTTTATGTTAAGTCACGGTCTGAAGGCTTTGGTGAAGAAGTTCAGCGCCGGATTATGTTAGGGTCGTTTGCCTTGTCAGCTGGTTCATATGACCGCTTCTTTAGACAAGCGGCTAAGGTTAGAACCTTGATTTGCCAAGATTTTGACCGGATTTTTGCCGACCATGACGTGATCGTGGGACCTACGACGACTACTCCAGCCTTTGATATTGGCAGTGAAATTGCTGATCCAATCAAGATGTACAATAATGACATCCTGACTATTTCGGCCAATTTAGCCGGAATTCCAGCGGCCAGTGTACCAGCCGGTTTGGTTGACGGGATGCCGGTCGGCCTGCAAATTATGGCCAAGCGCTTCGATGAGGGCAGCATCTTCAAGGTAGCCGACTTTATTGAACGTAGTAACAAGTTCTATGAACAAACACCAACGGGAATGGAGGATTAATTGATGAATTTTAAATCAACGATTGGGTTCGAGGTTCACTTCGAATTAAAAACGAAGAGTAAGATTTTTTCACCTTCACCAGTAAGTTACGGTGCCAAGCCCAACACAGAAACTAATGTGATTGACTGGGGCATGCCCGGGGTGCTGCCATACGTCAACAAGGACGTTTACCGGTTAGGAATTATGGTTGCGCTAGCTACGCACGCTCATATTTTGCCTAACACGCACTTTGACCGGAAGAATTACTATTATCCCGATAGTCCGAAGGCCTATCAGATTACCCAGTTCTTTCAGCCATTAGCCCGCGACGGCTACGTGGAAATTGAAGTGCACGGCAAGAAGAAGCGCATCGGTATCCATGAAATGCATATTGAAGAAGATGCTGGTAAGAACACACACGGTACCAATGGTTTTTCTTATGTTGACTTGAACCGGCAGGGCGTGCCGCTACTGGAAGTTGTTTCGGAGCCCGAGATTGCTGATCCAGACGAAGGCTATGCTTATTTAGAAAAACTACGGAAAATCGTTCAGTTTACCGGGGCTTCCGATGTTAAGATGGAAGAGGGTTCAATGCGGGTTGACACCAACATTTCAATCCGTCCAGCCGGTCAAAAGGAACTGGGCACCAAGGTTGAGATGAAGAACCTGAACTCCTTTGAGCACGTGCGCAAGTCGCTGGCTTATGAGCAAAAGCGCCAAGAGCAGGTTTTACTTGCTGGCGGCCGCGTTCAGTTGTCGACCCGCCGCTTTGATGATGCTACGGGCAAGACGGTCTTAGAACGGGTAAAGGAAGGCGATGCGGACTACCGCTACTTCCCGGAGCCTGACCTAGCACCAGATCACATCAGTCAGGAATGGATTGATGAGATTGAACAGACCCTGCCGCGCTCCGCTGAAGCGCGCTACCAGCAGTATACCGGTGAGTTTGGCCTTAAGGACTACGATGCCGAGGTACTGTTGCAAACCAAGGAAAGCTCTGATTTTTATGATCAGACCGTGGCTGCAGGAGCCGATCCGCAACTGGCTGCCAACTGGATGAATACTCAGGTCAACGGTTACTTGAATGATAATCGTGTTGACCTAGCCGATATCGCGCTTACACCGGAACACTTGGCAGCCATGATTAAATTGATCAAGGACGGCACGATTTCATCCAAGATCGCCAAGCGAGTCTTTGCCGAAACCGTTAAGAACGGTACGGATCCGCAGAAGTTTGTTGAGGACCAGGGCATGGTTCAGTTATCCGATACCAGTGTACTTGAGCCGATGGTCAAGGAAGTCGTTGACAATAATCCACAATCGGTCGAAGACTTTAAGAATGGTAAGGACCGGGCAATTGGCTTTTTGGTCGGTCAAATCATGAAACAGACCCGCGGCCAGGCCAATCCGAAAGTCATCAACCAGCTTTTGAATAAAGAATTACAAAATCGTTAAGGTGCTTTGGTGAGAAATTAAGTAAGGGATAACTATGACTAAAAAAGCAAGATTGATCTATAATCCTGTATCTGGTCACGAACAGATGCCCAAAAATGTTGCTGATATACTTGATACCATGGAACAAGCGGGGTATGAAGCGAGTGCTTTTAGAACTACGCGGGAAAAGCAGAGTGCACAAAAAGAGGCCACGCGGGCAGCCCAGGCAGGCTTTGAGCTGATTGTAGCGGCTGGTGGTGATGGCACGATTAATGAAGTTGTCAATGGCATTGCCTTTTTGGATAAGCGGCCGAAGATGGCGATTATTCCTGCTGGCACAACTAATGACTATGCCCGTGCCCTGCATATTCCGCGCGAAAATATTGCGGAGGCTAGCAAGGTTATTCTCAAGCATAAAACGCGGAAAATGGATATTGGCCAGGCAACTTTTGCCGGTGAAAATCAGTACTTCGTCAATATTGCGGCCTGTGGTTCATTGACAGAATTAACCTATGGGGTACCATCCGAGATTAAATCTGCCTTGGGTTACACGGCTTACTTGATTAAGGGTGCAGAAATGCTGCCGCACCTAACTGAGAACGAACTCCGTCTGACTTATGATGAGGGCGTCTATGAGGGTAAGTTGGCGATGTTGCTACTTGGCATGACCAATACGATTGGTGGCTTTGAGCAAGTGATGCCTGATGCAGAACTTTGCGATGGACTGTTTCAGTTAATGATTGTCAAGACATCTGAGCCGGTAAAATTACTAAGGCTCATGGTTTTGGCGATGAACGGCAAGCATGTTGACGATAATGACATTATTTATACCAAAACGACCAGCCTGAAGATTGAACTACTGGGTAAGAGTGTTGGCAAGAAGCTGCCAGTTAACCTTGATGGCGAGATTGGTGACTACTGTCCAGTTACCTTTAAGAACTTACAGCAACGGATTGAATTTTACGTTGGCGAATAAATTAAAATAAATAGGCTTCTACTTAGAGTAGGAGCCTATTTATTAGCAAAAAAGCGGCCGACTCCGCTTTTTTTAATTTAGATATTCGATGTCTTCTTGAGGATTTACTTTGAACGTCCGGTAGTTGGTTTCTTTAGCCAGTTCTGGAGTCAACTTAACACATCTAATGCGTTGGTTGCCATAAGTTGAATAATAGTAGCTGCGGGACTCAGCGCAAATGTAGGCTGAGTAGCAGGTGTAATCAAAGGTACCGTCCGTAGTTACAACGATTCCGCGCGGGATGCTGACCGATTCCAGCATATGATGAGCGAGACTGACTGCCGCAAACTCATCTGGGGCTTGTTCAACGTTGTTTTTCATGAAGGCGGTTCTGATGAAACGGGACACAGGGGTAAAGTCTCCTGGTAGACCGAAAGTACCTGAACCTTGACTAAATGGCCTGAGGGTTTTACCAAGGAATTCAATCTCGGCGTGTTGTTTAGGTCTGACAGCAAGGTAATTCCGTAAGTTGGTTTCGTGCCAATGGTAGTCGGGGCTATTCGTCATCACGCCGACTGAATCCTTAATAATGTGAATACCATCAGCTTGGGGCTCAATAATTACACTGGCGCCAGAAGTATCGGAGAAGATGTAGTGTAGCGGCGGCACAACTTTCAAGGTCGGGCTGGCCTCGTTGACCAGAGCCAGTTTATTTTGGAACAAGTCCTCAACGTCAGTCAAGGAAGCGGCTTGCGATAAAACGGCGGAGATTACCTTGTCAGGAGAAACAGCCCACTTGTTGGCCTCAGCTCGCTCCACATAGTTGGCGTAGCCAGGGAAGTATAAGACGGCTCCGGTTACGCCGGCGTCGTTGACTCCGTCAAAGGTAATGGGCGCATTGTCGCTATCCTGAAGTTGTCCCATACCGAGAAAGGCGTGTTTGCTGGTAATTTCTTGCTGATCCTGATATGAAACGATGAAGGGCTGGTCTTTTGGGGTAAAAACAAGCTCCTGGGCCATCTCCATCATAAAGTCCATTGTTCGGGACAAAAAGTGCTTTTTGTCCTTGGTTTCCATTGTAAAACTGCTACAACCAATCATATTATTCCTCACTTGTTCTAGTAACATTAAAATTAAATATGATAAAATTATAACCTGCTTAAGTATTCGGTGCAAGGCTTAATACTATATGACTGGCCTTGTTAAATGGCTGCTGGCGCTGTATCAATAGGTAAGACGTGGCTAGAGCGAGTAACAAAAACTAACAAAAAAATGCTTTTAATAGCTAACAATCTTCGTTAATTATTAAAAGCACTTCACTTTGATTAAAATATAATGATGATTATAACTAGTTGCGACTACTACCACCAAAGATCTCCAGCAAGAACAAGAAGATGTTGGCGAAGTCTAGGTAGAGCTGCAGGGCTCCAATAGTAGCTAGACCGGTAGAGGAAACTTGGTCGCCGTAATTGTTGTAGATATTCTTCATCTTGTTGGCGTCACTAGCGGTTAAACCAGTAAAAATTATTACGCCAATGAAAGAGAAGATGTAGGTGATGGTCGGGTTGTGCAGAAACATGTTAACAATCCAGGTCACGAGGAAACCGAGCAGTGCGGCACTCAGGTAGGAGTTCCAGTTAGACAGGTCCTTCTTGGTGAAGGTGCCAAAGGCGGACATCGCGATGAAGACCACCGCTGATGAAATAAAGGCAGAAGTAATCTGCGTGCCAGTGTAAAAACCTGCAATCAGGGCAAACTCAAAGCCATAAATCGCGGCAAGGAGACCGAGCATAATCAGGCTGGCAACCGGGTTGCGGTTGGCTTTAGCGCTGATTCCCCATGATAGGCCAAACGGCACGAAGAGCAGTATCCACATGAAGGTAACTGGCATACCCATTACGGCAGACCGAAAGACGGTCATGGTCAGGTAGGCCACTAAGGCCGAGACCAGCACTGAAGCACCCATCAAGGCATACATTTTGGTCAAAAAACCATTAGTTTCGGAAATGGAGTGAATTTGGCGTCTGTCTGAATTATTTTCAAAGTTATTCATAAAGCACGTCCTTTCTTTAATTATATTAATATTTAAGCTAACACATCGCGGAGGAAGAGTGAAGGAAAACGAATTAACTTAAGGTAATATTTAAGCTAACGCAGGTAATTACTTTTGTTGCATTTTCGAGTAAAATAGATATGTTAACTAATGTTTGTAAAAAAGGACAAAAGATGGAAAAGAATCAAATTATCGACTTAGAAATTACTGACTTGTCATACGAAGCCATGGGCGTCGCCCACTACGAGGGGATGACGGTCTTTGTCACTAGCGCCCTGCCGGGCGAGACGGTCAGCGCGAAGGTCTTGAAGGTGAAGAAGCACTTCGCCTTCGCTAAAATCGAAAAGATTATCAAGGAGAGCCCCGATCGCGTCAACATTAAGCTCAACGAGTGGGTACAGACGGGTCTAGCGTCGCTGGCTCACATCAAGTACGACAAGCAGTTGGAATTTAAGCGCACCCAGGTGGTCAATTTGCTTAAAAAGGCGCACTTGGACAACGTTGAAGTTAGCGAAACGCTGGCTAGTCCAGAAGAGATGGGCTACCGCAACAAGGCCCAAGTGCCGGTGCGCGAAGTTGACGGCCAACTCGACATCGGCTTCTTTCGCCGTCACTCGCACGATTTGGTGCCGCTGACCAACTTCTTCACGACCGATCCCGAAATTGACCGGGTCCTGGTAGCGGTGCGCGATGTCTTGCGTGAGTATCGCGTACCAGCCTACGATGAAATCCACAACAAGGGTGAAGTCCGCTATTTGGACGTCCGCCGATCGAAGTCAACGGGCGAAATCATGGTTATCTTGGTCTGCCTGCATAAGGACTTCCGCCAGTTACCTAAAGTTGCCGAAGCCATTAAGGAAATTGACGGCGTGACCAGCCTGGTCCTGAATTATAACCCGAAGAAGACCAACGTCATCCTGGGCAAGGTTGACTACCTAATCTTTGGTAAGCCGCAAATCACTGACCAAATCGGCGAGGTTAAATTCCGCATTTCACCTGAAAGTTTCTTCCAAATTAACTCGCTGCAGACGCCGCGTCTTTATGATTTAGCCATCAAGCAGGCCGACCTCAAACCAACTGACTTGGTCGTTGACGCCTATTCCGGCATCGGCACCATTGGCTTAAGCGTAGCGGGTCACGTTGAAGCCGTACGCGGGATTGAGAGTGTCCGTGACGCGGTCAAGGACGCCAACAATAACGCTGAACTGAACGACATTCATAACGCCAAGTATGTTGCGGGCAAGGCCGAAGAAGTCATGCCGAAGTGGGCCGCCCAGGGAATGAAGGCCGATGTGATCTTTGTTGATCCACCAAGAAAGGGCCTGACGCCCGAATTTATTGAGGCCGCCGTCAAGACTAACCCCAAGAAGATCGTCTACGTCTCCTGCAACCCAGCCACGCTCGTGCGCGATCTGCAGGACTTCCAAAAGAACGGCTACACCTTCAGCCGCATCGACCCCGTCGACATGTTTCCCCAAACTCCGCACGTGGAAGCAGTGACGGTGCTGGAATGCACAAAAAAACGCGGATTTGATAGCATTTACGAGTAATCGAAAGTGTACTAATTCTGATTTGGACGATCGGAATTAGTATATTTTTTGCTTTTGGGGCTGGTGGGTCGAGTTTTCTATATTTTATTTCGATAGGGGAGTACATGACCATCAATTAGCACTGAGATATTTAAAGTATTGTTAGTCCCTTTTCAAGCTAGACAAGTGTTTTTTGTATTGTCAAGAAATTATTTAGTGCTGCCGATACTTTTTTAGATGCTAGAATGCCATAATCAGTAGTGATATTAGTTTTGAGAGGATTTGAAACTAACTTGGGGTTAAAGAACGCTATGGTAAAGTGTATCAAATACTACAATCAAAATAGAATCAGGTACATGCTAAAAGACCGCATCTCAATTGAATATCGGAATACGCCCTTGACGAACATGAATTAATGTTAACGTCCAACTTTAGGGTTTAACTTCATACATTCTATCTGTTATGAGCTTTTATCTTTAATTCGACACTGTGCCACATTGTTCGCTAATGAACTAATGATTAGAATACGTTAAGTATTTACATTGCAGACAGTAAATAAGTATTGATAAGTTAAACCAATAGTATATCATTATAATTAAATGTAAAATTGGAGCGATGCATAAATGCTAACGACGAAACAGGTACAAATTAAATTAAATGTAACGCGGCAAACACTTTATTTATGGCGTAAACAAGGGCGTATAACTACAATTAAAAAAAAGAATGGTCAAATTCTTTGGAATGAATCTAAAGTTTTAGAATTAAAAAGCAAACGAGAGAGAGAGAGTAATACCAAAAATAAGAAAATGAATTTTGAAATTCAAAACCGAAGATATCTTGGATCGAAGGAAAAACTATTACCTTTTATTAGCAAAATTGTACATAAGCACATGAGAGAAGTGAAAACTGTTGCTGATATTTTTGGTGGAACAGGTGTTGTGGCAGATATGTTTGCTGGAGAAGGGAAACGTATCATTGTTAATGATATTCTTCATTCTAATTATTTGATTTATCAAACGTTTTTCAGCAATGAGGAAATTGATTCTGGACTAATTAGACAAGCGCTAAATTATATGAACAGTCTTCAAGGATATGGTGATGGATATCTAAAAAAAGTATATGGTAATAGGTATTTTAGTTTAAGAAATGCGGAT
The DNA here is from genome assembly GCF_058504435.1 of Lactobacillus sp. ESL1191. NCBI lineage: Bacteria > Bacillati > Bacillota > Bacilli > Lactobacillales > Lactobacillaceae > Lactobacillus > Lactobacillus sp. ESL1191. Next base: position 392,615 of record NZ_CP196365.1, read on the forward strand.
AAAATTGGTAGTGCACGTCAATGGGTTGAGGACAATAAGACAAAATTTAATCATCGAGAATACGCTAGTCTTATTACTTCTATAATCTATGGTAGTGATAAGATTGCTAACACTGTTGGTCATTATGATGCATATCGTAAAAAAATGGACTCTTTTAATGATGTAACATTTAAAATGCCGGTAATTCATAATTACAGTAATAATAATATATACAAAGAAGATGCTAATAAACTAGTTCGTCATATCTATGCTGATTTAATTTATATTGATACACCATATAATTCACGGCAATATGTGGATACATATCACGTTTTGGAAAATATTGCTGATTGGAATAAACCAGAGGTTGTTGGTGTTGCTAGAAAGAGTATAGATAGAAAAGGTAGGAAAAGCGAATATAATTTAGTTAGTGCTCCACAAGCGTTTGATGATTTAATAAGTCATATTAACGCTAAATATGTTTTGGTATCGTTTAGCAATATGTCCCACAAAGGTGCAGGACGATCAAATTCAAAGATATCTCATGAGGAAATAATCACCTCTTTAAGCAAACGTGGCCAAGTTAGTGTCTTTTCTAAGGAATTTAAACCATTTTCTTCTGGTAAGTCTAATATTAAAAATCATCAAGAATTATTATATTTGTTACGGGTGAAGCAGCATGATTAAATCATTTTTAAACTACACAGGAAGTAAATATCGTATCATGGACCAATTAATATCTTTATTTCCTGGTCACTGTGATTCGATGGTTGATATTTTTGGCGGTAGCGGTGTGATTACCGTTAACTATCAAGGTACTGATAATTTTATTTTCAATGACAATAATAAACCGTTAGTAGACCTTATCAATTACATTGCAAACCACTCTATAGAATCCATTGAAAAATCTGTTGATAAGATTATTGCCGAATATGGTTTAACAGATACAATGTCCCATGGATACGAATACTATCAAGCTTCTTCGACCAAGGGACTTGCTGATATTAATAAATCCGGTTACTTAAAATTACGTAAAGATTACAATAATTCAAAAGATCTAACGCTGAAGCCTTTGTATTTATATACTTTAATTATTTTTGGATTTAATAATCAGATTAGATATAATAAACGAGGACTTTTTAATAATCCTACAGGAAAACGTGACTTCAATAAAAATATGAGAAAAAAGCTTCAGGCTTTTAGTAGTGCATGGAAAGCAAAATCTCCTTATATAGTTTCAAAGGACTTTCGTAATATTGAAATTGCCAAGGGTGATTTTGTGTATGCTGATCCTCCTTATTTAATAACAGCAGCTACTTATAATGAAAATGGTGGTTGGACTGCTAAAGATGATCAGGATCTTTTGGATTATTTAGATAAAATTGAAAAAAAGGGAGCAAAATTTGCTCTTAGTAATGTTTTAGAACACAAAGGAAACGAGAACGTTAAGCTCATTAATTGGAGTAAAAAGTATAATGTATTTAATATTACCAACACATTTAAAAACTCTAATTATCATACGAAGCGTTTATCAAGTAAGGAAGTATTAATCACAAATTATGAAACTTCAATCTGACGAAAAAATATTTAATTTGTATGACACAAATGGGAGAAGAAAGGATATTTTAAATGCCTATAAGATTTATCTAACAATATTAAATGATATAAACATAAACCAGGTTAATCCGTGGGCGCCATATCCGAAATCTCTAAACCAATATAAATTTTATAAACGAGCAGTTAATGATTCTATTGGTACGTTTAATGAACATCCTCAATATGACGCCTTTGAGGATTACTTAAAAAGCAATCCACTCTTTAATAAAAAGTTTTATAAGCTAGATTCGTCACTAGACTTTAATAAAGTGATTTACACAAATAAAAAAGGAAAAGATTATACAATTAAAGCAATTTTGGATACAGCCATTGAATCTCGTGCTCGCCACTATACCTCGTCTTTGAACAATATAGGTTTTGTGTCAAACAATAGAGAATTAACCCCATCAGGGAAAGCGTTAATTAGCCCTTCAGTAATTAATACTGATATTTTGGAAAAAAATTTAAATTTATCTTCGGATAATTTATTAACGTTACGTCAAATTCTTAAAGTAAGAATTTTTGATTCAAAAGGGGAACGATATTATTCTCCAGGAAAGTTTGCATTATATTTGGTTTTAAAACAGTTTAGTGACAGGAATATTTATAGTGTTTCAAATTTTATGAAAATTGTGCAATTAGTATCGCCTACCGGTAAATACACTATGAATGATATTGATAATCAATTACAAAAAAACGGATTTGAAGGACTTTTGTCATTGCTCATTAACAATGGTAATAATAAAGAAACGGAATTTATTCAGAATTTAGGTGACAAACAAATTCCGAAGAATGAATTTTATAAATTATTTACTAACAGGAAATCGTCAATTACTAGTGATATTTATTTTGATTTCTATAATTCCTTATGTAAATTTATACTAGATCGTAACGAAAGCAATTTTATTGAAATTAAAGAATTAATGAAAAAGAGTCGAAATAAAGAGATTTTAAAGAAAGCATTTGGCTATGGGAAGAAAATTTTTAAGATTTCCCCCAAGACATCATTTAGAAAATTCATGTTTGATAATGGTAATCATGAATTCCTTAAATGTTCCTCGATAAGAGAGTTTAATCATACTTTTTATAGCTTTTTTACCGGTTCTAAGTCTGCAGATCGTCTAAAAGAAAACAAAAGTGAAACTAAATATATTCTTGAGGCTACAGGATTATTTAAAACAGAATCTGGAATTATGACTATTAGAAACGAGGATCTATTTAAAAATCAGAAGATTATTATGAGTCTTCGAAATGATATTTTAAATTCTGGCTCTTTTGATGATTATGAATCTACACCTACAAGTTCGTTTGGCCAAATGAAGCCTTTGATAGAAATACTGGGCACTACCGAAAAAGACGTTGAGCTACAGATTGACTTAGTAACAAAGAAATATGGATTAGATAAGTCTACATCTCTTGAACAGTATCTGGATAATAATCGGTCGCAGGAATTTGAAGACTTTGTCAAGAATGAATTTCCAAAAGAAAAAGTGTTTGATATTCTTTGCTTGTTTAAGAATAGGGATAATGATGCAAAAATTCAAAAAGAAGTAACAAATAAAGCGGATGTTCCAACAATTTTCGAATATGTTTCAGGGCTTGCTTGGTATTATTTATCGGATGAGCATTATTGCTTATTGAAAACTTTTAGACTAACGTTTGATGCAAATTTTTTGCCATTAACTCATGCAAGTGGTGGAGATGGTGACCTTATTGTTAACTATAATGATAGGGTGCTGATGATTGAGGTTACCTTAATGAATAAAAATGCACAAAAAAGAGGAGAATGGGAACCTGTTCTACGTCATTCAGTAAACTTATCTATTAACTCTGATAAACCCTCAACAACATTATTTCTTGCTGATAAACTTGACAATAATACTATTAATATTTGGAGAGCAGTTGCCTCAGTACCTTTAGAATCATCTAATAAAGTAGGTAGCTTTACAGATACAGCAGTTAAAATTATGCCATTGCAAATTGATGATTTTATTGCATTTAGCAAAGATTCGGGCTTTAGTTCAAAACATTTAATGAATGCAATTGATAAATCGTATGAGCCGTTAGCAAAAAAATCATTTGATAATAAATGGAGAAATGAAATTATCGAATCTGCGATAAAATAGATAATAAGTTTAGTGAAAAATTTCCTAAGGTAAATACTTTAGATTTGCTGCGGAGTGATCGTTACAAAGATCCTGATTATTATTCTGTGTAAAAAATGATTATGTAGGATTATTTTGATAAGTTTTACCCTAAATCACCTAGAACACTAGCTTTAATATTAATTTCTAAAATTCAACAAAATTTGGTAGTTTAGGGGCGAGTATCCTAACTATATTTGGAAGTACTTCGAAGAAAACAATATTGACGTCAAGATGGAAGAAGGTGATGAAGACTTAATTAAGCGCTATGTGGTTGATTTTATTACATTCAGCTATTATCGATCACGAGTTATCTCGGCGGATTACGAAGAGCCAGCAGAAAAAACAACGGATTCATTAGAAGGCCTGGTTAATCCGTATCTTCCCAAAACTTACTGGGGCTGGTCGATTGACCCGACTGGTTTGAGATTAGCTTTAAATGATCTATGGGATCGGTACCAAAAGCCATTGTTTGTAGTAGAAAATGGTTTAGGAGCGAAAGACCAAGTTACTCCTGACGGAAAGATCCATGATACATACAGAATTGACTACATGAGGGAACATATTCAGGCAATGAAAAAAGCAATTGAGGATGGCGTTGACTTGCGCGGCTATACAATGTGGGGACCGATTGATATTGTAAGTAATGGTACCGGTCAATTGTCTAAGCGTTACGGCATTATTTATGTAGATCGTGATGATAAAGGGAAGAGAACCCTTAAAAGAATAAAAAAAGACAGTTTTGCTTGGTATCGCAAAGTTATTCGTTCAAATGGTGAGCATTTAATGTAAAGTCATTTTTATATCAAGTGATTAAAAAGTCACGAACATGTCTTGTTCGTGACTTTTCACTTGCCCCAGCTATATTTCCTTTTTCAAAATGTTCGCCAGCACTCGTTCCTTTAATTCGCGGCTGTCAACGTTGGTGTGGATCTCATAGCCGCGCGCCAGGACTTCGCACAAGTAGAGTTGGGATACCTGGCCCGCTACGGAACCGATGTTGGAGAACTCGCTAACGGCGGTTTGCAGTTGGACATCACCCAGTTTAGAAATGGGGGCACCCAGATCGTTAGAAATGGTGATAATTTTGGCCCCACTTTTCTTAGCCAGTTTCAATGAATCATAGGTGTCCTTGGTGTGCCCAGAGAGCGACAATCCGACTACGACATCCTCCTTATTTAGCATGGAACTGATCTGTACTTGGATATGAGGGTCAATTTCGGCGTGGGCAATCAATCCAATGCGCAGCCAGGTCTTGGCGAAGTCCAAGGCAGACTCGCCTGAGTGACCAATCCCAAACAGGTAAACTTCACTAGCTTGGGCCAACAATTTGACTGCGGCGAGCAGGTTTTCGGAAACAAGGAGGTTTTCGGTTTTCTTAATTGAATTAATTAATAGATTGGCACTGTCGACATAGAATTTCTTGTGGTCGACGCGTTGATTAGCCTGACCTTGCGTAATTGATTCTTGGGCCAAGAAGATTTTTAAGTTAGAAAAACCCGAAAATCCGAGCTTTTTGCAGAGGCGGATGATGGTGGCGTCACTGGTATTGGTAGCTGCACTTAGGGATTTAGTTGTATCATAAATTACCCGTTCGGGATGGGTAGCAATAAAGTTAGCTAATTTTATTTCAGATTTGGTTAAATCATCTTTATATTTGTTAAATAATTGAATAAAATTCATAATTGTTAAAGTTCCTTGTTTTTTATTAAAGTATACCAGTTTTTTCAAAAAATGATTGCTTTTCTTTAGCTATAATAATATTATATTTCGAGTAATAAAACTTCAAAACTACTTTTTTTGGGAGAAAAAATACAGATGAAGCAAGAAGACTTTGCCAGGCAGGTTCATGGGGGCTTAATTGTTTCATGTCAAGCACTGCCCGGTGAGCCGCTCTATTCTGAAACGGGCGGCGTCATGCCACTCATGGCCAAGGCTGCAGCAGAAGCTGGAGCAGTTGGTATCAGGGCCAACACGGTGCGCGATATCCAAGAAATTAAGGCCGTCGTTGACTTGCCGCTCATCGGCATTATTAAGCGGGATTACCCGCCGGAGCAACCCTATATTACGCCGACCATGAAGGAAGTTGATGAGCTGATTAAGACTGGCGTTGAAGTTATCGCCTTTGATTGTACTTTAAGACCAAGGCATGATGGAAAGACGACCACTGAATTTATTAAAGAAGTCAAGCAAAAGTATCCTGACCAACTCTTCATGGCTGATATTGCCAATTTTAATGAGGCCCAGCAGGCTTATGAAGCGGGCATGGACTTTGTCGGGACCACACTTGCGGGCTATACTGCTGAAAGTGCACATAAACCTGGTCCCAATTATGCTTTAATCAAAAAAATAGTTGCTGCTGGCATACCCTTGATTGCCGAAGGTAAGATTCATACGCCGGCTGAGCTCAAACGGGTAATTGACCTGAATCCTGTGGGCGTCGTTGTTGGCGGTGCGATTACCCGGCCTCTGCAGATTGCCCGCACTTTTACCCGGGTATTTGCCAGCAAGTAGGAGAGTAAAATGACTAAAAATAACCGATTCGCGGCAATTGGCCAGTGGTTCACTCAACTAGGCCAAGCTTTTATGCTGCCAATTGCCATTTTACCGGTAGCCGGTCTATTGTTAGGGCTAGGCGGTGCATTGACCAATGCCGCCGCTATCTCAGCCTTTCCGCTACTGAATCAGCCCTGGTTACAGAACAGCTTAAAAATTATGAATATGGCTGGCAATGCGGTGTTCAGTAACTTAGCCCTAATTTTTTCAATCGGTCTGGCCGTGGGATTGGCGAAGGGGGACAAGGGGACTGCTGGTCTAGCCGGTGGTGTGGCCTATGTGGTATATGCGTCCACCATTTCGGGTCTGCTCCAACTGTTTAATCCAAAAAATACCATTGATACCGGAGTTTTGGGGGCAATTGTGATTGGCTCGGTGGTCGCGGCCTTGCACAACCGCTACCGCAAAATTGAGCTGCCGCAATTTTTGGGCTTTTTTGGGGGATCGCGCTTTGTCCCGATCATTTCCGCAATTGCGGCTATCGGTTTTGGGGCAATCTTCTACCTCATTTGGCCACCTCTTCAAGGCTGGCTGGTTGCTGCCGGCCAAGCCATTGCAGCCATGGGCAGTTTGGGGAGCTTTCTTTATGGCTTTTTATTGCGATTGACAGGAGCCGTCGGCTTGCACCATACGATCTACCCCATGTTCTGGTACACTGCGCTAGGAGGAACGGCAGAAGTTGCCGGTCGGACAGTTGTTGGTGCGCAAAATATCTTCTTTGCCCAACTGGCTGATCCCAACTTCCATGGTCTCTTTACCTACGGTACCCGCTTTTTTGCGGGGCGGTTTGCCACCATGATGTTTGGTTTGCCAGGTGCCGCTTTGGCTATGTACTATTGCTTACCCCAGGCTAACCGCCAAAAAGCTGGTGGTCTGTACTTGTCCAGTGGCTTAACGTCCTTTCTGACTGGGATAACGGAACCGCTGGAGTATTCATTCTTGTTCGTTGCGCCTTGGCTTAAAGGATAACCGTGAGATTGACGAAGCCAGCATTAAGCAGTTGGGCTCACCTGGAATCTTAAAAGTTGGCGGTGGTATTCAGGCTATTTTTGGCGGAAAGGCTGATCTTTATAGCCAGGAAATCAATGAGATTCTGGCTCATCCCGAAAAAGTCCCGGTCGGCTTAAGCGATCAGCAACCTGTTAAGGCTGCTGGTGCAGCGGGCGGACAAGTTGAGTTTGCAGCCACTGGTAGCGGCTTGTTCAGGGATTTGACCGAGGTCAATGACGAGGTTTTTGCCCAAAAAATGATGGGTGAAGGTTTTGCGGTTGAACCCAGCAGTGACCATGTCTATAGTCCAGTAGCCGGTGAAGTGATGACGGTCTTTGATACGAAGCACGCCATCGGCATAAAGACGATAGAAGGGCTTGAAGTTCTGGTTCACATGGGAATTGATACCGTGGAGCTAAATGGTAAACCGTTCACGGTAAATGTTAAAGGAGGCGATCAAGTAACTGCAAGTACCATACTTGCCACAATGGACCGGGCTGCCATCACCGCAGCCGGTAAACAGACTGCTGTCATCACAGTTATCACTAATGCGGTCAGTCATGTGGCCCAAGCCATGGCCGAGGTGCAAACCGACTCCCAGGTTAAGGCGCATGATGGTGTCTTCAAGGTTTTGACTAAGTAAACTGTTGTGCTATACCCCCAATTTAGCATACTTTTAATGACCAGTTGACAAGCATTAGGTGACATGATAAATTGGCACCAAACGAGACGTTCATTAAGCTAGCGTAACTAACTTGACGCCCCCAACTGCACTGCTCAATTAGCTGAGAGTTGGTGTTAGGAGGAGTAGTGTACGTTGCCTGGCTGATGAATGCTGGTATAAGTTGACCAGCAGCGGCGTGGTTGCAGTTTTCGTGCAAACTAGTAGTTGGCAGTTACCAGGACTTATTGCGAGAGTGATAGACCAGGTGATATTTAAAGCACTCGTTCTTGTATTAGGGACGAGTGCTTTTTTGCTAATTTGGGAGGTAGTAAGATGACCAAGACAGTATATAGTAAGGCAAATATCTATCATGGAAAAGTAGAAAAAATCCAAAATGAAGGCTACTTATTAGTTGATGATCAGTCTGGTAAGATACTTGCGACAGGCAGCGGCCAGGCTCCGCAGGCGGATAAAGTAGTTAAGTTAGCAGGAAAGTATGTGATGCCGGGTTTGATTAACTGCCATACCCACATTATCATGGACCCAGCAACTGCTGACGGTAGGTTCAAAAAAAGTTGAGGGCACGGCTGGTCCTGGTGCTGGCTTCCACGTAACCGGTTCAGGTGAATTTGTTAGGCAGGGTCCCGAATATGAGAAAATGAAAGCAAAATTCCCTTGACTCCGGGCTGTTTTAAAAATCACCATAACTAAGATTAGCCAAAAGATATAGGACTGGCTGCTGGCCGTTTTTTTCAATTGCTAATAGTTTAATTATTTATTAAATAAAGCTGTGATTATTTACCACTATTGGTTAAAATAGGGGTAATTGACTTTTAGTAAAAAGGAGGATTTATTTAATGAAAGCTTTACTATACAATATGACGCCGGAGCAACAGGTATACGTCGACAAGTGGACTAAGGCTCATCCTGAAGACACATTGGTCACGACAACCGCTGACTTAGATTCGACCACGGTGGAACAAGCAGCAGGCTATGATGTAGTCAGTGTTTTACAGGTTGCTGATATCGACGACGAAGCGGTTTACCAAAAGCTGACCGCTTATGGAATCAACCAAATTGCCCTACGGTCGGTGGGTTATAACATTATTAATTGGGAGTTTGCCCACAAGTACAATCTACTGGTTACTAATACGCCGGCTTATTCACCCCGGGCGGTTGCAGAGAATACCCTGACCTCAGCCATGTATCTGCTGCGTAAGTGGGGACAGATCTTCAAAAATGAAAAAGAAGACCTGAACTTTGTTCGTGAAGAGAGCCTGATGAGTGATGAAATCTACCACCAAACTGTTGGCATCATTGGCGTGGGTCGCATTGGGACCGCTACTGCCGAGATCTTCCATGCACTTGGGGCCCGAGTAATTGGCTATGATGTGGTAGAAAACCCGGCTAACGAAGCCTTTCTCGAATATACTGATTTTGAGACGGTAATTAAAGAAGCCGATATCTTGTCTTTGCATACGCCATTTGACCCTTCGATGCAGGATATGATTGCTGCAGAGCAATTCAAGCAAATGAAAAACACCGCGGTTATTATTAACGCCGCCCGCGGGCCCTTAATTAATACTCCAGCCCTAATTGAAGCACTGCAGAACCATGAGATTGCGGGCGCGGCCTTGGACGTGATGACAGGTGAAGAAGCTATCGTGATGAAGAAGTTCAGTCGCTTAAGTGAATTGCCGCAAGATTATCAGGAGCTGGCCAAGATGCCGAACGTGGTCTTCACGCCGCACTCGGCCTATTATACTAAGACTGCGGTCAAGAATATGATTGAACAAAGTATGACAGACGTAAAGCGGGTATTAAATGGTCAGAAGCCGATTTATCCGGTTGAGCAATAATAAGTAAGAGGGATGACTAGTTTTGCCAATTGGTCATCTTTTTTGGTGCGAAATTAACAAATTTGCGCTGGATCAATTATAATTATAATATTGGTATAATAACTTGGTACTAAAAAGGCGGAAGAACAGATGAAAAGGTTTCATCATAAATATACCCTGCCGGCAATTGTTTTGCTATTGGTCGCGGCAGTGGTGTTATTGCTGATCGGATTAGCTAATTTGCGAAGCCAGACAACACTACCGCCAGATGCTAATTCAAGCGCAATTGGGGTTGAACTTAATCAAAATTATGGCTACGTCGACCTCCATGAATTACAGGAGAATGGTGTTTCTTTTGTGTACTTAAAGAGTACACAGGGCCGGTCATACTTTGACGACGACTACTTGTCATACCGTGACCAAGTTTTGGGGACCAAGTTGGCCTTTGGTACCAGTATCGTCTACAGTAACGAATCAACGCCGCAACAGCATTATCATTATTTTCTGAAAAAGGTGGGCACTAATACGGGCACTTTACCTATTTTGCTAGAGCCAGCTGTTGCTGAACGAAGTGTGCACTACCTTAAGCAAATGGCCCACTTTGCTCAAATGCTGGAAAGTCAGGGCAAACGGGTAATGATTGAGCTGGAAATTCAGTATAAAAAATATTTTCCCGCCGATGTGCTCTTTGCAACTAGTGGCAAAAAAGCGCCCAATAAGCTGCAGTATTCCTTCTGGCGTTATACAAATACTGGCCGTGTAAAAGGAGTTTCGGGATTAGAAGATGGGGTAGCCATGCTGGCGTATAATGGTACCGTGATGCAATATAAACAGAAATATGGGCAGTTAACACAATAATGAAAACAGAAATTCAAGCAGTTTTAACTAAGTTAGGCTTGGCGCAACCAACCCTGATTCAACAAGAAACACAAAAAATAATTAGTCAGGGTGCCAGTTGTATTGCCTTAGCCAAAACAGGCACTGGCAAGACGCTAGCCTATGGCTTACCGGCACTTGAACGGATAACGGTCGGGCAAGCTAATCAAATGGTTATCATTGCTCCCACCACGGAATTGGCAGTCCAGATTCGGCATGCCCTGAATCCTTTTATCCATGCCTTGCAGCTGACGGGAATTACGCTAGTCGGAGCAGGTAACCGCAAAAGGCAAGAGGACAATTTGAAAAAGCAGCACCCAGAGGTTGTCATCGCAACACCAGGACGATTTTTCGACTTTTTTTCAAGTAAGCGCATTAGCGCTGACCAGGTCAAGACGCTAGTCATTGACGAAGCCGATGATGTTTTGGAATTCAGTAAGCTGGACCTACTGGGATCGTTTGGCCAAAACATGGCGCCCGACGCCCAGATTCTCTTATTTGGGGCTACTGAATCGGAAATTACCCGTCAGGCCAATGAGCTTTTTGGCCGTAATTTTGACCTGGTTGACGTGCGAGCGCAACAGCAAACGACCATCAAAGACTACTTTTTGCAAGTAGACAATGCCCACAAGGTTGACTATGTTCAGCGGCTGCTGCGCCTGGACCACTTCAAGGGAATCTTGTTCTTTGATTCAAATCAGACGATGTTGCGCTTTGCTGGTATTTTGGGCCATACTAAGTCCAAGTTTGGTTTGCTAGCCAATGAATTTAGTAAGCAAAAAAGAGCAGACGCCTTGCGTGACTTTAAGACGGGGAGGACGAGCTTGCTGCTGGCTACCGACCTGGCCGCCCGCGGCCTAGATCTGGCTGGAGTTACCTATGTGATTAATTTTGATCTACCAAGTGAAGTTAACACGTACTTGCACCGGGCAGGCCGAACTGGCCGAATGGGGGCTAAGGGTTATGTAGTAACACTGGGCGATGACCATGACTTGCGCGACTTGAAAAAGTTGCTGGGCGGTGAGCTAAAACCGGTCCGGGTCTACTTTAAGGAGGGTCACCTGTCGACTGAGTTGCCTAAGCGGAATCCAGCTCTCAGCGCCCCCCAAAAGCCGGCACCCGCTAGCAAGAAAAAGAAGAAGCACAAGCAGCGGAATAAAAACAAGGGCTATCATCCGCATTATCTAAAAAAGAAGGAGCAAAAATGAGTCGATTAGTGTCATGGCTTGAGGATTATGTCTTACCGCTGGCTAACAAAATTGGACAAGCGCGGTGGTTAGTGGCCTTGCGTGATGCTTTTGTTTCCATTATGCCGATTACGATTGCGGGCTCGGTTGCAGTGTTAATTAAGAGTTTGATTGCTGCTGCCAAGCATGATCTGGGCTGGAAGGCGTTCGCTTGGGCGATGCAGCCGCTCGTCTTAGTCAGTAATGTGGTTTGGCGGGGCACGTTTGCCCTGTTTGCCCTCTTTTTGGCGATGTCCCTGGGCTATCACTTAGCTAAAAGCATGGAAATTGATCCAATTGCTGGAGCGCTCGTTGCGGTGTCGTCTCTGGCCATGAGCATTGCTAACCTGACTAAGCTAAAAGTGGCTGGGAAAATGGTTCCAATTCAGCATGCTTTTGATATTTCACAGTTTTCAACGACTGGTATTTTTACAGCTATTTTGTTTGGTACCATCGGTGTGTCAATTTTTGCGCTTTGTATCAAGGCAAGGTTTATGTTGCATCTTCCGGCCAATTTGCCCTACGCTGAACAGATGGCCTTTGAATCATTGATTCCAGGAATTACCGCAATTTTTGGCGTTGGCATGATTAACTTTGTCTTTCAGACAGTGACGGGTACCTACTTTGGTAACTGGCTACTCCACTCAATTCAGACGCCACTGGTGAAGTTGGGGCAAGGTTTTGGAATGGTATTACTGGTAACGCTACTAGTCCAAGTTTTTGGCTTCTTTGGGATTAACGGCTTGAGTGTTTGGGCGCCAGTTCTTGATTCAATTTGGTTAACCGCGCAGAATATCAACATCACAGCAGTGCGTAATGGTCGTCCGGTATCATTTTTGTGGGTACGGGGCTCCTTTGATGCCTTTGTGTGGTTCGGCGGTACGGGGGGCACGTTGATGCTGATTGTGGCTATTCTACTGTTTTCGAAGCGCAGTGACTACCGGACCATTGCCAAGGTGGCACTTGCTCCGGGCATTTTCAATATTAATGAACCGATTGTTTTGGGTCTGCCGGTCGTCCTCAACCCAATTTATGTTATTCCCTTTATTTTAGCGCCGCTAGTTAACGTAGCCTTTTCATACTGGGTGACGATGATGGGCCTAGTTAACCCGGTGCAGGCCGGTGTTCCGACGGTGATGCCGCCAATCATTGGTCCGTTTTTGGCCTGCAACTATGACTGGCGGGCCATTATTTTGTGCATCATTAATATGGTGATTGCACTGGCAATTTGGACGCCCTTTGTTTTTGCTGCAGACAAAATTGCTGATGCTAATAACCCGCAACCGTATTTTAACCGGCAGTATTAATTACTAAAAATATTGGCTTTTAAGACTTAAATTTGGTAAAGTTAATCTTATGCGACCCCGTAGTTCATCTGGATAGAACAATGGTCTCCTAAACCGTAGAGGTGAGTTCGAATCTCACCGGGGTCATTAAAAATGCCGTTAAGCCTTCATTAGCTTAAATGTTAGCCCCTTAAACTAAAACGCCTTACCGCTAGTAGGTAAGGCGTTTTTTTGCTCTAAATAATCTTCCTTAGCCTAGGGGTTTGGTCATCAAGATTGTCACCAAGCAAGCGATTATCATAAAAGTGCAGACTGATACTGCTAGTAGTGTCTGACGTACTTTAGAAGAGTGGCTGCGATCAAAGGAAAAGACCAAGCTAAAGCTGGCAATAACAATCAAAAAGCCCGTGGCTAGTAATAATAAAAAGTCGTAATGCATTTTTTACCTACTTTGTTTTACTTGTAATTAAAGCACATTGACTTGTCTTTTTGCCAGGAAATCTTTAATATTAAAGCGGAGGCTTTTATGACGAAAATTAAAGTAATGACCGTTTTTGGAACACGGCCAGAAGCAATCAAGATGGCACCTTTGGTCCTAAAGTTAAAGGCGGATGACCGTTTTGATGAAGTCACGGTGGTCACGGCCCAACACCGAGAGATGTTGGATCAGGTACTTGAGATTTTTAAAATCAAACCCGACTATGATTTCAACATCATGAAGAAAAACCAGTCGCTTGAGGCAATCACAGCTAAAGTTATGCTTGATTTGTCCGAAGTGATTAAAAAGGAAGAGCCAGACATGGTGTTGGTCCACGGTGATACAACTACCAGTTTTGCGGCTAGCCTGGCCAGTTTTTATGAGCAGCGCCCGATTGGGCACGTTGAGGCCGGATTACGTACCTGGAATAAGTACTCGCCGTTCCCAGAAGAAATGAACCGGCAGATGACCGATGACCTTTGTGACTTATACTTTGCGCCAACTAAACTTGGTAAGGAAAATTTGCTGAAAGAAAATCATCCAGCCGCCAATATTTTTGTTACTGGGAATACGGCCATTGACGCGCTACAGCAAACCGTGCAAGCAGACTATCACCATGACGTACTTGACCTGATTAAGCCCGGCCACAAGATGATCTTGGTAACGATGCACCGCCGCGAAAATCAGGGTGAGCCCATGCGGCGGGTATTTAAGGTCATGAAGCAGGTGGTGGACAGCCACCCAGACGTTGAAATGGTCTTTCCGGTCCACCTGTCACCCAAGGTGCAGGAAGTTGCTAGCGAAATTTTAGGCGATGATGAGCGCATCCACCTGATTGCTCCGCTTGATGTAGTTGATTTTCATAATTTAGCTAAGTTGAGCTACTTTATTATGACTGATTCGGGCGGTGTTCAAGAGGAGGCACCAGCACTGAACAAGCCGGTCTTGGTTTTACGCGATACGACTGAACGACCAGACGGTGTCACGGCGGGTACCCTGAGATTAGTGGGAACCCAGACTGAAAATGTACGGTCCGCCATGGTGGAATTACTTGAAAATCAAGCGGTCTATAATCAGATGGCTAATGCCAAGAATCCTTATGGAGACGGACACGCCTCCGAGCGCATTATAGCAGATTTAATCTACTATTTGGCCTCGTCCCCCGGCGAACGACCACGTGATTTTGCCTAAAAAACAAAAAACCAAGAAGTAATTAATGACTTCTTGGTTTTTTGTTAGTAATTTTTTGGGAACTATTTTTAAGTCGTTTTTTGGCTCGTTCAATCATAGTTGCCTCTTGGGCCTGGAAGACTGAACGAGTGGTCAAGTAGTTAAAGATACCGACTAACACTTGGTCAATAATTTTTACTAGCAATGCATTGAGCCCAAGCCAGGAGAGTCCAACCAACATAATCAAACTGTCAGGCACGAGACTGATAATCCGATAGGTAAAAAAGAAGATTAGCTTTTGCCAGGTTGAGTGATCGCGGTCAACATTGTTAACAAAGACAGCTTTCTGGTTAAAAATAAACGAAGCTAGGTTGGAAATCACAAAGGCGATGGTATTGGAAATTAAGATGGCACTGTGCCACCACTTGTGCAAGACCATGAAGACAATTGTATTAAGCAGTGCGGCAATAAAACCAAAAATCATGTAAACAACTAAATTGCGGTGGCGTTTGACAACTCTTTGCGCGAGCGAGCGAATAGCCGGATCGCTAGTCGAATTGAATTTTTTATTATCTTTAATCATTTAACTGATCAGCCATTTCCTTAGCCGCTTGGTCAATTGCAGCGATTGCCTCATCGTCTGGTGCATTTTCAATGGTTAGGGGCGGGGTAAGTTCTTTGGCCCCGACTTGTTTGAATATTTTTTCAAAGTCGAAAACATTCTCACAGAAGTGGTCGGCGTAAACTCGGTCACCGCTGCCCATTACCGCAAAATACTTGCCGTTTAAATCCAATTCTTTTAGTTGTGCGTAAAAGTCGGCAACTTCATCGGTCATCGTTCCCTCACCATAGGTGTAGGTGACAAAGATGCAGAGGTCACTGCTTAAGTAATCACTGGCATCAGTGAATTCGGCCTCACTGCTCTCCACTTCAAAGTCAAGCTCTTGTAGGCCTTCTTCCAAGATTTCTGCCATATCGGCATCGTTACCAGTCATACTAGCGTAGACAATTCTCGCCTTCATAGTCTTCAAACCTTTCGTAATATCACTTTATCACAACATTATACATAATTATACATAATTTTCGTGCGCTATTGAAATGCTTTAGTAAACTTTTAAAAAAAGCTATAATGTAAATAAGATATTTATTTCAGAGGAGAAGTTGAAATTTGATTACTATTAAATCCGTTCGGGAACTTAAGGGCATGCAGTCTTCTGGTCGCCTCTTGGCGTCAATGTTTGAAGGACTGCGCGCTGTGATTAAGCCAGGAATTACCACCTGGGCAATTGAAGAATTTTGTCAGGACTTTGTTAGCAGCCGGGGGGGCCGCTTGTCAGAACAGGGCTTTGAAGGCTATCAGTATGGCACCTGTATCTCGGTCAATGACCAGATTGCACATGCCACGCCGCGCCGCGATACTGTTTTAAAAGAAGGTGACTTGGTCAAGGTTGATGTTACCTGCAACCTTAACGGCTTTGAAACAGATTCATGCACGACCTATCCAGTCGGTCAGATTTCTGCAGCCGACCGTGATTTAATGGAAGTAACGCAAGCGGCAATGTATCTCGGTATTGACCAGGCGGTTGTAGGTAACCGCATTGGTGACATTGGGGCTGCGATTCAGCACTTTGTTGAAGATGAGCATCACTACGGCGACGTGAAGGAATTAGTCGGTCATGGAATTCAACCGACTATCCATGAAGATCCAGAAGTACCGCACTGGGGGAAGGCTGGCCATGGTCTGCGCTTGCGTGAAGGGATGACCATTACTTGTGAACCAATGGTGGAAGCTGGCGGAGACTGGCGCATCGAGCAAAAGTCAGTTGACGATCCCAATGACGACTGGGTATTTTATGCTACCCCGGACGGCTCCAAGTCAGCGCAATTTGAGCATACCTTTGCGATCACCAAAAACGGCCCCAAGATTTTAACCCTGCAAAAACCGTATGACGGCTATGAAAAGTATTTACCGCATTTTGACGAAATGGATGATTAAGGTGAATGAGTAAAAAAATGGCGGCGGCCAGACGATATGTTGCTTCGTTTAATATGAAGCTCTCACTCAAGTTTACCCAGGGCGAAGTCTTAACCAGTGCGATTGCAATTGCTTATTATGTATTGTTTTCCATTTTTCCGCTGATTATTATTACCGGTAACGTTTTGCCCTTATTTCATATTGACACGACCCCAATTGCCAGTTATCTCAAGTTGATTTTTCCTGATCGGATCGCCCAGTTCATCATGCCGATTATCAACTCACTACTGAAGCGTAAGTCGACTGGTTATATTTCCTTTGGTATTGTTTTAGCAATTTGGTCTGTTTCTTCTTTGGTTAATGCAATTCGGATCGGGATGAACCGCATCTATGGTGTTCGTTCCATTGAACTACGTCAAAAGTGGCAAGTGACCGTTTGGACCCGGTCGATTACTATCATTTTGACCAACCTAATGATTATTTTCTTTACCTTGCTTAGTTTGACCTTTATTTTTGGGCAGCAGGTATTAGAATTTTTGCGGCCGATCTTTGCTTTTTCAGTTGGTGAAATCGAAAATATCTTTAGCTACCGTTATCCGATTGTGATGATTACACTGATTTGTGCGCTGTATTACCTGAATTACTTTTTGCCCAACATTAAACTTAGAAAGCGGGTTATTTGGCCAGGAGTTTTAACTACATTGTGTGGTTGGCTACTTTTGTCCTGGCTGTTTAGTTTTTATCTGCATCACTTCCACATTAGCTGGGAGAACTATGGCATTATTGGAACCTTCATTATCTTCATGTTGTGGCTTAATATTGCCTCTGTGCTTTTTTTAATGGGGACTTGCGTCAATGCTGCAATTGTGTCGCTGAGATATGGTGAAGTACAGTATTCTGCTGGTCATTTGGCCGAGTACATTCAAAGAAAGCGGCATCATTAAATTGGTACAGTGATAATTAATTTGGTATATTAGGATTTAAATTGTGATTAGAAAGCGTGTAGAGGTATGAAAGTAAGAAAAGCCATTATTCCAGCAGCTGGTCTTGGTACGCGGTTTATGCCCGTTACCAAGGCAATGCCTAAAGAAATGTTGCCGATAGTGGATAAGCCGACAATTCAATTTATTGTTGAAGAGGCTAAAAAGTCAGGAATTGAAGATATTTTAATTGTTACTGGCAAAAATAAGCGACCGATTGAGGATCATTTCGATTCCAATCCGGAACTTGAACAAAACTTACAGGAAAAGGGTAAGACTAACCTGTTGAAAATGTCACAAGATATTACCCATTTAGGGATTAATATCTACTACACGAGACAGCCCTATCCAGCTGGCTTGGGTGATGCAATTGCCCGCGGGCGCAGTTTTGTGGGCGATGAGCCCTTTGTTGTAATGCTGGGTGACGACTTGATGATGGATAAGGTGCCTTTAACTAAGCAGCTAATTAATCGGTATGATGAAACTCATGCATCTACAGTTGCCGTGATGCCGGTACCCCACGAAGAGGTTTCTAAGTATGGGGTAATCGAACCTGAAAGTGAAATTATGCCAGGCCTTATTAATGTTAAGTCCTTTGTTGAAAAGCCGGCAGTGGACAAGGCACCGAGTGACTACGCAATTATTGGCCGTTACCTGTTGACCCCGGAAATTTTTGCGATTTTGAATGAACAACAGCCAGACCAGGGTGGTGAAATTCAATTGACAGACGCAATTGATACAATGAACAAGACCCAGCGTGTTTTTGCCCATGTTTTTGAGGGTACACGTCACGATGTTGGGAACAAAGAAAGCTACCTTGAAACTTCGATTGAATATGGCTTGAAGCACTCGGAGACCAAGGATGCCCTCCGGCAATATATTATGGCCCTGAGCCAACGACTGGCGGATAAACCAGAGAAAAATAACAAATAGTTAGCATTTTAGAAGCTGCAGTGATGCGGCTTCTTTTTTAGGGTAAATTTTTTCTTAATGTCGGCATAATTACTACCTTGACTTAATAAAATTAGGTAGTATGTATCTAGTAATGTGACTCTTTGTGCGAGGAGAAAATTTAATGAAAGATATTTTTATTGTTGCTACTAAACGCACTCCGTTTGGCCGTTTTCGTGGTCTGTGGGCCAAGCAAAATGCTACTAGTTTAGGTGAGTTGGCCTTGACAGAAACATTAAAAAGCATTGGACTAGATGCTAGTGAACTTGACGCCCTCTTTATGGGTAATGTGCTGAGTGCGAAGCTGGGGCAAAATATGGCCAGACAAGTTGCCTTAGGTGCAGGAATGAAGGCAACCACCAGCAGCGTTACCGTTAATGAGGTCTGCGGTTCTAGCCTGAAGGCCCTCCGTCTGGCCCAGGGCCAGATGGAGCTGGGTGACTTTGACCTGGTTGCGGTTGGCGGGGCTGAGAGCATGACTAATGCAGCTTATTATGCAGCCGCTAAAAACGCGCCGGCCACCCACAGTGAAATGATTGATAACGGCTTAAGAGATGCCTTTTCAGGACAACACATGGGTTTGACTGCGGAGCATGTCGCCGCTAAATACCAGATAACGCGGGCTGAAATGGATGAATATAGCCTGCTGTCACATCAAAAGGCAGTCGCAGCTGTTCAACAACAGGCTTTTGCCCAAGAACTTATTCCGGTTAAGCACGAGGGAAAAATAGTGCAGCAGGATGAAAATATTCGTGCGGATACCAGTTTAGCAGCACTGGGCAAGTTGAAGCCGGTGTTTAAGGAAGACGGACTAGTGACAGCTGGCAATGCATCGCCCTTAAGTGATGGTGCCAGCATGGTAATTCTGGCGAGTGCAGCAAAGGTTAAGGAGTTAGGCCTAAAGCCCTTGGCACGCCTTGGCGCTTTTGCCGAGTCCGGGATAGACCCAGCGTACATGGGTTTTGGACCATATTTTGCGGTTAAAAAATTGCTCAAGCAAACCAGTAAACAGATTACCGATTATGATGTAATTGAAGTTAACGAGGCCTTTGCTGCCCCGAGCGTAGCTTTGGTCAAGGAATTAGCAATACCAAGGGAACGCCTGAACATATTTGGCGGAGCAATCGCACTGGGGCATCCGCTGGCAGCTACGGGTACGCGCTTGGTCGGGACAGCAGTCAACGCAATGGCCCAACGGGATGGACACCAGGCGTTAGTCACCTTGTGTATCGGCGGCGGCCAAGCAATTGCCTGCGAGTTGTTGGACGCTAGGTAGATGAAATTCTATGAATTAAGTCCCGCGCAAAGGCGAGCTTGGCTAGCGGAACGAGGCATCAAGCTCGACGAAATAGACCCGGCCATTTTGCACGAGCTCGACCACTTGAGTGAAAATGTGGTAGGGCAGTTACGGTTACCGGTTGGAATAGTGCCCCAAATAGTGGTTAACGGTCGTAATTACATAGTCCCGATGGCAACTGAAGAAACTTCCGTTGTGGCTGCGGCCAACCACGGTGCCAGTCTCTTTGCTTGCGGGGGCGGCGTTGAGGCAGTGGCTTATCGAGATGGAATTTACGGACAAGTAATTTTACAGGTGGATGAGAATTTTAAAGTCGCTGACTTAGAGCAAGCCTTTCCAGACCTAATTGCTCAGACTAATGACCACTTCGCTAGTTTAGTCAGACATGGGGGCGGCGTGCGAACCATCACTGTCCACCACCAGGGCGACTTGGTCTACCTTAAAGTGCTGATCGATCCAGCTGAAGCGATGGGTGCTAATCGCGCTAACGCAATCTTGGAGTATCTTGCTCTGAAATTGGCAGATTACGCCGGAGTCGTGAGCAAGTTATTTGCTATCTTGTCCAATTACCCCAGCCAGTTTACCAAGGCAGAAGTCAGCCTGAAAGTGAAAACGGTGGGCGGAATTGCAACAGCCAAGCGTATTGCTCTCCTGAGTCAACTAAGCCAGGATGATCCTTACCGGGCAGTTACCAATAATAAGGGCATTATGAACGGGATTGATGCGGTGTTACTAGCAACTGGCAATGATACCCGAGCCGTCGAGGCTGCTTGCGGAGTCTGGGCCAGTCACCACGGTAAGTACGGTAGCTTAAGTAAATGGTGGCTAGAAGGTGATCTGTTAGTCGGTCAATTAGTAGTCCCACTGGCAATTGGAACGGTTGGCGGTTCAATCAATGCCAGAAAAGATGTCCAGGAAAATTACCAGATCTTAGGCCAGGGTATTACTAGCAGTGAATTGGCAGGTGTCATGGCGGCTATTGGCTTGGCCAACAACTTGGCTGCCTTGCACGCAATTGCAACTGCTGGTATTCAAGCGGGACACATGAAATTGCAGGCTCGAAATATTGCAGCCAGTCTGACAGACAATCAGGCGGAAAGAGCGCAATTGGTGAAAGAACTGGTTGCTAAGCGCATTTATACGCAGTCTGCTGCTGAAGCAGTGTTGAAACAGATAAGAGAGGAAAAATAATGCAGGTCGGAATTGATCGAATCGGTTTTTATACACCAAATAAGTATGTTGATATGACAGAACTCGCACAAGCTCGAGGGGACGATCCCAACAAGTACCTGAATGGGATTGGGCAAAGTCAGATGAGTCTTGCCGATCAAACTCAGGACGCTGTGTCAATGGGGATTAATGCAACGCTCAGATATGCAAATCAGGTTGATATGAAGACGGTTGATTTGCTTATTATGGGAACTGAAAGCGGGGTTGATCAGTCTAAATCCGCCTCGTTATTTGTCAAGAGTGCCTTAAAATTGTCGCCTGAAGTGCGTACCTTTGAAATTAAGGAGGCCTGCTTTGGCATGACGGCTGGCATGATGATTGCCTGTGATTATGTGCGTTTGCACCCGCAGCGGAGCGCAATTGTGATTGGGAGCGACTTGGCGCGCTATGGCCTTGGTACAAGTGGTGAAGTTACCCAGGGAGCGGGCAGTGTTAGTGTCTTGATCAAGGCTAATCCTGGTATCTTAACTATTGGTGCCGATCATAGTGCATGCAGCAGCGATATCAATGATTTTTGGCGTCCTAACGACTCACTGGTAGCCTTGGTTGACGGCAAGTATTCGACTGAAGTTTACTTAGACTTCTTCAAGCGGACCTTTGCCGATTATCAAAGACAGACCCAGAAGCAGACAAGTGACTTTGCGGCGCTGATTTATCATCTACCCTTTACCAAGATGGGCTATAAGGCCAATCGGTTGGCAGTTGACCAGCAAGATACGGCAATAGTGAAGCGCCTGGAGCAAAGTTTTACCGCTTCTGCAGTCTATAGTCGTGAAGTTGGGAATATTTACACCGCCTCGCTATATTTGAGTTTGCTTAGTCTGTTGGAAAATGGCCAGTTAAAAGCGGACGATCTGGTTGGCCTATTTTCCTATGGATCGGGCGCAATGGGAGAATTTTATGCCGGCCAGGTGGTTGCTGGCTATACTGACCACTTGAATCCTGAAAAAGACCTGGCGCTGCTGCAGCGGCGTCAAAAGGTGAGCGTGGCTGAATATGAGCACTTGTTTAATGAGGCCCTACGCCAGCCGGCAGATAACGTGGAACTGGTTAGTGATGAGGAAGAGGGCTACTGGTACTTTGCTGGCTGCAAGGATCATGTTCGCCAATATAAGCAGAAATAATAAAATCAATTGACCACTAGCACCATAACATAAAAGCCACAATGATTATTGTGGCTTTTATGTTACGTTAAGCACGTCGGGCTTGCTGGCTTAGTAAGTGGCAACTAGGCATAGTAGTCGATGATTTCTTTTAATGTCTGAGCAGCGTTCTGTTTACCGGTACCTGTTTCATAATATTGTTTAAACCGGGCATCGCAAGTATACATGGCGGCTAAGTTTTTGTGGGCTGCAGGTGAATAATTACCTGCTGGCCATGACATTTGTAAAAATTTTTGGTGCAAGTCAAAAAGATGTTTTGCGGCTGGTTGAGCCAGGTCACTAGTACCAACCAGCGGCTCAAGTTCGGTTAATATTTGCTGTGTAATTGCCTCTAAGTGGGTCATTTCGTTCTCCGTTAATGATGTAAATTTGCGGTAAGTATCTGCAATTGTTTGCTCGCTGTACTTGGCTCGTAATTCCTGGCCGTATTGCAGTTCGTTCTGTTCAACTGCCTTAGTTTTAAAGGCAGCAAATTTTTCTGTATCAGTCATTTTTGAGACTCCTTTCATTCTTGCAAGTGTTTTATCTAAATTAACTAACAAATTCGCTAACCGCTGTTGCTCAGTAATGATCTTTTGGCGTTGACGCTTCAGCATCTGGTACTGGACATCTTCAGAATCTTGCAAAACCTGTTTTATTTGGGCTAGTGATAAGTCAAATAACCGTAAAAATAAAATTTTTTGCAGTTGATTTACCTCGGTTTCTTGGTAATAACGATAATTATTTTGGGGATCGCGGCGCGCTGGTAAGAGCCCCTTTTTATCGTAGAATCGTAAGGTTCTGGTTGATACTCCAGCTAGTTTGGCTAATTCTGCGATTGAATATTGCATGGTTAATTCTCCTCACTTGCAGGGCAAAGTATAAGCTTTGTCGTAAGGTCAAGGTCAAGTAAAAAATAAAAAAGCGTCTGGCAACGCTTTTTTATGTTAATCTAATAGAGTTGCTTTCTGGCCTAATTTGAATACCGTATACCGGCACTTGTTCACCTTCGCCTTGAATAGCTAGGGGGAGGTTGCGGTCGTGCAAATTTTTGACTAGTTGCGTCAACTTGGTTAGCGTCATTGGACTGGTCCCTGGATACAAAATACAGGCCCTACTGGAAATTTTTAAGCTGGTTAGTGGTCGGACCCGGTCAGCAAGTGTCAGATAGAGGGTAGTCTGCTTGTTTAAGTCATTGGTTAACTGTAAAAAATCCGTCAGTCGCATAATTATATCCTATATGAAATTAAAGTGTGATACTATTAATACCAAATTATAAAAAGGTGGTTTTACCAATTGAAACATAAAAAGCTGTGGCTTGCACTAATTACAGTTGTGCTGGTGCTTGGCGTAGCACTAGTTGGAGCAGGCTATTATTTTTTTCAGGTTGCTTGTGTGCCAGGTGAAAAGAGCTTCTTGAGTTCTGAAAGCAAGACCATCAAGAAGTCTGATCCGCTCTACCGCGAGAAAAGTTGGTTTAAACGGACAGCCAAGCAAAAGTATCGGATTAGGTCAGCTAACCATAAGTACGAGCTCGTGGCCAACTATATTCCAAGTGCTGGGTCACGTAGGACCGCCGTAATTTTACCCGGTTACATGGACCGAAAAGAAGACATGGGTACATACGATGCACTCTTTCACGAGTTAGGGTACAATACTCTAACGCCCGATCCCCAGGCCCAAGGTGAAAGTGGAGGAAAGTATATTGGCTACGGCTGGGTTGAAAAGGATGATATTAAAAAGTGGATCGACTTTTTATTGCAGAAGACAGGCCGCCAGCAGCAAATTGTGGTTTTCGGCTTGAGTATGGGCGGGGCCACGACCATGATGGTGAGTGGGCTTAACTTACCCCAGCAGGTCAAAGCCTTGATTGAAGACTGCGGCTACACCAGTGTCAAGGACGAAATTGAGCATGAAGCTAAAGAACTATACAGCCTACCACTGATTCCTCGTTTTCCGTTAGTTGAAATACTCAGTGGCATCAACCGGCTCAAGGTGGGCTACTTGATGGGGGATGCTTCTAGTATTAAGCAACTGCAAAAAAATCACCGGCCGATGCTGTTTATCCATGGTGGTCGTGACAACTTTGTTCCAACGACAATGGTTTACCAAAATTATCGAGCCAGCAAAGGTCCCAAGGAAATTTGGGTGGCGCCAGGTTCCAAACATGCCAAGTCTTTTGCTGATCATCCTAAGGAATATCGGAAGCGAATAGCTACTTTCTTGTCCAAGTATCTTAAATAATAATAGTAAAAAAGTTGTTGCAATTGGCAACAACTTTTTTGTTATCTTAAGGTAAGCTTGACCACACATTCGCAGCGCGGCGTTTGCGGTAACATGTCAACGTTTTCGATTAAACGGACATTGTAAATTTCACTGAGTAAAACAAGGTCTTGAGCCAGTGTTGAAGGGTTACAGGAGATATAAACAAAGGTGCGTGGTTTAACCTTGAACAAGGTCTTAATCAGGCTTTTAGCTAGGCCAGTTCGAGGCGGATCAACAATCAGGGCATCAATTGGTACACCATTGTTGACCAATTCAGGTAAAACTTTTTCAACACTTCCCTGAATATAGTTAGCATTTTTGATGCGGTTTAGTTCAACATTATGTTGAGCATCAGCCACCGCATCTGGAATGGTTTCAATGCCGATGACCTGCTTTACTTGGTCTGCGGCAAGTATCCCGAGGGTACCAACTCCGCTATAGGCATCGATTAAGGTGTCTTCTGGACTAAGGTCTAAAAATTTAAGTGCCTTGGTATAAAGGGTAGCAGTTTGCACCGGATTCAATTGAAAAAAGGCCCGTGGCGATAGTGCGAATTTTTTACCCAAAATTTCATCAATGATTTGATTTTTACCAAGCAACTTTGCAGTCTTATTGCCCCAAACCTGCGGATTACGCCAGTCTGTTTCGTTTTGGTAAACGCTGACCACATTGGCTAGCTTCATTATTTTCTGAGCTAGATTTGGTAAATTGGTGATTTGGTGACCAACTGTGATGAGCGTGACCTGAATTTCTTTCGTGGCCTGGGCCTGGCGCACGACAATTGTCTTGAGACCATCAAGGTGACGGAAGGGGTCGGCGATTGGGACGCGGAGTTGCGCTGCAAGGTCTTTAATCGCGAGTTCTGTTGCTTGAGTGGCTTTGCTCTGGGTTGGCATCACCGGCAGGTCATATAGCTTGTGCGAATTAGGTGCAAATAAGCCTAGTATAGTTGCGCCATGATCCTGTTCAATCTGATATTGCGCCTTGTTGCGGTAGTGCCACTGATCCGGAGCAGGGATGGTTTTTTTAACCTTATACTTGTTAAAACCGCGGGGATGGTACTTGCTAAGTGCAGCTAACACGTTATCACGTTTGAATTCTAATTGTTGCGGATAGGATAAATGTGCCAGTTCTAGCCCTCCCACTGCGGGATCGACGCCCTGCGGAAAAGCTACCCGGTGCGGACTTTTTGCTTTGATGCGAATTAATTCACCCTGCAGGTGGTGGGGGAATTCGGCGGTGATTTTGGCGACAACAACTTCCTCCGGCAATGCGCCGGGAATAAAGATGATTTTTTTGCGGTAGTAACCAATGCCTTCGCCATTGATGCCAATCCGTTTAATCGTAATAATAACGTCTTTCTCTTGGTGACTTTGCGAGTTGAATTTTTCTTTCATAATTTTTCTTTCTACAAATAAATGGTTAACTGATAACAGTTTATTGTACTACCCAGGAAAAGTTTTTAGCAAGAATGAAGTAAATTTGCTAGCATATAAGTAAGTAGATAGAAAGGTGGAACAAGATGCCAATTATTACGAAAGTTAGCAGTCAAAAGCGGCCAGGTCGCTATAACATCTTTTTGGACGACCAGTATGCTTTTTCGGCCAGTGAGCAAACCGTAGCAGAGTTCGTGCTCTTAAAGGGACAAGCAGTCAGTACCGCCAAGGTTGCCGAGATCAAGCAATTTGATGCGGATGCCCGGGCAACTAATCTAGCTTCAAAATTTCTTAGTTATGAGCCGCGAACCATTTTTGAAGTTTTGCAATATTTGGGCAAGCATGAGATTGATGATCAAGCGGCACAAAATGCAGTTGTCCAGCTCAGTGAAATGGGCTTCTTGGATGACCGTAAGTATGTTAAGCTAGCACTTAAGCAGGACCTGCGGATCGGCACGGATGGACCACTCGGAGTCAGTCGCAAGTTGACTCTGAAGGGCGTTGATCCAGAGCTTGTTCAGGCAGAATTAGCTGCAATCGAGGATGAAGAGTGGCTAGAGCCCGGTCTGCGAGTGCTCAAGTCGATGAAGAGTAAGGTGGGGAGGATTGCTCAGCGTGAGCTTGAACGAAAAATGCGTACCAAGTTGATGAGTCATGGCTTTTCTGGACCGTTGGCTAGCATGGTGATTGCCGAAGTGGACTTGCAGGCAGGCGATGCTGACCAGGCCGAAGCCTTAAAAAAGCAAGGGGTAAAAGCTTATAAACGCTTTCGTCGTTTGCCCGAAGGTGAGCGCAAGAGCAAGATGCGCAATTACCTTTATACACATGGCTTTAGCAGTGGAGAAATTGATTCATTCTTGGCTGGTGAAGTTATTCCACTAGCTGAATTAGCAGATTATTAGGAGAATTTTATGAAGAAGTCACTAGAAAAGGCCAACTTTATTGGCCGGCCCTTTGCCGATCAGTTAATGGACGAGCAAAAGACCTTTACCAGGTGTAATTTAGAGCTAGAACAAGATCCAGTCTTCCAGCAATTCTTGGCTGACCACCACCTAGAAACAAAGCGAAGTAGTATGTTGGTTTTTGGCTTGGAGAACTTTATGTATTGGTATGGCGTCTTGGTATCTGATGAGGTCAAATGTCCGCAGGGCTTGATGCGGTTTGCGTTGCCACCAGCTGAGGTTGCGCTGGTTGAAAGCGATGCGGCAGGGCTTGCTAGTCTGAATCAGCCGCTCAACCAAGTTTTGCCAGCATTTTTAGCAAAAATTAGCAGTAATGGTATTCAAGTATATGAGAATCCCGGTGATAGCCAAACGCCTTATATTGTCCAGGACCTAAATTTGGCTACAAAAAAACTGGCCCAGATGTTATATCTTGATGCCAGCGAGGTAAATTAGTGTTGTTTAGGATCAATTGATAGGTTGTCATATTCAACATAGGCACCCAGACAGGTCGACAAGAGCATAATCAAAAAGACCACGCCAACAGATTGACCAACAATCTGGTCCAAAGTGAGGAAGGACCGAACTACGAAGGTGGCTGCAAAGCAGAGCATAAAGTCCAACAAGAAGTTAGCAACTTGAATCATGAGCCGTCGTCTAATGCTGAAAAAGCGCAACAATTGTTTGAGCACACCATCATCAACTTCTACTGCAAGCAAGTCAACCGGCCGCTGAATAGTTGCCTTGATGGCGAACATGATTAACGCTCCAACTGCTGCCCCAACTGTTGTGCGGAAGAGATCAGCAGAGTGTAAAACCAGGGCATCGTAGCCAATACCTATGATTGTCAGGCTACAGATATAGGGAATTAGCAATAAAAATGTAAAGACCAGCAGGACGTGACTTTTTTTCATGACTGAACCTCTTTTCTTACCTGCTATTCTAACATAACGGTTAAGTACATGATATAATGTTAGATACTTAAGTTGTTTTTTAAGAAAGAGAGCAAAAATTATGCCTAGCGACCCTGCTAAGGGGAGTTTATTAGAACGTTTCAAAAATAAACTTTCCCCTGCAAGCGATGAAGAAACCAAAGAGCAGTTAACTGAAGAAATTAAGGACTTGCATAATCACCAACAGATTAACGACAGCGAATACTCGATGTTAAATGCAGTTTTGGATTTCCAGGGACGGATGGTTCGAGAGGTGATGGTGCCCCGAATTGATGCCTTTATGGTTGATTGTGGTGATAGCTTACAAAGCAATCTGGAAGAGATTTTGCGCGAACCATACTCACGGATCCCGGTTTACCAACATGATAAAGATAAGATTGTTGGTGTCATCCATATTCGAACTGTACTGCGCAAGGCCTGGGAGAAAGGCTTTAAGCATTTGGACTACGATGATGTGATGAATCCGCCCTTGTTTGCTCCTGAAACCACAGAACTTAGCGAGCTTTTGGTGGAAATGCAGCAGACGCAGCAGCAACTAGCCGTTTTAACGGATGAGTATGGCGGTGTCGTTGGGCTGGCTACAATTGAGGATTTGATCGAAGAAATTGTGGGCAATATTGATGATGAAGTTGACCGTGCTGAAGTACTGGTTAAAAAGCTCGCACCAGATAAGTTTGTAATTTATGGTAAAATGACGCTTGATGACTTTAACGAGCAGTTTGGGACCAATCTCGAAATGGAGAATGTTGATACAATTGCAGGATATGTGATTACTAAATTAGGCATTATTCCGGCCAAGGGTGAAAAATTATCGGTTAAACTGGCTAATGGGATGGTTTTGACTACGCGAAGAATGATTAGATCAAGACTGCTGACGGTTTTATTGACAATCCCTCAATCAGCAGATAAGGAAGAAGAGCAAGGTAGTTAATGAGTGACGGACTTTTAGACAAGGTTAACAAGCGCAGAACATTTGCAATCATTTCCCACCCCGATGCGGGGAAAACAACGATTACGGAGCAAATGCTGCTTTTTGGTGGTGTAATTCGCAGTGCTGGTACGGTTAAAGCCCGTAAAACCGGCCACTACGCCACTAGTGATTGGATGGAAATTGAAAAGCAACGTGGCATTTCTGTTACCAGTTCGGTAATGCAGTTTGAATATCAGGGCAAGAGAATCAATATTCTCGATACGCCGGGGCACGAAGATTTTTCGGAAGATACCTACCGAACACTGATGGCAGTTGATGCGGCAGTGATGGTAATTGATGCGGCCAAGGGTATTGAGCCGCAGACTAAGAAACTTTTTAAGGTGGTCAAGCAACGCGGTATTCCAATTTTTACTTTTATGAATAAACTTGATCGCGACGGGCGGCCTCCGCTCGATCTGATTGCTGAATTAGAAGACTTGTTGGGCATTGAGGGGATAGCGATGAACTGGCCGATTGGATCGGGTCAGACGCTCAAAGGTCTCTATGACCTCGCTAATAACCAGGTCGAGTTATACCACCAGGAGGGGGAAGACCGGTTTTTACCGCTGGATCAAGCGGGCTTGTTACCAGCCACTGAACCTTTTAGTCAAAATCCTGAATTCCAGGACACCTTGGGTGAAATAGAGCTGATCAAGGAAGCTGGTAATAGCTTTGATCAAGGCAAAATCGCCAAGGGAGACCAAACTCCAGTCTTCTTTGGATCAGCCCTGACTAATTTTGGGGTTGAAACTTTTTTGAAGAGTTTCGTCCAATTAGCGCCTGCTCCAGCTAGCCATACGATTAATGAAGGTGAAGAGCTTAGTGCGGAAGATGCAGAGTTTTCCGGTTTTGTTTTTAAAATCCAAGCCAACATGAATCCTCACCACCGCGACCGGATTGCCTTTATTAGGGTTGGTAGTGGCGAGTTTAAACGGGGGCTTGACGTTACTTTGGCAAGAACCGGTAAGCCGATTCGCTTGAACAATGCGACTGAGTTTATGTCCAGCGAGCGTGTTCAGGTAACTGATGCCGTTGCCGGAGACATTGTCGGACTATATGACACGGGTAACTTTCAAATCGGCGATAGTATTTACGCGGGTAAGCGCAAGATTGTTTATCCGCCGCTGCCAGAATTTACGCCAGAATTGTTTGTGCGGGTAACGGCTAAGAATGTGATGAAGCAAAAGTCTTTCCACAAGGGGATGAACCAGTTGGTTCAAGAGGGTGCAATCCAGCTCTACCGTAACTACCAGACCGATGAGTATATCCTGGGCGCTGTTGGCCAATTACAGTTTGAAGTATTCAAGTTCAGGATGAAGAACGAATACAATTCAGATGTTGAGATGACCAGCATCGGCCATCGGGTGGCTCGGTGGATTGATCCCGACCAGCTTGATCCGGCGATGTCAAACAGCCGCAACCTGCTGGTCAAGGACCGCTATGACCAACCACTATTCCTCTTTGAAAACCAATTTGCAGAGCGCTTTTTCCAGGACAAGTATCCGGAAGTGAAATTGACTGAAAAATTATAAGTAACCAAAAAGACTGGCTTCATGCCAGTCTTTTTGGTTACTTATCACTTATCAATGTGAATTTCAATGACGTGTTGGCTTTTATCAGCAATTAACTCATATGCTGGATTCTTTTCTTTAATCAACCGTTCAATAACAAAGTTAGTCTCTTCCTTGCGAATGCGGCGATCATGATTCTCCAGTACAATGCCAATCGCCTCGTCACTTTCAGTATAAATGACGGAGGTATTACCCAAGGAGTATACCTTGACGTAGTTGACATTGGTTGTATTTAACTGGCTGTGAACTAATTCCCTATAACTATTGGTTACATCGATCAAATGCATGGATTTCACCCGTTTCTTTTAGTAGTTCTTTCATAGTTTAGTATACCGCTAATGGGGAAATTTTTCTTTAATAAATCATTCTTAACGTAAATTTGTTCTACTTAGCGTGGTTCTTCACTTTCAACGGGCGAGGTAACCGGTGCGGGTTCACTGATAACGATTTGGTCATCTTTGACGCTGGCTAAAAGATTCTTAGCGGCTAGGTGGTCAAGCTTGAAATCGGCTACCTTGTCTTCGATTTCTTCTTGAATAGTACGCCGCAGTGGGCGTGCACCCATTGCTGGGTTGTAGCCTTCTTCGACCAGCTTCTGCTTAGCATCGCTTGTTACGGTGATTTGCAGGCCCTGGGTTTTGACCATGTTGTTAACCTCTTCAAGCATTAGGTCAACGATTTGAACCAGGTCATCCTTAGTTAGTTCGTTGAATTCAATTACTTCATCCAGGCGGTTTAAAAACTCTGGCTTAAAGAATTGACTCATTGAACTTCTAGCCGAATCTGCTTTCTTATTGCTGCTTTCGGACGCAAAGCCGACGCTGGCCTGTTTGATATCTTGCCCGGCATTAGAAGTCATAATAATGATTGTATCCTTGAAGGAAACCGTCCGTCCTTGGGAGTCGGTTAGTCGACCATCATCCAAAATCTGTAAGAAGAGGTTCATGACAGATGGGTCGGCTTTTTCAATTTCATCTAGCAAAATTAGGCTGTAAGGGTTGCGGCGAACGCGTTCGGTTAATTGTCCAGCTTCCTCGTAGCCCACGTATCCTGGTGCAGAGCCAATTAACTTGGAGACTGAGTAAGATTCCATGTATTCAGACATGTCGAAGCGAATTAAGGCATTCTCTGAGCCAAACATTTGCTGGGCTAGTTGTTTGGCTAGTTCAGTCTTACCGACTCCGGTTGGTCCAACAAAGAGGAAGGAACCAATCGGTCTACCTGACTTGTTGAAGCCGATCCGGTTACGCCGGATGGCCCGTGCGACCTTGTCCACTGCCTTACTCTGACCAATCACATGGGCCTTCAGATTAGGTGCAAGGTTTTGCAATTGGTTTTCTTCTTGCTTTTGCAAGTCACCAACCGGAATACCCGTTTTTTCTTCAACAATCTTGTTCATAATTTTGTCAGTGATGATCGGCGATTTATCAGGATCAACCTTTTGGTCCTTCATCTCACTATACTTTTCAATTTGGTCCCGGTAATAGGCCGCTTTTTCGTAATCCTCATTTTTAAGTGATTCTTGCTTTAACTGTTGCGCTGCCTCAATTCGCTCTTTCATCTTTTCTTTGTCGACGTAAGGAATGGTTAGGTTCATCCGTGAGCCTGCTTCGTCGAGCAGGTCAATTGCCTTATCCGGTAAAAACCGGTCCTGGATGTAGCGCTCAGATAATTCAGCTGCCGCCTTAATGGCGTCATCGGTGTAGTGAACATGATGGTAGCCTTCGTAGCGCTTTTGGATACCCTTTAAAATTTTAATGGTTTCTGCAATTGAGGGCTCTTTCACATCAACTGGCTGGAACCGTCGTGCTAGCGCTGAATCTTTTTCGATTTCACGATATTCCTTCAGGGTGGTCGCACCAACTAGTTGCAAATCACCGCGAGCTAGCGCTGGTTTAATGATATTACCGGCGTCCATACCGCCTTCAGCGTTGCCCGCGCCTACAATCTCATGGATTTCATCAATAAATAAAATGATATCATCATGACTTTGCAATTCTTTGATTAACTGCTGCATCCGTTGTTCAAATTGCCCGCGAATTCCGGTACCTTGGACTAACGAGACTACGTTAAGTGAAATAATCCGCTTGTCTTGTAATTTGGCTGGCACTGAGCCATCAACAATTTGTTGGGCGAGTCCTTCAACGACTGCTGTTTTACCAACACCAGCTTCACCAATTAGGACCGGATTGTTCTTGGTTCGACGATTTAAAATTTCGATTACACGAGCGATTTCCTTGTCTCGGCCAATAACTGGGTCAATCTTGCCCTTTTTGGCCATAGCAGTTAGGTCTGTCCCAAACTGATCAAGCAGTGAGCGCCCGCCACCAGCGTTATTACCACTGCCGTTACTCATTTGTGGTCCATTGGGATTGTTGCCAGTATTTCCGTTATTAAAACTATTAAAGAGGTCGTTAAAGTCACCAAAGAACCCGTTGTTGTCGTTGTTCATATTGATATTTCCTTGTTGTTTCAATTCTTGATAACATTGTCCACATAAGCTGATTTCACGGCTCTGGCCATTCACCTTAGCAAAAAGATGGATGGATGCAGGCCGCTTTTGACAATTTTGACAAAGCAATTAAATTACCGCCTTTCACTTCAAGTTATGTTTATTAAATTATATAATTAGCACTCCCAATAATCAAGTGCTAAAACTTGGAACTTATTTTTTGTAAGCATCATCTAGTAGCACTGGTGTGATAGAATACAGCTGAGCAAACTAACCAAAATTTGCTAAAGCCGGTAGAAGTTAGTTTTAGTAAGAAAGAAATGGTGGTATATTTGGATTACCGAATAATTCTGGAGCAGCTTGCGACTGGTGAACTTGATCATTATGAAGTCAAACCAGAAGAGGCCTTTGCCTTCCAGGCTGCTTTAAGAACATTTGGCAAACGGCAGAATATAACCGGTAGGGCCTTACGGGGTGGAAAAATACTGTATTCGCAGTCAAAGACTGAACTTTGATGATGTAAACTGTTACATTTTTGTTGTTTAATTCACAAAAAAATGATAATCTAATACTCGAATAGGTAAATACTACCGGTTTGATTTTTTCAATTTAAAGGAGATATATAATGGAAAAACGCGATTTTCATGTCATTGCAG
The DNA here is from genome assembly GCF_058504435.1 of Lactobacillus sp. ESL1191. NCBI lineage: Bacteria > Bacillati > Bacillota > Bacilli > Lactobacillales > Lactobacillaceae > Lactobacillus > Lactobacillus sp. ESL1191. The sequence continues at coordinate 426,237 of NZ_CP196365.1, forward strand.
AAACAGGTATTCATGCTCGTCCAGCAACCCTTTTGGTCCAGGCTGCTTCTAAGTTCGGTTCAGACATCAACTTGGAATACAATGGCAAGTCAGTCAACCTGAAATCAATCATGGGTGTGATGTCACTTGGCGTTGGTAAGAATGCTGATGTTACAATCAGTGCCGACGGTGATGATGAGAAGGATGCAATTGAGACAATTTCCGAAACCATGAAAAAAGAGGGATTGGCTGAATAATGACCAAGACATTAAAAGGAATTGCTGCCAGTGATGGTATTGCTGTAGCTCCAGCATATCTCTTGGTAGAACCCGATCTTTCGTTTTCAAAAACTAATGTCAGTGATGTTGAAAGTGAAGTAGCCCGCTACAAGGATGCAATTTCAGTGTCAACGGCCGAAGTTGAAAAAATCCGTGATGATGCCAAGCAGAGTCTAGGCGAGGAAGAAGCTCAAGTTTTTGAAGCGCACCTGATGATTTTGAATGACCCTGAATTTACGGGTGCCATTGAAAATGAAATTAAGGAACAAAAGATTAACAGTGAAGCTGCGCTTGACGAAACTGCTCAAAAGTTCATTAGCATTTTTGAAGGTATGACCGATAATGCTTACATGCAACAACGTGCAGCGGACGTTCGTGATGTTTCGAAGCGGATTATGGCGCACTTGCTCGGCAAAGAATTGCCTAATCCAGCGGCCATCGACCATGAAGTAGTAGTTGTGGCCCATGACTTGACTCCAAGTGACACCGCTCAATTGAACAAGCAATTTGTTAAAGGCTTCGTGACTGATATTGGTGGCCGGACAGCGCACTCTGCCATTATGGCTCGCTCACTTGAATTGCCAGCCGTTGTAGGGACTGACTCAATTACTAAGGATGTTCAAAATGGTGACACTTTGGTGGTTGATGGTTTAAGTGGGGATGCAGTTATTGATCCAAGTAAGGAGCAGATTTCTGATTACCAGCAGAAGAGCGACACATTCTTAAAGCAGAAGGCTGAATGGCAGAAGCTAAAGAATGAACCGTCAGTGACTGCAGATGGCAAGAAGTTTACGATTGCTGCCAATATTGGTACGCCTAACGATATGGCAGGCGTGAACGAGAATGGTGCAGAAGCAGTCGGCTTGTACCGGACAGAGTTCTTGTACATGGATTCTAAGGACTTTCCTACTGAAGATGCGCAATATGATGCTTATAAAAAAGTTATCGAAGGCATGCATGGCAAACAAGTTATCATCAGAACCATGGACATCGGTGGCGACAAGCACTTGGATTACTGGGATTTGCCAGATGAAATGAACCCATTTTTAGGCGTTCGGGCCATCAGGTTATCTTTACAGAACGAAGAGATTTTTCGGACGCAGCTGCGTGCACTGCTGAGAGCGTCTGCTTATGGTAGTCTAGGAATTATGTTCCCAATGATTGGTACACTGAATGAATTGCGCAAAGCTAAGTCAATCTTAAATGAAGAAAGAGACCAGCTGACTAGTCAAGGTATAAGTGTTGGCAGTGACCTGCAAGTAGGAATGATGATTGAAGTTCCAGCTGCTGCAGTCTTGGCTGATCAATTTGCCAAGGAAGTTGACTTTTTCTCCATTGGTACTAATGACCTGATCCAATACTCAATGGCTGCTGATCGTGGTAATGACAACGTTTCTTACCTGTACCAACCGTCCAATCCAGCTGTCTTGCGGTTAATCAAGAACACAATTGACGCAGCTCATGACAATGGTATTTGGTGTGGCATGTGCGGCGAAGCTGCCGGTGATAGCACGATGTTCCCAATTCTATTAGCAATGGGATTAGATGAGTACTCAATGAGTGCAACTTCAATCTTACGGATTAGAAGTTTAATGAAAAAACTTGATACTAATGAAATTAAGGAATTGGCTAACCAGGCTTGTTTTGAATCTAAAACAGCTGAAGAGAACGAAAAGTTAGTTAGTGACTTAATGGCTAAAGTAGATAAATGATAAAAAGCACGTTAACGAAAGTTGATGTGCTTTTTTTAAATAAGTGCAAAGAAATGAATTATTTGCAAAAATCACTTACAAAAAAGAAGCATTGTGTTACAATGTTCACAGTAAGAAAAAAATGTTCAAAGGAGCGTGAAATATATGGTAAATTTATATATATCTCCAAGTTGTACCTCATGTCGGAAAGCCAAGGCGTGGTTAAAGAAGCATGATATTGCTTTTAAAGAAAGAAATATTTTTTCAGAACCACTGACAAAGGATGAACTAATTCAAATACTGCGGATGACTGAAAACGGCACTGAGGAAATTATTTCTACGCGTTCCAGAGCATTTCAACAGTTAAAAGTTAACCTTGATAATTTATCAATCGATCAACTGCTTAATTTGGTCGAAAAGAACCCTAGTTTGTTGAGACGACCAATTATCATGGATGACCGACGCCTACAAGTTGGCTATAATGAAGACGAAATTAGACGTTTTCTGCCAAGAAAGGTTCGGCGACTTGAGCTTGAAGAAATGCAAAAGATTGCTGACTTATAATTAATAAAGATTTACAAAAAAGTGTTAGTTTAGACTAACGCTTTTATTTTACAGGTGAAATGGGCTACAATAGATAAGAGAAACTGATGGAGGTGAGATTTCATGCAGGTAGATCATATTAACGAAAACACTATTCGCGTTCGTATAGATAAGAATGAGCTAGCTAGACGTGGCTTAAAAGTGTTAGATTTGCTGGGCGATAAAAACAAAATACAGCATTTCTTCTATTCAATTTTGGATGAAATTGATACAGATCATACTTTTAGCCAAGAAGCGCCGGTTACTTTTCAGGTGATGCCAAATAGTGGTGGCCTTGATTTGCTGATTACTAAGGTATCTGCTAAAGATCGTGATAGCTTGGCACAATTACTTGATGGCGAAGATAGCAGTGCAGGCGGTCAGGATTCACGGAGGACGTCATTTATGGATCTAGCAGATGAGGATGAAGCAGACGAGCAGGCTGAGGATGCTCAGTCTGAGGACAAATCTGACGATCAACCGCACAAGAAGCAGGGCACCAGTAAAAAAGCACCAAGGAAGCAGGCATACTGCTTCGCTGACCTGGGTACAGTTACGGAACTAGCAGAAAGCTTGCAAGCTCGCGATCTTTCCTCCAGTCTTTACTTTGAAAATGGGCAATTTTTCCTTGATTTGGTTTTTAATGATGAGAATTATACAGAACTCAAGCCAGTTGATGCTTGGGCAATTGCTAATGAATATGGATTGAAAATCAGACAAAGTGAACTGGCTCGGATTAAGCTGACGGGTAAGTGCCTGATTGAACACAGTGCGCTGGATCAGTTGCGGCATTATTTTGGTAAAATTAAGCATTAAGGAAAAAGGCAAGGTAAAACTTGCCTTTTTGCGTACTTAATCGAGGGTGATTTTTTGTATGCAGCACTGCTAAATAATGAACTAGTAACAGCGGTCACAATGGCTAGCAAAAGTCGGGATGAAAGCAGGTTGGCCGCAGCGCAGCACTATTTTTGTCCGCACTGTCAAAAAGAAGTACGGTTAGTGGTCGGGTCTAAGACGGCCTATTTCAAGCATTTAGCTCGTTTTACTAACCAGCAGAATGAACGGGAAGAGCATGCCTTAAGCAAGAAATTACTTCAATTAGCGCTAACGGAGGCACATTTTGCGGCTGCGACTGAAGTTACACTGGCAGCTGGACAACTGCGCTCAGATATTCGGGCTAGTTCAAATCTGGCCTTTGAGATCCAGTGTGCTCCGTTAAGCCAGACGGAATTCCAGCACCGGCATAACTTGTATAAAAAAAGTGGTGTGTTAGATATTTGGTTGGTGGGCCAGCAGCATTACCTTCGCCATCAACTCAAAAAAACACAGCTGATTTATTTTCGAACAAATCAGCTGTGGCAAGATTATTATTTAGAAATTGCCCCATTTCAAAGGTGTATCCGCTTAAAGTACAATGTCATGCTTGAGCCTTTGACTAACCGCCTGCACTACCAGCTGGCCACCTTTAGCTTAAGCGGTCAGGGGTTGACTAAGTTGTGGCAGTTTAAGCCGAAATTAAAAGGCTATTCGGTAAACCCCCTTGCCCAAAAACAGTATTTAAATAGACAAATAACCCAGAAAAGCCTTAAAGGACTGGAAATTGCTTCCAAGTTGTATCAAATGCAGCTGACCGTCGATGATTTACCGCAGTGGGTCTTTAGGACATTGCGCTGTGTGACCGCCACTGATAATGCCGCTAGTTATTTCAGATTAAGCGCAGATGACTGATGGTTGAATAGCTATCTTCTTGGTCTTCTGCTGCCGGTTCAATACAGCCGGTGTTTTTAAGCAAGGTAATTAACTTGTCGTGGGCGACGGCACCTTCAAGCAAGATACCGTTATAGTTACCGCTTTCGTTAAAAATAATCGTGGTTGGGATGTTGCGGACATTGAACTTGCGAGCCAAGTTTTTGTCTTGCTGAATTGAATCATCAACGTAACCTTTGATTTTGGAATCAATAATCTTGTCATAATCCAAATCAAGGTTAAACGCGACTTGGCGGGCGAGGTTTCTAGTGTAATGATTAAAGTCACGACTAACTGCTTGTTGAAAGCTAAGCAGGTATGACCTGGCTTTTTTGTTGCCATAGATAAACTTAATCGCATGGTAGTCGCGCAGAGCTTGAAATGATGCCATTGTATACTGCGACAGATCTTTCATCCGCTGGCGCTCTTTTTTTCGTCTAATAATATCTTCCTTGATTACGCTAACATTGGTAATCGGGACAAAATGCAAGGTTGAATTGATATCTAGGTCGTCAATCGCTGTTTTAATTGAGACTTCTGTATCATAGCAGTAAATACCGATTGGATTAACAAAGATAAAAATCTCAAACATGACTAGATTCCTCCATAGTTGACGGGACAAGTTGTTTTGTCAAACGTCTGTTTAACAAAATAAAATTGTATACTCGTACAATCATATTTTAGCACGATGCCTGAAAGCGCGTGCAATTTTTGCTTGGTTAATCTTGGTGTCAGCGGTAGAAAAGTCATAAGTTTTTTGCAGTTGCTGGAAAACAATTTTAATTAGGCCCGGATCAGTATTTTCAATTTCTAATTCAAAGTCGGTATAACCATCGGGGTATTGTGTTTCATCCAGGGTAAGTTCACAATTTTGGGGACCATTAACCAAAGTACGGTGTGTTTTGCTAAAGGTCTGCAAGGGTAGATTAGCTTGATCAAAATGCTGGCGTAAGTATTCCCCAACCGTTCTAGAGAACGAAAGTGAACCGGTATGTTGAGATCTTTCAACCAGGCTGGTAGCCTCTTGAAAGGATAACTCGTCCGTGACTTCAACCGCTTCATGAAAATTCTCCTGGGTGGGGTTAGTGCTTGGAACTTTTAAAGTCTGTTCACCCCGGTCGCTGAACAGGCGAATCCGGCAGCTGATCCGCTTGGTCTTAAGCAGGCCATTAGCGGTGTCAAAGTAATAATTTGCTTGGTTAAACATACTTTTACGAGCAAAAGCAGTGCAGAGTTTATGATATGTCTTTTCAGGCAAAAGCACCTTGGCCTCAATTTCGTTGCTTTGGGTCATAATTCACTCCAATTTCTGTCAGACTTAATTACTATATAGTTGCGACAACATTACTATTTTGTGCTACTTGGGTCATAATAGTCAAAAATTAAGTTTGTGCAAAGAATTCACTTAAAGCCCATTTGAAATTCAAAACCTAGCTAGCAGCGGTTGTTAAGCAGCTTAAAGGGGCTGGTGCGCACTTGACAAAATTAATCAGTTTATCATAATCTTGGGTAGTCAATTGAGGTCGCGGCCAAGAATAAAGTGGCGTTAATTATCCTCAGATTGAGGCTGCGTGCGCTTAGGGATACTGGCATAGATACATGAGTCAAGTCTGGGGCTAAATGAAATTGCTATCATCGGTTTTATGTTAGAATGGGAATGCTGTTTGAGAAAGGAATTATTTCTATGAAAATTGATTGGGATAATCTTTTATGGCCCTATGCTGAAGCTGTTCGTGAGTTGAAAATCAAGTTTCGCTCATTGCGGCAGAGCTTCTTAACTAAGGGTGAACATTCACCGATAGAATTCGTGGTTGGCCGGGTAAAATCGGTTGATTCGATTAAAGAAAAAATGCAGCGGCGGGTTATTAACCAGGACGTGATTGAAACCGACATGCAGGATATTGCGGGCATCAGAATTGTTTGCCAATTCGTCGATGATATTTATAAAGTGGTTGATTTGATCCATGATCGTGAGGACATGGAGGTAGTGGAAGAGCGCGATTACGTGCAAAACGCTAAGCCTTCAGGGTACCGGTCATATCACATGGTAATTTCTTATACGGTTTACCTACCCGAAGGTCCCAAAAAGTTGCTAGCTGAAATTCAGATTCGGACCCTGGCGATGAACTTTTGGGCGACCGTTGAACATACCTTAAACTACAAGTATCAGGGTTCCTATCCTGACGATATTTCACAGCGGTTAAAGTCGACGGCGGAAACAGCATATAAGCTGGATGAAGAAATGTCTTTAATTAAGGATGAGGTTCAGGAAGCCCAAAAGGTTTTCACTAAGAATAAGGGTAAGGAAAAATAATGAGAATCGCAATTGCCCACAACAATAATGGAGAAACGCTAAAAGTGGTCTCTCACCTCAAAAGCCGCTTGCAAGCAAAAGACGCGGTCGTCTTTGATGACAAGTACCCAGACATTGTGATTACGGTTGGTGGTGACGGTACCCTGATCAATGCCTTTCATCGCTATGAGCGGCAAGTTAATTCAGTTCGCTTTATTGGTATCCACACCGGTCACTTGGGCTTTTACACCGATTGGCAGGGTAATGAAGTGGACAAGATGGTTGATGCCCTGTTTTTACGCCAGCCAGAGACGGCTGCCTATCCACTTCTTGAGGTAGAATTGATTACTGAAGCTGGTGGTAAGCGGCACTTCTTGGCCTTGAATGAATCGGCAGTCAAGCGAGTGACGCATACCTTAGAAGCCAACGTTTATATTGATGATCAATTATTTGAAAACTTCCGCGGTGATGGTTTGTGTGTCTCTACGCCAACGGGGTCAACGGCCTACAATAAGTCAATTGGGGGAGCAGTGATTCATCCCCGCTTAAAGGCCTTGCAGATGGCTGAAATCGCCTCAATCAATAACCGCGTGTTTAGAACCCTGTCCGCGCCGATTGTGATTGCTCCAGACCAACAGATTACGCTGGTACCTAATGCGGACCACTTTGTGATGACGGTAGACGGTAACCGCATTGACGTGCGTAATGCACGGAAAATCAATTATCGTATTTCAGACCAGGCAATTTTATTTGACCGGTTTGGTCATACGCGCTTCTGGTCGAGAGTGCAAAATGCCTTTATTGGAGGCAAAGATGACGCTTTATAAGTTAGTCGTTCAGGATAAAAAGCCCAGAAAATTAGGGGCTTTTTTGGTAAAAAATGGTTTTTCCAAACAGGCAATTAATGATGCTAAGAACCACCAGGGCCTGCTTCTAGTCAACCATAAACGCCGCTACACTAGTTTTCAACTACAGCAGGGGGATGAGGTTATCTTTGTACCAGGAAAAGAGAAGACTAACCCCTGGTTGCGTCCGATCTCGGCCCAAGTGGAAATCATTGCGGAAAATACCAACTACCTAGTGGTTAACAAGCCGGCGGGTCTATTGTCAATCCCTTCCCGTTATGATGACGATGCCTTGGTCAATCGCGTACTTAGCTACTTTGCTCAAAATAAGGTGCCCGATGCCAAACCCCATGTAGTGACGCGCTTAGATCGGGATACTTCGGGACTCGTCTTAATTGGTAAAAATGCGATTGCCCATGCGCGATTTAGCAAGCTGAGTAAAGCAGATTTCGTGAAAAAATACTACGCGATCGTGCATGGTAACTTTGCAGCCGGGAAAACTACCGGGATAGTCGATGCACCGATTGGACGAGTTGGAACGGCAGTGTTGCGCGGGATTCAAAGCGACGGTAAACAGGCAGTTACAGCTTACCGCGTGCTAGACCAGTTGCCCGGGGTTAGTTTGGTTGAATTGCGGCTTTATACCGGCCGAACGCACCAGATTCGGGTACACCTGCAGTACTTGAACCATCCGCTGTTTGGTGATCCATTGTATGGCATCACGGATGAGTTTAACCGGCAAGCATTGCACTGTTTTTACCTAGCCTTTCCTGATCCATTCACGGGCCAGCCGGTGGAACTGGAGATTCCAGCTGCCAGTGATATGCAGCAGTTATGGCAAAATTTACAAAGAAAAAAGGGCTGTCAATAAGACAGCCCTTGCTCTTAGTCTATTCTGCAAAAAGCACCCGGGTTCCTTCTGGAACAGAGACGTCTTTTTGTAATGGCGTTAGGCAACCATCTTCACTATTACGTAGATAGAGCGTGGCATTATTTGAATTTTGATTGGCGACCACGACATATTTTTCGTCCTGGTCCCAGTTAAAATCACGTGGGAATTGGCCAAAGCTTGCAATCCGTTGCCGCAATTCCAAGGTGTGATCCTGCTTAACTCCAAAAACAGTCAGTGAGTCATGGCCACGATTTGAAACGTAAATGAAGTCACCCGCGCGGCTGATTTTGATGGCAGCGGCACCATTGTGCCCGGTAAAGTCAGCTGGAATGGTGGAATAAGTTGCAATATTAGTAAAACTCCAGTCTTGCTCGTTAAATTTGACTACGTTAATCTTACTTGCCAGTTCGCCGACAACATAGAAATAGGCCCCATCAGGACTGAAAACAAGGTGCCGACTACCAAATCCAGGTTCATTTTGGTAGCTAGCTCGGTGCTCTAGATGGTTGTTTTGTAGTTGATAAAAATCGACGCGATCATTACCCAAGTCGCAGCTAACGAGGTTGCCAGCAGGTGTTTGGTCAAAGTAATGGGGATGGGGACCGTCACTTTGTTCAGGACGAGGCCCCAGGGTGTCGGCAGTATGGGTAACCGTGTCAAGCAAGGTCAAGGATCCGCTGCTGGTATAGGCAAAGACCGCTAAAACTGCCGTGTGGTAGTTAGCTGTATAAAGCAGCTTTTGAGTGCGGTTAAGACCAATATATGCTGGTGATGAACCAGCTATTAGGTAGGAATCTTTTGCTTGGTATTTGCCCTGGCTTAACTCGTATGAGGCAATGCCGCCCTGGTCACCTGCATTCTTAATAGTAAAGAGCAAGCTGCCATCCTGGACAAAATATGTTGGTCCGCCCAGCTTGATGACCGCTTTAGCTGGTCCCAGTTGCAAGTCTGGTTTATCTTGGGTCGGGATCACGGGCAATTCATAAATGCCTGTACTCGTGTTTTTGGTGTAGCCGCCAATCAATAATTTCATTATTAGCCTCCATGTTTAGGTAAAGTTCTATTCTAACAGTATAGCATGATGCAAAACTGACTAAGTTAAAAAAAGAAAAACTACGCTTAAATTAGTTAAGCAGCTGGAGATATGCTAAAATTAGTCCTTAAGGAGCAGCAGATGAAGTGGATAGCAACGATTATTAAAGTTGGACAAAAAGCCTGGGCGAGTGATCAGGAAATGGTTTTGTTATTTGGTAAAGCCGTTCCGCAAGACTTAGTCAACGTTTCAGTGATTCAAGAGTTTACCAATGACTCGCTTTTGAGTTCCTTTGTTTTGCAAAAAGGTGATACAGTTACAGTTGCTGGTCAAACCTACAAGGCCACGTTCGTGGGTGAAATGGTTAGGCACAATATGAAATATCTGGGCCACCTGACTTTGATTTTTACTGTAAAAATGCCCTCTAAACCGTTAGCGGATGCTGTTTACCTGGATTGTGTGGGTGGTCAACCACGGCCTGCATTTAACCTTGGCGATGTTATTAGCTATGAACATATTTAATTTAGGATGATTTAATGGATTACGAAAAAAAAACCAAAAAGCCGTCTGTTTTCCAAAAATGGTTTTTGAATAACCGCTTTAGTATTGCGTTATTGAATATCTTTTTGTTCTTGCTCGTAATTTGGTTATTCAATCAAGTTTCTTTTGTCTTGAATCCCGCTTGGCTCTTTGTCAGTGCCATTTTACCGCCCCTGCTGCTCGCGCTTATTCAATTTTACATTATGAATCCCTTGGTTGATTGGCTTGAGCGCAAGTTCAAGGTGCCACGGGTAGTAACTATTGTTGGGCTGTTTTTGCTGGTAGCAGTTTTACTGGTGTGGATTATTAATACCTTGCTGCCAATTGTCCAGGGCCAGATTAACGCCCTGATTGAGCACTGGCCATATATCTGGAAGGACGCCACGGTTGCTATCCAAAAAACATTGAGTGACCCGCACTTGCATAGTGTCAAGAATAATATCAACGATGCAATTAGCCGGGCCCAGAGTATGCTGTTCAAGTCGGGACAGGACACAATCAATGCCACGCTGAATAATATTTCCTCAGCAATCAGTATTGTGACCATTATCTTTATGACGATATTGACCGCTCCGTTTATCCTGTTTTTCATGCTGAAAGATGCGCACCAGCTGCGCCCGTATTTGACTCAATTTGCTCCTCAGCGGTGGCAAAATGGTTTCAGCGAATTGCTATATGATATTAATACTGCCTTAGCTTCATATATTCGCGGGCAGATTACCGTGGCCTTCTGGGTGGGGGTGATGTTTTCAATCGGTTACAGTGTCGTTGGGTTACAGTATGGTATCGCCTTGGCGGTTGTAAGTGGCTTTTTGAACTTAATTCCGTATTTTGGGACCTTCATTGCCTTTATTCCCGCAATTGCGATTGCAATTATGACCTCGGTACCGATGGTTATTAAGGTAATAGTTGTGTTTGCCCTCGAACAGACGATTGAATCGCGCCTTATTAGCCCGCTAGTAATGGGTAACAAGATGGAAATGCACCCCGTTACCACTATTTTAGTGTTGATTGGTGCCAGTGCAGTTGGAGGCCTCTGGGGTGTCATTTTTGGGATTCCGACCTATGCGATCCTTAAAATCATTACGCTGCGGGTATACAATTATTATCGTAAAGTTTCACAGGTGTTTGATGAGGATGAGAGTACTGCTTTGCCTTCAAAGAACACGGGTAAAAGTCAAGAAGTGACGAAGAATTAATGAAAGTGTGGTCACTGGACCGCACTTTTTAAATTAAGGAGTAAAAAATTGACAAATCACGTTGTCTTATATGAACCACTAATGCCGGCCAACACTGGTAATATTGCCCGGACGTGCGCGGGTACGAATACGGTACTCGACTTAATAGAGCCGCTGGGCTTTCAAATTGATAATAAGAAAATGAAACGAGCAGGGTTAGATTATTGGGACCGAGTTGAGGTCCGTCGGCATGATGACCTGGCCGATTTTTTAGGAAAGCTAGGACCACAGGATGAGCTTTATTTAATTTCGAAATTTTCATCCCGAAATTATGCCGAAGTCGATTATTCTGCTACTGAAAAGAATTACTACTTCGTTTTTGGTAAGGAAACAACTGGTTTACCTGAAACGTTTATGCGAGAATATGAAGAGCGCAATTTACGAATTCCGATGTCGGACAATATTCGTTGTTACAACTTAGCTAATTCGGTTGCCATTGTCTTACTGGAAGCCCTGCGGCAACAGCATTTTGCTGGGTTGGAGACCACGCACCACTATGAAAATGACAAATTAAAAGATAACTATCAGCGGTCAAGCCGGTATGAGCGCAATTTAGGAGGAGAATAAAATGGACTTTAATAAAGAGACCCCTGTCCTAGTTAAGAACTTTCACTATGATATTAACGAGGAGCCTGAAACTAAGGATCAAGTTAACTTTGGACTGAAACAGGTGGAGCGACAAAACCAGGACGGGACGACTGATGCTGGTGATAATGGTAACTATTTTGAAGTGGCGATAGTTTTTGATGTTGCGCCGGAACCGGGACATTTTTCTGTTAGCGGAATGATTAGCCAAATTGTCCAAATTAAAGAATACTTTGGTGACGGCAGTGATTTGGCTAAGACCGACTATAAACTGCTTAGCCGACCGCTGATTGAATATATTGAAACCCTCACCTATGAAGTTACTCAAATTACTTTGGATGAGCCGGTTAATTTAAACTTTCAAGCAAACTTTTAATTTTTGATTAGGGGAAGATATGCCTAAGAAAAAAAGAAAAACGACTAAAGCAAGAAAAAAACGGCAGAACTCGGGCCTGACATGGTCCATTATCGGACTTGTACAACTGGTGGTTGCCAGTTTGTCCTTGGTTAAATCCGGTAGCCTAGGTAAGCAGATTGCTAATGTCTTTCGCCTCTTTTTTGGCGATGCTTATTTGCTGGGGGCGGGTTTGTGCGCTCTTTTTGGCCTGGTTTTATTAATTTATAATAAGCCACTACATTTTAAGTTTAAGCGTGGAAGTGGCTTGTTCTTAGCTATTTTAGGCGTATTACTAATCCAAAGCAGCCTATACTTTGAGCATGAATTGGTCAATAACAACTTTATGAATGCCTTTTGGCATGAAATGACAGCTGAATTTGGTCGTGCCGCCATTACTGAATCCGTGGGCGGCGGCCTGATCGGTGCAATCGGCTACCAGCTCTGTTACTCGTTATTTGGCCATATTGGATTGCGGGTAATTGCAGTGTTGTTGATTCCAATTGGTGGCTTGATGTTTTTTGACGTAAAATTCACAAATCTTATGCATCAAGTCCAAGCTTTTGGTCAACTTTTTGTCAAAAAGAACCAAGAGGCGGGGACTAAGCTTAAGGACAAGTACAGTACAGTTCGTGAGCAAAAGACCCAGCAGCTGGAGGCAAATGTGCGTGACGTGGCGGATTCACCTGCCACTGAAACGCCGGTCTTTCCTAACGTTGACGATTTTGCCACAAAAGAACGGCAGACCCAGTCAGCTGAAGAAAACGATCTTGACCAAGCTTGGAGTGCAGAAAATGAGCCTGCAGCTTCCAGCGATGAACCACAAATTCAATTTGCCAGTCAGCCCGCTCCAACTGACGAAGACCGTTCACCCCAGGCAAATGACTTTCTGCCTAAGTCCCATTCATTTGCCGATGAGGATAAGGCACTTCAGCAGGAATTGGCTGGAATTGATCATGGCAAGTTAAAGCAAACTACAGCAGTAAATCCGCAGTATCAGAAGCCACCATTATCCTTGCTTGACCCTGCGCAAAATATTGACCAGAGCATGGACAAAGCTTTGGTTAGAAAAAACACCCAAACGCTGCAGACCACTTTTAAGAGTTTTGGGGTTAATGTCATCATTAAAAAAGCAATTCTCGGTCCGACTATTACCCGCTACGAAATTCAACCGGCAGTTGGGGTCAAGGTTAGTCGGATTGTGAACCTAGCCGATGACCTAGCTCTAGCTCTAGCAGCTAAGGATATTAGGATTGAGGCCCCGATTCCAGGCAAACCTTTCATTGGAATAGAAGTTCCTAATCAGACGACCTCCGTAGTGGCCTTTAAAGATGTGATGCAGAATCAGGATCTTGAGGCCCAGGAGGATCCAATGGAAGTACCTTTGGGCAAAGATGTTAGCGGCCAAATCGTTTCAGTTAACCTGGCTAAAATGCCCCACCTGCTGATAGCGGGTTCAACTGGGTCCGGTAAGTCAGTGGCCATTAACACGATTTTAACCAGTATTCTAATGAAATCAACTCCCGACCAGATAAAGATGATTTTGATTGACCCTAAGATGGTTGAGCTATCAGTTTATAAGGGCGTCCCCCACTTACTGATTCCGGTTGTAACAGATGCCAAATTGGCGGCTAACGCTTTGAGCAAGGCCGTCAAGGAAATGGAACGACGCTACAAATTGTTTGCCGCAAGCGGTGCCCGCAATATGGCGGAATTCAATGAAAAAGTTCGGCTTAATAACCAGGACAAGTCTAAACCGGCGATGTCTGTGCTACCCTACATAGTGGTTGTAGTCGATGAACTGAGTGATCTAATGATGGTTGGGGGTCGCGATGTTGAAGGCGCAATTGTCCGCTTAGGACAAATGGCCCGGGCCGCTGGTATTCATATGATTTTAGCGACCCAGCGCCCAAGTGTTGATGTGATTACGGGGTTAATCAAGGCTAACGTGCCGTCAAGAATATCTTTTGCTGTTTCCAGCGGGGTTGATTCACGGACGATTTTAGATCAAACGGGAGCCGAAAAATTGATCGGCCGGGGCGACATGCTGTATATGCCAGTTGGAGCCGCCAAGCCTGAACGAATTCAGGGGGCTTATATTGCTTCCCATGAAGTAGAAAAAGTTATTACCTGGGTTAAAGACCAGCAAAAGCCTGAATATGACCAAGAAATGATTCCGCAAAAGGGAGAGGCAGCAGCTGAAAGTGTAACTGAAGAACCTCAGGATGAGTTTTATGATCAGGCAGTTGATTTGGTCAGAAGACAGCAGGGCGCCAGCGTTTCGATGTTGCAGCGCCGGTTTCGAATTGGTTATAATCGAGCGGCACGAATTGTTGATGAAATGGAAAAAAGAGGAGTAGTGGGCCCACCAGAAGGGTCAAAGCCCCGACAAGTATTCCTTCCTCCTGTAAAAGACGAAAAAAATAACTAAATTTTTTAAAAAAAGTTTATCATATGATAGTTTTGCGCTATTTTACGAGAAATTAATGGTAAAATTATAACGAATCAAAATATTGGGATTTGGTGTAGAAATAAGGCCACAATTGTTATATAATTATTTCGCTGTTTATAAGCAATTAATTAATAAATAGCCTAAAAGGATAAAATAAAAATGCAGCGAGCAATCATATTTGGTGCTAGCGGTGGGATAGGTCGTGCAATCAGTGAAGTTTTAGCAGGGGCTGGTTGGTCTCTTTATATTCATTGTAGTACTAACTGGTCTGCGGCCAGTGACCTGAGTGCAGAGCTAAGCCATCGATTTCCGCAACAGGATTTTATTCCGGTTAAGTTTAGTTTTTTGGCTGAAGATAGTGCTGTAGTGGCATTTGTTAATCATCTTTTGCCAGTTAACGCGCTTGTTTTTGCCCAAGGAATAACCGATTATCATCTGGTCAATGGCCAGGAACTGACCAAGGTTGACCAGCTGATGCAAGTTAATCTAATAACGCCGATTAAGCTGACTAACTTGCTTGAGTCAGTACTAACCAAAAATGAGTTTAGTCGGATTGTTTACTTAGGGTCGGTTTATGGTGGTGATGGTAGTGCTATGGAGGCGGTGTATAGCTCCTCTAAAGCGGGGCTTGAACGGTTCGCACAGAGTTATGCGCGTGAAGTGGCTTCAGCCAATCTCACCGTAAATGTGCTCGCGCCTGGTGCAGTTGACACCGCGATGAATGCCCAGTTTGATTCTGAAGCCATAGCAGCACTAAAGGCTGAGTTACCGATTGGCCGTTTAGCCACAACCAGCGACATCGCTTTTTGGGTTAAGACACTGCTTGACCGCCAATCTGGCTATTTAACTGGCCAGACAATCTATGTGAGCGGTGGTTGGCTTAAATGATAGTAAAAAATTATGGCAATATGTGATATGCTCAAAGTATAAATAAAGAATAAAAGAGGGTAATTATGGCAGATATCGGAGAAAAATTACAGCACGCCAGAGAAGCAAAAGGATTTTCAATTGAAGATGTTGAAAAAGCGACTAAGATTCAAAGTAGATATCTGATAGCGATTGAGCAGAATGATTTTGCTAAACTTCCTGGCGACTTTTATGTCCGGGCTTTTATTAGGCAATATGCGCAAATTGTTGGCCTTGATGGTAAGCAATTATTGAGTGAATATCATAAAGAGATTCCTAAGGCTGAACCAGAAGAATATGTTGAGGAATCACTCGATAATAAGAGTGAAGAAGTCCGAAAGACGACCAGTAAGAAGAAAAAGCTGTGGCAGGACTATTTGCCCCGAATTATTATTGGCCTCGGTGTAGTTGTGGTTCTGCTGGTTTGCTACGTTGTTTACGCGCACTTCTCAGCTAACAACAACCAAGACAATTCGGCTAACGATGTGGCTGTTTCTTCGGAAAGTTCACAAAAACGCAAAAAGTCTCGGCCTAAAGTGGTTAATCCGGTCAAAATACGACAGTTGGCTGATAATCAGTACCAGGTTACTGGTCTAAAGAAAAACGGCAACCGTGACTTAGTCGTCCGTGCTGGTGATCAAGCTACGACTGTGACTATTACCATGAATGGGGTTAGCCAAAGGGCTCAGCCGCTAGCTGCAGGGCAAAAGCACACCTTGAAGCTGCCGGCCAATGTCCAGTCGGTAGTGGTGACGTTAAGCAATGCATCTGGTACCGCCATTTCAATTGGTAAGAAGAAGGTTCCCTACAATGGGCAAAACACCGTCCTTTCTTTAACTTTCTTGATTGGAAAACGTAACTCTAACCAGAATCAAGCTAACTCAACTAATTCGAACCAGCACCAGCAATCTGACTCAACTGTTAATAACTCTAATTCAAACCAAACTAATACTAACCAAGGCCAGCAGAGCCAACAAAACCAGGGACAACATCAGTCAACTGGCAATAATACTACAACTAATAACCAACATAGTGGCCAGTCTACCCAGAGTAACCAGCAGACTGGACATGGGAACAATCAGACCAATGGTAGCGATCAGAACAAGCAAAGCGGGAGTGATTCAGCTAACAATGATGGTGATAAGAAATAGTGAAATAAGGAGATAGAGCATGAATTTACCTAATAAATTAACGGTATTTAGAATTTTGTTAATACCAGTCTTTATGGTGATTGTCATCTTTGGTGGTAATGCCAGCATCAAGGTTGGTAATACTACGGTATATTGGAATTTACTAGTGGCCGCGGTTGTATTCGCGGTTGCTGCGGCTACGGATTGGTTCGATGGACACATTGCCCGGGCGCAAAATTTAGTGACTAATTTTGGTAAATTTGCTGATCCGCTGGCAGACAAAATGCTAACGATGACAGCCTTTATCATGCTTATTTCTTTGAACTTGGCGCCAGCCTGGGTGGTGGCAATTATTGTCTGTCGAGAATTGGCAGTTACCGGACTGCGGCTTATTCTCGCTGAGAACAAGGGACAAGTGATGGCGGCGGAGATGCCCGGTAAAATCAAAACCACCTGTCAGATGCTCTCAATCATCTTTTTATTAATTGGTAATTTTTTCAATCTTGGTACAATTTTACTCTATCTCGCCTTGATCTTTACCATCTATTCGGGCTGGGATTACTTCCATAGTTCATGGTCTGTCTTTAAAGATTCAATGTAATTTACCTACATAATAACCAAAAACACTAATTTTATTAGTGTTTTTTGTTTGCACTTAAATAGGCAGTAAAGGTTGTCTGAACCCGACTTAATTGATTAACAATAATGAAGTTGCTAGAATTAACTTAAATAGTTCTTGAAAAAAGGGGGGTTATGGTAAAGAGACTCTGATGGTTGAGTTCAAAAAGGTGACTAAGTTATATCCGAAGGTCAAAAAAACCAGCCGTAGCAAATATTAGTTTTGCAATAAATAAGGGGGGAATTTTGCTGTTTGATTGGGACTTCAGGGTCCGGTAAAACAACTTTAATGCGCATGATTAGTGTAACTAAAGGGCAAGTATTAGTAACTGGCAAGGATGTGCGGACCTTTAACCCGGTTAATTTACGGCGTCATATTGGCTATGTGATCCAAAACAATGGTTTGATGCCGCATATGACGATTAGGGAAAACATTGTTCTAGTTCCCAAATTACTCAAGTGGCCCAAAGACAAACTGACAAGTGCGGCGCAAAGACTAATCAAACTGGCTTAGCTCTCCGCATCATGCTTGACCGTTATTCAATGGAGTTGTCTGGGGGGCAGCAGCAACGGATTGGTGTTGTTCGTGCGCTAGCTGCCAACCAAAACCTAATTCTGATGGTTGAACCCTTTGGTGCCCTGGACCCAATTACGCGTGAAAGTTTACAAAAACTGGTTCAAAACCTGCAAATGCAACTGGGTAAGACAATTGTGTTTGTCACACATGACATAGATGAAGCCTTAAAATTAGCAACTAAGATTGTTGTTTTGCATGATGGAAAGTTAATTCAAGTGGGTACACCTGATGAGATTTTACATCATCCGGCAAATGATTTTGTTAAAAGTCTAATCGGAGAAGAGCGGCTTGCGGAAGCAAAATATGAAACGGTTAAGGTCAAAAATGTGATGTCAACTGGGCCAGTTAAGATCAATCTGGGAGCAACTCTGATTGACGTCTTGACCATGATGAAAAAACGTCACGTTGACACTTTATTAGTCGTTGACGATGGTAATCACCTTAAGGGCTATATTTCTATTGATGACTTACCGTGTAGAGATTTTAAAGTAAGTAGTGTGAGTGATATTTTACTAACCGATATTGCTAGTGTAGGTCCAGAAAAATATTTGCGTGACAACTTCCGGCGGTGTTGAGTCGCAATGGGCAGTATATTCCGGTAGTCGACGCGGATCGGAAGCTAGTTGGAATAGTTACTAGGTCAAGTTTGGTCAACGTCGTTTATGAAAAAATCTGGAGCGATAAAAGTTCCCTAGACGAGCGGTCATCAAAAGAGGCGAAATAAAATGACAACGTTTTTGGCTCAACATGGTTCAGAGCTAATTGTTAAAACGTGGCAGCAAATATCCATTTCATTTATTGCATTGGCTTTGGGTATCATTGTGGCAGTGCCACTTAGCCTTATTCTAATGAAGTTTCATCGCATTGCCAAAGTAGTAATTGCGCTTGCTAGTATGTTGCAGACGATACCTGCCTTGGCTCTTCTAGCAATGATGATTCCTTTTTTGGCGTGGGTCGGGTGCCGGCAATTATTGCGCTTTTCTTATACAGTCTGATGCCGATTTTGCGTAATACCTATGTTGGCTTGACTAGTGTAAATCCCGATACGATTGATTCAGCGCTCGGACTTGGAATGACAGAGGTGCAGCTGATGCTTAAAGTTGATATTCCCCTGGCAATGCCGGTACTCATGGCGGGTATCCGATTATCAGCAATCTATATCATTGCTTGGGGCACCCTCGCTTCTTATATCGGTGCGGGTGGATTGGGCGATTTCATCTTCAATGGGCTTAGTCTGTATCAACCTGATTTAATTTTTGTTGGCACAATTCCGGTAATTATCTTAGCTTTGCTGACAGACTATTTGTTAGGGAAGTTGGAACACAAAATCACGCCCCAGGGAATATAAAGGAGGATCATCATGAAAAACAGCTTTAAAAAAATCCTGCTGCTGGTGCTGACTTTTTTGCTAGTAATGGGGACGAGTGCTTACGGCTTACCAGGTCTGGCTGATACCCAAGTAAGTAAAGCAAATATTCGCATTACGGCCCTGACCACAACGTCATCGATTCGGGTAAGAGCATGGGTATGACCAGACTACAGTTATTGTATCTGGTGCGTTTGCCACTGTCGTTATCGGTAATTAGGCTTGAAAAATGTGCTGGTCATCGCAAACTGAATTACGTCAATCGGTTCATTTGTGGGCGCTGTGGGCCTCGGTGACATTATTATTCGCGGAACTAATGCAACCAATGGCAGTGCCATTATTTTAGCCGGGGCTCTGCCAACTGACTTGATGGCAATCCTGGTCGATACGGTCATGAATTTTGCTCAAAAGTGGCTACAACCCAAAGGTCTTAGCAAGTAAATTTTTAAAGAAATTATGTTTTTTTGGCGTAGTTACTAGTGCAGGTTAAAAGTTTAAACGTTTGTTCGGTTTTCCTTGCAAATTGCGCGTTAATCAAAGTATAATTAGTAAGTATTGAAATGATCATTATTTAGGAGGAAAAATTCTTGGCCAAAGATGAAAAGAAGGCTGCACTAGACGCGGCACTAAAGAAAATTGAGAAGAATTTTGGCAAGGGTGCCGTTATGCGGATGGGCGATAAGGCAAACACCAAAATTTCAACCATTCCTTCTGGTTCACTTGCACTTGATGCTGCACTTGGCGTAGGCGGTTACCCCCGGGGAAGAATTGTTGAAATCTATGGGCCAGAATCTTCTGGTAAAACTACGGTTGCTTTGCATGCAGTGGCTGAGGTGCAGAAACGTGGTGGAACTGCAGCTTATATTGATGCAGAAAACGCGATGGATCCTGCTTATGCCGAAGCATTAGGAGTAGATGTCGACTCACTTATCTTGTCGCAACCGAATACCGGGGAAGAGGGTTTACAAATTGCTGACACCCTGATTACTAGTGGCGCAATTGATATTTTAATTGTCGATTCCGTTGCTGCCTTGGTACCGCAAGCCGAAATTGACGGTGAGATGGGCGATAGCCATGTTGGATTGCAGGCCCGACTGATGAGTCAGGCCCTGCGTAAACTTTCGGGCAATATTAACAAGACCAAAACCATTGCAATTTTTATTAACCAGATTCGGGAAAAAGTTGGCATTATGTTTGGTAACCCAGAAACCACTCCCGGTGGTCGGGCACTTAAGTTCTATGCAACTGTTCGATTAGAAATTAGAAGAGCCGAAAAGATTAAACAGACCGGTGGTGAAATTACTGGTAACCGGGTTAAGATTAAAGTTGTGAAGAATAAGGTTGCGCCACCCTTTAAAGTTGCTGAAGTTGACATGATGTACGGGCAAGGGATTTCCCAAAGCGGTGAGCTACTCGATATGGCTGCAGATAAGGATATCATTGATAAGGCTGGTTCATGGTATTCTTACCATGATGAGCGCATCGGGCAGGGCCGTGAGAATGCGAAAAAATATCTGGAGGACCATTCTGATATCTATGATGATGTTCAACAGCAGGTTCGTCATGCCTACGGCATCGATGAAGATGCTATTGCAGAACGGGAAGACCCAGAAAAGGTCAAGGCCAAAAAGGCTCAAACTGCTAGCGCTACCGACAAGGAGGCTTCTGCAAGTGAAGAAGCCAGTAACAAAAGTAAGTAATTTTGAAGAAATAAACCTTGACCTGTAAACGGGGTCAGGGTTTTTTGGTCAATTCACATGCAGTTGTTTGACATCAGCGGCCCGGTTCTTTATCATTAAGACTGTGTGAATAATCTAAAAGAAATAAAAAAAGGCGATAGTAATCATGACAAAAATATTTTTGATTCCCGTCGCGATTGCTTTTATTTCAATTTTATTGGGTGCCGGTATTGGGTTTTATTTCCGAAAGCAGATTTGGGAAAAGAAAGCGCAGCATGCGCAAAACGATGCAGACCATATTTTAACCGAAGCAAAAGCACAAGTAGCTGCCGCTAAAGCAGAAGTCAATGCCCAGAAGCAGGAAGCTGATGCTTTGAAGCAGAGTGCACAAAACACTAAGAAAGAAAAAATTCTTGAAGCTCAGGAAAAGATTCAAGATTATCGACAAAAAGTTGAAGATGAGTTGCATGTCAAGCGCGATGAGATTGCGCGTGACAATAACCGCCTGAAGCAAAGAGAAGATACACTTGATCATAAGAGTTCTTTACTAGTAGAGAAGGAAAATAACCTTTCTGCTAAAGAGGAGCAACTAAAGCAGGAACAGTCCGAACTAAGTAAAAAAATTCAAACTGCCAATGATTTAGTTGAGCAAAGGAAAGAGAGACTCTATGAGGTTGCCCAGTTAGATGATGAGCAAGCGAAAAAGCTGGTTCTGAGTCAACTAGCTGAGGAATTAAGCAAAGAGCGAGCAGAAATGATTCGTGATAGCAACGAAGAAGTTCAAGCTAAGGCCGATCATTATGCTCGTAAGGTGATTATTGATGCGATTCAAAGCAGTTCAGCAGATACAGTAGCCGAAACTACAGTTTCGGTGGTTGATTTGCCTAATGAGGAAATGAAGGGTCGGATTATTGGCCGAGAAGGTCGCAATATCCGTTCTTTTGAAGCCCTCACTGGAATTGATTTAATCATTGATGATACACCAAAAGTTGTCACTCTTAGTGGGTTTGATGCAATTAGGCGTGAAATCGCTAAAAGGGCAATGGAGCGTCTGATTAAAGATGGACGAATTCACCCAGCTCGAATTGAAGAGACGGTGGACAAGGCTCGTAAAGAAGTAAATGATGACATTTATGAGGCCGGTGAAAGCGCATTGATGGAGTTAGGGATTCATAAAATGAATCCAGAACTTGTGAAAGTGCTAGGCAGACTTAAGTACCGCACATCTTATGGACAGAATGTCTTGGGACACTCGATTGAGGTTGCTAAGTTAGCCGGAACAATGGCGGCAGAACTCGGTTTAAATGAAAAATTAGCGGTTCGCGCGGGATTATTACACGATATTGGAAAAGCCATCGATCATGATATTGAAGGTTCACACGTTGAAATTGGTGTGGAATTAACTAGAAAATATCATGAACCCGATGTAGTAGTTAATGCAATTGCGGCCCACCACGGTGATGTGCCGAAGTTATCGTTTATTGCCGAACTAGTAGTTGCGGCAGACACGATTTCTTCTGCTCGACCCGGTGCTAGAAGTGAGAGTTTGGAAAACTATATTAGACGATTGACCGAACTTGAACAAATTGCGAAAAAATATGACGGAGTCAATCAAGCATATGCCATTCAGGCGGGACGAGAGATCCGGGTAATGGTAGAACCTGAAAAGATTTCAGATGATCAGATAACCGTTTTGGCACGAGATATTCGTAACCAGGTTGAAAAAGAACTTGATTACCCCGGTAATATTAAGATTACCGTGATTCGTGAGAAACGGGTTGTAACAGTTGCAAAATAAGAAAAAGATTGAATTGAAAAATTCAATCTTTTTTTATTTACCAATTTTGTAAAGAGTTTAAAAATGTGGCGTGTTCAGACCTAAAATATCGCACTTAATCATTTTTTGCTAAAATGAAAGGGATTACAATAAGCGTATGGTGGAGGAAAATGAGATGCAGAAAAGTGTGATACAGAAATTCAGAAAATTTTCACAAAATCTAGGTTATCCATTTGATAAAATTTCTACCTTACTTGATTTTGGTACAACAGATAAAAGTTTAGATTTAAAATGGCTGAAAAATGCGCACGCGTTTGAAATATTAGATCAAGCAGCAAGCGATGAACAATTGTTGGCATGCAGTGATGTAAGCAATATCTATCAATTTATTCCACCATATTTTGCTGCACTTTCTAGTAAAAATGGGATGCAGGCAATATCGCGTCTCGCGTCATATGAATTATTTGTAGGACCGATTATTTTAGACACATTTGAGGAAGGTGATAAATTACGGATTCACGTCAGTTATTTAAAACAGTATCGAAAAAATTCACGATTTAGTTTGTTAGTTGATCAAATTTCACTAGTAAGCTTGCTTAGAATTGGTACTAACAAATTGATCAAGCCAGTATCAATTGGTAGTAAATTTCCCTATGGTGCTAAAATCAATCATTATTTAGGGATAACAGCTCAAAAAAGTCTTGATAATTATATAGTTTTTAGAAAAGCTGATTTGCTGGAGCCGTTTGTCACCCAAAATGATGTTATCTGGGAATTCATAGAACCAGGGCTAAAAAAATACATCAACAAGGTAAAGGTTGATCAACCCTTTTCGGCAGTTGTTCAAAACACTCTGTTTAGGCTAATTGCTGGGGGTGATTTTCGTTTAAAAGATACATCAGAAGCAATTGGCATTTCTCCGAGAACGCTTCAACGTTGGTTGAAAAAAGAGAATACCACATATCAAAAACAATTAAACATAGTTCAAAAAATTTTGGCACTTAACTTGCTGCAAGATGAAACGATCAGTACTGCAGAAGTCAGCTTTTTAGTTGGCTTTAGCAATGTTACCTGTTTTTATAAAGCATTTAAAAAGTGGACTGGTAAAACCGTTCTAGCTTATCGGCATCAATTGATTTTGGAAAAAATCAGATAGATAGCCAAAGATGAAACTTAATAATGGAAAGGAAAAAATGATGTTTTTAACTGAAAAAGAAAACTGGAATGCAAATTATGATGTAATAGTGGTTGGCTTTGGCGGTGCGGGCGCAACAGCAGCTCGTTTTGCAGCTGATAAAGGAGCTAAAGTACTCTTAGTTGATAGTGCGCCAGAAGGGCACGAAGGTGGTAATACCAGATATTGTGGTCAAATTGTTCATACTGGAAGTGATTTTAATAAACTTAAAAAATATTACCAACATTTATCTGAACCTCTTGATTTAGATGAAAAGGTAATGAATACTTACGTCAAGGGCATGGTTGAACTACCTGACTATTTTGATAAGTATTTGGGCGTTAAGGCCTTTAGTGCGAAACAACATGCCGCTGATAAAAATATTGCGCAGCTGGTCTTTATGGCTGTTGAGTATCCTGAATTTGAAGGCTCTGATACCAGCGATATTTTATTGGTGCATAATCGTATTTTCGATGGAGCATTGTGGAAAAAGCTGCGGCAAAACGTGCTTGATAGAAATAAGTTGATTGATGTTTTTTATTCAGCTCCAGCCGAACACTTAATCCAAGCTCCGGATAAAACAATCTTAGGTGTTCAAATTAGAAAAGAGGGAAAATCATTCAATGTTAAAGCCCAAAATGGCGTTGTTTTAACCTTAGGAGGCTTTGAAAATAACGAACAGATGGTTCAGGATTATTTGGGTGAAACCAACCTTTTACCATATGGTAGCCTATATAATAAGGGTGATGGTATCAAATTAGCCATTGAAGTTGGAGCTGATTTGTGGCATATGCACAATTATGAACCAGGTGGAGCAGTGAGCTTAGCCATGCCTAAAGGACAAAGAGCTCACAATACCATGCCATGGAAAGATTTTCGCGAAGGTTCAATGATTACGGTGGGTGACGATGGTACACGCTATGTTCCAGAGGATGATATGACACGGCATGGCCACCGCTATAATCACGGTATTTGGCGTATTCCTTTAGCTCAAGTTCACCCACACATGATCTTTGATCAAAAGAAATATGATGAATTGATGGCTAGTGCCAATGATAACTTCCAGAAGGAAACCATGGGAAAGGTAGTTAAGTCAGACTCGATTGAAGAACTTGCTGAAAAAATCAAAGTTGCTCCAGCGACCTTAAAAAACACAATAGAAACATACAACTTCTTTGTGGATCAAGGTGTTGATTACCAGTGTGGTAGGAAATCTGAAACAATGGCTAAAATTTCAATGTCTGGGCCATTTTACGCACTGGCTCAGCAACATACCATGCTCAATACCCAGGGTGGACCGCGTCGTAATGAAAAGGCAGAAATTTTAGATACTGACATGCAGGTCATTCCGCATTTATATGCTGCTGGTGAGTTAGGTCACGTGAATGTCAGTCAGTACAACGGTGGTGAAGACGTGGCTGACTGCCTGATTTTTGGTAAGATTGCCGGGGAAAATGCAGCGAAGCATAAAGGAGCCAATGGATCAACTAATGTAAGTAAAAATAATGGCATAGATGATGCCGATTTCCCGACTACTGATATTAAAGAAGAGCATTACAAAACTAATAAAAATCAATTTGTTGGTAAATCGACCAGTGGAATGGGCAATGAAATTGTTGTGCGAGTAACTGTTGACGATCAAAAACAGCCGGTTAAAATTGAAGTGCTAAAAGAAAGTGAGTCTCCTGACTACGGTGGCAAAGCAATTAAGCAACTAAAAGAGAAGATAATTGAAGCAAAATCAGTTAATGTTGATGCTGTTTCCGGTGCCTCGACAACTAGTAGAGCTTTTAAGGAAGCGGTTGCTTCCGCACTTAGCCAAGCTTAATTAATAAAATACATAAAAAGTCGGATTGATGTGAATCCGACTTTTTTATTGTCAAAAAATTGAAATATTTAAAGCAAAGTACGCTAGCAAGAAGACTAAAGCTATATCTTAAAGTGATGAAATCACTGAATGATTAACTTTTAGCAGGTATTTGTCCAGTAATTTGTGCATTCTAAGTCAAGCTTGTATAATTAAAGCAACTTAATTATGAAAGTAGCCGACTATGTTTAAAATTATTGTTGAATTATTCTTTTTAGTGATTATTCAAGCTGCAATCACGCCCTTCATCAGACGGCTGGCCTTTGTGTTAGGGGCAGTTGATATTCCTAATAAACGACGGGTTAACAAGCAACCAATGCCCACATTGGGTGGTCTAGGGATTTTTGTCACCTTTAATATTGGGGTATTTATCCTACTACGAGAGCAATTTCCTACGCATGAGGCCTTTAGCATCCTTTTGGGTTCTAGTGTCATCGTTTTGACGGGGATCATTGATGATATTATGGAACTTAAACCCAGACAGAAGATGTTTGGCATTTTTATTGGCGCACTGGTTATTTACTTTTTAGCAGGGATCAAGATGAATGTGCTCAACCTGCCCTTTGTAAATAAGCAGATTAATTTAGGCTGGTGGAGTTTGCCGATTACAATTTTTTGGATCCTGGCCTTGACGAATGCAGTGGACTTGATTGATGGTTTGGATGGGTTGGCTGACGGAGTCTCAATGATTTCGCTGATCACAATGGGAGTCGTGGGTTACTTTTTCTTGCACACCGGCCAGTTATATATTCCGATTGGCTGTTTTATGTTAGCGGCCTGCCTGCTGGGCTTTTTGCCTTATAATTTTTATCCAGCAAAAATGTTCTTGGGCGATACGGGGGCGCTTTATATCGGTTTTATGATTGCCATTTTTTCACTCAAGGGTTTGAAAAACGTCACTTTCATCTCTTTGCTGGTACCGATCACAATTCTGGGTGTGCCAATCACTGATACAATTTATGCGATGATTCGGCGCAAGCTCAACAACCGACCAGTTTCGCAAGCTGACAAGCACCACTTGCACCATCAATTGATGAAGATGGGCCTCACGCACCGCCAGACTGTCTTAACGATTTATGCGCTGTCATTGATTTTTTCCTTTATCTCGCTATTGTTCTTGTTGTCACCAGCTTGGGGGATGTGGCTATTAATCGCTGGGTTAATTTTGGCCTTAGAAATTTTTGTGGAGTCAATCGGCTTACTTGGAGAAAAGTACAAGCCGCTCTTGGCATTGACCCAAAAATTTATTAATTCACGCAGTAAAAAAGACCCGACGGTTGAGGTTTGGCATTTAGGTCAGGAGAAACCGGAACAATTGAAAAGGCATCAAAAAGACTAGGACCAGCTAGTCTTTTTTAGTGGCTGTGGTAATTATGGTCGATAATGGGAAGTTCATTGTAGCGCTTAATGCCGACTTTAAACTGCACTTTACCCGCTAGTAAGTTAGTAAGCTGGTCTGCTAGTTGTTTTTGACTATCAGTATAAACATGCAGGACGACATCTGTACCATAGTCAATGTGGTCGACCAAAAACTGTTCCGTCGCCAAAAAATGCTGTACTTCGTCGAAGCGGTTATACGGTACGTGGAAGATGAGCTCTTGCTGGAGCACCCGCTTGACTACGCCGATGGCTTCTACGCCTTTGGTAACACTGTTAGCATAAGCGCGAATTAGTCCGCCAGCACCCAGCTTAACCCCACCGAAGTAGCGGGTAACGACCACTGTAACATTTTTTAAATTCATCAGTTGCAGTGCCTTTAATTCGGGTACACCGGCAGTTCCAGCTGGTTCACCATTGTCGCTTGCTTTCACGTGCTCGTCGTTTAAGCCTATCGTGTAAGCAAAAGTATTGTGGCTGGCATCGCGGTATTTTTGCTTTATTAAGCCAATTGCAGTTTCCGCTTCAGCAATGCTTGTGGTTCGAATTAGCGTGGCAATGAAACGACTCTTTTTAATGGTAAGTTCGTGACTACCGTTTGCTTTAATGGTTAGGTAATTATTCTCTTGGGTCAAAAAATCAACCTCCTTTTTTGCGTATTTGGTAACTGGAGGATAAGTCAATGGAAAATTTAACCAACCTCGCAGGCCGTCAATGGATTAGCAGTCAAGAGGATTTTATCACAAGTGCAGGCTTGACCAAAGTTAGTGCAATTGTCAACAAGCATTGTCAGCGGTGCGGTGCCCGTGTAAGTGCGACCTTGCCTAACGGTAAGTTTTATTGTCGCGCCTGCATTGGGATAGGGCGTGTAGTCGAAGGAGATTTGCTGGTGCGTAATGGGGCAAGTATAACTTTTCCGCACTGGCAAAACGGTGGCTTGACCTGGCGAGGACAATTAACAAGCCAGCAAGCGGAAATTTCTCATAAATTGGTGATGAACTTCCAAAAGGGCCAAAATACATTGGTTCACGCAGTAACTGGTGCCGGTAAGACTGAAATGATGTTTTACCAGGTGGCTGCATGTCTAGCTATGGGTGGACGCTGCTGCATTGCCAGTCCGCGAATTGATGTGGTTAACGAACTGTTTCCCCGCTTTAAAGCTGCCTTTACCGACTTAACAATTGGAAAATACCACGGACGCGACTTTAATGAACCTGGGTTAGAACAACTGACAATATGTACAACGCACCAGTTGTTGAAATTTTTTCGGGCCTTTGATCTACTAATAATCGATGAAGTTGATGCCTTCCCCTATGTGGCCGATCCGCAGTTGCACTTAGGTGCCCGGCATGCGGTCAAAAAACCTGGCGTGTGTACTTATCTGACGGCGACTCCAACAAAGGCCTTGCTTGAGCAAGTTAAGACGGGTGAGCTTGAGCTGGTGCGGCTTCAGCGCCGTTTTCATGGTGGACTTTTACCAGTTCCGCGCGAACGGTTGTTTTTGCGTCCCTATTTAGCAAAAGGTAAAATCCACCCGCAACTGCTAAAAGAAATTCGACTTGCCGTTAAACAGGACCACCCCTTGCTACTCTTTGTCCCGCGGATCGAGCAGATTCCGCGCTATTTAGCCGCGCTTAAGCAGGTGAGCGCGCTCAGCGGGCTTGGCATTGCCGGTGTGCACGCCAGTGATCCGCACCGGCTCGAGAAGGTTGACCAATTTCGCCGGGGTGAATTGCAGTTACTGGTGACTACGACAATTCTGGAACGGGGCGTCACCTTTAAACATGTGTGGGTAATTGTCGTCCAGGCCGATGATCAAATTTATACGGCTGCGAGTCTGGTTCAAATTGCTGGGCGGGTCGGTCGTGCAAAAGATGATTCCGCAGGGCTGGTTTTATTTTGCTACCACAAGTACACAGGCAATATTCGGCAGGCAATGCAGCAGATTAGGAGAATGAATCAGTGAAGAAATGCTTACTCTGTGGCCAGCTTTTTGTACCGCGAACTGCACTGCTGCACCTGCTATCATGGCATTTATACCGCCAATCAGCTATTTGCAGTCCTTGTTTGGCTAAGTTTGAGCGGTTGGCAGAGCCAAAGTGCCGAATTTGCACTGGCCAATTAGTGGCAGGCCAAGGGTGTGCTGATTGCCAACGCTGGCAACAAATTTATGGCAAAAAGATTTTGTTTAACCATGCTGTTTACCGCTATAATGAGGCCTGCCACGACTTGATGGTAAATTTTAAGCGCTACGGTGACTACCTGCTGTATCAGGTTTTACAGGAATTATGCTACCGCGAATTAAGTAAAATCAAGGCTGACTTTTATGTACCAGTGCCAACTTCACCTGAACATCTTGTCCAAAGGCAATTTGACACAATTAGTGCAATCTATGGCGATTTAGTTCCCCTCAGTAATATTTTGTTAAAGGGGCCGGGCTACGGTGCACAAGGCGAAAAAACGCGTGCGGACCGCTTAAGCAGTCAGCAAAGTTTTACCGTTGCCGAAAAAACAACTTCCAATTTAAACAAGCATAAAGTCTTGCTGTTGGATGATATCTATACTACTGGTAGGACACTGTATCATGCTCGGGATGCGCTTTTAAGCGTTTTTCCTCAGGCTCAGATTACTAGTTTCACAATTTGCCGGTAGATTAACTTGGTCAGTGCATTTTGGTTTTGGTATAATATGGGTAACAAAAAACTGCAGATACAGTTGAAAGGAGAATCTCAAATGTTAAAGTATAATGTTCGTGGAGAAAATATCGAGGTAACCGACGCTTTAAGAAGTTATGTTGAAAAGCGACTTAAAAAGCTAGAAAAGTATTTTGAATTGAATCAAGATATGTTAGCCCATGTCAACTTAAAAGTGTATCGTGACCGGCAGGCCAAGGTTGAAGTTACTATCCCACTGCCATACTTAGTTTTGAGAGCAGAAGAGACAACTGATGACATGTATCGCAGTATTGACTCTGTTTCCGAAAAGTTAGAGCGCCAGATTAGAAAATACAAGACAAGAATTAACCGGAAGAGTCGTGAAAAGGGGATTAGCGATTTCTTTGTCGACGGTGCTGCGGAAGAAGCAGATAAGAAGGCCAGCGATTTCACGATTGTCCGCAACAAACATATCGGTTTGAAGCCAATGAGTCCAGAAGAAGCAATTTTGCAAATGAATATGTTGGAACATGACTTCTTCGTTTTTCGTGATGCTGAAACAAACGGTATCAGTATTGTCTACCGTAGAAATGATGGTCGTTACGGTTTGATTGAAACCAAGTAAACAAGCTACTAATTAACAAAGACCTCGCATTTATTGTGGGGTCTTTGTTTCGTTTGTTTTTCATTTAGCCTCAATCATGGTAAAATTATTATGTGTTTTTATACTTATCTACATACAAGGATCGATTAAATGGCAAACATTTTAAAGAAGTTATACAACAACGATAAAAGAGAACTAAAAAAATTTGAAAAGATTGCGGCTCAGGTCGAGAGTTATGCTGATGAATATGCTGAACTGACGGATGAGCAACTACAGGAAAAAACACCTGAATTTCGTGAACGCTTGCAGAGCGGGGAAGAATTAGACGATCTTTTGCCAGAGGCCTTTGCGGCTTCACGTGAAGGGGCTAAAAGGGTCCTAGGTCTGTACCCGTTCCACGTTCAAATATTAGGTGGGATTGCATTGCATTTTGGTAATATCGCCGAAATGATGACTGGTGAAGGTAAGACTTTGACGGCAACGATGCCGGTTTATTTGAATGCTTTGACTGGTAAAGGCGTTCATGTGGTTACGGTCAACGAATACTTGTCTAGCCGTGATGAGGAAGAGATGGGCCAGCTCTACAAGTGGATGGGCCTAAGTGTTGGTTTAAACCTCAATGAGAAGTCACCGGATGAAAAACGGGAAGCATATGACTGTGATGTTACCTACTCGACTAACTCCGAGCTAGGTTTTGACTACCTACGTGACAATATGGTGGTCTACAAGGAACAGATGGTTCAGCGCAAGCTTAATTTTGCAATTATCGATGAAGTCGATTCAATTCTGATTGATGAGGCCCGGACGCCGTTGATTATTTCGGGTGAAGCTGAACAAGCGAATGGCGACTATGTACGTGCTGATCGCTTTGTTAAGACTTTGCAAGAAGATAAGAGTGATGATGATGCCGATGACATTGAAGATTATGGTGACTACAAGATTGACTGGCCGACCAAGACTATTTCTCTGACCCGGATGGGCATTCAGAAGGCCTGCGACCATTTTGGCTTGAAAAACTTGTATGATGTTGAAAATCAGAAACTGGTTCACCACATTGATCAAGCCATGCGCGCAAATTACATCATGCTCAAGGATATTGACTATGTTGTGCAAGATGATGAAGTCTTGATTGTGGACTCATTCACTGGCCGGGTAATGAGTGGGCGCCGTTATTCAGACGGCTTGCACCAGGCGATTGAAGCCAAAGAAGGCGTTAAGATTCAGGAAGAATCCAAGACTCAGGCGACGATTACTTATCAAAACTTCTTCAGAATGTACAAAAAGTTGGCCGGAATGACTGGTACAGCCAAGACGGAAGAAGAAGAGTTCCGTGAAATTTATAACATGCAGGTTATTTCAATTCCAACCAACCGTCCGTTGCTGCGAAAAGATCGTTCAGATATCCTATACCCAACACTGAACTCAAAATTTGCAGCAGTAGTTGAAGAAATTAAGGAACGACATGCAGCTGGTCAACCAGTTTTGGTGGGAACTGTTGCGGTTGAAAGTTCTGAGCTGTTGAGTGACCTACTGAAAAAAGAAGGTATTCCGCATGCTGTTTTGAATGCCAAAAATCACGCTAAGGAAGCCCAGATTATTATGAATGCTGGTCAACGGGGTGCAGTTACGATTGCGACTAACATGGCTGGTCGTGGTACCGATATCAAGCTGGGGCCAGGCGTCAAGGAATTAGGTGGCTTGGCCGTTATTGGTACTGAACGGCACGAGTCA
Organism: Lactobacillus sp. ESL1191; assembly: GCF_058504435.1. NCBI lineage: Bacteria > Bacillati > Bacillota > Bacilli > Lactobacillales > Lactobacillaceae > Lactobacillus > Lactobacillus sp. ESL1191. The sequence continues at coordinate 458,245 of NZ_CP196365.1, forward strand.
CGCCGGATTGATAACCAGTTACGGGGACGGTCAGGTCGACAAGGAGACCCAGGTGTAACCCGCTTTTACCTTTCACTTGAAGACGACCTAATGAAACGCTTTGGTGGGGAGCGGGTTAAGGACTTCCTTGACCGTCTGTCTAATAATGATGATGACAAGGTAATTGACAGCCGCTTGATTACGCGCCAAGTTGAGTCAGCGCAAAAACGGGTTGAAGGTAACAACTACGACACCCGGAAGCAGACCTTGCAGTATGATGATGTGATGCGGATTCAACGGGAAATTATTTATGGCGAGCGGATGCAAGTCATTGATGAAGAAGACTCACTTAAAGATGTCTTGGTGCCAATGATTCGCCGGACGATTAATAGTCAAGTTGACATGTTTACTCAGGGTGATCGCAGCAAATGGCGGTTAGATTCTCTGCGTGACTTTATTACGTCGAGTCTAACTTCTGAACAGGAGACCGATTCGCTTGATTTCAAGACGATTTCTATTCCTGATTTAAAGCAAGAACTATATGAGATAGTTGAAGCTAACTATGAAGACAAGCAGGATGCCTTGGCAGATCCAGCTGAAATGTTGGAATTTGAAAAGGTAGTTATCTTAAGGGTGGTTGATGACCGTTGGACCGATCACATTGATGCAATGGATCAGTTACGGCAGTCAATCAGTCTACGCGGATATGGTCAGCTTAATCCATTGGTTGAATACCAGGATTCGGGCTACAATATGTTTGAAGAAATGGTTTCGAATATTGAGTTTGATGTAACTCGTTTGTTTATGAAAGCTGAAATCAGACAGAATCTTACCCGGTAAGCGATAATTTTAAGGAGAAAGCAGAAGCTTTCTCCTTTTTACTAAGAGGGACAAAGGAGAAAATTTGACAATGGAACTAAGCGAAATTCAAAGCGAACTAGATAAGCTGAAGCGTCGTCTAGATCACTTTAGGGGGTCTCTTTGACCTGGATGCAATTAATGAGAGCATCCTTGTTAACGAAAACAAGATGCAGGAACCAACTTTCTGGGATCATCAAGAGCAAGCCCAAGAGTTGATTAGTGCAACCAACTTATTAAAAGAAAAAAGAGATTCCTTCCAGAGTCTGGAGCAGAATTATCAAGACGAGCTGACCGCAGTTGAATTGTTGCGAGAGGAAGCTGATCAGGACTTACAAAAAGAAGTTGAAGAAAATCTGGTCAGGCTAAAGACAGAATTTCATCACTATGAGCTGGATCTGCTCTTGTCCGATAAGTACGATAGCCACAATGCACTGCTGGAAATTCACCCTGGTGCCGGTGGTACTGAAGCGATGGATTGGGGACAAATGCTTTTGCGAATGTATCAACGTTATGCGGACATTCAGGGCTTTAAATTTGAGCTTAACAACTATGAACCTGGCGAGGAGGCTGGCCTAAAAAGTGTCAGTGCAAAAATTTCGGGCAAGAATGCATACGGTCTACTCAAGTCAGAAAATGGGGTTCACCGCTTGGTGCGAATTTCCCCCTTTGACTCAGCCAAGAGAAGGCACACTTCTTTTGCTGCGGTTGAAGTTATTCCGGAAATTGATGATAGCATCAAGATTGACATTAATCCAAAAGATTTGCGTATTGATGTTTATCGTTCAAGTGGGGCCGGTGGCCAGCATATTAATAAAACATCCAGTGCAGTGCGAATTACCCACCTGCCGACCGGCTTGGTGACTACTTCACAGGCCCAACGGTCTCAGCTGCAGAACCGTGAAACCGCAATGAATGAACTGCGGGCAAAACTTTTTCATTTAGCAGAAGAAAAAAAGCGGCAGCACAAAGAGGTGCTTAAGGGTGATCAAATGGAAAACGGATGGGGCTCGCAGATCAGGTCCTACGTTTTTCATCCTTATAATTTAGTTAAAGATTTACGTACCAGCTATGAAACTTCAGATACAAATGGTGTAATGGATGGTAAGCTGCAGCCATTTGTATACAGTTACTTGCAATGGTTGCTTAGTCAGGATAATCCAGAATAGGTGAGAAAATGACTTTTTGGGGAATTATTGGTATTGTGCTCTTAGCGGTAATTATTTTAAGCATGTTTTTTGCGGTTTTTCATATTTTCTTGATGCTCTTACCCGCAGTGGTGGTGATAGCTGTCATTATTTGGCTGATTAACCACTTTACCAAGGATGATCGCCATAGCGGCTCAAGTAGCCCGGGTTTTCAAGATGATGAGTGGCCAGACAGAAACAGTGATAGACCTAAACGTAAAAAAGTACGTGATGCAGAAACCAAGGATGTTGACAAGTAGGCTGGGGGAACGTTTGAGATGGCAAGTGCAGTAAAATTAAAAAATCTGATTCGTGATAATAAGATTATTCAGGTCGTACATGGGCAGCAATATATTGCTAACCAGGAAATTACGGTGTCTGATATCTACCGACCGGGCTTGGAGTTAACCGGATACTTTGATTTTTACCCGAAAAGGCGCATTCAACTGCTCGGCCGCACCGAGATTTCATATGCTGCAAGACTTGATCATGAAAGCCTCGTTCGGGTCTTTACTAGATTGTGCAGTCCCCACACACCGTGCTTTTTTGTTTCACGTTCGCTGCGGGTGCCCGCAGAATTGGTAGCAGCGGCTGAGCAAGCGCAAATCCCGATTTTGTCTTCGAGTGAGTCGACCACTTATGTTTCGAGCATTCTGACGGAATACCTGCGTGAACGCCTGGCGGTACGTGATACAATTCACGGCGTATTGGTTGAAGTAAAGGGCTTGGGTGTTTTGTTGACGGGGGATTCTGGCGTTGGAAAGTCGGAAACGGCCCTAGGCTTAATTCATCGCGGGCACCGCTTAATTGCCGATGACCGGGTCGACGTCTACCAAAAAGACGTTGAAACGGTTATGGGGGAGTCACCGCAAATTTTAAAGCACCTGATGGAAATTCGCGGGATTGGAATTATTGATGTAATGGACTTGTTTGGCGTTGGTGCGGTAAAAAACCGTGAAAGTATTAGATTAGTTATTAAACTAGTTAACTGGAACAAGGAAGCTAACTATGATCGGCTTGGCTTTGAGGAGAGCAAGCGTGATATTTGCAATGTTGAGGTGCCACAAGTCACGATTCCCGTTAAAGTTGGGCGCAACATGGAAGATATTATTGAAATTGCAGTGATGAATTATCGGGCAAAGAAGATGGGGCATAATGCGACCGCGACCTTTGACCATAACCTGACTAACCTAATTGCAGAAAATGCAAAAGAAGATTCACCGAAGGATAAGAATTAAATGATGTTAACAATCAGCCCAGTGGCCTTTAATTTAGGCGGGTTAAGCGTTAAATGGTATGGCGTAATTATGGCCTGCGCAATTATTTTAGCAGTCTCAATGGCCATTGTTGAAGGTAGAAAAAGGCAGATTGCCAGTGATGACTTTCTGGACCTGTTGCTCTGGGCAGTGCCACTAGGTTATCTTGGTGCGCGACTCTATTACGTGATTTTCGAATGGCCTTATTACGCCCAACATCCTGACCAAATTATTGCCATTTGGAATGGCGGAATTGCCATCTATGGCGGATTACTTGCCGGCTTAGTCGTTTTACTGGTATTTTGTTATAAAAGGATGCTCCCGCCCTTTTTAATTCTTGATGTAATCACGCCCGGGGTAATGGCCGCCCAAATTATTGGACGGTGGGGCAACTTTTTCAATCAAGAGGCCCATGGTGGTCCGACAACGCAGGCTTTTTTGCAAGGGTTGCATTTACCGGCATTTATCATTGATCAAATGAAGATTGGTGGTGTTTACTACCAACCAACTTTTTTGTATGAATCGTGCTTTAATTTGCTTGGGTTAGTTATCATCTTAGCCCTCAGGCATAAAAAACACTTATTCAAGCAAGGTGAAGTCTTCATGCTCTACCTGGCTTGGTATGCCGTTGTCCGCTTTTTTGTTGAAGGACTGCGGACCGACAGCCTGTACCTGTCAGGTACAATTAGGGTGTCGCAGATGTTGAGCCTGGTTTTGTTAGTCGCGGTAATCGCCTTGTTTGTATACCGCCGGATGGTGGTTAAGCCGAAGTGGTACCTGGATGGCAGTGGTCTCAAGTATCCCTATACAAGAGATTAGCTAATATTTTAAGAAAGTTTGGATAAAATAATGAAAATAGCAGTTTTAGGAGCAGGTTCATGGGGGTCAGTCTTAGGCTCAATGCTTGCTGATAATGGTAATGAGGTTGTGCTGTTTGGTAACAACGAAGAGGTTAACCAGGAGATCAATGACCACCACACCAATGACCACTATATGAAAGATTGGCAGCTCAATGAAACAACCCGGGCAACTGGGGATTTATCCCAGGCCCTGGACGGTGCAGCGCTAGTGCTCTTTGTTTTACCGACGCAAGCAATTCGATCAGTTGCTAAAAACGTCGGTAAGATTTTAATTCAAACTGGCAGTAAGCCACTCCTAGTCACAGCTACCAAGGGAATTGAACCCGGAACTAAGAAGCTGATCTCTGATATTCTGAGTGAAGAGATCTATCCCAACGACCAGGACAAGATTGTGGCTATTTCTGGTCCAAGTCACGCTGAAAGTGTTGCACAAAAGGATTTGACGGCAATTTCTTGTGCCTCCACCAGTTCCAGCAATGCTCAGCAGGTTCAGCAAATTTTTTCAAATGATTATTTCCGCTTGTACACTAATGATGACTTGGTTGGGGTCGAAGTTGCTGGTGCCGTCAAAAACGTGATTGCGATTGCAGCCGGGATTTTAGTGGGTAAGCACTATGGCGATGATGCCAAGGCAGCACTTATGACTAGAGGATTGGCCGAAGTTACTAGACTTGGTGTTAATTATTTTTGTGCCCAACCAATGACATTCAGCGGCTTAGCCGGTATCGGTGATTTGATTGTGACTTGTACTTCTGTCAACTCACGTAACTGGCGGTGCGGTAAGCAATTAGGTGAAGGCAAGAGCCTAGATTATGTTCTCGAAAACATGGGTCAAGTGGTTGAGGGTGCAACCACGGTCAAGGCGGTGCATGAACTATGTCAGGAAAAGCAAATTGATATGCCGATTAGCGAGGCGATCTACCGGGTGATGTATGAAAATTGTAACGTTGACGATGAAATTACCAAGATGATGGGTCGCAGTCCTAAACAAGAAATTAGACTTTAGGCGCGTTTCATTGTAAGATTTACTTACTTTAAATAAGAAAGGGTTCAGGGGAAAAAATGACTAAAAAATATGATGTTATTATTATTGGAGCTGGACCAGGCGGCTTAACAGCAGCTCTCTATGCTTCTCGCGCCAACCTCTCCGTCTTGTTACTTGACCGGGGACTATACGGCGGTCAGATGAACAACACCGATGCAATTGACAACTACCCCGGCTTCAGCGAAATTAAAGGGCCAGAACTGGGCGAAAAGATGTACAATTCAATTATGAAATTTGGGACTGAGTTTGAATATGGTGATGTTCAGTCCGTTACGCTAGCTGGTGAAAACAAGGTGGTTAAGACTGATGCGGGTGAATACAGTGCTCCGGCGTTAATCATTGCCACTGGGGCTGACCACCGTCACCTAGGCGTTCTGGGTGAAGAGGAATATTCTGGTAAGGGCGTTTCTTATTGTGCCGTCTGTGATGCAGCCTTTTTTAAGGATGAAGACATTGCGGTGATCGGTGGTGGTGATTCTGCGATTGAAGAGGGGATTTACCTCGCTCAAAGTGCCAAGTCAGTGACGGTAATTCACCGCCGCGATCAGTTACGGGCACAGCCAACCTTGCAAAAGCGGGCTTTTGCCAATCATAAGATGCACTTCATCTGGAATGGTTTAACCGCGGCAATTGACGGGGATGGCAGCCGGGTAACAGGCGTGACCTACCAGGATAAGGTCAGCGGTGTCAAGAAGCAGTTGCCCGTGCGCGGTGTCTTCATCTATGTTGGAGTAATTCCGCAAACCGCACCCTTTAAAAACTTAGGCGTGACCGATGAAAAGGGCTGGATTCCAACTGATGAGCATATGCGGACCAAGGTTGCCGGCGTTTTTGCGCTCGGTGATGTTCGTGCTAAAGATCTGCGTCAGATTGCTAATGCAGTTGGTGATGGCAGTATTGCTGGGCAAGCGGCCTACAATTACCTGCAAGATTTGCAGGATCGTTAAAGTAAAAAGAATTCACCACTAGGTGAATTCTTTTATTTTTAAGATTGGATAGCAGATAAATGTTAAAATAGAAACTAGCAAATTAATTACGGTAGAAATAGAGGATAGATGCTGGAATGAACGCAGAAGAAGCTTTTCACAAATGGCAAGATGCAAAAAATATACCCGATTATTTACAATTGCAACTAACAGAGCTAGGTCAAAATCCTGGTTGGATTAGTGATGCTTTTGGGCAGGATATCAACTTTGGGACAGCGGGCATGAGAGGGCGCCTTGAACCTGGCACCAACCGCATCAACCTCTTTACAATTGGTCGTGTAACCGAGGGGTTAGCGCGGTTAATTGACGAGGAGGGCGTAGCGGCGCAAAAGCGTGGCGTGGTGATTGCTTTCGACTCGCGTTATCATTCACGAGAATTTGCTGAACATGCTGCACGTGTTTTGGGTGCGCATGGTATTCACGTTTATCTCTTTGATGACCTACGGCCAACTCCGGAACTGTCTTATGCTGTGCGCCACCTAGGCACCTTTGCTGGTATCAATATCACTGCTTCCCATAATGCCAAAGAATATAATGGCTACAAGGTGTACGGTGAAGACGGTGCGCAGATGGGACCAGAACATGCTGACCGAGTTTTTAAGTATCTGCAAAAAGTAGATGACATCTTTAAGGTCAAGGCTGAGGCGGTCGAAACGCTCAGGGCCAAGGGCTTATTGCAATTAATTGGTGAGGATGTCGACGAGGATTACCTGGCTGAATTAAAGACCGTTAATGTTGATACTAGGCTAATTAAGGAAAATGCGAACAAGTTAAAATTGGTCTATTCACCGCTGCATGGGACGGGCAAAATGCTCTATGAACGGGCATTTAGGCAAAGCGGTTTTACTAATGTGATTCCGGTAGCAAGCCAGTCTATTTTGGATCCTGAATTTCCCACTACCCAAAAACCCAACCCGGAATATCGTGATGTTTTTGATGCGGGGATTGAACTGGCTAACCGCCAAGGTGCTGACCTGATTATTGCTACTGACCCAGATGCTGACCGCATGGGAGCCTGTGTCAGAACAAATGATGGTGATTTTCAAGTTTTGACTGGTAATCAGATTGCGACCTTGATGATTAACTACTTATTGCTTAACCTGAAAAAGCAGAACCAACTAAGCAGCGATTATGAGCTGATTACGTCCATTGTTTCGAGCAGTATGCCACTGAAGATTGCGCGTGATTTTGGAATTAAGACCAAGTCTGTTCTGACTGGTTTTAAGTTTATCGGTGAAGAAATTGACCGGATGACTAGAGACCATGATGGTAAGTTTTTGATGGGCTTTGAAGAGAGCTATGGTTACTTGTTTAAGCCATTTGCGCGTGACAAGGACGCAATGCAGGGTGCCCTTATGTTTGCCGAAGTGGCCTCATATTATGCTGCTCGCGGGATGACCGTGCTTGACGGCTTAATGGAAATTTGGCACAAGTATGGTACATCTTATGAAATCACTAAGGCAATTGAAATGCCAGGAATTGGTGGACAAAAGCGGATGGCTGCGCTTATGGCCAACTTGCGTAAAGAGCAGTTGAAGACAATTGCTGGGGTCAAGGTAGTTAAGACGCAAGACTTTTTGATGCAGCAAGAAACAACCGCGCAAAAGACTACGGTAATGACCGGCTTACCAAAGTCAAATGTGCTAAAGTACTTTTTGGCAGATGAGACCTGGTTGGCGCTCAGACCATCAGGTACAGAGCCCGTAATCAAGGCTTATGTTGGAGTTAACAAGCCCGATATTAAGGCTGCAGAACAAGCAGCTGCCGACTATCAAGGTGCTCTGGCTAAATTGTTGAAATAAAGCAAAATCTGTGCGAAAATACGTTCGATAGCGTAGAATTAATGTATGAACTTGAAGTTGGGCTTTTCGTCCAACTTTTTTACGAGGAGCCATTCAATGATTAAACGACAAGATAAGCGTAAATTCGAACTTGTGTCCAAGTTTCAACCAGCTGGTGACCAGGAACAGGCTATTGATAAACTAACGAACGGCTTTAAAAAAGGCTACCGTGAGCAGATTCTTGAAGGCGCCACGGGGACGGGCAAGACTTTTACCATGGCCAACGTGATTGCCAATCTGAACAAGCCCACTTTAGTTATTTCACACAATAAGACCTTGGTTGGTCAGCTTTATGGTGAATTTAAGGAATTTTTTCCGCAAAATGCAGTTGACTACTTTGTTTCATACTATGACTACTACCAGCCTGAAGCATACGTGCCGCAGTCAGATACTTACATCGAAAAAGATTCTGCCATTAATGATGAGATTGACCAGTTGCGGCACCAGGCGACCAGTGACCTGATGGAGCGCAACGATGTGATCGTGGTTGCTTCTGTTTCCTGTATCTACGGTTTGGGTGATCCCAAGGAATATTCTGCTAGTGTGATTACAGTTCACGAAGGTGACGATTACGGCCGCAATACCCTACTACGTAACCTAGTCAACATTCAGTATGATCGCAATGATATTGACTTTCAGCGGGGGCGTTTCCGGGTACGCGGAGATGTGGTCGAGGTTTTTCCGGCCGGTAACTCTAACCATGCTTACCGCATTGAATTTTTTGGTGATGAAATTGATCGCATCGTTGAGGTGGATTCGTTAACTGGTGAAGTGATCGGCGAACGTGAAAGTATTTCTCTGTTCCCAGCAACCCACTTTGTGACTAATGATGAGCAAATGCGCCGGGCCCTTAAGGCCATTTCCCAAGAAATGAAAATTCAGGTAAAGGATTTTGAGGGTCAGGGGAAGCTGCTTGAAGCAGAGCGAATTAAGCAGCGGACGACCTTTGACATGGAAATGATGGGCGAAGTAGGCTACACCAATGGTGTCGAAAATTATTCCCGGCACATGGAGGGACGAAAGGAAGGAGAACCGCCCTATACCTTGCTGGACTTCTTTCCGGATGACTTTTTAATTTTAATTGATGAGTCACACGCCACAATGCCCGAAATTCGGGCAATGTACAACGGTGACCGAAACCGCAAGAAGACTCTGATTGACTATGGTTTTCGTCTGCCGTCAGCACTTGACAATCGTCCGCTTAAGTTGGAAGAGTTTGAGCAGCACGTTAATCAAATCATGTACGTTTCGGCCACACCGGGTGACTACGAATTAGCCAAAACAGACCATAAGGTTGAGCAGATTATCAGGCCCACCGGTTTGCTCGACCCTAAAATTAAAGTTAAACCAGTTGAAGGCCAAATTGATGACTTAGTGGGTGAGATTAATCACCGAATCGACCACAATGAGCGGGTCTTTGTGACTACACTTACGAAGAAGATGGCTGAAGACCTGACCGACTACTTAAAAGATCTGGGCATTAAGGTCCAATACCTGCACTCAGACGTTAAGACACTGGAGCGGATGCAGATCTTACATGATTTGCGGCTAGGAAAATACGATGTGCTAATTGGAATTAACCTGCTGAGAGAGGGCATTGATGTACCAGAAGTATCCTTGGTAGCGATTCTCGATGCTGATAAGGAAGGCTTTCTGCGGGCATATCGACCGCTAGTACAAACGATGGGACGGGCTGCGCGTAATGCCAACGGTGAGGTAATTATGTATGCTGATACGATAACTGATTCAATGCGGCAAGCAATCGAGGCAACCCAAAGACGGCGAGAGCTGCAAATAAAGTTCAACGAAGAGCATGGCCTGACACCGCAGACAATTGTCAAGCCGGTCAGGGAGGTTATTTCTGCTACTAAGATAGCTGATGAGACTTTGGAGACTGACAGTTTTGCTGATTTGAACTTCGACGAACTAACTGGCAAGCAGAAGAAGTCAATGATTAAGGACTTGCGTCAACAGATGCAAGAAGCGGCAAAGAAGTTGGACTTCGAAGGGGCTGCTACCTTGCGTGATGCGATTATGGAGCTTGAAAGTTCTACTAGAAAGCCGATTAAGAAAAAGGGAAAGACATTAAATGGTAAATGATCAAATTGTTATTCGTGGTGCCCGCGAACATAACTTAAAAGATATCGACCTTGAGATTCCGAAAGATAAGCTGGTTGTTATTACTGGGTTGTCCGGTTCAGGTAAAAGCTCATTAGCCTTTGACACACTTTATGCGGAAGGTCGCAGACGTTATGTCCAATCGCTTTCTAGCTATGCCCGGCAGTTTTTGGGTCAAATGGATAAACCAGACGTTGATTCAATTGACGGTTTGAACCCGGCAATTTCAATTGATCAAAAAACGACCTCGCACAATCCGCGTTCAACCGTCGGCACGGTAACGGAAATTAATGATTACTTGCGGCTCTTGTGGGCACGGGTGGGACAGCCAATCTGCCCTAACGATGGTACCGTGATTGAACGGCAGTCCGTTGAACAAATGGTGGACCGAATTTTAGCCTTACCGGAACGCAGTAAGATTCAGTTGCTTGCCCCGGTTATTAGAGCTAAGCGCGGTGGTCATAAGGAAGTCTTTCAGCGGGTTCAGCGGGCAGGTTACGTCCGTGTTATTGTTGATGGTGAAATGCATGAAATTGGTGATGACTTTAACTTGGATAAGAACAAGCGCCATAGCATTGACATCGTTGTTGACCGTTTGGTCGTAAAAGAGGGCATTCGCTCGCGACTCTTTGATTCAGTTGAGGCCACGCTGCGCTTGTCCGATGGCTACATGAATGTTGATGTAATTGGAAGCGACTTGCTGAACTTTTCAGAATACTATGCTTGTCCTAAGTGTGGCTTTACCGTGGGGGAGATGGAACCGCGGCTCTTTTCTTTCAATGCGCCTTTTGGTGCCTGCCCTGACTGTGATGGACTAGGAGTTAAGCTAGCAGTTGATGAGGACTTGGTTATTCCAGATCAGGACAAGACACTGGCTGACGGTGCAGTGGATCCTTGGAAAAATTCTAAATATTACAGTGAGATGTTAGAACAGGCCTGCGCGGTGCTTAAGATTCCGCTCGATCAGCCCTTTGCCCAGTTAACAGCTAAACAGCAAACAATGATCCTGCATGGGTCGACCAAAAAAATCAAGTTTCACGTTACCGGTGATTTTGGGGTTAATGATACAACTGCTCCTTTTGAAGGTGCAATGGAAAACGTGGAGCGCCGCTATCTGCACCCAATGTCTAAGTTTATGCGGGATGTGATGGGGAAGTATATGACGGAGTTAACCTGTCCTACTTGTCATGGCAAGCGGTTGAACCGTAAAGCGCTGGCTGTTAAGGTGATGGATAAGGATATTGCCGAGGCATCAGAGCTTGCAATCAACCGGGCCCTTGACTTTTTCAAGGAAATTGAACTCGATGAGCAAAAAACAATTGTTGCTAAACCGATCTTAAAAGAAGTTTGTGATCGGTTGTCTTTCCTGAATAGCGTGGGGCTGGACTACCTAACCTTATCGCGAACAGCAAATACCTTGTCGGGCGGTGAGGCGCAGCGGATTCGGCTGGCGACCCAGATTGGTTCTAACTTGTCGGGTGTCATTTATGTTCTTGATGAGCCGTCAATCGGTCTGCACCAACGGGATAACGATCGCTTGATTGCGGCACTGAAACGGATGCGTGATTTAGGTAATTCGCTAATTGTGGTTGAGCATGATGACGAGACAATGCGGCAGGCTGATTACTTGGTTGATATGGGGCCTGGTGCGGGTACTTATGGTGGCCAAGTAATGGATGCTGGGACACCGCAAGAGGTTGAGGAACGGGCCAAGTCGCTGACGGGCCAATATTTAGCTGGCCAAAAGTTTGTCCCTGTGCCGGCTGAACGCCGCCGCGGCAATGGCAAGAAAATCACGATCACTGGTGCTATTGAGAACAACTTAAAGCAGCTCAAAGTAGATTTTCCACTAGGTAAGTTGGTGGTCGTGACTGGTGTTTCGGGCTCAGGCAAGTCAACGCTGGTTAACATCATTTTGAAGCGAGTGCTGGCCCAAAAGCTAAACCGGAATCAGACTAAACCGGGAAAATATAAAAGTATTACGGGCTATAAAAATATTGAAAAAATCATTGATATTGATCAGAGTCCAATTGGGCGGACACCGCGCAGTAACCCGGCCACCTATACCAGCGTTTTCGATGATATTCGGGCACTGTTTGCACAGACTAACGAGGCCAAGTTGCGAGGTTATACCAAGGCACGCTTTTCTTTTAACGTTAAGGGGGGCCGCTGCGAAGCTTGTCACGGCGACGGCATTATCAAGATTGAAATGAACTTCTTGCCGGATGTCTATGTGCCGTGTGAGGTTTGTCATGGTAGTCGGTACAACTCGGAAACAATGGAAGTGACCTATCGCAAGAAAAACATTGCCCAGGTGCTTGATATGACGATTAGCGAAGCGTGTGAATTCTTTCAAAAGATTCCCAAAATTGCCCGCAAATTGCAGACGATTGTCGATGTCGGCTTAGGCTACGTTAAACTAGGGCAATCGGCAACGACACTGTCTGGTGGTGAAGCCCAAAGGATGAAATTAGCTGCAGAACTGCAGAAATTATCAACTGGTAAGAATTTTTATATTCTGGATGAACCAACAACGGGTCTTCATACGGACGACATCAAGCGTCTCCTTGAGGTGCTACAGCGTCTGGTTGACCAAGGCAACACGGTCCTAGTAATTGAGCATAATCTTGACGTTATTAAAAGTGCAGATTGGCTGATTGACTTGGGACCTGAGGGCGGTGAAGCAGGCGGCCAAATTGTTGCCACCGGGACACCGGAGCAGGTAAGTGAAGTTAAGGAGAGTTATACTGGTCGTTATCTTAAACCCGTATTAATGCGAGATACGGCATTAACTAAGCAGGCTACTAAAAAAATGACCAAATAGTATTCATTTATTTAAGATAAAGTGTAGAATAGTCGAAAAGGAGGAAAAAAGATGGATAATTTTTCAAGTTACAGGGGAAATCGCGGCTTTAACTGGGCAGCTTTTATTTCCGGCATTTTAATGATCATCGCGGGCTTGTTCTTAATACTTCACCCCAATAAAGCCTTGCATGCCTTTGTCTTGCTGTTTGCAATTCTATCGATTGTTCAAGGCTTCGTTTGGTTAGCGGTATATAGTCGCTTTCGCTATATTATTTCCTTTAGCTGGCTCTCGATTATTTCTGGGGTTTTGGATATTATTATTGGGGTTGCTTTCCTTTATTCATATGACGCAGCGGGGCTGACTATTGCATATTTATTTGCTTTTTGGTTCCTGTTCGACTCAATCTCCGGGCTCCTGTTCTCGTGGCACTTGCGGGATATCTCAAGTTTCTACTTCTGGATCAACTTAGTTTTGAATATTCTTGGTTTGCTAATTGCGGTTAGTTTGTTGTTTAATCCGGCTTTGTCGGCGCTAACCTTAATCTGGCTTGTATCATTCTGGCTGTTGCTTTTTGGTATTGGCGAGATTCTAGCTGCATTTGCCCACCGATAAAACGAAAAAAGGCTCTCAAGAGTCTTTTTTTATGCTCAGGAAAGTTATGGCACACCCGGTATGTTATAATTTGCTTAAAAGGAGGCGGCAAAGATGGCAGATAAGAAAAAGCAGTTACTAATCGTGACTGGTATGAGCGGTGCCGGCAAAACAGTGGCTTCACATGCTCTAGAAGATATGGGCTACTTTGTAGTTGATAATTTACCCCCGACGCTGCTTTCCAGCTTTTGGGATTTGATAATTAATTCAGATGATTTTACCAAGGTGGCAGTTGTCCTTGATTTAAGGATTAAAAGTTTTTACAAGGACCTATTAAATGAGGTCAATTCACTTGAAGATAATAGTAGTGTACAAACAACCGTAGTCTTTTTGGATGCCTCAAATGATGCTTTGGTGGCCCGTTACAAGGAGACGCGGCGGGTCCCCCCACTTGCCACCAGTAGCCGGCTGCTTGATGGCATTTTGGCCGAGCGGCAGGTTTTGACTGGTATCAAAAATCGGGCTAATGACATTATTGATACCTCTAATTTGACGCCGAAAGAATTAAGGCAAAAACTACTTGCTGCATTTAGCGAAAAACATGAACAGCCTTTTTCCATTGAAGTGCTGTCTTTTGGGTTCAAGTATGGCATGCCGATTGATGCTGATATTGTAATGGATGTCCGCTTTTTGCCTAATCCATTTTATATTCCTGAATTGCGTCCTTTTACTGGTCTCGACAAGCGAGTTTTTGACTATGTAATGGAAAAAAAGGAAACTCGCAGCTTCTACCAAAAATTATTGGACTTGTTACAGGATGCGTTGCCGGGCTACATCAAAGAGGGTAAGGGTAAATTGACGATTGCAATTGGCTGTACGGGCGGCCAGCATCGCAGTGTAGCAATTGCCAAACAACTTGCCCAAGACCTGGCCAGGGACTATCCGGTTGACATCACGCACCGTGAAATCAGCCGTTACACGAAGAAGGGATAAGATTATGACTACAGGAGCTACAAGAACGGTCTGGATAACCAAAAGCCGCCGGCCCAAGGTGGTTGTCATCGGTGGTGGAACTGGCCTGCCCGTTGTTTTAAACTCGTTGAAAGATCAGGATGCAGAAATTACGGCGATTGTGACCGTTTCAGATGATGGTGGCTCATCTGGATCGCTGCGTAATTACATTAACGTGGTGCCACCTGGCGATATTCGTAATGTGTTGGTTTCCTTAAGTGATATTAGTCAAGAAGAAAAGGATATTTTTCAATATCGGTTTGATTCTTCTGATTCCTTCTTTTCTGGACATGCGATTGGAAATTTGATTATTGCAGCGTTAAATGAGATGCACGGTAATATTTTTGATGCCGTACAATCATTGTCAAAGATGATGCAAGTTGATGGATACGTCTATCCAGCCTCAAACGAACCCTTAACTTTAAATGCTGAATTTGTTGATGGCACTGTTCAGGTGGGTGAAAAAGAAATAACTGACATGGACAAGCGGATTAAACGGGTTTGGGTTACCAATACTAAGTCGGCTGACCAGCCTGAAGCCGTTCAGCCAGTTTTGGAGGCGATTGAGCAGGCAGATGCAGTTGTTCTGGGACCGGGAAGTTTATTCACGTCGATTTTGCCTAACCTAATGATTCCCAACTTGGGCGAGGCCGTGCGGAAGACCCGAGCAGAAGTGATTTATATTTGTAATATCATGACCCAGTTGGGTGAAACCGACCACTTTTCTGATAGTGAGCATGTTGGCGTAATTAATCAGCATCTAGGTGGTAACTACATCACAACCACTCTGGTAAATGGCGCCAAGATTGACATGTCCAAGTTTGATCCAGCTGATTATGATGCCTACATTGAACCAGTCAAAAATGATTTTGCCGGTTTGCGTCAGCAAGGGTGCCGGGTTATTACTGATGACTTTATTGATCAGCACAGTGGCCTGGTTTTTCATGATGGTCAAAAAGTGGCCCAAGAGATTATCAACTTAGCCTACGCTGCGATGGCGCGCAAGAAGGGGTAGAACAATGGCAAGCTATGCAAGCAAAGTGAAGAAGGAGCTAACGTCGCTGCCGATTCATGCTGAGCATGCAAAGGCAGAATTGGCAGCCTTTCTGCGGATGAACGGCGTTTTGAATTTTCATGATCGGAAGTTTAGTTTGGATATTACAACGGAAAATCCGGCCATTGCACGGCGCATTTTTTCCCTAATTAAGAGTGCATATGGCATTGAGCCACTATTAATTGTTTCGCGCAAGATGAAGTTGAAAAAAAATAATCAATACCTGGTGCGATTGCAGTACCATGTCCGCGAAATTTTGACTAACTTGGAAATTTTGTCGCCAGCCGCCGGTATCATTACCCGCATTCCGCCACGGATTACGGCATCGCGTGAGGGTGCGATGTCGTACTTGCGGGGGGCCTTTTTGGCCAGTGGCAGTGTCAATAATCCGACTACTAGTCGCTATCACTTGGAAATTTATTCAGCGTACGCCGACCATAATGAAGACTTGCTAAAACTGATGAACCATTATTTTCAACTTAATGCCAAGTCGACCCAGCGCCGGCGGGGTTATATCGTTTACTTAAAAGAAGCAGAAAAAATCGGCGACTTTCTTCATATCGTTGGCGCACTAAATGCAATGCTAGCCTTTGAAGACCTACGCATCATGCGTGACATGCGGAATTCGGTCAACCGCTTAGTTAACTGTGACACGGCTAACTTAAAAAAAACAGCCACGGCTGCAGCTAAGCAAGTTGAAGATATCGAACTCCTTGAACGTAAAATAGGTATTGATAACCTGCCAGAAAAGCTGCAAGGAGTAGCCCGGCTGCGACTGGCTAATCCTGAATTATCTTTGAAAGAGGTAGCAGAACAGGTGCCGGATGGGCCAATTTCCAAATCAGGGGTCAACCACCGGTTCAAAAAAATACATGAACTGGCTAAGAATCTAGGAGAATAAAAAAAGGAATCCCGAAAAGGGCTTCCTTTTTGTTTACATTGCTACTTTAAGTTAACACTTTCACCGCCGCACAAAATCATGGCAACTCCCAGCGTTGTTACTACTATTGATAAGGAGTCAGATAAAACCAGACTATTTAGGATGGTAATAAATAAGCCGGCATAAAACAGCGCTTGTTTGATTTTGTCCATTCGTTGTCTCCTTTCTGGCAGAACAATACCTTACTACCTAAATTGAGTAAAAGTATACTTTAATAATCTCGTACATGCAAAAAGTCCCAAAATTAATTCGGGACTTCGTTTGGCCATTTTACTAAAATCTAACTATTTCTTTTGGTTGACCATGATTTCATCAATTAGACCATAATCTTTGGCCTCTGGTGCAGTAAGATAGTTGTCACGCTCGGTATCTTTTTGGATCTTTTCGAGGGGCTGGCCAGTTGTTTCATGCAAGATATTGTTAATCTTTTCACGACTTTTTAGAATTTCGTTAGCCGCAATTTGAATGTCAGTCTGCTGACCCTGTGCACCGCCTAGCGGCTGGTGAATCAAGACAGTAGAGTTAGGGAGGGCAAACCGCTTTCCCCTAGTTCCGCTGGTCAACAGGATAGAAGCCATTGAAGCTGCCATCCCAATTGCAATGGTTGAGACGTCCGACTTAATGAAGTTCATGGTGTCCATGATGGCTAGACCTGAAGTAATGACACCACCGGGCGAGTTAATATACAGGGAGATGTCCTTAGTGTTGTCTTGGGCATCAAGGAATAGTAACTGGGCAATAATAGAATTAGCCATGTCATCATTAATTTCACCGCTTAACATGATAATGCGGTCTTTTAATAAACGTGAATAAATGTCGTAAGCACGTTCACCACGTGCAGTTTGCTCAATAACTGTAGGTACAAGCATGTTTTAACCTCCTGATTTAAGTTCAAAATCATTAGCACTCTAATAAGTACAGTGCTAATTAAATCACTTACGTTAAATACTGTCAATGAAAGTGTATCAATTTTGTATTTTATGTAACATGTTCTTATTATATAATGGAATGAGTAAGTTTGAATTTGGAGGAAATATTTTGAAGCTTTTTAAGAAAATTGCAACGATTGCGATTGCGTTGATTGGAGGGCTGGTCATCACGACCAAGCTTTCAACAACAGTGGTCTTTGCGGCAGAGTCTGATAATACTCAGTCGCAAACGCAAACACAAACGCCGCAAGATGATTCGAGTCAGTCGTCAGAAGACGATGACGATACAGGCGGTACCACTAATACTGGAACGGCCAGTGGGAATCGGATCACTCAGCCTAAAAAGGAGCCCAAGCAAGTGGTGACTGGTTATGCCATGATGACCAAGGTTGCTGGTAACAAGAATTATGCGGTTTGGAAAAATGTTAATAATGGTAAGGTTAGTCAAAAAGTTGCTGATGGAATTAATTACCGTTACAGCCATATCCAGTCGGATCAACTGATTGAGACTAAGAAATACCGCTATTGGCGTATTTATGTTAACGGGCGCGAAGTGGGTTATGTTAATGAAAACTACTTCGCCAGAAATCAGATTGCTGTTCCTAAAAAGGTGACTTTGGTAAGAAATGAGTTTTATAGCTTTTCTCCTAGGGATGCAATTTCTTATGTAACTAACTACATGGGAACAGTTATTGATAATAGCCAAGTAAAAGTTTCGCGCGAGAGTATTTCTTGTGCTACACCCAAAACTTACCAAGTTAAGTTCACCTATGGGAAAGCTACGGCCACCCTCATGGTGACAATCAGAAAGAGTACCAAAGAGGGGGTTGCTGATGCTGCCGAAACGAATGCGGTTGAGGCTAAACCAGGAACTAATGACTATAAGGCTTGGAAGACCCACTATGGTTCGTCCATCAACTATCTTAGTCCAACTGAGTACAGCCCCGAAACAGATAAGCACGTCTTAACCAGTGGTAAGATGACGCTTAAAACTAAGTTTTACCAACCGGTTCTGCTGAGTGTAAAGGACCCAACCGATGACGATATTAACCGAGTTGGGCATATTCCTGAAGGAGTTACGGTTTCTAATGGTTGGACCTATACTAGCTTGTTAAGTCATACTTACTTAAGCTCAGGCCACATTGTTGGTTATGACTTGAACAAGTTGACTAATCCATACAATGCGCAACGCTTGCTGGAAATGTCGCAAAAGGACTTTAATAACTATGTCAAGCACATTAAGGTTAGTCCGTATATTCCAATTGGCCACGGTCAGGCAATGGGTTCTAGTGATAAGTATATCTATGTTTTGAATAATGACAACACGTTAAAGGAGTCGTCTGATTCTGAAGAATTGATTCAAATCCGCAAGAGCGACTTGCAGATTAACAAGATTTGGACAATTAAGACTTGGGTTGGTGATGAAAACAACCCACGTTACTTCCAAAATGGCGTGATGATCTCAGACGATGACATGTACACGGTTTACCATGATACTAAGAATAACTGCTACGAATACTGGGAATTAACCCGGAAGGGTGACAACTGGTATTCCAAGCTAGTTGGTAAGACTGATGGCAACTTTGTTAACAACAACTCGCCTGTTCAAGGGTTTACCTATGATCCAGTGAATCGAAACTTCTATTTGGCCTTTAATGATCTAATTTTTAAAATTGGTCGTGACGGAACTTTGAAAGATACATACTCATTTGACACCGGCCGGGAGATTGAAGGAATATCAGTCAGTGACGGTAAACTTTACGTCAACTTGGCACAACGTGCTGAGTTGCTAGTAAGTATGAACATCGATTAAATAAACTAAAAAAGCAAGAGCCTTTAACTCTTGTTTTTTTGTGTTTTTGCTTGACATTCGGGACAAATGCCAAAGATTTCTAGGTGACTGGAAGAAGTGACATAAGCGGTCTGCCGTTCTGCCTCTGTGCGCATGCGGCCTTCAACCACTTCAAAGTTGGGATAAAAGACATCGGCAATCTGGCCACATCGGGTGCAGATAATGTGAAAGTGCGGCTCGACAAAAAAATCATAGTGAAGTGATTCATCGCCATTTTTGATTTCAATTACTATGCCAGCTTCAACTAGCTTGTTCAGTGTATTGTAGACAGTAGCGCGATAGGTCGGTTCATTACCGCTAATGGCCGTAAAGATAGTATCTGCGGTTGGATGATTATGGTGGGTCATCAGATAATGTAAAATTTTCAGTCGAGGTTGGGTTACCTTAAGCTGGTTCTTTCTAAGCAAGGTTTCAGCCTCATTAAGCTGGTCTGCCATAAAATTCATCTCCTTTAGTTTAAGATTAGTTTATCATTAATCGCACCAAAAAAGCCGCCTTTTGCTAGGCGACTTAAAGAATCTTTAATTGCTATTAGCCTTTAACCTTTGTTTCTTGATAGTGCTTAATTGTTGGCAAAATCAGTCCTAATAGGAACAAGACGATTGGTGTAGCAATGTTTAAGGTCAGGGTAAAGGGATCAGTTGAGTAGATACCTAAGAGGCAGGCTCCAACTGTCACTGCGAAGCCCCATACACCAGCTGTATATGCCAGCCCTTGATGTTTTGTCATCTGATAGCTATCCTTGTTTTGGAATTTGCTTATCTGTTTTCGCAGAGCCATATATGCAATAAAGACCCAAAGGTACCGCATTGGCATTACAATTGAATTAAGTTTAACTAATTGAGCCATAATATCTTGAGCATTAGGCATTAGTGCTTGTACAGCAATTAAACCACCAGAAAGACAAACAACCATCCAAATACCATTGATGTAGGCACCGTGTTTGTTAACTTTTAGTAATTTTTTTGGAATGAAGTCTTTAGCTTCTTTACTACCTAGGAGCATTCTTAGTGGGGCATCGATACTGATAACTAATGTCGAGAATTGCCCAATGACATTGCACCAGGCGTAGATGTACATAAACAGGCCACCTACACCATAGTATTCACCTAATTTTCCAAAAGCCATGTAGGGACCGTTTGAAATGTATTCATTGAGGTGGCCGTTAACTGCTTTTGGGTCAAACATCATGGCCAAAGCAATTGTCCCTAAGATG
This sequence comes from Lactobacillus sp. ESL1191, assembly GCF_058504435.1. Lineage (NCBI taxonomy): Bacteria > Bacillati > Bacillota > Bacilli > Lactobacillales > Lactobacillaceae > Lactobacillus > Lactobacillus sp. ESL1191. The sequence continues at coordinate 478,774 of NZ_CP196365.1, forward strand.
GCTGAGACCATTACCATCACAGCTAGCCCCAGCATCGCCTTGGGAAAGTTGCGGGAAGGGTCTTTCAGCTTATTAACGTAGGGGGAGATTTTTTCGGCACCACCAACAGCAAAAACTAGAATTGACAAAGAAGTGAAGTACTTGACATTAAAATCAGGAATAAAGTTCCTCCAGTTCCAGCTAAAACTCATAAAGTTGCCGTGAGGGTTAATGGCCGGAGCTGCAAACATCATAATGATGAACAAAATGGACATGATAAACATGGAACTGCCAGCAATGGTTGACAGTGTTTTAATAACCGGGACACCGCGACTGGCAACCCAGCAGAAGAAGAGAAAGACAGCTAGGGTGGCCAGTTGGGTCCAGGAGGTCGAGATACTGTCATACCAGTTAGTATTACCAAAGATGCCCCAGGCCATTCCTCTTAGTCCGCCCGTGCCTTTACTAGAAATATAAACGACATGAACAGCCCAGAAGGTCCAGCCGGCGTAATAGGCCCACTTAGGTCCCATGGTGGCATTGATCCAGGAGGAAACACCACCCTCTGATTCCTTGAATACAGAACCTAGTTCTCCAACCATTAATGAATATGGAATAAAGAATAGTAAGAAAATCAGGACCCAGCTGAAGATAACCTTGGTACCATCAAAGTAGATAAATCCGTTAACGACGTTACCAAAGCTCCAAACAATGGAAAAAGCCATTGTTGCTAAGGTCGTCCACATCATTTTTTTGGAATTTTTTTGTGAATCAATCATAAATTCTAATTCTCCCCAATTAAAAACTAATAACCTCTTAATTTTATCCTAAAGTCATATAAAAAGCTATTGTTTTTTAATACAGTTATATTTAGTTGTTGAATCATTACAGCAAAAATGGCAAGATTAATATATTGCTTTGAAGGGTGAACAGTAAATGAGAAGAAATCACAAGAAAAATTCAGTACTAGTCAGCTTGGTTGCCCTAGTTTTTCTACTGCTTGGTAATAGGGTTACTGCAGTGGGCGCCAAAAGCTATCAGAAGGCTGTGACAAAGGTACCGGGAACAAGCACTTACCCGGTCTACCACCGTGTTTCTAAAAAGGGTCCTAAGGGTAAATTTACTTCGACTAAGCATTTCAAATATGCCCAAATTCAGTCCAAGCAAGTGCTGGTAACTAAGAAGGGGACCTTTTGGAAAATCATTGTTGACGGGCGATCTGTCGGGTGGGTCAGCGAAGACTATTTTACCCGTAACAAAATTTCAGTTGCAAAAAGAGTCAGCCTGGTGCAAAATGCTGATTTTACGTTTGATTCTAGAGAAGCAATTAATTATGTAGCGGATGAAACTGGTACTGCTGTTGATATCGCCAAGGTATCTGTTTCTAATCCGAGTATTAATTCAGGGACACCGGGCATAACAATTGTCACTTATCGCTATGGCAGTGCTGAAGCTAGTGTTCCCGTAACGGTACGGTCCAATGCGAAAGAAGGGATTGTGCGCGCTAAAAAGGGCCCTTTTTTAGGTCCAGTAGCCGTTCCAACCTGGAAGGGTTCTTCAAAGTCAACCTCGCGAAATTGGAATGCAAAGCATAATTTTACTTTTGAGACTAAACCGAACACCTTTTACGCCAATGGACTAACACTTAGAACTGAACTTTTTCAACCGCGCTTTGTCAGTCTGGACTACCATCAGGCCGCAGACCAGATGGGGCAGGTGGGGATCGTTCCCGAAGGGATTGCTGTTCACGGTTCAAATTTCACAGTAGCAGTGTTTAATTCAAGCAAGGATCAGAAAGGACACCTCGTTTCTTATAATCTGAAGCAGATTGGTAAGTATCAGGCGCAGAACTTGCCTGGCTTGAAATGGAAAACTTTTGAGAAGTATGCTGCACATATCAAGGTCAGTCCCTACATCAAGTTAGGACACGGTCAAGCGATCGGCTCATCGGCTAAGTACATTTATGTGATTGCTAATAATAATACCGCTAAAAATTCAACTAAATCGGAAGAAATTATGCAAATTAGGAAGTCAGATTTGAAAATCAACCAAATCTGGAGCTTCAAAATTTGGAATGGGACGGCCAAAAAGCACACCGGGCGCTATATTCATAATGCCACCTTTGTTGGTAACAGCACTATGTATTGCCTGTTCCATAATGGTCGCAAACACCGCTATGAATACTGGAAAGTCAGCCGATCGGGGGATACATGGACACCAGTTGAAATTGGAGCTACTGATAGTGACTTTATCAGCAATTCGTCACCGGTTCAGGGCTTTACCTATGATCGCGAGCACGGTCAATTTTATATTGGCTTCAATGACTATATTTTCAAAGTTGCTAAAAATGGCGCCTATCGCGAAACCCATCGTTTAAATGTCAAAAGAGAAATCGAGGGCTTGTCGGTTTCAGGTAACAAGCTGTACGTCGAATTTGCTCAACGCGGCGAACTGACTTCTGGTAGAACTAACTAACAGTAAAAAGACAGGTCTTTAAATATGAAACCCCGAAGTTAAGACAAGTTCGGGGTTTTTATGATGACTAAATCATCTAATTAGGATAAAAATAAAGCAGTAACAAGTCTTGTGATATGCTGAAGCCCAGGCGATAGTGAGATTATACTGCCACTAATTTAACCATTTGACCATTGATGAATAAATTGAGAAAAAAGTGCATAATGTAGTTGAAACAAGCTCCAGCCTTATACTGATTCTTGTAGGGAATAAGTTGTCCAGCAGTGCAAATAGGGGTTCTGCACTGACTAAAGACTATTTTGAGCGTTTGGGTTGGGATTAGAAGGTTTGAAAGGAAAGAATAAATGAGGAAAAGTTTTAAAAGCGAGTTGCTAGCTGCGAGTGTCTTGGCTATGTTGGGCCTGTTGGCTACTGGCAGTAATTCACAAGTAAATGCCAAGAGTTATCACAAGGCGGTTACCAAAATTGCTGGGAGCGGTACTTATGCAATATACCATCACGCTTCAAAGCAAGGGCCATCGGGCAAGTTTACTTCAACCAAGTATTTCAAGTATAGTCAGATCCAGTCTAAGCAATCAATTTCAACGAGTAAAGGCAAGTTTTGGAAAATCATTGTTAATGGTCGTACTCTTGGGTGGGTCAGTCAGGCCTTTTTTGCTCGTAATCAAATTTCTGTGGCGGCGAAGATTAGCCTGGTTCAAAATCCGAACTTTTCCTTTAATCCGAAAGATGCAATTAACTATGTGACCGATGCTAGTGGTACTGCCGTTAATCCAAGTAAGGTTAGTGTATCGACGACCAGTATCAATTCTGGCACCGCTGGACAAACAAAGGTTGAATACCACTATGGGACAGCTAGTGCCAGTGCCGACGTGACAGTTCGGGCGGATGCAAAAGAAGGTATTGCTAGTGCAAATAAAGCTCCTCAAAAGGGTCCTCAAGCAGTGCCAACCTGGAAGGGCGGTTCCAAATCTTCATCACGAAATTGGAACGCTGCGCACCACTATACGGTTGAAACTAGGGCAAATGCCTTTAGGTCTAACGGGTTAACGCTTCAAACCAAACTTTTTCAGCCGCGGTTTGTCAGTTTAGGTTACCACCAAGCAGCTGATTCGATGGGGCAGGTCGGAGCGATTCCAGAGGGTATTAGCATTCACGGCTCCAACTTTACGGTTGCTCTCTTTAACTCAAGCAACAGTCAAAAGGGCCACCTGGTTTCATATAACTTAAAACAAATCAATAAGTTCAAAGCACAAGATCTTGCGAATCTTAAGTGGTCCACCTTCAAAAAATATTCTGCTCATATCAAGGTGAGCCCCTACATCAAGCTCGGTCATGGTCAAGCAATTGGTGCTTCGGCTAAGTACATTTATGTGATTGCTAATAACAATACAGCCAAAAACTCGACTGCTTCTGAGGAAATTTTGCAAATTCGCAAGTCAGATATGAAAATTAACCAAGTTTGGAGTTTCAGAATTTGGAACGGTGTCAATGGGCGCTATATTCACAATGCAACCTTTGTTGATGACAACATAATGTACTGCCTCTTTCACAATGGCAGTAACCACTTATACGAATACTGGAAGGTAACCAGAAGTGGTGACACTTGGACTCCGGTTGAGGTCGGTGCCACAAAGACCGATTTTATCAGTAATCATTCGCCAGTTCAGGGCTTTACTTATGACCAGAAGCACCAGCAATTTTATATTGGCTTTAATGACTACATTTTCAAGGTGGCCCAAAATGGCACTTACCGAGCAACGCACCGGCTGAAGGTGAAGCGCGAGATTGAGGGAATGTCAGTTTCAGGTAATAAACTTTATGTAGAACTTGCCCAGCGTGGTGAATTAATGGCCGGCAAGACCAAGTAAGATAGTAAAAAGCAGCTCCGCAGTGGGGCTGCTTTTTTGGCTAGGACATAGTCCCTCAAAAACTGGAACAGTAGATAAACAGGGGCACTACTGGTACTTGAGTATATTGCCCATGACTATGCATGTATTTCTTGATTTTTCATGCAATGTTTAAGTCTTTATTAGCTTTTGCCATTTTATTTTGTAGCAGGCAAGAAGTCCTATATTATTAACCGTTAGACAGAAAAATAGACAGAAAAATTTTTGCCAAAGGAGACTTTTCATGCCTAAAAAAGATTTTATTGATACTTGTGATTTTTCCAAAGCGGAAATGCAGTATTTAATTGAACTAGGACTAAAGATTAAGGAGGCTATTGCCCATGGTTACTACCCTCAATTGCTAAAGAATAAGAGTTTGGGAATGATCTTTGATCAGACGTCCACTAGAACCCGGGTTTCTGCTGAAGCTGCGATGACCGAACTTGGAGGCCACGCATTATACCTGGCTCCCGGCCAAATTCAATTGGGCAAGGGTGGTCATGAAGGATTGGCCGATACGAGCCGTGTCCTTGGTGACTTGCTTGACTTACTCGGTGCTCGGATTAGTAGTCACGAGGAATTAACGAATTTAGCCAAGTATTCTAAGGTGCCTGTAGTGAGCTTTATGAGTGACCAAGACCACCCAACTCAGGCCCTGGGAGATTTAATTACTATTGAAGAGCATCTGCCAGTTGGAAAAAATTTGGCTGAGGTGAAAATTGTCTTTGTTGGCGACGCGACCCAAGTTGCCGTTTCCACAATGCTATTTTGTGCTCAGATGGGCATGCAATTCATCCAATATGGGCCCCAGTCCAAGCATATGCCCAAAGACCTTTTAGTACGTGCTAAGAAGCTTGCCGCTGAAAGTGGCGGCTTGATTGAGGTCTCAGAAGATGACCAGGTTTTAAAAGGAGCTGACTTCATCTATACGGATGTGTGGTATGGTTTGTATGATCAGGAAATGGATAAGGAAGAATATTTGAAGCTCTTCTATCCAAGGTATCAAGTTAATAAAGACTTGCTACAAAAGACGGCCAATCCCGAGGTTAAGTTAATGCACTGTTTGCCAGCTAATCGCGGCGAGGAAGTAACAGCGGCAGTTCTTGAAGGTGATTCGTCAATTGCCTGGGAACAATCCGAAAACAAAAAGGCCGCCATGCGAGCAATTTTTGTCTATTTGCTCAACCCGCAGCTGAAGTGCCCCACCAAGAATGAGGTTAAGCAGCTCCATGCAGACCTGGACGATTTATTGGCTAGAGAAATATAAAAAAGCGTGAGCAAGGTGCGAATAACCATGCTCATGCTTTTGTTTTATTGGGATGGGTCCCCTGAGAGTCGAACTCAGATTTTAAGAACCGGAATCTTACGTGCGATCCATTACACTAAGGACCCAAATCAACACTTCAAATAGTATAACAGAAAAAAGCTAGAAGTTAAATTTTTTTGGTTAAAAATAGTTAAACTTGGGGTAACTAAAAATAGCGACTACTCCTTAACATGCTTTTGCTTGAATTATTTGTAGGAGGTTGTTATACTATAACTGTCGGTTGAGGAATGAAGAATTATTAAGGTAAGTCTACGTTTCTCTTATATTTTTAGGAAGATTGGGACAAAAAATGACAAAACATGGGTCATAATTGTCCCACGAGGGAGGGGAAGCTAATGTACTCGGAATTTCCTGTGCTTGAGGCTCTCGTTCCTGACGTCTTAAAAGTCTTTCGGCAAAGATATCTTGTCCTTGAGCAGATTGAGCTGCATGCGCCAATTGGCCGTAGATATGTGGCTCAGGCGCTGGGACTTTCTGAACGCAATGTCCGTACGGAAACGGAGTACCTGCGTACTCTTGGTCTAATCGAGATTAAGAGCTTCGGAATGTTCATGACGGAAAAGGGTAAGAAGACTTTGCAGGATGCAGCACCTTTGATTGATCGCTTGTTTAACGCTCGCCAGACCGAAATTGATTTGGCCCGCAAGTTAGGCATTGAACGGACAATTATTGTTCCGGGTGACAGCGACCTTCAGGAACTAGTATATGAGCGTATGGGTGAAGAGCTGAATGCAGCTTTGGACCTACTCTTGCCACTAGGGCACTCAATTATTACAGTTTTAGGCGGTGCGGCCCTTGCCAAGTCAGCGAAGGACTTGTCTAAGAGTTTAAGTAAAAATCGACAACTTGAATTTGTACCGGGTCGCGGAGCCTTGGGCGAAGATGTGGCTTTTCAAAGCAACACGATCGTGCAAGAGATGGCGGCCGAGACGGGTGGTAAGTACAAGACTTTGTATTTGCCAGAGCAGGTTTCGTCTGAAGCCTACAAGTCGCTAATTCGAGAGTCCACCTTTGCAGATGTGCTTGAAGACATTGCTAAGACAGATATCGTTATCCACGGTATTGGACTTGCCTTAGAGATGGCACGCCGCCGCGGGTATGATTCAATTCGGCTCTCTGAATTACGGGAAAAGAAAGTAGTCACTGAATGTTTTGGGTGTTTTTTTGACGGTGACGGTAAGATTGTCGATCGCGTGCAACAGGTTGGCTTGCAGTTCGAGGATCTAAACAAAATCCCCCACATATTTGCCTTTGCTTGTGGCGGCCATAAGGCCAAAGCAATTGAAGCTTATATGCCTAATGCTCCTCATCAAACCTGGTTAATTACTGATGAAGGAGCCTCAAAGCAGATTTTAAAGGAGAAGTAATTCTCATTTAAAATAATTGATGTTTACAGTTCTAAAATAGTTCTTAAGGAGGACTTTAGAAAATGACAGTTAAAATTGGTATTAACGGCTTTGGCCGTATTGGTCGTTTAGCATTTCGTCGGATTATGGATTTAGGTGAGAAGTCAAAGGATATTGAAGTTGTTGCAATTAACGACTTGACTACTCCAGCACTTTTAGCTCACTTACTTAAGTACGACTCAACTCATGGTACTTTCAACCACGAAGTTTCAGCTACTGACGATTCAATCGTTGTTGATGGTAAGAAGTACCGTGTATACGCTGAACCACAAGCTCAAAACATTCCATGGGTTAAGAATGACGGTGTTGACTTTGTTCTTGAATGTACTGGTTTCTACACTAGCAAGGCTAAGTCACAAGCTCACCTTGATGCTGGTGCCAAGCGGGTTCTGATTTCAGCACCTGCTGGTAACGACCTGAAGACGATTGTTTACGCAGTAAACGATGATACTTTAGATTCAAGCGACACGATTGTTTCAGCTGGTTCATGTACTACTAACTCATTGGCACCAATGGTTGATGCTTTGCAAAAAGAATTTGGTGTTAAGGTAGCCACAATGACTACTATCCACGCTTACACTTCAACCCAAATGCTTTTGGATGGCCCTGTACGTGGTGGTAACATGCGTGCTGCTCGTGCTGCTGCAGTTAACATTATTCCTCACTCAACTGGTGCTGCTAAGGCTATTGGCCTGGTTGTTCCAGAATTGAACGGTAAGGTTAACGGTCATGCACAACGTGTTCCAGTTACTGATGGTTCATTAACTGAATTGGTTTCAATTCTTGACAAGAACGTTACTGCTGATGAAGTTAACTCAGCAATGAAGAAGTACGAGAGTCCTTCATTCGCATACAACGATGACGAAATCGTTTCTAGCGACGTTGTTGGTATGACTGCTGGTTCAATCTTTGACCCAACTCAAACAATGGTAACCACTGCCGGCGACAACCAATTAGTTAAGACTGTTGCTTGGTACGACAATGAATACTCATTCACTTGCCAAATGGTTCGTACTTTGTTGAAATTTGCTACTCTTTAATCAATTAATTGATGATCTTTAAGTAGTAAAAGAGAAGGCGGAGGGGAATATTCTTCCTTCCGCCTTTTTTTCAAGAATAAGTAATTAACTAAAGAGAGGATAAAGATGGCTAAATTAATAGTTTCAGACCTAGATGTTAAAGATAAAAAAGTTTTGGTCAGGGTTGACTTCAATGTGCCGATTAAGGATGGCGTGATTGGTGACGACAATCGGATCGTTGCTGCCCTGCCAACTATCAAGTACATTATTGAAAATGGTGGTAAGGCAATTTTGCTCAGCCACCTGGGCCGGGTTAAGTCCGATGCTGACAAAAAAGAATTGACTTTGAAGCCAGTTGCTGACCGCCTAAGTGAAGTTTTGCAAAAGCCAGTAACTTTCGTACCTGAAAATGAAGGTAAGGAAGTTGAAGCAGCAATCAGCAAGATGAATGATGGCGACGTTGTTGTTCTGGAAAATACTCGTTTCCAAGACATTGATAACAGCTTTGGTAAGCGTGAAAGCAAGAACGACCCAACGTTAGGTGAGTACTGGGCTTCTCTGGGTGATATGTATGTAAACGATGCCTTTGGTACCGCGCATAGAAGTCATGCCTCCAATGTTGGTATTGCAGAAGCCATGAAGAAGGCAGGCAAACCTGCCGCAGCTGGCTACTTGATGGAAAAAGAGATCAAGTTCTTGGGTGACGCCGTTGCCAACCCAGTACATCCATTTGTAACTATCTTGGGTGGTGCCAAGGTTTCTGACAAGATTGATGTTATTACCAACTTGATTCCAAAATCTGACCACATCTTAATTGGTGGTGGGATGGCATATACCTTTTTAGCTGCTAAGGGTCAGGAGATCGGTAAGTCATTGTTTGAACCTGATAAAGTTGACTTAGCTAAGAAATTACTGAAAGATGCTGCGGGTAAGATTGTCTTGCCAGTTGACAACTTGGCTGCAACTGAGTTCTCAAACGATGCTGCTCGTAAAGTCGTTGAAGGTAATATTCCTGAAAACATGATGGGCTTGGACATTGGTCCCAAGACTATTGCTAATTTCAAGGAAATCCTGAAAGATGCTAAGACTGTTGTTTGGAATGGGCCAATGGGTGCCTTCGAAATGTCAAACTTTGCCGAGGGTACATTGGAAGTCGGAAAATCCTTAGCTGAATTGTCTGGTGCAACTACTATCATTGGTGGTGGAGATTCAACTGCTGCAGCCAAGCAATTAGGGATTGCACCACAGATCACCCATATTTCAACCGGTGGTGGCGCTTCTCTGCAATACCTTGAAGGTAAGGAATTACCTGGAATTGCCTGCATTTCAGACAAATAAGTTCTCAGAAAGGACGTAACATGCGTACACCAATTATTGCTGGTAACTGGAAGTTAAACATGAACCCAGACCAAACTAAAGAGTTTGTTGCTGCGGTTAAGAACAAGTTACCAAACCAAAACACCGTTGAAGCACTAATTTGTGCTCCGGCCGTTGACCTCGATGCCTTGAAAAAGGCTGCTGCTGGCTCCAACTTATTAGTCGGAGCAGAAAATGCCTACTTCGAAGATGAGGGTGCCTTCACAGGTGAAACTTCATCTAAAGTGTTAAAGGAAATGGGCATCGACTACTGTATCATCGGTCACTCAGAGCGGCGTGAGTACTTCCACGAAACTGATGAGGATATTAATAAAAAGGCCCAAGCTTTATTTGCTAACGGCGTAACTCCAATCATTTGCTGTGGTGAGTCACTAGAGACACGTGAAGCTGACCAGCAAGCAGAATGGGTTATTCAGCAAATCAAGGCGGCTTTAGCCGGTTTAACTAATGATCAAGTAGCTAAAGCTGTAATCGCTTATGAACCAATTTGGGCAATTGGTACTGGTAAGACTGCTAGTTCCGATCAAGCTCAAGAAATGTGCAAGACGATCCGTGATACGGTCAGAGACTTGTACAATGATGAGACTGCTGACAATGTTCGTATTCAGTATGGCGGTTCGGTAAATCCGGGCAACGTTAAGGAATTAATGGCTAAGCCAGACATTGACGGTGGACTTGTTGGTGGCGCCAGCCTAAAGCCTGATTCATACCTAGCTTTAGTTAACTACCAAGACTAGATTCTAACTATACAAAGTAAAAAAGCTCCTGCAAGTGCAGGGGCTTTTTGTGTACGGATTATTTTAAAATAAAATTTTGTTATTTTTTATTATTCTCAGCTTTAATCCATTAACATATTTGTATTTGTGACCACTACCACGCGTTATTTTATTATTTATATGCAAATATAAATTGCAAAAAAAAAATATAGTAAAATTTAATCTATCGACAATCAGATTTTGCTGGAGTTAGCATCTAGCAATTTTTAGGAGGAAAAGATGCAAAATAAGAAAAAAACAAGAATTATAAGTACTGCTGCTGCCGTTTTGTTAACGGTTGCTCCAGTTGTTGCGACACCAGTATCAACTGTATTAGCTGATTCAATAGTCACTATTGATGCTGGAACAGTTACTAGCACTGCCGACGCTGCTACACTTAAGTTAAACGTCAAAAACGTTGCTGATTTAGTTTCCGGTAATGTTGCTTCTAAGTTGCAAGTGGCACTAGCTACACCAAATGTGCCAGCAGGTGCCAAAATAGAAGCAAAAGACGCAAAGGTTTACACTAATATTGATGCAGAACCAAATGGCAAAGGTATAGTGGGCGCTGGTTCTGAAGTTCAGAATTTTGCTGCTGGCATTGAGTATTATGCCGCTACAACTGTTGATATTACTGGCTTAACTCCTGGTAAGACATATGAAATCACAGCCGGTGATGGTGTGTATAATCTTGAAGCTGACAACACAGGTAAGATTACCGGAATCGGCGTAATCAGTGATGCATTTAAACTTTTTGATAAAAGCAATAGTGGTACACCAATTGTTAAGGAAAAGAAGGAAGGAGGTTCAACAGTCATTTCAGGCGAAATCAAACTTGCTGCTACGGACACCAATGTTGATGCTATTGCTAAATTGATTACTGATAAATACGCTGTAGAAACTAATGGTAACGCATCAGCAGACTTTAAGAATATTCAAGATGACATTCGTGCCTCCCTTACTGATGCTGGTATTAATGTTAAGCCAAATGGTAGTTTTGCCCAACCAATGAAACCATTTAAGGTTACGTTGAATTTGTTAGCAGATAATGGTAATACTGCCACATTTGATATAATAGTTACTCCAGCCTTTATTGTTGAAGGTGCGGCTTCACTTAAGTTAAATATCGACAACCTTGCTGACTTAGATGACAATGACCCTGCTACTAAATTGCAAACATCAGTGACGTCTTCAACTTTGCCGATAGGTGCTAAAGTTGAGAAGTCAGGTATTGAGGTTTACACTGACGTTGATGTAGAACCAAGTGGTAAAGGTTTAGTAGGAGTAGGGACTGAAGTTACAAATCTTGCTAAAGGTACTGACTATTATGCAGCCACAACTGTTGATATTACTGGTTTAACTCCTGGTAAAACATATGAAATTACTATCGGTGATGGTACATATTACCTTGAAGCTGATAGTGATGGTAAGATTACCGGAATCGGTGTAGTTAGCGATGCATTCAAGCTTTTTGATACTACTCTGACTGGTGAACCAGTTGTTAAAGAAAATAAGGCGGGTGGTGCAGTCGTTACGTTAGGCTCTGTTGACCTGACTGCCGCAGACACCAATATTGCTGATGTCGCAGCTAAGATTACTGCTAAATATGTAGTATCAACTAATGGCACTCCAACTGAGAAAGCTGATTTTAAGGATCTTCAAGCTGATATTCGTGCAGCTCTCAGTGGTGTAGATGCTAACGGTAACTTTACCCAACCAGCAAACCCGTTCGATGTCACTTTAAACTTGATTGCTGATAGCGGTAAGACCGGAACTTTCAAAGTTACGGTTAATCCGGTAGTTGTTATTCCAACTCCAGTTCCAACACCTGTCAACCCAGGACCTGTTAGTGGTGGTGGGGCTGCCACTACTACTCCAGTAACTGGTGCTACTGATGGTTCTTCTAAGCCAGCTGAGGACAAGGTCTCAAAGACTGTTATGCATAACGCTTACATCTATGACCTTAGCCACAAGCGTGTTGGCACTGAAACATTACGTGCTTTCACTAAGGTTGATGTATATCTTCAACCAGTTAAGCTTGAAGATGGTCGTCTGGCCTACAAAATTGCTGAAGGCCAATACGTAATGGCTGACAACATTGATGGTACTTCACGTGTCTTGAAGCATAATGCTTATGTCTACCAGACGGGTAAGAAACGTGCTGACAAGCGTGTTCTGCGTAAGGGCAAGACTGTCATTACTTACGGTTCACCTTACAAATTCAAGAATGGCAAGCTCTACTACCGGATTGGTGGTCCTGCTAAGCAATACGTTAAGGTTGCTAACATTCGCTAATTAACTTATGACAGTTAAAGTATAACTACTAAGCTAGAAAACCGGAAACGAGTTAGTCGTTTCCGGTTTTTTTGCTTAAAGTGCAGACTTATGCGAAAAAAGCTTGCTATTTTGCCTATTTTAACTGATAATATATGAAAGATTCACTAAGGAGAGTAATAATGAAAAGAAAAAAATTGATACCGTTGCTAGCTACTGTAATTACATTGAGTGCAGTTGGCGCGGAGGTTAACCAAGCAAGTCAGGCCCAAGCTGCCGACAATAAAACGACTACGACCACTACTAAAAAGAAAAAGTATGGTTTAGACAAAGCTTTTGTTTTTCCGGAGTCATACCAGGGTAAGTGGTACAGTAGTAGCAATACGACTATTTATCCGCTTAACTTTCACCGGAGCGGCTTTGACACGCCCTGGAATAATCAGTATATCAACGTTGTTAAGCTTGGCAAGATGAAGGGTACTAAGAAATATATCTGGCAGATGTCTCGGTCGTGGGTAGAGCATAACATTACTGATATAGACCAATATTTGCGTGCTAGTAAAGAAAAGAAACGTGGCAACAGTTGGATTGTAGTTAGCCCCGTTGATCAAAAGTTGCGTACGCGTGGTTATGCCTATACTGTGAAGAATGAGGTACTGGATGGTAAGAGCCAAGCGGTACTCTTTGAGTCGGCTCCAGGAACGGGCAAGGTGGTCAATCAATTCTTCAGGACCGAAATACAGGCGCAAAAGTATGGCAGAGAAAAATTTGATAATATGAAGTATAGTTCAAATTTTTAAGACTATCGTAAATGAGGCTAAGTGCCTTATTTTGTTTTGAATTGAAAATTATTGTTTAGTAATACTTGTGTTATCAGGCAATTAATAAGATAATTAAACTCAGCAAATTTGAATGGAGAATAAATAATGAAACGGCAAAAAATCATTACGTTACTGGCGGCAGCCACTATTACTCTAACGACCGTAAGCGGTGTAGCAGTTAATGATGGTCAGCAAGTCCAGGCGGCGGCAGCCAAGGGGAACAAGTATGGTTTTATCAAATTGTACACTTTTCCCAAGTCTTATCGAGGCACTTGGTACAATACTAGCTTTCTGAGCGGCAGCCCTATTACTATTCGTAAGACTTCTTTTGGGGCTTCAATTATCGGCAACCATATTAACGGTTACAAAGTTGGTAAGGTTAAGGGGACAAACAAGTATCCTTGGCAGATGTCCACTAGCTGGCAGGATGCCAATAGCGACATCTTTAATAAGAATGCGCGAATAACAGAAAAAACGATGCACGGTAGTAAGTGGATTGTTATTGGTATGGTTAATAAAAAGGCCCAGAATTTTGCTTTCACTGTTAAAACGGAAGTATTGAATGGTAAAAAACAAACTGTGCTTTTTAGGGCCAATGCAAGTAACGGCTTGGTTACTCACCAATATTTCTCTTCTCAAGCACTCGCCCAAAAATATGGCCAGCACCAGTTTAAAAATGTAACTTACCAGTAAATATTTCTTTATTAGGTAAGAGAAAAGGCTGTAACGAAACAGAAATGACGTTACAGCTTTTTGATTAAGGCAAATTTTAAGTTGAAGTGCAGGTAACTAATAATGAAATTACTTTTAACGGGTGATAGCATAATCACCCGCAAAGAGGGGCTGCAAGAACCTCATATTAATAATGATATCAAGAAAAAAATACCCCAAATTGAAGTGGTTAATACAGCAATTCCGGGTATTAATTCAGGAGCATTTTTGGCAATGTTGGCAGATTTAATTTTGAAAAAACCTCGTGGTGATAAACTGGCAATTTTACTTGGAACCAACGACCTGGCCTTACATAAGCAAGTCCCGCCGGAACGCTTTAAGCAAAATATTGAATTACTAGTTGCAAGTGTCATCTGCCAGTACTATCCGCCCAATGTGGTGCTTATTTCGCCACCAGCAGTTGATGAACGTAAGCAGAAAAAACGCAATAATAAGTTAGTAGAGCGCTATGCGGGCATTATCAATGAGGTTGCGCACGTCTATCAGGTAAAGTTTGTCAACTTGTACCAGGCGATGATTAATGCGGGCGATTTGTCTAACCTGTGCCGAGGCGAGTTGTATGATGGGCTTCATTTCGGAGCGGCAGGATATGACCTGCTGGCTAACTTATTGGTAGAGCAACTGATCAGGTAACCTTAAATTTGAAAACAAACGCCTAATTAAATTTCACCTTGTAGTTTCCACCGATGGGCGGGAAGGTAGGCAGGCGCAGCGGGGTAGTGTGCCACTGGGTAAAGAGAGTTGCACAAAGTAAGATAAAGGGTACGTCTTCGGGTCGGGCAATGTCACAAGTTAAGACGACCCCGCTTTTTTTCATTTCGGTTTTGACAGTTGCTACTTTCTTCAGACCGGTAATGAACTTGTAGCTACCATTTCTGATACTACCGGTAACTAGGTAGTTGAGCCTGGTAAGGTAGAAGAGATTGGCTGCTCGGTTATTCAAGCGCTTGACTTTGACCAGCGAGTGATTGACCACATCAATTGTAAAGGAGGCAATTAGTCCGTTGCCGTCAGTGTAGAGGCGGCCAATTTCTTTACCCGTATTGGTTTTTAAATAAAGGGTATGGTTAGGATTGTCCAGATTGCCCTGGATAATGTAGCGAATCTTGCCCTTGTCGTTAGCTACCGGAATCTGCCCGTATTCCCGCTTTTGAGTTAACTCTAAAAAATAGCGCATCATAGTACCTCTATTCTTTTCGATTATTGCTAATAAATTCCCTTAAAACAGCAGCTACGCCATGATCATTATTTGACTTAGTAATTACTTGAGCTAGTTCCTTGATCGCCGGAACGGCGTTGCCCATTGCCACACCGGTTCCCGCCGCTTCGATCATGCTGGCATCATTTAGGTTGTCGCCAATAGCTGCAATTTCTGCGCGTTTAAGTCCCTTTTGGTGGGCATAATCAAGGAGGGCCCGCCCTTTTTGGGCCTGGGCGTCGTTAATTTCAATGTTAGCGGCGGCGCTGGAAGTGACTACTACCCCGCCAAGTTGCATAATTTCTGCTTTGGCTGCACTAAAGGCTGCTGGGCCACGACGGTCAAAGGCAATTATTTTCATTATTTCAACTTGGGGATTAGCTAAGAGGTCACCGAAGTTGCTTACTTCGACCATGCTGCGCATTGCGTCACTTCCTGCTGAAGTTGCCACGGCTTTTTTAAAAGATACCTGCTGGTTTAATGCAACCAGTGAGTGTGCCAGATTGACAATGCGTTGACTGACATCCGTCGAATAGATCCGCTCTGTAGTCACTAACTCGAAGTAAATGTGGTGCCGGGCCAGGATTGCTGCCACCGCCCGGATCTTAGGAGCGGGGAGGGTGTGTTTAACCAGCAAGTTACCTAGCCAGTCAAAAACCAGTGCGCCATTAAGGTTGATAAAGCCAGTTTGGAGGCCGTAAGCTGCAATTGTTCGACGTGATTGACTAGGGGCTCGTCCTGTGGCCACCAGAAACTCAATACCATTTGTTTGGGCTGCTCGGATTGCGGCTACATTTTCGGCCGATATAGCCAGATCACGATTGAACAAGGTTCCATCCAAGTCGCAAGCTACTAACTTAATCAAAAATCTCCCAGCTCCTTTCCAGCTTCCCCGTTAATTAATTTCATGATACCATAAAACTAGTGAAAGTGAGGCGGCTTTAAAAAATGAAAAAGTTTATTGGTAATGACTGGGATGAAGTTTTGGCTCCAGTCTTTGAAAGTGAAAAGTATCAGCACTTACGTGAATTTTTAAAAAAAGAATACGCCACCAAGCAAATTTTCCCCGACATGTATCATATTTTTACTGCCTTTAAATTAACGCCATTTGCTCAAAGTAAAGTGGTTATTTTGGGTCAAGACCCTTACCACAATCCTGGACAAGCGACTGGCATGAGCTTCTCCGTAATGCCGGGCGTGAGTTTACCGCCGTCACTTAAGAATATCTACCAAGAATTGTACGATGATGTGGGGTGTCTTCCGGTTCAGCACGGTTACCTCAAAAAGTGGGCTGATCAGGGTGTACTAATGCTCAATGCGGTTTTGACCGTGCCATACGGTCAAGCTAATGGCCACCAAGGCCAGGGTTGGGAAGAAGTAACTGATGCTGCAATTAAGGCTTTAAGTGACCGGGGACGGATAGTTTTTATTCTGTGGGGGAGATACGCTCAAAATAAGATTACCCTAATTGATCAGGACAAAAACATGGTAATTAAGTCAGCCCATCCTAGTCCGTTTTCAGCTGACCGGGGATTTTTTGGGTCGAGACCGTTCTCACGGTGTAATGCAGCCTTGAAGGATTTTGGGGCAACCCCCATCGACTGGCAATTACCTGAACAAATTACACAAGCAGATTTAGCATAGGTGGAATAATAATGAGTGTTTTTGAAGTATTAAAGTCTAAGTTAAACGATGCTCCGCAAAAATTGCGGATTGTTTTTCCGGAAAGTGAAGATATCAGGGTCTTGCGAGCTGTGCAGAGACTAGCAGCAGAAAACTTGCTGGAGCCGGTTTTGCTGGGCCAGCCAGAACGGGTTAAGGAAATAGCCCGGCAAGCAGGCCTCAACTTAGACAAGATAATAATAGTGCAACCTGACGCTGATGACCGAATGGTCGAGGCTTTTGGTCAAGCGCGGGGAAAGCGTATTTCTGAAGAAGAAGTAAGAACTGCCTTGCGGGATGATAACTACTTTGGCACAATGATGGTCCAAATGGGTGATGCTGACGGGATGGTTTCTGGGGCCACGCGTTCAACAGCGGCAACTGTACGACCAGCACTGCAGCTAATTCACGCAGCGCAAGGAATGAAGCGGATTTCAGGGGGCTTCATTATGGAACAGGGCGAAGAGCAGTATGTTTTTGCTGATTGCGCAATTAACCTTGATCCAGATAGTCAGACGCTGGCGGAAATTGCCTACCAATCTGTTCAGACAGCAAGAATGATTGATCTTGAACCGCGGGTGGCTTTTTTAAGCTTTTCAACCAAGGGCTCGGCCAAGGGGGAGATGGTCGATAAAGTCGTAAAAGCAAGTGAATTATTTAAGCAAAACCACCCTGAAATTATTGCTGATGGGGAGTTGCAGTTTGATGCTGCCTTTGTGCCAGAAGTTGCAGCTGCCAAGTCCTCCCAATCTCCTCTCAAGGGGCGGGCTAATGTTTTTATCTTTCCTGAATTACAGTCGGGCAATATTGCATATAAAATCACGCAGCGTTTAGGAAACTTTACGGCAATTGGCCCGATTCTACAAGGCATTGCCCAACCAATCAACGATTTGTCCCGGGGAGCCAGCAGTGAGGATATTTATGATGTCGCCATCTTGACTGCAGCCCAAGCGCTAGTAGGGAGATAAAAGATGAAGCTGAGGATTAATTCGCCGGTAGAAATGAAAAAAGTGGGCGCAATTATTGCAGGGACAGCTCAACCGCACGATATCTTGTTATTAACCGGTGACTTGGGCGCCGGTAAAACCACGCTGACCCAGGGAATTGCTGGTGCACTAGGAGTTAAACGGCCAGTCAAAAGCCCAACATTTACCATTGTGCGTGAATACCGCGAAGCTAGTTTGCCAGTTTTTCACATGGATTTTTACCGCCTTGAGGCAGATGACTTGTCTTCAATTGACCTGAGCGCTTATTTGGCAGAACCGGGTTTGGTCATTATTGAGTGGCCAGAAGTAATCAAGGCAGAGCTGCCGGATGAATACTTGCAACTGGTTATTAGCCGGATTGATGATAGCTGGGATTCTACCAAACGTGTCATGGAATTTCGCCCTCGTGGATTAAGAAACGAGGACTGGGTCGAAACTATTTTGCAAAAAGTTGAATAAAAAACCAGGACAGTCTACCGTCCTGGTTTTTTAAATTTGATAAATCAAATTTTTCAGTGCCTCATCACCGAACCGTTTATTTTGCGCCAGCAGGATTCCCGCACAGGCCTCGCTATCGCTCAAAGCGTTGTGATGGTGCCATAATTCAACACTTAGCGCCTTAGCGACTGTATCGAGCTTGTGGTTGGGCAGGTCCGGTTCGAAAACCTTGCTTGTTTGCAGGGTATCGATAACAAAGTAATGTGGTTCCTGGATATCATAGCGGGCCAGACTTTGCCTCATGACATTGGTGTCAAAACGGGCATTATGCGCACAAACTAGCATGCCCGGTTGAAATAGATTTTTGACTTGTGGCCAAACTTCGGCCATCGTTGGCGCGTCTGCCACGTCAGCCGCAGTAATATCGTGAATTTGAATATTGCGTGCATCAAAGGGCATTTGTGGATTGATGACAGTATAAAAGCGGTCGACAATTTGGTTGTTCCGCACCATGACCAGAGCCAGCGAACACGCACTTTCTGGATGCCGGTTGGCGGTTTCAAAGTCCATTGCAATAAAATTCATTTTTTCTCCTTTAAAACTTAATTTTAGTATAACATAGGATGAAGCCGGTCGCTGATTGCGGTAAAATAGAAAAAGACATATTAAAGGGGATAAAAACTTTGGAGTTATTCGAGCTTGCAAAAAAAGGAATAAAAATAGAAAAACAAGTTCCGCTCAGTCGCTACTCGTTTACAGAAACGGGGGGGCCAGCAGAATATTTGGCTTTTCCCAAAACTTTAACTGAATTAGAACAGTTGGTTGCTGCTGCCCGCAACGAGCGACTTCCCCTGACGATAATTGGTAATGCATCCAACTTGATTATTCAAGATGGTGGCATCGCTGGATTAGTACTTATCTTAACGGCCATGAAGCAGATTAGAATTGACCAAGATCAAGTAACTGCACAAGCCGGGGCTCGTATTATTGATACGGCCTTTACCGCTGCCCAGTGCAAGCTGACTGGTCTGGAATTTGCAGCTGGTATTCCAGGTAGCGTTGGCGGTGCTGTCTTTATGAATGCCGGTGCCTACGGTGGCGAAGTGTGTGATGTGGTCCAGAGCGTTAGAGTTTTGACTCGTACTGGTGAATTTAAGTGTTACACGAACGAAGAAATGCAGTTTTCCTACCGTCATTCTGTGGTGCAGGAAAATGGTGATATTGTAATCGAGGCTACCTTTGCATTGCAGCATGGTAAAAGAAATAAGATCTTGGCTGAGATGAACTATTTGAATGCATTGCGGCAGTATAAGCAGCCCCTGGAATACCCCTCTTGCGGTAGCGTCTTTAAGCGGCCAACTGGTTATTATGTGGGCCCGTTAATTATTCAGGCCGGCTTGCAAGGAAAGCAAATTGGGGGTGCTCAGGATTCGACCAAGCATGCCGGATTCATAGTTAATAAGGGCGCAGCAACTGCGACGGATTATCTTGATTTGATTCATTTGATTCAGCAAAAGGTAGATGAACGTTTTGGCATAAAGCTGCATACTGAAGTTAGGATTATTGGAAAACCAGCTGGTTGAGGAGGGGGAATTTAGCAATAATGGAAGGAATACCCATGCATTTTAACATCGCAAATATTTTATCGTGGCGTAGTCTGTCACTTATCCTCGATGTATTGATCATCTGGTTCTTGGTCTATCACTTAGTGGTGTTGATCAGAGGGACCAAGGCGGTTCAACTTGCTAAAGGGATTGTGCTGATTTTTGCCGTCAGGATAATTGCCGGTATTTTGCAACTGCATACAACAACGTGGTTGATTGATCAGATTGTTTCCTGGTCTGTGGTCGGCATTATCATTATTTTTCAACCAGAAATCAGGCGTGGTCTTGAACATCTTGGCCGCTTACCAATCTTTGGTGAACGCGAAGACAGTCAGCGTGATGAATCACTCAAATTCATTGATGAACTTGACAAGTCGATTCAGTACATGTCCAAGCGCAGAATTGGTGCGCTGATTACAATTCAACAGGAGACAGGGCTTGATGACTATATTGAAACGGGCATCAAGTTGAATGCTCATGTTACTGGCGAATTGTTGATTAATATTTTTATTCCCAATACTCCACTACACGACGGTGCCGTCATTATCGATAAGGACCACAAGATTGCTGTGGCAGCGGCTTATCTGCCTTTGTCAGATAGCAGCATGATTCCTAAGCGCTTGGGAACTAGGCACCGGGCCGCAGTTGGGATTTCTGAGGTGACAGACGCAATTACAATTGTTGTTTCTGAAGAAACAGGTGGTGTGACCATTACACGTAATGGCCGGTTGTTGCTCGATATGACCCGTGAAGAATATCTGAAATACTTAACGGCGCAACTGGTGCCAAAACAACATAAAAATGAAAAATGGTACCAAAAAATTGTCCGTAAAATCTGGAAGTGGGGTGCTGATCGATGAAGAATTTTTGGAGAAAGTCCTGGGTTATCAGCCTAATGTCGCTTCTGATTGCGGTTTTGCTGGTGATTTACGTCAATTATTCACAACAGGGTTTTCTGATCCAGGGGCAGAGTGAGCGTACTAGACAAACAGCTAACAAAAGCCAAACGATTTCAGTTCCTTTGCAAGTTTCAGTTGATACCGATAAGTATTATGTCATTGGCTACCCTGAAAAGGTAAGTGTTACTCTAGAGGGGTCGACGGCCCTAGTTACTTCAACCGTTAATACGCAAAACTTCCGTGCTTATATTGATTTGACTGCTAAAAGTATTGGCGAGCATTCCGTTAGGGTAAAAATGACGGGAATCAGTAGCCAATTATCATACTCAATTAGCCCTAAAACAGTCCATGTCAATATTCAGCGGCGGAAGTCGACCACTATGCCTATTCAAATGGAATATAATAAGAATGCCATTGCTGAAGGGTATAAATTGGGTCATACCAGTGTTTATCCGCAACAAGTCGAAGTGACCGGTGCACGTAGCGAGGTTGACCAAATTGACCAAATTGTTGCTAAGGTCGTTTTGCCTAATGGAATCGACCATCCTTATGAACGCCAGGTTAATTTGATTGCGGAAGATCGTAATGGTCGGCAACTTAACGTTGTGATTGAACCAGCCACCGCTAAGGTGACTATTCCAATCTCTGTTGCCAAGAAGACGGTCAAAGTGGAAATTGAGCCCAAGCATGAACAGACGGATAAGGTATACTCGCTGACTGCCAAAAGTAGTCAAGTAACGATATATGGTAGTGAAGAAACCCTGGCCAAGATAAAGCACTTAAAGGTTCCAGTTGACTTAAGCAACGTTGCTTCTTCAACTGTCAAGACCGTAACTCTGGCCTTGCCGCATGGTATTGTCAAAGCGAACCCAAGTCATCTGGCTGTGGAAGTTAAAGTTGAGAATATCAGCGATTCGAAAAAAACACACGGTAAATAAAAAATGAGAGGTAGTTTTTATGTTGAAATATTTTGGCACTGATGGTGTGCGCGGAGTAGCTAATCGTGACTTGTCACCTGAAATGGCCTTTAAATTAGGGCGTGATGGTGGCTATGTCTTAACCAAGAATAAAGCTAAAGATGAGCAGGCTAAGGTTTTGGTATCACGCGATACGCGAATTTCTGGCCAGATGTTAGAATACGCTCTCATCTCTGGCTTGTTGTCGGTGGGAATTGAGGTTTTAGAAGCAGGTGTAATCACCACCCCGGGTCTGTCTTACCTTGTGCGTGCACAGGGTGCTGATGCTGGTGTCCAAATTTCAGCTTCACATAATCCGGTTGAGGATAATGGTATCAAGTTTTTTGGTAGTGATGGCTTGAAGCTTTCCGATGAAATGGAAGAAGAAATCGAAGCATTGTTTGATGCTGAAGTGGACACTTTACCCCGGCCATCTGCGGAAGGTTTGGGCTCAGTGACGGACTTTCATGAGGGCAGTGCGAAGTATTTGCAATTTATCGAAAATACTATTCCAGAAGACTTGGACGGTATTAAAGTTGTGATTGATGGAGCAAATGGTGCGGCCAGTAGCCTCATCTCGCGCTTATTTGCTGACTGCGGAGTTGACTTCACTACGATTGCCACCCACCCTAATGGATTAAATATTAATGATCATGTTGGTGCAACTCATACGCAAAAGTTACAGGAAGAAGTAGTTAAACAGGGCGCTCAGTTGGGACTTGCCTTTGACGGCGATGCGGACCGCTGCATTGCCGTGGATGAGAATGGTAAGGAAATAGACGGGGACCACATTATGTACATTCTTGGCACCTATCTTGAAGACAGTGGTCGGTTAAAGAAGGATACAATTGTGACTACGGTCATGAGTAACCTGGGCTTTACTAAGGCGCTTGAGCGACGTGGAATTAAAAATATCCGCACGCAGGTTGGTGACCGCTACGTTTCGGAAGAAATGCGCGCAAACGGATATAACCTCGGTGGTGAACAATCTGGTCATGTGATTATGAGTGATTACCATAACACCGGAGACGGGATGCTCACCGGTCTGCACTTAATGCTGGTAATGAAGAAGACGGGAAAATCCTTAACCGAGTTGTTGCAAGATTTCAAAGATTATCCCCAGTGCTTGGTTAATGTACCGGTTACTGACAAAAAGAATTGGCAAGAGCATCAGGCAATTCTTGATGTAATCGAAGCAGTGGAAGATGAGATGGCCGGTGATGGTCGTGTCTTGGTCCGACCATCTGGTACCCAAGAACTTCTCCGGGTAATGGCTGAGGGCCCGACTCAAGCAGAAACAGATGCCTATGTTAAGCGTATTACGGACGTCGTTGAAAGAGAAATGGGCGTTTAACAGACAACCAAAACAAAAGAAGCAGGAAATTTTCCTGCTTCTTTTGTTTGTTTAAGCGCAATGATTCTCCCACTTAGTATATACCAATTTAAATATTATAGCTTGACCAATTTTGTTAAATATCATATTATTTCTGTTGTAACCAAAATATTTTTTTAAACCAATTTGTATTTATGACTATACCAAAGGAGAAAAACATGTGTGGAATTGTTGGGATTGTCGGAAAAGCTGCTAGAGAAGCGGTCCTAAATGGACTGTCTAAATTGGAATACCGCGGTTATGATTCAGCCGGTATCTATCTGAATGACTTGCAGGGTAATGAATACTTAACTAAAGCGGTGGGCCGCATTCAAAACCTTAAAGATAAGATGAAGCCAACTGAGCAGGGCACAGTCGGTATTGGCCATACCCGCTGGGCAACTCACGGCAAGCCAACTGTGGATAACGCGCATCCTCAGTTTGATGAGACTAGGCGTTTTTACCTGGTGCACAATGGTGTGATTGAGAATTACCAGGAAATTAAAAACGAATACTTGTCAGGAGTCGATTTTGAGTCCGCTACCGATACTGAAGTAATTGTACAATTAATTAGTAAAATAGCCAGGGAAGAAAAGACCGATGCCTTGACGGCACTGAAAAAGGCCCTGCAGCTGATTAGGGGGTCGTACGCTCTGCTGCTTGTTGATAATACTCAACCTGATCATATCTATATTGCCAAAAACAAGTCACCACTAATGTTGGGACTGGGAGCTGGCTTTAATGTGATTGCTTCTGATGCATTGTCGGTTTTGGATCAAACCCAGACTTTCATTGACCTTCAAGACCAAGAGGTGGGCGATATTACCCCAAATGATTATCGCCTTGAAACTATCACTGGTAGTAGAGTTGAACACCACGAACACGTTTTGACGATTGATCCTAATGCTGCTTCTAAGGGTACTTATGAGTTTTATATGCTTAAAGAAATCAGTGAACAGCCAAGCGTCTTACGGCATTTGGACCAGTTCTATCTAGATGATAAAGGGGAGCCCCAAATTGACAAAGCGATTCTAACGGCTCTGGCGCAGGCGGACCGACTCTACATCTTTGCAGCCGGTACTAGTTACCACGCCGGCCTGGTGGGGCAGGCATTATTAGAACATCTGACAGATCTTCCTACGGAGGTTGGCCTGGCCTCTGAGGCCGGATATCACTTCCCGATGATGTCTAAACACCCCTTCTTCATCTTCTTGTCACAATCGGGTGAAACAGCTGATTCCCGAGTAGTTTTGCAGGAGGCTTTGAAACGTAAGATTCCCTGCTTAACCTTAACTAATGTGCCGAATTCAACGCTAGCTCGCGAAGCTGATTATGCCATGTCACTTGAAGCTGGCCCTGAAATAGCGGTTGCGTCAACCAAGGCGTATACGGCTCAGGTTGCCCTTGAAGCTATTTTAGCTAAGGCATTGGGAGAACAACTTGGCAAGCAAAAAGCGCGGGACTTTAGCTTGCGAACAAACTTGGCCCTGGCGGCTGAGGGTATTGAAGAAGTGATTTCTGATCAAAAGCGACTTGAGCAATTGGCCCAAAAATATCTAATTCCATCACGTAATGCCTTTTACATTGGCCGTGGCATTGACTATCCGCTTGCTCTAGAAGCAGCCCTGAAACTGAAAGAGGTTTCATATATCCAGACCGAGGGTTTTGCCGCGGCTGAGCTCAAGCATGGAACGATCTCTTTAATTGAGCAGGGCACGCCAGTCATTGCTTTAATTAATGATCCTGTAACTAGTGATCTGATGCGCGGTAATATCCAAGAAGTGGTTGCCAGAGGAGCAAGTGTGATTACGATTGCCAGCAAGGAGCTGGCTAAGCCTAATGATGATCTTGTACTTCCACAGCTTGACTATTACTTACGGCCGCTAGTCAGTGTGGTTGTTAGTCAGCTGTTAGCCTATTTTGCATCCAAGGATAAGGGCTTAGATGTTGATAAACCACGTAACTTGGCTAAGAGCGTGACTGTTGAATAAAAAGATCAAAATAGAATATTTTATGAAAAAGTCGTAAGTTATTACGACTTTTTGTATAATAAAGAAGATAATGTAAAAATTGGGGGAAAATAGTTTGGCAATTAAATTAATCGCAGTTGACCTTGATGGCACCCTGCTCAACAGTAATAATCAGATTTCACCGGAAACGGAAAAAGCCTTAAGACAGGCGAGCAGTCAGGGGATTCTAGTGGTACTAGCCACGGGGCGACCGTTATCTGGTGCAATGACTTTTAATCGGCAACTTGGGCTTGCGGGCCAAAAGCAATATAATATTGTTTTTAACGGCGCAGTTATCCAGGACTTAGCTGGTAATGTGCTCATGAACCAGGAAATGAATTACCATGATTTTTCCAATTTGCGGCGTTTGCAAAGGCTTGCCAAAGTTAACTTGCATTTTGAAACACCAGAATGTTTTTGGACCTGTGATCGTGATCTGGGAGCAAATCTGGCCATTAATGCTGCGGTCAACAATGAACTGGTCAAGGTGAGGAAGCCAGAAGAGATTACTCAAGACTTTACTTTTAACAAAGTAGGGTTTAGTGTGATCAAAGAGGAGCAAGAAGTGGACAAGCTCTGGCAGAATATTCCAGAATGGGCCTTTGCCAAGTATGATATTGTGCGTAGCTTTTCAAGTGTGATTGAAGTTAATCTCAAGGACGCCTCCAAGGGGAATGCACTAATTCAACTGGCTGACCGGCTCAAGCTTGATCAGCAGCAGGTAATGGTTTTTGGCGATCAGGGCAATGATATTTCGATGTTTGCCAATCCTAATTTTCAAAAAATTGCCATGGGCAATGCAATCGAAGAAATTAAACAGGAAGCGGATTACGTAACGGATGATAATGACAGTGAAGGAATAGCTAAAGCGCTGAAAAAGTTTGTTCTATAATAAACTGAATTGAGTTGATGATAATGGTAAAAACTAAAGAACAAAATATTTCCGAGGCCGAATGGGAAGTTATGCGAATAGTATGGACGTTAGGGGAAATCCACGCTGGAGATGTAATCCAGCAGCTTCAAGCAAAGAAAAACTGGTCTGAATCAACGATTAAGACTTTAATGGGACGGTTAGTAAAGAAGGGCTTGCTCAGTACGCGTAAGGATGGGCGGCGCTTTGTCTATTCTGCTACGGTTAACCAGGTTCAGATGATGACCCGGGTTACAACTGAGATGATGCAGCACATGTGTGATATGCATAAGGGCCAGGTAATGATTGAAATTTTGCAGGACATGCCTCTGTCTAAAGGTGACATTGCAACTATTCAAGCAGAGTTGACTCGTAAAGAAAAGCATGCACCTGACCAGGTCAGCTGTAACTGCCTGATTTCAGACCAGCATGATTGTTAGTAATGGTAAATTGGCATAAGGAGAAAAATGATTGATGAAATCTAGTAATATTTTGGCGCGGATAATTTTTGTTGCCCTGGTTTGTGTGTCAGGGTTCATGTTGTTACGCAGTCCCGTAACAATCAATGAACCGAATGTTCACGGAATGGCTAAAACAGCCTTGAAGAAGGCCGTTGATGAAAAGGGGAATACAAGCGTAAAGGATTCTCTCCAGTTAGCTCAAAGTTTTGGTTTAATCGATAAGGTAATTGACCAATTGCCGCAGAAATACCACTACGATCTCTCATATATCAGCTTGTACAAGCTTAGTGCCAGCTATCAGGAGAATGGTGAAATAACTGCTGAAAATTTAAACTTACCAGAAAAAAATGAGATTCAAAAAGCAGTCAACTCCGGGATGACGGCAAAGATTAATGAGTCACTTGACCAAAATTCAGACCAGCTCAAGCAGGGGGTTAGCCTATTCCACTACTTTTGCCTGGGTATCCTGATTGTTCTCATCTTAGCTGCGGTATTGGGCTTGTTTGGCAAGAGTTGGGCAGCCGGCGCGCTGCTTTTAGTAGCAGTTGCTTCCTTTGGGATGTTACAATATTTTGCCAATAGCTTTGTCCGCGGCTTGCAGACTGAGTTAGATAAAAGTATTACGCTGTCAACTTCTTCATCACTTTGGCTGGGGTTGGCGTTAGGTGTTCTGACTTCTGTCGGCTGGATCATATACACGCGGTTAAATAAAAAAGAAGTAGTAAAAGAATAAGTAAAAAGCTTACCAAGTGAAGTTAACCCCTAGAATTGGACATTAACATTATTTCATATTTGCTAAGGCCGTGTTCCGATATTCAATCGGGGTGCGGCCTTTTAGCGTGTGCCTGATTCTAGTTTGATTGTAGTATTTGATGCACTTTTCCATGGCCTCCTGCAGCACCTTCTTAGTAGGATAGGTATAGGTGTAGTAGTCTAGCTCAACCTTCATGATGTGAAAGAGACTCTCGCAGGCCGCATTGTCGTGGCAGGTGGCTCGCCGCGACATGCTTTAAAAAATGTGATGCTGCTTTAGGGTCTGGCAATATGCTTTGGACTGGTATTGAATGCCTTGGTCGCTGTGAATCGTCATGCGGTAAGGCAGTTTAGGCCGGCTGACCAAAACCTGTTTGAGTCCATCCAGCACATACTTGGTCTGTGGCCGCTGACTAATGGTGTAGCTGATGATTTCACCACTGTAAAGGTCTTTAAAAGGTGAGAAATATATCCGTTCACTCATGCTCTTATTGCCATAGCGAAATTCACTAATATCGGTGACTATCTTTTGATAGGGCCGATTCGTCTTAAACTTTTGGTGGAAGCGATTCTTGGCCTTCTTGCCTTGAGGACCCTTGGATGAATCATACTTGCCTGCACGCAGGTTGTATTTGCACGCCAGCAGACCTTGTTCTTTCATCAACCGGTAAACCCGTTTATGGTTTACCTTGAGACCATACTTGATTTTTAGCGTATCGGTCATGGGCAGGTAGCCAAAGCTGGGATTATGCCTTTTAACCACTTTAATTAGCGACAGTAAAGCCAGATCGCTGTACCTTTTTCGCCTGCTGCTCGGGTGATACTCATAGGTGCTCTTGGCTAAAAAGCTATAGTGCAATAGTTCTTGCAGTTGATAGTTATGCTCATGCCTTAGCTCTTGGATGATGGTCCGTTCTTCTTGCGTTGAGCGTCTTTGCGCCGAGCTAAGGCCTCGACTTTTTTTAAGTAGTCGTTCTCAATGTGGAGCTGGCGATTTTCTAAGCGCAGCCGCTCTAATTCAGATAACTCGCTGCTGGTATACTTACCTGGTTTTTTAGGTGATTTATTCATCGGTGGTCGGCCTCGTTTAGTAAAGAGTGCATCAAGTCCGCCCTCGTCAAAACGTTTTTCCCAAGTATAAATTAAGCTAGGGGAGGAAATCTTGAAGTGAATGGCGGTATTTTGATAGGTCTCGTCATGTTCTTTTCTCCAGTTTAAGACTTGGAGCTTGAATTGACCACGATAATTTTGCGAAGTGCGCTGAATTTCTAAACCCTGCACGCCAAAGTTCTGGTATTGCCCTGCCCAAGTATCAATCGTTTGATGTGAGCCAGCACCAATTATTTGGGCCACAGAGCAACTGCTATAGCCATCTTTGAGCAAGTTAAGTGCTTGTAATTTTTGTTCAACGGTAAATTTAACCATAGTAAAACCCTCCAGATGGATTTTGGTCCAATCTAGAGGGTTAACTTCAAAGTAACTGGTAAGCTTTTTTAGTGCGAAGAATTAGATGATAGCTATTAATATAATTAAAGTGTGATAAAATAAGAATGATAATTTTAGCTATATTAATAAGGAACAAAAAATGTATTACTTTTTAAATAACCGCTTAGACCCTAACAGTTCAGGAATAGAACACGCTGAAGTTAAAAGGTTGAAGTTATTTAAGCAAAATGGGGTCAGCGCCAAAATTGTGATGTCTGAATTTAACCGTTTTGCTCACCGGAATTTGCCTCTGTATGGCCTGACTGATGCTGACTATGTCAACATGTTTGATTTTTTCGCGGGTACGGTCAATTATGAATATCAAGCAATGACGATTGAAGACTTGTCGATCGCTGAGCATTTTCAGGTTAAGCAAGTGCCAGTTGGCTTTGAAGTTTATGATGATGACCGCAAAACCATGGAAATTGTCTTGTTTGCGGACAACAATATTGACACCATTCGCTATTACAATGCCGATAATAATTGTACTAAGGCAGACTTTTATGATACGCGTGGGTTTCGCAGTCTGACCCAAATCTACGACACTGGTGATGGCCATCTTAGCTACGAGCAGTTCTACCGGCCGAATGGCACCATTTATTACGAAATTTCTTATGAGCAAAGACCTAATTGGTTATCTGCAACTAATTTGCAGTTGGTCGACCTTGAGGGTAAGTTGCACTCGCTAATGAATAGTAGCCAGGCTTTCAGGATTATGTTGGATGAGTTGAACCAGCAAGATGTCACTGAAAAATCGACCTTTATTTCGGACCGGAGCAATATTACAAATATTCCCATGGTCTATATGAAGACACCAGCTCGTAAAATTGAGCATTTCCACAGTATTCATTATCAGGATTACGATGATCCAGCTTCTCCACTTTCCTATAATTCGATTTCTAATAAAGAACAACTTAGTCGCACAGACTTAATTATCACACCAGGGGAACAGCAGGCTGCAGATATGCGTGCTCGCTTGCATACTCATGTTCCAATTGTTGCCATTCCGGTGGGAATTATCCCAGACGAGCAATTACAGGCGGAGCATGTTTCGATGAGTGAGCGCGAGGCAGGTAAGATTGTCATCGTAGCCCGACTTTTCCATGAAAAGCGTTTGGATGATGCCATCAAGGCCTTTGCGCAGGCCTACCAGACTAACCGTGCTTTGACGCTTGATATCTATGGTTATGGTGATAGCAGTGATAATTACCAGGAAGAAAAAATGTTAAAAAAGCTGGTTAGTGACTTAGAGCTGGAGCGGGTAGTCAATTTTAAAGGATATTCGCAGGACATGGATAGCGTTTATAATAGTGCCCAGTTATTATTGCTCACCTCACGTTATGAGGGGGCATCGCTTGCGATAGCAGAAGCGCAAGCCCATGGGGTACCGGTGATTTCATATGATATTAACTATGGGCCAGCTGACTTAATCGCTGATGGAACAAACGGCTTTCTAGTTAATAATGGTGCTGTTAATGAATTGGCAAATAAAATCAGCGAATTTTTTGCCGATGCAAGCTTGCGCGGACAAATGAATGAGTCTGCCTACGAAAACAGCAAGCGCTTTTCAGGTAGTAACATTTGGCAATCTTGGAAAAAGTATGTCATTGATACTGAATAATCTGCAGGCAAAACCGTCTTTAAGCTAAGGACGGTTTTTTGTTAACTATTTTTATTGCAAAGAAAACTTTTTTAAGGTACCATAGTCATTTAGTTAGTTTGCTAACTAAATTTGCTAGGAGGAATTTTAATGCAAAGAAAATTAGATGCAAAGTTGATTTGTTCAATTTTTGCGGCTGGATTGATGTCTTTTTCGGGAGTTTTGATTGAAACAGCAGGGAATGTGACTTTTCCGGTTTTAATGAGTGAATTTCAGATTAATATGGCGACCGTCCAGTGGATGACCACGGGGTATTTATTGATTGCCTCGATTGTCATGCCATTGTCCGCATATTTAAAGCGAAATTTCCATTCACGGCAATTGTTTGTTACGGCAGCTGTCCTTTTTATTATTGGTTTGGTAATTGATGCGGCGGCGCAGGCCTTTGCCTTTTTGGTAATTGGCCGAATTGTGCAGGGTGCCGCTGCCGGTATTGCGATTCCCTTAATGTTTAATATTATTTTGGAAAGAACGCCCCTTGACAAAATTGGCCTGTTGATGGGCATTGGAACGATGATTACCGCTGTTGCACCGGCCTTGGGGCCGACCTTTGGGGGAGTGGTAGTTAACCTACTCGGCTGGCGTTATATCTTTATTTTTATGGTTCCGGTCATGATTATCTCTTTAATTATGGGGTTAATGTCAATTCCTCATGACTCAAGCCCAATTAAGCGTACGAAACTTGACTGGGCTGGGTTTGGCAGTATTGCGGTGAGTTTTGTGGGCTTAATTCTCGCCTTTAGTAACTTAGCAACTGTCATGCAAAAGCCGGTACTCTTTCTGGCGCCACTACTTGTTGGTATTGTGGGATTAATTGTTTTTATCCGCCACTCATTAAAAGTGACCAGCCCATTAATTAATATTCGAGTGTTTAAAAAGTTGAAATTTACGCAAGGATTAGGTGCGTATTTTATTTTTCAGATTAATACTCTGGGCCTGTCCTTTATCTTGCCTAATTACGTGCAGATTGTTAACCGGATGACGGCCATGACCGCCGGTCTGTTGCTATTAACTGGTGGGTTAGTGGGGGCAATTGCTTCACCTGTTGGTGGACGCTTACTCGATAGTTACGGTCCGCGCAGGCCAATTATGACTGGTGCCATCTTGGAAATTATTGGTGCAATCCTATTCTGCTCCTTTGCTTCATCATTGACTGCTGGCCAAATTATTTTCTTTTATGCAGTGACCATGTTGGGCATTGGTTTGGTAATGGGTAATATCATGACTGCTTCACTCAATGCGCTTAAGCAGGATGAAAACACAGATGGTAATGGTTTGTTTAACATGACCCAGCAATTTGCTGGTGCAGTTGGAACTTCAGTTGTTTCAGCGATTATGCAATTTGCTCAACAAGTTAGCGGTAAGCAAAGTGCGGCAGGCAAGTTGATTGATGGTGCCCAAACCGGATTAATCTTTTTACTAATTTTGGTCG
This sequence comes from Lactobacillus sp. ESL1191, assembly GCF_058504435.1. Lineage (NCBI taxonomy): Bacteria > Bacillati > Bacillota > Bacilli > Lactobacillales > Lactobacillaceae > Lactobacillus > Lactobacillus sp. ESL1191. The sequence goes on from NZ_CP196365.1 coordinate 510,653, forward strand.
TTGGAGGTGTATACTTGCTGTATCAAGCAACAAAACCATTTAAGACAAGGAAGTAAGTAATGAACAGACTAGGGTTGATTTTACAACGAGTACAGAATACTTTTAATCGTAATGTCGATCAATATGCTAGAGGCCTTGGACTTACGGGCATGCAGATGTTAATTATTGAATACTTGGCTTCGTTTACTAGCCAACGAACAATTTATCAAAAAGACATTGAACATGAATTTAATATTCGTAAGTCAACGGCAACTAACATTTTGCACCTGATGGAGCAAAGGGACCTAATTATTAGGAAAGTTGACCAGCAGGATACGCGTTTTAAGGCAGTTCGATTGACTGCTAAGGCGGTTAAGTTGAAAGAGCAAATTACTCCCTACTTTATTAATTCTGAGGAAGAAACGGCTAGAATTCTAGGCGATCAGACCAAGCTGGAATTGATGGAGAATTTGCAAAAGTTGGACCAAACTTTGGCTGAAAAGTAAAAAACTAGTCATTACACTTGGGGTGTAGTGACTAGTTTTTTAATGTCTTTGATTATCTTTCGTTACCGCTCGTAGTTTGGTGCTTTTTTAGTGATTTGAACTTCGTGGGGGTGAGATTCTTGTAAGCCTGCATTAGTGATCCTAACAAACTGGGCATTTTCTCTTAGTGCGGCAATGGTATTGGCTCCAACATAGCCCATACCAGAACGCAGTCCGCCGATCATCTGGAAGATAATGTCAGCAACATTGCCCTTGTATGCTACGCGCGCCTCAACGCCCTCGGGTACCAGCTTATTGGCCGCGTTAACACCGCCCTGGAAATAACGATCGGAAGAACCGTGAGCTTGGGCCATTGCTCCAACTGAGCCCATACCCCGATATGCCTTGTATTTTTGGCCAGCACTTTCAAAAATCTCACCTGGTGCTTCAGTGGTCCCAGAAAGCATACTGCCGAGCATCACAGCATTGCCACCAGCCCCTAAAGCCTTAACAATATCACCTGAATACTTTACTCCGCCGTCGGCAATAATGGCTTTGTCGTATTCACGGGCAGCAGTTGCAGCATCATAGATGGCGGTCACTTGTGGCACGCCCACGCCTGCAACAACACGTGTAGTACAGATTGAGCCGGGTCCAATACCTACCTTAACAACGTCAACGCCGGCATCAAACAGTGCGCGGGTGGCATCACCAGTAGCGACGTTGCCGGCAATTAGGCAAATAGTTGGAAAATGTTTGCGAATGTCTTTAATCTTCTGTAAAACCCCGGCTGAATGCCCGTGAGCAGTATCGATAACCAACGCGTCAACGCCTTGTTCTAGAAGAGCTTCAGTCCGAAGGAAGGTGTCACTGGTCACGCCGATAGCAGCTGCAACGAGTAGCTGATGGTTGTCATCGGTTGCAGCCTGAGCTGCAATGCTTGGAATAATTGCGTGCTTAACAGTAGCAACTTCACTAGCTTGGGCGCTAATTGTCATGTTCTTATGGATTACTCCAAGGCCGCCTTGCCTTGCCATTGCGATTGCCATAGTACTTTCGGTCACGGTATCCATGCCAGCACTGATTAAAGGAATGGTTAATTTGAGCTGGGGTGCTAAGACAGTAGTTAAATCAACTTCCTTAGGTAGAACATGACTTTCAGCTGGAATTAATAAGACGTCATCAAAAGTTAGTCCTTCTTTAACAAACTTCGTTGACCAATTTGACATTTAAGATACGCTCCTTGGATTAATTATAACTGTTAAATTTATTTCACTGTACTAGTGATTTTCAAGTTGGTCAAGCGGAAAGTTTGGTGGCCAAGCAGCCTGAACAATTTTCAAAATGGGAGTGACCCGGTGGGCATTGACCGTCAGATAGTTGCCGTATATTGGCATTTGGGCGCTAGCATCGCTGATTGGAAGTTCAATCCGATTATCGTCTAAGTTCTGCGAAATGGGATTGTTTGGATCTAGTCGCGAAAGATTGGTGCTAAAGTAAGGGAAATCAGAAAATTTGATTAGCTCTTTCATTGCCTGCCATTCTGATTGGTACATGAAGTTGGCGTTGGGAATTTCTTGTTGAATAATATCCCGCCAAACCCCAATGTCGCCATAAACGATAAAACTGTGTCCCGTAATATCTGCAAAATGGAGGCGGGCACGCTTGGCTTCAGCCATATTCCGGTTAAGGTCAACTGCGAGCTGTTCTGTTCCCAGATAACGGGATTCAATTTGCGGAGCAAATAGTTCTTGGTTAGAAAAAACGAGCAAGGCAGCATTTTGTTGAAGTAGGTCAGATATTTCTGTAATTTTTATTAGGTCATGACTAATGAATAAGTCAGCTGAAAGACGTGCTTTAATCATGGTTAAAATAATAAAAGGCCCAGGAATTGTTGCCATAATTGTTGGACGGTGTTGTAGTTGATCAAAATTGCGAATTTTGGTGACAAAGTCCTGGTTATTTTGCAGTAATTTTTCTGCTTCTATTGCCGCGAGCTGGCCCGTTTTAGTCAAGACAAGGCGGTTAGCATGTCGTTCGAATAGTTTTACCCCGAGCTTTTCTTCCAACTTCTGCATGCCCCGCGTAATAGAAGGTTGAGTCATGTTTAACTGCTCAGCAGTCTTGGTTAATGTCCCCACTTGGTAAAATGTGGTTAGCTCCGTCAATAAATAAGGATCAATCATGGTTCTTCTCCAGTATACGTTTCATGTATGCTAGCATGCATAATTGCTAATTGTCAATTCTACTGACTGAGTCTATGATAATGGCAACTTAAAGGAGGTATAGATAATGACAACAGTTCCAACTATCGAATTAAATAATGGGGTGAAAATGCCGCAATTAGGACTCGGCGTGTATCAAGTAACTGATTTGGCTGAAGCAACAGGGGCTGTAAGTGCAGCAATTGCAGCAGGCTATCGCTTAGTTGATACAGCAGCGGTTTATCAAAATGAGGCAGCAGTAGGGCGCGCAATTAAGACCAGCTCGGTTCCGCGAGAACAAATTTTTGTTACTTCAAAGTTATGGGTTTCAGACTATACTTATGAGCGGGCTAAGCAAGGGATTGAAGCTTCATTGACTAAGCTGGGTCTTGATTATCTGGACCTATACTTATTGCACCAGCCATACGGTGACATGATGGGGGCTTGGCGTGCCTTAGAAGAAGCATATCAAGCAGGAAAAATCCGTGCCATAGGTCTTTCCAATTTTTACGCTGACCAGGTAAAAAACCTAGAATTGACGATGTCAATAAAACCGGTTTTGAATCAGATAGAAATAAATCCTTGGTACCAGCAGCGCGATGAGGTTAGCTTTAATCAAAAAGAAGATATTCAAGTTGAAGCTTGGGCACCTTTTGCAGAGGGGCGGGGCGATATCTTCAATAATAAGCTGATTGCCGAACTGGCTGCCCACCACCATAAAACTACGGGTCAAATCATCTTACGTTGGCTACTACAACGTGGAATTATCGTTATTCCTAAATCGGTGCACCAAGCACGAATTGAGGAAAATATTGCGGTTTTTGATTTTGACTTAGGCGCTGATGAGATGACCGCTATGACAAAGTTAGATAAGCATGAGAGCCAGTTTTTTGATCATCGAGATCCAAGCACAATTGAACAAATCTTTGGTTCAAGTTTACGGCAATTAAGTTAAGGAGGAGAAAAATGACAACAAGCACAATTAAGTTAAATGATGGTAACGAAATTCCCGTAATTGGCTTTGGTACCTTTCAGATTCCCAATGATGGCTCTACTCGTAGAGCCGTGGCTGAGGCAATTGAGGCCGGTTACCGGCATATCGATACGGCGGTGGCCTACTTTAATGAAAGTGAAGTGGGCGAGGCAATTAAAGCCAGCGGGGTGCCGCGTGATGATATCTGGATAACCTCAAAATTGTGGTTGCAAGATTATGATTATGAGGCAGCTAAAAAGGCTATTGACTTGTCACTAACAAAGTTGGGTACAGACTACGTTGATTTGTATTTGATCCATCAACCTTATGGAGATGTTCCTAGTGCATGGCGTGCCCTAGAGGAAGCAAAGCAGGCGGGCAAAATCAAATCACTTGGGGTATCGAATATGACACCTAAGATCTGGCAACAGTTTGTTCCGCAATTTTCGACGATACCGGCAGTTGACCAAGTTGAATTTAACCCTTATTTCCAGCAGCAGCCTTTGCGTAAGCTGCTTGCGCAAAATAATGTGCGTTTGGAAGCCTGGTCACCGCTAGGACAGGGGAACCAAGCCCTGTTAACTGACCGAGTAATTCTAGCACTAGCTGAAAAGTATCATAAGGATGCAGGGCAAATTATTCTTCGTTTTGAAAATCAAGAGGGTATTATTACTCTGCCTAAGTCAGTCCATGAAGCTCGAATTAAAAGCAATTTGAATATTTTTGACTTTGAGTTAACAGAGGCCGAAATGGAGCAAATCAGAGCCCTGGATACTGGCAAGGGCCGTCATGACCCAGAGGCACCAGGAGTGGTTGAAATGCTTTCTGCTTACGATGTTCATGCAGATGACTGAGTTATTGAGATGAGTATGAAAAAAAGTATTGATGAATTTCACCAATACTTTTTTTATGCTTTAATGTTTACAAATGTAAATCCAATAAGTATAATATTTATAGTTTACTAATGTAGACATAAAATGAATTGAATTTTAAACAGGAGTACCAGTCATGATAAAAATCATTAGTTTACTTGTAGGATTAGTTGTTATTGCCTTTATCGCGTGGTGGTTCTTCGGTAAGCGTAGTGTGCAAACCGGCGAAGCGGTCGTTGATGCGGATAAGCAAAGTATTGACATCAAGGTTAAAGGTGGTTATTTGCCCGAGCAAGTTGTTTTGAAAAAAGGAATTCCAGCGACGCTTAACTTTAAACGGTTGGACTCGTCCAGCTGTTTAGATCATGTAATTTTTCCTAAGTTTGGCATCAATCAAAAACTGCCCGAGGGCGAAGTTGAAAAGGTCGAGATTGATACCAGTAAGCCGGGCGAGTATGACTGGGAATGCAGTATGAACATGTTTCATGGCAAAGTAATCGTTAAGTAGCAGAAACTGGTAAAATATGAATGTCACTAAGCGTTTTTGGATTTCACTAATTTTGTCTCTACCGTTACTGGTAGAAATGTTGGTTCGTCCTTTCACAGGTTGGATGCTTCCGGGTGGAGATTGGACTATGTTGATTTTGACCAGCATGATCATGGTGATTTCAGCCAGGCCTTTTGTCAGTAGTGCATGGTCAGCCTTTGAACAGCATCATGCTAATATGGACACGCTAGTTGCCGTGGGTACTCTGACGGCCTACCTTTACAGCATTTATGCCATGTTTATCAATAAGCCAGTCTTTTTTGAAAGTGCAGCCTTTGTCATTACCTTTGTGCTTTTAGGCCAGGTTCTAGAAGAAAAAATGCGCAGCAATGCATCGAGTGCGATGAGTAAATTGCTCACCCTGGGAGCAAAAAGTGCACTGGTTAAGTGGGGCGCAGAATTCATTGAATTGCCAATTGAGCAAGTAGTTTCGGGTGACTTGATTCAAGTCAGGCCGGGGGAAAAAATTCCGGTTGATGGTCAGGTTGTTTCGGGTCAATCTAGTATTGATGAATCAATGGTGACTGGCGAAAGTATACCGGTAAAAAAGCAGGTTGGCGACAGTGTCATTGGGGCTACCATTAACCAGACTGGTTCTATTGTCATAAAGGCCCAGAAGGTGGGCAGCGATACCATGTTGGCCCAAATTATCGAGATTGTGCAAAAGGCCCAGAACAGTCATGCGCCAATTCAAAACTTGACGGATAAAGTGTCTGATATCTTTGTTCCGGCGGTATTAATAATTGCACTAGTGACTTTTTTGGTTTGGTTTGTGTTTTTGGGCAAAAGTGTTGCCACTGCATTAATTTATGCTGTGTCAGTCTTGGTTATTGCTTGTCCGTGTGCCCTCGGATTGGCAACACCAACGGCACTCATGGTTGGAACAGGTCTTGGGGCTAAGCATGGGATTTTAATCAAAAACGGTGAAATCTTGGAAGCAGCGAATAAGTTAGATACGATTGTTTTTGACAAGACCGGCACAATCACGGCAGGTAAGCCGCAGGTGACTGAGGTAGTTGGCGGCCGCCATGTCTTGCAACTGGCTGCTAGTCTTGAACAGTTATCTGAACATCCCTTGGCGCCAGCAGTCTTGGCTGCAGCTAAAGCAGCGCAAGTAAAACTATTGCCGGTTAACCACTTTAGGGCGCTTGAAGGCCAGGGGATTAGTGGCCAGGTTGATGCGCAAGCAGTCTTTGTCGGGACGCTTAAACAAGACTTAGACCTGGTAGTGGCACCTGCTTTAACAGAAAAAGTTAAGGTCTTACAAAAGGAGGCCAAAACGGTCGTTTTGGTTGCCATAAATCATACGGCAATTGGGCTGATTGCTATCCAGGATATTCCTAAAAAAGAGGCCCAAAAGGCAATTAAGGAGTTGAAGCAGCAGGGCTTGAAGACAATCATGCTAACGGGGGATAATCAGGCAGTGGCGGGTGCAATTGCTAATCAAGTTGGTATTGATCAAGTCATTGCGGATGTTTTGCCAATTGATAAAGCTGCTGCAATTGCCAAGTTACAGCAGACAGACCGAGTTGCCTTTGTTGGTGACGGCATTAATGATGCTCCAGCGCTGAGTCAAGCTGATGTTGGTATCGCCATGGAGTCTGGAACTGATGTAGCGATTGAAGCCGGCGGTATCGTCTTAATTAAGAACGATTTGAAAGATGTGGGCCGAGCTTTAAAGTTGAGTCAAAAAACTTTTAATCGCATTAAACTTAACTTATTCTGGGCCTTCATCTATAACGTGCTGGGTATCCCGGTGGCCGCTGGTGTCTTTAGTGGTATTGGCTTGGTACTTAGTCCCGAGCTTGCGGTGCTGGCTATGGCTTTTAGTTCACTATCGGTGGTAAGCAGTTCAGTTTTGTTAAATAAGGTTAAAATTTAAGTAACGAAAAAGACAGTCAATTGGCTGTCTTTTGTGTTTTGAGTTATTTGTTATTTATATTGCCTATTCTTTATTTTTATAAATATTAGCAATAATTAATAAAATAAATAGACAGCAACTAATGATGAATCGAATTTCCATATTATCACATCCTAATTGTTAATTTTTTCGATTTTTACTACTTGAGTAGCTAGCTTTTTGAATTCGTCGATATGCGTTACGATAATGACGCTTTTTTGCTAGAATTACGGTATTTTTTAATTTGGCCAATGACAATTTTTTGAGTTTGCTTATCAAGCGCAGTAAAGGGTTCGTCTAAAATTAAGACATTATGTTTTTTGGCAAGCATAATCGCCAAATAGACTTTATTCCTTGTCCCTTGAGAAAGATTTTTTATTAAATAGTCAGAGTATCTTTCGACCAAAAAAGACTCGCAAAACTGTTGTACTACCAGAAACAATACCGGCGTCAATCATCCATGCCCACCAAGGGAATTCAGTAAGATAATTATCTATACAAATCATAAAACATTTTTATAAGTCTGGATAAACTGTGTATCATATTTGTTACAAGTCACAACTCGGCCAACTAGCAGTTATTTTGGCATAACCGTATTTTTTTAGATCATTTTTAATCTCCATCGCTTGCTGGATATCGTTCTCAAATAATGAGGTCATATAATAAGTCTGTATGCGATGATCATCAGTTTAAACGTTGAGGTTTCATTAATGGTGTATTTGATAACGTCATTAATGTGATCATGATATTTCTCATTATGATAAATTTCTCGCTCGTAGCAAGTGACTAAATAATTACCAAATATTCTTAAATATTGTTCAAGCATTAATTCGGAAAGTTTTTTGTTTTTGATTGATGTCAGCAGTCGGCCTATTAAGAAGTCCAATTCATCTTGTGGTCATAACGGCATAGTGTTAGCTAACAGTCTTAGTAGCTCGGGATGCTTAGTCCAGTTTTCACCTTCATTCAAATTTTTTTCAATTTTTCCGGTAAATTATCACTTATTTCGTCTAAATTACCTTTAAAATAAGCTACAGTCACTATTGCACGTAACTTGAATATTTCATTGTTTGGTAAAGCTAATATTTTATGACAGTATCGCTCTAATAAGTCGATGTTTTTAGCATTAACTGCCCAATACATGTTGTTTTCTAGTTGTTCAGTTAATATTTCTTCTTGTGACATGTATGTCTTTTTGGCTAATTCAAAAAAATCATTAACGTCGATATGATGTGCAAGTAAGATGCGCAATAAATTGTCAGCACTAATGGCATTCTTGCCACTTTCAACTTTGGCGTAAAAAGGTCTGCTAAGAATATCCTGACACATCTGTTTTTGGGTTAAATCTAAGTTTAAACGTGCTAGCCGTAATGCTTTTCCGATTTCCATCATCAACTCTCCTAATTCAATCTAATACCTGTGCTTACCGCGGGCTAAGACTGGTCTGATCTGTGAGACGTATGCCAGCAGACCGATTGCCAGCCAGATTGCTGTAGTAATAGCGCTACCACCTAGGCTTGCAGTGCCGAACTTGATGAAGTTGACCAAACTGGAATAGGGTAAGAGCAGGGCAAATAGCTGTAGCCATTTTGGATAAGCAGTAATAACAATTAAAATCCCTGCGGCAATTTCGGTGATGGCACTAACAATGTTTTGCAAGAAGTAGGGATCATTCATTTGCCATGATAATGCCCAGGTGGCAAAGCCCAAAACAGTGCCATACAGGCAGAACAAAGGCAAAAGAAACAGTCCCCGGCAGATAATCGATAATGGTGCACCAAAGCAAAAGGTAAGCAGTAAGTTGATCAGTGCCAGGCTTGTCCCAATAATACCAGCAACTAATGACTTAGCCAGCCAAAAGCGTAGACTGAAGGGTCTTTTGGCAATTACTTCAAAATCGACCCGTAAGTCGGAGTCATTTACTAGCAGCTGGTTCATGGTCTGCATACTTAGTCTGGCTGCATCAATAGCAATCGAGGCAATGACTACCCGCCAATCGAATTGCTTAGTATATTGCAAGTTGATTAGGACTAGCAGCATAAGATCAATTAGTGGCGTGATCAAGAAGTAGGTGATTTTGGTGCGACAATTGCTTAAAAAGCTAAGGGCTGAAAATTGAGTCGCAATCATATAATTTTCAGCGCTCCCTTCTTTCTAACTAGGTAGTTGATCTTCTTAACCAAGATTGCCATTAACCAAATCCAGATAAAAAGGCTACAGGAATAGGCCGGCCAATTAAAAGGAAGACTGCGAATTAGTGTGGCAATGGGAGCTGTGAGGGGAATGAACCACTGTGAAACGCGAGTTAAGGGTGCTAGCAAGGTGGAACTGCCAAACAGGCCTGCAAGTAATAAAATTGGCGTCCCGATTAGCGCTTCATAAGTTATCGCATTAGGTGAGAGCGTTAGGAAGGCGGCGATGAGAATACCCATTACTGAACAGGCAACCCACATTAAGAAGATGATAAGCAGCATGTTGATGGTAAGTGTCCCCGTGGATACACCTAGTATTTTAGCTAAGATGAAGGCGATGGGAAAGGAGAAAAGACCGTAGCTGGAGGCCGGCAAAAGTAGAGTAATGAGGGATGCCCGCTCGTCATACTGACTGTTCATGAGGTAAGGCAATGTTCCTTTATACCTTTCGAAGCTGATGCAGCCAGCAACAGTGGTGCAGGATGTCCACATGCCAAAGCTACCGCTCTGGCGCCACAACATGGTATTACTCAAGTCCTTATTAGCATAAGCAATGGTGTATTGCAGTAAAAAAATCCCAATGGTTGAAGTAATTGTTAGCCAGACAAAGTACTGATCGGATAGGTAATCATGCAAATGAAAAAGGAAGAGGCGGATAAAACGCATTTTAGGGCCTCCTTAATTGTGGAGCTAGTTTTAAATAGGATTCTTCTAGAGTCGCAGGTCGACCATCTGTTTGAATATTTGCTAATTTGATCACACCGCTGACCGTGCCTTGATAAAAGACTTTGCCTGCACCCAGTAGGATAACTCGGTTAGCCAGCTTTTCAATTTCTGACATGGTGTGACTGGTCAGTAAAATACTGATACCAGAATTGGCCAGTTTTTGAACTGTGTCTTGCACACTTTTAGCGATCTCAACATCTAACCCGCTGGTCGGCTCATCGAGTAAGAGCAGACTTGGGTTACCCAGAAGTGACCGAGCGATATGCAACCTTTGTGTCATTCCTTTTGAAAATTCGCCCACTTTTTTATTGGCAACATTGGTCAAGGAGACTACTTCCAAAACTCGTGCAACTTCATCTTTTTGCTTGCGGTAGGGTACTTTGGCCAAGTCAGCAAAGAACAGCAAGTTCTGCCTGGCTGTGGCATTGCGATAAAAGCCCATTTCACCGCCGAAAGATACTCCGATTTGAGGACGTTTACGAGCTGCGGTGATATCCTGTCCATTCATTAGAACTTGTCCCGAACTGGGGCTGAGGTAACCACCAATAATTGAGACAATGGTAGTCTTACCTGCTCCGTTGGGTCCCAGGAGTGACAGAATTTCTCCCTGGCTAATTGTGAAAGAGACATCATCTAAGGCAGTAAAGTCTTGTTTGTGGCCGGTGTAAGTCTCTTTTAAGTGTTTAACTATTAAAATATCTTTCAAAATTTATTCTCCATAATTCAAGTGTAAATATACTCAGCCACTAATTAAGGAAGGGATGACTATTTGAGCAATTACAAGTCAATCTGAAGATCTTGTGATGGATAACATTAAAACTATCATTTTTATTATAGCATAAATTAATTTAATTGATTTTTTATTGTAAAAAAATTTGAAATTACTAAAAATATGTGGGAAGATAGCAAAAATAAGCTTGATTTATTCGTTATCATATAGGAGATAATCATGGAACTAGGGTTGGATACATACAAGCAACATGAGCAAGTTGATGATGGAGTAACCGTGGCCTGAATTTCACTTAGCTCGGCCAACATTTACAAGGTCATGCACCTAGATGGTAGTGAAACTACTGCCATTCCCAAAAATCGGACTACTCAGTTTTTAGTTGGTGATTGGGTGGTCATAGATCCGCAGCTTGACTTTGACCTCATTAGTGAACGTTTACCACGTTATAGTACCTTAGGACGAATAACGGGTGATCGTTACCAGGCTCAAGAAAAGGAGGCAGTCAGCAATCTTGATCAATTGTTCATCTGCATTTCAATGAATAAGAACTTATCGGCTAGCCGGATCAACCGTTATCGCTATGCCTTTCAAAAAGACAATGAGTACCAGACTTCGCTAGTTTTAACTAAGTCTGATCTCTGGCCTGATGCTGCACAGCTGGCAGCACAACTAGCAGATGAACTGGGCGTGGTCGTGTTATGTACTTCAAGTCTCACTGGGGCAGGAATTGCTGATTTACAAGCTAGCATTTTACCGGGACAGACGGTTTCTTTTTACGGTAATTCGGGTGTGGGCAAATCAAGTCTAGTTAATGCAGTAGCACAAGAGGAAGTAATGGCGACTCAGCAGATTAGTGCAAGGACGGACAAGGGGCGGCATACAACTACTAGTTCGCGCTTGTTTCCGATTAGTCGGGGTGACTTCATTTTGGTTGATACGCCAGGAATCAAAAGCGTCGGGGTCGGCACAAATGACTTAGCAATGGTGTTTCCCGAAATCGTAGACTTGGGTAAGGGATGTCGTTTTCATGATTGTACACATAAAGGTGAACCAGGCTGTGCCGTTCAGGCAGTTGTTAATAACGGTCAGCTAGACCAGCAAGTATACGAGCAGTTCATTTCTTTACAAGCAGAAAGCCAGGCAACGCAGACTTATCTGGATGCCAAAATAGCTAAAAAGTTGATGCGCAAGGCAAAAGACAAGAAACAGGCAGTTAGCAAGCGCCATTATCGTAAGCCGCCAATGTAGTTGTCAAAGTAAGGAGATTCAATGATGTCGTTTTCACATTTACAAAAGGTAACAATTGGCCACATTAGCCAAAATCAACCGATTAAATTGGTTGACTATGACCCAAGCTGGCCGGAGTTGTTTCAATTAGAGCGGGAAAAAATCACTGAGGCACTGGATGAGACGGCGCTTCAAATTGAACATGTCGGTTCAACTGCAATTCCGCATCTTTGTGCCAAGCCAATCATTGATATGCTGTTGCTGGTTCCAGATCCCAGCAAGGAGTCGACCTATGTTCCTCAACTGGAGAAGGTCGGTTATGTTCTACGGATTCGTGAACCAGCCAGTGAGGGGCACCGCATGTTTATTGGAAATAAAAACCAGCTCCACATTCATGTCTATGGTCCTAAAAGTGAAGAGGCTCGTGATCTAGTTTTGTTTCGGGATTGGTTGAGAATTAACCAGGCAGACCGACTAAAATATCAGGCATTGAAAGAGCAACTGGCCCAGCGTTCATGGCAAACGGTCCAAGACTATGCGGATGCCAAGGGGCCAGTAATTACAGAAATTAAGCAGCGGGCGCGCGAACACATAGCTGATGTTTGGAATCAATAAACGAGGTAAGAATAGTAGGTCAACCTGCACTCTAGTTGGAATAAATTTGCTTGTTTAAATTATCATTAAGAGTATAAAATTGTTATTAACTTTTTAATTTATACACAAATTTATGATACAGTCATCTAGATAAATTTACTACATAAGGAGAAAATAATATGGGTCTTGATATCATGATGATTTGTTTAGTGGTTGGAATAATATGCTTAGTCTTGGTTTATAAGAAGAACTTCTCTAAAATAAGCAAAGATATTATTCTAGGCCTAGGCATCTTTTTCGTGGCCGTAGCAATTTTCCTGGCTACACCATGGGGTTCTGGTATTGCTCATCATGTCTATGATAGCTTGTACGCGCAAGGACTATTTAAGTAAACTGCTTAAATAAAAAATAAAACCATCTTGGAAGATATCTTCTAAGATGGTTTTTTTAATAACATACTTTAGCTGATTTTTTGTCAATAATTAATCAACCGATTGCAAGGCTTCAAGCATGTTTAGATTTTTCAGCTGCTTGTTAACAATGAAGCCGAGAATCAAAGTAATGATACCGATAACACCTAACGGCCACAAGAAACTTGAAGCTGACAGGGCCGGATTAAACATGACGTTGTCTGGCGGTACGACGTACAGGATATAGCGGTAGAGCAAGTCACCAGTTAAATAGCCAACTAGAATTCCTAGGACAGTTAACAAGATGGTTTCGCGGTAGATGTACATTGTGACCTCACCATCGTAAAAACCTAGCACTTTTATAGTTGATAGTTCGCGAATTCGTTCGGCGATATTGATATTGGTTAGGTTGTAGAGAATGACAATTGCTAATAGGCCGGCAACGATAATCAAAACGACCATGATCATGTTGAGTGACTGAACCACGACGTCGAGTTCTTGACTAATTGCAGTATTCTGCACGACCCCACTAACACCGTCTAAGGACATGTAACGAGCGGCAACTTTTTTGGTATTTTGTGAGCTTCCGTCTTTTAAGTTAACTAGATGGGCATTGGTTTGATATTTACGTTTAAATACTTGACGATATTGGTTCCGATTCATAAAGGCAAAATGCCCCATATACATTTCGGTGATCCCAGCTACTTTCATGGTACGTTGGTGGTTGTCTTGATCAATTAAGGTGATTTTGCCCCCTTTTTGAACCTTTAAAAGGCTAGCCAGTCGTTCTGAGATAACAACACCATTATTATTTAGTGCAATTGACTGCCTAGTCCGCCGGTCATTCAGGTGAACGTACTGGTTGAGCTGGTTACTTGAGCTGGGAACAATCAAGGTAATGTCTTGCGTATCGCCAGTACGGCCAACAGCCTTAGTCATTGATTCGTAGTACACTGGCATTTCTGCTTTAACATTGTTCTGGTGCAATTTGTTCTCGAGTAGCTTTTTTTGCTTAGCTGAACTAGGTGTTTTTTGCGCAACAATTAGGTTGTAATGGATTAAGTCAGAAAACTGCCGCTTATTCATGGTACTAATCGAATTTTTGACAGCAAAGCCAGAAAAGAGAAGGGTGGTCGCCCCGCAGACACCAAAGATAGTCATCAGCATCCGTTTCTTGTAACGAAAGATATTGCGAGCGGTAACCTTGTGGGTAAAACTCAAGTGCTTCCAGATTAAGGGGATCTGTTCAAGTAGGATTTTTGAACCTGAGGCAGGTGGCTTGGGTAGTAATAAAGCTGCTGGTTTTTCCCGGAATTCATTTTTGGCGGTTAAATAAGCAGGCAAAACTGAACTGACCCAAGACAAGACTAAGGCCACCAGACTAATTTGCCACTGGAAGTGTTCTTCAATTGGTGGAATAGTTAAAGATTGATAATAGGCGTGGTAGACAATTTGCGGCATCAGAGTGTGACCTAGAATAATACCAATTACCGTTCCCATTGTCCCCGCTAAAAAGCCATAGAAAATAAACTTATTGATGATCACCAAATCATCGTAACCTAGTGCCTTCAGCGTACCGGAATTAATTCGTTCTTCATCGATGAAGCGGTTCATCGTCGTGAAGGTAACTAGTGCAGCAACAAAGTATAAGAAGATTGGAAAAACCTTGGCCAGGTCTTCGACCACTTGGGCAACTGTTGTATAAACCAGATTCCCATCACCACCAGGCACTTCGCGCCGATTATAAACATTGTATGAAGGCGGGGCCATTTTTTTGAGTTGCGCTTTGGCCTGGGCGATTTTGTGCTCCCCTGCACTAATTTGCAAGTTAGTTTTTTTGGCGCTTTTTTGCAGTTCGGCTTTTTTACTGCCCAAAATTCTTGTTTGGCTGGCTAGCTCAATTTCAGCCTGCTGCAGCTGGTCGCTGAGTTCAGCAGAAGGCTGCACTCCTTGAAGTTGCGACTTTTGCGCAGTAAGTTCGGCCCGCTTACTTGCTAATTGTTTTTCAGCTACGGCAAGTCCTTGCTCTGCATCTTGCAGCGCTTGCTTAGCCCGTTGTAATTTTCTTTCCTGCGGTGACAGTTTCTGGGCGACCGCAGTATTAATCCGCTCTTGTCGCCGATAAGCATTCTTCTTTAGAACGGCCTGCAAGTCTTTTTTATGTTTACTAGTGCGGTCAATGTATTCGCGGCTGTATGAATCAAGTCCATGCAAGTCTTGGTAAGTTATATTGGCGGTAGTGTATACCGTCCGGTTAAAGGCTTGCGGTGTTGCCACAGCATAACCTTTAAGTTCACCGGTGCCGCTATTGCTTTGGCCCAAATTGACATTAGAGAGGATCTGGCTCGAGCGGACAAAGCCAACTACCTTAAAAGTTTTCTGCTTGAGCAGGGTAGTGCCAAGGATATTTTTCTTTTCAGTAAAACTGATTTGCTGGCCGACCTTGTACTTAGGGTAATAGTGATCAGCAAGCGCAATTTCGTTTTTTTGCTTAGGCAAGCGTCCCCGTCTTACTTCGTACCTTCCTACGGTCTTTGGCTTTGAAAAGATCCGAAAACTAGTGTGACTGTTTTTCAAGACAGTGTCAGTCATGTAACCAAATTCAACATTTTTAATGCCTTTGACCTGGTTGATTTCTTGGGTATCCTCATGGTCAAAGCCATAATTACCAATAACGGTTAGATCAGCTGCATTTAGGCTCTGGGCGTAGTGGTTACCAGTAGCACGCATGTCGGGGCCAGTTACCATCAAGCCAACTAAGGCAAAGGCACCAATCATCATTAGTCCTAAGATAGATAAGAACTGTCCTTTTGTGTGTTTAACTGATTGCCAAAAGTCTTTCCAAATTATCTTATTCATTGTCAGACCCTCTTACCATTTAATATTGGCGATGTCTTCGGGATGGTCATTCGGTTCAATTTTGGTTACCTGACCATCGTGAAAGTGAATTACGCGATCAGCAATCGGAGCCAAAGCGCCATTGTGCGTGACGATAACTACGGTCGCACCATTGTTGCGGCTTAAGTTGGTGATTGTTTGTAGGACGCTCTTACCAGTCTGATAGTCAAGGGCACCAGTTGGTTCATCGCAAAGCAGGATTTTGGGGTTTTTAGCGATTGCCCGGGCAATGGCAACACGCTGCTGTTCACCGCCTGATAATTCGGCGGGAAAGTTGTTGATTCTGCTCTTAAGGCCGACATCTACTAGGGCCTGCACCGGATCTAAGGCATCAGAAACAATTTCCGAAGCCAGTTCGACGTTTTCCTTGGCAGTCAGATTTTGAATTAAGTTGTAAAACTGAAAAACAAAACCGATGTCAGTGCGCCGATAGCTGGTCAGTTGCAGCTTGTTATATTTAGCAATATTTTGACCGTCGATAATCACTTCCCCAGATGTGTTAGTGTCCATTCCCCCTAGAATGTTGAGCATTGTTGACTTACCAGCGCCGGATGCACCAAGAATGATTGCCAGCTCGCCTTGATTAATCGTGAAATTCACGTCATCATTAGCAAGAATCTCAGTGTCACCGGTTTGATAGCGTTTATAGTTGTGCTTTACTTCAATGTAACTCATGAAAAATCACCTTTTATTAATCTGACAATGTTGTATGTCTACTATTTTCATTCTAGTCCAAATACTGTTCGAGTACTTGTAATACGCCCATCTCATTGTTACTTGGTGCTTCATACTTGGCAATTTTTTTCAAGCGTTCATCACCATTTTTCATGGCATAACTGTAACCAGCCAGCTCAATCATTTCGCGGTCGTTCATGCCGTCACCAAAGGCAATTAACTCTGCTGGTTCAACGTTAAAATAGCGTAAGAAATACTTGATTCCTTGTCCCTTGTTAACGCCAGCAGGCATTACATCGATATTATCAAAGCCGCTGGTAGTACAGTGAATTTGTTCACCATTGTTCTGGTTGAACTTTTTTTCGATTTCATTAGCTAGGCTAGATGAACAGTTGAGCGTCAACTTGGTCAGGCTATCGCTACTGGGAAGATCAACCAAGTTGGCAATTTCGACCATATCCGGATAAAAAAAGTGCATCGTGTTTTTGAACTGTGCCGGTGCCTTTTTACTAACGTAGGAGCGGTCGAGACCGCTTGCGGCAATCCGAATGTCAGGATAGTTGTTTTGGATGAAGTTGAGTAGTTTGATGCCAGTTTTATAAGTAAAAACGTGGCGCACAATAATTTTGTTATCTTGAGTTAAAATTGAACCATTATCGGCGACGATATCGATACGGTCCAAAAAGTCATAAAAGTCTTGACGCAAGCGGGACAGAGGTCTGCCACTAGAGACGATAAAGTGGACGTGGTGCTCACGCAGGGTCGTTAAGACTTGTTCAAATCGGCGCTGGTCAAACTCGCGTTTATCGTTTTCAAATGTGCCATCCACATCGACGGCCACAGCCTTAAAAGGAATTGATTTCATGTTGTTCTCCTTAATTTTTCTAGTTATATGTATTATATAGTAGATAACGAAAGCTGGGGATGTTGGTTACGGTTTTTAACTTTTTAAAAATAAAAAACAGATTCATGCTAAAAATGAATCTGTTTGATGATTTTGTCAATTGCAGCTAATTCGCAGTTGGCTTTCTTTTGCCAACTAACCAGCAAATGAGAATTGCAATAAGATTTTCGACCATAATTAATATAATATTTAGCCCCAAATGCACCTGGCCCAGACTAAGCACTTGACCATTAAGGAGCTGGTTTTGCTCTGCAAAGTAGAGATCAAAAACGATCGAGCCGCAAACAACTGCCAGCATCGTAACCCATTGCCCGCGGCTAAAGGCCAGGCCGTACCGTTCTTCGCGGCGTCTAATACTTGGTAAGATGGCACCAAGCCCGATTAAAACGACTACCGCAATGATGTTGATAATTAATTCATACCACCAGTAGCCGCTAAACTGTTTGATATCTTGCGGTGCAATGCCCAGAATTGTTGCTACAGCAGTAACAATTAGGAGAAAGAAGCCGGCCCAGTATCCCAGCCGGTCGTTTTTTAAGAAAACATAATCAGCTGGGAATTTTTGGGGATTTTTGCGAATCTGCATGAAGGAATAGAAGATCCAGCAGGTTACACCCGGAGAGATAATGCCGTTCAGGTTGAGTAACCAGTTAAAAATATCATTCATATCAGGCAGGAAGATGCCTAAGAGCATAATGAAAGCTGATAAGGCGACGGTAAGAATGTAGCCATTGATGGGGAGGCCATTTTGGTCTTTTTTCTGTAAAAAGCGTGGCATATACTTGTCCCCGGTATCGGAAATCAGCATCCGTGTCATGGCGTCAAGTAATACCGCGAGCAACGCTGCATTGTAAAAAACAGAAGTCCAGGCCCACACGTATAGCAGGGTTTTGCCCAGACCGTATTGCTGGCCCACCATGTCAAAGACATAGTAAGCCCCGTTCATTTTGAGGTCGTTGGGAATATGATAGCTGTCAAAGTAAATTCCTAGCGCAAAAGACCCAAAAACAGTCAGGAAAATAGTCATTACGGCCAGGGCGACCATAGCTTTGGGAAAGTCGGACTTCGGCTGCTTCATTTTGGTTACGTAAGGCGCGACCAATTCGCACCCGTTAAGAGCAAAGATGAGCATGGCAATGGTTGTCCAGTAGTGCATGTTAAAGTTGGGAACTAGCGTGTGCCAGGTAAAAGGCTGGGTTGCCATGTGTCCCCCAGACTTAGCCAATCCCAAAAAAGCTAACAGGACAAACATCAGGGTCATGATCAGCATCAGACCACCGCCGATGGTCGACAAAATTTCCATTGAATGAGAAAAGTAATGCTCAATGATTATAAAAATGATGAACATGGCAAAGGTTAGGAGTGCGAACTTAGCATTAGAAATTTGGCTTTGGAATTTTTCTGAACCGGTCAACGCCCAGCCAATATCAACAATAATTTCATTGGCAGAGTCCACGGCGTAGGGGATTGAAGCTGCCCAGTAGGTCCAAGCAGTAAAATAACCCAAAAATTCTCCGTTGGTACCGCGTACCCAGGAAGATAGCCCGCCACCTTCATTATTAAAGACTGAACCGAGCTGTCCGACCATCAAGGAATATGGAATGACATAAAAAAGACACATGATAATCCATGAGGTAACAACGGGCATTCCCTGGTTTTGGAAATTGTACATGATATCGTCGAGCCCAATTACCGTGCAAAAGGCCATTAAGGTCAAAACGGGCCATGACAGATATTTTTTCTTGGAATTTAATTCCTCCACTAAAATTCGTCCCTTCTAAAAATTATTAACTTTTATATTCTACTAATTAACGCAGAAGTTGACTAGAGCAAAGACAGAAATAGTTTAGAAAAAAGTTGGCCTTGATTTTTGCTTCTGGCAGTGATTTCTTTAACAAGGGCTAGTATTGAATTTTATGCGGCCGTGCGGTAAGATGATAACGATAATATCTTAATGAAAGAAAGAAGGATTCTTATGTCAGGACATTCAAAATGGCACAATATTCAAGGCCGCAAGAATGCGCAAGACGCAAAAAGAGGTAAAATTTTTCAAAAGTTATCTCGTGAAATATACATGGCTGCAAAAAACGGTGGTCCTGACCCTTCTGGGAATCCAAACTTACGAATGGTAATGGACAAGGCCCATGCCAACAACATGCCCAAGACCAATATTGATCGTGCTCTTAAAAAGGCTGAAGGAAATTCAGATGAGCATTATGATGAAATTACTTATGAAGGCTATGCGCCAGGAGGTGTTGCCATCTTTGTTGAAGCTTTAACTGATAACAAAAATCGGACCGCCTCTTCAGTACGTGTTGCCTTTACCCGTAATGGTGGTTCACTTGGTGCCAGCGGATCGGTTGCCTATATGTTCAACCGTAAGGGTTACATTGTGATTGACCGGTCAACCACAGATGCTGATGAAGACCAGATGCTGCTAGACGTGATGGACGCCGGTGGCGATGACTTGCAGACCAGTGATGATGCCTTTGAAATCTACACTGATCCAAAACAATTTGCGCAAGTTCGCGATGCCCTGGTCAAGGCGGGATATAAGTTAGCAAACGCTGAGTTAACGATGATTCCAGAAAATACGATGGCAGTTCCAGAAGAAAAGCAAGACCAGTTTAATAACTTAGTTGAAGCCTTAGAAGATGATGAAGACATTCAAAATGTCTACACGGCAGCAGCTGACGAAGACTAAATAATTCAAATTACCCAAATCACCCAATTACTTGGGTGATTTTTTTTGTGTTTATTAAAAAAATTAGCCCTTTTATGCGTAACTAATAGTGCAGGTAAAAAAGGAGGCTTTTATGCGAATTAAAGAAGTGGTCAACAGCTTAATTGAAAATGCAATTAAGGTCCATACCAGTGATATTTTTTTCTTAGTGCAGCATCAGCAGATTATGGTTAAGTTTCGTACTATCAGCGGAATTACTAACCAGACCACCTTTGGGTTCAATGAAGGTCGAGAAATTATTAACTTTTTGAAGTTTGCCGCACAGATGGACATTGCTGAGCACCGGCGCCCCCAAGTTGGCGCATTTGAATATGAATATCAACAAGTCAAGTATTACTTACGCTTATCAAGCATTGGTGATTTTACTGATTGTGAATCCTTGGTAATCAGGATTATTTATCAGGTAAATGATGGTAGTTATTTCTTTACCGAACAGATTGAGCAATTGAAAGACCTGTCCCAAAAACGTGGCCTAGTTGTTACCAGTGGGCCAACCGGCTCCGGCAAGACCACGACCATGTATAAATTGGCCAAGTATGTTGGTCAGAGGCAGATGGTAATGACAATTGAAGATCCGGTTGAAATTAATGAGGAGGCTTTTTTACAGACACAAGTTAATCTGGAAGCCGGCATTACCTACACTAGTCTACTGGAAGCAGCATTACGCCATCGCCCAGATATTTTAATCATCGGTGAGATTAGAAACGCATCAACGGCCCGGTTGGCTGTTGATGCCGCCTTGAGCGGTCATCTGGTGTTTGCAACGGTTCATGCCAAAAGCACGCTGCAGACTATTTCACGTTTGGAGAGCTTAAAGATCAATACAAATGAGCTAAGTAATTGTTTGACAGCTGTTTGCTACCAGCGTTTGTTGCCAACTGCCGGGGGCTTCTCCTGTTTGATGGATATTGCTAGTGGGGCAGTTTTACAAAGTAAAATTGCCCAAAAAAAACGCGGTAATCACGTTGAATGGACCAAACACTTAGTTGGTTTGAAAGAAAGGGGTGAAATTAGTGCGGAAGTATTTGATCAATTCAAAGCAGGATAAGTTGACGAGTCAGGAACGGTTGAATTTTCTAGATTACCTGCAAAATAGCCTGTCCAATGGCTTTTCCCTGAATGCCAGCCTTGAGTTAATGCCAATCCTATGGCCTGAGCGGCAGAACTTAATTAATAGATTCAGCGAAGGAATTCAGACGGGGACAAGTCTAGGCAAGGAACTGCTTAGATTGGGCTTTTCTAAAACAGTGGCTGCTCAGATTGACCTGGCAATGGAACAGGGGAGCTTGTCCGAGTGCCTGGAGCAACTGGCTACGCTCGACCGCTTAAAAAACGAACAGATTAAAAAACTCAAGACAGAGTTATCGTATCCCCTAGTTTTGACAGGGATGATGATCTGCTTGTTATTGTTTATGCAAACTTTTGTCTCAAGCCAGTTCACTGAAGCGGGCGAACATACGGGGGACATTTTGCTGGTTGGCTTACTGGGCTTGGGTTTGTTCTTTGTTTACTACTTGGTGCAGGTCCTAAATCTACTTAAAAAACAGGACTACCGATCTTTGTCTAAATTAGCGCATTATCCGCTTGTCGGCCCGCTCGTCCAGCTCTATGTTAAGTACTTGTTGGTTTATGATGTGGCGATGCTCATTTCAAGTGGTTTTTCACTACAAAAAATGTGTGAGTATGCTATGCGGCAAGAAGCCGGGTCGTTGCAACAATTTATTGGGGCTAAGGTGGGTGAACAGCTGGCCGCTGGCAAGGGCTTGAAAGAAATAGTTGAGAAAGAAGCCTTTCTACCCAATGAGTTGTTACTGCTACTTCAGACTGGTTCGAAAAAGAATGATTTAGGTAGCCGTTGCCTGCTTCTAGGCCAGACACTTTTTGCCGATTTAACAGGTAAAATTGAAAAATTAATTATTAATGTCCAGCCATTTTGTTTTATCTTAATTGGCTTAGGGGTGATTGGGATGTATTTAAAGGTACTATTGCCAATGTATACCATGATGCAAAGTATTTAGGAGGTTTTTAAGATGAAAAAGAAAATGAAAAAGTATCTGCTTAACATTATTGCTAAAACTAGAAAAGCTCAAGGCTTTACGCTGATTGAGATGGTTGTAGTGGTTGCTATTATTGTTATGCTTTTGCTGGTTATTGCACCGAACTTAATGAAGCAGAAGCAGGGCGCAAATGACAAAACAAGTGATGCCTTTAAGACTACCTTGCAGACGCAGGTTAATCTTTATGAAGATGACAAGGACCGTAACAGTAAAGAAATCAGCTTCAAAAACATGTTTGATGACGGTTACTTAACTAAACGACAATTAGAAAAGGCTAAGAATTATCGGGTAAATAACGGTGTGGTTGAAAAGAACTAGGGTAAAGCTGAGAGCTTTTACAGTTTTAGAGATGGTAATTACCCTGGCCATTGCACTTAGTCTCCTGGGGCTAGGAGCGATGCAGTTGACTACTTATAACGAAAAATTAGTTTTGAATAATACAACTAGACAGCTTAAGAGTTCACTTGAGCAGGCAGCTAGAATTTCAACTATCCGGCATAAGGCTGCGGTAATCAGATACTATCCGGATTCAAAAAAGATCACGATTATTGGTAATGGTTACTCCCGGGTAATCAAGATTAATCAAAAAATAGAAATTCATAACTTATCCAGTCTGAGAATATCTGCGAGTGGTTCAATGCCACCGCATACGATTGTGATTACTAATCAGCGCTATCGGCAAAAGGTAAAGCTACAAATGACGTGGGGAAGAGCAATTGATAGTACTTAATAAGTTAAAAGGCTTTTTGTTGGCAGAAAGTATGACAGCCCTGATGATAGCTGTGATAGCGGTCTCTCTATTGGCACTGGTTGTGGGCGAAAGCAGAGCAATAGAGCGGCAGGTTGAACTAAAAACGGATCGGACCTATGCATGGCATATAATGATAAAAAATGACTTGTCTGAAATCAAGGTTCATGACCATGTCTATCAACTGCGGGGGACAAAGTGTATTTATGATACAACTGAAAAAGAAACTTATTGCGTCAAAAAATAGTGGCTTTATGGTAGCTGGAGCGGTGTTTTCAGTTTTAGTAACATTGCTGGTTGTTTTGCTGTTGCAGGGTTTATTAAAGAGCATAGCTAGTGCTGATCGAGCAACGCACAAGACAGACGACCTAGTTTTTGCATATGTGCAGTTTAACCGCTTCGTAAATGAAGATAAAAACATGGCTTATGTTTTAACTAAGGAGTCGAACTCCAGGCAGGCCGCTCTGGTTAAAATCGATCAAAAGGGCAAGAAAAAAATTTACGTTTTAACTTTCTATAAAAATATGATTCGTGTGACCACCCCAGAAGGTGGGCACATGCCACTTCTACTTGGTGTTAGGACTGCCTCTTTTGAGAGCCGAGAACGACAGATTAAGATCACAGTTACTGAAAAAGACAAACGAAAATCAGAAATTTACTTTAAATTGGATGCCAAACCAAAGGAGAAAACCAAAGATGAGCCTAAAAAGAATAAAGCTGAAAGCAAGCGCACTATTAAGTAGCGTCTTAGTGCTCTCAACTTGCCTGATTTTTGTGCAGTTCTATCAAGAAGTCTATCGTGACAGCATGCAAAACGATTTTTTGTTAATCGAATACCTGCTTAACAATTGATTTTCTTGTACTTATTACTTCCTTTCTATTAAAATGTTTAAAAGATAGGGGTAAAAGCAATGAAGAGAATTGAAGAACTGTTTAGTGAATTTTTAGATTGTGTCACCTGCTTGCAAGATACTCTAAATGTATCCTTTAGCGAGGCTCTTACTGAAACCTTTGATAACCTGGAACAAGGCAGAATCAAGGTGGAGATGAGCGCACCAGACAAAGATACGGTTAGTAAGCTAGGCCAGAAGTATGCCGACTTGCACTATGATGACCTTACGCAAAAGATGAAAGTGCAAGTTTATACTTATCTGACGCTTAAGGCCGTTAATGAAGATGGGTTAGACAATAATCAGCTGCCTACGCCGCCGATTGTTTCCACCTTGGTGGCAATGTTTATGAAAAAACTATTGCCTGACCAAAGGCTTGAAGTGGTTGATCCTGCCATTGGAACGGGCAACTTATTGTTTGCTGTAATCAACCAACTAAAAAATGCTAATCATTCCAAGCTAGACTACCAACTACGCGGAATTGATAATGATGAAGAAATGCTCAACTTGGCTGATGTTGGTGCACATTTGAACCGGATCGAGATTGAGTTATATTGTCAGGATGCACTAACACCGTGGCTATTTGGTCATCCAGATGTGGTCGTCAGTGATCTGCCGATTGGCTATTACCCAATCGACGAGAATGCAGAAAAGTATGCAACGCGAGCTGAAAAAGGCCATTCATTTGCGCACTACCTGTTCGTCGAGCAAATTATTAATAATCTGAAGGCGGCAGGGTATGCTTTTTTGGTTGCTCCGCAATCAATGTTATCCGGTAAGGGCGGAAGTGATTTCATGCCCTGGTTGTCTGAAAAAGTTTTTTTGCGGTCAATTATTGAGCTGCCAGACAGGATGTTTCAAAATAAAGCCAATCAAAAGTCTATTTTGATCTTTCAAAATCATGGTGAAAACGTTAAAAGTAGTGAAGTTTTGCTCACAAAGTTAGACTCCATCAAAAGGGAAGAAAACCTAATAAAACTTAATGTTAAACTAAATGAGTGGTATACTAAAAACATTAATTAGTTTGTGAAAAGTTGAAATGATGTGTATGGAGGAATCTAATTTATGAAAAAAGTTTTAGCAATTAACTCGGGGAGTTCTTCTTTTAAATATAAGCTATTTGCTATTCCAGAGGAGCAAGTACTGGCCGAAGGCATGGCAGACCGGGTGGGAATCACTGGTTCATCTTTTGAAATTGAACTGGCAAATGGTGAGAAGCACTCCGAAGAAGTGGCTATTCCCGACCAGGAGACCGCGGTTAACTTATTGCTCAAGGCGCTGAAAGAATATAAAGTAATTGAAGACCTTAACGAAATTGTCGGTATTGGTCACCGAATCGTTGCTGGCGGCGAAGATTTTACTGACTCTGCGCTGATTGACCGGGATAAATTACAAAAAATTTATGATTTGAAAGAATATGCGCCGCTTCATAATCCAGCTCAAGGTAAGGGCATTGAAGCTTTCATGAAGCTATTGCCAGATGTTCCAGAAGTTGGTGTGTTTGATACTTCATTCCATCAAACATTAGATCCAGTGCACTATATGTATTCAATTCCTTACAAGTACTACGAAAAGTATGGTATCCGAAAATATGGTGCTCATGGCACCTCGGTGCGTTACATTGTTGGTCGGGCCGCGGAAATGCTTGGAAAGGATGCTAAGGACCTCAAGCTGGTTGTTTGTCACTTGGGTTCAGGCGCTTCAGTTACTGCCGTTAAGGGTGGTAAGTCTTACGACACCTCGATGGGCTTTACCCCGATTGCTGGAGTTACCATGGGTACTCGGTCAGGTGACGTTGACCCCTCTGTTCTGCAATACATTATGAACAAGGAAAAGATTGATATTAATCAAATGATTGAAATTTTGAACGACAAGTCTGGTTTATTAGGAATTTCAGAAATTTCTTCAGATATGCGTGACTTGGAGAATAATGCTAGTCAAAAAGCAGATTTAGCACGTGACATTTTTGTTAATCGGGTTAGACAGTATGTAGGTGCCTACATTGTTGAAATGGAAGGTGTTGATGCCATTGTCTTCACTGCTGGAGTAGGCGAACATGATGCTGGTGTACGAGAAAAAATCATGAAGTCATTTGAATTTATGGGTCTTAAACCCGATCTTGAGGCCAACCAGACAAATGGAGAGAAATTTGTTTCTAAAGCTGATTCTCAGATCAAAGCAATGATTATTCCGACTGATGAGGAATTAATGATTGAACGAGATGTTGTGCGCTTGGCCCATTTAAACTAAAAATCTGCATGAATAAAAAAACCGTTAAGTGAAATTCTTAGCGGTTTTTTTGGTTAATTTTTGCTATTATTTAAGAAGACCAATATCGGAGGATATGGAAAAACTTATGAAAGAATGGCAAGTAGATCGGATCGGTTCTGCCATTGCAGGGACCAATCCAATGGTGATAACTGAGTTAGCGGGTGGCTATGTTGTTATGGGCGATACCCAGTTTTTGCCGGGTTATTGCGTGTTATTGCCTAAAAGACACGTCGCTTCTTTAAATGACTTGAAACTTAAAGAAAGAGTAGAATTTTTAAATGATATGAGCTTGCTTGGTGATGCAATATTAAAAGCGTGCCGGGCGGAAAGAATTAATTACGATATTTTAGGTAACACGGATCATTTTTTGCACGCACACGTTTTTCCGCGGTATAAAACTGAAACAGCGGAAAGGCTGACTAGGCCGGTTTGGTTATACGAGCCCTGCTTTTGGACAGCTGTGAAATATCAGTATGATGACAAAAAGCACGGAGAGATTAGACAGGCAATAGCTGAAGAATTGAAGAGAGAAGTAGAGGAAAAAAGTGAATGATTAAACTAGTAGCAATTGATGTGGATGACACTTTATTAAATAGTCAAGGTAAATTATTGGAATCGACCAAAAGGACGATTAAGCAGGCGGTAGAACAGCAGGTTAAAGTGGTCTTGTGCTCTGGTCGCCCCTTGGCTGGAGTTAAGCACTTCTTGCAAGAGTTAAACATTGTGGCAGATGATCAATATGTCATTACCTTTAATGGATCCGTCATTGAATCAGTGACAGGTAAAGTGTTAAAGAAGTCAGGGCTCAGTTTTACCACGGCCCTAGAGATTGAACAATATTCCCAGCGCCATGATGTGGCCTTTAACTTTGTCGATGCTAATAGTCGGATTATTACAAGTAATCATCACGTTGGCCGGATTACTGTGGTTCAGGCTTGGGAAAACAGTGCTGGCATTTTAGTGAGAGCTACTAAAGAACTTACGAAGGATAATCAAATAATCAAGGCGGTTTTTGGTGACGAACAAAAAAAACTTGATGACATTGAGAATGATGTCATTAGGCAGTTTGGAGCAGAGAATTATGTTGTTCGTGCAGCTGATAACTTTTTGGAAGTAATGCATAAAAACGTTGATAAGGGTGCGGCACTAAATTTTTTAACTGCCAAACTGGGTCTTGTTCCGAGCGATGTTATGGTAATCGGTGATGAGCGTAACGACATTCCCATGTTTAATTTTGCTGGTACTGCTGTTGTAATGGGTAATGGTTCTGACCTGGCCAAGGAACACGCTGACTATGTTACTTCGTCAAATGATGCTGATGGTATTGAACAGGCGTTTAATGAGTTTGTTTTTAAATAATCACCCAGCAAAATGGGCGCAATAGCGTAGTTTGATAGTAAATGGGAGTCCAATATGCTATAATGAGTGAATCCTAAGGGGATGTTTTGGGATTCGACAGGCGTAGATTCGCATTGACTGCGGTTCGTAGGTCACGTCTACGTAAAAACGTCACAGTTTTTTCTAACTGCAAATAAAGAAAATTCTTACGCATTAGCTGCCTAATTTAGGCGCATGCGTTGCTTCTTGCCAGATTACTCACGTCTGGCTTCAAGTATCAACTTAGTGAGTTACGTTTAACTACCTCATCTGAATAGTTAAAAAGAGTCATTCCAGGTTAGCTAGTCCATACTAGCCCTGTTATATGGCGTTTTGGACTAGTGAAGTTCAAATAGTATAACTATGATCGTAGAGGTCAGTGACGGAATGCGTCTGGACAGGGGTTCAATTCCCCTCATCTCCATATATAAAAATAAAAAGCTTGATAGATTAACGTTTATCAGGCTTTTTTGATAAAAAAGTTCGAAAAAAATAATTAAAGATTCAAAGTGTCCTTATATTGCCGGATGCGCTCACTATTTGACTCAGAAGCACGGCCAAAAAGCAAATTTACCCAGGCTACTTTACACTTTATCTGCTCTTACTTAAAAGATCACCGACTGCGGGATTTTTGTAAATAGCTACTACATCGTATTTTAACGAGGGGAGGTCAGGTAGGTAGGTGACTTGGCCGGCATAAGTTTCCGGAATTGGCACTTCTTTTGGGAAAATTGCCATGCCTTGTCCCAAAAAAACGTTAGTCAAAGCGGCATCGAAACTGTCTTGATAGATCACGTGTCGGTAGTCAATTTTTAAGTCATGCAGAATATTTTTGATTTTTCTTTGGACATCGTTACTATCGGTAGCGGACCATTTTTGTAAAAACAGGGGTTGCTGGGCAATAGCCTGTTTCTTGATTTTGCCGTGTGCATTAAGCAGGCCTTGGTTGAGCAAGACACCGAAATTGGCGGTGCCAATTTTTTGACGGTGAATACTTTTGATTTTGCTGACTGCCGTAGAAAAACTTATCAGGACATCAAAGTCACCGCTATCAAGTTTAGGAATACTCCCTGAAAATTTTTCGGTGTCGAGTTGTAGTTGGATACTGGGATGAGTTCTTTTGAGGGCGCGGGCAAGCTGAATGGTCCAGTAGCTGAAGCCTCGTAGATAGTGAATCCGCATAATGTTGTGGGTATTGTTAAGCCCGCTAACTTTTTGAGTAAATGCATAGTATTGCTTCAACAGGGGAACTGCATAATGGTAGAGATTGACCCCCGCAATCGTAACCTTAAAGTGTGAAGTAGAGCGATCAATTAACTGAACCTTTAACTCTTTTTCCAGATTTTTGATAGCGTTACTAATGGCGGTTTGAGAGACAAAATTTCTTTTAGCGGCGGGCGTGAAGCCCTGGGTTTCGACCACATCGACAAAGTATTTAACTGTTAGTAAGCTATATTTCATAGTACCGTATCCTTTTGCTTATAACTTTACCTAATAAGTTATTATCATTATATGTTAGCGCTTACTAAAAAGCGAGGGTAAAATTATCTATGTAGAAATATTAATACTAGCAAAAAGGAGATATAGATGGCTGAAAAATATATTTTGGCGATTGACGAGGGTACGACTAGTACGCGTGCAATCATTTTGGACCATTCTGGTAAAAAGGCAATTGACTCACGCAAAGAGTTTAACCAATATTTTCCTAAACCTGGTTGGGTAGAGCATGACGCCAATGAAATTTGGAATTCAGTATTATCAACGATTGCTAATTCTTTTATCAATTCTGGCATTAAGCCCGATCAAATAGCAGCAATTGGAATTACCAATCAGCGCGAGACCACGGTTATTTGGGATAAAAAGACTGGTCTACCGATTTACCATGCAATTGTTTGGCAGTCACGTCAAACCGCAGAATTGGCAGACCGGTTAATTGCTGATGGTTATCAAAAGATGATTCATGAAAAAACTGGGTTGATTCCAGATGCCTACTTTTCGGCAACCAAGATCAGGTGGATTCTGGATCAGGTTCCGGGCGCTCAAAAACGAGCAGAAAATGGTGAATTGCTGTTTGGAACGATTGATTCTTGGTTGGTATGGAAACTAACCGGTGGTAAGGTTCATGTTACTGATTATTCTAATGCTAGCCGGACAATGCTTTTTAACATTACTAAGCTAGACTGGGATGATGACATTCTTAAGCTGTTGAACATTCCACGTGCCATGTTACCCGAAATCAAAACCAACTCAGAAGTTTATGGTAGCACGGCTGAATATCATTTCTATGGTAGCCAAGTCCCAATCGCTGGGATCGCTGGTGACCAACAGGCTGCACTCTTTGGTCAACTAGCCTTTGAACCAGGTATGATCAAAAATACCTATGGTACTGGTGCGTTTACGGTGATGAACACAGGAGAAAAGCCGCAGTTCTCTCACAATAATTTGTTAACGACAGTCGCCTATGGCATTAATGGCAAGGTTAATTACGCCTTAGAGGGGAGTATTTACGTTGCTGGTTCAGCAATACAATGGTTGCGTGATCAGTTGGGGCTGATTGACGATGCACCGCAGTCTGAGGAAGCCGCGAGACGCTCAAAAGATAATAATGAGGTCTTTGTGGTGCCTGCTTTTACGGGTTTGGGTGCACCTTACTGGGATTCAAACGTGCGAGGGGCTGTTTTTGGCCTTTCACGAGGCACTTCAAGCGACGACTTTGTCAAAGCAACGTTGCAATCGCTCGGCTATCAGAGCCGAGATGTAATCGATACGATGTATAAAGATACGAATATTAAAATTCCTAAGCTCAAAGTTGATGGTGGCGCTGCAAACAATGATTACTTAATGCAGTTTCAAGCTGATATTTTGGGTATCGAAATTGAGCGTGCTGCCAATTTAGAAACCACTGCTTTGGGGGCCGCTTTTTTAGCTGGGTTAGCGATTGGCTTCTGGCAGGATATGGATGATATCAAGAAAATCCAAAAGGCAGGTAAAATTTTCAAACCGCAGATGAGTGGTCAAGAACGCGACCACTTGTATGAGGGCTGGAAGTCAGCCGTCAAGGCAGCGCAAAGTTTTTCTTACAAGCCTTATCAAAAATAAAATAATAGCATTAATTTAAAGAAAGAGATAGTTAAGATGGCCTTTTCAATTACGACCCGTAACGAAGAAATAAATCGTTTAAAAAATGAAAAGTTAGATTTGTTGATTATCGGTGGTGGAATTACCGGGGCTGGGATTGCTCTGCAAGCAAGTGCTGCTAAAATGAAAACAGGCATAATTGACATGCAGGACTTTGGCGGCGGCACCTCATCCCGTTCTACAAGGTTGGTTCACGGTGGTATCCGCTACTTAAAGACCTTTGATGTTCAGGTGGTTTCAGATACGGTTAAAGAACGGGCAGTTATCCAACACATTGCACCACATATGACCCAGCCGGATCCGATGATTTTACCGATTTATGACGAACCTGGTACAACTTTTACGATGTTTTCGGTTAAGGTGGCGATGGACTTATATGATCACCTGGCAGGGATTGAAGGCGATTCGCCCCTTACCAAGTATGCTAATTACACGATTGATAAGGAAGAAGTGCTAAAGCGCGAACCACAGTTAAACCCGCGGAATTTACAAGGGGCAGGAGTATATTTAGATTATCAAAATAACGATTCAAGACTCGTTTTAGAAAATGTAAAAAAAGCTCATGAACTTGGCTGTATTGCAGTTAGTCGCCTAAAAAGCATCAAGATTCTGCATGATGAACACCAGCGAGTGAATGGGGTCCGAGTTTATGATAACTTGACTGGAGCAGAGTTCGATGTTCATGCCGATGTGGTAATTAATACTTCGGGGCCATGGTCTGACCAAGTTCGTGAGCAAGATGATGCGATTTACAAGAAGCCGCGGTTGCGTCCGACTAAGGGGGTTCACTTAGTGGTTGATCAGTCCCGGCTGCAGGTTCCGCAACCGACCTATTTTGGCTCAGGAACAGCTGACGGACGGATGATTTTTACCATTCCTAGAGAAGGTAAGACTTACATTGGAACGACCGATACGGATTTCACGGCGGATTACGCCCATCCAACGGTTGAACAGCATGATGTTGACTACTTGCTGAATATCATTAATAAAAAGTACCCGAGTGCCCACCTCACTATTGATGATATTGAAGCTAGCTGGGCCGGTGTTCGACCTTTAATTGAGGTGGAAATCGAAGAAAATACAGCAGCAGATGCAACCACTGGAGCCAGTGTTTCAGACAGTACGTCTGCGCCATCAGCCGTTTCGCGTGGTAGCTCACTAACCGAAGCTACTGACGGACTGATTACCTTAACTGGAGGTAAGTTGACGGACTATCGCCTCATGGCTAATGGTGCAATGGCCAAGATTAGGGCGGTTTTACATGACCAGTTTAACAAGGAGTTTGAACTTAAAGATTCAGCTAAAATCAAAGTTGCAGGTGGTGACTTTGATTCTGCCAATGCTGAAGCAGAACTTGCGAATATTGCTAAACGTGGTGTTGAAGCTGGTATTAGCCCAGAAGATGCAAAAGAAATCGCTAACCTCTTTGGATCTGAAGCTGAGCAAATATTCCACCATGCTCAAGAAATCAAGGCAGCTGATGGTCTGAGCTTAGGTGAAACGGCGGCGCTTGATTACTCACTGGCGGAAGAAATGACTTTAACGCCAGTTGACTATCTATTACGCCGGACCTATCACGTGCTGTTTAAAAATGATACGTTGGATCAAGTCAAAGTAGCTGTCATCAGGCATATGGCCGATTATTATGGCTGGGATCAAGTACAGATGGAAAAATATACAGAGGATTTGGACAAAGAGATTGCAGAATCGCGATTGGAGGAGTTGAAGCAGCGGAAATAATATTATCAAAAGCAAAGTAGTAAATTATATCCCCAAAAAGTCTAGCAGTAATTGACTGCTGGGCTTTTTACGTGGATGAAGTGGTCATTATTGAAAGCCTATTGCTCAGCTTTTTCAAATACGAAATAGCAAAAACTGTTTTAATTTTTGAGTGTAAAAGGTTAAACTTAACAAGAGGTGATTTTCATGGAACCGATATTTTTAACGCCATACTTTAGACCCAAAATTTGGGGTGGTCGTAAATTAAAAACGCTGTTTAACTATGACATTCCAGCAGGTAAAGTCGGCGAGGCTTGGGTGATTTCTGGGTATCAAGATGATGCTTCAACCGTTAGTAGCGGTAACTTAAAGGGTGAGAGCCTGCGAACGGTTTACCAAAAATACCCAGAGCTTTTTGGAAATCCCAAAAGTAAAGAGTTTCCACTGCTAGTTAAGTTTCTTGACGCTAATGACAGCCTGTCTGTCCAGGTTCATCCAGATGATGATTATGCTCGCAGAGTGGAGCATGATCGTGGCAAAACGGAAAGTTGGTATGTTTTGCAGGCGGATCCCGGCTCTTACCTGATTTATGGGCATACAGCCAAAAACCGCGCTGAGCTCGCTGAACTGATCAATCGCGGTGCGTGGGACCAGCTTCTACGCAAGGTTCCGGTCAAAGCTGGTGACTTTGTCTACGTTCCTGCGGGCACAATTCATGCCTTAACTAAAGGTATTTTAGTGATTGAAACCCAGCAGTCAAGTGACGTTACATACCGCCTGTATGACTACGACCGAATTGACCAAAAAACGGGTAAACCCCGTGAACTCCATACGCGAAAATCAATTGATGTTACAACTGTGCCACATGTTGATCCCCAGTTAGAAGTTAAGGTGCAAAAAGAGCAAGATGCCACAATTAAAACGCTGGTTGAGCCTCCCGTGTCGCCGCACTTTGCCCTGTGGCAGGTTGCACTTAACGGCAAGTGGGCGACCGGCTTGAAGAATTATCCTTACTTGCTAGTAACGATTATTAAAGGTGAGGGGCAGCTTGAAACTGCTACTGAAAACTATAGCCTACAGCTTGGTACTAACTTGATTATTCCTAATCAGTTAAAGGACTTCACCTTTACTGGTGAAATGGAAATGATTATTTCTACGCCTGGTAGTGATGACTAATTGACCTAGAGGAGAGAAAAATGATTTACATTGCTTGTGGTGCGATTATGGTGGTGGTAGGGCTCTTATGGTGCATTTCACCCTCAAAAAGTCCGAATCCATTGTATGGCTACTCTTCATATTTAGCTCGGGTTAACGATACCAGTTACCACTTTGCGCAGGTAAAGGCTAGGATGTATTTTATCTTGTTTGGAGTAATTCAGTTCTTGCTTGGAGTTGGAATCCATTTCTTAAAGTGGGATCGGTATTTCATCTTGTGGATGCTGACTTTTTATCTGTTTATTATTTTTCCAATTATTGCTACAGAAAAAAGTCTGAAAAAATTTTTGCTTGATCGCGGCGAACTTCCACATGATTATGTTGATCCTGATCAGGTCAAACATGAGCGGGTAAAGGGCTTTCGTGGTCATAAGTAAAGTGACGACAACGAAAACACAATAATACATAAAAAAGCAAGAAATTTCAAAATTTCTTGCTTTTCATTTAATCTTTAACTATTAAATTTACTTATTAGGAACTGGTATTTGTGGGCCTGCAAGGTATTTTACATCTGATGCTTTTACAAAATCACCACCACCATTTATAACTTGATAAAATAGTTCTTCCTTATTGTTATCAAGACTAGTTATTCTCACGGCTTTTACTATTCTTATCATATCTCCCTTTTGACCAAAATGAGTCATCTTCGGGCCATTTTCATCTTGACCGTTCTCATCATAATATGGTGCATCTTTTATAAAATACACTTGAGTAAAGATGCTGTAAAAGGGCATTTGTTGTCTCACGCTGTTCTTAATATCATAATCGCAAATAAATTCATCTGTATCTTTTATCCGATATAAGTTGCGCACACCAGGAGGCGTACCAAGGTCTACCCCAAATTCACCTCTAGTAGTAGTCATATCAAGGATTAGTTTCTGGCCACTCTTTAAAGTCTTAGGTAGTAATTGTCCATGACCATTATAAAGTGGGATTTTTCCAGACCTAGACCAAGCTTTTGTGGTTATCTTAGTTTGATTGGTATAAAGCCAATTACCATTAATCGACTGAACATTCATAGCCTTAATATATCCACCATGTCCAATATTGTAATACTGTTGACCTTTAATCGTCTTATACGGTAAATAAAACCAAGCCCAATCAGTATCATGAAATGAATAGCGCTTAACATCTGAATTATCTATTCCTTCAACTGTTCCAACATACTTAACTTCTGAGCCATTCTTAAGTAAACCGTTACCGCCAAGATAAGTATATCTTTTTTTGCCCTTCTTGTTATAAACACGGGTTTTGTGATTTAACGTTAACATGCCTTCTGTGGCATTTGGAGTTTTCTCTGTGGTCTCTACTGCGTGAACTTGATTTGTGTTGGTTACTAAAGTAGCTACAGATGTTGTTGCCAATAATTCAGCCGCTAAACTAATAAGTATTTTTTTAGTCTTCTTCATGATATACCTCATATATCTTAAAACATTAATAACTATGTATGTTAACATCTAATTTTAGTAGTTATTTTTCTTAATGTCTAATTACTTTCAATTGCTACTATAATTTTTATACTAATGTAAACAAAAAAGCACTTCCGCAGAAGTGCTTTTTGCTAGTTAATCACTATCCTTTGTCGCCTTGTGCCAAATTTTGGCAGTGGTAGGAATTGCAGCAAGGTTGGTCATATCGTCCTTACTTGTCACGATTAAGTTGTTGGGACCCTCAGCCAGTTTGTTAAAACTGTCAAGACTTTGATTTTTGAAGTAACCGTCACTTGCTGTTGCCAGACTGGCTTGCAGTTGGTTGATTCGGTATGCTTCTGCATCTGCTTCAGTTTTAACTGCCGCAGCCTTAGCTTTAGCGGTAGCAATCAAGGCATCGTTCTTAGCTTTAGTGGTTAGCTCGATGTTCTTAGCCTCACCCTCAGCCTTTTCGATGGCCGCAATTTTTTCTCGGTCAGCAGTCAGCTGCTTATCCATTGCTCGTTGGATTTCGGCACTTGGCAGTAATTCGTCGATGTTGACCCGGACTACCCGAATACCGTAGACATCGGTTAAGTCACCAATGGCATCGGCTAGCTGCGTGTTGATACTGCTGGTTGAGCCTAAGGCATCGTTCAGGTCCATGCGGCCAATAATGTCGCGCAAGTGCCCTCTGATTAACTCGACCATCGACTTAACGGAATCCGTGTTGTTGTAAAAATACTTGTAAGAGTCAGTTACTAAGTAGTTTAACGTCAGACTCGTAGTTATTTCAGCGTTATCCTTGGTGATAATTGAATATTTGGAAATTTCAGCAGGAAACATGGCCAAAGAAACGCGACGCATTTTTTGAATTACCGGAATAATAAAGACTAGACCGGCTTTGACAGTTTTAGAATATTTGCCCAAGGTTTCAATTAAGC
The DNA here is from genome assembly GCF_058504435.1 of Lactobacillus sp. ESL1191. Taxonomy (NCBI): domain Bacteria; kingdom Bacillati; phylum Bacillota; class Bacilli; order Lactobacillales; family Lactobacillaceae; genus Lactobacillus; species Lactobacillus sp. ESL1191. The sequence continues at coordinate 546,480 of NZ_CP196365.1, forward strand.
CCTCATTATTTTGCGGCACTACCCGACACCCTGATAATAAGAAAATAATAACAAGTAAAGCAATGATTAAAAAGACAAGCAAGGTTAGACCTCCATGATTAATACTTTTATAATGATAGATTATTTTCTAATTATATGCCTTTTTATTATTTTTTCCAGATTTATTTTTCTTTTCGATTAAATGATTTCCAGAAACAGATTCGGGAATATCAGTGATTTCTTCATGGCGCCCGTTAAGCTCGGGTGCATCAGTCTTGTAAAGGCCGGTCGTTGACTTGTGGTATTTAGAAATCAAAGCAGTCGACTTAGCCTGTAGCTGGTCGCGGATTCCTTCCATTTGCTGAAAGTTGGTCAGATAGTCAAACTGGTCGGGGTCAACGGGTTTGAATCCAGTGGGAGTGTAAAAGCGGAGTAAGTTGTGATTATTGAGTAAATCGGAGTACTTGAGTGATTTTTTGCCTGCTTTAGCCAGTTGGGCAATTTCAATTTCTTCTTGCCGAGTAAAGTTGACAATTTCTTTGCCACTTTGTCGGTCATAGACCACGCCTTTTTGTCCTTTGCCACCAATTATGATGTATTTTTGGCTGACAATCGTGCCATTACGGAAGACCACCCAGGGCTTGTAGGCAGGTGAGAGCAGGTCGCTGCCAAACTGAATATAGTTACGGTTAGAGATACCTAGCAAGTGGAGCAGGGTCGGGAGAACATCAATTTCGCCAGCTACTTCATGCCTAATCCCGCCCTTTAAATCAGGTGAATAGATCATGAAGGGGACGCGTTGCATTTGGACATTATTGTAATTGTTCCAAGTATCGGAACTTTCGCCAACGATTGGGGCGAGAGTTTCATTTTCAGAATTAGTTAAACCATAGTGGTCACCGTAGATTACCACCATGGTGTTTTTGATTAAGCCCGACTTTTTGAGATAAGTAAAAAACTCTTGAATTGCCTGGTCGAGATAGTGGGCAGTTTCAAAGTAATTATTGATTGACTTATCACTTGTTTCAGTAGTTTTGAAATTGTGATCTAAGTCTTCATCATCCATTTCGAAGGGGGTATGGTTAGTTAGGGTGATGAACTTGGTGTAGAACGGCTGCTGCATTCTCTCTAAGTACTTGATACTTTCTGCAAACATCAACTTGTCTTTAACGCCGTAGCCGATACGATCGCTCTTGTCATGACTAAAGTAATTTTGGTCAAAAAAGTAGTTATAGCCCATATTCTTGTATACATCGTCACGGTTCCAGAAGGAACCAACGTTGCCATGGAAAACCGCTGAAGTATATTTTCCATGTTCCCGCAAAATTTGTGGGGCTGCCTGAAAGGTATTACTGCCACCGAGTGCAGTAAACAAAGAGCCATCAGAAATGCCGTAAGTTGCTGTTTCAAGCATATTCTCGGCATCACTAGTCCGACCAATACCAACCTGGTGGTAGAAGTTGTCAAAGCTGAGGGTATGTTGGTTGTGGTAGATGGAATTTAAAAAAGGAGTGACTTCCTTACCATTTACCTTTAAGTTAAGCAAAAATTGCTGAAAGCTTTCCAAGTGAATGACAATCACATTTTTACCCTTGGCGACACCATAGTAGGTACTGTTTTTGGGTAGCTTATTCTGTTTGGTGTAGGACAGGATTTTGTTCAAGTCAGCGGTATTGGCGTTACGGTTGACTTGCTCTGTTTGTTCGTTCTTAATGCCGTCGTAAACGGTGTAAGTATCAATTCCCAGGTATTTGACGATATATGAACGATCAAAGGTAGTGCCCAGAAGACGGGGCCGGGAGGTTTCGGCCAGAAAAATATTTGCCACCAGAACAAAAGCACCAACCGAAGTAATCGCAAAGGAGATCAGCAAACCGTATGATTTTTGGGCAATTTTAATTTTACGGGCAATTAGCAAGGCAATGATGATAATCAAATCTAGCCAAATCAGCAGGTCTGAAGGATGCAGCATTGCCACTGCACTTTTACCGAGACCAGGAGCCACCTTGCCGGTATTGACAATTGTTTTGACGGTGATGAAGTCAGAGAACTGGCGGTAATATAAGATATTAGCAAAGAGTAAGCCAGTATTGGCAAAATCCATGAACAGCATCACACAGTAAGATACCAGTGGTTTAGAAAAATAAAAGCCAATGCTAAACAATAAGATTGCACTGCCGAAAGGGCTAATCCACATAATGAAGTGCTGGTAGGGATCAGTAAGCCCCAGACTAAAGTCGTGATACATGGCAAAGATATATTTAACCGCGAATAAAAAGATTAACAGACTAAAAAAGCCAGTACGAGTTTGAATAAAGTTAAGTAGTTTATTTTTCAACGTGAACGCTCCTTATTTTATTATTTTAAAAGTTTAGATAACTTTAGACAATCTTTTCTGGATTGTTAGTCGTTTTTTAAGAAATAATCGGCCTAGATTGGGTATAATTTAGGTGAACAATATTTTAGGAATTGAATAAGACATGATATTTTTAGGACCGCTGTATAATTCGCTGGCGCAGCACTATGCAACTGAAGTAAACCACTTCGCATTGATTAAGATGATTATGCTAGCACTGGATAAAACCATTTTCTACTTTTTGGTTTTTATGGTGTTACGCTTATTTTGGTTACTCCTAGTTAGACGGCGGCGAACTATCAGGTCTGAGGCCATGGTCTGGTTGTTTGCTTTTTATGTGCTCTTGGTATTGATGCTGACGACTTTTCGCAATGCCTATTTTCCTTGGGCGCTCAGCTTTAACTGGCACCGCCCGCTTAGTGATATTAACCTGGTTTTTTTACGGGAAACCTGGAAAATGTTCTATGCTCAAAGCCGACTTGACTTCATTTATAACTCTTTTGGCAATGTAGTTTGCTTTATTCCATTTGGATTTTTGGCGCCAGTTGTTTTTTCCAAAAAGCAATCCTTTGCCCGTGTGGTAATAGCTGGTATCATCTTTTCAGTCTTGGTTGAAGGGCTGCAATTTTTATTGGGAACTGGGATCAGCGATATTGATGACGTCTTCTTTAACCTTTGCGGGGCAGCTTTAGGGTACTTGCTTTATCTACTTTGTTGGCGAATTAGACAAAAACTGCAAACTAGGTAAAAGCACTGGTATTTGTAAAATAAGATTGCTAAAATATTCTTGTGAAAAGAATATTTAATTCAATAGGGAGTGTATTCATGAGTTTAATCAAATTTGATGCCAGCAAATTAACGCCGTTTGTTCAAAAAAATGAACTAAGCGAAATGCAAGCGATGGTTAATGCGGCAGACCAAGAGCTAAGAGAAGGTTCAGGCGCCGGTAGCGACTTTTTGGGTTGGGTTGACCTGCCGGTAGACCATGACCAAGGCGAGTTTGCCCGCATCAAGGAAGCGGCTAAGAAGATTCAGAGTAACTCAGAAGTATTGGTTTGTATCGGTATTGGTGGATCATACTTGGGTGCTCAAGCAGCGATTGAGTTTCTGAACAGTGCCTTTTATGGCAAGGCTAAAGAAAAATATCCGACAGTTGTTTTCTGCGGGAATTCACTTTCTGGTTCTTACCTGCATGACCTAATTGAATGGCTTGGTGACAAGGACTTTAGTATCAATGTTATTTCCAAGTCAGGAACGACAACTGAACCAGCTGTTGCCTTCCGCGTATTTAAGGCCAAGCTAATCGCCAAATACGGTAAGGAAGAAGCGCAGCGGCGGATTTTTGCCACTACTGACCGGGCTAAAGGTGCTTTGAAAACTGAGGCCGATGCTGAAGGTTATGAAGAATTTGTTGTTCCAGATGACATCGGTGGACGCTACAGTGTCTTGTCTGCTGTTGGCCTTTTACCGATCGCAGCAGCTGGTGCTGATATTGATGCATTGATGAAGGGTGCTGCCGATGCACGGAATGATTATCGCGACACTGACTTACAGCAGGCAAGTCCCTATCAATACGCCGCCTTGCGCAACATTCTTTACCGCAAGGGTTATACTACAGAAATTGTTGAAAATTATGAACCAACGCTGAGAATGTTTAGCGAGTGGTGCAAGCAATTGATGGGTGAGTCAGAAGGCAAAGATAATAAAGGTATCTGGCCAGCCAGTGCCAATTTTTCAACTGACTTGCATTCACTTGGGCAGTATATTCAAGAAGGGATGCGTAACCTCTTTGAAACAGTAATTCGGGTAGAAAATCCGGCAAATGATGTTAAGATTCCAGCTGATGATCGCGATCTGGACCAATTGAACTTCCTAGCTGGTAAGAGCCTGAACTATGTTAATGACCGAGCATATGAAGGGGTTGTTTTGGCCCATACTGATGGTGGTGTGCCCGTGATGACGGTCAACATTCCAGACCAAACAGAACATACTTTGGGCTACCTCATTTACTTCTTCGAACTAGCAATTGCGATTTCTGGTTACTTGAATGGCATTAACCCATTCAACCAACCGGGAGTTGAAGAATATAAGCGCAACATGTTTGGCTTGCTTAACAAGCCTGGCTTTGAAGAGCTCCATGATGATTTAACTGCGCGCTTCAATGAATCAAACTAAGTAATAGACCAAATAAAATCCAAAAACTTAAAAAGGTTAAAAAATCACTGTCTAAACAGCGTATTTTTTAACCTTTTTGTTTTAAATGTTTTTTCTAACTTTGTTCTTGTTTAATTGGGATTTTATGCGAACATACTAGCTAAATCTTTCCCAGGCTTGCTCAATTTGTTGGTAATTCAAAGCAGAAGTTTGAGGGAAGAGTAAACCAGCTTGGCCCAGTTCTGACTGAGAGCCAACTCCAACAGAGAAGGCCCCGGCACGATTGATTGCCCTAATGCCTGCAATTGAGTCTTCAATCCCAACACAATCACGAGTGTTTAAGTTAATTGCTTTGGCAGCCGCAAGAAAGATATCTGGAGCTGGTTTGCCAGCTGCCACCTGGGCGGGATCAACGATGGCATCAAACGCATTGGTAAGTTGTAATTTTGTGAGAATGAAGGGCCCATTCAAGCTTGCCGAAGCCAAGGAAAGTTTAACATTATGTGCTTGAAAAGCTGCAATCAAAGCCGTTATTCCCGGTAAGATATTTTCAGGAGTGAGACTAGTTAACAGTTCACGAAAGACTATATTTTTTTCTTCAGTCATTTCTTGAAATTCTGTTTCGGTAACTATAATGTTTAAATAATTTAAAATGGCAGTTAATGAATCGGTGCGACTCACTCCCTTGGTTTGTTTTTCCAGTTCATCAGGTAATTCGCGGTTAAAATGATCCTCGATCAATTTGCGCCAAGCCTGAAAATGGTATACCGACGTATCTGCAATAACGCCATCAAGATCAAAAAGTACGCCTTTCATGTAAAAATTTCCTTTCACTAGCTAATGGTGTTTTAGCCATAATTGATTTAATTTCAGCAAATTCTTCAGCAGAAATATTGATAAACGGCAATGTTTCATTTAATTCAAGTAATGAGTTCGATCCGAAAGTCTTTAGGTTTTCGGGACGCTTTAAAAAGGTAAAGACGCCGCTAATTGCTTGTAATTTAGTCACTAATTCTTGGTCAGCCATTATCTGGTTGACTGACATAGCTAAATTGTAGTATTCAAGGTAGCTGGTATGTGGACGGTAAGTAATAGTGTAGCGTCCACTTACTAGTTTTAAGGGCAAGCTTTTGGCAGCCCCATTAACTACTACTGTGTTAGCAACACGTGGTAGTTTAACAGTCACTTCCTGGCCAAAGGGGATATTTAATTCTATTTTGATGGTGTGGTTTTTATCTGTTTCCAGCCGATAATCGACTTCTAAGTTACCGTATGAGCTTTTATAGTGTCCCTGGACGTGTTTAAGGCGGTAGTCAAATTGCGGGGCAAAAGTTACTTGTTGGTAGCCATTCTTTTGGGCGGCTAACCCCAAAACTTGCTGGTAGACCCATTGCATAACGGCTCCTATGGAGTAGTGGTTCAATGAATTCATTCCCTCAGGATTCATTGAACCGTCCGGCAAGACAGAATTCCAACGTTCCCAAATAGTTGTTGCGCCAAGATCAACAGCATAAAGCCAACTAGGAAAATCTTCGTTCAAGAAAATTTGCATAGCTAGCTTGTGCTCGCCATTTTTTGAAAGAACTTGACAAATTATAGGGGTGCCGACAAAACCGGTCTTTAAGTGGTTATTGTCCTTGAGAAGGCGGTTAACCAGATCCTTGACAACACGATTTTTATGTTTTTTTGAAACGAGGTTGAAGTGTAAGGCAAGTGCATAAGCAGTCTGGGTATCAACAGCTAGCCGCCCAGTAGTTGTGATGTATTCATTAGCAATTGCTTCTTTAACTCTCTGGGCTTGGTCAGAATAATGCTGGGCCTCATTTTGGAATCCAAGAACTTTTGCAGCTCGCGCGACAATCAAACTAGAATAATAATAGTAAACCGAAGCAATAAAGTCTTCATCCGTTTTTCCTGTTGGAATGGCGGGATTTTCGCCATCTAAGGAGAGCCAGTCGCCAAATTGAAAGCAACCAGTCCACAAGTCCCTGGTTGAGCTTGCTTGGCTAATCCAATTGACCCAGGCCTTCATGTTTGAATAATTTTGCCGTAAAATAGCTGGATCATTATAGGCCTGGTAAACTGTCCACGGAATAATGGTAGCGGCATCACCCCAAATTGCGGCACCACCACTATCATTGCCAAATGCAGGGGCATACATGGGCAACATGCCTTGGTGCGTCTCCTGTTCAATTTTCATATCTTGAGCGTATTTTTTAAAGAAAGCATAACAGTCCATATTTAGGACAGCGGTCCCGACAAAAACAGCAGCATCGCCAGACCAGCCTAACCGTTCATCTCGTTGGGGACAGTCGGTAGGAATATCAAAAAAGTTGCTCTTTTGTCCCCAGACGATATTTTGTAAGAGGCGGTTAACCTTCTCATTATCAGTCTTAATGCTACCAGTTACTGCCATATCAGAGTAAATAACGGCTGCTCTAAAGTCCCTTTTATTTAGTGGCTTGGTGTTACCAGTTACCTTAACGTAACGGTAGCCAAAGTAAGTGAAGTGGGGCTGTACCCACTTGGACTTTCCGCCGGAAGTATAATGAAAAGCAGCTCTGGCTGCCCTTAAGTTATCCCGGTAAAAATTGCCATTTTGTAAAATTTCGCCTACTTGTAGTTTGATGGTTGTACCGGCTGGCTCTTGGTTGAACAGTTCAGGCCAACCAGCATGATTTTGTCCAAAGTCTAAAACGGTTTCGCCTGCAGGGGTATAAATAATTTTTTTAACAGGCAGATATTCTTTAACTTCAAGTGGCAAGCTTAGCCGATCTTGCAAAATACTTTTGGAATAATCAAGTTTAATAGCGGGTTGCCAATTAGCAGGTTCGCTAGAATCGTCGTAATCTTCGCCATAATATATTGCTGAATGAGTAATTTTTCCAGCGGTGGTTAACCAAGAATCATCGCTTACGATGATTTCTTCTGAACCATCAGTGTAGTGAAGATGAAGTTCAGCTAGTGCCATTTGACGGTTACCATAAATATTTTCCTGGCCGCCCTCAAAACCGAAATTGCCTTTATACCAGCCATCACCCAAGGAAATTAACAGTTCTTGGTTGGTAGCTGGGTGCAGAAAGTTGGTTACATCGTAGGTTTGGACTTGCGTTAACTGATCATAGGCCGTAATGCCAGGAGCCAGTACTTCTGCACTGATTTTCTTGCTGTTTAAGTAAGTTTCATAGACTCCTAAGCCAGTCATGTAAAGTCGTGCCTGTGCTACTTTTTTATGCAAGCGGAATTCTTTTTTAAGAAGGGTGTTTTGCAGGTGATGATCAGGATTACCAATCCAGCTTGCGGTAAAGGGTTCGTCCATTTTGCCCGTTTCAAAAAAACTGGTCTTACTTCTTTCAGTAGCTGCATTTTTGATTGAAACAGTCACTGCGTACCGCGTGCGCGGAATTAGTTTAATTTCAAAATCAAAAAAATTGTTGCTATATTTTTCCCAAGCAGATTCGTAAACAACGGTATCGGCGGTCACAGTGATTTTTTTCTGGGCATCTTGTGGTGGCTCTGAACTACTTACGTCGAAGGTGACATGTAGGTGATCATCTAACTGATAGCCTAGGGGCTCGGTTAAGTGGTTAATTGCCAGCTGATTAATTGCAATCATTGTTGTAGTCTCCTCTACAAATGGGTATCAAAGCTGCCACAAAAAGGATCCACGGGATTTTTGCCGACAAATTCTTCTTGTCCCATCATCTTTTTAATAAGGGCATCGATGGTTACATCATTTCCGGTGTAGGCATTGATATAAGTCGAAACCATTGGGACATCAAACAAGTGATATGGGTTGCAAGTTGAAACAAAAACGGTGGGAATATCCCTCATAAACCAAGGTGCATCCGCAGCCATCAAGTGCACCCAGTTCAGTCTAGTGGTAGTTTGGTTGCTAGCGGTCTCCACGTTGGCAACATAGAGAGCTAAATCGAAGCGGTCTTGCTCATATCGAATTCCGCCAGCAAAAACTTCCTTGAAGTCTAAGTTTTTTTGCTCAAAAACAGTGACTAGAAAACCTTTTTCTGCAAGTTTTTGCTTGAATTTAGCTGTTACCTGACCGCCTTCCTTAAAGCCACCATCGTCCGTGTCACCTAAAACAACCAAACGGACCCGGGGATATTTTTGGGGCGTAAGGGGTAGGAGTTGGTCTCGGTCCTTTACCAAAGTTACGGCTTCTTTAGCCACTTTAGCAGCAAGTTCCTGGTGTTTAGTTAGTTGTAGGTCAATTCTGTTTTCCGCCGGCTCACAAAGTTGGTTGTTAGTATCCATAACTCCTTGCGCAACTTTAGTGGCAATAATTCTAGTTACGGCTTCGTCAACGCGCTTCATTGTGATGATACCGCGCTCAACAGCATCAGTAATATATTGATAATCTTCGTCAATGTCCTTATTAAAAAGAATCATATCTATTCCAGCATTGATGGTTGCGGGCAGGGCCTCTGCGCGAGGCAAGATGGCATTATAACCAATCATTGGAGTAGCATCAGTAATGGCCAAGCCGTTGAAGTTTAAAGTTTGCCGAAGTAGACCATCAATTAAGAGTTTAGAAGTAGAAGCGGGGCGTAAGTCTTGGTCGCTGATCCCGGCTTGCAATTTGCGTTCCCATGCTGGTTGCATAATGTGCCCAATCATAATGCTGGGAAGGCCGTTTTCAATTAGATGACGGTAGATTTGCCCGTATGATTCCAGCCATGCAGTGGTCGAAAGTGAGTTGATTGAACTTACTAGATGTTGGTCGCGTTCATCTACTCCGTCCCCCGGAAAATGCTTGGCTACCGGAATTATCTGATTGGCCTTAAGACCGGCAATCTGAGCGTCTGCCATGCTGCTGACCTGCTCTTGGTCACTACCAAAAGTCCGGACATTCATGATTGGATTGTGGAAGTTTTGATCAAGATCAACAATTGGCGCAAAGGACATATTGCAACCAACTTGCTTTGCTTCATAACCAGAGACTTCACCGAGATTATAAGCATTTTCCGTATTAGCGGTGGCAGCAACTTGTAAAGGCCGGCCAAACCAGGTACCGCCATTAACTAAGCCATTACCGCCGGCTTCTAAATTGGCTGCGATAAAAAGAGGGGTGGTACTAGACTTTTGTGAAGTCATGATGGCATGTTGCAGTTTTTGGGCGTCATCTGGACGATACATAATGCCGCCTGGTTGATAAGTTTCAACAAATTTTTGTAATTCATTGCTTTCTCCAACTTGCCCAATGACAAAGAAGAGTTGACCAATTTTTTCATTAGTTGACATACCCGCGACTTTTCTATTAACAAAGTCGATTTGAGAAGCAGATAAGTTGTACGGCTTCCTAGATAGATCTGTCATATTTTTCCTCCATCTGATATAAATATAAATTAAAGTTTAGCTTTATTTTATGCTAGTACCCCCATTCTTGCTATTGCTAAAAGCCATATAAGTTGTGTTGATTTCACAGTTTTTTATACAATGAAGTTACTGCAGGGCAAATGTTGATGTAAATTATTAGAGACTAAGGAAGGCGGCAAGAACAGTTGAAAGAGCAAATTTTACGATTACTGCGAAAAAACAATTCTCCCAAAGACTGGGCAGACGTGTTAGCAGCGGTTGAAAAGAATGGTAATCTGACTGAACAGGTAGGCAGAATTGGCGATGAACCGGTCTACCGCTTCTTTGACACGTATTCTGACCACTTAATCCTTAATAGCAGTTCGATCTCAATTGCGGTTCAACCCACTGAATCTTTCATACCTTTTCACACACATGATTATGTAGAAATTATGATTCCATTGGTAAAAGATTGCACAGTGGTTTTAGAACATTCGGAAGTCACGGTTAAAAAGGATGACTTAATCTTCATGGGTAATAGGACGATTCATAAGGTTCAGCCAATTGACAAAAATAGTGTTGTGGTCAACATTGCCCTAAGAAGTTCAGCATTTTCGTTAAATGAACTCGACTATTTAAATCGCAAAGAAAAAGGTTCCAATATTTCTAACATACTCTTTTCTCTTTTGTCAGATGAAGAATATGGGGAGGGGCGTTACAGCTTATTTGAGATTAACCATGATGCTAAAATCAGACAGCTGGTTTATGATCTGATAGCAGAGTACTACCATCCTGATGTACAATCCGATCAACTGATTCGGCTCGAGATGCTGACACTTTTTTCGCGCTTAATTCGCTAAGCTGCTAAGGCAGAAATTAAAGTAAAAGATTATCAAAAAAAGCATAACAATTTATTATCACTTTTGTTATATATTGAAAAACACTACAGTAATATTACCCTACAAAAAATGGCTACCCATTTTGGCTTCAACCCGAATTACTTATCAGATTATCTTAAAAAGCACACGGGCAAGACCTTTATTCAGTTGGTGCACTTGCAGCGCATCAATGTTGCGGCTGAATATCTGACCTATACTACAGCGCCAATTGAGCGAATAGCCAATCGCGTTGGTTATGAGAATCCTTCTTACTTTTATAAGATCTTCAAAAAATATGTTGGAATATCGCCGGCGCAATATCGTCAAGAAAACGATTAAGCGGACTGACAACTTATTTGTCAGCCCGATTTTGCGGTAGTTGCTTAAAAGAAAACTGGGAAATGAATATAATTTGTCTGCTTTTTGAATATGGTTATCTTGGGATCTGACTAATATACTTTATTTGAAAATGAAAGCGAATAAAAGTATTAAGGAGAAACGAAAGTGAAAAAATTCCAAAAATGGCTAGAAAAATACCTAGTCCCATTTTCAAACAAATTAGGGCAAAACAAGGTCCTCCAAAGCATTTCGGCTGGAATGGTAATGACGCTGCCAGTCACAATTGGCGCCTCAATTTTCTCGATTTTTGCTAGTTTTCCGATTAAGCCAGTGGCTGATTGGTTTGCAAAGATTGGCGTGACAAGTTCGATGACAGCTATTGTCAATGGTACGATGAACATTTTGGCGGTTTTTATTGCCTTTTCAATTGCCTATAACTATGCGCAAAAGGCTAAGGCCAATGGTGCCATTGCTGGTTTATTCAGTTTAGCCAGTTTTTTTATTTTGATGCCACAAGTTGTTCCGGGAAAAAAGCCAGTGAACGCTTTTCAAATTACTTATCTAGGTAGTGAAGGGATTATTGTTGCAATTTTACTTTCTGTTTTAATTGGCGTATTTTACGTGAAATTAAGTAGAAATAAGAAATTGACGATTAAGTTACCAGATTCGGTACCAAGCATGGTCAGTTCTTCACTCGAACCTCTGATTATTGGGATCATTATCTTTATAGCAGTTTTTATTGTTAGAGTGATTTTTGATTTTTCACCATTTGATAGTGTCTTTGACTTTATTAATAAGTTAATTACAAGTCCACTGCTGCACGTTGGTGGTTCGCCGATTACCTTAATTCTCATTATGGTTTTGTCAAATCTATTGTTTACGTTTGGTATTCATCCAGCGGCAATTCAATCTGTGATTATTCCAATTGTTATCTCAATGATGGTGGGCAGTACGCCTGCATATCAGGCTGGTAAAACGATTCCTTATTTAAGCAATCTAGTAGTGTTTGCCTTTTCAAATAATGATGCCGCAGGTGCCACCCTTAGTTTAGTGTTAATTGCATTACTTTTTGGAAAATCAAAGCGGTACAAAGAATTCTTCAAGGTATCAGCTTTACCTAACATTTTTAATATCAATGAACCAATTATTTTTGGAATGCCAATTGTGTTAAATCCACTGATGTTTATCCCATTTATTCTGTCCAGCTTTATTTCTGGCGGGGTAGCTTTGCTGGCAGTTAAAGTTGGTTTTATAACCAATTACAATCCAAGCCTGGGCATGGGGATGCCGTGGACAATGCCTAAGTTAATTTCTGATGCAATGATTATGGGCTGGCAGGGTGCAGTTGTATGGTTGATTAACTTTGCATTAATGGTTGTTGTTTATCTGCCCTTCTTTAGAGTAGCTGACAATCAAGCTTTTGAGGAGGAAAATAAATAAGGATGAGTAATTATTATCAGCTTGCAGATGACTTTCCCCAAGACTTTTTGTGGGGGGCGAGTACTTCTGCCTTTCAGGTCGAAGGTGCCGCCAAAATTGATGGTAAGGGTATTACCGTGGCGGATCAACGTTCTAAAAAAGGTAAATATCTTGATACTTCAATTTCAGTTGACCACTATCATCACCTTGAAGAAGATGTTGCGTTAATGGCTGAACTCGGCCTAAAAAGTTACCGTTTTTCAATTTCTTGGGCCCGTATTTTTCCTCATGGAAATGATGAAAAGCCCAATCAAAAGGGGGTTGATTTTTATGACAAATTAATCAAGTTGTTAGTGAAAAATAAGATTGAGCCCATCGTTACACTATTTCATTTTGACTGTCCCGTAGCCTTAGTCGAACAGTATGGCGGCTGGGCTAGCCGCCGAGCAATAACGGACTATTATCGCTATGCCAAAACCCTGTTCGAATTGTATGGTGATCGGGTAAATTACTGGTTAACGATCAATGAGCAATCTTTACTGGCAAATGTACCAGCGATGAACGGAATTAAAGATGATAATATGCTCAAGTTGCGGCAAAAAGGTGAAAATTCTAATTACAACATGTTTTTGGCACAAGCAAAGGTTTATGCGCTATGCCATGAGCTGTTTCCTGAAGCAAAAATTGGGCCAGCAGTTTCGTATATGACGAATTTCCCTTATGACCATACATCAGCCAATGCCTTAAAGAGCAAGTCGATGGAAGATTTGATTTCTTTTATTGACATGGATGTAGCCTTGAGAGGTGAATTACCGTCTTATTACCTGCGCTACTTAAAAGATAATAAATTAGTTTTAGATATTCACGATGGTGACGAAGAAATATTGCAAAACGGGCGGGCCAACTTTCTTGGACTAAACTGGTATTCAACTTCGGTTTTCAAACTTAGTTACCAAGAAAATCCCAAAATGCTTGCTGGTGTAATTTCAAACGTTGAGAAGGTAAGGGATAAGCGGTTGATGAACTCTGAGTGGGATTTTTCGTACGATCCGGTAGGCTTACGGTTTGCATTGCAAAAGGTTAATGATCGTTATCCTAACATCCCAATCATCATTACCGAATGCGGCTGGCCTGAGCGGGAAGAACTGGATAATGGGGCAGTTCATGATCAAAAGCGAATTAAGTACTTGAATGGACATATTTTTGAATTGCGGGAAGCGATAAGAGATGGGGTCAACGTAATATCCTTTAACCCTTGGTCCTTCCTGGATTTATTAAGTGTTAATGATGGCATGGATAAGCGCTATGGCTTAGTTTTCGTTGATCGCGACAACGAGTCGGAAAAAGATCTGGCAAGATATCCAAAGGACAGTTTTTACTTTTACCAAAAGGTAATCAAGACCAACGCTAAGAATGTCGTTGAGTTAAATATTAACGAAGCAAAGTAAAAGGACCGAAAATAGGCTTGGCTAAGATTGATATATCGACCTAAATGATGGCTAGAACTAAGCTCCCGGCTCAAGCCAATCAGTTGATGAGTAGATAGCAAACTAGTAGGCTGTATTTTATCTAAGTATCTAAAGAGCTGTAAATTTAATAGTTTACAGCTTTTTGTGTGACTGATGATGGGATTAAATTACATAACCAGCAATTGGTTAGTGAATCGATACTTTTAGCTAAAGCAAATTAAAAAAGTTTATTAATGCTTACGATTGTAAACATTTTGCAACAATAACATTTATAACAGCGGGTTGCTAGAATAATCTTTTTAGACATTTAAATAACGCCCAAGGGGGTAGATTTTGTCCGTGAATCCGGTATAATTAGGGTATCTCAAAGGAGGTTTTAGCAATGATGTGTGATAATATTTATCTCAAAGTTTTATGGGTAATTGTTTATGCGATTACCGCTTATTATACTTTTACGGGCAATATGATGATGGGAATGTACTGGATGGCTGGTGGGATGCTAGCCCAAGCCGTAGTTGATTTGGTTTACCACTTTATGCCTGGCAGTAAGAAATGTTAAAAAGCAGTTTCAGCTGAAGCTGCTTTTTTAGTGCTTATTTTCTGTAATGAAGCTTTGGATGATTTTTTCGCGAACCGCTAAAAAAATCTGGTTGTGGCCGGTGGGGTGAACCCGGTTGGTTAATAAAATTAGTCCTGTCTTTTTGACACGGTCTAATAAGAGTAGGACGCCTGTATATCCGGTGTGTAGAATTAGGGGATAGTGCAGCTCGGGATCAAAGCACAGGTCCCACCCCCAAGAGCGCGGCCGAAGACCGGTTGGATTTTTATTGTCAAACAATAGGCTGACCACCTCTTGGCTGAAAGGCAGAATCTGGTCGTCCAGTCCCAGGTATCCCTTAGAAATTGTAATCAGATCATTCATGGAAGCAAAGAGACCAGCAGAACCACAGTCACTACCTAGTTGCCGCGCCTTGGGGTCATGCGGAACACCCTGCAGGCTACTGTTTTGAAACATGACTGTGGGTACACAGTCGGTTTTTTCAGGGGTAAAAGTAGTGTTTTTAAGTCCCATTGGGTTGATAATCTCTTGCATACCGACTTTTTGCACGGACTGACCATAAATGGCCTTGATAACCAGACCCAGCAAAATAAAGTTGGTGTCGGCGTAGCGGACGCGCTGTTCAAATTCTTCTGTTACCGGTAGGTGAATGATCGCATTAAGCAACTCGTCGTGGGTTAATTGGTCACGATGGTCGATCCAGCCGCGAATACCGGAAGTATGAGTCATTAGATGAAAGAGGCGAACTCTTTCGTCTTTGAATTCGGGGATAAAGTCATGAAGCGGTTCAGTAAAGTTGAGCCGATCTTCCTGGTAGAGTTTGAGCAAAATATTTTCCGTAACCAGAACTTTGGTTAGACTGGCTAAATCATATTCGGCAAAAGGACTGAGTTGGGTCACGTTGGGATAAGTACTGGCAAAGCCAACCGTGGAAGTAAAAACCTGCTGATTGTTGATAAAGGCGTAATTCACGCCAGGCACGATACGTTCGGTGACCAGAGACTCAATTAAGTTTTGGGTGCTTGAATAATCAATCATAAAATATCCTTAATATAATTTGTTCCGTTACTGTATATTATAACTAATTAGCGCAGAATTTTACGGATTTACGGCATAATAGAGCTTTTAACGATAAAAGTATTTTTTAAAAATAAAAAATGCGCTAGTTAGTCTGTAACTTAGCGCATTTAATCGTTTAAAGCAATTATTTAGAGATTTTTTTATTTACCTGGTCGATTGTCTTACGGGCAAAAATCATAAAACTAGTCCAAATAATTAAATAAATTATGGCATAATTAAAGGTAAAGCACAAAAGAATTTTAATATTGCAAGGAACCCAACCCGCAAGTATGGCAAGTGGTGTGAACATGATATAGGTAATTAAAAAATGGGTAACATTTTGTCGAGTTATACTCCACTTTTCTTGATTAAAAATGACGCTGCTGCCACCGTACATTGCTCCGATTAGCGCCCATAAGCTCATGGCTGCTAGCGTTGCCTGCACGGGATTGGCAAATTGACTGACAAAGTTTGGGCTAGAGGGCAAGAATTGGTTCGAGTGGTTGGAAAAACAATATATAAGCGCTAATAATAAGCCGATAGTTACTCCGATTGGAGCGCACCAAAGTGAACGCATTAAAATTTCTTTTATATTTTTCATGATAAGTACTCCTTTTTGATTGCTTGCATGTAGCGACGCGAGGTATAGGTTGTTTTGCCATTTTTGAGGATAACTTGGTAGATCCCGTTACGGGTAAGAACAAATTCCTGAATGCAACTAAAATTCAAGATTTCAGAACTAGAAATTTGGACAAATAGGCGGTAGGGTAAAAGTTCTCTGATTTCATAAAGTCTTTTTTTGAGCTGGTAGAGCCCATCTATGGTTTCGCAAACAACTGCCTTGTTTTCAGTATGAATTGAAATGATTTCAAAATAGGGAATAATTTTTTTACGACCTGCGCGGTAACCGGTAATGGCTTGGTCATTCAAGAACCGATCCAGGTTATTACGCAGGTTGGTGCTATCCGCATCAATCTGGGGTGTGTTGACGGTAATAAAAAGCTCCTTTAGATCAGCAATTGCTGTTTGGTTTACTAGCATATGGTAACTTCCTTTCTTGAAGCCTAAGATAACAAAAACTGCCAAGTCCTGGCAATTGCTTACGGATAATCGGTTGATTTGTAGGCATAAGTGGTAAGCAGAGCGACCATTAGTATTGCGTTTAAAATAGCTGGCATGCTATAATACTCTTTGCCAAAGCAGTTAGTGGAGAGCAGACAGTATAACTTTCATTTAGAAGAAATTGCTTGACAATCATGATGTAGTCTAGCATAATAATTACTGTTGATTTTGCCCGTTGGTCAAATGGTTAAGACGCCACCCTCTCAAGGTGGAGTTACGAGTTCAATTCTCGTACGGGTGATTTTTAACACTGGGATATAGCCAAATGGTAAGGCACAGGTTTCTGGTTCCTGCATGTTTCGGTTCGAGCCCGGATATCCCAATTTTTGTGATTTGTCTTAGTTTCAACTAGCTTCAAACGTTGATACTAAGGCATTTTTATTTTTTCTGATTTTCTGAAACTAACTGAAATTAGCCTAATCGGTGCAAAATTCGGTGCAAAATTTTTGGCAGTGGTGGATTAATCAAAATATCCTAAAATTGGTATAGCTAGCCACTGAAAAGTGTTATAATACCAGGTGTTCATAGCTTTAATAGTTTATAGTTTAATTACCTCAGAAAGTCCATTTTGGGCTTTCTTTTTTCGTTTAAAATAGTTAAATCGGTGCAAAATTTTACGTTCAAGAATATAGGCATCCAAAAAATACCAAAAAGGGATGCACAGATAACTTAGCGCATCCCTATATAGTTGATTTTTATTTGATTTGTACCAAGTACATTAGCATATCTTAGCGTTGGCTTTGCCTTTTAGGCATAGTTATGTATAAATAAATTAAAACGCTTAGAAGGCAAAATAGAGCAACGCTGGAGGTCATTCCGTGGAAGTTACAGAAAATCTAAAAGTATTTTTTAAACAGGATTTGAATAGTCTAGTAGCACATTCTGGTAGGCATAGAAGAGACTTAGCAGCTGATAAAGTCGACCACCTAACCACGCTTGATAAAACGATAGCATCTAAAGAAATAACCTTTGCTGAAAATGTTACCTGGTGCGTTGGTAAAGCCATTCAAGAGTGCTCTGATAAATCACGAAAGATACTAACTGATAGTTATCTACTGCGTCATTTAAATAAAACCATTATGGAAGAAATGGGCATCAGTAAATCACGATACTATGAGTTAAACAAATAGCTTTAAATGAATTCATGGAAAACTTTGACGCATACCAGAAAGAAATAGGACTAGAACCATATATTAAGTTAGTAAAATAAAATAGAGGTCGCATTTTACGACCTCAGGTATATATTACTTAACGAACCACGACTTAACCACCCCAAAAGTGAGGTGTCGTGTTTTACGACTACCTTAAGGAAAAATGTTCAGGTTTTCTTAGGTTCTAAATCGGTCTGAACGATTTAGAACAAGTATAGTTATAACTACGGTTGTATCCTAGCAAATACTAGGACTTTTATTTAACAAAAAAGGCCAAAGTGGTAATCATAGTCTGTTTTAGCACTGCACACATTTTTAAAATATCTCACTATTTTAGTACATGGGTAAACAACGATACTCCAAAAAATAATATTGCTGCTAAAACAACTAAGGCAATCCAATTAAACCAATGTTTGTGCTTATCTTTCGTGCTATCTGTTACTCCTTTAATTTTTAAAATCCAGTAAAACAATAGTTCAATAATGCCCCACATCATTAATCCAAATACGGCGACAAGAATTAAAGTTTGTCCTAATGAAGTTGGTGTACTACCGATATTTTTGAATAAATCAGTAAGTAAATTCATCCCACCAAAGATAACAAATGTGATAGCCATGAAAATACCTAGAATTGTAATGAATTCAGTATAGATGCTATTTATTTTATTGGTGGTTTTTTGTAAATCATGTTGTTGATCCTCAATTATGATCTTTTGACCGTAAATTTTATTCTCTTGAGTACTGATATCATCAGATAATGAAGATTGTTTTTCTTCTAATTCTTTTTGTTGCGTAAACAGTTCTACTTTTCTACCATCAAGATAGTTGATCCTGTCGATATAATTATTCGAACGGATTAGATCAGTATACATTTCTAATTCGTAAAATAAGTCTTGATAATTATTTTTAATAAAATTCATTTTTTCAGTAAATGGACTGTTTAAGTCATCTCCTGCATCTTTTTTGTAAAAATATTGTTCTAAATTAGTGTATGTAGAATCAAAACCCTGCTTTTCCTTACTGTACATAAAAGCGTGGTGACTTGTTAGCACACTATTATTATTCCTTAAAAAAGTTGAAAATTCTTTTTGGTTATCTTCATTACTACTTAAAGTAATGAAAAAAATTTTGATAGTTGTTTCGTATTCATCATTGTTCAATTTTAATCACCTCAAAATTAATTATACATTAATAAAAGTGATATTTTGATAGATATTTAGGAAAGCAAATAATAAAGCCGGTATAGTAACCAATTTACAAATGCTGTGGTAAAAAAATAAATCTGTAGGTAGATTGGTTAAGCATAGTTTAACTACCTAAAAAGCAGGTGATTTTATTTTAAGAGCTTACAATATTGATCTATTTTCCAGTTTTTAGAAAAACTGGAAAACTGAGCTCGCATTATCGAAAATCAGATTTGAAAACTGCTGGTTTCTGATAGCCAAAGTTGGTTTTTTAGGGTACAGATTATGTTTATTATATATAAGTGATTTTTATATTAAGGTATAATTGTGATAATATCGCTAGTGAATTATTTATTAAAGTAATTATAAAAGGACAAATCAAGAAATTTGGGTTTGCACTAGTCTGTGCTAGATTATTAGCACGTTCTACAAATCCAGAATTAGCTCTAGTTGTGTTAACTGCAGAAGTTACTATATCTGTTGGGTTAGTAGCTAGAAAGCTAGTTCTTAGTTACTTGAATATTAATTAAACTGAGAAATGAGTTATAACAATAACTGCTTCTCTAAGCGGGTACTGCAAAAGCTGAAGTAAATATCGTCGATGCTGTTAAGTTCTGAAACACGTCCAATATCCAATCATCAAAAAGGGTCCTAACTCCGATTAGTTGAAGTCAGGACCCTTTTTGTAATAAGGCCATTTTGCATCTTTAACCTGAATGGCTAAGAACTATTTCAAATACTTAAGCAGCTGCGAGATTTCTGCTTCTTTTTGGGCTTGCGGCAGGCTATTATCCTGCAAGATTTCGAGCGCTTGACGTGCTACGGAATATACTTGTTCATCGCCACTGTCGCTTAGAGTGTAACCAATATTTAAAAATGTTTCCAAGCTGCTAGTGTTTTGATCTGCTAAGGCCTTTTTTATTAGAAGTTTAGCAATGGTTTTGAAATTTCGTCTTTTTTTGCGTTTTTCCTTGCTTTTTTCGTAAGCAGGTAAGAACAGGGCAATACAAACAGCGGCTATTTCGGCAAATGCTGTTACCCATTCAGACAATGGACCAATTTCCATAATTTATCCCTTTCTGTAATAGTAATTATAATTTACTATCATAGCTCAATTAGCACAGCCTGGAAACAAGTTTGATTGAGGGTATTTGCCATTGCAAACGAAAAATAAAGTTAAATATTTTGCCACAGAACAGTATTATTGGGGAGTTTGTTATTTTAATGATCGCTTATGTTTACGTAATTTCTTTAAGGCCCATTCATAGTGGCTTGAAGTATTAGAAATGAAGTATAATCCAAGAGCATTATTGCCAGTCCACGAAAAAGTCTTCTTGGTAAAAAGTTCGTCATTGGTAAAGGAGGCCAGTAATTGCATTACTTGCTCGTGACTCTTATGCAACAGTTCTTCTATTTCTGCTAAATTAGTGGACTGGTGCTTTTCCTGAAATTTGTTGTTCAGATCGCCATAGTTGCGCTAATTGTATCCAGCTGGCTAAAAAGATTGCTCTTTGCCGGCTTGGTTATTATTAATCCAATTCAGTAGCAAATTTTGCCATTCATACAGGTGAGCCAATACATCACGTACATTATGGTCACGTTGCCAATGTGCCTCCTTCAGGTTACTAGTATCGAAAGTAAAATCAGCTTCACGGGCATCTTCAGGTAACGAACTAATTAAAGCAAGCAGTTTTTGATAAGCAGTATTGCTCGCATCGATTAACTCGGTCTTATTGGTGGGTCTGGTCATATTCAGATCTCCTTTTAATTAATGGTATTACTAAAACAAGTTTAGTATACCGGAAGAAAGAGCTTTTTGAAAATCTGCTAGCTACTGAAGATCAAAACATTACTAAAATTCGAAAATGAATGTAACAACACATTATTTTAATGATATGATTGTTTTTCAAATACAGAGTCACAAATTTGGGATCAAGTAATAGATGGCAGTTTTGCTGCCACCAACAGGACACTCCCGCCTAATAGCTAGCGGAGTCAGTGCGTTTTGGAGCAAACTTGCGGTGACATTGGTGAGCTGCGGGATATTAACAAATTGACCATCTCTTAACGTTTTTAAATTTTGAGGAGTGCTGGCTTAACTTTTACAAAAAATCTGAAAAAATAAATTTATTTCGTTGAAATTAAAGATACTCTCTTATTCAAAGACAGTTTTCCAATTGGTGCTGGAGTATGCATCAAAACACATTCGAACCTGTTCTTCAGAACCTTTGTCACTACTTAAATTAGGGAGATTATCAAATGAAAAATAAGAACTTTGAGTAGTTTCGTTGTTCTTGGTAAAGTGACCGCCGATTGCCTTACACAGAAAGAAAATTTCACAAACTCCGTAAGGATACGCTACCGTACTGTGTTTTGCTAAATCATGAATGGCTATTACATTTTCAACCGTAATATCAATACCAGCTTCTTCCTTAGTTTCTTTAATGCAATTTTCTGCGACTGATAAGTTAACTTCGCACCAACCGCCGGGAATGGACCAAGTTCCGTCATTTTCTTTTACTAATAATATCTTATTGTTAGTAAAAATTGCAGCTCGGGTAGCAATTTTGGGAGTTTGATATCCTACTTCATTACAAAAAAGTTGTTTGACTTGTTCAATTTTTAAACTTGATTTTTCTGCTATCATTTCAGCAGCTATATCTCTAATTCGTTGGTATCGTTCTTGGTCGAATTTATCTTTACTGTAGGTCAACCCGATTTGAGCTAAACTTTGTAACTCAACGGCCCATTTGATTAGTTTGTCATTTTCTTTCATAATGTAAACCTCTAATATATTTCAGATAGCAATATTATATGTTGGCTTAAATTAAAAGTAAATATATTTTTGATTTCACTTGAGTCTTGGCCTATCACATGATTTCAGCTATAACAACTTTTAGCTTCTTTGCCTTTAATCTTAATTTAAGCTTAAATGTAAGTAAGTTATAAAATAAACAGTAACCAACATTTTTATACAAGGTGTATTTTGTTTCGTGCTGTCTATCTAGAAATAGAAAAGTGGGTGGAATGTTGACTAAGCAGATTATTAATGCTCACCAACTGACAAAGGAATACCAGGTGGTCGATCGCAAAAGCACTTTAGGTTCGGCCATCAAGTTGTTTTTGCTCCCTTTCGGAATGGTGGCGACACCAGCTACGGTCGTTTTATTGCATAAAAGTATGGCTGTCCTAATAGTGCAGCTTTTAGTAGCTGGGGTTTTTGCTCTACTTGATATGCTCTTTTGGAAATTGGGAATTAGCAAGTATGATGGAGCAGGACGCTAGCAATCAGAATGGTCCAGCACTCTAAAACATAAATTCCTGCGGGGTAAGTGGCCATTTAGCATCTGGATACCTGAAATTTAGTTTGAAATTAAAAAAGCGCAAGCTGCTTTTGCAACTTGTGCTTTTTATATGGCTTACATGCCCGCCCTGATAATCTTCTGCTCGGCCATGGCCTTGCGCAAGGCCAGGAGGGCGGTATAGGTTGATAGGATGTAGACTTTCTTGGTAGGCAGCTTGGCTAGCTGATTAATTACTTCTTCGTAATTGTTACAAGTAGTCATATTATCCGGCTCAAAACCGGCTACTTCAAGCCGGAAATGCATGTCTTTAGATCGTTCACCGCCGACCAAGATGTGCTTAATCTGATCATGGTTTAAATCTTCAAATTGGCCATCCCAGATCCAGGAGGTGTCGATACCATCGGCGTGATTGGCGTTAAGCAAGGTCACTAGCGAATAGTTGTCTTGTTCTGTGTCCAACATGTGCAAGACTTCATCCAATCCAACCGGATTCTTTACCAAAATTAAGTCGATTTTCTTGCCTGCATAAGTAATTAACTCTTGCCGGCCGAAGACGCGTTTGTTTCTGAAAAAGGAGCGGGCGATTTCATCTTCGCTTAAATCGAAGTGGCGAGCAACGGAATAAGCCGCTAGAGCATTATAGATATTGTAAGTACCACCAATGTCAATAGTGTAGTCTTTAAGCCCCATTTGAAAGTGTAACCGGTTGGGGTTCTGTTCGATAATTCGATTGACCGAATAGGTTAATTGAGGGCGCTGGTAACCACAGTTGGGACAGAAGAAGTCGCCAAGATTCGCATAAATACGGTCGTGGTAGTGCAAAATGTGGTCACAACGCGGACAGAGGATGCCATCTGTGTTAACCGGGGCCGTCGTATCGTTTTGCTGCTGGTCACTGGGTAAGTTGAAGCCGAAAAAAAGTTTGGGGTTAGGTAACTCAACTGAAGAGAAAATACTGGCGTCGCCATTGGCAATAATCGTAGCTTGGGGTGCTAACTTGATGCCGGCCACGATTTTTTCATAAGTGGTGTAGATTTCGCCGTAGCGATCCATCTGGTCACGAAAAATATTAGTGAGGACGAAGCAAGTCGGCTGAAGCAACTTGGTTACCAGCTTCACGTTGGCTTCATCGACTTCCAAAACGGCAATACGTCGGTCAGCACCATTGTCCTTATGGGCCAAAAAAGCCGTAACAATTCCTTGTTCCATGTTTGAGCCAGACGGGTTAGTAAGGACATCGCCGTATTTCTCTCGGAGCGCCTCGACAATCAGTGCTGTAGTCATGGTTTTACCGTTGGTACCAGTTACAATCACGGTTTCGTAGCCGCTGGCTAAAGAAGTCAAAACTTCGGGGTCAAACTTCATGGCCAACTTGCCGGGAAAGCTGGTGCCTCCTTTAAGGACATTGTGAAGGAACCAGTAGCTCGACTTACCAGCAAATTTGGCGATTCTAGATTTTAGATTCATATTTATCCCTCGCTTTAAAATCACTAACAACTATAGCATAGCCGCCAACTGAAAACGAGTTTTTGGCGACATTTGCCTGCACGAATTTTGATTTTCATCTATACTAGATTAGTTAGATGAATTTTAACTAAAAATAGAGGAGCAAAAATGGCACAATTATTTTTTCTTTATGGTGCAATGAGCAGTGGCAAAACCATTGAAATTTTAAAGGATGCACATAATTACGAGGCCCAAGGCCGTAAAATTGCTCTGCTGACGAGTGGAGTAGATAATCGCAACGGGGTTGGTACGATTGCTTCGAGAATCGGAATGGAACGTAAGGCTGTCCCAATTGATGCTGAAATGGACGTCTTTGCTTACATCAAAAAGATTAATGCCGAGGATCAGGCTCGTGGTGATGGTCCAATTGCTTGCGTCCTTGTTGATGAAGCCCAATTTTTGGAGCGACATCACGTGATGGAATGTGCTAAAATTGTCGACGAATTAGGAATTCCGGTAATGGCCTTTGGCTTGAAGAACGACTTTCAGAACAACTTGTTTGAGGGTAGTAAGAACCTATTGATTTTTGCTGATAAAATTACGGAAATCAAAACAATCTGTCACTACTGCGGACGCAAGGCCACAATGAATCTGCGTATTCACAATGGCCTGCCAGTCTATGAGGGTGACCAGGTCAAAATTGGCGGCGACGAGAGCTATCACCCGGTGTGTCGTTTTCATTACTTTCATCCAGAGCAAATAAGATAGTTATAGAGGAGAAGAAAAAATATGGATAAGATTATGGCCAGGCTTGAAGGTCTTGTAGCGCACTACGATGAGCTGCAGGAAATGATGGCTGATCCAGAGGTTATTAATGACACCAAGCGTTATATGGAGATCTCCAAGGAGGAGTCAGACCTGCGCGAAGTGGTTGAAAAATACCGTAAATACAAGGCAGATAAAAAGGAAATTGCCGACAATAAGGAAATGATGGCTAGCGAAAGTGATAGCGACTTAGTTGAGATGGCCAAGGAAGAAAATAGTACGCTAGAAGCAGAAATTATTGACCTTGAAGATGAGATTAAGCTGCTGATGCTGCCCAAAGATCCTAATGATGACAAGGACATTATCATGGAAATCCGCGGTGCTGCAGGAGGTGATGAGGCCTCGCTGTTCGCTGGGGACTTACTTCGGATGTATGAAAAATATGCCGAACAGCAGAATTGGCAGGTTTCCATAGTTGATAGCGACCCTACCGAAGTTGGCGGCTACAAGCATATCGCCATCATGATTACGGGTAATAAGGTTTATTCAAAATTAAAGTATGAGAATGGTGCACACCGTGTACAACGGGTTCCAGTTACTGAGTCACAGGGCCGGGTTCATACCTCAACGGCAACGGTTGCAGTGATGCCAGAATACGAGCAAGTTGACTTTGAGTTAGATCCCAAAGACCTTAGAGTTGATGTTTACCGTGCTAGTGGTGCTGGTGGTCAGCACATTAACAAGACTTCCAGTGCCGTACGCATGACGCACCTGCCAACGGGAATTGCTGTTGCAATGCAGGACCAGCGGAGCCAGCAGCAGAATCGGGAAAAGGCGATGCAGATTTTGACTTCGCGAGTTTATGACTATTATGAAAGCCAAAACCGCGACCAATATGACGCTGAACGTAAGAGTGCAGTCGGTACCGGTGATCGTTCTGAGCGAATTAGAACATACAACTATCCGCAAAATCGAGTTACGGACCACCGCATTGGTTTGACTCTCAACAAGTTGGACCGGATTATGAACGGTGAACTAGATGAAGTTATCGATGCTTTAAGTCTCTACTTCCAAACTAAGCAACTAGAGGAGCTGGCCAATCAAAATGCCTAAGATTAAGACTTTGAAAGACTTGTATGCTTGGGCAAAAGACGAAGCAGGTGACCACCGAGATGAAGAGATTGCTTATTTACTGGCAGAGCGTTTACAACTTAGCCCAAGCGAATTTCAATTGAAAACAGATATGGAACTAACTGCAGGCCAGGTTAAGCAAGCGCAAAAAGATATGCAGAAACTGGTTAAGGGTATCTCGCCCCAGTATATCTTGGGCTATTCCTGGTTCTTGGGCTATCAAATGATAGTGCAACCAGGTGTGCTAATTCCGCGCTTTGAGACCGAGGAGTTGGTTGAGTGGGCACTGGACCGCTTAAAAACGGGAGACAAGGTACTTGATCTAGGCACGGGGTCGGGCTGCATTACAGTAGCTCTGGCACTGGAGGCTGCTAAGCGCGGAATTGCCAACCTCGACCTTTATGCGTCAGACGTGACCGATGCGGCCCTAAGGACTAGTGAAGAAAATTTTCTAAAGTACGATCTTGATGTGACTGTCCGCAAGGCCAATATTTTGATTGGTTTAGAAAAGTTTGACAAAATCATTTCTAATCCGCCATACATTAAAGAAACGGAAAGAGCCGTTATGGACCAAAATGTTTTGCAAAATGAACCAGAAGAAGCTCTTTTTGGGGGCAAGGATGGCCTGAATTTTTACCGTAAGTTTGCTCAAACAGTGCCTGAACACCTAAACAGCGGGGGCGAATTCTTTTTGGAGTATGGCTTCAGTGAAAAGGAGCAGTTACAGGACTTGTTTGCGCGTGAGTTGCCGGACTTTACCTGTGAATTTAAAAATGACCTGGCGGGAAAGCCGCGGATGGTTTGGGGGAAGTGGAACAAGTAATGGAAACAGAAATTTTTTCTGCAGGCCAAATTGATGCTGCGGTTAACTTGTTGGCTAAGGGGGAATTAGTCGCATTTCCGACCGAAACAGTCTACGGGTTAGGCGCACTTGCAACTAATGAAGAAGCAGTTAAGCAAGTTTATGCAGCCAAGGGCAGGCCAAGTGACAATCCGTTGATTGTGACGGTTGCAGATAAAGAAATGATGTCGCACTATGTCCAAGAAATTTCGGATCGAGCTGAAAAGCTGATTAACCATTTTTGGCCGGGACCGCTGACGATTCTGCTCAAGGCTAGGCCAGGCAGCTTACCTAAGGCCGTTACTGGCGGTCTAGCCACTGTTGCCTTGCGCTGTCCTGATGATCAGCTGACTCGTGAAATGATTGCCAAACTCGGTTCGCCAATTGTCGGCCCCTCTGCTAACACTTCGACTAAGCCCAGTCCAACAACTGCCCAGCATGTTTTTCATGACTTAAGGGGGAAGATTGCGGGTATTATTGACGGCGGCCCAACTAAGGTGGGGCTTGAATCAACTATTATTGATATAGCGGTTAAAAGTCCCGTTGTTCTGCGACCAGGTGCAATCACTCCTGAAGAACTTAGCCAGGTGCTTGGTGAAACCGTGCTAATCAACCGCGGTCAGGTATCAGATCAGGAGGTACCTAAAGCTCCAGGCATGAAGTACCGCCACTATGCTCCTAGTGCCGCGGTGGTGGTTGTAGATGATGCACAGGATTTTGCACAAATTAACTTTGACGAAAATACAGGGGTCATGGCGCTAAATGCAGAATTGACCAAGCTTGATCTGCCAGCCCAAAACAAGTTTGACCTGGGCAATGATCTGGCTGATGCTGACCGCAACTTATTTGCGGGTCTACGTTATTTTGATGATCAGAGCCAAATTAAGCAAATTTTTGTCCAGGGTTTTGGCGGAAGTGAGCAGACTTTAGCCTACATGAACAGGCTAAATAAGGCGGCCGCGGGTCATCATTTTCAAGTAAAATAAAAAATAACTAGCAAAGGACTTTAAACCCTTTGCTTTTTTGATTAAAATAACTCTAAACATGTATATTTTTAGGAGGAACAAATGGGCAAATTTACGGTATTGGATCATCCATTAATCCAACACAAGTTAACTATTATCAGGCGCAAGGAGACGAGTTCAAACGAATTTCGCCAAATTGTCGGCGAGATTGGGGGACTCATGACCTATGAAATCACCCGCGACTTGCCGCTGCAAGATGTTGAAATCGAGACCCCGATTGGCAAGACCACGCAAAAAGCGATTGCTGGTAAGAAATTGACCATCGTTCCCATCCTGCGGGCAGGTATTGGGATGTTAAATGGAGTAATGGAAATGATTCCGGCTGCTAAGGTTGGTGTGATTGGGATGTACCGCGACGAAGAGACACTGACACCGCACGAATATTTTTGTAAAATGCCAAAAGACATTGCGGAACGTGAATGCCTAGTTGTTGACCCAATGCTTGCTACTGGCGGCTCTGCTAATATGGCCATCAGCGCCTTAAAGAAGCGCGGTGTCACGGATATTAAGTTGGCCGTTTTGGTTGCAGCTCCTGAAGGGGTAAAAGCAGTCCAGAAAGAAAATCCCGACGTTGATATTTTTGCGGCTGCAGAAGATGATAAATTATTGCCAAATGGCTACATTTTCCCAGGTCTAGGAGACGCTGGTGATCGCCTGTTTGGCACGAAATAAGTAAATTATTGTAGAATTCGCTTACAAACTTACACAAAATTATTGAATGGTGTTAATATTGTATGAGTGTTCGAAAATGGGCACAAGAAGGGAGGTCACGAAGTATTGGAGGAATCATTTGTTTTTAAATTTTTGGGTTTAAACTTTGATCTCGCAGGGATCATCGGTTCAACTTTAATGGCAGCTACAGTTTTATTGGTCTGCATTTGGCTGTCACGGACAGTTGAGCTGAAACCAAACAAAAAGCAAAACGTACTGGAATACCTACTCGACTTCACTGATGGCATTGTTAAAGACAACGTCAGTGATTCCGATGCACGGAAGCACCTCTCGCTGTATGCCTTTGTTTTGTTTCTCTTTATCTGGTTTATGAACCAGCTGGGGATGTTCCTGGAGGTCAAAGTCGGTGACTTTATGTTTATTAAGTCACCAACAGCGGACCCGGTAACGACAATGTCGTTTGCAATGATGACCTTGCTCTTATCATTTACTTTTGGAATGCAAAAATTTGGCACGCGTGGTTATTGGCGTAACTATGCTGAACCAGTTGGTTTTTTGTTCCCAATCAATATGATTGAGGAAATAACCAACTTTTTAACACTATCTTTGCGTTTATATGGTAATATCTATGCGGGTGAAGTTTTATTAACGTTGATTGGTAATAACCTGGCTCCTAGCTTTGGAATTCCAACAATGATTTTGGCAGCTCCACTGGCTATGATATGGCAAGGTTTCTCTGTCTTCATTGGCTCTATCCAGGCATATGTTTTCGTAACTTTATCAATGGTTTACATTGGTAAAAAAGTTACAAAAGAATAATTTTTTGGAGGTTTAAATATGTCACAAGCTTTTAAATATCTTTCAGCTGCACTTGTAGCTGGTATTGCAGCCCTTGCTGCTTCTTGGGGTAACGGTAAGGTTATCACTAAGACGGTTGAAAGCATGGCGCGCCAACCTGAAAGTGCTGGCAACCTGAGATCAACAATGTTTATTGGTGTTGGTTTGATCGAAGCTGTTCCTATCTTGGCGATTGTTGTTGCTTTCCTGATTCTCTTCCTTTAATTTGCCAAGAGTTAATAGGTTAAAAAAGAGAGAAGGGCAGTAAATGACATTTCAAACATTATTTGCAGCCTCAGCGAATCACATCTACATCGGTAATACCATTTGGTACATGATTGTCTTCGCAATTTTGCTTCTTTTAGTTAAGCATTATGCTTGGGGACCAGTCTCCGACATGATGGAGAAGAGACGGCAAAAAGTAATCAATGATTTGGATTCAGCCGCAGATAACCGCAAAAAAGCCGAAGTTTTGGCTAATGAACGTGAAGCTGCTTTAAAGAATTCAAAACAAGAGGCAATGCAAATTCTCTCTAGTGCAAAGACTGACGCGCAGAAGACGAGCAGTCAGATTGTCGCAGAAGCTAACGATGATGCTGCTGCGATTCACGCCAAGGCTAAAACCGATGCCGCTCAGGCAAAGGCTGCAGCTTTAGATGAGGCACGTGCAGAGGTGGCTGATATTTCGGTCACAATTGCTGAAAAAGTAATTGCACGGAATTTGTCTGCTGATGACCAAAAGGATTTGGTTGATCAATTTATTAAGGGGCTGAATAAGTAATGGCCTTGAGTAAAGAAGAAATTGCTGCACGTTATGGTACTGCACTGTTTGATTATGTGCAGGATATGAAAGCTTTAGATGCTGTTCATGCGGATTTACAGGAGTTGCGCCAAGCACTGTCTGCTCATCCACAAATTTTACAGGTTTTTAGTGATCCGATACTAAACACTACAGAAAAGAAAAAGGCTTTGTCTGCAATTGAGCAGGGTTTGGTCGATGAAGTCCAGAACTTTCTGAACTTACTACTCGATTATAATCATTTTTCTGCTCTGCCAGCTATTATCGTTTACTTTAACGACTTGTATAACGAAAACAAAAAAATCATGGCGGGAACCGCAATTACGTCAATTGAATTAGACGAGTCCCAGCTTAAGGCTTTGGGCGAGAGTTATGCACAAAAATATGGCTTGACCCAGGTTCACCTTGATAACGAGGTTGACGATAGCATTATTGGTGGTGTGATTCTGAAAGTCGGCGATTATGTCGTTGATGGTTCCGTCAAAAACAAGCTGACCAAGATTCGTGCGCAGTTAATTAGTAAAGATTAAAAGAGGTGAAACCATTGAGCATAAAAGCAGAAGAGATTAGCTCTTTGATCAAGCAGCAGCTTGAACACTATGATGACAAACTCGACATTAAAGAAGTTGGAGTTGTGACTTACA
This sequence comes from Lactobacillus sp. ESL1191, assembly GCF_058504435.1. Classification (NCBI taxonomy): domain Bacteria; kingdom Bacillati; phylum Bacillota; class Bacilli; order Lactobacillales; family Lactobacillaceae; genus Lactobacillus; species Lactobacillus sp. ESL1191. The sequence goes on from NZ_CP196365.1 coordinate 576,926, forward strand.
TAGGTGATGGTATCGCCCGGGCTCACGGATTGAATAATGTTCTGGCCAATGAATTGTTGGAATTTGACAATGGTTCTTATGGTATTGCTCAAAACCTTGAATCAAATGATGTTGGTATCATTATTTTAGGTAACTTTGACAATATTCGAGAAGGCGACCAAGTCAAGAGAACCGGTCAAATTATGCGGGTTCCGGTTGGCGATGAGTTAATCGGTCGGGTGGTTAACCCTTTGGGTCAGCCAGTCGATGGGTTAGGCGAAATCAAGACGAAGAAGACGCGGCCAATCGAGGACACGGCTCCAGGCGTGATGGAACGGCAGTCGGTTAATCAGCCACTGCAAACCGGTATCAAGTCAATTGATGCCCTCGTTCCAATCGGCCGGGGTCAGCGTGAACTCATTATTGGTGACCGTAAGACGGGTAAAACCAGTTTGGCCATCGATACCATTTTGAACCAAAAGGGTCAAGACGTAATCTGTATCTATGTCTTCATTGGACAAAAGGAATCAACGGTTAGAACCCAGGTAGAAACATTGAAGCGTTTCGGCGCAATGGATTATACGATTGTGGTGGAAGCCGGACCAAGTGAACCGGCACCGATGCTGTACATTGCACCGTACGCTGGGACCGCGATGGGTGAGGAATTCATGTACAAGGGCAAGGATGTTCTGGTGGTCTTTGATGACCTATCCAAGCAAGCCGTGGCCTACCGTGAACTTTCCTTGCTCCTTCGTCGTCCGCCTGGTCGTGAAGCCTACCCGGGTGACGTTTTCTACTTGCACTCACGCCTTTTAGAGCGTAGTGCGAAGTTGAGTGATGACCTGGGCGGAGGATCGATGACGGCAATACCGTTCATCCAGACCGAGGCCGGAGACATCTCAGCTTATATTCCAACCAACGTGATTTCAATTACGGACGGCCAGATCTTCCTGCAGAGCGACTTGTTCTTTGCAGGGACACGGCCGGCGATTGACGCTGGTAACTCTGTTTCCCGGGTTGGTGGTAGTGCCCAAATCAAGGCGATGAAGAAGGTTGCGGGTACCTTGCGTACCGACCTGGCCGCCTTCCACGAACTGGAGAGTTTTGCCCAGTTCGGTAGTGACTTGGATCAGGCAACGCAAGCCAAGCTGAACCGTGGTCGCCGGGTTGTTGAAGTATTGAAGCAGCCACTGCACGACCCAATTCCGGTCGAAAAGCAGGTTGTCATTTTGTACGCTTTGACTCACGGCTACCTGGATTCCGTTCCGGTAGAAGATATCGCACGCTTTGAAAAAGAGCTATATGATAACTTTGATAATGCTCACGCAGACTTGCTTAAGCAGATTCGTGAGACCGGTGAATTACCTGATGAAAAAGAGTTACAAGCTGCACTTAGCGCATTTGCAGATAGCTTTTCACCAAGTAATAACTAGGAGGTAATTATGCCTGCATCATTACTTGAGTTGAAGAATAAAATTGCTTCAGTTAAGCAAACTGGTAAAATCACGGAGGCCATGCGAATGGTTTCCGCGGCAAAATTAAACCAAACCGAAAAGCGCGATAAGGGCTATACGACCTATAATGATCATGTTCGCAATACACTGTCGCGACTAATGAGTGCTGAAGTTATCAACCACCTACATCGTGAAAATGTTAAGGTGGATGCTGATAGTATGGGTAAAATTGACTATGAGAATGTGTTTGACCTCGGAATTATCTCTGATATGATTCAAGCACGTAAAGAAGTCAAATCTACCGGCTATTTAGTTGTTACTGGTGACCGGGGTTTGGTTGGATCTTATAATAGTGCAGTCATAAAAAATATGATGGGACTAGTTGAAGATTCAAGAGCCCAGCACCGGGACATCAAGATTTTGGCAGTTGGTTCAGTTGGTGCGGAGTTTTTTAAGAAAAATCACCTAAACGTGGTTTATGAAAACAATGCGATCACTGATGTGCCAACTTTTGATGAGGTTTTGCCAATTGTTTCAACGGCGATTAAAATGTATTTGAACGGAGTTTACGACGAGTTGTACGTCTGTTATACCCACCACGTTAACTCTTTGTCATCTGCATTTCGGGTTGAAAAGATGCTACCAATTGTCGATATTGATATTGGCATTAAAGAAGCTGAAGCGCACAAAGATTTAGAATATGATATTGAACCTGATGTTAATGCAGTCTTAACCACTTTAGTTCCGCAATATGCGCGGTCGACTATTTATGGTGCAATTTTGGATGCCAAAACATCCGAGCATGCAAGCTCGATGACAGCCATGCAGAGTGCAACGGACAACGTTAATGATCTGGTTTCAAGTCTAACTACTAAGTTAAACCGTGCAAGACAAGCAGAAATCACTACTGAAATTACTGAAATTGTCAGTGGTGCCAATGCTTTGAAATAATTAGAGAAAAGGAGGTAGATATTTTGAGTGAAGGTGAAGTTGTTCAAGTAATCGGCCCTGTGGTCGATGTAAAATTTCCACTTGATAAAGGCCTACCTGACATTAATAATGCTTTGCGTGTAATTAAGTCCAAAGACGAGACGATTGTCCTTGAAGTTACGCTAGAGCTTGGTGATGGGGTCCTTAGAACAATCGCCATGGAATCTACCAATGGTCTGATGCGCGGGATGAAAGTCCAAGATACTGGTGGCCCAATCTCAGTGCCAGTTGGCAATGATACCTTGGGCCGGGTGTTTAACGTTTTAGGCGACACGATTGATAATGGACCCGAGTTTGGTCAAGATCATGATCGTGATAGCATCCACAAGGAAGCACCTAAATATGATGAACTGACTACTAGTCAGGAGATTCTTGAAACCGGAATAAAGGTTATCGACTTACTCGAGCCTTACGTTCGTGGTGGTAAAGTTGGTCTGTTTGGTGGTGCTGGTGTTGGTAAAACGACGATTATTCAAGAGTTGATTCACAACATTGCCCAAGAACATGGCGGTATTTCTGTCTTTACTGGTGTTGGTGAAAGAACGCGTGAAGGTAATGACCTTTACTTCGAAATGAAGGCATCGGGCGTTTTGAGCAAGACCGCGATGGTCTTTGGTCAGATGAACGAGCCGCCTGGTGCCAGAATGCGGGTAGCCTTGACGGGACTGACTTTAGCTGAGTACTTCCGGGATGTTGAAGGGCAAGATGTGTTACTTTTTATTGACAACATCTTCCGCTTTACCCAAGCGGGTTCCGAGGTCTCGGCCTTGCTGGGCCGGATGCCAAGTGCGGTTGGTTATCAACCGACGCTGGCTACAGAAATGGGTCAATTGCAGGAAAGAATCACTTCGACTAAGAAAGGTTCTATTACTTCAATTCAGGCCGTTTATGTGCCAGCCGATGACTATACTGACCCGGCACCAGCCACAACTTTTGCCCATCTGGACGCAACGACCAACTTGGAGCGTAGCTTGGTTGAGCAGGGGATTTATCCAGCTGTTGATCCGCTCCAATCCACTTCTAGTGCCTTGGATCCGGAAGTTGTTGGGCAGGAGCACTACGAAGTTGCTACCCAAGTGCAGCACGTCCTGCAACGTTACCATGAATTACAGGACATCATTTCTGTTTTAGGAATGGATGAATTGTCTGATGAAGAAAAGGTAATTGTTAGTCGGGCACGGAAGATTCAGTTCTTCCTGTCACAAAACTTCTTTGTTGCAGAGCAGTTTACCGGTGTTCCCGGTTCTTATGTTCCAATCAAGGAAACGATTAAGGGCTTTAAGATGATTCTGGATGGTCACCTCGATGACTTACCAGAAGATGCTTTTCGGAGTGTTGGTCCAATTGAAGACGTTTTGAAAAAAGCGCAGTCGATGGGCGTAACTGCTAGCGATCCAGAAGCTAAAGCATTGCTAGAAAAGTAGGGTGATGTCAAATGGCAGATCCAGAAAAACTTTTCAAAGTAAATGTGGTAACTCCTGATGGCTTGGTCTTTTCCCATCGTTGTAGTCTCGTCGAGATGCGTGCAATTGATGGGCAACGTTCAGTCATGTATAATCACTTACCGCTTTTAACCCCACTAGCAATTGGTGAAATCAGGGTTAAACGCAGTCGTGAAGACAATGAGACAGTTAATCATATTGCTGTTTCAGGTGGTTATTTTGAATTTTCTGATAACGTTGCCACAATCATTGCTGATAGTGCTGAGCGTTCGAGCAGCATCGATGTTTCTCGGGCCGAAGCGGCCAGAAAACGAGCACAAGCGGCGATGGAAGAAGCTAAGGCCAGTCATGATCAACAATCACTTGAACGTGCGCAAGTTGCGTTGAAAAGGGCTGCGAACAGAATTAGTGTTTACAATTCCAGTAACTAGTATTAGAGTTTTAAACGGATGCACCAAAAGTGTGTATCCGTTTTTGTTTAATTAGAGAAAAGCGAGAATTAAGATGTTTCAACTAGGTGTTCACGCCCTAATCAGTATTATTATTTACCTATTTACGATTGCCTTATCATTTCAAATAATGAAAAATGTCCAAGTCGAAAAAATTATCCGCAAGGGGAGAGTTTTTGAAGCCCAGTTACTGCTCATCTTCAGCGCAATTGCCTTAGGTTTTTTAGTGGGGAACTTCTTGATTGCCCTCATGGATACGTCAATGCAACTACGGAATTTCTTTTAAAACTTGGTAAAGTGACCTAAGTTCCCGTCAAACTTGCCTGCCTTTATGGTAGAATATACAATGAATATTTATGGAGGATTATCGTGGCACGAGATATAGGAATTGATTTAGGAACAGCCAATGTGCTCATTAACGTTTCTGGTAAGGGAATTGTACTGAATGAGCCATCTGTAGTTGCTGTTAACACAAGTACAAATAAGGTAGTTGCAGTGGGAACTGAAGCATACATGATGGTTGGCCGGACACCCGGTAATATTCGGGTTGTTCGCCCACTTAAAAACGGCGTCATCGCTGATTTTGATATTACTGAAGCGATGCTTTCATACTTCATTGAAAAGCTTAACGTCAAGGGTTTCATGTCCAAGCCAAACATCATGATTTGTGCACCAACTGGGGTTACTTCGATTGAGCAGAAAGCTATTATTCAAGCTGCCGAAAAATCTGGTGGTGGTAAGGTTTACCTCGATTTTGAACCTAAAGTTGCAGCCATTGGTGCCGGGTTAGATATTTTTAAACCTCAGGGCAACATTGTGATTGATATCGGTGGCGGCACCACTGATATTGCCGTTTTGTCGATGGGTGAAATTGTTACCAGCCAGTCATTGCGTTTTGCTGGGGATCACATGAACCAGGCCGTAGTGGCATACATTAAGAATAAGCATAACTTACTGATTGGTTCAAGAACTGCTGAGCAGATTAAAATTGAGATTGGTAGTGCCTTTGAGCCGGATCAGGAGCAGACAATTACTGTGCGCGGGCGGGACGTCGTTGATGGCTTACCCAAGCAAGTGACGGTGTCGGCCCCAGAAATTCAGGAGGCGTTGCATGATGGCTTGATGACCATTATTGCGTCAACTAAGGATGTGCTCGAAAAGACTCCGCCCGAGCTTTCAGCAGATATTATTGACCGCGGCATTATGCTGACTGGAGGCGGGGCTCTGCTAAAAAATATTGATAAGCTAATTTCGTATTACTTGAAAGTGCCAGTGCTAACGGCCGATCAACCGCTTGAAGCGGTTGCCTTAGGCACGGGGATTTTGCTTAACAACATTGAGAAGCATCAGCTTGGCTAATTAGGAGATTACTTTGCGTAAAATTTTGATTTACCTGGTAAAATTTTATCAAAGGGTTATTTCACCGGCTTTACCTAAGAGTTGCCGTTACTATCCCACCTGTTCAACTTATATGATTGATGCTTTGACTAAGATGGGACCGCTCAAGGGGCTAATTATGGGTTTATGCCGGATTTTGCGTTGCAATCCTTTCATCCGCGGCGGGGTCGATCCTGTACCTGATGAGTTTACGATTTTTCGTAATCCGCATCCGGAAAAATACGAGGATGAAATCATTGCCAAAAAATTCCACCCATCAACGAAGTAGGAGCTATTATGTCAAAGAAACCAGAAAATATTAATGTTGAAATTAATGAGTTAAAGGGGAAAGAAAATCCGACCTGGGAAGTGATCATTCCCAATAAAAAGACCATTGGAACAATTGAGAAGGGTTCCGGACGCTACCGCGCAACAACTAGCAAAACGAATAATGTTTTGTATGCCAAGAGCCTAGAGAGCAGCATCAATGATTTGCTGTCTTACTTTGCACTACATGAAAAATAATGGACAGTGATTTTTAATGGTAAAAGTAGAAAATAAGACTAACCTGTTTGACCAGATAGCTTGGAAGATTGTGGTTCCGGTGCTGTTGTTGGCGGCGGTCGGTCTTTATGCAATTTATTTTGCAGCAGTTGATGACCCCAGTCATATGGGGAGCCCGCTAAAAGCGGTCCTCATGCAGGGACTATGGTATGTTATCTCCCTTGGAATCGTAGTATTTGTTATCCAATTTGATGCAGAGCAACTCTTTCGAATAGCACCTTATGTCTATGCTTTTGGGATTATCCTATTAATTGCGGTTTTGTTCTTCTATAACCGGGCAGTTGCAAGCAGTACAGGGGCAAAGAGTTGGTTTAAAGTTGGTCCCATTTCTTTCCAGCCTTCAGAGGTGATGAAGCCCGCGTTTATTTTAATGCTGGCCCGGGTGGTTCACGAACACAATCAAAAACTGCTGCACACGCTGCGCAATGACTGGCTACTGATTGGAAAGATTATGGCCTGGCTATTGCCAATTGCCATTCTGCTCAAGTTGCAGAATGACTTTGGCACGATGCTGGTCTTTATTGCAATTGTGGGTGGGGTGATTTTGGTTTCGGGTATCTCCTGGAAAATCATTACACCAATGTTTGTGCTTGTTTTTATTCTGGGCGCAATTGTCATTTTTATGGTTACCACGGCAGGCGGCCAGTCATTCTTGAGTCATTTCTTTCAACCTTACCAATTCAAACGAATTATGTCATGGCTTAACCCTTCGACCGATACGTCATCAGTTGCTTATCAACTCTGGTTGAGCATGCAGGCCATTGGCTCTGGCCAAATTTTTGGTAATGGTTTTGGTAAGCTGAGCGTTTATGTACCAGTGCGGGGCTCCGATATGGTTTACTCTGTTATTGGTGAATCCTTTGGCTTTATTGGCAGTGTGGCTGTAATTCTGCTTTACCTATATTTGATTATTCAAATGGTCCGCATTACTTTTGATACTAAGAATGCCTTTTACTCTTACGTTTCAACTGGGGTCATTATGATGATTCTCTTCCACGTTTTTGAAAACATTGGTATGAGCATTGATTTGCTACCATTAACGGGGATTCCATTGCCGTTCATTTCTCAAGGTGGTTCAGCGCTGATTGGCAACATGATTGGAATCGGGATGATTTTGTCAATGAAGTACCATAATAAGGATTACATGTTCAGTCAAGCCGGCGACTTTTAAACATAAAAAAGCAGTTCACATCATTATTGAACTGCTTTTTTGTTTACTTTAATTAAAACTAATTATCATGCTGTTTCGGTGGACCGGCAGACCAGCACGTCACAATCCGCTGTTCGCGTGACGTATTCAGTCACACTGCCGATCAGGATTCGTTCAACTGCATTAAGCCCGGTTGCACCGATCACAATTAGATCTACATCATGCTTTTGAGGAAACTGGTGGGCAATAATTTCTTTTGGTGCGCCAAACTCAATAGCATAGTGGGCGTCTTTTACGCCTGCACTTTCGGCAGTATCATAATAGTCCTGCAATTTTTTCTTGGCATCGGCGGATACCTGTTCCACCATTTGAGAGTCGAAGCTTGACACATTTTGAAACGACCGGGTATCAATAACGTGTAAAATTTCTAATGTGGCGTCATTGCGTTTAGCAGCCGCGACGGCTTTTTTAAACGCCAAGTCAGCCTCTTTAGAACCATCAACGGCAACTTGAATGTGGTAATATTGTTTTGTCATGTAAAACACCTCTTTCACCATTATTCTACCAAATTTTCACAGAATTAATAATCCTTTTGATTGATCAAAATGCTAAAAATAAAAATAGTTACTGAGCTGAGAATAAGCGTAATTAGGTTAAGGTAACGGTTGCCCAACAGCAAAATGAAGAAACCAATAACACTTTCCAAAAATAGGATTACTGCCGTCCAAGACATAATTGACCGAAAATTTGCATTGTTCTTACGGTTAAATACCAAAAAATGATCTGTCCGATTGTACCAAAGGTAGTAGGCAGTAGTTAGTAAAACGATTAAATAGATGATAATAAAAACTTTGAGAGTCATAAAAAAGCTCCACACAAAAAACGGTCCTGAGACCGTTCTCTTATAAATTTCAAAGAAATCCGAGTCGACTAAACATAGCAAAACAATGCTTGTTGAACCCGCAGTGTTCAAAAAATGAGAAGTATCACGACGAATATGGATCCTATGCAAAATTGATAGTATTCCGATTCGATAGTTATTTACTATCTCGCACGTATTATGTTTGACCGGTCAACTTTATACAATTAAACTAAGCAGTCAACTCAGATCAAGTATTATACTAAGCTAATGGAGTAGGACTTGTCAACTTTTTTATAGGCAAGTTGCTGCAACTGCGGGCAAACTACTTTTAAGTTATCCAACCAGAATAACGGCATTAGTTAGAGTACTGGTGCACTTGTTATGGCCCTGATAATTGAGCAAAAGCCAATTCTTGCCTTGAACTTATTGGTTTTGGTTGATTCACTGGGGCTTTTTCTTCAATCCTTCTTTTTGCATGTTTTGTAAAACTAAATACTGCTTTTGGAGGGCTTTTTCAATTTTTGAATTACCCTTGGGATCAAAGTAATGCTGACCGGTTAACTTGTCGGGTAAATATTGTTGGGCTACCCAGTCGCCTGGATAGGAGTGTGGATAGACATAATTAGTTCCATGCCCCAATTTAGCCGCTCCAGAGTAGTGGGCGTCCTTCAGATTGTCAGGAATGGCACCAAAATCATGCTGGCGCACGTCGTTTAAAGCCTGATCGATGGCCTTAATGGCACTATTACTCTTAGGTGAGAGGGCTAGTTCAATTACGGCATTGGCTAGGGGAATACGGGCTTCTGGAAAACCCAAACTTTGTGCTGCTTGAATAGCGATTATGGCATGCTGGGCGGCCGCTGGATTAGCGAGGCCAATGTCTTCGTAAGCGATCACACTCAAGCGCCGGCAGATAGCTGGAAGGTCCCCTGATTCAACTAACCGGGCTAAATAATGGAGAGCGGCATCCGTGTCAGAACCACGAATTGACTTTTGAAAAGCTGAAACCAGGTCGTAATGCCCGTCACCACTGGCATCAAAGTTTTGACTGCGCAATTGGATAGAATTTGCCATTTCTTCCTGGTTGATGGTAAAACCTTGTTCTGTGCTCTTGCCCGCTGCAATCATTTCTTGTTTGGTTGACCGAACTGCAAGCTCCAGGCCATTCAAGGTGGAACGCAGGTCACCGTTGCCTTTTTGAATGAGCAGTTTTTGGGCATCATTAGTGACTTTAACCTGGTATTTTCCGAGACCATTCGTGGTATCCTTTAAGGCCCGGTCAATAGCCTGCGTGACATCTGCTGCGGATAAGGACTTTAATTCAAAAATCTGACAACGTGACCGAATGGCAGGTGAAATGGAGATGTATGGGTTTTCCGTGGTTGCGCCAATTAAAATAATCTCTCCCTTTTCGAGTAAGGGGAGGAGGAAGTCCTGCTTAGTCTTGTCCAGGCGGTGAATTTCATCTAATAGCAAAATGACCGTACCGCTCATTTTGCCTTCCGTTGCAACCTGTTCTAATTGCTTCTTGCCATCAGTTGCCGCATTGAGCTTGCGAAAGGCATACTTAGTTGAACCGGCGATGGCACTGGCAATACTAGTCTTACCGATTCCAGGTGGACCATACAGAATCATTGAGGATAGCAGTTTGGCTTCAACCATCCGGCGAATAATTTTACCCGGACCGATTAAATGCTGCTGACCTACGACCTCATCCAGATTTTCTGGTCTCATCCGATAAGCCAGTGGCTTCATGATGATTCTCCATGAAAGAGCCGGTGCCAAAAACCAGTCTTTTGGGAGCCAGTTTTCTGACTTAGCTCGGATTTTGGCATTTCTGGTGCGTACACCTGACCAATTTCAACGCGCAGCTTATTAATGGCCGTTTTGGCGACTACTAAGATCGCGGTATCAGTTGGGCCGGTTTTGGCTGTTTCATTATTGACTAGCGTGAATGGAATGTCGTACTTACCGCAACTTAATTCGACTTGGTTTAAAAAGTCATTGTGGAGGTTGCCATTGACCAAAATGGAATAGCCCCTGAAGTCTTTAAAGTGTAGCAAGAACTGTTGAGTTAACTGGGGATCTTCGACTTCGGTGTTATTCATGCGCAGCAAAACGCGTTCACGTAAAGAACCGAGAAACTGTCTGCGTTCATCGGGCCGCGTTTGGGGGGTAATCCCTTGGGCAGCATTTTCGATTCTGGTATTTAAATCATCGGACATTGCTAAACTTCCTTTCGAGTAACAAAAACCCCTTTCCCAGGAGGAAAGGGGTTTTGTGATTGAAGAAATTAAAGTAGCTTGTTGTAGTATTCAACAACTAGGGCTTCGTTAATTTCAGGTTCCAGTTCGTCACGTTCTGGAAGACGTACAAGAGAACCTTCCACCTTATTGTCATCAAATGAAACAAATGATGGGCGGCCCACAACTGCTTCAAGTGCATCTTTGACTTGTTGCAAGTTCTTTGATTTTTCCCTGAGGCCAATGATTTGACCAACCTTGACATCATATGAAGGAATATCAACGCGCTTGCCATCAACAGTAATATGGCCGTGGTTAACTAATTGTCTAGCTTGTTCTCTAGTAGTGGCAAAGCCAAGACGGTAAACCAGGCTGTCCAGGCGGCATTCAAGCAGAACCATGAAGTTGGTACCATGCTCGCCCTGACGAATCTTACCGGCCCGCTTGAACAAAGTTCTAAATTGACGCTCGTTCAAGCCGTACATCCAACGCAGCTTCTGCTTTTCGTGCAATTGTTCGCCGTATTCTGACAGGCGACCGCGTGAGTTAGGGCCGTGTTGACCTGGCGCATAGTTACGCCGACTAAGTTCTTTACCAGTACCTGAAAGTGAGATACCTAATCTTCTTGATCGTTTCCAACTTGGACCTGTATATCTTGACATAAAATCCTCCAATAAAATCTGCTGACAGTTTTTGGAGTAAAATATTACACATAAGTTCAGCATTCGTGCATCTTAATTTTCATTTTCGCCTGTTGCAGCGTCGGTTACTCGTTCACTAAAACGTATTAAGATGTTGACGTTCTTGCCACTTATAGCTGCAAATATTTTACACGTCCCATATTATAGCGGTCTGGCCGGCTTAAAGCAAGAAAAATCACTATTTAGCATATATATGGTAGAAAAAGCTGGAAAAAGACTTTTTTCTGGGTTATTATTCCTGTTACCTGAACTCTGTTATGACGGTTCGAAAACAGTTTCCACAGTATAAGATAAATTTGGTATAATTGGGGTAGTTTTTGGAGGAAAATTATGTCATCAACCCAGTCGATTATTGTAATTATTGCGATTTTAATCATTATTTTTGTTGTGGCCCTTATGTTAGTGGTCAATCGGCGGCAATTGCGCGAAATTCTTGAACTTGACAACATGATTTCGAAGATTGAACAGATGGACCTAACTGCCGACATTGTCAAACTCGACAAGATGGATCTGGCTGGTGAAAGTTTGACAACGTTCACGACTTGGCGCAAGAGTTACCAGCAAGCCTCCAGTAAAAAAATCCCGCAAGTGCAAGAGCTGTTGGAGCAAGCAGCTGAACAGAATGCCCACTATCAATTGCTAAAGGCTCATAAGACTATTAAAGCGGCCCAGGAAGTTATGCGGCCGACTTATAGTGATGCTAAAAACACCAAAGAAGTTTTTACCGAGTTACTTGAATCCAATCGGGAAAACCAAATTCAGTACGATGATCTAAACCAAAGTTATCAAAAACTACGCAAGTCAGTCTTGGCCGATTCCTATGAGTACGGTAATGCTATTGACCGAATTGAAAATGACCTGTCAGCGATCGAAAGTGATTTTTCTGAAGCAAAAAGTTTAACTGCCCAGGGTGACCAGGTGGAGGCCAAGCGGGTTTTATCTCAAATCAAAGTGGCGCTGAGCTCAATTAGTAGTATTTTGCCTAAGATTAGAGCAGGGCGTCAAGCACTCGATACGGTCTTTCAAGAGCAGCTTAGGGAACTTTCTGATACTTATAAAAAGATGATGTCGTCGCAGTATTATATAACTGAAATTGACGTACTTGCCGAAATCAAAAAGTTGCACCTGCAGGTTGATGAAGCTGGCAAACTGCTGGCAGAACTAAAAACTACTGAACTGGAGCAACGAATTACCGCAATTAAGTCTGCGATAACCCACTTGTATGACGTTTTGACCAAGGAGTATAAGGCACGTCCCTTTGTTGAAGATAATCAGGACAAGATTCAGCGCCTCCTAGCCCATGAACAAGTTGAGTCCAAGAATTTGGTTGAAAAATTGCGCCACATTGATGAAAGTTATGAACTGACGCATGGTGAACTGGCCGCCAGCCGGCAGCTAGAGCAGGAAATCAATGAGATGAACCGGCAATATACCGTTGATACGCAAAATTTAGCGGATGGTAAAGGGGTATATTCGGAAATTAAAGCTTCGTGGCTAAGCATGCTTGAGCGTTTGCGTGAAATCACCGCTGAGCAGAAAACAATGGCCCAAGACGTAGATGGTTTGTATGATGCAGAAAATGTTGCTAATGATTCGATTAACGAGTTTAAGCAAGAAGTTTCCTTGATCTATCGCCGCCTTGAACGCAAAAAACTGCCTGGTAAACCCGACACCTTTGTCCAGATGTACACTTTGGTGGTCAATGAGATTGGCCATGTGGCTAAAGAACTAAGTCAAGTTCGCATAAATATGGAAAAGATTTCCAATGAATTAATTCAGATTTCTGACGATGTTGAACGTTTGAAGCGTGAGGCCGATGACATCATTAGCTCCTCTGACCTAGTTGAACTGACCATGCAGTATTCAAACAAATATGCGGGAAACAGTGTCATCAAGCAGGCTCAACAAGAGACCATGGCACTATACGGCCAGGAATATAACTATAAGGATGCCCTGGATACAATTGCAACGGCCATTGAAAAAGTTGAACCTGGTTCATATCAGCGGCTTGAGAACCTGTATTATTCAGAAAATAATCAATAAAGCGCTATGCGGTAAGCAGTTTTAAAGAGATAACTTAGAACTGCTTTTTGCTTGGACAAGGACTATCAATTGAAGGAAGTCAGTATTTAAGCTACAATTGTTAAGTTATGCAGGATTGTTTGAGGGGAGCAAAGATTAGTGATTTATTTTGATAATAGCGCAACAACCAAGATTGACCCAACAGTTTTGACTACATATGACCAAGTGGCGCGAGAAATCTGGGGAAATCCCTCGAGTTTACATCGGTTGGGTGATCGTGCAGCCCAATTGTTAGCAAGCTCACGCGAACAACTCGCTGACCTCTTAGGAACAAAGCCTAGTGAACTCTTTTTTACTTCAGGCGGAACCGAGGCCAATAATTGGGCCATTAAGGGTACAGCCTGGCAAAAACAAACATTTGGCCAACATTTAATTACTTCAAGTGTGGAACATGCCTCGGTGGCCAATGCTTTTACTGCGCTGGAAAACCAAGGCTTTCGGGTTACGCGCCTGCCAGTTGATAAAACTGGCCGGGTCAATGTTAATGACTTGCGCGCCGCTCTGGATAGTGACACCACACTGGTGTCAGTTATGGGGGTCAATAATGAAATTGGGACAATTCAACCAATTGAGGACATTAGTGACTTGCTTGCCAATTATCCGACCGTTAACTTTCACGTTGATAATGTGCAGGCTATTGGTAAAAATATTTGGTCACGAGTCTTCACTCCTCGGGTTGATTTAGTCAGTTTATCGGCACATAAATTTCATGCACCACGCGGAACTGGCATCCTCTATAAAAAAGCCGGTAAAATGATACTGCCACTCCATGATGGTGGTGGTCAAGAACAGGGCTTACGATCCGGAACGGAAAATTTGCCAGCAATAGCGGGAATGGCCAAGGCACTGCGTTTGCTACTTACTGATGAAGTGCAAAAGGCTGATCGGGAAGCGGCTATCAAGCGCAAAATAGTTGACTACTTGCAAGCTAAACCGGGAATTGAAATTTTTTCACCAGTTTCTCTGAATTTTGCTCCGCACATACTTTGCTTTGCCTTAACTGGTATTCGAGGGGAGACATTGGTCCACACGCTAGAAGAATACGACATCTACACTTCGACCACTTCAGCTTGTGCTTCTACTCGGTCTACTACAGCAAGCACCTTGTCAGCGATGCAGATTACTGATCGAGTAGCGACTAGTGCCATTAGACTCAGCTTTGATGAAACCAATACGATGGCAGAAGCTGAGGAGTTTATCAGGGTCTTTGAGGAGATTTACCAACACTTTGCCCCAATTAATCATTTAGGAGAATAAAGGAATGAAATACACTGAAATTATGGTTCGCTACGGTGAACTTTCAACTAAGGGAAAGAATCGCAAGGATTTTATCGGTCGGCTAGCTGGCAATGTGACCAAAGTCTTACGTGACTTTCCGGAAGTAGAAATTCGGCCCAAGCATGACCGTATGCACATTATTCTTAATGGAGCACCTTTTGCTGACGTCGATCAACGACTTAAAAAAGTTTTTGGGATTCAAACTTATTCGCCGACTATCAAAATCGAAAAAACTTTAACGATGATTGAAGAGACAGCACTTGCTTTGATGAAGGCGACATTTAAGCCGGGAATGACCTTTAAGGTTAATACCAGGCGTAGCGACCACAACTTTGCTTATGATACTAACGAGTTAAACCAAATGATTGGGGACTACTTGTTTGGTCAAATGGATAACTTAAAAGTTGAGATGAAGCAACCTGACTTGGTCCTTCGGATTGAGGTGCGCCAGGATGCGGCTTACCTTTCTAGCCAATTACTTCGCGGTGCCGGTGGCATGCCGGTAGGTACCGGTGGTCGTGCTGTCATGATGTTGTCTGGCGGGATTGATTCACCGGTTGCTTCCTATCTAGCACTCAAGCGCGGAGTTGAGATTGACATGGTTCACTTTTATAGTCCACCATATACTACTGAGAAGGCGCTGAATAAAGCTAAGGAATTAACTGGTATTTTAGCCAATTATGCTGGGCGCATTAACTTTATTGCCGTGCCGTTTGCGGAAATTCAGGAGACGATTAAAGCCAAAATCCCTGAAGGCTACTTGATGACGATTCAGCGCCGTTTTATGTTGCGGCTGGCCGACCAGCTTCGGGCAAAACGCGGGGGTCTGGCAATTTTTAATGGCGAGTCGGTTGGTCAAGTTGCTTCGCAGACACTCGAATCAATGGTGGCAATTAACGATGTTACCACCACACCGGTGTTGCGACCGGTAGCCACGATGGATAAGACAGAAATTATTGCTTTGGCTGAAAAAATCGGGACATTTGATCTTTCTATTCAACCCTTTGAAGATTGCTGCACAATTTTTGCTCCGCCTCGTCCTAAGACTAAGCCTAAGGTTGACAAAGCTCGTGAATATGAAGCACGGTTGGATACCAGTGCACTAATTGATCGTGCACTAGCAGGAATTGAGATCACGCCCATTTATCCGAATGACCAGTTTTTGGCTGATAAAGCCCAAGAAGATGCTGCATTACTCTAAAAAAAGTGCTATAATGTTGACAAAGTAATAACCAAGAGGTGTTAACCCGGTAAACAGAGAATGGTCCATTGGTGGTGAGAGGCTAAGGGTTAATTGGTAGCTTGGTTGGTCTGGTCAGCTGAACCAATAGTAAGCCGGCCCGGCAATTCGCCGTTATCGCAATGTGAGAGAAGCAGCATTTATGCTGGCTTAACTTAGGTGGTACCGCGGTTAATTATATCGTCCTAGACAAGATGTCTAGGACTTTTTTATTGGAGGAAAATGATGACAGACTTAGCACCTAAATATGACCCGCAAGCGGTTGAGCAGGGAAGATATCAAGAGTGGCTTGACCAGGACTTATTCAAGCCATCAAGTGAGCAAAAGGCACACCCCTATGCAATTGTTATTCCGCCACCTAATGTGACGGGGAAGTTGCACTTGGGTCATGCCTGGGATACGGCTATTCAAGATGCCTTAATCCGGTTTAAGCGGATGCAAGGCTTTGATACGCTTTATTTGCCAGGGATGGATCATGCTGGGATCGCTACTCAAGCTAAAGTTGAGGCCAAATTGCGTGATCAGGGCAAGAATCGACATGAGATGGGGCGTACGGCCTTCGTTAAACAAGTCTGGGATTGGAAGGATGAGTATGCCAGCATCATCAGGAGTCAGTGGGCTAAGATGGGCTTGTCCCTTGATTATTCCCGTGAACGCTTTACTCTAGATGAGGGTCTATCTAATGCAGTGCGGCGTGTCTTTGTTAAGTTATACGAAGAGGGGCTGATCTACCGCGGAGAATATATCATCAATTGGGACCCGGAACTGCAGACAGCTCTGAGTGATATTGAGGTTATCCACCAGGATGACGAGGGTGCCTTCTATCACATCAAGTATCCGTTCGCCGATGGCTCTGGCTTTGTTGAGATTGCTACCACCCGTCCAGAAACCATGTTTGGTGATACAGCCGTTGCCGTAGCCCATGGTGATGATCGCTATAAGGACATTGTTGGTAAGGAACTGGTTCTGCCGCTAATTGGCCGTCACATTCCGATCATTGAAGACCAACACGTAGATCCTGAATTTGGGACGGGTTTAGTAAAAATCACACCGGCACATGACCCGAACGACTTTGCGGTAGGTAACCGGCACAAGTTGGCGCGGATTAATGTCATGAACGACGATGGGACAATGAATGAGCAAGCCGGCAAATATGCGGGGATGGATCGCTTTGAGTGTCGTGAAATGCTGGTTAAAGACTTAAAAGAGCAGGGCTATCTCATTAAGATTAAGCCGATTGTGCACTCAGTTGGGCACTCGGAGCGGTCGGGTGTTCAGGTTGAGCCTCGCTTGTCAACACAGTGGTTTGTTAAGATGAAGCCGTTAGCCGAAAAGGCGCTGCAAAATCAGGAAACTACTGACAAGGTCAATTTTGTGCCCGAGCGGTTTGAACTTACCTTCAAGCAATGGATGGAAAATGTTCACGACTGGGTAATTTCGCGGCAATTGTGGTGGGGCCATCGGATTCCGGCTTGGTACCAGAAGCAAACCGGTGAAGTGTACGTTGGTGAAGAAGCACCTGAAGATATTGAAAACTGGGAGCAGGACCCCGATGTGCTGGATACTTGGTTTTCAAGTGCGCTGTGGCCATTTTCAACGCTAGGCTGGCCGGATGAAAAATCCGCTGATTTCCAGCGCTATTTCCCTACCAATGCCTTAGTCACTGGTTATGATATTGTCTTCTTTTGGGTTTCGCGGATGATTTTTCAAAGTTTGCACTTCACGCATGAGCGACCATTCAACGATGTTGTCTTGCACGGCTTAATTCGTGACGAACAAGGACGCAAGATGAGCAAGTCTCTAGGCAACGGGGTTGATCCGATGGACGTGATTGACCAATATGGTGCTGATGCTTTGCGCTGGTTCCTGCTTAATGGTACTGCTCCGGGTCAAGATACACGTTACAACCCCAAGAAACTGTCTGCCGCCTGGAACTTCATTAATAAGGTTTGGAATGCGTCTAGGTTTGTGATTATGAACTTACCCGCTGAGACAAAACCAGCCCACAAGCCGAATACTGCTTCCTTTGACTTAGCTGATCGCTGGATTTTTGACCGTTTAAACCATACGGTAGGTGAAGTTATTCGCTTGCTTGATGAATATAAATTCGGCGAAGCGGGTCGGGAAATGTACAACTTCATTTGGAATGACTTCTGTGACTGGTACATTGAAATGGCGAAAGTTGCCTTAAATGGCGGAAATCAGACCTTAAAGGCGCGAAAACAAGATAATCTAGTCTGGATTTTGGATCAAATTTTGCGCATGTTACACCCCATTATGCCATTTGTAACCGAAAAACTGTGGCTGTCGATGCCACACCAGGGCAAGTCAATTATGGTGGCTAAGTATCCAGAAACTCATGATGAATTTGTTGACGATCAGGCCCGGCATGAGATGGACTTCTTAATCGAAACAATTAAGGCTGTCCGCAACATCCGTATGGAAGTTAATGCCCCGCTTTCTGCGCCGATCGATATTATGATTCAACTTGAAGACCCTGAAAATGAGCAGATTTTAGCAGATAATACCGATTATGTTAAGAATTTTTTGCATCCTAAGAAGTTGACGATTGCCGGTCAAATTGCTGCTCCTAAGTTGGCCAAGACCGCGGTCATCTCCGGCGCTCAGATTTTTGTGCCTTTGGTTGACCTAGTTGATGTGGATGAAGAAATTCAGCGCATGAAAAAAGAAGAACAAAGCCTCAAAGCTGAGCTTGAACGGTCAAGTAAAAAGCTGAGTAATCAAGGCTTCGTGGCTCATGCACCGGAATCGGTGATTGCCAAAGAAAAATCCAAGCAGGCCGACTATGAGCACCAGCTTGAAAGCGTCAAGCAGAGAATTCAGGAATTAAAAAAGAGTGAGTAACGTGAATTTTACAAGTGCCCAAGCAGTGATCAACCACCTATATGCACTGCCGCGTTTGCACCCAAAAGCCGACTTAAGCTATATCAACCGGGTCCTACAAATTCTAGGTAATCCGCAGAATCAGGTGAAGACGGTGCATGTAACGGGAACGAACGGCAAAGGTTCGACTTCTTACTACCTAAGCAACTTGTTGCAAAAGGCCGGTCAAAAGACGGGCCTTTTTGTTTCCCCCTATGTCTTTAGCTTTAACGAACGAATTCAATTGAATGGAGAAAGAATTAGTGATCACGACTTGGTCAACGTCGCCAATCAGGTAGAAGAAGCAATTCTGCAGGTGCAGCGACAAGATCCTGACTTTGGCCTCGTTATCTTTGAGTATGAGGTAGTACTAGCCTTTGTTTATTTTATCCAAAAGAAGTGCGACTATGCTGTGATTGAGGTGGGGATTGGAGGTGAACATGATAAGACTAATGTGATTACACCAGAAGTTAGCATAATCACCACGATCGGACTTGACCATGAAGAAGTTATTGGACCGACTATCAAGGAAATCGCTCAGGAAAAGAGTGGAGTAATCAAGTTTCAGCGTCCAGTTGTACTTGGTTATATTCCGGCAGAAGTGCTGCCCATTATTACCCATAAAGCAGCAGCAGAAGCAGCTCCAGTAAAGAGATTGGGGCTTGACTTTTCATTAACTTGGGGAAGGGAGATACTTTATTCAGATAAATTTCACACGGTAAAATTAACCAGTAGACCCCAAGTCGAAGAAATTGATGCCGCGCTTGCCATTTGCGCCTTTAGCTTGCTGCACTTGCCACTTAGCAGTGGCGAAGTTGCAGCTGCAATTAACCAGACTGTGATACCGGGCCGATATCAAATCGTGCAAGAGCGCCCACTAGTTATCTTGGATGGCGCCCATAATGTGCAAGCAATGCAAAGTCTGCTAGCATTTGTTCGCCAAGAACAAGTGGACCGGCGGGGGCGCTTGCGTATCTTACTGACGATGATGCAGGATAAAGATATGGAGCAGGTTTTTGCTTTGTTTAATCAGACCGAAGAAGTTGAGTTGACGACGCTTGACTATCAACGTGCTGCCAAAAAAGCGGATTTTCCTGGCTGGGTTCAGCAGAAATACCCTTATCAGCCCGACTGGCAGGAAGCATACCGGGAAATGCGACAAGCTAGTCAGACAAATGATATACTGCTGGTAACGGGGTCATTTTACTTAGTTGGTAATATTTTGCAAATGGAGGATAAAAATGCGGGTACAGGGAAGTAAAGCCGATATTAAAGGTATCTTGTTTGATATGGACGGCTTGCTGGTTAATTCAGAAAGACTATACTGGAAAGCCAATATCCAGGCAGCTAAAGAAGCAAATTTAGGTCTTTCAGACGATGTGTACTTAAGCCTAGTTGGTTCAACCAATGCTGATATGACCGCCTTTTACCACCGGTATTTTGCTGATGACGAGCAGCGCGATCGCTTTATTAAGCGCACCGATGAATTAGCCTGGCAATGGACAGATGAAGGTGAGTTGAAGTTGCAAGCGGGCGTTCAAGCAGCACTTGACACTTTTGCGCAGTTGGGTCTGCCCATGGCGATTGTTAGCAGCAATACGGAAGCGGTAGTTGAGCATAATCTGTGGGTAACAGGTATTCGTAATTACTTTCAGTTCCACTTGAATTCAGCCGACGTCAAAAAACACCAGATCAAGCCTAAACCTGCCCCTGATATCTATCTTTTAGCGCTTGCTAAGCTGGGACTGCCCGCTGCAAACGTCTTGGCCTTTGAGGATTCTTCAACGGGCTTGCAGGCCGCCGTCAATGCCGGAGTTGAGTGTGTGATGATTCCTGACTTGTTACCTGCTAGCAAAAAGGACGAGGCACTGGCCTTGATGGTCTGTCCAAATTTTAAAATTTTTTTGCAAAAAGTTTAGTTTTTGGCGTACCTAATAGTGAAAGGGGTGATTTGATGAAAATCAGCAAAGCCGATCGCTATTTGGTAAAGACTGACGTTGAATTGTTGGGAGCGTTGTTTAATCAGTTGAACGAAAGGAATATTACTAGCTTTGACCAACTAACCCAACAACTAAGGCAACTAAAGATTAACAACTTCAATGACTTACTCAAGTACCTATCAGGCGAAACATGTGATGAAGATTTGGCCCTGCTCTGTGAAAATCTGCTAGACCGTTTGCGGGGTGCCCTACCTGATCGCGAATCAGTACTGACATCAAGTAGCGAGGTCGGAACATACCTAATTAATAAGCTTGCGGGTCATAAACAAGAGGAGTTGTGGGCCATTTATATTGATAATAGTAGCCATATTATTGCGGAAAAGCAGCTCTTTCAGGGGACGTTAGATAAGTCAGTAGCTCATCCGCGTGAAGTTTTCCGCTGGGCTGTTCTTTATGCCTGTGCTGGACTTTTGGTGGTTCATAATCACCCCAGTGGTAACCTGTTACCTTCTAAGAGTGATATTGCTTTTACTGAAAGTTTGCAGACTGCTGCTGAATTATTACACATTGACTTTTTGGATCACTTTATTGTGGGTAAAGGACACTATCTGAGCATGCGCGAGCAACAATTGTGTTAAATTCATCTTAAAGTCGTAAGCTAAATCTTTTTTAAATGCTACTTTATGCTATAATAATTCAAGATTTAGAGACTGCAGTATTTAAGGAGAGATTTACGTGTTTGGATTAGGAACAAAGAATATTGGCATCGATTTAGGTACAGCCAATACGCTTGTTTACATGGAAGGCAAAGGCATTGTTCTTAGGGAGCCATCCGTTGTAGCAAAAAATACCCGTACCAATAAGGTGATTGCGGTCGGATCTGAAGCAAGGGAGATGATTGGTAGAACTCCTGCCAGTATCGTTGCCATTAGACCGATGAAAGACGGTGTAATCGCAGATTATGATACCACTGCCTCCATGCTCAAGTATTTTATTGAGAAGACAGTTGGCAATTCCAAGCCGTCAGTCATGATTTGTGTACCATCGGGTGTTACCGAGGTTGAAAAGCGGGCTGTGATCGATGCGGCCCGCGTTGCAGGGGCTCGTGAAGCCTTCGTGATTGAGGAGCCATTTGCTGCCGCTATTGGGGCAGACTTACCGGTAATGGACCCAACTGGGTCAATGGTGGTTGATATCGGTGGAGGAACAACTGATGTTGCAACGATTTCGTTGGGCGGAATTGTCTCCTCCTCCTCAATTCGACAAGCTGGTGATAAGTTCAATACGGCAATTGTTAACTACGTCCACTCTAAGTTCAATTTATTGATTGGCGAACGGACGGCGGAAGATATTAAAATTCAAATCGGTTCCGCTTCGGTTGAAAAGGCGAAAGAAATAGAAGCCGTCAGTATTCGAGGGCGCGATTTAGTTACCGGTTTGCCTAAGTCAGTTGATATTGAGGCTGTCGATGTTTCTGAAGCAATTCAAGATGTTGTTCAAGATATTATCGTTGCAATCAAGGAAACCCTTGAACAAACTTCGCCTGAAATTGCTGCTGATGTCATTGACCACGGAATTGTCTTAACTGGTGGTGGGGCTCTCCTTAAGAACCTGCCTGACGTCATTTCAGATGCAACTAAGGTTCCAGTATTTATTGCGCAAGACTCACTTGACTGTGTTGCGATGGGTACAGGTAAGTCTCTGAAAAATATTGAATTAATGCGTAGAAGTCGCAGATAATACAAAAGTCGGCTAGTGGGCCGACTTTTTTAGGAATCAATACCATATGAAAAAGTTTTTACAAAATAAAAAACTATTATCAGTCTGTGTCGTTATCATTGTGATTTTTGCTGTTTTGGGTACAAGTGTTGGTATCCGCAATAAACGCAATACGCCCTTGGTGATCCAAAGCTTTGGCAATGATGTGGTGGCAGTCGGGGTAAGAGTTGTCGATTTTCCCCTTAGACTAGTCTCTGGAACGATGAATACCGTACACGACTTACTGAACACACAAGATGAAAACAATTATTTGAAAAGTCGCGTAAGTGAACTGGAACAGACGAAGGTGCGTAATTCGAGCCTGGAAAGTGAAAACAAGCAGCTAAAGGCAGCACTGGGCTTAAAAAAAACTTTGAGTGACTTTGAAATGGTACCTGCATCGGTCATTTCGCGTTCCCCTGACAGTTGGACTGCCTTGCTAGTGATCAACAAGGGCACCACCGCTGGACTGCAAAAGAATATGGCCGTTATGTCCGGTGGCGGAATCATTGGCCGTATTATCGAAGTTAGTGCGGCATCATCAAAAGTGGAGTTAATCACCACTACTGATAAGTCTGCCAACCGTTTTGCTGTTGAAGCAGACGCTGCTGGTGGACAAAAGGTCCATGGCATCATTACTGTCATTGGGACAAAAACGTTAGCCTTTACGCAAGCAATCGATGGTCGCAAACTAAAGCAGGGCACAAAAATTTACACGAGTGGAATGGGCGGTAACTCCCCCAAAGGGCTTTTGGTTGGAACGGTTGCACACACAACAAGGGATACGTTTGGACTGTCTGATTTAATCAAGATTAAGCCAGCTGGAGAATTGAATGATCCAGCTGTAGTTACCGTCGTAAAGAGGAAGGTGACTGATTAATGCGTTCACTGCAAAAATTCACCTTAGCCTTTGTCTTATACCTAATGCTCGCCCTTGACGCTAGTTTATCGCTTATTTTACATCAATTTTTGGCCCTTGCAGGGGGGATAAACTTACTGTTACCAATCAGTGTAATGTTGATTGCACTATTTGACGATATGAACCAAAAAGAAATTTGGCTTGCACTGGGGGCGGGCATCGTCAGTGACTTTTATTTTTTTGGCGTCCTAGGTCTTTATACGGTAGCTTTACCTGGAATTTGTTGGCTTTTACAGCGGTCAGCACGTTTTTTACCTGAAGTTTTTTGGGCGCGAATTGTGGCTGTTTTACTTGCTGTGGTTGCCCTATGTATCTACAGCTGGCTTGTTTTAAATATTACAGGCTTGGCTAGAGTGCCCTTGCTAGAGCTCTTAGTCAGTTTAGGATCCACTTTAGTTTGGTCTTTTGGCTTTGCCACGTTGACATATAAAATGTGGGCCTGGCTTGCGACTAGCTATCCTTTTATGGTTAAAAGAAGTAACTACTAAGAAAAAAGCGTGAGAAAATTATTTCTCACGCTTTTTATTCGAAAACGCCAGAGCTGGCTAGCGCACTGACAATTTGCATAAAGACTGCAGCTAGCGTGATGAATGCCATCAGCCAGGCCATTACAATCGTTAATTTTTGAAAACCTGATTTCTTCTTTTTTCTTTTTCTTGCCATGTTTGTCCTCCTGCTTGAACAATATTTTATGCTATTTAGTGGTTTTTTTCAAACGGATAGTAAGATAGAATAGGTAGCAGTGAGTGGAGGAAGTAGTTTTTATGTTGTTAATTTTTCTATTACCCTTAATTGGCCTGGCTATTGCCGTTAGTTTGAACAAGTTTTTTCCCAAGGCAAAATTTCGTGGGTATGATGTTTTACCCTGCTTTATGCTTTATGCCTGTCACTTAATTACGGTTGAGCAGCATAAGCCTGAATTTTTACCATATGGCTTTTTTATCTTTTTTATTTTGGTAATAATTTTGGCAGTGACAGCAGCTGCAAAAAATAAAAATATTGCGCTTGGTAAGACGATGCGCCAAATATGGGATTATCTTACCGTTAATGCCCTGCTTTGGTATCTAGGTTTGTTGTTCATGATGATTTGAGCTTTTTTTCAGAATAGTAAAGGCGTAGCCGAAAATTCAGTTGAATTTTCGGCTTTTTTGTTTGCGAACCAGGAAGTTAAATTATTTTTACTTTTATTCCCAAAAAAGTGGTGGAAAGTGGTGAATTGTGGTAAATTATTATTTGGAAGGGGGCTAAACCATGTTCATGGGTGAATATCATCACAATATTGACAACAAAGGGCGTTTAATTATACCCGCTCGTTTGCGTAGTCAGATTGGTGACAAGATGATTTTTACCCGGGGGATGGAAGGCTGTATTTTCGGATATACCACGGAGACGTGGGAGAAAATTGAAGCTAAGTTGGCCCAACTTCCGTTAACTAAGAGAAATACGCGTAGTTTTACGCGTTTGTTTTACTCTGGTGCAATGGAATGCGAATTCGATAAACAGGGACGTGTGAATCTGACCACAACATTGAAGACCCACGCCTCCCTTGATAAAGAATGTGTCATTGTTGGTGTTTCCGACCGAATTGAAGTTTGGTCCAAGGAACGCTGGGAAGACTTTAGCAATCAAGCTAATGAAAACTACGATGACATCGCAGAAGATTTGGAAGATATTGAACTTTAAAATGATGGATTTCAAACATACCAGCGTACTCTTAGCTGATACAATTGAAAATTTAAAACCCAAAAACGATGGTCTCTATGTAGACGCGACTTTTGGCGGTGGGGGCCATGCAAGATATTTGCTGAGCAAGCTTGATCGAGGAACACTGGTTGCTTTTGACCAAGATGAATATGCGATAAATTCAGCTAAGTTGAACTTTGCCGATTTATTACAAGCAGACAGTAATCCGCAGTTAAAGCTAGTACATGACAATTTTAGCCATTTGCAGTTGAACCTGGTTAAGCTAGGTTATCCAGATGGCATTGATGGCATATACTACGACTTAGGAGTTTCTTCTCCGCAGTTTGACCAGGCAGGACGCGGTTTTTCATACCGGTTCGATGCCAGGTTGGATATGAGGATGGACCAGAGTCAGAGTTTGGATGCATACCAGCTCGTAAACAACTCCAGTCAAAAGGAGCTAGCCGATATTCTGTATAAATTTGGTGGTGAGAAATTCTCGCGTCAAATTGCCCACAAAATCGTCGAAAGTAGACAAAAAAAACCGATTGCAACCACCTTTGAATTGGTGGATGTAATTAAGGATGCTATTCCTGCGTTTGCCCGTCGGACAGGGGGACACCCTGCCAAGAAAACTTTTCAGGCCCTACGTGTAGTAGTTAACCGTGAGCTTGAAGTTTTACATGATTCGCTTGAAGAAGCTATTGAACTGCTAAAACCAGGTGGTAGAATCAGTGTAATAACTTTTCAATCCGATGAAGACAAAATCGTCAAGGGCATTTTTAAAAAATATTCCGAGGTTGAGGTACCAAGAGGCATGCCAATGGTTCCCGATAGTATGAAGCCAACACTTCGCTTAGTCAACCGCAAACCAATTGTGGCCTCGCCTGAAGAATTAAAAAACAATAACCGCTCACACAGTGCTAAATTACGCGTTGCGGAAAAATTGTGAAGAGGAATAGATAATGGCTGATAGTTTAGCAAGACAAGTAGAATTTAATCCCAATCAGGAAACTGAGCTCAAAAAAAGGCAGCGGCAAGTTCTCAATCCACATCGGGTTACTTGGACCGGCTTTGAGAAGTCCTTGCTAGTGCTGGGAGGCATAGTAACAGTTGGACTAATGACGTTTCTAGTTTCCGCGAGCATTTCTGCAACATCAGCACAGCATGAACTTACCGGCGTGCAGCGTGCAGTTGCAAAGGGACAAAATGAAGTCAGTGATTTACATCAAGAATTAGGTGAGCTATCTTCGAGTGCAAGATTAAATAAGATTGCGCGAAGCAAGGGGCTAACTCTCATTGGAAAAAATATTAGGACTATCCGCTAATGAAAAAACACATTAGTAAGCTAAATTTGCAAAAATCCAAAGCCCGCAGGTACCGCTTTACAGTAGGGAGATTTCTCCAGGTAGCTGTAGCTTTGGTTTTTCTTGTATTTGTAGGCAGATTTTTATATATTGGTGTTTCAAAAACCGTCAATGGCCAAAATTTGCGCCAGCGAACTGAGCAGTTGTATATGCGCAACCAGGTTCTAAAGGCCACCCGAGGTAATATTTATGATCGCAATGGCTTAGCGGTTGCGCAAGATACGCATCAGTATACTGTATATGCGATTTTGGATAAGTCTTCGATTAATTACAAAAATAAACCTGAACATGTTGTTAATAAAGCGGAGACAGCACAAAAGTTAGCAGAGGTGCTGCCGCTATCGGCCCAGCAAATTTTGCATTATTTGGAACCGCAGCACGCGGCCTTTCAAGTTCAGTTTGGTGCTGCAGGTAATGGCTTGACCAAGGCGCAAAAAGATAAAATTGTCAAAATGAAACTACCGGGTATTAAATTCTTTGAAACACAAGCCCGCCTGTATCCTAACGGCAACTTTGCTTCGCACGTGGTTGGTCTTGCCAGTCCAAAGTATGACAAAAAATCCGGCCGACAGAGCTTGGAAGGAACGATGGGACTTGAAGCTTGGTATGATAAAGTGCTTGCTGGCAAAGACGGCTATCAAGTTTCATCAGTTGATGCCGCTAATTATCAAACCCCCAACAGTGTTCAAACATATCAAGCGCCAGAAAATGGCAAGAATGTTTATCTAACGATCGATTCACAGTTGCAGGAATACTTAGAAACCAGGATGAGTTATGTTCAAAAAGCGTATAATCCGGTTTCGATGACGGCAATTGTTGAGGATATGAAAACAGGTAAGGTTTTGGCAGCTTCACAGCGACCAACTTTTAACCCGCAGACCAAGCAGGGAATGAGTAAGTCTTACCGCAATATCTTAGTTCAAGATACATTTGAACCTGGGTCGGTCTTTAAAGTTTTAACTTTAGCAGCTGCAGCTAACAGTGGAAATTACCACCCGAACCAGTACTATAACTCTGGCTCGGTAACTGTTAATGGCTCGGTTATCCACGATTGGCAACCTCGGGGTTGGGGTAATATTCCATTTTCGCAGGCCTTTCCCCGGTCCTCTAACACAGGTTTTGTGCACATCGAACAACAGATGGGAGCAAAAACTTGGCGTAGTTACCTGCGTAAGTTCCATATTGGCCAAAAGACCGGTGTAACTCTGCCAGGTGAACAGGTTGGATTGTTAGCTTTTAATTCTCCCATTGACCAGGCGGTTACTAGTTTTGGTCAGGGTGTTAACGTTAATGTTATGCAAATGATGCAGGCATTTAGCAGTTTGGCCAATAATGGTCAGATGGTGAAGCCGCAGTTTGTTGATAAAATAACTGATTCTAATGGTAAGACCACTAGTGGTTATCAAGTCAAAAACGTTGGCCAGCCCGTTTACTCTAAAGAAACGGCTCAGGTGGTTTTGGCTAATATGCGGCGAGTCTTGAATAAGCGGATTGGAACCGGTTCGGTATATCAAATTGGTAACGAAAGTATCGCAGTCAAGACTGGTACGGCCCAAATTGCCAATCCTAAGGGCGGCGGCTACCTCAAGGGCGATAGCAACTATACTTTTTCTGTAGTTGGGGTCACCCCAGCCAAACATCCGCGTTACTGCATTTACATCACGGTAAAGCAACCGAGACACATGTCTAAGCCGGCCGAAGTGATTTTATCGTCGATTTTCAAACCAATGATGACCCGAATCATTCTGATGTCCAAAAACCAATTGAATGAGTCTACTGCTGTTACAATTCCTGACTTAGAGGGACAAAGCTATGCTCAAGCTGAAAAGCTTGCTAACAAGCTAGGCTTAAGACTGGTTAAACTTGGTAACGAAAGTAAAATCACCGCTCAGGCTTATCCTAAGGGCCAAAAAGAGCAGTCAGGTAAGCGTTTGTTTGTGTTAACTGGAGGTAAAATTACCTGTCCTAACATGAAGGGCTGGAAAATCGACGATTTACACCAGTTCGCTGACCTTACCGGGGTAAAGCTGGAAGTTAAGGGGACAGGCACTGTGCATGCGCAAAGTATTGCCGTTAACGCTGCCGTTAAGTCAGGGACAAAAATCACCGTAAAGTTAAAGGAGTAGCATTTTATGCTCATTACTAGCATTATTGCATTAGTTAGTTCATTAGCATTGACAGGCATTTTTTTGCCCTGGATGATTATTTTTATGCGCATTCACCATGAAGGCCAAGAAATTCGTGACGAAGGTCCTAAGTGGCACCAAAAAAAATCTGGCACTCCCACTATGGGGGGCGTGGTCTTTGTCCTGGCAGCTGCTATTTCAACTGTTTGGGTAGCCGCTTGGCAACAGCAAATGACCCGACTAATTTGGATTTTAGTAATTAGTCTGCTAGGTTATGGGATTATTGGCTTTTTAGATGATGGGCTCAAGTTATTTTATAAACGTAATTTGGGTTTGAAGGCATGGCAAAAATTTTCTTTGCAGATTCTAGTTGCCTTGGTTATTGTAGCTATTGCGGCGAGTGCTAACTTCAAGTTCCAACTCTTTATTCCTTTTTTCGGCTTAATCAACAGTGTTATTTTATTTACCTTTTCTGTAGTTGTTTGGTTGGTGGGCTTTTCTAATGCGGTAAACCTGTCGGATGGCTTGGATGGTCTGGCCACTGGGTTAACCATTATTGCGTATGCGACATATGCCTATCTTGCTTTGAGACAGCAAAATTTTGCAATTTTAATCTTTTGCATGAGCGTAATTGGTGGCTTGATTGTATTTTTTATTTTTAACCATAAACCTGCTAAAATCTTTATGGGTGATGCGGGTTCCTTGGCACTTGGTGGTGGCCTGGCCGCAGTCAGTATTTTTTTACAACGGCCCTGGTCCTTATTACTGGTCGGAATTGTCTTTGTCGGTGAGACTGCCAGCGTTATTTTGCAGGTGATTTCTTTTCAGACTACGGGCAAGCGGATTTTCAAAATGACCCCAATTCACCACCACTTTGAAATGATGGGCTATTCTGAATGGAAAGTCGATATTCTATTTTGGGTGGTAGGACTGCTTGGAAGTATATTGTATTTATTGATTTGGAGCTAAGGGTAAATAATGAGGCAGATTGAAACGTATCGGAATAAGAAGATCTTTATTTTGGGTCTAGGCAAAAGCGGTTTTGCAGTAAGTATCTTATTGCTTAAACTTGGTGCAAAGCTGACTTTAAACGACCAGGCCGACCTAGATCACAATCCTCAAGCCCAGCAGTTGCAAAAATTAGGAGTGCGCGTAATCGGCGGTGGCCATCCAACCGAGCTGCTTGAGCAGGAGCACTTCGACTATTTTGTTAAAAATCCTGGTATTCCATACGAAAATCCGCTAGTAAAACTGGCTCAAGAATTACATTTGCCCATTATTACGGAACCTGAAGTTGCCCTCAATGCCAGTAGTGCCCCGTATGTGTGCGTGACTGGTTCAAACGGCAAAACGACCACGGTACTGCTGGCTCAGCGGATACTTGACCATCATCTGGCTCCGACTGGCCATCACGCGTACGCTGTTGGCAATATTGGTGTGCCGATTTCAGAAGTGGTACTGACAGCCTCTAAAGATGATCTTTTGGTAGTTGAGTTATCTAGTTTTCAGCTATTAGGGGTGACTGACATCAACCCGCGAGTGGCTGCCATTATTGACATTTATGATAATGTCCATTTAGATTATCATAAGTCCTTTGCAAATTACGTAGCGGCCAAATTACGGATTACTAAAACTCAATCGCCAGATAATTATTTCCTGGCTAATTTTGACCAGAAAGAGCTTTTGGCCAAAGAAAAGAAGCTGACCCGGGCGCAAGTTTTAACTTTTTCTGAAAAAGACCCAGCTGCTGACTACTATATTGCTAACGGCTATCTGCAAAGTCAGAAGGGGCGGATAATGAAGACGGCTGAAATGAAGCTACCCGGATTACATAACCAGCAAAATGCTTTGGTAGCTTGTGCCATCGCCGAATTAATGGGTGCTAGCAGTGAAGATATCCAAGCCGGCTTGTCGACTTTTACCGGTGCTAAACATCGTTTACAATATGTAATGACCATAAACGGACGGGCGATTTATAATGATTCAAAATCGACCAACATTGAAGCGGCTACGGTGGCCCTTCCGGCTTTTCAGGAACCAGAAGTCTTAATTGCAGGTGGTTTGGACCGGGGTTTTACCTTTGATGCCTTGGTGCCCTTATTAAAAAAACACGTCAAGGCGGTTGTACTCTACGGCGAAACACGTTATTTGTTAGCTGATACGGCTCGCCAAGCCCAAATTAAGCAAATTGTGGTTGTCGATACGCTGCGAGAAGCGGTTCCGCGGGCTTACGACCTGTCGGTTGCGGGCGATGTCATACTGTTTTCACCGGCGTGTGCTTCGTGGGATCAATTCAGGTCATTTGAAGAACGTGGTGACATTTTTATGAATTTGGTTAAGGAATTGAAGACAAAATAAAATGAGAGTTATTTTTACCGGCGGCGGAACTGGCGGCCACATCTACCCGATTATGGCAATTATTGAGCAGCTAAAACAGCGTGAACTTGTAACAGATGAAGACATTTTGTTTGTGGGTACTGCCCGAGGCCTTGAGGCTAAAATTGTTCCCGCAGCTGGCGTCAACTTTAAGACAGTTGAGGTTCAGGGCTTTTCGAGCAAAAAGTTATTAAGCAATTTAACAACAATTAATAAGTTTGTGAAGGCGGTTAAACAGGCTAAGCAGATAATCGGTGACTTTAAGCCTGACGTGGTAGTTGGCACTGGTGGGTATGTTAGCGGGGCGACAGTCTATGCTGCTGCGAAGTTGGGCATTCCGACCATGATTCATGAGTCAAACTCGGTGGTTGGGGTAGCTAACAAGTTTTTGGGGCATTACGTCGATAAAATATGTTACACCTTTGATGATGCTGCTAAGCAGTTTCCCGAAAAAAAGAAGCTGGTTAAAACAGGCAATCCGCGTTCCCAGCAGGTTTTAAACTTGTCTTCGACGAGGTTTGATTTACAAGATAAGTGGCGCTTAAATGAAAAAATACCAACTGTGCTGATTTTTGGAGGTTCTCGAGGTGCACTTGCCATCAATCGCGTAATGCTGCAATCTTTGACCAAGTTAAAACAAAAACCGTACCAGATTATCTGGGTGACAGGCAATTACTATTACCAGGAGATTAGTGAAAAGTTGGCAGGCGTCGACTACGGCAACAGTATAAAGATTGTACCTTACGTCAAAGATATGCCTGCTTTACTCCCCAAAGTAACCTGTGTGGTTGCCCGTTCAGGAGCGACCAGTATTGCTGAGTTTACTGCATTAGGTGTTCCCGCGATTTTAATTCCTAGTCCCAATGTCACACATAACCACCAAATGAAAAATGCCCTTGATCTTGAACGAGCAGGAGCAGCCACGGTAATTGCCGAAAGTGACGTAAATACCAATAACTTTATTTCATCGATTGATCATATTTTACTTGATCACAAGTATGCCGATGAGATGAGTACAGCATCCAAAAAATTAGGCATTCCTGATGCATCAGATCAAGTCATTAATGTCATGAAAGAGATTGCCAAGTAGCAAAGAGGAGGTGAGGCAGTTGCCTAAAAAACGTGTGACCAAGATTGATCCGAAAGAAAAGCTTTCGCCTTATTTAGACTATCAATCGAATAAAAATAAGCGCAAGTCCCAAAGTAAGACGCAAAACAAGCTTTCTGCCTCGCTAGCTAATTTACGCAGTGAACGTAAGTCCGCTTTGGTTAAACGACTAGGGTTGATTGTGGGTATTTCAGTAATTGCGTTGATCGGTCTCAGTTATTATATTTCACCGCTTAATGATGTAGTTAGTGTTAAGGTAGAAGGCGGCCGCGACCTGCCCCTGGCAGAACTAGTTAAAACCTCTGGCATTAAGACCAGTGACAAGGTAATTGATCATCTAGTTGATTCACGGGGCGTTAACCATAAAGTAAAACAGAAGTATAGTGAAGTCGAGCACATTAACATTGGCGTTAACCACCTTAACCAGTTGGTTTTAAAAGTAAATGAGTATCAGACCATTGGTTATATCAAAAAAGGAAATAAATATTGTAAGATTTTAGTGCATGGCAAGTTAGGCACCCAATTACTGCCTTGGAGCAAAGTAAGCCCCGATAAACCAGTGTTTATCGGCTATAATCACGGCATGTCCTTGAATCAGAGTTTAGCCTTGTTCAACAGCTTGCCTAGCGGCTTTCAGAGTCAGATTAAGTTGCTCAGCGGTAATACGCGGCGCAAATCGCAGGTTATTTTTGTAATGAAGGATGGCAATGTAGTCATTGGTAACGTTTCTACTTTGAAAAGAAAACTGAAATACTATGATGAAATTAAAGCCAAGGCCACTAAAGATAGCTTAATTGACTTGGAAGTAGGGGCATACAGTCGTCCACTAACAGTTAAAGAAAAAAGAATTTATGGTTTAACATAAGCTGATTTTATATTTCTTTTATGTTAGAATTTTTACAAGAAGTATCGACGGGGGGTTAATTTTTGGACAATACAAATCTTTTAGTGGGTCTAGATATAGGTACCACAAGCGTTAAGGCAGTTGTTGCTGACGCCGGTAAAGTGATTGGAGCCGTTGCAATTCCCAACCAAGGAATGAGACACGGAAGCATTATTGACATTGACGAGACAGCCAATGCGATTAGACGTGCTTTAAAAGAAATCGCGAAAAAAATTAATACAAATATTTATCGTGTTGTGACCGGCATTCCAGTCGGGATGTTGCAGCTAGAAACCGCGAGTGACTTA
Source organism: Lactobacillus sp. ESL1191 (assembly GCF_058504435.1). Lineage (NCBI taxonomy): Bacteria > Bacillati > Bacillota > Bacilli > Lactobacillales > Lactobacillaceae > Lactobacillus > Lactobacillus sp. ESL1191. The sequence goes on from NZ_CP196365.1 coordinate 610,088, forward strand.
GTTAACGTTGGTGACAATGGTCGAGAGGTCGGTAATGGTGATGTCAAACGCGTTGTTCGCGTTGCCATTAAGTCTGCCGTGAAGAGCGAGCGGGAGCCCATTGCCTTTTTACCCAGTCGTTTTGTTATTGATGGTAAAACTGAAGTTGATGATCCCCGAAAGATGATTGCCCACTCGCTGGCCGTGCAGGGTATCATGCTAACTGCGCCGTCCAGTGCGCTGCATAATATCAAAAAAGCAGTTGAGCGAGCTGGTTACCAAAATAACTTCTTCGTCCCGACCCCGTTAGCTATTGCTAGTGTTGCCCTTACCGAAAGTGAACGTACTTTTGGGTCAATTATTCTTGATTCTGGTGGCGGAGTAACGACTGCTACAGTGGTTCATAACGGACAAATCAAGTATGCCAATATTGACTTTGAAGGCGGTAGGGATATTAGTAATGATATTTCTGCTGTCCTCAGTACCTCTAAAAAGGACGCAGAGCAAATCAAACTTGATTATGGTTATGCGGATCCAAGCCTTGCTTCAACTAAGAATAAATTTGCGGTCAATAGTGTCGGTACGAATGGCCAGCAAATGGTTGACGAGGTGTATTTAAGCAATATCATTAATGCCCGTATTATGCAGGCAGTTGACCGGCTTGATAAGGGGCTAGCAAGTCACGGTGCTTTAAAGCTGCCGGGTGGGATTGTTATTACCGGTGGTAATAGCCTATTGCAAGGTTTTGAGAATATTGTTGCCAATTCATTAGGGGTGAAAGCGCAAATCTATCAACCAGATCAGATTGGAATGCGGAATCCAGTATATTCAGCGTCTTATGGCATTGTCAATTATGCATATAAAATGTCTGACATTGATTTCCTAGTAATTAAGGCAATCTATGGTAGTGAGACCGCTGAAGAAGCGGAATCAGCTAAAAAAATTACCAAGAATTCAAAAAGTCCGGCTACAAGTAATGAAACCAAGGTCAAAGAAGAATATAATAGACATGAGTTGTTAAAGCGAGAACATAACTCGCGCAGTAAAGAGAAAAAAAATCTGCAAAATAAAGATAGAAGCATTAAGAATTTCTTTAAAAAGTTCTTTGATTAAAGGTGGTTAATTAGATGGATTTTACATTCGATTCTGACGATAATAAGAACGCTATCATCAAAGTCATTGGTGTTGGTGGCGCAGGTGGTAATGCCGTTAACCGGATGATCGACGATGGCGTGCAAGGGGTCTCCTTTGTTGCTGCTAATACAGATGTGCAAGCGTTGAATAGCAATAAAGCAGAAACTAAGATACAATTGGGACCCAAATTGACGAGGGGACTTGGTGCTGGCTCACATCCAGAAGTTGGCCAAAAGGCTGCGGAAGAAAGCGAGCAAACGATTGAAGATGCCTTAAAAGGTGCTGACATGATTTTTATCACGGCTGGAATGGGCGGTGGTACGGGAACTGGAGCAGCTCCGACAGTAGCCAAGATTGCGCGCGAAACTGGCGCACTGACAGTTGGCGTGGTTACCCGGCCATTCACTTTTGAAGGGCCTAAACGGTCAAAAAATGCCACTGCGGGAATAGCAGAATTAAAGCAATATGTAGATACGTTGGTGATTATTGCTAATAATCGTTTGCTTGAAATGGTCGATAAGAAGACCCCCATGATGGATGCTTTCAAAGAGGCGGATAACGTTTTGAAACAAGGTGTGCAGGGAATTTCTGACTTGATTACCTCGACTGACTACGTTAACTTGGATTTTGCTGACGTTAAAACGGTAATGGCAAACCAAGGTGCCGCATTAATGGGAATTGGTCGTGCCAGTGGTGAAAACAGGACGATTGAAGCCACTAAACTGGCGATTTCGTCACCATTACTTGAAGTTTCAATTGATGGAGCAAAGCAAGTCCTCCTTAATATTACTGGTGGACCTGACCTGACGCTATTTGAGGCCCAAGATGCTTCGGAAATAGTTTCTAAAGCTGCGGGTGATGACGTCAACATTATCTTTGGTACGTCAATTAATCCTAATCTCGGCGATGAGGTTGTAGTAACCGTTATTGCAACCGGAATTAGTTCAGCGGCTGAAGAAGAAGCTTCCCGCCAGCTTCCGGGTCAGAGCCATCAAGTTAAGGCGAAGCCGCGGACAGCTAATCCAGAAAACACTAGTGACTCAACTTCAGACGATGACCAAGGACTGGCAAGGCCTGCCGCTGCCAAGCACAAGCCAATGGTCGACCCAACCAGTGTTTGGGGCTTGAATAATGATGAAGAGGACCTGGAAGAAAGACGGTCAAAACCAGTTGCCTTTGACCAAAATGACAGTCAAAGCATCTTTGACGATGATGATCAGACTAGTATTTCCCAAATTGAAACCAGTGCTTTAGACGATGATGATACAGAAGATATTCCGTTTTTTAGGCATCGTGGCAAAAAATAATTAGGAGGCAAAAAATGGCTTTTAGTAAAATAGGCAAATTTTTTGGCGTTTCAGATGATAACGAAATGCTTGATAACGAAGAATACTATGATGACCAACAAGTAGAAGAAGAGGAAGTACCTGGTGGCGGGCGTAATAGCGATAAGGTAGTTTCGATTAAGTCTGGGCTTGATAGTAATAAGAGTAGGATTGCTCTTTACGAGCCCCGGGTATATTCGGATGCCAAGGATGTTGCCCAAAACCTATTGAATAATAAAGCGGTGATTATTAACTTCAGTCGTATGGAAGATTCTTCTGCCAGACGGATCGTTGATTTTATTACTGGAACTGTTTATGCATTAAATGGTGAAATCCAGCGGATCGGAGACAAGATATTTTTGGCCACACCACCCAAGTTTGTCACCAATGGCAAAATTAGCGACTTAGTTGACAAGAAAGATAATTTAAGTTGATAGCAAAAACAATATATTACACCCTTGAAATTATGAGTTGGATTATTTGGCTTTATAGTATCGTGATGGTGATTGATGCAATTATGAGTTGGGTTCCTGCTTTACGGGACTCGGCAGTTGGTCGCTTACTTGACCGCTTGATTGATCCTTACTTGAATATTTTTCGCAAAGGACCGATTCAGGCACTGACCGAGTCTACCGGCTTAGATTTTTCATTTTTAATTGGACTATTTTTGCTATATTTTGTCCAAGAGCATGTTCTTGATTGGATTTCCAATATTTTGTTGAGAATTTTTGTGTAATGAGTCAATCAGTTATTTTGAAAATAAAAAAACCAGTTCATCTTGAGCTGGTTTTTAACTTGACAGCCGTTGACGTTTTTCATGCAGTTGATGCTGCTTAGTAAAACAGGGTATTATTTACGCATAAGTAATGTAAGTTTGGGGGTGCAGGCAGGTGGAAATAGAAGGCATTAGTAAGCGGCGCAATTATGCTAAGCAAGCATTATATCAAAATAGTCCTAGTGAACTTAAAATAGTTGATCAAATGGCCACGCTGTTGACTCGGCTTAACGGCCAACAGCAGGCATGCTTGACCGCATTTCTGAATCCAGGCCAGCGAGCCATTTTGCGTTTGTTGGCTGGCGGCGAAGTTGCTATCCATGAATTTGGGGGCTACCCCCAAGCTGAAAAAAAGCGGGTATGGTTGTCTGGTAATGAAAGTAACCCAGCTCTAGCAGACTATCAACTTGCGGTTTGCCAACTTGACTATCCGGTGAAGTTTGCGCAACTGACGCATAGCGCAATTCTCGGTTCATTAGCAAATCTTGGGGTTGAGACGGCTACTTTTGGTGATATTATTACGGACGGAGCAGGACAGTGGCAGTTTTTGGTTAAGGCGGACCTGACCGCTTTCTTCCAGGCGGAGGTCACCCGCGTTGGCAAGACGCAGGTTCGTCTCAGGTCAGTTCCGCTGCAGGCCGTCCTTAAGCCTGTTGATGATAGTATAACGATTAGTATTGTAGTAGCATCACTAAGATTGGACGCGGTGTTAGCTGGACTGAGTAAATCGAGCAGAACGCATATCAAAGCAGCCATTAGTGATAATTTGGTAAAATTAAATTGGCATAGCGTGCAAGATTCTAATATAATAGTAAAGGTAGATGATGTTCTTAGCTTAAGACATTTTGGTCGAAGCCAAATTAGGAACATCAAATCAACTAAAAAGGGTAAATATAAGGTGGTGCTAAAACTTTGGCAAACAAAAAAACACAAGTGAAGCGGCTAACCCCGATCGAAATTCACAAAAAGGAATTTAAAAAACGTGGACTTAGTGGCTACGATCGCCGCGAAGTTGACAGCTTTCTGGATCACATTGTTGATGATTACGGGAGTATTTTAGACGAAAACACTGATTTGAAAAATGAACTGTATCAAATCAAGAGTGAGCTTAACGACTATAAGAAGCAAGCTATCACACTTCAGCAAACTGATCAGACGGTCAAAGATACGATTGCCAAAGCACAGTTAAGGGCCCAGGATATTCTCAATGAAGCTGCTATTCGGGCTAATAACGTGACGGCTCAGGCCAAGGCCGATACTGATTACCAACAACAGCAACTGGAAGGACTAAGAGCCGACTATGATCGTGTTAAGCGTGAAGTTGCCGGATATCGTAATAATCTTAAAGAGATGTTGCAAGAAATCATGGACAATCTGGACGATGAGCGGTGGCAGAAGGCACTGGATAAGTACTTTGGAACCGAGCGGTTCTATCCGTCAGATGGTGGTGAGCCGGTTTTTATGGCTGACGGCGATGCTGATGCTGAAGAAGACAATGATGATAGTGGTATTGAATTTGACAACGACGAGGATAATGAAGTAAACTTTGATGAAGATATCGCTGAGGATGATGAAGGGCCACGACCAATTGACGGAGACAGTCCTAATCTGGAGATGAATAATTTGCAGACCAACGTCTCAGTTACTAATAATTCGGGTCCAACCATTGTTTTCCCAGAGGATTACAAAAATCACAGTTAATAAACTGACAGTAAAACCAGAGAGCGAATTAGCGAACTAGCGTTGGTGGAAGGCTAGTGTAAATGCTTGAAGGTTGATCAGCTGCCAAAGGGTTTATTGCGTTAGTTGCACGATACGCAAGCAATAAGTGGAGCTTAAGAGCTCAATTTAGGTGGTACCACGATGATAAAACTCGCCCTATTTTTAGGACGAGTTTTTTTACAGAAAGGAATAATTAAAATGAGAGTGAAGGATACGCTAAACTTGGGCAAAACCAAGTTTAAGATGCGCGGCAATCTCCCCGTGCGTGAAGCTGAATGGCAAAAAGACTGGCAGGACAATAACTTATATAGCGAGCGGCTTAAGCTGAATGAGGGCAAGCCCCGTTTTGACTTGCATGACGGTCCCCCGTTTGCTAACGGTAATATTCACATGGGACATGCCCTGAACAAGATTTCTAAGGATATTATTGTGCGCTTTAAGAATATGGCGGGCTATTATGCTCCCTTTGTTCCTGGTTGGGATACTCATGGGTTGCCAATTGAACAACAACTCACTAAGCAGGGTGTTGACCGTAAGCAGTTAAGTCGCGCTGAGTACCGGCAATTGTGTGAGAATTTTGCCAGAAAAGAAATCAAGAAGCAGATGGCTGATTTTAAGCGGTTGGGTGTTTCTGCCGATTGGGACCATCCATATATTACTTTGCAGGCAGAGTATGAAGCAGAAGAAATTCGTCTTTTCGGTAAAATGTATCAGCAAGGCTATATTTATAAAGGCAAAAAGCCCGTTTATTGGTCACCTTCAAGTGAGTCGACTCTGGCCGAGGCCGAGGTTGAATACCACGATGTTAAGTCGCCCTCGATTTATATTGCCTTTCCCGTAAAAAATGGTAAGGGGCTGTTGGATCCTAAAAATACTTATTTTTTGATTTGGACCACTACACCTTGGACCATTCCGGCCAACCAAGGCATTACCGTTAATCCAGCTTTTGATTATTCGCTTGTTCAAGTGGGCGATAAGCGCTACGTGGTTGGAACTGATCGCTTGGCAGTGGTTGCGCAAGCGCTAGATTGGCAGAACTACCAAGTGGTTCAGCACTTCAAGGGGAGCGATCTGGACCGGCTGGTGGCCAAGCATCCGCTCTACGACCAAGATGCGCTGCTGATGAATGCACGTCACGTCACTGCTAGTGATGGTACTGGTCTCGTCCATACTGCGTCAGGCTTTGGTGAAGACGACTATAATGTAGCACAAAAATATGGCCTACCAGTTTTTAGTCCGTTGGACAATAAGGGGTGTTTTACTGAAGAGGTTCCTGATCCTGACCTAGTGGGGATGTTCTATGATGATGCCAATAAAGTAGTCAGTGAAAAACTAAAAAAATCAGGTAACCTGCTCAAATTGAGTTTCTTCACGCACTCATACCCGCATGATTGGCGCACCAAGAAGCCGGTAATTTATCGTGCCACTACTCAGTGGTTTGCTTCGATTGCCAAATGTCGTCAGCAGATTCTTGATCAAATTGACCAAGTCGACTATTCGCCGTCCTGGGGTAAGGTTCGTTTGCATAACATGATTAAGGATCGTGGCGACTGGGTAATTTCCCGTCAGCGGGCCTGGGGCGTCCCACTACCAATTTTTTATGCCGAAGATGGAACACCAATTGTAACTCCGGAAACAATTGAGCACATTGCGCAAATTTTTGCCAAGGAAGGTTCCAATGCTTGGTATAAGCGTACCGTTCAGGAATTGTTACCAGCGGGCTTCACTTCCGCACATTCACCAAACGGTCATTTTACCAAGGAAACTGATATTTTGGATGTTTGGTTTGACTCTGGCTCCTCTCACCAAGCCGTCATGGCCAAAAGACCTGACCTGCGCTTCCCGGCTGATTTGTATCTTGAGGGTAGCGACCAGTATCGCGGCTGGTTTAATTCAAGTTTGATTACCGCTGTTACTACTACGGGTAAAGCACCATATCGAGGCATTCTATCTCAAGGCTTTGTGTTGGATGATAAAGGGCACAAGATGTCTAAGTCGTTGGGCAATGTGATTGCACCTGACGATATTATCAAGCAAATGGGAGCCGAGATTATTCGTCTGTGGGTAGCTTCAGTTGATGCGACTGCTGATGTTGCAGTTTCTAGTGATATTCTTAGCCAAACTGCAGAAAGTTACCGTAAAATCAGAAATACTTTCCGCTATATGCTTGCCAATACCAGTGATTTTGATCCGACTGCAGATCGGGTCGCTTATGAAGAGCTGAATTCAATTGACCAATACATTGAAGTACGCTTAAATGACCTTGTTAAGCAGTGCCTTGAAAGTTATGAAAAATATGACTTTAATGCGGTTTACAAGAGTGTTTTTGCCTTTATTGCCAATGACCTCTCCGCTTTTTATCTGGACTTTGCTAAAGATGTCCTGTACATTGAAGGTAAGAAGAGCCATACCAGGCGATCAATGCAGACGGTTATCTATGATGCAACAATCAAAATTGCGAAAGTATTAACGCCCATCCTGCCCCACACCATGGAAGAAATTTGGTCCTTCTTACCAGAAGCGGACAAGTACATTCAACTGACCAACATACCAGCAGTGCTTGAATATGACAACCGGCAACAATTACTTGCTGATTGGCAACAATTCTTGAATTTACGAGATGATGTTTTAAAAGTATTGGAAGCAGCGCGGGAGCAAAAATTAATTGGAAAATCCTTTGAAGCGGCGCTAACAATTTATCCGACTCAAGCAATAAAAGCAGTCTTAGATGATTTGAAGTCCAATTTCCGCCAGATTCTGATTGTTTCCAAGTTGACCATCGAAGAAGGCAAAGCACCTGCTAATGCAGTTCAGCTAGCAAATGGAGCATTTGTGGTTGAACACGCTCCAGGAGAAGTTTGTCCGCGGTGCCGGATGATTAGGACTGACCTTGGAGAAGATCAGGACTTGCCAATGCTCTGTGGTCGTTGTGCAAAAATTGTTAAAGACAACTATCCTGAAGTAGTACAAGAAGGTTTAGAAGAATAATGCGTCTAGGTACAGTGAAGCAGTTTGACCAAAATAGTAGTTTTGGCTTTATTGAAGATGAACAGAATCATAAGTCGTACTTTGTTTTTTACACGGCAATTAAGGAAGAGGGCTACCGCCGACTGCGCGTTGGCCAGCAGGTCAAGTATCAGCTTGCCCAAGGTAAAAAAGGACTGCAATGTGTTAATGTATATTTAGCTGATTTACAGGAAAGTGAGTAAATGGATTTAACAGAAACTGAAATTTCCTCAAAGCAAATTTTTTCGGGTCGAATTGTTGACCTGTCGGTTAAAACAATTAAGTTGCCCAATGGTGAGACTGCTAATCGTGAAGTGGTCAGGCATCAACCGGCTGCAGCTGCCATTGCGGTCAATGATCAGCAAGAAATGCTTTTGGTTGAGCAATGGCGGGAACCAATCAAGGAAGTAACCTTAGAAATTCCAGCTGGGTTGATCGATGCGACTGATGCAAGTCCCTTGGATGCGATGAAACGTGAATTAAATGAGGAAGGCGGCTACCATGCCGACTACTGGGAAAAGATCACCGAGTTTTATTCTTCCCCGGGCTTTACTGATGAAAAGTTGCACTTATTTTATTGTGATACCTTAACCAGGCTAACCGAAAAAAGGCCCCTCGATACTGATGAATTTTTGACCAGCCACTGGTATGATTTAGAAGAGCTGAAGAAGTTATTCGCACAAGGAAGAATTGTTGATGCCAAAACTTTGTACGCAATGAGCGTGTGGGAAAACATGCTTTTAACCGGTGCGGACGCAGAGGAATAACATGACTGAAAAACGATCTGATTACCGCAAGAAAATTAAACACAAGAAGAGCAAGACCTTTTTTACCACTATCAAATCGGCTTTTGACAGTGGTGCTGAAGACGTTGATGTCAATCCTGAGTTTACCCGTAGCACTGTAGATAAGCAGCAGGTGGACGATTATGAAACACAGGTCGACCAGGACCGCTTGCGGTCTACTGCTGAGCAGACGCAGGTGGAAGAGGACAAGGGGCGCAAGCTTAAGCAAAAGCTGAACCGGGCTATCTTGCTAGTTTTGGTGCTATTGATTCTAGTATTAATCGCGTTATTTCACTTATAAAAACTAAGCGGGTGTAAAAATGAAGATAGCAATTATTGTCCCCATGGCAATTGAAGCAGAGTATTATCATAAATATTTTCACTCCGGTAACAAGGAAATGTTCGGATCGACGATGTTCGAGCATTTTTGCGTTCGGGGCAATGATATTTATCTTGGTTTGAGCGGAATCGGCAAAGTCCAAGCAGCTATGAACCTGACCTCCATACTAGCACAAGTCAATCTTGACCTGGTCTTGATGACGGGAACGGCGGGATCGCTGCAAGCAGGTGTCCATCAGGGCGATTTGATTGTGGCTAAGTCCTTTGCTTACCACGATGCCCATAACACATTGGCAGGGGACTATGTCGAGGGACAGCTTCCGGGTGAACCTGCTTCTTTTGACCTAGACTCACCAGCGCGCACTCAGTTAACTCATTTTCTTGAAGTACAGGGGGTCAAGTATCAAGAGGGGCTGATTGTAACTGGTGATTCCTTTATTGGCTCTGACCAGCAAAAGCAGGCAATTAAACAGAATTTTCCCCAAGCATTGGGAGTAGAAATGGAGGGGGCAGCCTTTGCCCAGGTTGCGGCCCACTTTAAAAAACCACTAATTGCCTTGCGGGCAATTTCTGATAATGGTGATGATGGAGCTAATGAGGATTTTGACCGCTTTGCCCAAAAAGTTGGTGCGCAGGCGGCCAAGTTGATCTGCGCATACATAGAAAAGATGAGTTAGAATCATGGCAGAAGTGTACTTAGATAATGCCGCAACAACACCACTGGCGCCTGCAGTGATTGATGTTATTACCGAGGAGATGAAAAAAACTTTTGGTAATGCCTCGAGTACTTATGAACTGGGACGTAAGGCCCGGCGCGTAATTGACCAAGCGCGGGGGCAGGTTGCGGCTGCGATTAATGCCAAAGAAAATGAAATTATTTTCACATCAGGGGGATCTGAAAGCAATAATACTGCAATTTTTGGTACCGCCCAGGCCAGACGAGCAGAAGGCAGGCGAATTATTACCACTAAGATTGAACATCCCTCGGTCTTAGAGCCAATGAAACAGCTTGAACGTGCTGGTTATGACGTAATCTATCTTGATGTCGATGACCATGGTCGAATCGCCTTATCCGACCTCAAACAGGCGTTGACGCCAGCAACTATCCTGGTTTCGATCATGGCAGTCAACAACGAAGTGGGGACGATTAATCCGTTGGCTGAAATTGGTGCACTCGTGGCCGACAGTAATGCCTACTTCCATGTTGATGCTGTTCAAGCTCTGGGTAACCTTGACTTGGATGTGGCCAAAATGAGGATTGACTTGTTATCCGCTTCGGCCCATAAAATTAATGGCCCTAAATTTTTAGGCTTTTTGTATGAGCATCACGGAGTTAAGCTGCCACCTTTAGTATTAGGCGGCGAGCAAGAGACTAAGCGCCGCGCAGGTACTGAAAATGTGCCTGGCATTGCTGGTTTTGGTGAAGCTATTAGTGAGAGTGCGGCGCTTGACAAGCAAAAACTCCAGGCAAAGTATCAGGGTTTTCAAAAGTTGATATTGGATAAGTTGACGGCTGGCAAGATTGATTTCGAAATTAACGGTGGAACTGGTACACACGATTCTCATCACCTGTTAAATCTGCACCTTGTCGGTGTGTCTACGACCCTGTTGCAGGCTAATCTAGACCTAGCCGGTTTTGCGGTTTCGGGTGGATCAGCCTGCACAGCCGGATCTCTGGAGCCGTCCCATGTTCTATTGGCTTGTTTTGGGAAAGATTCGCTGCGAATTAATGAGTCAATCCGGATTTCTTTTGGTCGTTTTACGACGGCAGAAGAAGTTAGTGCCTTTGCCCAACAATTAGTCAAAATAGCGGGGAAAATACAGCAAAAGGGAAAATAGTTGCTTTTTTAGGCAAAAGCACTTATTATTTGTAAGCGAGGAAGAACAAATGGCAAATACAGTTGTAATTAATGGAGATAAGCGCAAGTTTACCCTTAGTCCAGATTTGAAACTTTATGCGTTGATTGATGCAGGCTTTGTTAAGACTGTCAAGGGCAACTACAATTATGAACATCCGCTTTATAATGACTCGCCCTACAATGCGTCAACCAAGCTTAAAGTGACTATTGACAAGGATATGACCCGCTTAACCATGGTTGTTACCGACCGGAATGGTCTAAAAAAAGTAAACATTTTTAAGAATCAGGAATTAGCGCCGACCGTTGAATTGTTAGACTATGTGCTCAAAGATTTAGCGGAGCGTAAAATTCTGGTTGCGGTAAAGGATTGATCAAAATTGGCAGAGCAGAAGACCAGAGTAGTTATTGGGATGAGTGGGGGCGTTGATTCCTCAGTGGCCGCACTCTTGCTCAAACAGCAGGGCTATGATGTGATTGGTGTCTTCATGAAAAATTGGGATGATACTGATGACGCAGGAGTTTGCACCGCGACCGAAGATTATGAAGACGTCAAACGGGTTGCTGACCAGATTGGCATTCCCTACTATTCAATCAACTTTGAAAAAGAATATTGGCACCGAGTGTTTGAATATTTCTTAAACGAATATAAAAAGGGACGAACACCTAATCCAGACGTGATGTGTAATAGCCAGATTAAGTTCAAGTCCTTTTTAGAGTTTGCGCTGAATCTTGATGCGGATTACATTGCAATGGGGCACTATGCCAAGACGGTAACCGATGAGCAAGGGCTTAGTCACATGATGCGTCCTAAAGATGGTAACAAGGATCAGACCTACTTTTTGAGCCAGCTGAGTCAAGAACAGATTAGCCGGGTGATTTTTCCGTTGGCCAATCTGACCAAGCCGCAAGTGCGTGAAATTGCTATTAAACATGGCCTGATTACGGCCAAGAAAAAAGATTCGACGGGCATTTGTTTTATTGGTGAGCGCAATTTTCGTAAGTTTCTGAGTGAATTTTTGCCTGCTCAGTCGGGCCAGATGATTACCCCAGACGGGCAAGTAGTTGGCCAGCATGCTGGCCTCATGTACTACACCATCGGACAGCGATCGGGTCTGGGTCTGGGCTCAACTAAAGAATCCACAGCACCATGGTTTGTTGTTGGTAAGAACTTGAAAAAGAATGAACTGATTGTTGAGCAGGGTTATGATAGTGACTTGCTGTATGCTACAGAGCTAGAAGCTAGCGACATGTCCTTTTTTACCGGTCAGCCGCAAAGTGATTTTAAAATGCACTGTAGTGCCAAGTTTCGTTACCGTCAACCCGATGTTGGTGTGACGGTGCATTACCATGCTAAAAGTAACACGGCAACGGTTTACTTCGACGAGCCGGCTAGGGCCGTGACCCCAGGCCAGGCTCTGGTATTATACCGGGGTGAAGAGTGTCTTGGGGGTGGCAACATTGATAGTGCTGCTCAGAATGAGCGACAGCTACAGCTAGTCTAATTAACATTAAAAAGGAGTAGGTCTTTTCGACCTACTCCTTTTTTGCTGAGCAATACGGTTAGTTTAAGTGCCACTTAAGCAAGTTTTTCCTTTTGGCAGGATTAAATGATAAACTAGAAAGGAAATAATGGAAAAGGGCCAATTAATTAATGCAGATTTATTTTGTTAGACATGGTAAAACTGAATGGAACTTGGAACAGCGCTTCCAAGGTGCTCATGGTGACTCACCGCTTTTGCCGCAGAGTTGGGCAGATATCACTAAACTAGGCGGCTACTTAGCAAGGACAGAGTTCACGGCAATCTACACCAGTCCCTTAAGGCGCGCCTTTGACACGGCCCAGGGCTTAAAAGTAAGTCTGGGGACGCAGCTCCCCATTATTGCCGCAGCTAGCTTGCGTGAGTTTGATTTGGGCAGGATGGAAGGTCTCACGTTCGATGAAGCTTGTGTTGAATATCCCCAACAGGTGCATGACCTGTGGCAGGCGCCGGATGAGTATGATGGTCAGGCCATTGGCGGTGAGGACTACTCCGAAGTAATAGCGCGCGGTTGTAAGTTTGGCCGTGCAGTGGCCCAGCGCTACCCTGGCACTGAAGATAAGGTTTTAGCAGTCAGCCATGGAGCGGCGCTTAGTGCCATCATGGGCGGCTTGCTGGCTTATCCACTTAAGGATATCAGGTGTAATGGTGGCCTCAGCAACACCAGTTTGACGATTCTGGAAACAAATGACCAAGGTGCAAGTTTTCGGTTAGTGGTCTGGAATGAGACAAGTTTTTTGGACCGAAAAATGGAAGGAACGGATTCGCTATGAGTAATGAACAAAAAATGAAGCAAAACGCAGCTCAGGTGCACCGGTTGATTACAGAAATCGATGCGGATCCCCATAACACGGAGAACTATTTGAGATTGGCCACGCTTTTGGTGGAAGCGGGGAGTTTTGACCAGGCTAGGCAGCTTTTGGAAAAGGCCCAAACTCTAGTTAAAAATCCTCAAGCCTTGGACTATGATTTGGCGGTTTGTTACTACCTGCAGGGTGAATTTACTAAATCCTTGCAGCTGCTGGAACAGATCCCCAATGATGATCTGGTTCTTTACCAGAAGGCGCTAGTTTTTTTGAAAATTGGTCAGGCGCAGAAGGCCCTAGCTTACGCTCTGACCATTAAGAAAAGTGATGAACGGGTTAACGAGCTGCTGGGAGATATCTGGCTGGCCCTGGGGTCAGACCAAGCAGCAAAAGCCAGTTTTGAAGATATTGCACCGGCCCAAAGAACCGCTAAGGTCAATTTCAGGTTAGGAATTGCGACCCTTGCCAGTGACCGTGACCAGGCTGAGAAATACCTGCACCGGGCGCAAAGACAGGATCCCCAATACTTTGAACAGGCCCAAAAGCAGTATGCCGCAATTTTGAAAATGATTAATCATACGGGTAAGGATAATGGTTGAGTTCACAGGACGGATTAATAGAGTTGTATTTGAGAACGACCAAGACTTATACAAAATTGTCGATGTAACAATTATTGGGACATTGGCTGACTATGATCGTGAAGAAATTAAAGTTACCGGTAGCTTTGGTGATCTTCAGGTTGGTGGCACCTATAATTTTACCGGCCAGTTGGTTGAGCATAATAAGTTTGGTCTACAGTTTCGCTGTGACAGCTACAAGCAGGCTTTGCCGCATGAAAAGGGGAATTTAACAAAATATCTCAGTTCTAAGGAGTTTCCGGGAATTGGCCCCAAAGCTGCGGACAGTATTATTGCTGCATTAGGTGTTGATGCACTAACTATTTTGAAGGAAAATCCGTCCAAAGTGGCGACCCTGCCGCTGACTAAGAAACAGAAGGACAGCCTACTCAATGGCGTCAATTCGATGGATTCATACTCAGAGATTGTTTTACGACTGGCTCAGTTCGGTTTGAATAGAAAAGTGGCGGGCCGATTGTACCAACTGTACCGCGGTGAAACCTTAGCTGAATTACAAAAAGATCCTTATACTGCAATTGCCGATGTGACCGGCTACGCCTTTAAAAGTGCCGACCAAATTGGCACCAAATTGGGTTTTGCAGCTGCTGATCCGCGCCGTATCAATGGGGCAATCTTCCAGGTCTTACTGGATGAATTGATGCAGGCCGGCAATACTTTTATTAAATTGGCACAATTATTGACGGAGGCCGGAAAACTGCTCCAAATTAACGAGTTTGATCCGATTGCTAACTGTGTTAACCAGCTCCAGCATGATGGTAAAGTTGTGGTTGAAGGAGAAAATGCGGCTCTACAGAACATTTTTCAAACCGAAACTGACATTGCCTTGACGATGAAGAACCTGGTCAAGCGGCAGGCAGAGACCAGTTATAGTGACCAAGATATCCAGGCGGCTATTAGCAAGGCAGAAAAACAGTTGCAGATTGAGTATGATGATACCCAAAAGGTAGCAATTAAAAATGCCCTGACTAACCCTATCTCGATTTTGACGGGTGGTCCAGGTACTGGTAAAACCACCATTATCAATGGTATCTTGTTGGCGCTACGCGACCTGGAAAAGCTTCCCGCAGCAGCCTTATACAGCTCAGCCCCACCATTTTTACTAGCTGCACCAACTGGTCGAGCAGCCAAAAGAATGGAAGAAATCACCGGCATCACAGCCAAGACCATTCATCGTCTATTGGGTCTAGGTCTGGGTGAAAGTGATTTTACTGAGCTGAATGAACTAAATGGAGAAATTTTGATCATTGATGAAATGTCGATGGTCGATATGGTTTTGTTCAAGCAATTGGTAGCCAGTATCAATGAAACTAACCACATCGTCTTTGTCGGTGACAAGGACCAATTACCCTCGGTTGGTCCCGGCAACGTCTTCAGTGACCTAATTACGGCTCAAGTATTCCCAACTACCGTACTCAGGCAAATTCACCGCCAAGGTGAGGATTCCAGTATTATCACCCTGGCTCATAGTATCAATGAGGGACAGGATCAAAGTGTTCTGTTCAAAAAAACGAAGAATTATTCTTTCATTTCGTGTCCGCCGCGTGAAGTTGATCATGTAGTTAGCCAAATTATTGAGCGGGCGCTCAAACGCGGCTTTGACCAGGATGATGTTCAGGTATTAGGGGCGATGTACCAAGGTGAGGGCGGTGTGACCAATTTAAATAATATTATTCAAGAGATTATGAATCCACCTAAGCCCAACAGTAAATTCCTTGAGGTTCACGATGAAATTTTTCGAATTGGCGACCGGGTATTGCAGTTGCAGAACAATCCCGAAAAAGATATCTATAACGGCCAAATTGGAAAGATTTTGGCCATTGATGAAAAAGCTTCTAAGCGGTGTCTAACTGCTGACTTTGACGGACGTGAAATCATCTTTAGCAAGAAAGACTTGTTTGACTTGACGCGGGCCTATGCAATTACCATTCATAAGGCACAGGGCTCCGAATTTCCGCTAGTAATTCTTAGTTTAACGATGCAAAATTACGTCATGCTCAAACGCAATTTGCTCTATACTGCCGTTACCCGCGCAGCTAACAACCTGGTTTTAGTTGGGGATCCCCGGGCTTACACGATGGCTTTGAATACTTCTGGTAATGATCGGCAAACGGGCCTGAGTGCTAAGTTACAAAAAGAACTAGGTGGGATTGAGCCAAATGATGATCGAGTTAAGGATGCTAAAATTGTTCAAGCAGAAACGGAAATCAAGCCAGCTGCGCAAGCGCATGTCCTCACTGCTGAAATGATCTATGCGGGCGAGATTGACCCGATGATTGGGATGCAAAATATTAAACTGTAGTAGGAGGAGTTATGACTAAAGAAATAACCGCGGAGCTAGTAGGAAAAGCATTGAATCAGTGGATGACCGCCAATACGCACGTGCTTGAACTTGCACCGGATACCCTGGAAGTGGTAACGTTTGCTAGGGATGCATTGGGCGAAACAGTTTACTGCTTCGTCGAAGCTCGGGCAGACTGCTATGAAGTTAGCGATGATGGACATTGTCTATTTAAGCTGGACCCAAGCGCTAGTGATAAAGATTTATATCAGCTAGCGGCAGGGCTGGCAAGAGACGCTGGTTTTCAATTAAATACGGCTAACGGAGTGCTTTCAGCAATGACTGAGGCAGCGGACCTGATGCCCAAAATCATGGACCTGGCCCAACTACAAGTGGTAATTTCATTTTTAGAGATTGAATAAAATAAATTTACTAAATTGGTAAATTTATGCTCCTGTTACCAAATACATATGTTATACTATAAAATATTTTAGAAGGAAAGAGGAAAAATCTTATGAAATTGAAGAAAAATATTATTGTTCTCGCAGTTGCCGGAGCAACTGCACTATCACCTGTTATTACTGAATCAGCCATGGTATTGGCGGATACTCAAACTGCACCAACTGCTAACCAAAATGGTCAAGCAGCTAACACCGGTCAAACTGGTCAGGATGCTGCTAAACCAGCAACCGATCCAGCTAAGACACCAGAAGCGCCAGTAGTTCAACCAATTAATGAACCAATTGACCCAGGCTTTAATGGTCCCAAAGAAACAACTAAGGGTGTAATTAAAAAGACTAAGAAGTCTTGGTCAAAGCGCCATAAGAAGGCTAATAATTACTTCAACAAGACAGTAAAGAAGTCTTGGGGACTCTCTTTTGAGAAACAATTGAAGTTGGATAAGAAGGCTTTGAAGCACTTTAAGGGATACAAAGCAAAGTATGCTAAGCGTTATCGTACATACCTTAATGCGCAAATTAAGAGTTTGAAGAAGAAGATTAAAGATGCTGAAGCTACTGCTAAGCAACCTGCAACCCCTGTAGCTGACCCAAGTAAGCCAGCAGATTCTGCTAAGCCTGCAACTGATCCAAGCAAGCCAGCAGATCCTGCTAAGCCTGCAACTAATCCAAGTCAGCCAACAACGCCAACCCAACCTACAACTCCTGCAAAGCAATAATCAGGAATAGTAAAAATAACTTTTTACGAGAAATTGTAATAGTTATTTAAAAAGGAAGACTCCGGTCTTCTTTTTTGTATAGCTTTATTTTTCAGGTTAAACTACCAGAAAGATGATGATTTTTAAAATATTAGTGGGGCAATTTTGAAATATGCTAGTAAATGATCTGAAAACGTACCAATTATTAAAGATAAGCTGGTGGGACTCTATTTGCATGGGTCACTAGTTTTAGGTGGGTACAATGCGCAAGTAAGCGATATTGATTTTAATGTAGTCATAAAGAGACCTTTGACCAATCATGAAAAACTTAGGTTACTTGAGGCATATTTATCCAATTGGCAACCAGCAAAGGGCTTAGAATTTCGCGTGATGCTGCAAAAAGAAAGCAAAAATCATCGCCAGCCACCCTTATTTGACTTGCATTATTCAAAGCTGCACTTAGCAGAATATCAAAAATCGCCGTCGGCTTTTATCAAAAAAATGCAGGGTGGCGATCCTGACCTGATCGCCCAGTTGGCAGTTATTAGGGCTAAGGGAAAAGTACTTTTAGTCTCCCCAATTAAGACTGTTTTTGCTCCTGTTTCCAGAGAGCTCTATTGGCAGGGGATTAGCTTGGGACGTTAGAGCTGCAACTAGTGAGATTAGAGTGCAACTAAACTATACTATATTTAAATTTGTGTCGTGCATTGTCATTCAAGGAGGAAGGGGTAATTCTATCTAAAAAAGCTGGTGGTCAGTGGGCTCGGGAATACCTTCCAGCAGAATTTAAGCCACTGATTGACTTGGCTGAACAGGCCTAAAGTGGACAGCAGGTTGCGAGTTGGCCAAGTAATAGTAAGCAATTTGCCAATTACATGTTGCAACGAATGAATATCAAGCCGTAAATAAAACCCGTTCAAGTGTATGAACGGGTTTTATTTGTGATTAATTTAGTGCAAAAGATTAAACTGGTCTACCACAAATTCAATATTGAATTTGGCCCGCTTAATTTCTTCGCCATCGACTTGGCCAAATTCTTTTTTGCTAGTTTTTACTTTAATATGCTTTGCTTCGACATAATGAAATTCTGGACAAGCAACGTGGGAACCATCCTTGAGGAGCTTGATAAAAAGCTTAATTAAACTTTTAATTGTATATTTTTCAACAATCACTGTATTAATTTTATGGCTATCGATGCGTGCGGGTGGTAGCAGGGCAATGCCACCTCCCAAGTACGGATGATTAGTGGTGGTAACTAAAAAGGCATTATGATAATATCTTTTCTTGCCATCACATTCAAGTTCAACGGCAAAGGTATCTTGCTTGCGCAGACAGGTTAAGATATGGGAACCGTAGATTAGGTTTCCCTCATTTATTCTGTTGAGCATCTTCTTTAATGTTGAAATATTACTGAGGTGGTTGACATAGGCATCAAAGCCAATTCCAAAACTATTAGCAAAAAAATAAGTTTTGGAATTAAGGTCCGGAAGCCTAAAAGCGCCGCAATCAATTGAACTGGGCTTCAAGTTGGTCTTGAGGTGGTCAAGCAGGACTTGCGGATTGCTAGTCAGGCGAGCGGCCCGACCAAAGTCATTACCCGTTCCAGCTGGCAGGTAGGCGCATGGTGTCTCTGGTTTATTTGATCGTTTGATACCGTTTAAAACCTCATTGAGTGAGCCGTCACCCCCGATTACTAGTAAAACTTCATTTTTGTGGTGTTCTTGGTTGCAGTAGTTTTCAGCCAAGATAATGGCTTCCCCAGGGTAGGTGCTCTTTTGAAGATCAAAATCAATATTTTCATTTACCAAAAGCAGTACAGTTTGTTCTAAAATTTTTTTAGCCCGACCGTTACCGGCTGTTTCATTGACTAAAAGGTGGATGGTTAAATTGTTACTCATTTTGTTTACAATACTCACAGAAAAAGCCCGGCTGGGGCTTTATTTATTTCTTTTCGACTAACATCGGTAAAACCATTGGTCGCCGTTTAGTTTTTGAATACAAGAAATCGGATAGGTTTTCGGCGATGGCTTTGCGGATAACGCTGTCTTTGGGGTTATCTGTCTTGTCCATCTCAGTTTTTAAAATGTGGTAGATGTGCTTTTGCGCTTGGCTAATCAGCTCAGTCGATTCACGCATATAGACAAAGCCGCGACTCAAGACATCGGGACCAGCTAAAACGCGTTTATGCTTGTAGTCAACAGTTGCGACAATTACGACTAGACCATCTTCTGAAAGGACTTGCCGATCGTGGACCACTACGTTACCGACATCAGCGGTACCAGAAGTATCAACGTAGACATCGTCAACTGGAATATGACCCGCAATGCGTGATCCCTCGGGGCCAAAGCAAATTACTTCACCGTTTTCTAAGACAAAAGTGTGGTCGGCAGGGACGCCAGCGGCTTGAGCCAGTTGAGTATGAATGACCTGCATCCGGTACTCACCATGGACTGGAATCATGTATTGCGGCTTAGTCAGTCTAACCATCATTTTTAGTTCTTCTTGACCACCATGTCCAGAGGTATGGACGTTATTGACCCGACCATGGATTACATTTGCTCCACCTTCCATCAACTTGTTGATGACATGGTTAACACTCAAGGTGTTGCCTGGAATCGGATTAGATGAAAAAATCACGGTATCATCTGGTTGTAGGCTAATTTGCCGGTGGGTTCCACTTGCAATGCGCGAGAGCGCAGCCAACGGTTCGCCCTGAGATCCAGTACATAAAATCATTACCTGATTGGCTGGAGTGTGGTTGATCTCGTTGGCGTCAACAATCAGACCTTCGGGTACGTTGAGATAGCCCAGGTCAATCCCATTTTGCACCCCATTTTCCATGCTCCGGCCAAAGATTGCCACCTTTCTGCCGGTGTCAATTGCCGCCTGAATGGCTGTTGATACCCGGTATAGGTTAGAGGCAAAAGTGGCAAAGATGATGCGGCCATGAATACCAGTAATAATGTCATGGAGAGACTTGGCAACGAAGCGTTCGGACTTAGTGAACTGTGCGACTTCCGCATTAGTTGAATCCGATAAAAGCGCTAAGACGCCCTCTTCACCTAATTTAGCAATTCGCTGAAAGTCAGGTGCCGGCTGGTTCATAACTGGTGTCAGGTCAAACTTAAAATCGCCCGTGAAGACTACCGCACCAAGTGGGGTGTGAACCGCAATACCTAATGTATCTGGAATTGAGTGGGTAGTTCTGAAGAAGGAAACCGTCAGTTTTTTAAACTTAAGGACCGTGTCTTCGTGTTCTTCATGTAATTCAGTAGTCCGTAAAATGCCATGTTCATCAAGTTTTCCTTTAATGAGCGCAAGGGCATATGGGGTCGCATAAACTGGAATTTCTGGAATCTTTTCAAGTAAGAAGGGAATGCCGCCGATATGGTCTTCGTGCCCGTGACTAACAACTAAAGCCTTGATTTTTTGGCGATTTTTGACCAGGTAGGAATAATCCGAAATGACATAATTGATGCCAAGCAGTTCATCTTCCGGAAATTTAATCCCGCAGTCCATAATAATAATTTCATCTTGGTACTGAACACAGTACATGTTGCGGCCGATTTCATGCAACCCCCCGATTGCAACAACGGCAACTTCATTATTTTTAATACGCACTTATTTTGCTTCTTTACTAGTAAAAGACGTCAATTTAAAATCGGCGTGGTCTTGTTCATATTTTAGGGAATTTCCAGCTAATTCTTGGATGAGTTCGATATTGTAGGGGGTGTTCTGTTCAACCAAGGTTCTAGCGGTAACAATACTTTCGGCCTCTATGTAGAGAGTTTGAGTTGTCTCTCGGCGAGGATTGACAATTCTGTCTTTTTGATACAAAACTTTGTAGATCATATTTGTATTCTCCTTATTCAGTTATAAAAACGTTCTTTTTTGATCGCCGCAGGCGTCCAACAGTTAAAAATAATTCTACCATAATTGTTATTTCAAGTATAGAAACAAGTCAGCTAGTCCGACGAAAAAAAGCCGACCCTAAGGTGGCTAATTGGGGGGAGTTAATAGATAACCACGGCATCTTCATCCAGCTTGAATGGATCTTGCTGGTTAATTCGATCATAGAAGAGGTGGCCGCGCAAGTGCTCGATTTCGTGTGAAGCTACAATTGCAGGATAATCTTTCAAACGAATGGTTTTTTCGACACCGTCGATTGTGTAGTAGTGGATTTTTAACTTATCCGGACGCATAACATAACCATCGATCACCTTGTCAACACTCAGGCAGCCTTCGCCCTCGCTCAGGCAAGCTTGACGCACCGACTCGGATAAGATTTCTGGATTAACAAAGGTGTCTTGAAAGACAATTTCACCTTCATTGTTAGGCACCAAAAGAGCTGCCATTTGCACGCTTTCGCCGACTTGCGGAGCAGCTAGGCCCACACCAGCTCGTAGTTGGTGTTTTTTAGCGATTTCAGGGTCTTGGGAGTTAATCAGGTACTCCATCATCTCAGTCGCCAGTTTTTGGTAGTGGTCGCTCAGTGGAAAGGACAGCGGCTGGGCCACTTTGCGCAGGACGGGATTGCCGTCGCGCGTAATATCTTTCATTAAAATCAATTACATTCACTCTTTCATTAAAAATTGTTCTCTTTATTTTAACCATAAGTTGGTAAATTGTCTGCTATTTATTCCATTAACTAAATTTTTAATTTGAAGCAAGGATAACCATTGACCCGTATGTGGTTATGGTGGTAAAATCAATGAGCGTAAATATACAGATAAGATACACTTCGATTAGCATGTTTTACATGCCGCCGAAACTGTGACAGCGTCACAGTTTTTTTATTGAGGAGTGGAGGAGGAAAACTTTTGTCAGAAAAAAGAAGAGACGATATTAGGAATATAGCTATCATAGCGCACGTTGACCATGGTAAAACGACCTTGGTTAACCAATTATTGAAGCAATCTGACACTTTGCCTGAACACATGTCAATCGAAGACCGGGCAATGGACTCAAATGACATTGAGCGTGAGCGTGGTATTACTATTTTATCCAAGAATACGGCGGTGAAGTATGGCGATACGACCATCAACATTTTGGATACCCCTGGACATGCCGACTTCGGTGGTGAGGTTGAACGAATCATGCACATGGTTGATGGGGCGCTCTTGCTGGTTGATGCCTATGAAGGTACGATGCCGCAAACTCGTTTCGTCTTGAAAAAGGCGCTAGAGGCCGGTGTTAAACCAATTGTGGTGATTAATAAGATTGACCGTCCGGGTGCCCGTCCTAAGGAAGTCCTTGACGAAGTGCTGGAGTTATTCATTGAGCTTGGTGCCAATGATGAACAACTCGACTTTCCAGTAGTTTATACTTCTGCTTTGAATGGAACTTCTTCTTACGATGCAGATCCAAGCAAGCAAACAGAAACGATGGATCCAATTTTTGACACAATCATTAAAGCAATTCCGGCGCCAATTGATAACGTTGACGAACCGCTCCAATTCCAAATTACCATGCTCGATTGGGATGACTATGTTGGTCGTATCGGAGTTGGACGTGTATACCGCGGCCAGGTTAAAGTTGGTGACAACATTACGGTGATGAAGCGTGATGGTTCTTCGCAAAACTTCCGGGTGACCAAGCTCTTTGGGTTCTTTGGCTTGAAGCGTAATGAGATTACTGAAGCTAAGGCCGGTGATATTATTGCAATTAGCGGAATTAACGATATTTTTGTTGGTGAAACGATCGCCTCGGCTGAAGCTCCAGAAGCATTGCCATTTTTAAAGATTGATCCACCAACCTTGCAAATGGACTTTGCGGCTAATGACTCACCTTTTGCGGGACGTGAGGGAGATAAGGTAACACCTAAGAAACTGGAAGACCGGCTGATTAGACAGACCAGAACCGATGTTTCTTTGAAAGTTGAAGCGACTGATCAGTTGAATTCATGGACAGTTTCTGGGCGTGGGGAACTCCACTTATCGATTCTAGTTGAAGAGTTACGCCGTGAAGGCTTTGAAATGCAATTATCGCGGCCTAAGGTTATCTATCGTGAAATTGATGGTCAAATGTGTGAACCGTATGAAGCGGTTCAGGTTGATACTCCTGATGAGTATGTTGGTTCTGTAATCGATGCACTGTCGCAACGTAAGGGTGAGATGAAGAACATGGCGTCAACGGGTAATAACCAAACACGGTTGGACTTCCTCGTACCATCTCGTGGCTTAATTGGTTACAATAATGAGTTTATGTCCCAAACGGGTGGTTACGGCATTATGAACCACAGCTTCGACTCATACAAGCCGGTGGTTAAGAACTGGGAGCCAGGTCGTCAAAACGGGGCTTTAGTTGCGATTAGCCAGGGTAAGTCAACTACTTACTCACTGCAGACAGTTGAGCAACGCGGCGAGCTGTTTATTGGGGCAGGTGTTGAAGTGTACGAGGGCATGATTGTTGGTCAGTCTTCTCGTGACCGAGACATCGCCGTAAACGTGATTAAAGGGAAGAACCTGACTAACACGCGGGCAGCTGGTAAGGACCACGCCGCCGCAATTAGGACCCCCAAGACTTTGACTTTAGAAGAAGCAATTGAGTTCTTAAATGATGATGAATTTTGTGAAGTAACTCCTGAGTCTGTTCGCTTGCGCAAGAAGATTTTGAATACTTCAGAACGGCAAAAAGCTGACAAAAAACGTAACCGGCAATAAGTAATATAATTAAAAATGGCACTCACTGATGAAGTGAGGCCTTTTTTGTTTTATAATAAGTAATATGTATACTCAAAAGGGAGAGGGCTACCTGTGCGACAAAAATTACACTATCTGAATTATAAAATTCTGGTACCATACCTACTATTGGTTGTCTTAGGGATCATCATGGTTTATTCGGCTAGCTCCGACATTCTGCTCGTCAATGGCTTTAAGCCGTCGGCTTATGGCGTGCGCCAGGCCTATTACGCCGTGTTTGCTCTGCTAGTTGCACTTACGGTCTTTGCTTTGCGGGCAGCCGTTTTTAAAAATACCAAGTTTGTTGCGTGGTTCTTAGGGGTTAGCATGTTATTGCTACTCTACCTCATTGTTTTGAAAATTTTCAAGGGTTCTGCTGCTGCGGTTAACGGTGCGGTTGGTTGGATTGACCTGAAAGTGATTAAAATTCAGCCGTTGGAAATTGCCAAGCTTGCACTAGTTATTTATCTTGCTTACTTTTTAGACCGGCATGATGCCTCCCTAAGTCGGGGCAACAATATCATTAATAAGCTTTCGCGCCCAGCTGTTTTGGCAATCGTCATGATGCTGTTAGTGATAGTCGAGCCCGATTTTGGTGGTACAGCCATTCTCGGCATGATCGTGGTAGTCATGTTTGCGGTCTCTGGTATTCCGGCTAGAAAAGCCTTGTTCTGTCTGATTAGTATGGGCTTAATCGTTTTTTTAGTGGTTGTGCTAATTATTAAGTGGAACCCAGATTTTTTGCAAAAGAACTACCAATTCCAGCGATTGATGTCCTTTATGCACCCTTTCGAGTTAGAGCGAAAGGGAGGAGCGCAACTGGTTAACTCCTATTATGCTATCCACAATGGCGGTTTGTTTGGTGTTGGACTTGGTAACAGTATGCAGAAGCGGGGATATTTACCTGAACCGTACACCGACTTCATACTGGCTATAATTGCTGAAGAACTGGGAGTAATTGGGGCAATCGTAGTTATTGGTTTGTTGTTTTACTTGATGTGGAGCATCATGGAAGTTGGCGTTCACGCTAGTTCACAGTTTAATGCCTTACTTTGTTTTGGCGTGACGACCATTATTTTTACGGAAGCGTTATTCAATATCGGTGCAGTTTTGGGACTGTTACCGATTACAGGAGTTACTTTGCCCCTCATCTCATATGGTGGGTCATCCCTAATCATTTTATCCGCGTCTATCGGTCTGGTTCTGAATGTTTCAGCAAACGAAAGAATAAAGAAAGAAGAGGAGGTTCTTGAATGAGTATCAACCAAGATTTAGTGGCTACCACATTGACTAAACGTCAGGGTGTGGTTGTTTACCTCAATTCGGTTAGCAACCAATACAAATTACGTCGTTACGGTGACATTGTTTACTTTTCAAAGAAAATGGGTTACTGCATTTTGTACGTTGACCAAGAGGAGCTAGATCAGGTTATTGAGCAACTAAACCGGCTTAATTTTGTTGATCAGGCTGAAAAAGCGGTCAGTGATGAGGTAGATTTGTCAAGTAGCCACATTGAGGAACAGATTACGACCCTGGCCCAGGAAGCTGAACAAAAGTTGCAGGGTAGCCAGGAAAAGAACACGGACCACATCGCATGAGAATTATTGCAGGAAAGTATGCCAAGCGTAACTTGTTCACTTTAAAGAGCCAGAAGACCAGACCAACCAGTGACAAGGTCAAGGAATCTCTGTTTAATAGCTTGGGACAGTTCTTCAGTGACGGGCAGGTACTCGACTTATACGGTGGTAGTGGAGCTCTAGCCATCGAGGCGGTCTCACGCGGTTATGACCATGCCATGATTGTTGATATCAACTATCAGGCCATCACAATCATTCGCAAGAATGTGGCTTTAACCAAGGAGGAAGGCCGGTTCGATGTCCTTAAGCTGTCAAGCCAGGCTGCCTTAAAGAAGTTTGATCACAGTGAAATGAAGTTTGATTTGGTCTTT
The DNA here is from genome assembly GCF_058504435.1 of Lactobacillus sp. ESL1191. Classification (NCBI taxonomy): domain Bacteria; kingdom Bacillati; phylum Bacillota; class Bacilli; order Lactobacillales; family Lactobacillaceae; genus Lactobacillus; species Lactobacillus sp. ESL1191. The sequence goes on from NZ_CP196365.1 coordinate 636,056, forward strand.
TTGGATCCGCCTTATGCCAAGCAGCGGATTGCTGCAGACATGAAAACAATGCTTGATCGAAGACTATTAAACCAAGGGGCAATAATTGTTGCAGAAACCGATGAAGCAACTGCTTTAGGTAAAGTAGAAGGATTTGTTAAGTTTGGTGACCACCACTTGGGCAAGACAATTATTCGTTTTTATCGAAAGGAAAATTGATGAACACAGCATTATTCCCAGGTTCTTTTGACCCGATTACTAAGGGACACGTTGAAGTTGTTCGCCAAGCAGCTAGAATTTTTGACAAAGTGATTGTAGCCGTCATGACCAATACGGCTAAAAGCTATTTGTTTACAGTTGAAGAGCGGATGCAATTTGTTCAGGATGCCCTGCGTGAGCTACCTAAAGTTGAGGTGGTTAAGCGACCTGACGAATTGACTATTCAAACAGCACGTGATCTGCAAGCAACAGCAATTGTGCGCGGCGTGCGTAATGATCAGGATTTCTTATACGAGCAACAAATTGCTGCGATGAATAAAGAACTTGCCCCGGAAGTTGAGACGGTTCTGCTCTTTACGCGTCCCCAAGACAGTTTCGTTGCCTCGAGCGTAATCAAAGAAGTGGCACATTTTGGCGGCGAGGTAAGTTCTTTTCTGCCAGTTATGGCGGCTGCGGCAGTGAAGGAAAAGTTGGGTAACCGATGAAAAGTGCAAAACAAGACAACAAAAGTCATAGGCTTGCCCGTAATTGGCTGTTGGCAATTGGAGCTATTATCCTGCTGGCAATTGGAATGAGTTGGCCGACCGATTATTATATTGACACACCAGGTGATGCTGTTCCCATTAGTCAATTTGTTAAAAGTAAGGACCGGGTACCTAATAATTTTTATTTGGTAACAGTTAGTGAAACCAGTCAACCGGCCTCAGTTGCAGAATTACTACAAAGTTATACCGACCAATATGCTACGCGTATTCACAAGTCCCAGCTATTGGGAACAACGACCAACCGGCAATATCAGGAATTACAAAAGTGGTACATGGAAACTAGCCAACAAAATGCTATTTACTATGCTGCTAAAAAAGCAGGCATAAAGGCTAAGTTGAGTTATGAAGGCGTCTATGTCATGGATGTGCAAAAAAGCTCAAGCTTTCGCGGCAAGCTCCGAATGGGAGATACGGTCTTAGGAGCGGATGGTCATAAATTTCATTCTACTAAAGAAATGACCACCTATTTCCGGCAGAAGTCGCTTAATGCCAAGCTGAAGATCGATGTCTTGCGCGGCAGCAAGAAGTTGACAATTGCCGGAAAAGCCGTCAAGGTGGACGGAACTGGCAAACCTGGAATTGGTATTCAGCTAGTGGAACGAGTAAAGGTAACTACGCATCCGGAACTAAAAATTGATGCTGAAGATATTGGCGGCCCATCTGCTGGTCTAATGTTCACGTTGACCAGCTATCAGGTCTTTACTAAGCAGAACCTGGCTAAGGGACACAAGGTAGCCGGTACGGGAACCATCTCAGCAGACGGTAAGGTGGGTGCTATTGGCGGTGTCGATAAGAAAGTAGTAGCTGCTGATGAGGCAGGAGCCGAAGTCTTTTTTGCTCCAACTGATACGGCGGAGCTAAAAAAGCAGGGTAGTAACTACGTTGTGGCCAAGCAAACTGCCAAGCAGATTGGTAGCAAGATGAAGGTTGTCCCGGTCAGAAGCTTTGAAGATGCACTCAATTACTTACGCAATACCTATTAAATAAAACAGGAAAAGCCCAGAAAAATTTCTGGGCTTTTTACGTATCTAATAGTGAGGTGATATTGAATGGATTGGGAAAAAATCAAACACTCGGCAATCGACCACAAGCGTTACCTGGTGCTGGGAATAGTGCTGCTGGGCCTCTTTTTTTGGTTCAAGCACGATCGCGACCAGGATAAGGGTACAGTCAGCGAGTTCACAGCGAACTCGCAAGAACGTCCTGCAAAAAAAGCATCTTCCGATCAAGAAAATAAGTCTGACCAGGCAGAAAGTAAGACGCAGGAAGTAACCTGTGATATTTCAGGTGCCGTTAAACACCAGGGGGTTTACACGTTGAAAAATGGGGCGCGTTTGCAGGAGCTCCTTGAGGCAGCGGGTGGACCAGCAGCTAATGCTCGGTTAAAAGAGGTCAATCGTGCGCTGGTGCTCAAAGATCAGGACAAGATTCATATTCCTTATCGGGGGGAGCGGATCAAGGCGACGGAGATTGTTACTTCAGTAGGCGGTAGTGGTGGAGAAACGGCAGCAACAGCTGAATCCGGTGGTCAAACTGCTGGTAAGATCAACCTTAACACGGCTAGTGCGCAAGACTTACAAAAACTAAGCGGAATCGGTGAAAAAAAGGCGGCGCAAATTATCGCCTACCGGCAAAAGAATGGTCACTTTAAAAAAATCACTGATTTAAAGCAAGTTTCAGGAATTGGGGACAAGACCTTTGCGGCCCTTAAAGACCAACTGGAAGTCTGATATATTTCAGCCAGGTTTTTGCTTAATCCTCGCTTTGCTCTTGGCTGATTTGAGTCTGTTTGCCTATAAATGCACAAGCTGGGGGCAGCGGCTGCTGTGCCTGGGGTTCGGTTTATACTTGTTAATACTTTGTCTGCGTAAGTATGCCAACTTGAAATGGCTGGTGGGGCTTTTTTTGCTACTTGCCCTGCTGGTGGGCCAGCTGCAACACCGCCGCACTAACTTCGTCATTAATCCCACTACAACCATTATGCTCTATCCTGACCAGGTCAAAGTTGATGGCGACTGGGTGTCTGGTGTGGGTCAAGTTAAGGACGGCAAGATACTGGTTTCAGCCACTGTAACCAAAAAGCAAAAGCAACAAATCACCCAAGGCCACTTGCTAGTATTGACCGCTTTGGAGGGAGAAGTGGAGCCGATTGCGCCCGCGACTAACTACGGCCAATTTAATTCCCAGCAGTACTATGCTAGTAAAAATATTTGGCAGCAGGTAAAGCTAAAAACTTGCCAGATGAGAGTTCGGGTCGGCGGAATAGCAGACCACGTACACCATTGGCGCTTTGCGCTACAGTCTTATTTTAGCCAAATGCCTAAAATTTTAGGCTTTTTCAGCAGTGAATTATTTTTAGGCGAAAGTTTGACGCGTGACAGTCAGGTGATTTTGGATAATTACCGCAATCTGGGGGTTATTCACATTCTTAGCATTTCGGGCCTGCATGTTGGCATTTATACCTTGGTAATCAGTATTATTTGTTCTTACTTGAAATTAACCGAAGAAGAAGCCCTTGGCTGTTGTCTGGTGGTCCTCATCCTGGGTATCCTGCTGAGTAACGGCCAGGCGGGTTTTATTCGGGCTAGTTTGACTTATTTTTTAGGGAAAGTATTTAAGTTTAAGGGAGTCCGGCTGGCTCACTTTGACTTGCTGGGCCTGGCTTGCTTGCTCCACTTGGCTTTAAATCCACGTTTGCTATTGGGTCTTGGTGCCTTGTTAAGTTATGTCTTGGCCCTGGGCCTAGAATTAACCAGTCAAATGACAAGCTTTAAGCGGTCGCTGGCTTTGAATTTTTTATTAACGCCGCTCTTGCTCTTATATTTTTTTCAATTTAATGTTTTAACCATCTTTTTTAACTTGTTAGTAGTGCCCTATTTTAATTGGGTAGTCATGCCAGTGACAGTTATCAATTTAGTTGTTTTTGCAACTATCCCAAATGTTGCATTATTTTTTGAAGATGTTTTGGTGATAAGTGAAGGATTAATTGGCAAACTTTCGGCAACCCGCCTAGGTCTATTAACTTTTGGAAAAATCAATTGGTGGCAGTGTCTGCTTTTGCTTGCGCTAACCGCAATTTGGCTGCTTTCGGTTAATGATCAAGGACTGACTAAGCGGTTGCGTCAGCGCTTGATGAGAGTTATCTTATTCATGTATGTAATTTTCTTTGCTCTGATACATTTTCCTTTGACTGGGCAAGTTACTTTCATTGATGTCGGGCAAGGCGATAGCATCTTGGTAACGACGCCGTTTCCGCGGCGGGTCTACCTGATTGATGTGGGCGGTCGCTTGAATTTTGGTAAGCGTAAGATTACTCCGCAGGTTAACCAGATCACCGTCCCCCTGCTTAAAGCCCAGGGCATAAGTAAGATTGATGGCATCTTTGTTTCACACCAGGATGCTGACCATGTCGGCGATTTGGGGCCGCTACTAGAGCAGGTCAAGGTGGGGAAATTGTATATGGCAGCTGGCTTAATTAATAATCCGTCATTTCGTAAACGGATTGCCGGCAAAGTTAGGAATAACCAGCTAGTCCAGTTGCTAGCTGGTAAGCAGGTGGTTGAGCCACAGGTGAACTTTAACGTGGTCTATCCTTTTAAGCCGGGCCGCGGCGAAAATGAAGACTCATTGTCACTAATGTTTAAACTGGCCAACAAAACCTGGCTGTTCACTGGTGATTTGGGGCAAGCCGGTGAACAGGAGATCATGACCAAGTATGGCTTGGCTGTGAATTACTTTAAGCTGGGCCACCATGGTAGCCGGACAGCGTCGAATCCTGACTTCCTGCAAAAGTTGCAGCCCGACTTAGTTTTTATTTCCGCTGGGCGTAACAACCGGTTCGGTCATCCGCACCCAGAAACATTGGCAACTTTGCAGAGCTACCACATTCCGTGGGTTTCAACCCAGGATTGTGGTATGATAACTTGGACTTATGGTCCACTAATGCGACCGCAATTTAAATATTTTTTGCCGGTGATAAAAAAATGACGCTACTTTCTTTATTTAAAAATACTAACAGCAATAATCCCCATACTTTGATTACGGGGGATGATGACTTTCTAAATGATTATCTAGCCCGATCTTATACCCGTGAAAAAGCCTTTGCGAAGTTGGACCACGTGACGGTCGATTGTGAGAGTGATGGGCTTGCTGAATTAATTGCTGACCTAACAGAATCAAGCCTGTTCAGCGACCAAAAGGTTATCACGGTTAAGCATCCGTTTTTTTTGACCGCCCGGGTACCCCAAAAATATCAGCAGCAGCTGGCTCAACTGGAACGTATTTTGGCTAATAGTGATCGCTTGGAAGATATTATTGTGCTTGTAGCCTCAGATGAAAAGATTGACCGGCGGAAGAAGTTGACTAAAACCGTTTTGCGGCAATTCAATGTGGTTGATACGCACGTTAAGCCCTATGAAGTAGAGAAGGTGACTAGGCAGCTACTTAAGGCTGAGGGTTATCAACTCCCCGGTCTGGCCCTGCAATTATTACTAGAGCGCAGTGACCATATTCTAGATACCGTGCTGAGCAACTTGCAGAAATTAAAGATGCTTGCGGATGATGGACAAATTTCGGTGGAGGCGGTAAAGCGAAACGTTGACTTGTCCATGGCCCAAAATGTCTTTGCAATCTTGGAAGCAGCACTTAAGCATAACTACCAAGAGGCCGTGGAGCGGTTGGAAAATCAGCTGCAAGAAGGCAGTAATCCAGCGCAATTACTAGCTATTTTTGAAAATCAGCTGGAATTGATTTTGGTAGTCAAAATCCTGCAAGCGCGGGGTAGAAGTGAAGGCCAAATTACTAAGGAACTAGGCGTTCACCCATACCGAGTAAAGTTAAGTCTGCAAAACGGCCTTCCCGTGGCAAAGTTAGCGACCTTGCTAGAACAAGCTATCAAGCTGGACTTTGGCTATAAAAGCGGCCAATATCGCGACAGCAACTTTTTACAATTATTTGTTTTAAGCGTCTAAAAAGGCAAGAATGAAATCATTCTTGCCTTTTACTTGATTTGTTAGTCAAATTATTTTGCTAATTTAGCTAAACGACTTTTGTCACGGCTAGCCTTGTTTTTGTGGATAAGACCTTTAGAAGCAGCCTTATCCAGTGCGCGGGCAGCAGCAACATGTAATTCGGAGGCGTCTTCGGCACCAGCAGCTTGAGCCGTCTTGAACTTCTTAATCATCGTTCTTAACTGGTTCATTTGAGCAGCATTGCGCTTTCTAGCAGCATCTTGAGTTTTGACACGTTTAATCGCTGATTTGATTTGTGGCATAAAATTCACCTCCAATTGATATAAATTCACTTAATAAATTATACTGAAGAATAATATCAGATGCAAGGTAATTTGCACTTGCTTTTTAAAAAAATAATCTGTATCATACTATTGTTGTGAACCGTTAACGCTGTTTGTCCGCTCACACCTGACGGTTAACGTTGTTAACGGCAATTATTTAAGTGAAAGGTGAATAGAATATGGCTATTTCAAAAGCTGAAAAAGATGAAATCATCAAAAAGTATGCAACTCACGAGGGTGATACTGGTTCAACCGAAGTTCAAGTTGCAATTTTGACTACGGATATTAACAATTTAACTGAGCACATGCGGAATCATTCACATGACCACCACTCATACGTTGGTTTGTTAAAGAAGATCGGTCACCGTCGTAACTTACTGCGCTACTTGCAGGATAATGACATTAATCGTTACCGTGACTTAATTAAAAAATTAGGCCTGCGCCGGTAGTTACAGCTTCAATATTGCAAAAGTCAGTTCGAATTATGAACTGACTTTTTGTTTTTCTCATTATTGCTTTTTATGCTAGAATGGAAGCAGATACTTTTGACGTTGTGATCGTACTGATCCATAAAATAATAACTGAATAGCAGGATAGAAAAGGAAAAATAATGACTGATCAAGTTAAAATAATGATTTTGAGTGGTGTTCGGGAACAAGGAAAAGATATGTTCGCCGTTCAAGTTAATGACGAAATTTTTGTGCTTGATGCCGGGCTTAAATACCCTGATAGCACCTTGTTTGGCATCGATTTGGTAATTCCCGACCTTGAATTTTACGAGGAATATGGCGATCAGGTTGTTGGCATCTTTTTGACGCACGGGCATGCAGACTCTATTGGTGCGCTGCCTTATATATTACGCCAGTATGATATTCCGGTTTTTGGTTCGCAGTTAACGGTTGAGCTAGCTAAAATTACCGTGAAGCGGGAGAACAAAAAAATAAACAATAGTTTATTCCATGTGATTGATGCGGATACTGAAATTGAATTTAAGCATGCGGACATTTCGTTCTTTCAGACGACGCATTCAATCCCTGATTCTTTAGGTATCGATGTTCATACTCCTGCAGGCGAAGTGGTTTATACTGGTGACTTTAAGTTTGACCCGTCTGCTGCACCAAAGTACCGCACTGATTTGGATCGGTTAGCCGAAATTTCACAAAAAAAGGTGTTGGCGTTACTAAGTGACTCTTCCAACGCCGAAGCGGTTCTGCCCAATGTTGCTGAACAGGAAATTGGTGACTATGTTACCAACGTTTTTCGTAATGCTGCGGGCCGCGTAATTGTCGCAGCCAAGGCGTCGAACTTAATGAGAATTCAGGAAGTACTGAATGCTGCTCATCAGACGGGCAGAAGAGTGCTACTGACGGGCCGGGATGTTGCTAAAATTGTTCGTACCGCAATGGACCTCGGCTACTTGCAAGTACCTAAAGGATTGTTGTTGCGGGTTAAGGACTTAAAAGAGACGCCTGACCACAAGACAGTTATTTTAGAAACGGGCCAGATGGGTGAGCCGCTGAATTCCCTGCAAAAAATGGCTAAGAAGAGCCACAGTATGATTACGATCCACGAGGGTGACTTGGTCTTCATTGCGACCACGCCATCACATTCGGTCGAAACGATGGTTGCTCAGACTAGTGATCTAGTATACAGTGCTGGCGGTACGGTAATTGAATTAGGCCGGGCCAAGAACACTAGTGGTCATGCCACCGGCCGTGACTTACAGTTGCTAATTGATATTTTGAAACCGCAGTTTTTGATTCCCGTAATTGGGGAGTACCGGCTGCTTGAAGTTCACCGTGATCTGGCTATCAGGGCCGGCCTTAAAAAAGAAAATATTTTTATTACCAAGAATGGTGATTGCCTTAATTATGATTTCCAGCAAAAGCAGTTTTACTTGACTGACCCTGTTCCGGGAGAGGATATCATGATTGATGGCTCTGGCATTGGGGACGTTGGCAATATCGTTTTACGCGATCGAGAAGTTCTTTCAGACGATGGTATTTTTATTGCTGTTGTCACAATTGACCGGCGCAAGAAAAAAATCATTGCCCAGCCCCAAGTTACTAGCCGCGGGTTTGTGTACATCAAGGCCAACCGGCAGTTGATGGCTGACAGTATTGAACTCATCAAGAATACGATTAAGAACAACTTTGAACATAAAAAGTTTGATTGGACGGAAATTAAACAAGACGTGCGCAATGACTTGGAACGGTTTTTGTATCGCAAAACCAACCGACGCCCAGTTGTTTTACCAGTCGTAATGGAAGTAAACCAAAATCGGCACCGGGCGATGCAAAATCGCAACACTAAAAATGCTAGTGGAAAAGACAGCGATCGCCGCGCAGTAGACGTCAACAAGGCCGGTCAACGGATTGTTAAGAAAGACTAGCTAAATGACCTCATTAAGTCAGCAAAACCTGCTTAACTTAGCGCAAAAAAACGAACGCCAAGGTGATCTTTTGACCGCGATTCAAAACGTCGAGGAAGCGCAGCAGGGAGAATATAGTCAGGAAGTCACTTTGCGGCTCTGCGACTTGTATCTCAAAAACAAGCAGGCAGATGCCGCCTACAGTCTGATTAAAGAAGAAAAGGATTTGTTTTCGGACCAGGCGATTCTGGCTACTTATAGCAAAATATTGCAAGCCAACCATTTTTTAATTGAAGCACGTCAACTGGAGAACCTAAGTCAAGGTGCAGTTGTAATTGCGGTGTCTGCTGCTACTCCTAGCGTCCAGCAGGAAATCATGCGGACTTTCAAACAAAAAACGCAGCCCACCCAGTATGACTACCAGCAATTATTAAAATTAGACGAAGCTAATTTTAAAAGTTTTGCACAAAGCTTGTTAATTGATCCAAGTTTGAGTTTTGCGGTGCGGCTTGCTCTTTGTGAAGATTTAATCCGCTTGGGAGTTGCGGACCAAGTCAAAGTACTGGTGCTAGGGGATGTAGCGACCTTTATTCCTAAGCAGACCAGTCTCCTAGAAAAGAATCCAATCTATCGGGAAGTGATTTACGGTATTGGGTCACGCTACTATCACCGGCCCAGCCAGATCCCGGCCGTCTTAGGTGAAGTTAACCTGATTTTAGGTAGTCTCTATCCTAAGCTTGACCAGTATGTGGATGAGCCTGATAGTTTCGCTAGAGATATTGCTTCATATCTTGAAAAACACGATGGGCAAGGCAATCAAGAGCTGTTTAAAAAAATTGACCAATATTTACCGAAATAATTTGGTCAAAGGGGCTTTACTTTTTGAGGCTATTTAGTATAATATCAAAGGACGTTTTCATTAGGCATGGCGCTACGCATGAAAATACTAGGCATTTGCCAATGAAAGTAGTACAATATTCAACAGAGAACTATCCGTTACTTACTCAACGGACTTCTTGCAAATTTACAGGAGGGTCATTTTAATGGCAGAAAAAGAACATTACGTTAGAACAAAGCCACACGTAAACATTGGTACTATCGGTCACGTTGACCATGGTAAGACCACTTTAACCGCGGCGATTACTAAAGTTTTATCAGAAAAAGGTTTGGCTAAGGCTGAAGATTACTCAGAAATCGATGCTGCGCCAGAAGAGAAGGAACGTGGTATTACTATCAATACCGCCCACGTGGAATATGAGACTGAAAAGCGTCACTACGCCCACATGGACGCTCCAGGTCACGCCGACTACATCAAGAACATGATTACCGGTGCTGCCCAAATGGATGGTGCGATCTTAGTTGTTGCTGCAACTGATGGTCCAATGCCACAAACCCGTGAACACATCTTACTTGCTCGTCAAGTTGGTGTTGACTACATCGTTGTCTTTTTAAACAAGACTGACTTAGTTGATGACCCAGAGTTGATTGACTTAGTTGAAATGGAAGTTCGTGACTTGTTAAGTGAATACGATTATCCAGGTGATGATGTTCCAGTTATCCGCGGTTCAGCTTTGAAAGCATTGCAAGGTGATAAGGAACAGCAAGATGTCATCATGAAGTTGATGGATACAGTTGATGAATACATCCCAACTCCAGAACGTCAAACTGACAAGCCATTCTTAATGCCAGTTGAAGATGTCTTCACTATTACTGGTCGTGGTACTGTTGCTTCTGGTCGTATCGACCGTGGTACAGTGAAGGTTGGCGACGAAGTTGAAGTTGTTGGTTTAATGGAAAAGGTGCTCAAGTCAGTTGTTACTGGTTTGGAAATGTTCCACAAGACCTTAGACTCAGGTGAGGCCGGCGATAACGTTGGTGTCTTGCTTCGTGGTATCGACCGTGACCAAGTTTTCCGTGGACAAGTTTTGGCTGAACCTGGCTCAATTCAAACTCACAACAAGTTTAAGGGTCAAGTTTATGTCTTGAAGAAGGAAGAAGGCGGACGTCACACTCCATTCTTCTCCGATTACCGTCCACAATTCTATTTCCACACTACTGATATTACTGGTGAAATTGAATTACCAGAAGGTACTGAAATGGTTATGCCTGGCGATAATACAGAATTTACTGTTGACTTGATTAAACCAGCTGCCATTGAAAAGGGTACTAAGTTCACTATCCGTGAAGGTGGTCGTACTGTTGGTGCTGGTCAGGTTACTGAAATCCTTGACTAGTTCGTAAAGAAACAGTTTAAAAAGATGTACTTCTTCATAGAAGTACATCTTTTTTTGCCTAAATTTGTTTTTTGCGAGCGTTTAATGTAAGATTATTTAGTATGCAATGATGCAGTTAAACTTGACATTGGAGGTATTTAATTAATGTCTGTAAAATGGAATAAAACCGCTGAGACTACCGGTGAACTTACTTTTGATATTTCACAAGCCGAAGTTAAGCGGGGCTTGGACCAAGCGTTTAAAAGAGTAAAGAGTAATTTGCGTGTCCCGGGATTTAGAAAGGGTCATGTTTCCCGAGTAATCTTTGACCAATATTACGGAGAAGAATCACTGTACGAAGATGCCTTGAACATCGTCTTACCTAGTGCTTATTCCGCTGCTATTAAAGAAGCAGGAATTGCAGCAGTGGGTCAACCCCAAGTCTTGCCAGTAACGATGGAAAAAGGTAAGGATTGGACCATGAAGGCTACCGTCAGCATTGAGCCAGAAGTTAAACTGGGCGACTATAAGGGCATTGAAGTGCCAAAGCAAAACACCCGCGTTTACGCCAAAGATGTTGACGCAGAACTTGAGCAGGACCGTGAAAAGAACGCTGAGCTAGTATTGAAAAAAGCGGCAGCAGTAAAGGGCGACACCGTAACGATTGACTACAAGGGAACAGTTGATGGTAAAGCTTTTGATGGTGGTTCGGCTGAGGACTATGCTTTAGAACTGGGCTCTAATACCTTCATTCCAGGTTTTGAAGATCAGTTAATTGGTCACAAGGCAGGCGATGACATTGATGTACTTGTAACTTTCCCGGCTGATTATGGTGCAAAAGACTTAGCGGGCAAGGAAGCTCACTTTGCAACCAAGCTGCACGAGGTTAAGTCCAAGCAGCTACCAAAGCTTGATGATGAATTTGCTAAAGACATCGACGATTCAGTTGAAACGCTTGATGAATTGAAGGAAAAGATCAAGAAGGACTTAAAGGCTAAAAAGGAAGAAGCTGCTAAGGATGCACTAGAACAAGCTGCAATTGAAGGCGCAGTAGCTAATGCTGAAATTAACGAAATTCCTGATGTAATGATTCAAGAAGATGTTAACACCCAAATGAATCAATACCTGGGTAACATGCAACGCCAAGGAATCAGTCCAGAGACTTACTATAAGTTAACGAATACGACTGAAGACCAATTGCGGGCTCAATTCAGCCAAGATGCGGCAGAGCGAGTTAAGACTAATTTAGTTCTTGAAGCAATTGTCAAGCAGGAAAAGATCAAGGCTTCGAAGGAAGAAATCGACAGTGAGATCAAGAATCTGGCAAGTGAATACAACATGGATGAAAAGACTGTTCGTAGTACTTTGTCTGATGACATGCTTGAGCATGATATCAACGTGCGTAAGGCCGTTGAACTAGTTGCGGACAATGCTAAGCAAGTTGCTAAGTCAAAGCCTAAGACTAAGTCCAAGGAAGAGGCTGAAAAGGCTGACCAAAAATAGGGCTTAAAGAATAAAAATCAAACTTAAAAAGGTGGTTTTGCCCACCTTTTTATTTTTATAAGCAAATAATTCAAAGACTGGCGCTAATTATGATAACCTTAAATCTGAAGATATGAGGAGGAATAGAATGGCATCACAGTTTACTGATCAAGAAGAAATAAAATGCTCCTTTTGTGATAAAACACAAGATCAAGTTAAGAAGATGATCGCAGGCAATGGGGTTTATATTTGCAATGAATGTGTTGCTTTATCCAAAAAAATAATTGATGATGAGTTGAAGTCTGACTCACTCAAAAAGGCCAAGGACTTGCCTAAACCAATGGAAATCAAGCAAGAGCTCGACCAATATGTGATTGGTCAGGAACGGGCTAAAAAGGTCCTGTCAGTTGCGGTATACAATCATTACAAACGAATCAGCCAGATGGATATTGATTCAACAACGGAGTTGCAGAAGTCAAACATCGCCTTGATTGGGCCGACTGGTTCTGGTAAGACTTACCTAGCTCAGACGCTAGCCCGTATCCTCGACGTGCCCTTTGCAATTGCCGACGCCACAACTTTAACTGAGGCTGGCTATGTCGGTGAAGATGTTGAAAATATCTTGCTTAAACTGCTGCAAAATGCCGATTATGACATTGAGCGGGCTGAGCGGGGAATTGTCTATATCGATGAAATTGATAAGATTTCCAAAAAAGCAGAAAATGTTTCAATCACTCGTGATGTTTCGGGTGAAGGTGTCCAGCAGTCACTGTTGAAAATCCTGGAGGGAACTACTGCTTCAGTTCCACCACAGGGCGGACGTAAGCACCCCCAACAGGAGCTAATTCAGCTTGATACGACCAATATTTTATTTATTGTTGGTGGTGCGTTTGACGGGATTGAGCAGATTGTTAAAACGCGCTTAGGTAAAAAAGTAATCGGCTTCGGTGCCACTAATAAAAACCAAGTGCAAGATGATGACTGGATTGAGCACCTAACGACCGGTGATCTGGTTAAGTTTGGGCTGATTCCGGAATTTATTGGCCGGATTCCAATTATTGCTACGCTTAATAAACTTGAAAGCGCGGATTTAGTCAGAATTTTGACAGAACCCAAGAACGCTCTAGTTAAGCAATATCAAAAGTTGCTGGCGCTTGATCAAGTTGAACTAGACTTTGCGCCCGCAGCGCTAACGGCCATTGCGGATCTAGCAATTGAGCGCAATATGGGAGCTAGAGGACTGCGGTCTATTATTGAGAACGCCATGATGGGAATTATGTATAAGACCCCAAGTGAACCCAATATTGAAAAGGTTGAGGTTACTAAAGCGGTAATTGACGAGCAGGCTGATCCAGAGCTAACATATCAGGCATCTGCGGAAGAAGCTGATGAAGAGGTTAGGGCTGCAAATGATCATTAAGAGTAGCGATTATGCCATTAGTGCCGTCACTGCCAAGCAATATCCGGAGGATAATCTCCCTGAAATTGCCCTTGCTGGTCGCTCCAACGTTGGCAAGTCTAGCTTGATTAACTCACTGCTTAAGCGAAAGAACTTGGCGCGCACCTCGTCACAACCAGGGAAGACGCAAACGTTAAACTTTTATATCGTTAATGAGGACTTTTACTTAGTTGATGTGCCTGGATATGGCTATGCAAAAGTTTCACGGACGCAACGACAAAAATTTGGTGAGATGATTCAAGACTACCTTGAAACTAGGGCAAACTTGCGGGGTCTGATCTTATTAGTTGATGCCCGTCACGAACCGACCAAGGATGATGTCACGATGTACAATTATGCCATGACCTTGGACTTACCAATTTTGGTTGTCTGCACTAAAATTGATAAGGTCAAGAAGAGCCAAGAGAATAAGGTTTTGGCGACTTTGAAGCAGAAACTTAACTTGTCATACGATAACGTTGAAGTTCTGACCTACAGCTCGGTTAAAAAGACCCATGTGGATGAAGCTTGGTCGTGGATTGAGCAAAGATTGTAAATAAAAATGACTCTTACATCAGAGTCATTTTTATTTATCTTTATTTTCTGCCTTGTTCTGATCGGGATTTTTGCTAGTCCGCTTTTTCTTTTTATCATCTGGAACTGTGGCAAATTTGTCAAATAATTTTTCTAAGTCATCTTGTTTTTTGAAAGTTAAACCCATTTTTCTGCTTCCTTTCGTTTTTATTCATTATAAGCAAAAATGTTCCGCTAGGCCAGGGAAACTTTACTCGCCCCCGATGATAGAGTGTTTAGTAAGCTCAGAGTGAATTATTTGCCGGTATTTTATGTTAGAATTGATAAAGCAAATTTGGGGAGGTGATTTTTTGGCAAGTGCGTTAATTGAAAATAAGTTGAAGTTGCTACCGGCTAAACCTGGTTGTTACTTAATGAAGGATATTAACGGTAAGGTAATTTACGTTGGCAAGTCAAAAAATCTACGGAGTCGGGTTCGTTCCTACTTTAAAAGTAAGCAAGTTGGACGCCGGGCCGAATTGGTACGGGAAATTCATGATTATGACATCATTACTGTTTCTACTGATAAGGAATCTTTTTTATTAGAAGTTACTTTAATCAAAAAGTACCAGCCTTACTATAATGTCCAGCTTAAGCAGGGCACTGGCTATCCCTATATTGAGATAACGAATGAGCGTGATCCACAGTCTAAGTTAACTAGTATTGTGCGCAAAGACGGAGGTTATTACTTTGGTCCTTACCCTAATGTTTATGCCGCCCAAGCGACACTGAAGTTTATCCAAAAAGTTTTTCCCTTGCGGCGGTGTAATGGCAAACAGGGCCGCCCATGTCTATACTATCATATGGGTCAGTGCCTGGGGGCCTGTTTTAAGAGCGTGCCCAAGGCGGAATATGAGGCTCAAATCAAAAAAATCAAGAGTTTTTTGAATGGTGATATTGCTTGGGTTAAGCAGGACTTGAAGCAAAAAATGGTGCTTGCGGCCCAAAAACTGGAATTTGAGCGGGCAGCAGAGCTGCGTGACCAGCTCAACTACATTGAGGAAACGGTCGAAAAGCAAAAAATTATCTCTAATGACAGTACCCAGCGTGACATTTTCAACTTTTATGTCGATAAATCCTGGATTTCTGTGCAAATCTTCTTTTTGCGGCAGGCTAAGCTGCTTAGACGTGAAACCAAGATATACCCGCTGACTGACACTAATGATCTCGAAAATAGTTTTGCCGCTTTTATTGCGCAATTTTACGGGCAGAAAAATCGGGTCCTGCCTAAGGAAGTCTTAGTACCGACTGGACTTGATAATGAGGCCTTAAGTGAAGTATTAAAGGTACCGGTGAGGACACCCAAGCGGGGCCAGAAGCGGTCCCTACTAGAGATGGCCAAGGAAAATGCCAAGCTCAAGCTCGATGACAAGTTCCGGCTCCTTGAATTGGGGAACCGCAAGACTAAAGGTGCGCAGCAAGAAATTTTTGCAGCCTTGGGCTTGCCCTATGGTCAGGTAATTGAAAGTTTTGACCATTCACATATTCAGGGGACTGATCCGGTTTCTGCCCTGGTTGTTTTTAGGGATGGCGAACCGGATAAGAATTCTTATCGTAAGTATAAACTGAAAGGTGAGGTCGAGCACCAAAACGGGGGCGATGAAGTAAAAAACACCCGTGAAGTTGTACGGCGGCGTTACAGTCGGCTCTTACGTGAGCACCAAGAATTGCCTGACCTGATTTTGATGGATGGGGGTCAGATACAAATGGATGCCTGCGAGGATGTTTTGCGTAATGAGTTAAATCTTAATATTCCCGTAGCTGGCATGGTTAAAGATGATAAGCACCGGACCAACCATTTGCTCTTTGGTGATCCGCTTAACGGCCTGCCCATGAAATTGATCCCGCTTGATCCCAAGTCCCAGGGTTTTTATCTGATGACCCGGATTCAGGACGAGGTTCACCGCTTTGCAATCACTTTTCACCGGCGTACGCATGCCAAAAATGCCTTGTCGAGCAAATTAGATCTGGTTAAGGGAATTGGTCCCAAGAGTCGGAATAAGTTGTTGCGCCAGTTTGGTTCACTAAAAAAAATTAAGGAAGCCTCAATTGCTGAGTTACGTGCAGCAGGGCTGACGCTCACGCAGGCGCAGACGGTTAAATTAACACTGTAAGGAACTAATTTTACCGGTGATTAACTGCCTTTTATGGTATAGTATTAAGGTTAGAGAAGACGGAAGGAGAATCTACATGCCGACATTTGTCGATCAAACTAAGATTGAAGTCCAAGCCGGTAAGGGTGGGGACGGCATTGTTGCTTTCCGCCATGAAAAATATGTTCCTAATGGTGGTCCGGCTGGTGGTGACGGTGGTCGCGGTGGTAGCATTATTTTTGTTGCTGACAGCGGTTTAAGAACCTTAATGGACTTTCGTTACCGACGCAAGTTTAAAGCTGATAGCGGAGAGAATGGCCGCATTAAGTCCCAGTACGGGCGCGGTGCCAAGGATCTATACCTGCGCGTGCCGGTAGGAACAACCGTCTATGATTTTGATACCAATGAAGAAATTGGCGATTTAACTAAAAATAAGCAGGAATTGCTAGTCGCACGTGGCGGTCGCGGCGGTCGTGGAAATATTCATTTTACGACTAGCGTCAATACGGCCCCTGAAATTGCTGAAAATGGCGAACCCGGTGAAGATCGGGTTTTGCGTCTGGAGCTGAAAGTCTTGGCTGATGTCGGTTTAGTTGGCTTTCCTTCTGTGGGTAAGTCAACCTTGCTGTCGGTAGTTACCAAGGCCAAACCCAAGATAGCAGCCTATTCCTTCACTACCCTGACCCCCAACTTGGGAATGGTTATTTTGCCTGACGGGCGGGATTTTTCGCTAGCGGATTTACCTGGTCTGATTGAAGGTGCAAGTCAGGGAGTTGGTCTGGGCATTCAGTTTCTGCGGCACATTGAAAGAACCAAGGTGATTCTGCACCTGGTGTCAATGGATCCCAATAATGGGCGCCAGGCATTGACTGACTATCAAGCTATTCGCAAGGAGTTGCTGACTTATGATGCAGATCTGGAAAAGCGCCGCGAGTTGATTGTTGCCACCCAGCTTGACTTGCCGGGTTCGGCGGAAAAACTAGCTGAGTTTAAGCAGGAACTTGAACAAGCCGGGATAAACAAGCCGGTATATGCAATTTCTAGTGTTACGCACCAAGGTGTTGATCACTTGATGCAGGATACGGCTACTCTAGTTGATCAGGTTGAACAAGAACAGGTACCGGCTGCGCCAAGTCCAAAGCAAACGGTCAAGGAATACAAGTACCAGGCACCAAAGAAGCATGAGTTTACCATTAACCAGCTTGCTGACCACGTCTTTGAGGTTAAGAGTGCCAGTCTGGAGAGACTGGTTGAGCGGACAAACTTGGATTACCAAGATGGGGTTATCCGGCTTGCTCGCAAGTTGAAAAACTTAGGTGTCGATAACGAGTTGCGAAAAAAAGGAGCCGTTGATGGCGACGATGTAATCATCGGCACTTTCAATTTTGAATTTGTGCAATAAAGAGAAAAGTTAGAAAAATGAAAAAAAATCGGTTTATTACGGGATATTCTGGACTTAGAGCATTGGCAGTTGTTGGGGTGATTTTGTATCATCTTGAGCCCGATACTTTTGTTGGTGGGTATCTTGGTGTACCGATTTTTTTCGTTTTGTCGGGTTATTTGGTTACGTGTCAGATGTTAAAGGCCTTTGACAAAACTGATTTTTTTGATTATCAAAAATTTTATTGGGCTAGACTAAAAAAGCTCTATCCGGCAATGATTTCGGTCTTATGGTTGTCTGCGGCATATATTTTGCTGTTTCAGCGTAATCTGCTGGCAAAATTAGGTCAAATTGTCGGGGCCAATCTGCTCAATGTATATAACTTTTGGCAAATTTTAAATGAGCAGAGTTACTTTGCCCGGTTTGCCGCTAACGAGTCCCCGTTCACACATTTGTGGACAATGTCAATTAACGGACAATTTTATCTTCTATGGCCGCTGGTTATCTTTCTCTTGTTCAAGTATGGTCAAAAGAAAAGAAATATTTTTGGGGCCCTGCTAATTTTGTCGCTGGCTTCTGCGCTTGAAATGGCCGTTTTGTACCGGAGCGGAACAGACATTAACCGGATATATTACGGCACGGATACCCGCTTTTTTGCTCTAGGTTTAGGTGCTAGTATGGCTGCGGTTTGGCCTCTAGATAAACTGAAAACTAAAATCCAACCAAGAGATGTCTATCTCTTGGATATTGTGGGTCTGATTGCCTTAAGCGGAATGATTATTTTATTCTTTAGTCCAAGCATGAATGCTGAAACAGCTTTTCCATATACCGGTGGGATGTTGCTGTTTACGGTTTTGACTACGTGTTTGGTAGGAGTTACTGCGCACCCTGGTAGCCACTGGAATAAGTGGTTGACCAATCCGGTTTTTACTTGGTTGGGTTCGAGAAGCTATGAAATTTACCTCTATCAGTTTCCGGTGATGATCTTTTTTGAAAACAAGGTAACTGATATGGCGGATCATGTGTTCTTATACCATCTTATTGAAGTTGTCATCATTCTAATTCTAAGTGAACTAGCTTATCGCTTCATTGAGCGGCCACTTGGTAAAGTAACGTGGTCAAAAACCAAGCAGTACTTTGCTAGGGTGGTCAACTACCGGAGTAAAAACTACTTGCTTAAGCTCCAGACTTTGCTGGCCGTAGTTGTTTTGCTAGTGGGTAGTGTTGCAATTGTAGTTTCACCAACGGTCAAGGCCGAAGATTACGAAAAGACGCCATTGGCGCAACGAATTCGGGTCAACCGGCGTCAACAGGCCAAGACCAACCGGGCATTGATTTTAAAGTTGAAAAAAGCCAAGAAAAAAGCCCAAAAAAAGCATAAACTAGTTAATGAGGCACAACGAGCCGCCAAAAAACATCCAGTAAACAAACAGTTTGTGAAATATGGCATCGCGCAAGTCGATCTGCAATTAAGTCAGAGAATTTCTTTGACCGCGGTAGGGGATTCGGTTATGGCCGGATCAAGCAACGATTTGTCAATGATGATGCCTAAAGCAGTAATCGATGCGGCTGTCTCACGGCAGCTAAATATGGCCTCTCAATTGTTCAGCAGTTACCAGGCACAGCATATCCTAGCTGATAATATCCTCATTGGACTTGGTACCAACGGTAGCTTTTCCATGGCGGATATTGATCATTTAATGAAGTTGTTGGGACCCCAGCGGCAGGTTTTTTGGGTCAATCTGCATGTGCCCAATCGGTCGTGGCAAAATCAAGTTAACAACCTGTTAGAGCGAGCAGCCCGGCGGTATCAAAACTTGACGATCATTGACTGGCACCAGTACTCAGCCCAACATCCGCAGTGGTTCTATGAGGACAATACTCATCCCACGCCGACTGGATCAAAGTATTACAGCGCCTTGATCGTGAAAACGATTGTTGAACATGCAAAATTTTAGAATAGGAAACATATGGAGTTACAATTTTTAGGTACAGGAGCAGGCCAACCATCAAAAAAGCGAAATGTCTCGAGCATTGCTTTAAAAATGCTGGATGAAATTAATGAAGTCTGGCTCTTTGATGTGGGTGAGGCAACGCAGCACCAGATTCTGCGGACCAACATTAGATTACGTAAAGTAAGTAAAATTTTTATTTCACATAATCATGGCGACCATATTTTTGGGTTGCCAGGCTTGTTGGCAACCCGGTCATTTCAAGGTGATGTGGGACCTCTGACGATTTATGGTCCGGCGGGGTTAGAACAATTTGTTAGAACTGCTTTAAAGGTTTCGCGGACTAAGATTTCTTATCCCATCAAGTTCGTGAATCTGGAAGAGGGAGGTCTCATCTTCCAGGGCCAAGGCTTTAAGGTTTGGACGGAAAAACTCGTCCACCGCGTTCCTAGCTTCGGCTACCGGGTAGTTGAGGAAGCTCGTCCAGGTGAGCTTTTAATGGACCAGTTGGCGCAGTATAATGTACCTAACGGGCCATTACTAGGTAAACTGAAGAATGGCGAGCAGGTCACACTAGGCGACGGCACAGTATTGGATGGTAAGGACTTTTTAGGACCCAGCAAGGCGGGACGGATTGTCACAATTATCTACGATACTAGGTCGACGCCGGCAATTGCCGAGTTGGCCCGTGATGCGGATGTGTTGGTTCATGAATCGACCTTTGCCGGTGATGAGGCTGATCTAGCTCGTTCGTATTATCATTCGACTGCCGTCCAAGCAGCTAAGGTGGCACGTGATAATGGGGTTAAGCGTTTGTATTTGGACCATATTTCGGCTAGATACTTGGGCGTTAAGGCCAGAAAGTTAGAAAGTCAAGCAGAGAAAGTTTTTCCCAATACGAAATTAGCCAATGATTTTGATCGGGTAGTGATTCCAATGAAAGGTGAACAAAATGAGTGATTCTTTAAGAAACAAGGTTGTAATTGTGACAGGGGCTTCCAGCGGAATTGGTCGGTCAGTTGCCCTAGAGAGTGCAGGCCGCGGAGCCACAGTTATTTTGCTGGCTCGGCGTAAGGACAAGTTAGAGCGGATTGCTGCTGAAGCGCACGAGTTATCAGGCGCGCCAGCTTATGCCTTTGTGACCGATATGAGCGAGAGCGAAGAGATTGATGCGACTTTTACCGAGATTGTCAAAGTAACCAAGCACGTTGACTACCTCGTTAATTGCGCTGGCTTTGGTCAATTTGGTAACTTTATTGAAATGAACCGGAGGGTCATTACGTCAATGTTTCAGGTCAATGTTTTGGGGTTAATGTATTTCACACGGCTGATTGGTCGGCTCATGATGGACCAAAAGAGCGGTCAAATCGTTAACTTTGGTTCGATTGCGGGTAAGGTGCCAACGGTTAAGTCGGCGGCATACAGTGCTTCCAAGGCAGCAGTAATCCAATTTTCTAATGTGTTACGGCTAGAGTTAAAACCATTTGGCGTGAAGGTAATGACGGTCAACCCGGGCCCAGTTTATACCAACTTCTTTAATATTGCTGATAAGAGCGGACACTATGTCGAAAACGTGCAAAAGTTTATGCTCGATCCAGATGATGTTGCCTGGCAAGTTGTTCATTACTTTGGTAGTAGTAAGCGTGAACTTAATTTGCCACTTAGTCTGGCTCTGGCTGCGAAGTTATATAACCTCTTTCCCACGATTGGTGATGAGTTGTCAATTAAGTTTGCATCAAGGAAGTAGTAAGTGATGAAGAAAGAAACGCAACAAATAAAATTAGTGTTGGCCTTAGTCCTCAGTTTATTGGCAGTTATCTTTGTTGTTCTTAATACGGATACTGTTGCCATCAACTTTGGTCTCTTCAAGTTTAAGTTACCCTTGATTATTATTCTCGTGCTGATGGTAATTATTGGTGTTTTGATTGGTTGGTTTTGGGGGTCAAATGGACACCATCAGGACAAGAATAACTAATATAGCTTGATTTATTCGCAGACGAATAGTATCATTAACAAACGTGAAGTGTTTGAGGCACTTTTTAATAGTGACCTGAAAACGTAATTCTACAATAAAGGAGATCAAGTAAATGGCAGTTCCTAAGAGACATACTTCCAAGCAAAAGAAACGTTCACGTCGTGGTCATATCAAATTGACTGTGCCAGCAATGCACTATGATGCAACTACTGGTGAATATCGTTTGAGCCACCGTGTTTCACCTAAAGGTTATTACAAGGGTCGTCAAGTTGTTAGCGAAGCTAGTAACAATGACAACAACTAATTAAAAGACACCAAAGTTGGTGTCTTTTTTTGTTTCAGAGGATCGACATAGTGAGAATAAGAAATGACAAAAATAGTATTTTTAAGTAGCAGTGATATTCATGGCTATATTATGCCAACGGATTATCAAAAAAAGGCTGAGTATCATGCAGCCGTGGGCTTAAGTAGGGTTAGCAGCGTGATTAAGGCGGAACGGGCTAAATTTGGCGCTGAGAATGTTGTAGTAACTGATGCTGGGGATTGTTTGCAGGGATCACCGCTGGCTGCCTACGTCTATTCAACTGGAGATCTGGCGGTTTTAGACAAGTATACCGATCTTTATAATCTGGTTGGCTATGATGCACGCTGCCTTGGTAACCATGATTTTGATTATGGTCTCAACTTTTTAAAGCATTACCTTAACCGCAACCAAGTCCCTTTTTTAAATGATAATATCTTAGATGCTCAATCCATGCTCCCGGCCCTGGGGCAGAGTTATCATATACTGGTCAAAAACGGTATTCGGATTGGCTTGCTAGGGGTAACCACTGAGAAAGTCCCTGATTGGGAACCAGCGGCCAATGTTGCGGGGCTAAAATTCACCAGCGCTTATGCACAAGTGAAGCACTATGCGAAAATTTTGCGTAAGCAAGTGGATGTCTTGGCGGTTATTTACCATGGCGGCTTTGAGGCAGATCCGTTAAGCGGAACTAAAACTGAGCCGGCTAACGGTGAGAATGAGGGTTACCGGATTTTGACCGAGTTGCCTGAGGTTGATGTGCTTTTGACTGGTCACCAGCACCGCAAGCTGGCCTTAGTGACAAAGAACACGGCAATTGTCCAGCCGGGGTACCGCGGTGAAGCAGTTGGTGAAGTGATTTTGGAAATTGATGATAAGAGTAAAGAAATCCGCTCAAAGACAGCTCGTCTGCTTGATGTGCACGCTTATCTACCAGACCAAGCCTTGCTTGACCATTGTTCTGAACTTGAGCAAGCTACCCAGTCCTGGCTTGACCAGCCCTTGGCCCACTTACCTGAGCCGGCTCCCTTGGGGGATGCCAATCATGCTCGACTGGTAGGAGCCCCATTTATCAACCTCTTACAAGAAATGCAGCTATTTTTTACCCAAGCAGATGTCTCAGCAACTGCGGTCATGAGCGATACTGCTCCGGGTTTTGATCGGGAAGTGACGATGCGGGACATCTTACTTAATTACCCTTATGCTAACCAACTCTGTCTAGTCCGGCTGACTGGTCGTCAACTGCGGGAAATCATTGAATATAGCCTGGCTTTTTTAGAAAAAAATGACCAGGGTGAAGTCACTTTTGCCCCTCCGTGGCGCAACTTGCTTTTTAACTTTGATGTGTTTTATCCGGTGAACTACCAGGCTGATATTAGTCAGCCGCCTGGTCACCGCCTTACTCAGTTGGACTTAAAGGGGAAGCCACTTGCAGATGAAAAAAACTATCATTTGGCGGTTAATAGCTACCGTGCCCATGGCGGTGGCTTTTATCCTGGATATAGTGCGGACAAGATTGAAAAAACGATGGACAAGGATTATGTTCAGATGTTTCAGGAGTTTTTGACGCAGACCAAGGTGGAGGTTGATAGACGTCAGAATTATCGGTTTAACTAAAAAACCATTAGCCAGAAGGCTAATGGTTTTTAATTTGACGTACTTTAAGCTATTTGAGTTTAGAATACTTACTGTTGTCCTTAACAGAACGCGCAGTAATGGTTGGAACAATTGCTGCAAACAATACCCCAAAGATCACACCGACAATGGCGGCTTCGCCTAGGTTAAAAACATGCTGGGTTAATGGTGCAGCGATAAAGCCCACGATTAACATGTAAACAACACTCCAAAAGACAGTCACAATATAACGACTCATAGCACTTCCCTCTTTCATAGATGAATTTTAGCAAAGTTTATGCACGTTTTCAAACTAAAAGAGTTGTTTTTGTTATACTAAATTTAGTGGAAAGGTGGCCTAAAAATGAAAATTGCTGCGCTACAAAATATTAGTTCGTTTACCTTACTAGAAAGCCCAATTAGAATTAAAGACTTGTTATTGACTGCCAAAAAGCAGGGTTATGAAGCTGTGGGGCTGACTGATGTAAATGTCACTTATGGCTTAGTTAACTTTTATGAATTAGCCCAAGAGGTTGGTATAAAGCCACTCTTAGGGATGCAGGTTCGGTTAAATGGACTGATTGACAGTGCGCATCGATATGATCTGATTATGCTGGCCAAAACGGATGAGGGTTATCGTAACCTGCTCCGCTTATCCAGTCGCATTAACTTGTTGACCGAAAATGGCACCAACCAGAAGTTACTGACCATTGAGCAGTTAAGCAAGTACCTAGAATATTTGACAGTAATCACGCCGGCAAACACACACAGTGAATTAGTCAGTTTGCAGGAGCAAAATGGTAGTCAAGGAAATGACTTCGTCCGCCAGCTGGTTAAGTTAATTCCGCAGTCATCTGCACTCTATCTTGGTGTCTACGGGTCCAGCCAGCCAGCCAGTTACCTTACTTATGTTCAGGAATTGGCCAAACAGTTCAACCTCCCGCTAG
The DNA here is from genome assembly GCF_058504435.1 of Lactobacillus sp. ESL1191. Lineage (NCBI taxonomy): Bacteria > Bacillati > Bacillota > Bacilli > Lactobacillales > Lactobacillaceae > Lactobacillus > Lactobacillus sp. ESL1191. Next base: position 660,432 of record NZ_CP196365.1, read on the forward strand.
TAAGTGTGGAAGATACCTGCTATTTAAAGCCGCAGGAGCAATTTTTGCAGAAGACGCTGCGCGCTGTTAAAAGTGGTACAGTCATGGAAAATGTTGCTGAATTAGCCAAGCAGAAGGGGTCGCACTATTTGCCTGGGGCGCTAGAAGTGAGCAGTCGATACCATGATTTAGGCTTAGCTGAAGCAGTTGAAAATACCTGGAAAATTGCCCAGGAATGTAATGCGCAGGTCAATTTTCAAAACCCGGTTTTACCTAAGTACAAGCAAACTAAATATGCAACTTCTAAGGAGTATCTCACTTTTTTGGCCCAGCGCGGTCTAGCAGAACGGTTCAGTCCGGGCAATGTTCCAGCGCAGTACCAGCGGCGGCTCGACTACGAGTTAGACGTTATTGATCAAATGGGCTTTAATGATTACTTCTTAATTGTTTGGGATGTCATTAATTATTGCCACCGTGTTCAGATTGCAACTGGACCAGGAAGGGGATCAGCATGTGGATCATTGGTTTCTTATGCTTTGCAGATTACAGAGGTTGATCCACTGGAATATAACCTTTTGTTTGAACGGTTTTTGAATCCAGCGAGACACGAAATGCCTGATATTGATCTGGATATACCTGACAACCAACGTGATGAAGTGATTAAGTATATGTTTACCAAGTATGGCTTGGACCATGCGGCCCAAATTCTCACTTTTGGAACGCTTGCCGCCAAGCAGGTTTTGCGTGACACCGGGCGGGTTTTTGGTTTGACCGAGGTGGGGCTGAGTAAGTGGTCCAAGAGTGTGCCTTTTGCCAAAGGCAAGATTACGCTTGACGAAGCTTATGAGCGTTCCCGCACCATGAAGCTGTTGGTTGGTTCAGATGACAAGAGTGAGTTGCTGTTTCAGACCGCCAAGAGCTTAGAGGGCCTGCCGCGACATTACTCGATTCATGCGGCAGGTCTGGTGCTTAGTGACAACTCGATTGCTGCTATTTCGGGTCTCCAAACAGGACAATTGGGCATTCCTGTCACCCAGCAAACTAAAAAATATGTTGAAGCGTTGGGGCTACTTAAGATTGACTTCTTGGGTCTGCGTAACTTGACCATCTTGGGCGACACGGAAGAATTGATCCGCAGTCAGGATAAAAAAATTGCGGTTAATCAAATTCCGCTTAATGATCCTGAAACGATGAAATTGTTTCAAAAAGGTGAGACTGATTTAGTCTTTCAGTTTGAATCAGGTGGAATCAGGGGGGTTTTGCGTGATTTGCACCCAGATAATTTTGAAGACCTGGTTGCGGTCAATGCTTTATATCGTCCTGGTCCGATGCAAAATATTCAATCGTTCATTGCCCGCAAACATGGCAAAGAAAAAGTCACATATCCCGATCCGAGCCTAAAAGAGATTTTGGTGCCAACCTATGGAATATTGGTATATCAGGAGCAGGTCATGAAGACCGCCCAAATTTTAGCTGGATTTTCTCTTGGGGAAGCCGATATTTTACGGCGGGCCATGTCGAAGAAAGACCAGCAGGTCATTGCCCAAGAGCGGGCTAAGTTCATTTCTGGGGCAGTTGAAAAGGGTCGGCCACGTGAAGTAGCCGAGCGGGTTTATAACTATATTGAACAGTTTGCCAATTATGGGTTTAACCGGTCTCATGCTGTGGCCTATACCAAAATCGCCTTTTGGTTAGCTTATTTACAGGTACATTATCCAGCTGAATTTTATGCGGCAATGCTAAATTCCAATACTGGTAACCGCCTTAAGATTAATGATTATATCATTCGGGCCCAGGGAACGGGGGTCAAGATTTTACCACCGGACATTAACCGCAGTAGTCTCGACTATCAGGTGGGTAATGGACATATTCTGGTTAGCTTGCGAGCAATTAAGGGGGTAAGGCTCGACTTTCTAGATCAGATTGTCAAGGTTCGTAAGCAAAAGGCCTTTAGTTCCTTTAGTGACTTTTTGCGGCGGGTTGATCCCAAGTTCATTCAACCCAAGGTGATCCAAGCGATGATTAAGGCAGGCTGTTTTGACCGAATTGCCAATAACCGCAACGAGTTGCTGGAAAATAGTCAGGAAATTATTGAGAATGTTGAACTAACTGGACAAAATCGTACTCTTTCAAAAAGTCTGGGCGGTGTGCCGATCAAGCCGGCAAAGCAGCCTAGCAAGCAAGCGAAAGCGACAATGGAAGAGGAGGCGCTAGGCTTTTCAACAATGACCTCCCCGCTGGTAGCGGTCCAAAAGTATGCCGAGCAGTTTAATGCTCGGCCGCTTAAGCAGTTTGAAGTTACCGATAGCGGTGTGGCAGTTGGTAAGCTCATGACCCTTAAATTAGTCAAAACCAAAAAGGGTACAACTATGGCTTTTGGCAGCTTTGTGGACGCGACTGGCAGGGAAGACATCACGATTTTTCCTAGTGTTTACGAAAAAAATCAAGAAAATTTACAGGCGGGCAACATCTATTTACTGGGAATTAAGGTGCAGAGTGATCGTTTTAATTCCAGTAAGAAACAATTTATTTTGACCAATTTAAAGCTGGTTAAGTTTAAGGATTAGGCAGTTTTTGCGCAAAGGTGAACAAATCACAGCTGTTAGCGCTAACATCGAAAAAGACCGGTAAATCGGCAAAATATCTAGTTTTTCAAGAGATTTTTTGCAGAAAAAATGGTAGAATTTAAGGGATGTGAGAAATTACACAATAAATCTTGATGAGGTGAATCATGAAACGAATTGGTATTTTAACGAGCGGCGGTGATGCCCCGGGTATGAATGCAGCCGTTCGGGCGGTCACTAAGACCGCTATTCATAACGGACTCGGCGTCGTTGGTATTCGTTATGGTTATGCGGGCTTAGTTGCAGGCGACTTTGTCACCTTAACTGCAGAGAACGTTGACCATCTGATAAGTTCGGGCGGTACTTTTCTTTACAGTGCGCGTTACCCTGAATTTGCACAAAAAGAGGTGCAAGAAAAAGGGGTTGAGCAGTTAAAAAAGCATGACATTGATACCGTAATTGTGATTGGTGGCGATGGTTCCTACCACGGTGCCTTGGCTTTAACCCGTTTGGGTATCAACTCAATTGGCTTGCCAGGTACCATTGATAACGACATTCCTTGCACAGATTATACGATTGGCCTTGATACTGCATGTACTACTGCGATGCAGGCAATTGACAAGATTCGGGATACGGCAAGTAGCCACCACCGGGTCTTCATCGTTAACGTCATGGGACGCAACTGCGGCGATATTGCTATGCGGGTTGGTCTTGCCAGCGGTGCAGATGCTATTGTGGTGCCGGAACGGTCTTACGATGTTAAAGAAATTGCCAAGACGCTGCAAAGCGGCTTTGCAGATGGTAAAGACCATGGTATTATCGTATTGGCAGAGGGTGTCATGGACGCTGCCGATTTCAAGACAGAACTGCTACAGTACGGTGACTTTGATGCGCGCGCAAGTGTTATCGGCCATATGCAACGCGGCGGTTCGCCAACTGTGACTGACCGGATTAATGCCACCAAAATGGGCAATTATGCGGTTAAGCTACTCCTTGATGGCAAGGGTGGTCTAGCTGTCGGTATGAAAGGTGGTCAGCTTGAAACCCATGATATTCTTGACTTGTTTGAGGAAACTCATGATAGCGAAGAAGCGTTAATCGATATAAATGAGGAAATGACTAAGTAATAGTCGAATTTGAGGAGATTTTTACATAATGAAAAAAACTAAAATTGTTAGTACGTTAGGGCCAGCTTCAAATGATGTTAAAACCATTACTGCTTTAGCTAAGGCTGGTGCGAACGTTTTCCGCTTTAACTTTTCACATGGTGACCATGCAGAACACTTGTCAAGAATGAAGATGGTTCGTCAAGTTGAACAGGAAACTGGTTTAGTGCTGGGTATCTGCTTGGACACCAAGGGCGCAGAAATTAGAACGACTGACCAAGAAGGCGGCAAGTTTACTATCAATACTGGTGATGAAATTCGTGTTTCAATGGACGATACTAAGCCGGGTAACAAAGAGATGATCCATGTTACTTACGCTGGTCTGTTTGATGATACTCGTGTTGGCGGCCACGTTTTAATTGATGATGGCTTAGTTGATTTACTGATTAAGTCAAAAGATGAAGCAAAGCGCGAGTTGGTTTGTGAAGCTCAAAATACTGGTGTTGTTGGTTCCAAGAAGGGAATTAATGCTCCGGGAGTTGAAATTCGCTTACCTGGAATTACCGACAAGGATGCTGCTGACATTAAATTTGGTCTTGAGCAAGGAATTAACTTCATCGCTGCTTCATTTGCGCGTAAGGCCCAAGATATTCTCGACATCCGTAAGCTTTGTGAAGACGCTAATTGTGATTACGTAAAGATTTACCCTAAAATTGAATCCCAAGAAGGAATTGACAACGCCGACGAAATTTTGCAAGTTTCTGACGGTTTAATGGTTGCCCGCGGTGACATGGGCGTGGAGATTCCATTTATTGATGTTCCGTTTGTTCAGAAGGACTTAATCAAGAAGGCCAATGCACTTGGCAAGCCAGTTATCACTGCAACTCAGATGCTGGACTCCATGCAGGAAAACCCACGTCCAACGCGTGCGGAAGTTTCTGACGTGGCTAACGCCGTTCTGGATGGTACAGATGCCACCATGCTTTCTGGTGAGTCTGCCAATGGTCTTTACCCAGTTAAAGCTGTTAAAGCTATGGCAGAAATTGACCAAAGAACTGAGCAAGATTTGCTTAAACGCAACACGCTGGCCCTGCAACGCTTCGAAGAGTACAAGGGTTCAAACGTAACTGAAGCAATTGGTGAATCAGTTGTGCGGACTGCACAAGAATTAGGTGTGAAGACGATTATCACCGCTACTAATTCAGGCTATACCGCCAGAATGATTTCGAAATACCGTCCTAATGCTGATATCTTAGCCTTGACCTTTGATGAAAAGATTCAACATTCACTTGGTATCACTTGGGGTGTTCAACCTCTGCTAACGGAAAAGCCAGCTTCAACTGACGATATGTTTGAAATGGCTGCTAAAGTTGCCAAGGAACAAGGCTATGTGAAAGATGGCGACTTGGTTATTATTGTTGCTGGTGTACCAGTAGGTGACTCAGGTACAACTAACCTGATGAAGCTGCAAATTATTGGTAGCAAGTTAGCTCAAGGCTTGGGCGTTGGTAATGGCTCAGTTGTCGGTAAGACAGTTGTAGTCAACAGCGCTGAAGAAGCAATTAGTAAGGCTAAGGAAGGCGATGTGTTAGTTGCTAAGACGACTGATCCTGATTACATGTCAGCTATCAAGAAGGCTTCTGGTTTAGTTGTTGAAGCATCAGGTTTGACCTCCCATGCCGCTGTTGTTGGCCTATCTTTAGGTATTCCAGTTGTAGTCGGCGTAACCGATGCTACTGAAAAGATTGCTGGTGGGTCGACAGTCACAGTTGATGCCCGTCGCGGTGCTATTTATCAAGGTGAGGTTACCAACCTCTAATCATTACTGGTAAAACCAAAATAGTCAGTAGCTACTGGCTATTTTTTTAGTTTTAGCGTTGCAGTCTGTTATATACCAATGTAATCAATTGACCTGTATCAATTTATTCGGGTAAAATGTTATACTTGATGATGAAACGATTTGTAATAGGAGAATGGAATATGCTGGGCCAGATTTCAACGGGTAAAATAATTGATCAAAATCAGGATGCCTTTTATGTTCAAGTAGATGGCATTACTTATGAGTTAAAGCGTAAGGAGATTACGCAGGAAGAAGAATTGCACTTGGGTGACCAAGTAGAGGGCTTCTTGTATGATGACAAGCAGCATAACCGTGAGATGACCCAGTTTTTGCCTTTTGCGCAGGCGGATCAGTATGGCTGGAGTAAGGTGACCGAAGTCAAGTCTGACCTCGGAGTCTTTGTTGATATTGGTTTGCCTGATAAGGATGTTGTTGTCTCGGTTGATGACCTGCCCTTCGATAAGAGTCACTGGCCACGCAAGGGCGATCAACTCTTGGTTCACCTTGAAACTGACCAAAAGGACCGGATATGGGCAAAATTAGCTGATGAAAATATTTTTGAGCAATTGTCAGCCCACTTCCCAAATGATCTAAAAAATCAGGATGTGTTTGCCACTGTCTATTCCAGCCGTGAGGTGGGGGCTTTTGTCATTACTAGTGACTACTATCTAGGTTTTGTTCATAGTTCGCAAATGGTTGCTCCACTACGGGTCGGCGAGCAATTCAAGGGTCGCGTAATTGGCGTCAGTCAGTATGGCCGGTTGAATCTGAGCAGCCTGCCCCGAGCTTTTGAAGAAATTGACGATGATGCGCAGATGATTTTGATGAGTTTGCGGCGGAAAAGCAACAAGTCGCTACCTTTTTATGACAAGTCTGATGTAGCGGAAATCAAATCTTACTTTGGCATTTCTAAATCGGCCTTTAAGCGCGCTTTGGGACACTTACTCAAAGCAAGGTATATTACCGAGGATAAGGAAGGTGGGACTATCTCATTAGTCAATGATCCTGAAGCTGGTAAAAATGAATGATTTGGTCGAAACCGTTGAAGATTATTTGCGTTATAGTCAACTTGAGCGTGGCTTGAGCAATAATACGATCGCGGCTTATCGGCAAGACTTAAATACGTTTTTGGCTTTTTTGAAAAGAGAGCGGTTGACGACTTGGCCAACTAAAGCGGTTGATATCGATGCTTTTCTGGCCGGCCTGAGTGATCAAAATAAGGCTACTAGTTCGATTAGTCGCATGATTTCAAGCTTGCGGAAGTTTTATCAGTGGCTGGTTAGGCAGAACATGCAGAAGCTAAATCCCATGCTCGAAATTGATTCACCCAAGAAGGATTACCGCTTACCGGTGGCTTTGAGCGAGGAAGAAGTAACTAGGCTGCTAGATCAACCGGAGATTTCGCAGAAGCTGGAGCTACGTGATCGAGCGCTGCTTGAAACCCTTTATGCAACTGGTATTCGGGTGAGCGAACTAATTAACCTTGAGTTTAACGATCTGCATGAGGACTTACGCCTAGTCAAGGTTTTCGGTAAAGGTTCAAAGGAGCGCTTAATCCCGATTAGTGATGTGGCGCTTTCTTGGATTAAACAGTACCAAGTTCAAGTTCGTGACCCTTTACTACTGAAAGTGGGTCAAAACAATGATCATATTTTTCTTAATAACCGGGGTGGGTCCTTAACTAGGCAAGCGGTCTGGCAGATTATCAAACGTTATTGCGTCCAGGCTGACATTAACAAAAACGTGACGCCCCATACTTTGCGCCATACCTTTGCAACCCACTTGCTTGAAAATGGGGCAGATCTGCGGGTGGTTCAAGAAATTTTGGGACACTCCGATATTAGTACTACGCAAATTTATACTAACTTGTCGCAAAAGCATATTTTAGAAGTATATGCTAAGACACATCCGCGAACTTAGGTGATGAAATGCTGATTGAATGTAAAAATGATCAGGAGAAAGTAGCGATGAGTTTGCTATCTTACCTTCCTGATTTCAAAAACCTAGATAACTTAAAGGATGAAATTCAGCTTAATAAAAATAGCCCTGAATTTCGCCTTTATCTCTATCGGGCTGAAAATCCGAACTTTATTGGAGTAATCGGGACACAGAATGATGAACACTTTGTGGTCATTCGCTACCTATCACTTGCACCCGACTACCGGCAGCCTAAGTATGAGGCTAAAGCAGTGTGTGAATTGGCGGGCAGCAATCCCCAGAAAAAGGTTACCGCTGTGCCTGAATATGTTTACTTGACTAAATATTTACCTAAAACCAAGAATCATGATTAGTAACTTAACTTTAGAATTACCAAATTTCGAGGGACCACTTGACCTGCTCTTGCACCTAATCAAGTCGCAAAAAATCGATATCTATGACATTCCCATTGCGCAGATCACCAGTCAGTATTTGGCCTACTTGCACGAGATGCAGCGGCTTAATTTGACCATCGCAGGTGAATATTTTGTTATGTCGTCAATGCTGCTTCGCATTAAGTCGCAGTCCCTCTTGCCTCAAAATGATTTTGTCGATGAGGATGAACCCGAGGTCGACCCCCGGGAAGAATTGGTGCAACAACTGATTCAATATTCAGTTTTTAAAAAGGTGTCAACCTACTTAAAAAAGCGTAATGGCGAGGTTCCAATCACTGCTGCTAAAGAGGAAAGTGTGCCACTAACCAAGCAGGTAAATCCACTTCCGCCCGGTCAAATCACTTCAGCTGAACTTGCTCGCACTCTGGTAGTGGTACTGCAAAGACTAAAAATTCGGCAACCTGATGCGGTATCAGTCGGGATCAGCGAGGCCTCAATTACTGAGATGATTGAGTTTTTGCATGAACAACTGGCCCGGCAGCAAAAAGTCAGCTTTTTTGCTTGTACTAGCCAGGTAAAAAGCCTGTCCGATATAATAGGATTGTTTTTAGCATTGCTTGAACTTTGCAAAAAACAGGAGATTAGAGTTGAACAGTCACGTACTTTTGGTGATCTGGAATTAGAAAGAATTGATAGTGATGGTAAGTAAAATGGCGCAACTAGAGGCACTCTTGTACGTGGCAGGGGACTCTGGAATTGCCAGTGCGGATTTAGGTGAATTGCTGCAAGTTGAGCATGCAGCCTTGCGGGAATTAGCTAAGCAGTTGACGGCTAAATTAGCGCAAAATCAGGACTCCGGCTTGCAGCTGCAGCACATTAACCACAGTTATAAGTTGACAACTCGTCCGGAAGTGGGCGAAGTGGTGGGTAGTTTTTTCCAAAAAGATATGACTAAGACTTTAAGTCAGTCAGCTTTGGAAATTCTGGCCATCATTGCCTATAAGCAGCCAATTACGCGTGTTGAGATTGATGCCATTCGCGGGGTAAATTCAGCCGGTGCACTGCAGACGCTGGTCTGGCGTGGTCTGGTTAAGGCTGAAGGCAAAAAGGATGCCCCTGGTCATCCTAATTTATATGTAACCAGTGACTACTTTTTACAGTATTTTGGTTATCAAAGTCTAGCAGATTTGCCGTTAATTGAGGATTTTGAAGAGGGTAATATCAGTGCTGAAGGTGAGCTTGACCTATTTGCTGCCAGGGGCCAGGCTGATAAAAATTTGGCAGAAGCGCAAAAGGGAGAACAGTAATGGTTTTACAAAGGTTGCAAAAGGTAATTGCTGAAGCTGGTGTGGCTTCGCGGCGAAAGGCAGAAAAGTTAATTGTAGAAGGGCGTGTCATGGTTGATGGCAAGCCTGTTACCAAGTTAGGAAGCAAGGTTGAAACTGTCAGCAACATTACCGTTGACGGCGAACCAATTGAGCGAGAAAGTCACCATACCTATATCTTTTACAAGCCGCGGGGGGTGGTATCAACTGCTAGTGATGACAAGGGCCGGAAAACGGTAGTTGACTACTTTGAGGATTTACCTTACCGCTTGTATCCAATTGGCCGCCTCGACTACGATACCTCAGGCCTCTTACTAATGACTAATGATGGTGAACTGGCGAACTTGTTAATGCATCCGCGCAATAAGGTGGCCAAGGTATATGTGGCGAAGATCAGTGGACAATTAACACCAGAAGAAATAAATCGCTTGATGCGTGGGATTGAGCTTGATCACCGCAAAACTGCACCTGCGAAGGTCAAAGTTTTGCGCACCGACCACAAGAAAAAAAGTCAGATCGTGCAGTTGACGATTCATGAAGGGCACTATCACCAGGTGAAAAAGATGTTTAAGGCAGTAAAGCACCCGGTTGAAAAATTAGCCCGTGAAAAGTATTCTTTTTTAACCCTTGATTCGCTTGTTTCTGGCAAGTACCGAGAACTATCTCATGCTGAGGTTGACAGATTAAAGCATGTGGACTAGTATGGGTTTATAATTAAATATTTAAGTTTGTTGTCTTCATGGCAGGGTGCAAATCCCGACCGGTGGTGTAAGTCCACGACCCACGCAAGTGGTGGAATCTATTTTGAGATACCGATAGTTAGAGTCTAGATGAAAGAAGACAGGCTAAACTAAGATAAGCTTATTAAAGCTTACTTTGTAATAGGTCTGTTGCTGGAAGCAACAGACCTATTAACTTTAGGAGGTAAGTTTTGAAGAAAAAAAATGCCAGTAATTTGGCTAATATTATTGCTTATGCGTTGATTGGAACGATTTCTTTTATCCTGATGGAAATTGCTTTTCCGCTGCCCGTGGCTAGTTTTTTAAAGTTTGACTTTTCAGATGTATTAGTCACCATTGGGACATTTTTATTTGGGACTGGACCTGGCATCTTTATTGCGCTCATTAGGATGCTGATTCACCTAATTTACAAGGGTTTTGCTTTGCCGAGTATTGTGGGTCAATTAGCTGCACTTCTGGCATCCTTATCCTTTGCGCTACCGTTTTATTATAGTACCAAGGGGATCGATGCTGACGAAAAGAGTGCAGTTAAACGTCATTTAAGACCAATTTTGGGTGTTTTACTAGGAATCATTGCCATGACAGCAGTTCTTGCAACTTTCAACGCCTTTATTTTGACACCAATCTATGCGGTGACAACGGTAGCCAATCTACCAGCGATCAACGGTTATGCTGGCTTACTCTCCTTTACCGAAAAGGTGTATTTGGGGCAACTCCTTCATATCCCTTCAATGAGTGCCTACATATTCGGTATCATTGTGCCATTCAACCTGCTCAAGGGGGCAATTAACGGGATAGTTGTTTACCTGCTCTTTGAGACTGTCTTACGCAATCTTAAGCCCTTTGTTCGTAAGTATTTTAAGTTAAAAAACTAAGCTTAAGAATCGGTCAGTAATTTGACCGATTTTTTTATCCAATTTAAAAGGTAAATATGCTAAAATTAAGCAAGTCGAGTGAAGGAGGTTTTTAGATGAAGCAAAAACGAACAGGTCCTTATAAACATTACCAACGTCCCGTTGAGCCTAGAACAGTGATTCATCGAACGGTGTCGAGGACTTGGTTTATCCTGCTGACACTGATTACAGTTGTCCTGGTCGCGTTAGTGTTTGTGGTGCACCAGTTAGCTTCAAGCGGACGGGTAAACAATCAGGCAGGTGAATTTCGCTCTAGTCGTCAAAGTAGCCAGCCTAAGAAGACGCAGCGCACGAAGACCCACAACCAACCCAAGCATAAAGTACAGCCTGAGTTAAAGGCTAAAAAGTCCAATAAAGCAAAAGATAAACAGGCCACGTCTGAACCTAAGGAATATTTGGTTAAAAGTGGTGATTCTTTAACTAGTATTGCAAGTAGATTCAACGTCACTGTCGACGACTTAGCCCAACTCAACCAGCTTGGTCCAGATAGACAGATTAGAGCCGGGCAAACACTTAAAGTAAGATAATTGTATAGAAAGGGGAGGGACTTTGACGTCCCTTTTTGATTGGAATGCAGGTAGCAATTGATGGTCCAGCCTCAGCTGGAAAAAGTACGGTCGCAAAATTAATTGCGCAAAAATTAGGTTTTACTTATATTGATACTGGCGCAATGTACCGGGCCTGTACGTTTCTGGCGCGTAGCCACGGACTCGATTATGGAGATGAAGCGGGAATTTTAGCCCTAGTAGAACAGACGGGGATCGAGCTTAGAAATATTGCCGGTCAACAGCATGTCTTGGTTGGTACAAGGGATATTTCTCATGAAATTCGTAAACCCGAAATTTCTGCCAAGGTCTCACAAGTTGCCGCTCTTAGTGGTGTGCGTCAAAAGATGGTAAGTTTGCAAAGGCAGATGGCCGGAAAAGTAGATGTAGTAATGGATGGTCGGGATATTGGCACAACGGTATTACCGGATGCGCAAGTGAAAATATTTTTGGTGGCTTCGGCTCGTTCGCGTGCCCAGAGACGGATGTTGGACTTAGAAGAGCAAGGCATTAAGACGACTAAAACCGTAGCTGAAATTGAAGCGGATATTGCCGCTCGTGATTATAAGGATTCGCACCGGGCAATTTCACCTCTAAAAAAGGCAGTAGATGCGGTCGAAATTGACACAACTTCCATGACAATTGCCGAAGTAGTTAACAAAATTTTGCGCCAAATCGAAAAAAGTCAAAAAAAACTACAAAAAAGGGGATAAAACAGTAGAAAAATATCTAACTTTCATTTAAAATTAGGTTATGATATTGGGAGGTAAATAATGTCAGAAAACAGTAATCAATTTTTAGATGCACTAAAGCAAATGCAAGGAGTTGAGGTCGGCGATATTGTAGATGTTGAAGTCCTAGACGTTGAAGAAGGTCAAATCGATGTTGGTGTAACCAATGCTGGTATCGAAGGTGTTATTCCACGTCGCGAATTTACATCAGATCGCAACCTTGACCTTCGTAGTGCAGTTAAGCCAGAAGACAAGTTTAAGGCTTTAGTCTTAAGAAAAGCTGGTGGCGATAAGGAGAATGGTGAATTCTTCTTCTCCGTTACCCGTCTGAAGGAAAGAGAAGCTTACGACAAATTACAAAAAGACTTTGAAGCAGGCAATACTATCGAAGGTACTGTTACTTCATCAGTACGTGGTGGTTTGTTAGTTGATGTTGGGACAAGAGGATTCTTGCCAGCTTCACTTATTTCCAACCGTTACGTCTCAGATCTTAAGCCATACATTGGTCAAACCATGAAACTTAAGATTACCGAGATTGATCCAAGTAAGAATCGGTTAATTCTTTCTCATAAGGACTTAATTGAAAAAGAGCGTGAAGAAGCCTTTGATAAAGTAGCATCACAATTAGTTGTTGGTGATGTTGTCGAAGGTACAATTTCTCGTTTAACTAACTTCGGTGCATTTGTTGATGTTGGTGGTGTGGACGGTTTGGTTCACATTTCCGAAATTTCATACAAGCATGTTGACAAGCCTAGCGATGTCTTAAAGACTGGTCAAGACGTTAAAGTTAAGGTAATCGGTATTGATGATGATAGACATCGCATCTCCCTTTCAATTAAGCAAACTGAACCTTCTCCATTCGAACAAGCAACAGCAGAATTGCACGAAGGCGACATCTTTGAAGGTGAAGTTAAGTCATTGACTAACTTTGGAGCCTTCGTTGAAGTTGCTGATGGTATTCAAGGCTTAGTCCACGTTTCAGAGATATCATACAAGCACGTAGATAAGCCCAGCGATGTTTTAGAAGTAGGTCAGACAGTTAAAGTCAAGGTTTTGAACATCGATCCAAATGAGCGTAGAATCTCCCTTTCAATGAAGGCTGCTGATTCTAAGGGTTCAGACCACGAAGGATCTCATTCAAACGGTTCATATAACCACAATGCAGCTAACAACAAGTATATGAATAATGATGATGGTGGCTTTGCATTGGGCGACATTATCGGTGACCAATTAAAAGATCGTCAATAGTTGTAATAAAAGAGCTGACTTGGTCAAGTCGGCTTTTTTTATTTTAAGGAGGCTGAAAATATGGTTTTACCCGTAGTTGCTATTGTAGGACAACCCAATGTAGGTAAATCAACGCTTTTCAACCGGATTATCAATGAGCGCCTGGCCATTGTTGAAGACAAACCGGGTGTTACCCGCGACCGTAATTATGCGCAGGCAGAGTGGTTGGGGCACAAGTTTGATCTAATTGATACAGGTGGGATTACCTGGGAAAATGGTCATATCGAGGAGGAAATCCGTGCTCAAGCAGAAATTGCAATCGAGGAAGCGGATGTAATCGTCATTTTAACAAGTGTAGCCAACCATTTAACTGATCTCGATGAACGGATTGCGCAGTTGCTCTATCGAACTAAAAAGCCGGTCATTTTGGCGGTCAATAAGGCCGACAACCCCGAGCAACGAGCAGAAATCTATGATTTCTATAGTTTAGGCTTAGGAGAACCAATTCCCATCTCCAGTGTTCATGGCACCGGCATTGGCGACTTACTTGACCGAATTGTCAGTGAATTGCCAAGAGATTTAGCCAAACAAGACGAGGAACGAATTTCATTCTGCGTCATTGGACGGCCCAATGTTGGCAAGTCATCAATCGTTAACCGACTGGTGGGTGAGCAGCGCGTAATTGTCAACAATGAAGAGGGCACGACCCGTGATGCTGTTGATACGCCCTTTGTTGATGACAGTGGGACTAAGTTTCAAATTGTTGATACAGCTGGTATCAGACGGCGGGGCAAAGTTTATGAAAAGACCGAAAAGTATGCTGTAATGCGGGCTATACGAGCTATTGAACGCTCAGATGTGGTTTGCTTGGTGCTTGATGCAAGTACCGGTATCCGGGAACAAGACAAGCACGTAGCCGGCTATGCCCATGAAGCGGGGCGCGGAATTATTATTGTAGTTAATAAGTGGGATCTGCCCCAGAAAACCAGTAGCAGTGGTAAAGAATTTGAGCAGACCATTCGTGAGGAATTGCAGTATCTAGATTATGCGCCAATTGTCTTTGTTTCAGCTAAGACCGGGCAGAGAATCGCCCAACTACCTGAATTGGTTAAGATGGTTCACCATAATCAGACCCAGCGAATTAAGTCGAGTGTGCTGAATGATTTGCTACTTGAAGCCAGTAAGCTGGTACCTACGCCGATGATCAAGGGTAAGCGGCTCCGGGTTTACTATATGACCCAAGTTTCAACTAAGCCACCTACTTTCGTAGTTTTTGTTAACGATGCTGAATTAATGCATTTTTCTTACCAACGTTTCCTGATTAATCAGTTGCGCGATAATTTTGATTTTACGGGAACCCCAATTAAGATCATTGCGCGCAAGAGAAAATAGTTTGTATCTTGCAAGTAGATAAAAAGCACATTTTTTGAAGAAAATGCTTGTTGTAGTAAGGGTTTTGTGCTATTTTGAAAACAAGGGAAATAATGGTTAGTCATGATCATTTATTCCTTGTTCCTCTTTTGAGGGATAAGTTACGAATCTCCACTTGGAGATTTAATCAGGGGAGGTGAATTCCAGATGGCAAATAAAGCAGAATTAGTTACTGAAGTTGCATCAAAAACTAACTTGACTAAAAAAGATGCGGCAACAGCTGTTGATGCAATTTTTAGTTCAATCCAAGAGAATCTTTCTAGTGGTAAAAAAGTTCAATTGATTGGTTTCGGTACTTTTGAAGTACGTCAACGTGCAGCCCGTAAAGGACGCAACCCACAAACTGGTGATGAAATTGAAATCCCAGCTAGTGTTGTGCCAGCTTTTAGACCTGGTAAGGCGCTGAAAGAGGCTGTTAAATAGTTAACAGTTGAACTGAGAAGATGGTGGCATACTCGCCATCATCTTTTTTGTTTGGTATGATTTTTTAAAAAAGGCTTCACCTAAAGTTCAGGAAAGCAGCGGAGGTAAATTATGAGTTATTCAGAACTGTTGCTCGACTCAATCGAGCAACAGGATTTTTCGCAAGAAAATATTTTATTGCAGCAGGCATTGGACAATGACGAGCCAGAGATTTTGGCATCATTAGCGGAAAACCTTACTGGTCTTGGCTTTACCAATTTGGCCAAGGAGGTTTATCGCAGTCTAATTGCTCGGTTTCCTCAAGAAGACCTGTTTAAAATCTACCTGGCTGAAATTCTCTTAAATGACGGCAAGGAAGACGATGCTTTGTCCTTATTGTATGATATTCCTGAAGACTCTGCGGCTTACCTTGACGCCCTCTTAGTGCAGGCGGACTATTATCAAACTAATGGCTTGCTTGAAACTGCCTATAGTAAGTTGCGGGAAGCGGTCAAAATTGCTCCGGATGAGGATGTAGTTAAGTTTGGGCTAGCTGAACTAGACTACCTTACTGGCCATTACGAGCGGGCCCTTGACCGCTACCAAGACTTATTGACGCGCCAAGAGATGTTTGGTGAGGTTAAGTTGAGTGACCGTCTTTTTCAGACGCTGGCCAAGCTGGGGCGTTATGAAGAAGCAAGTCAAATAATTGACCAAAATAGTGGCAACTTGCTAGATATTGACGTCAAGTATCAGGCTGCCCTAGTCATGTTAGCCGTTAAAAAGAGTGACCAGGCAATCAAGTACCTTAATGAGGTGATTGATCAGAGTCCCGATTACGCCAATGCTTATCGTCTGTTAGTTGCTGCTTATGAACAGCAAGGTGATCAAGCGCAAATACTACGTTCGGCTCAGGCAGGACTTGCTTATAACGAGCTTGATCCCGTCTTATATGAAAAAGGCGCTCGTGCAGCAGTGCGGTTGGGGAATTTTGTTACCGCCGAAGACTTGCTTAAAAAAGGTTTAAAATTCATGCCAGATAATCATGAATTACGGCTACAATTGTCAAATTTATATGTGCGAGAAAATAAAAATCAGGAGAATATTGCCCTATTTAGCAAACTGGGCGATGATGAGCTTGAACCGCCGGTGCATTGGAATTTGGCCTTGTCATATCAAGCTTTAGGCCAACGTAAACAGGCTAAGAGCGAATTTTTACTGGCTTACCCGGAATTTCAGCAAAATGCTGATTTTCTAAAGAAAATGATTCGCTTCTTTATTAATGAAGCCAATTCTACTGATGTTGTGCGGCAACTATTAGCGCAATATTTGAAATTAGCACCAACAGATACAGAAATGCAGGATCTAGCTAACAATCTCTAAAACAACAAGGTAAACAAAAAAGTGGTGGTGCTTTTGCTGATAAGTGAAACCTTCGCCCAAGACCTCATGCACAGCAATTACCGTGACGAAGGCTTGCGGATCTTCTGCAGTAATCAATTCTTTGACAAGAGGAACTTCTCGTGGAGCAACCACCAGGTAGATCATGGGGCGGTCAGTCTGGGTAGATCATGGGGCGGTCAGTCTGGCGATATCCACCCTGAGCTTGGAGGTAGGTGAAGCCGCGTTCCAGGTCAATCATCTTAGCGATTTGTTCATAACGATCTGAAATAATTAAAAGTCCTTTGGCTGAAGCAGCTCTTTCTTGAACCGCATCCATTACCCGAGAAAGAATAAAGGCGGCCACTAAGGTGTACATAATATGTTTGATGTCCAAATAACTGAGAGAGAACAGCAAGACTAATGTATCTAGAATTAGTAGAGCCTTGCCAGAAGGAAAGCCGTACTTCATTTGGATGATGCGGGCAATGATATCGGTTCCGCCCGAAGTACCGTTATAACGAAAAACCAGGCCCAGTCCGATGCCAGAAAGGGTCCCAGCTAGACAGGCAGACAAGAAGAGGTCGTGTTCTAGATTTAATTGAGCTATAATAGGGAATGAGCGCCAGAACCATAAGAAAAATGACAGCCAGAGTGTACCCCAAATGGTGTAGGCTAAGAGTCGTTTACCCATAAAGCGGTAGCCTAGCACAATTAACGGGATATTTAACAATAGGGAGGACAGTCCCATATTGACCTCCAGAAATGCTTTAGTAGCAGGGTAATTCCACTGATTCCACCATCAGTTAATTTGTTGGGGGCTGAAATTAGATCGAGGCTGAAGCCGTAAATAGCGCAGCCTAGCATAATCATCAAAAGCTCTAGCATGTTTCTCTTGGTAATTTTTGGCATAAGTAATTTTCTTTCTTTGGCAGGAGATAAACTTAAGTAAACGATAAAAATAAAAAATGAGTTGATAACTAATGATGAAAATAGATAAACTACCAGCGCTTTTTGTAACGGCAATTCCTGTTTTAAAGAAGTTAGAACAAGCCGGATTTGAGGCCTACTTTGTGGGTGGTTCAATCCGCGACTTGTTACTGCAGCGCGACATTCATGATATTGATATTGCTACAAGTGCCTATCCTGAAGAGGTCAAGCAACTCTTTAGCAAAACCATTGATACGGGCATCAAGCATGGGACAGTAACCGTGTTGTACGATCACGGTAGTTATGAGATTACCACCTTTAGAACGGAAACGGGCTACCAAGACTTTCGTCGTCCGGACCAGGTAACTTTTGTGCGTAACTTAAGTGAGGATCTCAAGCGGCGTGACTTTACCATTAATGCATTAGCGATGAATACGGAGGGCCTGATTGTCGATTTGTTTGATGGCCTTGGTGACCTTGAACGGCATTTAATTAAGGCGGTCGGCGATCCAATGCAGCGCTTTCATGAAGATGCACTCCGGATGATGCGGGCGGTTCGCTTGATGAGCCAGCTAAAGTTTACTCTTGAAGATAAAACACAGGCAGCGATTAAGGATATGCACCAACTGCTACCGAAAATTTCGGTTGAACGGATTCGCGATGAATTTGTCAAAATGGGCCTGGGTGCCAATTCTAGGGGAGCCTTTCAAGTGTTTTTAGATACGCAACTAAGTGAAGGGGTTCCTAACTTTACTGGTAAGGGTGAGCTACTGTCCGTTTATCCCAGTCTAGAGTTTAATCCTGCTGAGGAATCTAGTTTGTGGGCAGTAATTATTATTTTGCTCAAGCTGCAAAATAAGGAAATTGCACACTTCATGCATGATTGGAAAAATTCAAATGCCATGACCGCTAAAGTAGAAAAGATTGTTGCCTTATTTGATCTTATTTCGGAACGCTCGCCCTCAAATTATGACTTATTTGAGGCGGGTAAGGAGACACTGCTGAAAACCATTGATGTTGCTCACATTCTGGGGCAGCCAGTTAATGCAGAAGCGCTAGTTGATCGGTATCTGGCCTTGCCAATCAAGTCTTCAGCTGAATTAGCGGTAGACGGTCAATTTTTAATTGCAGCAGGCGTAGCTCCCGGCCCGCAATTAGGCCAGTTGTTAACTACGTTGAAGCAAAAAATACTCGCCGGTGAGCTTGAAAACACGCAAGAAGCAATCAGTACTTATCTGGAGCAAGGTTAGACATAAAGGAGAATTGAAAAATACATTAACCCCGAGCCTAAAATAACGAAGAGGTGCCAAATAACGTGGATGTAAGGAATCCGTTTCATGGTATAAAAGAGTGCCCCGACCGTGTAGGCTACTCCACCGCCTACCAGTAACCAAAAGCCGGTAGTGTTTAAGCGGGCGTATAATGCCTTACCGACCAGCATTACTAACCAACCCATTCCCACGTAAAGGACAGTATCTAGAATAACGTGTTTACCACGATTAAAGATATAGTAAAGAATACCAAAAAGTGCTAAGAGCCAGATTGAAGTTAGTAGTATCCAGCCCGATTTACCACCGAGTGTTACTAGGGAATAGGGCGTGTATGTACCGGCAATCAACAGAAAAATTGAAGAGTGGTCGAAAATCTGAAAAACATTGCGTGCTTTAGTAAAAATCAGGCTATGAAAAAGCGTCGAAAACAGGTATAACAATAGTAAACAGGTACCATAGATAGTAAAAGTAGTAATGCGTAAGGCACTGTGGGTTGATACGGCCTTGATAATCAGTAAAATCAGGCCAATGAGCGCTAAAAGGGAACCGATGCCGTGGACCACGGCGCTAAAAATATTGTCTAAAAGGTAGTAATTTTTTGGTCGTTTTTGGGGCTCAAGCCAAATTTTTTTCAAATTCATGGTGAAAGAATTCAATCCCTTTCTTTTTTCACTAGTTTTTTTGCTATAATAATTTATAATTAATCCAGTTCACATTCTATCATAAAATAGGTGAGCAGCAATTCAGAATTGAGGGCGAGTACTTTGTCAGAAATAAAAGTTTTGACCGATTCTTCAGCGCAGTTAACGCCAGAAGAAATAGAAAAATATCATATTACGGTGGTGCCACTATCGATTACGATTGATGGAGCAACTTATGTCGATGGCGTTGACATTACCAGAGCAGAATTTGTGCAGCAGATGAATGAAGCGGCGGAGTTGCCTAAGACCAGCCAGCCACCAATTGGTCGCTTTGTTGAAACCATCAATGAGTTAACTAAGGATGGTAGTGAGGTAATCGGTATTTTCTTAGCTAAGGCGCTGAGTGGTACGGTTGATGCGGCAAGGCAGGCAGCAACCATATCTGGTAAAGCTGAAATGGTCCATATTATCGATTCGGAGTTAACTGATCGGGCCGAGGGTTTTCAAGTTTTGGCGGCGGCTCGCGATGCAGCAGCTGACAAGTCAGTTGGCGAAATTTTGACTCACATTGAAAAAATTAAAAAGTCGCAACAACTCCACATGATGATTGTCAACCTCGAAAACGTCATCAAAGGTGGGCGTTTGGGGCAACTCTCAGGTAAAATCGCCAACTTGCTCAATATTCGGATTGAACTTCAAATGCCAGACGGTCAACTAAAGGTAGCTAAAAAGGGGCGGGGTAAAAAATTTACCCTTGCCTTTGATGAGCGCGTTTTAGATGACATTAGAGCCAATTCAGACCAGATCAAGGAAGTTGGTATTTCTTATGTCTCGCTAGGTGAAGAGCCAGAGAATTTACGTGACCTAGCTAGTAAGATTAAAGCAATTAACCCCCAAATTGATGTACTAGTAAGAGAGACTAGTCCGATTATTGCGACACACGCTGGTATGGGGGCATATGCAATTTTATATTATAGGGAGTAAGTAAGTGGCCTATCGAGAAAGTTTTTACCGCTACCTAATGACGCAGCGAAATGCCAATTCAAGTGATGAGATCGCCCAGTTTGCCAATAACGCCCAAAACGATCAAACTTTTCCCAAGCAGGAACAGAGCTATGAAAAGTTATCGGATTACCTTGAATTAAATGCGGGTTACTTATCAAGTATGAGCATCTTTGACGAGGCTTATCAGAGCTACCGTGAAAAGATGTCCTATTAGGATTCGATTTTTAGTTGAATCATAGTTATAAAGAAGGCTAAAAAATGGCTAGAATACAATGGTATCCAGGTCATATGAACAAGGCTCGGAACCAGCTGGAAGATAAGATGGGATTAATTGATGTTTTCGTAGAAGTTTTAGATGCACGCATCCCGGCGTCCTCCCGTAATCCAATGATTGGGGACTTAGTCGGAGACAAACCCCATCTAATTATCTTAAATAAGGCTGATTTGGCTGATCCCGTAATGACCAAAAGATGGCAAAAACAGTTGGCGGGCAAGGGTAAGTTAGTGATGGCAATGGATGCCCTTCATGCTAATAACATGCAAATTTTAGTTAGCATGGTCAAAAAGGCCGCGGCTGAAAAGGTTAAGAAATTAGAGGCCAAAGGTGCTTCCGACCCGGTGGTCCGGATTGCTTTAGCGGGGATACCCAATTGCGGTAAATCTACCATTATCAACCGCCTAGTCGGCCGCAATGTAGCTGCTGTGGGCAATAAGCCGGGGATAACTAAGGGGCAGACCTGGTTAAAGGCACAAGCAAATATTCAGATTTTAGATACTCCAGGCATTTTGTGGCCTAAGTTTGAGGATCAAGCTGTGGGCTACAAGCTAGCCGCTTTTGGTGCTATCAAGGACAGTATTTTTAGCGGTGATGATGTGGCCCTCCTTTTACTGGAGTATTTACGTAAGTACTATCTGGGCGACTTGGTCAAGTTTGCACGCGCAACTAAAGAGGAAATAGGAAAGATTAATAATCCGGACTTGTTACTGGCGTTGACAACAGAATACGGGATGCGGGATGACTATGACCGCTTTTCGCTTTATTTATTGCAACGCTTACGCAAGGGCAAGGTAGGAAGGATTACGTTGGATCGCATATGACAATTAATGAGATTAAGCAGTTATTGGCTGCTGGCAAGGTTAGTAAGGCAGAATTAGCCGCCTTGGCAGACGACTCGCGTAGTGGTGTCCAGAAATTACTGGCCAGCTACCGCAAACGTCAGAGCAAACTAGCCGTGCAAAAGGCAGAATTCAGAGAGCGCTTTGCCTATGAGAAAGAATTTTGGGCTAAGGGACAAACAGTAGCTGGGGTCGATGAAGTCGGTCGTGGCCCACTTGCAGGTCCAGTGGTTACAGCTGCAGTCGTGCTTGATGACCATTTTGACCTAGTTGAGGTTAACGACTCCAAAAAGTTGACTGGCGCAAAGCGCTTGGAACTATATCCCCGCATCTTGGAAGAGGCCGTTAGTGTTGCTGTCGGCGTTAAGAGTGCCGAGGTGATTGATCGGATTAACATCTATGAGGCGGACTGTTTGGCCATGGTTGAGGCAGTGGCTGCCCTTGATCAACAACCTGATGCCTTGTTAGTAGATGCAATGACTGTTCCACTTGATTTGCCGCAAGTAAGTTTAATTAAGGGGGATGCCAAGTCTAACTCGATTGCAGCAGCCTCAATTATTGCCAAAGTCTTTCGGGACCAATTAATGGCAGACTATGCCAAACTCTATCCCGAATATCATTTTGATAAGAATGTTGGGTATGGTACTAAGGACCACCTTGCAGCAATTCATGAGTACGGTCCGACCCCCATCCATCGCAAAACTTTTGCGCCGGTAAGTGACTTTTATCATGATTAATTAAAAAATCCCCCTCCTTTTTACGTAAATGTAAACAGGAGGCTTTTTTGATGAAAATAATTGATTTTTTGTTACGGATAAAATTACAAAAGGGCATTGGTTATGCTAAAATGCTTCAAGTTGCAAGTTGTCTTGAGGGCGACCAGGTCGATGAACTGCTAATTCAGGAGATGGCAGTTTCCGCTTCCCTAAAGCAAGCTTGCCTGGCCGCATACTATGATGATCAGGCGGACAAGGTAATTAGTCACATTAAGCAGCAGTGCAAGGTGGTCAGTTTTTTTGACCCCGAATATCCAGAAAAATTGCGACAAATTTACCAGCCGCCACTAATCCTGTTTGCTCGGGGTGAGCTTGACCTACTGCAAAAAAAGACAATAACGATTGTTGGTGCTCGGCAGCCGACTGTTTATAGTCAACTGGTTTTGGACAGGTTGGTGCCCAACTTATTGCGGGCGGACTATGTCATCGCTAGTGGCCTGGCTAAGGGCGTTGATGGCATGGCTCACCAGGTAACCTTGCATAACGGGGGGAAGACGATTGCCGTTGTCGGTAATGGCCTTAATTGCTCATATCCAATGGTAAATTATCATGTTCAGGAGCAAATTGCGCAGCAAGGGCTACTGCTCAGCGAATACTTACCTGATACTCCGCCGCGTCCTTTCCGCTTTCCTGAGCGCAACCGGATTTTGGCGGGCCTGGCTGAGGGAGTAATCGTAACTGAGGCCAAAGAAAAGTCCGGGTCACTGATTACGGCTAACCTTGCACTACAGGAGAATCGGGATGTTTATGCGGTTCCAGGCCCAATCACGAGTGCCTTATCAGTTGGTCCCAATCAGCTGATCGAAGCCGGGGCCAGTCCGGTTACTAATTTTCAACTTCGACTTGAAAGATTTGACAATTAGCCCGTAAATATTTTATCCTCATTCTAGTGTTTTAAAAAAATAGAATTTAATGAGGAGGCTTTTGATGCCTACTAGGTCAAAGCCAAAAAAACGTAAAAAAACTTTAGTAATCGTGGAGTCACCGGCTAAGGCCAAGACTATTGAAAAATACCTGGGACGTAACTACCGGGTAATCGCGTCAAAGGGTCATATCCGTGACCTACCTAAGTCGCAGATGGGGATTGACTTTGATAATAACTATAAGCCAAAGTACATTTCAATTCGCGGTAAGGGGGAGACAATCAAGGAATTAAAGTCTGAAGCCAAAAAGGCTAAAGACGTTTATCTTGCATCTGACCCGGATCGGGAAGGTGAAGCAATTGCTTGGCATGTGGCTCATGCGTTGAATTTAGATGACACCGCCAAGAACCGGGTAACCTTTAATGAAGTTACCAAAGATGCTGTTAAAAATAGTTTTGCGCATCCGCGCGCTATTGATATGGATACCGTCAACGCCCAGCAGGCCCGACGGATACTGGATAGAATAGTTGGTTATTCGCTGTCACCTATTTTGTGGAATAAAGTCAAAAAAGGTTTGAGTGCAGGACGAGTTCAATCAGTTGCACTCAAGTTAGTGATTGACCGTGAAAAGGAAATTAAGCGCTTCAAGCCGCAGGAGTATTGGACGATTGATGCTCAATTCAAGCAAAAAGCCAAGACTTTTAAGGCGCAATTTTGGGGAAGTGACGGCAAAAAGCAGGAATTACCCAATAATGAAGCTGTCCAGGCTGTTTTAGCTAAAATTGATAAAAATCAGCCCTTCGAGATCGCCAATGTAGTCAAGCGTGAGCGCCGCCGGCAACCGGCCGCACCGTTTACCACGTCGACGATGCAGCAGGAAGCTAACAAGCGGCTTAATTATCGGACTAGAAGGACAATGAGCATTGCTCAGCAGTTGTATGAGGGGATCAGTCTGGGCAAGCAGGGGACTGTGGGTCTGATTACTTATATGAGAACAGATTCGAAGAGAACCTCGCCAATTGCCCAAGCAGAGGCGGCTAAATTTTTAAATGAAAAGTATGGCAAAGAATATGCCGCCAAGGGGGCAAGACACTTCAAAAACCAAGGCGCTGCCCAAGATGCCCACGAAGCAATCAGGCCAACCAGTGTTTACCGGACGCCGGAATCGTTGAAGGCAACTTTGACGCCAGAACAGTATCGCCTCTATAAGTTAATCTGGTCTCGTTTTGTAGCTAGTGAAATGACTCCAGCGGTTTACGATACAGTGAGAGCTGATATTGAACAGAACGGTGTGCTATTCAGAACGACTGGCTCAACGATGAAGTTCGCGGGATTTACTAAGGTATATGACAATCAACAGGAAAAAAACGTTGAATTACCTGAACTCAAGGCCGGTGATCAAGTTAAACTGGCGAAGTCTGACAACAAGCAGCACTTTACCTTGCCACCAGCCCGCTATACTGAGGCTAGCCTGGTTCATGCCCTAGAAGAAAATGGTGTAGGTCGCCCTTCAACCTATGCACCAACGATTGATACGATTCAGCGCCGCTATTACGTCAAGTTGGAAGGCAAGGCAATTGTTCCCACAGAATTAGGTGAAATTGTTGATGACCTAATTGAGCAGTTTTTCCCGGATATCGTTAATATTGACTTTACCGCCCAACTTGAAAGTGATTTGGACCGAGTTGAAGAAGGCAAAAAGAACTGGGTAAAAGTCATTGATGACTACTACCATCCCTTCAAAAAGGAATTAGACAAGGCTGATTCCGAAATCCAGAAGGTGCAGATTAAGGATGAGCCTGCAGGGTTTAACTGCGATATTTGCGGTGCGCCAATGGTAATCAAGATGGGGCGCTACGGTAAGTTCTATGCCTGTTCACGCTTTCCCGATTGTCGCAATACCAAGGCAATTGTCAAGAAGATCGGGGTTACTTGTCCAAAATGTGGCAAGGGTGATGTAGTTGAAAAGAAGTCCAAGCGCAATCGGAAGTTTTATGGTTGTTCAAGATATCCAGAATGTGACTTTGTTTCCTGGGATAAACCAGTCAATCGGACTTGTCCTAACGATGGTCATTACCTTGTTGAAAAGAAGAGCAAGCAGGGTCCAGTTATCCTTTGTCCTAACGGTGACTATAAGGAAGAACCGCGTGAAGAAGTAGTCGCAAAATAAAGTTAAAATTACCTAAATATCATCAAATCCAGAGTGATTTGATGATATTCTTTTATTAAGCAATTATTTTTAGTAAAGGAATTTATAATATGCCTAAAAGTGTAACTGTAATAGGTGGCGGTTTAGCCGGCAGTGAGGCGACCTGGCAACTGGCCAAGCGCGGTATTCCCGTTGACCTTTATGAAATGAGACCCCAAAAAATGACCCCTGCACACAAGACGGGTGAATTGGCAGAGCTAGTTTGTACCAATTCAATGCGGTCAAATCAGTTATCTAATGCGGTGGGCCTGTTAAAGGAAGAAATGCGGCAGCTCGATTCACTAGTCATGGCCGCGGCTGATCGGACACAGGTTCCAGCAGGCGGTGCTCTTGCGGTTGACCGGGATGAGTTTAGCGCCTATATCACCCAAAAATTGCATAGCCTAACTAATGTAATTTTTCATGACGCTGAAGTTAAGACCCTACCTCAAGCGGGGATAGCGATTGTGGCTACCGGGCCACTAACTAGCGATGCTCTGGCAGAGCAGATACAGCAATTTTCGGGAGCGCAAAGTCTACATTTTTTTGATGCCGCTGCTCCAATTGTGGCGGCTGATTCAATCGATCAGGAGATTGTTTATCGTAAGTCGCGGTATGACAAGGGCGAGGCGGCCTATCTTAATTGCCCAATGACCCAAGAAGAATATGAAAATTTTGCCCAGGAATTGGTTAAGGCGGAAACGGCTGCAGTCCATAGTTTTGAACAAGACAATGTTTTTGAGGGCTGTATGCCAATTGAGGTAATGGCTGCTCGTGGTGCTAAGACGATGCTTTTTGGACCACTTAAGCCAGTGGGACTAGAAGATCCGCGGACGGGTAAACTGCCTTATGCCGTTGTGCAGCTACGCCAGGACAATGCAGCTGCATCGATGTATAATTTAGTTGGCTTTCAGACCCACCTCAAATATGGTGAGCAAAAGCGGGTATTTTCGCTTATTCCAGGACTGGCTGAGGCACGCTTCATCCGCTATGGCAAGATGCACCGCAATACCTATATGGCTTCACCTGCAGTTTTGACTAAGAGTTATGAGGCTCAAAAGCAAGCTGGCTTATTCTTTGCCGGACAGGTAACCGGAGTTGAAGGTTATGTTGAAAGTGCAGGCAGCGGACTAGTTGCTGGCATTAATGCAGCTAGAGCAGTATTAGGTCAAGCAGTAGTATCCTTTCCCAAGACTACGGCACTCGGGTCAATGGCCAATTATGTGACGACTGCCAGTGTCAAGCACTTTCAGCCAATGAATGCTAGCTTTGCCCTGATTCCGGGCCTAGAAGGGAAAAAAGTGCGCAACAAGCGGGAACGTCACGAAAAGATTAGCGAACGTAGTTTGGCCCAGCTTGCCGAGTTTAAGCAGGAAGTACTTACTTAAAATGGCTTTTGACAAAGATGAGTTGGTACAGCTTTTTATTTCATACTTACGAAATGAGCGGCATTACAGTGCGCAAACCGTTAAGTCCTACCGCATTGACTTGCTTGAGGCGAGGTCGTTTTGGCAGGACAACGGTGGTTTTAGTGGTTGGGAAAAGGTTAGTAAACGTGATGTTGAGGTTTTTTTACAAAATCTTGCCGATCGGAAGCTAGCACGTACCACGCAGGCCCGTAAAATGTCGAGTATGCGTGCTTTTTACCGCTTTTTGACCAGGCGGAAGATCATCAAGGTAGATCCAACCCAGGCGATTGTTCTGCGAACCAGTGACCATAAACTACCGCAGTTCTTTTACGCACCTGAATTAAAGCAGGTATTTGCTTCATTGACCGGTAGTCAGCCACTGACCATGCGTAACCTGGCGATGTTTGAATTGTTTTATACGACTGGCATGCGAGTGAGTGAGGTCAGCGGTTTGACCATAAGTCAGGTTGAACTCGATTTGAAGGTTATTCTGGTACACGGTAAGGGTAATAAGGACCGCTATGTAGCTTTCGATGAGGCAACTAAAACAGCATTAAGCAACTATTTAACAACTGCTCGCCCGCAGCTGCTGGGGGAACAAACGGACCACGGCTTTGTTTTTTTGAATAATCGAGGTCGTCAATTAACTGCACGTGGTATTGAATATGTCATGCAAAAGGTCTTCAATAGTGCAGGTATTAATGGGAAAGTGCATCCGCATGAACTGCGTCATTCCTTTGCAACGGCAATGCTTAATAATGGTGCTGACTTGCGCAGTGTTCAGGAATTGCTGGGCCACCTCAACTTGTCGACTACCCAGCTCTATACTCACGTGACGATGCGCCACTTGCAAGAAAATTATGAGAAGTTTTTTACCCGTAATGATAAGAAAGATAAGGCAAAATAATGACAACAATCTGTTCAGTAAAATTTAATGGAAAAACAGCGATCGCCGGTGATGGTCAGGTTACTTTAGGTGAAAAAGTAATTGCGAAAGCAACTGCCAAAAAAATCCGACGAATTTATCATGACCGCGTCGTTATTGGCTTCGCCGGTGGCGTGGCTGATGCGGTTAGCTTGCAAGAAATGCTTGAAAGTAAGCTAGAAGAATTTGGTGGTGACTTGCGGCGAGCTGCAGTTGAAATGGCTCAATCTTGGCGTAAGGATGCTACTTTACAAAAGTTGGAAGCAATGTTAATTGCCTTTAATGACCATGATCTGCTGTTAATTTCGGGGAATGGTGAGGTACTTGAACCGGATGAAAATGTGGTGGCAATTGGCTCGGGGGGCAATTTTGCTCAGGCGGCAGCAATTGCCATGACGCGTCACGGGGTAGACTTATCAGCCAGTGAAATAGCCCGTGAAGCAGTTAAAATCGCAGCAGGAATTGATGTTTTCACTGACGATCAAATAAATGTTGATGAGCTATAGAGGTAGTGGATTTTTATGGAAACTAAAGCACCAAAACAAATCGTTGAATTACTGAACAAATACATCATTGGTCAAGATGAGGCGAAAAAAGCGGTTGCTGTTGCGTTATACAACAGATATCGACGGATGCAGCTGCCAACTAAAATGCAGGAGGATATCACGCCCAAGAACTTACTAATGGCTGGTCCCACTGGTGTTGGTAAGACAGAAATTGCCAGAAGACTGGCTTTGATCGTGCAAGCTCCCTTCGTAAAGGTTGAAGCAACTAAGTTTACCGAGGTGGGCTACGTTGGTCGCGACGTTGAATCAATGGTGCGCGACTTGGTTAACGAAGCTGTCCGAATGGAAGAAAAGAGTCAGTTTGACCGTATTCGGCCGCGGGCAACCAAAGAGGTAAATAAGACACTAGTACGTCTGCTAGTTCCTGGCATCAAGCACGAGCAACATAAAAATCAGTTGCAAGAGATGCAAGATATGATGTCGATGTTAATGGGAGGCGGTGCCAGCGCAGAGGCTTCACCTGACACTGGGCAAGAAGAAGTTACAGATGCTGTCCGTAATGAGCGCTTGAGCGTTTCTGAACAATTAAATAAGGGTCTGTTAGAAGATCGCGAAGTTACAATTGAGGTCGAACAGGCTCCTAAAGTCAATCCAATGGGTGATATGATGGGGCAAATGGGGATTGACATGAGCAGCCTAATGAATAATTTGGCTCCTAAGAAACGGATTAAGCGCACCTTGCCAGTAAGAGATGCGCGTGAAGTACTGATTCAAGAAGAATCTCGTAAGATGGTGGATTATGACTCCATCTACCAAAAGGCCATTGAGCGTACCAGTAATAATGGTATTATTTTTATTGATGAAATTGACAAGATTGCGGCTGGTAATCAAAAGACTTCTGGTGAAGTTTCACGGGAAGGAGTTCAACGGGACATTTTGCCGATCGTAGAAGGATCCACAGTTCAAACTAAGTACGGTCCCGTGTCGACCGAGCACATTCTCTTTATTGCCGCTGGTGCTTTCTCCGAGGCTAAACCAAGTGATCTAATTCCAGAGCTTCAGGGACGTTTTCCCATTCGAGTGGAACTCGCTCCCCTGACTAAGGATGACTTTGTTAAAATTTTGAAAGATCCGGCTGATTCATTGCTGGAGCAGTATGTGGCCTTACTGAAGTCCGATAGTATCAAGTTGATCTTTACCCAGGAAGCAATCGAGCGCATTGCGCAGATTGCTTATGACGTCAACCAGGGGACCGATAATATTGGTGCTAGGCGGCTGTCGACAATTCTGGAAAAATTGCTAGAAGATGTGCTCTATGAGGGGCCAGATATGGCAATGGGCGAAATAACAGTCACTGAAGCATACGTTAATGAAAAACTTAGTGATATAATAACTAATAGGGATTTGACTAAGTTTATTCTTTAATGAAGGCGGTGTGTAAGTATGGACTACACCATCAAAAATAGTATTTTGCAAGTAGTTATTTCGAGTAAGGGCGCGGAAATTCAAAGCGTCAAGAGCCAACATACGGATTATGAGTATATCTGGCAAGCTAATCCCAGTGTTTGGCAGCGGCATGCCCCGATTTTGTTTCCCTTTGTCGGCAGACTAAAAGATGATCAGTACACCTACCAGGGCAAGACCTATCACATGTCCCAGCATGGCTTTGCCCGGGACTTGGACTTTGCAGTTGAGCATCAGGATGGGGAGAGTATCACTTTTTTATTGACTGACTCAGAAGAAACTAAAAAAAGCTATCCCTTTGAGTTTGAGTTGCGGGTGAATTACAACTTGCTCAATAACCTGTTGGAGGAGAATTTCACGGTCACCAATAAGACTGACGGTGAGCTGATTTTTGCGATTGGTGGTCATCCCGGTTTTAACATCCCAACTTCTAAGGCAACGAGCAAAGAAGATTTTTATTTTTCGACTAAGCCGTCACTTGCGCGAGTTCAAATTCCGCTTAAAGGTGCTTTTTTGGACTGGCCCAACCGCTCGCTGGCTTCAACTAATAGTTTGATTACACTTAGCGACCATCTGTTCAAGCATGATGCGCTGATTTTTCAATTACGTGGACATGACAATCGGGTGTCGCTTAAGACCGATACAAGTAACTTTCACGTTAATGTCTGGCTAAGAGATGCACCTTTTGTGGGAGTCTGGTCCCAGTATCCGCAAACTGCTGATTTTGTCTGCATCGAGCCCTGGTGGGGAATTGCTGACCGCATTGATAGCAATGGCAAGTTGGAAGAAAAGTATGGTATGAACCACTTAGCTCCGGGTAATACTTTTTCAGCCGGCTTCAGCATGGCTTTTCACGATCAGGATTAATCAGCCAAAATAAAAGTTCCCAAGTCAGCTGACTTGGGAACTTTTATTTATTTGCTAGTGGGGCAACAAGGGCGATCGCTGCGCTTAAGCTAGCTTATAATAGGTCATGCCTTTTTTTGTACCAGTACCAGAGTCCAAAGGGGATGATATTTTCCTTGTGATGGATCAGGCGGTTAATATTAGACCGGTGGCGCACAAAAAGAACAACCATGATACAACCCAGAATTAGTTCCAGATAGACGTCATGGAAGAAAAAAGTGACGATAAAAATCAAGACCACGGAAATTAGACTAGCCAGACTGACGTATGAGGTAATAAAGACTAGGGGTAGGAAGATTAAGGCACAGACACCAAAAAACTTTAGGTTGTAGCCCAGGAAGAGTCCGGCACTAGTTGCTACTGCTTTACCGCCCTTAAATTTAAGAAAAATCGAACAGGTATGGCCTAAAATAGCCAAGCCGCCTGAAATTAGCAGCAGATATTGGGGTCCTGGTACATGCATGAGGCGCGGCAGGGTGGTGGCCAATGTGCCTTTGAGGACATCGATGACTAGCACTAGGCTACCTGCAAAAGGTCCAAACACCCGGAATGAATTAGTTGTGCCAATGTTGCCTGAACCATGGTTGCGAATGTCTTTGGCAAAAAATATTTTCCCAATTATCACACCGGTGGGGAAGGAACCAATTAAGTATGCTAGAATAAATACCAGTATTAATTTTAGATTTATCATTTATATCCTACTCTCTTGCTATCTAAGGCTATTTTATCAAAGATTGCGGGGAATGAGGATTAAAATAAATAAATGATGTAAAACTGGAGGAGTTTTTTTGACTAAGCCAAATACAAAAACAAGTTCTTATGATGACTCAGCGATCCAGATTCTTCATGGTCTAGAAGCCGTGCGTAAGCGTCCGGGAATGTACATCGGGTCGACTGACATTCACGGTTTAAACCAATTAGTGTATGAAATCGTTGATAACTCAGTCGATGAGGCAATGGCTGGATTTGGTCAAGAAATTGATGTGACGATTCACCCAGATAACAGTGTGACTGTGCGTGATTTTGGGCGGGGGATGCCGACAGGAATGCATAAGTCGGGAAAGCCGACCATCGAGGTTATCTTAACGGTCTTGCATGCGGGGGGAAAGTTTACCGAGCAGAATTACCGGACTTCGGGTGGTCTGCACGGTGTTGGTTCCTCTGTCGTTAATGCTTTGTCCAGTTACATGGATGTTAAGGTTGTTCGAGACGGCGTGGCTTACGAGGAAGAATTCCAGGATGGCGGTCACCCGGTTGGTAGTTTGAAGCGTCTAGGTAAGACTAAGGAACCAACAGGTACAACGATCACTTTTAAACCCGATGAAAAGGTCTTTTCAACGACTAAATACAAGTACGAGACAATTCAAGAAAGAATCCGTGAATCAGCCTTTTTGTTGAAGGGTGTGCGTTTTGTCCTGACTGATGAACGTGAACCGGAACATCATGATGACTTTAAGTATGATAATGGTATCCAGTCCTTTGTAGCTTACTTAAATGAGGGTAAGGATACGTTGAGTGACGTCTTTTACTTCACGGGCAAGCAGGACGAGATTGAGGTTGAATTCAGCGGGCAATATGGTGACGGCTATTCCGAAAGTCTCGTTTCCTTTGTTAACAATGTCCGCACCTCTGATGGTGGAACTCACGAAGCTGGGGCTAGGAGCGGCTTTACTAGGGCCTTTAACGATTATGCTAAGAAGCAAGGTCTACTCAGTAAAAAAGACAAGAATATCGATGGTTCGGACTATCGCGAAGGGCTCAGTGCGGTTTTGTCGGTTAAAATTCCGGAAGAATTACTTGAATTTGAGGGCCAGACCAAGGGCAAGTTAGGGACACCGCAGGCCAGGTCAATTGTCGATGCAATTGTTTATGAGCAAATGTCCTACTACTTAATGGAAAAAGGCGAATTGGCTCAGGAATTAGTCAAGAAGGCCCAACGTGCCCGGGATGCTCGTGAAGCAGCTAAGAAGGCGCGCAACGAGACCCGCAATGGTAAGAAGCGGCGTAAGAAAGAGGTCTTATCGGGTAAGCTAACGCCAGCCCAATCCCGTAACCCGAAGAAGAATGAACTATTCCTAGTCGAGGGTGACTCTGCCGGAGGCTCGGCCAAGCAAGGGCGGGACCGGAAGTTTCAAGCAATTTTACCCCTGCGCGGCAAGGTTTTGAACACGCAAAAAGCCAAATTGCAAGATATCTTTAAAAATGAAGAAATCAACACGATGATCTATACCATTGGTGCGGGTGTGGGAACAGAATTTAAGGTTGAAGATGCCAACTATGATAAGGTCATCATTATGACGGATGCCGACGATGATGGCTCCCACATTCAAATCTTGCTCTTAACCTTTTTTTACCGTTATATGCGGCCGATGATTGAAGAGGGAAAGATTTACATTGCCCTGCCGCCGCTTTATCGCTTGCAAAAGGGGCATGGTAAGCAGGTCCAGGTTAAGTATTCGTGGACAGATGAGGAATTATCCCTTGATGAAGAACAGATGGGCCGCGGCT
Organism: Lactobacillus sp. ESL1191; assembly: GCF_058504435.1. NCBI lineage: Bacteria > Bacillati > Bacillota > Bacilli > Lactobacillales > Lactobacillaceae > Lactobacillus > Lactobacillus sp. ESL1191. The sequence continues at coordinate 693,436 of NZ_CP196365.1, forward strand.
ATGCTTTGCAGCGCTTCAAAGGATTGGGGGAGATGAATGCTGAACAGCTGTGGCAGACTACCATGAACCCTGAATCACGAATGCTAATCCGGGTGAAGATTGATGATGCTGCTCTAGCTGAGCGCCGTGTGACCACCCTGATGGGCGACAAGGTAGCCGTCAGGAGAAAGTGGATTGAAGAGAATGTTAAGTTCAGACTAGGCGAAGATGCTTCAATCCTAGAAGAAGAAAATGAGTAAAGAGGTTTTTGATTAATGGCTACAAAAGAACGAATCCGTGAAATGCCGCTCGAGCAGGTCATGGGCGAACGTTTTGGGCGGTATTCGAAGTACATCATCCAGGAACGGGCCTTACCAGATATTCGCGATGGTCTAAAGCCGGTGCAAAGAAGAATTCTGTTTGCGATGTACCGCGATAATAATACTTATGATAAGCCCTTTAAAAAGGCAGCCAAAGCCGTTGGTAATATCATGGGTAACTTTCACCCCCACGGTGACAGCTCAATTTATGGTGCCCTGGTGCACCTTTCCCAGAATTGGAAAATGCGCGAAACTCTAGTTGAGATGCACGGCAATAATGGGTCAATGGATGGGGATGGACCTGCGGCCATGCGGTACACTGAATCACGGCTCAGCAAGATCTCTAATATGCTGCTAGCCGACATTGACAAAGACACCGTCAACATGGTGCTCAACTTCGATGATACTGAATATGAGCCGACGGTGCTGCCAGTCCGTTTTCCTAATTTACTGGTTAATGGGTCAACGGGAATTTCGGCTGGTTATGCCACCGAAATTCCGCCGCACAATCTCAGCGAAGTCATTGATGCAACGGTTTATTTATTAAAGAATCCAGCAGCTTCTTTGGCAGAGTTAATGAACTTTGTGAAAGGGCCTGACTTTCCCACTGGCGCGATTGTCATGGGCAAAGAGGGCTTAGAGGAAGCCTATCGAACTGGTCGGGGCCGGATCCAGGTGCGGGCCAAGACGACAATTCAAGAGCTGCGCGGTCATCGCGAAGAAATTGTGATTACGGAGATTCCCTTTGCGGTTAACAAGGCGCTCCTAGTCAAAAAAATGGACGAAATTCGGTTGAACAAGGAAATTGATGGAATAGCCGAAGTGCGTGATGAGACCGACCGGCATGGACTTTCCATGGTGGTCGAATTGAAGAAGGGTGCGGATGCCCAAAATATTCTAAATTACCTATTTAAGAATACGGAACTGCAAGTTTCCTATAACTTCAACATGGTCGCAATTGATGACATGACACCGATGCAAGTTGGACTTAAGCACATCCTGTCCTCTTATCTGGAACACGAAAAAGACGTAATTACTAAGCGAACTAAATATGATCTGAATAAGGCCGAGAACCGTTTGGAAATTATCCAAGGTCTGGTTCATGCAATGGATATTCTGGACCAGGTTATTAAGGTTATCAGGGCCTCTAAAAATAAGGCAGCAGCAAAGGATAACTTGACGGACAAGTTTGATTTTACGCCGCGGCAGGCAGAAGCAATTGGTTCCTTGCAATTATACCGGTTGACTAACACCGATGTGGATGCACTGGTAGCAGAACAAGCTGCTTTAAACGAAAAAATAGCCCAGTACCGTGAACTGCTGGCTGATCGCCAGGTTTTGGAAAAAGAAATTGTTAAGGAGTTACTGGCCGTCAAGCGCGAATTTGGCAATCCGCGCAGAACTGAAATCTCTGGTGCAACGGCCAAGATCCAAATCGATGAAAAAGCCTTAGTTGCAGATGAACAGGTGCGGGTTTTGATTAGTCGCGAGGGCTACTTGAAGCGCTCGTCACTGCGTTCATGGCAATCTAGTGATGATGAAGATAATGGGTTACCGGATGGAGATGAGGTTATTTATGCCAAGACCCTATCGACCCTGACCAATCTCTACCTCTTTACCAATCGGGGCAATGTTATTTTCCGTCCAGTGAATGAGCTCGTTGAGGCCAAGTGGAAAGAGACTGGTCAACACTTATCCCAAGAAATCGGTTTAGACAGCGCAGAACAGATTATTCGCGTCTTCGCCTTTGATCATTTGGAAGAAGAGGTTAACTTCCTGTTGGCCAGCGATGACGGCTACATTAAGCAGTTAAAATTGGCCAATCTGCAACCAACCAGAACTTATCGATCACGCGCCATTACGGCAATGAAGATGAAGCAAAAAGACAGCCAGCTGGTCCGGGTTGATGTGGTTAAGCCGGACACAGCGGCGGAAATTATTTTATTTACTAAAAATGCTTATGCTGTTCGCTATTGTGTAAGTGAAATTCCCGAGTTGGGAGCCAAAGCTGCTGGAGTTAAGTCGGTCAACCTTAAAGCTGATGACTTGATTGTGTCTTATCTTTTAATTAACCCGGAGTATCTGGATCAGATGCGGGTGGGTATAGTCACCCAGCGCGGTGCCTTTAAGCAGTTTAAAGCTAAGTTAATCAACCGGATCTCGCGGGCCAAACGGGGAGTCCTTGTGCTGCGCGAGCTTAAAGCAAAACCGCATCGAATTGCGGCATTGTCTGCCTATGTTCAAGACCACATTCTTATTATCACAACTAGCAGTAGACGACAAATAAAGCTCCAAAGTAATGAATTTCCGTTGGGTGACCGTTATTCGAATGGTTCATTTGTGGTTGATACCGTCAGCGATGGCCGCCCGGTTAGCTTAAAGATGGGGCGCCCGTTGAGTTCCGAATAATAATTAGTTTATTTAAATATCATTATTTGTTTATGAAATGATTTAATTGTATTCAAAGTATATTTTGACATAGAGATCTTTTTGTTTAATAATAAGCATATAACTGAGACCAATTTTGCTAAAAACAGAAGGAATAAATTATATGCCTAAGACAGATACAATACTCTCGACCAAGTCTTTACACTATTTTTTGCAGCTAATTGATACGATGAATTATACTCAAGCTGCGCAAATTTTAGGAATTACACAACCGGCTTTAACCCAGCAAATCAAAAAATTAGAACGGGCAATTGGCACACCGCTCTTTGGCCAGATGGGGAAGCAGCTTTATCTAACTGAAGCTGGCAAGGAATTGCAAACAGGTGCAATCAAATTGATTAGTACAATCAATGGTGTTGTGAGTGATATCCAAGAATTTACCCAAGCCGATAAGGGCAATATCACAATTGGCGTGCTGGAAGGCGTAGACGCTGAATTAGTGCGGCAATTTTTGATCAAGTTTAATCAAGCGACACCGGATATTATTACCGGTATTAATTATTTTAACCGCAAGGATTTATGGTATAACTTGGATAATAATCTGATTGATTTGGCAATTTTTTATGTTCCGCAGACGATGAAGAAGAGTCAAAGTAACTTGCAGAATCAATATGACTGGATGAAAATTTGTTCTGATCGGTTAACAATTTTGACTCATGATAGTAAACTAGAAGCTGGTAAATCGTATTCGCCGGCTCAGCTTAAAAATCGGCAATGGGTGGCTTATCCAGATCACTTTTATCTGACTAAAATTATGAAAGCAAATTTTGGTAGCAAAATTAACGCCAAGAATGGTCTAAAAGCGCCAATGCGCTTCTCATCAACCAGGCAGTTAGTAGCAACTGCTGAAGAGACCAGCTATGATACCTTTGTCAGTGGTGCATACTACCAACATCACCAAGAAGAAATTAGTTTAACACCAATTTATTTGAAAGATGAGCAGGAATATACGATTTCAGTTATTTACCGCAAGGGCAAGAATGATGTACCCCGCATTAAGAAATTTTTGACGGAGTTTAAAGATTTTTTGGCTAAGCAAGCTGATAAATAGGAAGAAGAGGAAGAGTTTTTAAATGGAAAAAGAGTTAGTTTTTGGTCACCAAAATCCAGATACGGATGCGATCGGTACCGCAATCGCTTATTCATATTTACAAAATAAACGGGGCTTTAATACAGAAGCTGTGGCTTTGGGTAAAGCCAATGACGAAACCGCCTTTGCCCTGGCTAAGTTTGGTTTTAAGGAGCCCAGAGTTATTAAGACCGCTGCCAATGAGGTGGACAAGGTCATGCTGGTAGATCATAATGAACCCCAGCAGAGCGTTGCTGATATTGATCAAGTGGAGGTCACTCACGTGGTTGACCATCACCGGATTATGAACTTTAATACAACCATGCCCTTGTTTTATCTGGCAGAACCTGTTGGTTGTACAAGTACGATCATGTGGAAGCTATACCAACAGTATGGGGTTGAGATACCGCAAAATATTGCGGGCATTATGTTGTCAGCTATTATTTCGGATACTTTGCTCTTAAAATCACCGACAACGACTGCCGATGATCATGAAGCGGTTAAGGCCTTGGCCAAGATTGCCGGAGTTGATTATGAGCAATACGGTTTGGAAGAACTAAAGGCGGGTACCAATATTGCCGGCAAGTCTGAGCATGAGCTGATCAATTTAGATGCTAAGAGTTTTGACTTAGCTGACAAGAAGGTGCGCGTTGCGCAGATTAACGTCGTTGATCTACCTGAAGCAATGGAACGGAAAGAAGCATTTTTACAGGCAATGCGGACGGTCTCCGATGCTGAGCATTACGACTTATTTATGTTATTGATTACTAATGTTTTAGACTCAGACTCAACTGCTTTGGTGATCGGATCAGGGGAAGCGCAGCAGGCTTTTGAACAAGCCTTTGGACCCGTAAAGGATGCTGAAATTAGCTTACCGGGCGTGGTGTCACGAAAAAAGCAGGTTGTACCACAGTTGACGGGAGCTTTTAAGTAAGCAAAAAATAAAAAAACACGAGATCGGTTTTAAACCGATCTCGTGTTTTTTTGAAATTAATCTTTATTAATTTCTTTGGCCAGGACAATAAAAGACTTACATACTCTTTCGGCCTTATCCGGAGCCATCTTTCTCAACTCGTTGAGAACTTTCTTGATGAACACCGGGGTGTTATCTTGGTGATTTTCAACCTTAACTTCCTTAAAACGATATGCGTTCATAATGATGTCAGGTGTAGTAGTATTTAAAGCTCGCGCAATTGAGTCGAGTTTTTGAATACTAATATTCTGATTCTTAGTACGCTCAAGCCGTGAGATAAAGTTTACCGATAAATCACTTAACTCAGCCAGATCTTCCTGAGTCAGCTTTTGTTCACGCCGACGGCGACATATCTCTTTTCCTAAATTAATGCTCATGGAATAAATTTCAACCCTTTCCAAAGTAATTCCATGTTCTATATGTGCCGATATAGAATAACAATAGAATTAACCAATACAACTAATACAATAAAAATAACTAGTAAAAATGCTCATTTCCGACTAAAACTAAGACTAAGAAGGTTATTGTCAGAAAAATCATTTTAAACTATACCCCCAGCTAGTATTGTAAGTCAAATCGCAAGAAAATGAAATAAAAATGCATTAAAAAAATACACTTAAAATAAAAAAAGGAAAAAAGATAGGTGAAATCCTAAAAAGTGTAACTACTTGCTATATGGGCAGATATAGCATTTTATTGTTTAAAAAAAGGTTATATTATTACCATTATATAAATTTTATATAAATTAATGTTATATAATTATAAATTTGTATTATATTAAAACGAAATGTTATAGAATGCAGACTTACGGACACTGCTTTTTTGCCCTAATAATCAGTAATCGGCGAAATAATTCAATAACGAGCGGTCGGCTGTCACTGAGAATAATGTAACAAAGTTGTGAAAATGTTTTAAAGAATCAGTGTTGGAAAGTTAATGGGCAATAACTTCGTATAATATATATTATGTAAAGTAAATGATGAAAATGCCTTTGATCTATCTTACTTCCAATGTAGCCGCCTAAAAAAGCGTTGGCTTTAAAAGTACCTGAAGTTAACCCTCTAGATTGGACCAAAATCCATCTGGAGGGTTTTACTATGGTTAAATTTACCGTTGAACAAAAATTACAAGCACTTAACTTGCTCAAAGATGGCTATAGCAGTTGCTCTGTGGCCCAAATAATTGGTGCTGGCTCACATCAAACAATTGATACTTGGGCAGGGCAATACCAGCACTTTGGCGTGCAGGGTTTAGAAATTCAGCGCACTTCGCAAAATTATCGTGGTCAATTCAAGCTCCAAGTCTTAAACTGGAGAAAAGAACATGACGAGACCTATCAAAATACCGCCATTCACTTCAAGATTTCCTCCCCTAGCTTAATTTATACTTGGGAAAAACGTTTTGACGAGGGCGGACTTGATGCACTCTTTACTAAACGAGGCCGACCACCGATGAATAAATCACCTAAAAAACCAGGTAAGTATACCAGCAGCGAGTTATCTGAATTAGAGCGGCTGCGCTTAGAAAATCGCCAGCTCCACATTGAGAACGACTACTTAAAAAAAGTCGAGGCCTTAGCTCGGCGCAAAGACGCTCAACGCAAGAAGAACGGACCATCATCCAAGAGCTAAGGCATGAGCATAACTATCAACTGCAAGAACTATTGCACTATAGCTTTTTAGCCAAGAGCACCTATGAGTATCACCCGAGCAGCAGGCGAAAAAGGTACAGCGATCTGGCTTTACTGTCGCTAATTAAAGTGGTTAAAAGGCATAATCCCAGCTTTGGCTACCTGCCCATGACCGATACGCTAAAAATCAAGTATGGTCTCAAGGTAAACCATAAACGGGTTTACCGGTTGATGAAAGAACAAGGTCTGCTGGCGTGCAAATACAACCTGCGTGCAGGCAAGTATGATTCATCCAAGGGTCCTCAAGGCAAGAAGGCCAAGAATCGCTTCCACCAAAAGTTTAAGACGAATCGGCCCTATCAAAAGATAGTCACCGATATTAGTGAATTTCGCTATGGCAATAAGAGCATGAGTGAACGGATATATTTCTCACCTTTTAAAGACCTTTACAGTGGTGAAATCATCAGCTACACCATTAGTCAGCGGCCACAGACCAAGTATGTGCTGGATGGACTCAAACAGGTTTTGGTCAGCCGGCCTAAACTGCCTTACCGCATGACGATTCACAGCGACCAAGGCATTCAATACCAGTCCAAAGCATATTGCCAGACCCTAAAGCAGCATCACATTTTTTAAAGCATGTCGCGGCGAGCCACCTGCCACGACAATGCGGCCTGCGAGAGTCTCTTTCACATCATGAAGGTTGAGCTAGACTACTACACCTATACCTATCCTACTAAGAAGGTGCTGCAGGAGGCCATGGAAAAGTGGATCAAATACTACAATCAAACTAGAATCAGGCACACGCTAAAAGGCCGCACCCCGATTGAATATCGGAACACGGCCTTAGCAAATATGAAATAATGTTAATGTCCAATTCTAGGGGTTAACTTCAACCAACGCTTTTTTGAGATATATAATGTTTGCCTTTTAGTAATCAGTCAAATCTGACTTGCCAATTGGCATCCTTAAGAGCAGCAAAACACATTTTGATTTCGGCTTGGCTGTTCCGTTGAACCGAGAGTGGCGGTAAATGATCGTAATCAAAGTATTGACAAGCATCAGTTTCGGTATTTGGGCTAAAGTCACCGCCCGCTTTATGGGCCAAAAAGAAGACGTTACAGACATTGATGGCCCGTTCAACCCGTTCATGGTTATGAACGTTAGCTTGGTGGTTGCGGATGGCAATCACCCGGTCAAGCACAATATCCCGACCGGACTCTTCTTTAGCTTCTTTAATGCAATTGTCCGCAACGTTGGTATTAGGTTCGCACCAACCACCAGGAAGTGACCAGTGGTTGGTGCGAACCAGGAGAATTTTTGACCCATTAAAAATTGCCGCACGCGTACCTAATTTGGGTGTTTGATAGCCATCTTCACTACTAAAGAGAGCCTTGATTTGCTTGACCGGTAAACCGTTTTGGCCACCATCATCTCCGTCGCAATGTCCCTAATTTCTTGGTAACGCTCTAAATCAAAGCGATCATGGCCATATTCCAAACCATTCTGGGCTAAGCTCTGCAGTTTAATTGCCCAGCGAGTAAACTGATCTTGCCTTTCCATGTACTGTTTTACCTCTTGGTCATTTATGACAAGTCAATTTTCTCGATATCAATCATCCAACCGATTGCCAGTGACTTTTCACCTAAATGAGTTGCTACTACTGGTGTAAACTTAGTAAGCGAAATATTTTGATTCGGAAAATTCTCTTCCAAAAAGAGCTTCGCCTCTGCAGCCTGGCTGCTATCGTTAGAATCAATAATGAACAGCTTAATCTGGTCTTGATATGGTAAATCGGCAATTTTTTGGAGCATCAGCTCTTTGATTTTGGCAAAAGCACGCTTCATTGACCGAATTTTATCAAAAGCTACAATGTTGCCATCTTCAAAGGTTAACAAGGGCTTGATGTTTAACATTGAGCCAATAAAGGCACTGGAATTACTTAACCGACCGCCGCGGCTCAAATTATTTAAGTCGTTGACAACGAATATCTCGTCAATGGTAGCCCGAATTTCTTTTGTGCGTTCAATAATTTTATCCAGTTCGACCTGGTTCTTAATCATCCGTGCTGTTGCTAAAACTAAGTTTCCTTGCAGCCGCACGGTCATCTTCGAATCGATAACGTGCAGATTGTATTGCGGATTCGTCTGGGCAACGTTGCATAACGTCTGATAAAAGCCAGAAATTCCGCTGGATAAGGTAATAGCAATAATTGCGTCATAACCTTCATCAAGCAACTGGTCAAAAAGCTGAATCATACTACCCATACTTGGTTGCGAAGTCTTGGGGAAGTCTGCCCCCTGTCGCTGCAAGTCAAATAGCTGGTCAGAAGTAATGTTGACCCCTTCCAGGTATTCTTTATTACCAATGATAATTGGAATAGGGACAACGATAATATGGTTGTCCTTGGCTTCTTGTTTGCTTATAACGCTAGTACTATCAGTAACTAATGCAATTTTCATCTAATTTACCTTTCGCTCTATTTGGATATGCAATATAGAAAATTATAGCATAAAATAACAAGCGATTCGACTACTGCTTAAAATGATTTTGGCTGGCAGTCTTATTTAGTAAAGTAGTGAAAATACGATTAAACTCGGTAACTTCTTGGTCTGAAGTGCCAGCAAACAAGGAGTTTTCAATTTCACTCAAAGTTTTTTTTAATTCAGCAACTTTCTTTAAGCCTGCCTGGTTAAGCACGACAGTCTTGCTAGAATCCGTTTCGGAGCGTGTAATCGTGACTAACTCCATGGTTTTCTTTTGTTGAAGTTGTCTACTAAGGGTGGATAATGAAATCTTTAAGTAAGTAGCCAAATCGCCCATTTTCAAAGCCGTATTATTGTTCTGCTGAAAATAAAGCAGAATTCTAGTTTGTGAAAGATTCAAACCACAGCGGTGGCTAATTTCTTTTTTGATATTTTCTGCGATTGTACTGAAAGATAAAATATCCATTTACATACCTTTTCCATTTAAAGAAATAAACAACAAAGTGGTCAACACGGTGGTAAAAAGACCAGACCAGGCAACCACGAACGCGTGAAACAATTAAGAAGTATTATTTTTAGCTTATAATTAATTGTAGCGATAACCTTACGCCTATGTCAACAGTATACCAGTTTTCTACTGTAAATGTCTTACCAAATGCTGTTGTTGATATATCAATAGTAGTAACTTATGTAAATGTCTTACCAAATGCTGTTGTTGATATATCAATAGTAGTAACTTATTTTCAGGTAATGGGTGTGGCACTTTTTTATACTTATGGTCAAATGATTGATATAATAGAGCTCGTTAGTTGAGGTGATAAATGATGGCTTTTGATGGATTATTCATTCACAGCCTGTTAAACAGTATTAGACCGATTTTGGTCAATGGTCGGCTGGCCAAGATATATCAGCCATTTGAACATGATGTAGTTTTGACTTTTCGCAAAGAACGTAAAAATTACCAGCTGCTAGTTTCGGCCAATCCGCAATTCCCTAAATTTTATTTAACTAAGCAGGCAATTCATAATCCTGACCAGGCTCCTACTTTTGTGATGGTTTTGCGTAAGTACTTAGAAGGTTCGGTTTTGCAGGAGATTGAGCAAGTTGGGCTCGACCGCATTGTTAATTTTTCATTCAGCAACCGTAACGAACTGGGTGATCAAGTTAAATTAGTGTTGTCAGTAGAGCTTATGGGCCGCCACAGTAACGTTATTTTGTATGATGCGGCGAGCGGGCACATTATTGACTTACTCAAGCGAATTGCGCCTGAAGAAAATCGGGTCCGGCTCCTTTTGCCCAAGGCCAAGTATGAGTTACCGCCACTAATCCCCGGAATTAACGGCTTTAAGCTGACTGAAAAAGACTTTGAGCAAAAGGCCCAAGCGCTTAATCCAGCAGATTTTGCTAAGCAAGTAAGCGGCTTGGATCGTGATGATCGCCGTGAATTAAGTGGTTACTTAGAGGATGCTTTTTCTTATTCTGCCTTTAAGACCTTTATGGGACAATTCGACCAGCCCCAGCCGAGCGCATTTCTATTAAAAACGCCTGACCATCAGCATAAGCTCTTCCCTTACCTGCCCTACCATTTGGACCTGATTAAAGAGGGCGTTGATCCCGACTTCAATCATGCACTGGAACAATTCTACCTTAACCAGTCCCAACATGATTGGGTTAAGCAAAAGGCGGGACAAGTTGAGCGGGTCGTGAAAAACGAACGAAAAAAGCTTAGCAAAAAAATCTCCAAGTTGGAAAAACAGCTTGACCAAGCGGAGAATTCTGAAAACTACCGGATTTGCGGGGAAATTCTTAACGCCAACTTGGGACAAGTGAAGTCTGGCATGACCAAGATTGTGTTACCAAATTATTATGACAATAACCAACCGCTTGAAATAAAGCTAGATTCAGCCCTCTCTCCTGCCCGGAACGGCCAAAAGTATTTTACTCGCTACAAGAAATTACGCGATTCGATTAAACATGTTAGAGAACAAATTACTTTGGCACAGAGCAATTTGGCTTACTTTGAGACAATTCAAACGGCCATTGATAATGCTGAGCCCCAAGATATTGATCAGATTACTGATGAATTGACCAATCAGGGCTATTTAAAACGTCCGCAGAAGCAGCGCCGGCGCAAAAAAATGACGGAACGTAACTTAAATCGCTTTCGACTTACTTCTGGTAAGCAAGTATTGGTTGGTAAGAACAATTATCAAAATGACTGGTTAACGTTCAAAAAGGCCAGCAAGACTGATATGTGGTTCCATGTTAAAGATATTCCCGGCTCTCACGTCATTTTGCAGGATGACCAGCCTAGCCCAGCAGATATACTTGAGACGGCGGAAATTGCTGCATATTTTTCAAAGGGAAAAGATTCCGCTCACGTGCAAGTTGATTATGTTCAAACTAAGCGGGTCAAGAAACCTAATGGTGCCAAGCCCGGCTTTGTCATTTATACTGGTCAAAACTCTATCGAGGTTACACCTGAAAAAGACCGTGTTTTAAGTAAAAGAATAGACTAAAAAAAGAGGATGCAAGCTGCTTCCTCTTTTTATGAGCGTTAAACCGGCTGAGTGGTCAATGATAGCGACTCTAAGACCGTTAAGATTAATTCCGTTGTTTCAATACTGGAAAAAACCGGGATATGGATATTCAAGGCTTCATCCCGAATCCTGATGGCGTCTCCGCTCGCGGTATCAGACAAGTTAGTGATGTTAACGACCAGAACGATTTTATGCTGGCGAATTTTCTCGAGCAGGTTATTGGGCTCTGAATGGACCTTGCTGACCACGCCAGTAGTAATACCAGCCTCGGCAAAAACGTTGGCCGTTCCCTCAGTTGCCACAATTTTGAACCCCAACCGGTCAAATCGTTGTGCCAATGCTGTCATCTTCTCCTTATCCTCGTCTCTGACCGAAATAAAGATTGTCCCAAAACTAGGAATGCGGAGCCCGCTTGCCTCATAACCCTTATATAAGGCCTTGGCCAATTGGGTATCCCGACCTGTAACCGCCCCCGAAGACTTCATTTTAGAATCAAAGGTGTTGTCGCTGTTGTAGTCAACATAGGAAAAGACCGGCATTTTGACGTAAATAAAGTTATTTGAAGGCCAAAGTTTACTTCTGTAATCAAGCTCTTTTAGCTTCTGACCAGTTAAAACCGCAGTGGCGCAGGCCGTAATATCTTTACCAAGGGACTTGGACAAGAAAGCAACATTATGTCCGGCAAAGGGTTTAACTTGTAAGAGGTAAATGTTTTTAGCAGCAGTCAAAAAATGTAGTGTGAAGATACCGCGCATGTGCACGCGTTTAATTAAATCAACCGCGTATTCCAGTAACAGTTTCTTGTTTGTTTTGGAGAGGGTTTGGGGTTTGAAAACGGCAATCGAATCAGAAGCATGAGATCCAGTCTGTTCTAGGTGTTCGATAATGCCCGGAATGGTAACATCTTGGCCATCAGAGATGGCGGTAATTTCATACTTGTTGCCTTCAATGAAATGCGATAAAGAAATCTTTGATAATTGGTTTTCAGCCAGATATTTTTTAAGGGCCGGTCGATCATAAACGACGGCCGACTTTTGTTTAACCCCCTGATTGTTAAAGCCACCGACCAAAATTGGAAAGTCGTGTGTATTGACGAAATTCTTGGCTTCACTGCTGTCCACCGTAGTCAAAAGTGGATTTTGCTTTAGGGTCTTCATGGGTCCGGTTAGAACTTGCTCAATTCGGTCTTTGGGGTTAACGCCATGCGTTCCAAGTACATTTAACCCGTACTCAACTAGCTTTTTACCCAGAGCATTGACCTCCTTACCCGAGAATTGCAGGAGGACATCTTTAATCTGCTCTTTAGCAGCGATATTCAGAATATTTTCAACGGAAATCGGTTCAAAGTATACCTTGTCTGCCCTGCGGTAGCTGGTAGCCACAGATTCATCATTGTTAGATAAAAGGACTGTGTCATAATTATTATTATGTAAAGTATCTAGTGCATGACTAATCATGTAATCGAACTCATTGGTGACTGAAACCTGCAGTGGTAGCATGCCCACTACCAGTATTTTTTGGTTAGCAGTAGGTGGTGCTGATTCATCCTCTACGTCATAGGCACTATAATAGGCCTGAACGCGCGGAGCGTAGATGCCGGCAGAGCCATCAATGCGCAGGTATGATGGTTTGAGCTGCAATTTGGCAAGTCGCTTTTTTAAGGTATCCAGGTTAATTGCGGTTAGCTCAGAAATAACTACGTTGGTAAAGCCACACTTTTTGGCTTCTAGTAGTAATTCATCCGTTACCTCTGCCTCACTTAACTGGCAACTAATTTTGGCCAGATGTTCCAGCTTTTGGTAGTAGACGGGATGAATGAAAATCAGGTGTTGCAACTCCTGATAGTTAAGGCCTTTGGAGATTGCCGCAAGTACCTTAATGAGGTGTAGTTCATCGGGATGTAAAAGATCCTGGATGATTTCATCTTTTTCCTTGGCTTTTTCTCGGCGAAAAACGCTTAACGCAATCTGCGTATTTATCGTTGACGTTAAGCCCTTCATAAAGGCCGTTTCAAAGTTGCGGCCAATTCCAATGGTTTCCCCACTAGCCTGCATTCGATTACCCAAATTGTAGTGATTGCAGCCAGATTGAATTAGTGACCAAAACGGCATTCTGATTGCTACCTTATCAAAAGTAGGTTCAATGGCAGCCGAGAGTCCTGATAAGGGGTCAGTAATTTCATTAAGGTGGTAACCAATCGCCACCTTGCAGACCACATAGCCCACGCTGTAGAGCGCAGTCCGTTGCACCCAAATAGCGCTGCGAGTTAGACGTGGCTTAATGGTTAAGATTTTGACGGCAAACTTGGTGCCCTCATGCCTAACTGCAAAGTGCATATTTAAAACTCCAACCATTTCGAGACCGTTAGCAATCTGCTGGGCAATTTGGCGGATTTTTTGTACCTGGTCATTGTTCAATGTTAGTGCTGGCATAACTGCAGCAGAGTCACCTGAATTAATCGATACTGGTTCAATGGTATCAGCTAAACCGGTAATGAGGGTATTGCCATTGCGATCGCGGATAATATTCAGGATGACCTCTTCCCAGGCTGATAAATCTTCCGTTAACTGGTAGCGGTCAGCTGAAAAGTCTTCGTTTTGCCGTTCTTTTTTGAAGTATTCAACTACTGCTTGAGCATTGGCAAATACAGCCTGTTTGTTGTGCTGGTAGTGCTCTTCCTTAATAACTAAGACCGGAAAAATCACGCGAGCAGCTAGTTGTTGTTCCAAATCATTGCTGGCAAAGTCAGATAGCTTCCAGTAGCGATTAACCGTCAGCTCGTTTTGCTCTAAAAAAGTCGCCATTTGTTGGTGGCTGTGCAGCCTTAGGGTCTGTTCATTAAGCGTCAACAAACGGATGCCCATCTGGTTAAGGATACCGTCATGAACCAATTCACGGGTTACCTTAAGTCCCATTGTTGATCCATAAGCTGGCATGATTGCACTCGGTTCTTCCATGCGGATAATTCGTTTGAGAAAGTCCAGCGACATGGGTTCCAGGTAGACGGTTACCCCAGGCTGTTTGTCAGTTGAAATAGTGGCCGGGTTGGGGTTCACTAGAATGACCTGAATGTCTTCTTCTAAAAGAGCCCTAATTGCATCTGAGGTTAAAACATCTGTTTCAGAGACATTACCAATTAGCGTTGGCCCTGAACCGATAATTAAAATTTTGGTCAAGTCGTTTTCTAAGGGCATCTTTACACCATCATCTTTATAAAATCATCAAAAATACTAATTGCATCTAAACTGCCAGGAGCCCCTTCGGCATTGAAGGCAGTCGCAATGACTTTATGCTTCTGGTTGCTGAAACCGGCAAGCAATTCAGTGTGCAGGTCGTAAAATTCTTCTGCCATTTCAAGCTGGACACTGCTGGGCAAAACCAATTGGTCAATATTCATGGTTACTTGCCAAATTTGATTCGAATTTTGCTCAATTATGGGATAGTTGGTGCCATTAAATACTTGTGGCAGCTCGACCAATTCAAAGTTGAGATAGTCACTGAGGGCCAAAAAGCCAAGTCCGATACCCCAAATCGGGTATTGTTGATAGAAGGCATCAAAAATTGGCTTGAGGTCTTCCTTAACCTCACTTACCTTGCCGGGGCCACCTGAAATAATGATCCCTTCCGGACGCAAGTTTTCAATGTCAGGTACGGAAACATTGCTAGGCAATACCGTTGCATTGATTTTGCGCAAAGATAGTTCGCGGAGCATGGAATGTTTGAGCCCTAAATCTACAATCGCAATCGTCTTACCAACATTAGGTACTGCATAGGCATTCTTAGTAGAAACGATGGCCGACTTGTTTTTAGGCAAAACTAAGGCCTTGATCTGGTCAAAGGCGTGTTCGTCATCGGTATCCATGATTGAAGCCTTAATGGTCTTTTGCTCGCTAAGACAGTGAACCAGAGCGCGCGTGTCAATATTGTAGATTGCCGGAATGTTTTTTTCTTGCAGAAAAGAAGCCAAATCTTGGAAGTTTTTGCTGTCGGAGATATTGCGGGCAATGTCATTAGCAATAATTCCCTTGACTGTGGGATTAATACTCTCATAGTCAATGGCATTAATGCCATTGCTACCGATCATGGGGGTCGTAAAAACAAGAATTTTGCCAGCATTGGTCGGGTCAGTCAAGGCTTCTTGGTAGCCAAAATTACCTGTCTGAATAGCTAATTCTCCAGTTGAAATAATGGCAGCGCCAAGTCCTTCACCAGCATATGAACTGCCGTTTTCAAGAATCAAATATCGTTTCATGTTATCACTGTGTTTCTCTTAATTCGGTCAAACGTTTACGAAAAATGGGCGGTACAGCTACTTTAAACTCGAGCTGCTCACCGGTTGTTGGTTGCGTAAAGCCTAAAGTTTGGGCGTGCAAAAACTGCCCCTGCCCTTGCAAAGTGTGGTGCGGACCATATAAGGGGTCACCTGCAACAGGATGGCCAATATAGGCAAGGTGAACTCTGATTTGGTGAGTCCGGCCAGTTTCGAGCTGGCAGGATAGCAGACTATAGCCCTTAAATTGTTCTAAAACCGTAAAATGAGTAACTGCGTTTTTCCCATTTTCAACTATAGCCATCTTCTTACGGTGGTAGTGGTCGCGGCCAATCGGCGCATCAATTAGGCCTGAGTCCTCATTGAATTTGCCATGGACGATTGCGAGGTATTGCCGCTTGTTACTTTTGCGGGCAAGCTGCCTTTCTAAACTTATCCGGGCCGGGCCATTTTTAGCTATCATTAAGAGCCCGGAAGTATCCTTATCAATCCGATGCACAATCCCAGGGCGAAACCCTTCCGGACTACTTGCCAGGTCTTTAGTATGGTACAAGAGCGCATTTACCAGAGTTTGGTCTGGGTGCCCGGCCGACGGATGCACGACCATTCCTTGGGGCTTGTTGACCACAATTACATCTTGGTCTTCATAAACAATATCAAGAGGAATATTCTCTGGCACTACATCTAATGCTTTAAGCGCTGGAACGGTTACCAGAATATGATCACCGGCTTGGACGTGGTAGGATACCTTGCTGCTTTTGCCGTTAACCAGCACCTGCTGGCTTTGAATTAAGTCTTTAATCTTGCTACGAGACAAGTCGTTGATCTGCTCGGCCAGTAACTTATCTAGCCGTCCCCGGTTATCCTCTATGTGGAATTCATAACGATTAGGCATGACTTGGATCACTTTCATCAAAAAACAGCAGATAAATAAAGACTAGAATGATGCCAACTGTAATAGCGGAATCGGCAATATTAAAAATATTGAAGCGCACAAAGTCTACCTGAATCATGTCAATTACGTATTTCAAGTGGATTCGGTCCAGCAGGTTACCAATAATTCCCCCTAGAACAAGCGCTACACCGTAGTTAAAAAGTTTACGCTGTTTTTTGACCTTGAAGAGGTAATATAGGCAGATGATAATTGCGACCGCACTAATAATATAGAAGAGCCACATTTGGCCGGTTAAAATATTCCAAGCAGCGCCGTCGTTTTGCACATAAGTAAACGAAAGCAAGTTGGGTATAACCGAATGAACCTCACCCAGTTGATAGTTTTGCGCAATATAGTTTTTTAAGCCCTGGTCAGCACCAACAACCAGCAAAGTAATAAGTAAGTATAAAAATTGCATCTGTAAATTTAAAATAAACCGCTAATCTTGCCATCATTGTCTACGTCAATATCAAGTGCCGCGGGTTGTTTAGGTAAGCCTGGCATGTCTAAAACATGACCAGTAGTAACAACGATAAAGCCGGCTCCATTCTTTAGACTGGCACCCTTGACGTGTAGCGTAAAGTCAGTTGGAGCACCCAGCAACTTTTGATTATCCGTAAATGAATATTGGGTTTTGGCGATAATAACGGGTAATTTATCCTTTCCCATTTTGACTAGTTCGTCAATGTCTTGTTCAGCTTGCTCTGAGTACTCGACCTGACTGGCATGATAAATCTTTTTAGCCACCTTAGCAATCTTACTTTTGACTGCATCATCCGCCTGATAAGTGGACTGCAGCTCAACGTGACCAGTATTGGCTAAGTTAACCACTGCCTTTGCAGCTTCAACTCCTCCGCTTGAGCCCTGCTCGTGATAGTCAACTACCCGAGCATCAATGCCCTGGTCCCTGACTAGGTTTTGCAATAGCTCAAGTTCCGCCTGAGTATCAGTGGCAAAGTGGTTAATCAGAACAATGACTGGAACACCGTAATTCTTCATGTTTAACATGTGGCGTTCGAGATTCTTGAAGCCCTCACGTAAAGCAGGAAGATTTTCTTCATTTAGCCGGTCTGTAGTACCCTCGGCTTGGTATTTCAAGGCTCGTACGGTCGCAACCACAACACTGGCATCAGGTTTTTTCTCCAAATGATTGGCAACGAAATCCATGAACTTTTGACCGCCAAGATCGCTGCCAAAACCAGCTTCAGTTAAGACGTAGTCACTAAGGTGTAATGCCAAGTTAGTAGCAATGACTGAGTTAGCCCCATGAGCAATATTAGCAAAGGGTCCGCCGTGCAATAATGCCGGAGTATGTTCGATTGTTTGTACTAAGTTGGGTTTTAAAGCATTGGCTAGCAGTGCCGCAATTGCCCCTTCAAAGCCGAGATCCTTAACATAAACGGGTTGTTCAGCCCTGCTGTAGCCGACTAGCATCAAGCCAATCCGCTGCTTAAGGTCAGCAATATCCGTTGCCAGACAGAGAATTGCCATCAACTCGTTGGCAACTGTAATGGCAAAACTCGACTTGTGTTCAATTCCATTGAACTTTGAGCCCTGACCAATAGTAACCTGGCGCAGACTACGATCATTAACGTCAATTCCGCGCTTTAACAAGATGCGGTCTGGATCCAGACCAACTTCATTACCCTGATAGATATAATTATCAACCAAGGCTGCCAACGTATCAATCGCAGCCGTTAGCGCATGCATGTCGCCAGTAAAGTGCAAGTTGATGTCTTCCATCGGGATCACTTGCGCCTGGCCACCGCCAGTGGCGCCACCCTTTAAACCAAAGACTGGGCCCATTGAAGGTTCACGTAAAGCTATCATTGTCTTTAGGTGCAGGCGCTGATTAATTGCATCCCCCAAACCAATCGTCATTGTCGATTTGCCTTCACCAGCAGGTGTTGGAGAAATAGAAGTTACCAGGATTAACTTGCCTAAGTCTGGGCTAGCCATTGCCTTTTTAATGGCTGGCCAATTGAGTTTAGCCTTATCTACTCCATATGGTTCAAGGTCCGTGGCGGATAGTCCAACTTGGCTTGCGATTGTGCTAATCGGTAGTGCTACTGCTTCCTGTGCAATTTGGATATCTGTTTTCATTGCGCATGCTTCTTTCTATATACATAAATTAAACGATCATTTCATCAATTGCCTTTGCACGATTAGAATTTAGGTCCCACCTTTTTCTTAATTACCTTAATTATAACAAAGATTGTTTAAGATTTATTGATTGTTGATTAGCGGGCTATTGGTAAAAGAAAAACCAAAACAAATTTAGCTGTTTTGGTTTAGAAAAGATCGTGAGTAAGTTATTGTCCCGGCAGTTGGTAAAAATTTTAAAAAGCAGATCATGACTAACCCTTGTACTCAATTCTCAATAAGTGGTACTTTTCAAGGGAATCTACCTGGATCCGGTATATCCGGAAGAAGCTCCAGCAATGGATTAACTCGGGTTCCACTTTACTGCTCATCTTGGCCTTGTAGGGCAATTTTAAACCCTGCTTGTTCCAATAGGAATTAATTAGCGTATAGCCGGTTAACAGCAAAAATAAGCTTCCCCAAATAATGGCAGGCCAGTTAAGGCTTTGGGTGCCCTCGTAAAGCATAATCATACTGATGAGGAGGACAATTAAGAGCCAGCTATAATAAACTAACCCCACCCGGCCCAAAATAATAAAGTGTTTCTTATTCATCAACTGCACCTCTAATATCTGATTTTGACAGCTAAATTGCTGTGACTACTAGTGTCATACAAGGTCTTCAAATAGTTGCTAAAACGCGGCATGGCTGCTACTAACGTGCGATACTCGGCTGAATCATAAAGCTGGTTGAGGGCCGGTTTACTAAGATGGTTGTGGCCCGTAAAGTAGTTATAATTCATTTCAAGAAATAAATGATTAACCCGGCTTAGTAGCGGAGACTCACTCTGACTGGCTGCGGCCTGGCACAGTGACTGATTGCTAAGGTTGCGTAGCTGAAGATCCTTTAAGTATTGGTGAAAATGAGTCAAAGTATAGTTCTGCTGCTCAATCTTTGTTAAGTATGGGTTCATGTTGAAAATCTGGCGGTGGTATGCGATTTCGTCTTGATTTACAGCAACGATACCATAGGCCTGGTCATAGGAACAAAAGCTGGAAGTCACAATTTCAGTTGTTGGCGTCGGGGCTTGTGGTCCTAAAATATTCTGGGCATGGATATGGCCTGAAAAAGCCACCTTGATGTCATAATCCTGACATATCCTGCGCAGGGTTTGCGCATTGTTTAAGACAAAGCCGCGGTTAACTGCGGGGTTATGAGCATAGAGGTTATGGTGCATAAAAAGCAGCGGACGCAGTTGGTGTTTTTGCGCATAAAGTAGTTGTTTTTTTAACCACACCAACTGGTCTTCGCTAATCTCCCCTGCAGTGGCCGGCGCACTACGACCTTCTTCTTGGCCATAAAAGTTTGAATCAAGCAGTAAGAGTAGGTATTGCGGGTTGAGCTGCACGCTATAGGCCAAAGAATGTGGGTCTTCATCCAGGGCACAATCATATGAGGGCTGAAAGCTTGTGTGCCACTCACTAGGGCTAATTTGACTAGTATAGAGCTGGTCTTCGCCTTTAAATTGGCGGGCCCAACCATCAAAGAGATCATGGTTGCCGGGTACCACCAATAACTTGGTGGTGGTCAGTTCACTGAAAATTTCCTGAAACTTTTGAGCAGACAGTAATTCACCGTTAAAAGTGACGTCACCGGTAACAATAATTGCGGCCGGCTTTTGGTCATTGGCCATCCGGCAAAAGGCACTCAAGGCTGACTCCTGGTATGCCAAGTCTTTGCCCTGACTCGTATTTTGGATCAACTTAAAAGCTGCCCCGTTATCATGCAAACTGTCAGCAATTAAATGGGTATCGGTAATTATCCAAAATTCAGCATTGGTCTGGTCTGTAATCATTTTTGTTTGGCCGCCCAATATTGGTAAAAGTCGACCCGGAGGTTACCATTGAAGAGTTTCCGTTTCTTGGTTGCTTTTTTACCAAAAAAAGTTTCGAAGGCAGGATCGCCGACTAGGTAATATTGGCTGAAACTGTCATATTTACTCAGGACCTCACCCATCTGGGTGTAGAGCTCCTCGGCTGTCTTCTGGTCTTTCAGTCGCATACCGTATGGAGGGTTAGCGATAATCACCCCATTTTCCAGATCGGTGGCAAAGTCTTTGACGGCCAGCTGCTTGAAGTAAATATCCTGCAAAACGCCAGCATTATTGGCATTGAGCTTGGCAATTTCCAAAATTGACTGGTCGATGTCACAAGCCCAAATGGGCTGTTCCAGTTCTTTTACCATGGTTTTGGCGGCATTAACGGCTTCTTGATGGAGGTTTTCGTCAAACCAGTCAAAGCCATCAAAGGCAAAATCCCGCCATGTTCCCGGAGCGATATTTTTACCGATTAATGCGGCCTCAATAGCCAAGGTACCTGAACCGGTCATCGGGTCAATTAGCGGGTGGCTGCCGTCAAAGGGGGTCAATTTAAGGAGGCTGGCCGCAAAATTTTCTTTCAGCGGCGCGCCCCCGTGTTCAATCCGATAACCGCGCTTAAATAGACTCGCTCCACTAGTATCAAGAGAAATACGGGCCTGGTCCTTGTACAGATGAACATCTAGCGGGTAAAAATTACCGCTTTCGGGCAAAAATCCCCGCCGGTGGTACTGGTCCGACATCTTGTTAACAATCGCCTTTTTGACGATTGATTGGATACCGGGTTCAGAATGCAGTTTTGAGCGCACCGACCGTCCTTGAACTGGAAACTTGGCATCAACGGGCAATAATTCTGCCCAGTCAAGGTCATAGACCTGGTCATAGAGCGTTTCGAAGTCGGTCGCCGTGAACTCCTTCAGCAGAATCTTGACCCGGTCAGCCGTCCTTAGCCACAGGTTGGTCTTGACGATATCTTCTTGGGTCCCCTTAAAGAAAACACGACCGTTTTCGGTCTGTGTTTCATAGCCCAAAGCTTGTAGTTCTTTAGCTACAACACTCTCAAAGCCCGCACCCATGGTCGTATAAAGTTGGTATTGTTTCATTAATTAACTCTTTCATTTTTAAAAAAAAGCGCTGAGCCCTTTGAAAAGCTCAACGCTGCCTGTGCAAATTTCTATAAGCCACGTTCTGTTCAGGTGATTTTTGGCAAAATCACCGTTGGCAGCCATCTATCTTTGCTATTGACTAGCAATCCAACCTTTAGTTCATTTTCAGCGGTTGAGACGCCCCCACCAAATTTGGGTTGCACGCTCGCAGGGTTTACCTCGTTCCACCAGTAGCGTTTCCGCTCCTGCTTCGTCACTGTGGCACTTTTCAGAATATTCATGCATATCTTGCGACTTAGCACTTTTTTCGCCGTAATCAAAAATCCTTTAGCTTATTGGGCTAAATACGAGCACTACAGACATCGCAGTCTGTGCGTGCGTGGACTTTCCTCAGCTCAGTCACAAGGACCAAACCGCGACTGCCCAAAATTTGCACTAGTAAAAATTATACCAGAGCTTAGTCCTTTTGTAACCCATAAACTCGTTGTTCGAGGTTGTACACCTTACGTTCAAGTGTAGAGATACGTTGGATAATGGCCATGTTAGTCGAATTTTCTGCTTCCGCGGCGGTACTGTCTTGACTATCAGAATGCTTAGTCGGAGTGTATCTTTTAACCCTTTCGGCATGCTCTTGCGGCTCTTCAGGTGTTTGGGGTTCAGTCGCAGAACGGTCATGATGTTGGTCATCCATTAGTTCGCGCTGCAGTTTGCCAATTTGCCCGTATAAGTCTTCGATGATCTGCTGGAAAGTATCATAATCATCGATTACCTGGTCCAAAAAGGTGTCAACTTCCTCTGGATCAACGCCCTTTACCTTGGTTCTGAATTCCTTTTTTAAAATATCATCTGTCGTTAATTTAACATTTTTTATATCTGTCATATCAGACAACTCCTTTATCAATCCTCTTTATTCTAGCAAAAAGAATAACGGCTTAAAACTAAAAACCTCACTTTAGGAAAAGTTTTAGAAATTTATTCATTAAATTGGTCTTCCTGGTCCGACTGATATTCCTCGGCAGTATCCTGGAGATCATAAAAATCGATTAAGTCTAGGGGATATTCCTTGGTTTCTTGGTATTTTTTGATTAAATGATAGTCAAACTGAGGTTTGCCCGGCTGCTCCTCATCATACAGTAGCAAGGCTCGGTCGGTGTGGAGAAGCATGAAGTTCTGGTAATTGCGGAGCTGGACAGGGCTTTGATATGGTTGGTTAGAGGTAGCCGCAAAAAAATCTACCGCTTTTTTTAACTGCAGAAACTTACTTTGATTGACCTCATTCCAGCGGCTAGCAAATTCCTCGTAAGGAATAAGCATTGCGACCCGCAGAGGATACTCCTTACGCAGCTCAATTGCAACTTCACTAGCCCATTGTTCAACGCCCAGATTAGCACCAGTGATGACCCAATCCAGCTGACTGTTGTCAAGTAAAGTGGTCAGGCGCTGGGTAAGCGCCAGCTTAATGATTTTGATTTTTGGATCCTGGTCGCCCAGAGTATTTAATTCGTAGTTGCGGTAACCGCTTACCCAAAGTCGTTGCATAATGAAAGAGGTGGCTCCTTGTTCAAAAACTTGTCCTTTATTGCTATAATGCTATCAGGAGTGAGATTGATGGTCAAATATCCAAGTGGCAGTGCTGCTGCATTACAAAAATTTACTAAGGTATCTCAAAAACGGGGAGAATCCCACCACCGCAAGGATGTTAGTTTTTCCGACCGTGGGATGACCCTTGAGCAAATGATTAATGAATCGAACAAATATTATCTGCTTAAGGAAGTTGCAGTTGTCCATAAAAAGCCCACACCAGTTCAAATCGTCAAGGTCGACTACCCTAAACGGTCGCGGGCGGTAATCAAGGAAGCCTACTTTCGGCAAGAGTCTACCACGGACTACAATGGTGTGTATAATGGTTACTACTTAGACTTTGAAGCTAAGGAAACCAAAAACAAGACCAGTTTTCCCTTGAAGAATTTTCATGAGCACCAGATTGTTCATCTGGAAAAATGCTTGAAACAAGCGGGTATTTGTTTTACAATTATCGGTTTCACCAGTCTTAACCGCTACTTTGTGACTCCAGCCAGTGCGGTGATCAAAGCATGGTGGACTAAAAGTAAAAGTTCTGTAACTTTAGCCGAAATCGAATCCTGGTCAGTTGAAATCGCGAGCGGTTTCCAACCTACCCTACCGTATTTAACGGCCGTGGATCAGTTTATTGCAGATAGGAAAAGTAACTAATGGCAAAAAATGATTATCATTCTACTAGTGGCCGTAAGTCACGCCAAGAATACCGCCATCACCAGTCTAAGCCGCGGTGGCGGCGAATTTTAAAGTGGCTGTTTTTAGGCGTCTTTCTGATCTTAGTGTCGGGGGTTGGCCTCTTTGCATACTATGCTAAGGATGCCCCTAATGTCAGCAAGGCTCAACTTGAAAGTGGCGGCTCTACCGGATTGTACACCAAAAGCGGTAAGTTTATCTTAGCTCTAGGCTCGGGCAAAAGAATTTACGTCAAGGACAGTCCAGACTTGCAATTGTTAAAAGATGCGATTGTTTCCGTTGAAGACAAGCGCTTTTACAAGGACAAGCTGGGAATTGATCCGATTCGTATTGCTGGGTCAATGCTAACTAACGCTCAAAGTAAGAGTATTGCTGCCGGAGGATCGACAATTACGCAGCAATTGGTCAAGCTGACGGTCTTTTCAACTGATGCGCCTGCCCAAAGGACGCTGCGGCGCAAGGCCCAGGAAGCCTGGCTGGCGATGCGAGTGCAGCGCGAGTATAGCCATGACGAGATTTTAGAATTTTACATTAATAAAGTCTACATGAATTATGGTAATTACGGGATCGGGACGGCTGCTGACTTTTACTATGGTAAAAAAGTTGGTCAGCTAGACCTCGCCCAAACTGCTTTACTTGCCGGAATGCCGAATCGGCCGACCGCATACAACCCCTACACATACCCCAAATATGCTAAATATCGCCGCAACCTTGTATTGAAGGCTATGCTGGATAATGAAAAAATCACTCATCAGCAATATGTTAAGGCGAAAAAAGAAAGTATCAAAAAAGGGCTGAAGCCGTACAAGCAAGAGGCGCAATCAAACTTGCGAAAAATCGATGATCCATACATCAAAGAAGCAATTGCGGAGGTTCGGGCGAAGGGCTTTGACCCCTATCGTGACAACCTAAAAATCACTGTTAATATTGACCAAAAGGCTCAAAACAAGCTTTATGAACTTGCCAATAACGGACAGGTGCCCTTTACTAATGACCGGATGCAGATTGGTGCTACCGTGGTTGATCCCGAAAATGGTCATGTTGTCGCCATTCTTGGTGGGCGCCACTTACCTTCGACGGTACAACTAGGACTCGATCGGGCCGTCCAGACAAGCCGGTCAACCGGTTCTTCGATTAAACCTGTGTTGGATTATGGACCGGCAATTGAATACTTGAATTGGTCCACGGCCAAGGTGCTTAATGATAGCAAGTACACTTACCCGGGGACCAATATCCAACTCTATGACTGGGATAACAAGTATGATGGCTTAATGAATATGCGACATGCGCTTGAGCAATCGCGCAATGTCCCCGCTGTTAAAACCTTGAAGGCGGTTGGAGTCAAGCGGGCGGGCCGGTTCGCTGGTAAGCTGGGGATTACTATCCCCAAGGATGCTGGTCTGTCAGTTGCCATTGGTGCAGAAGCATCTAGTTTGCAGATGGCAGGTGCCTTTAGTGCCTTTGCCAACATGGGGGTTTACCATAAGCCGCAATTTGTTTCGAAGATTGAAACTCCCGATGGATTAACGAGAAACTATGATTCCGAAGGCATCCGGGTCATGAGCAAGTCGACGGCTTATCTGATTACTGATATGCTAAAGGGAGTTATCAAACGAGGATCTGGTACCAATGCCCAAATCAAGGGCCTCTACCACGCTGGTAAGACTGGATCAGTCAAGTATTCTGAACAAGACTTGGCCCGCTACCCAAGCTATGCCGCAACTCCCAAGGATTCGTGGTTTGTTGGTTATACCCAGAGCTACACGCTCGGTATCTGGACCGGTTACGATAATCTGAAAGATGGGACGATATCTGGTATTGGGCAGCAATCAGCTCAGCTTTTTTATAAAAATATGATGTCTTATCTGATGCGCAATAAGCAGAATGTCAATTGGCAAAAACCAGACTCTGTGGTACGGGCCAAAATTGCCAAAAATTCTAATCCACCTGAAGTTTCTAGCAACGGTGAATGGCAGTTGTTTGTTCGTGGCCATGCTCCGGCTGGGATTGTTGATGACCCCAGTGATTATGATGAGGAAGACGAAGCAACAAAAAATAATAATTCCGGGTCAGCCAACAATACGGAAGCTAGTCGATCAACCGTAGAACGCCATAATGGGTCTCCTAAGCAAGCTAAAGAAAATCAAACTAACACTAATTCTACTAACAAAAAGAAGATCAAGCCAAAGGAACCTAGCGAACAACCCAAACCACCTGAGGCGAATAACAATCAGGATGATTCAGATGCCGGTAGTGGAACTACAGACAATCAGACGAGTAACAATAACCATTGATAACATTATAAAAACCACATCAAAATGATGTGGTTTTTACTTTACCTATTTTTGCTGGAGGTAGCTATAAGGATCGTCTTTGTCGCGAGCCGTCATCGAATAGCGGCCAAATAAAATCATGGCGTGATGAGTTTGAATCCACTCTTCAGGGGGCAAAATTTCCTCCAACCGTTTTTCGATTTCTGCGGGTTTAGCCGTTTGACTGACAATCTGAAATCGCTTGGAGATCCGTGCTACATGTGTGTCTACGGCAATCGCCGGAATGCCATAACCGTCTGCCAAGACAACATTGGCAGTCTTCTCTCCTACTCCCGGTAAAGTGACCAGGGCCTTTTTGTTAGCAGGAATTTGGCCATTGTATTGCTCGACCAAGATGGTAGCCATTGCCTTAAGGTGCTTGGCTTTAGAATGAAAAAGACCAATCTGGGCAATGTGTTCTTCAATGTCTGCTATTAAGGCCTGGGCTAAAGACTGGGGATTAGGGTAATCTGCGATAAAGCGCGGCATAATCCGATTAACCATCTTGTCGGTTGTTTGAGCACTCATCAAAACAGCACACAGCAAGTGGAATTTGCTGTCCCAGATCAGTTCACTCTTAGCATTTGGGTACAGCTCATTAATTCTTCTAAGTACTTTACGTGCCTCTGCAGTAGTCAATAATTTTGCTTCAGTCATTATCGGTTCCTCTGTAAAAATTTTTGTACTTCACTGCTTGTCTTTAAGTTGTGGCGTTGCCAATTGAGCAAAATGCGGTCAACATACTTGAGGCTGTATGCTTGGGCTAGTACGGCTTCTCTTAGCGCCAGTTTGATTATTTCTGGATCATAATGGTCCACATTTAGCCAGGCATCGACCTCCTCGCGTTCGATGGGACTTAGGTAACGGCCGAATTCTATTTCAAATTGACGCATTAGCTGGTTTAGTTGACTATTGTCGACTGCAGCAATTGTTTGTTCTGTATGCTCGCCCTGCTTGAGTGTCCCGAGCTGTTGGGTTAGGAATTCATCTATTTTGGTGTACAGCTGATTAAGCTCATAGACATTGCCAATTCTACCATTATCATCAGTGACCTGGGCGATGGTCAAATATTTTTGTTCAATTAATTGTTGAATGAGGCTTGCCACTTCTGCAGTCGAAAAATTAGTGTTGGCGGCTAATTGCTCATTTGAGGGAAAAGGTTCGTTTTTTTGGCTGAACATTTCCAGCTGAATAATCAGAATAAGCTCGGCGTCACTAATTTTAAGTTGCGGATAATAGGCGAGCAACCCATTGCTAAAGGTGGTAAAACCTAATATACGATAATCATTGTAATGCAAGTTCATGCTCCCTTTTAAAAAAAGTTGAACTAAGTTACCTAGTTCAACTTTTGAAAATATTTGGTTAGCTTAACTTTAAGGCTGAATGCGGTTGATCATTCGTGGGAACGGAATTGCTTCCCGGACGTGGTCCAACTTACAAATCCAGGCGATTACCCGTTCAAAGCCCATGCCAAAGCCGGAATGAGGCACACTACCATACTTACGTAAATCCATATACCAACTGTAGTCCTGCTCATTCAACCCTGCTTCCGCAATCTGCTTGTTCAAGGTTTCATAGTCACTTTCACGCTCTGATCCGCCCATAATCTCGCCATAACCCTCAGGTGCTAATACGTCGGCACAGAGGTACTCTTTTGGATTATCAGGGTTCTTCTTCATGTAAAACGGCTTAATGGCCGTTGGATAGTTGACAATAAAGAATGGTCGGTCGAATTGTTCAGAAATAAAAGCCTCGTCTGGGGCACCGAAGTCATCGCCCCACTTAAAGTCGCGTCCGTCTTCTTGCAGTAGCTTGACTGCATCATCATAGGAGAGTCTAGTATAGTTACCTTCAGCTGCTGGTGCTAACTTCTTAGGGTCGCGCTCAAGCAGCTCGAGTTCATACTGGCAATTTTCTAGGACTTGTTTAATTACATAAGCTAGGAAACGTTCTTGGAGGTCGAGCGATTCATCTTGGTGCATCCAAGCCATCTCAGGTTCCATCATCCAAAACTCAGTTAAATGGCGTCTAGTTTTAGATTCTTCTGCTCTAAAGGTCGGACCAAAGGTAAAGATCTTGCCAAAAGCTTCTGCCCCGACTTCGCCATATAGTTGGCCGGATTGTGATAGGTACGCATCTCCACCAAAGTATTCGGTATGGAATAATTCAGTCGTTCCTTCGGGCGCAGAATGCATAAAAATTGGGGCA
Organism: Lactobacillus sp. ESL1191; assembly: GCF_058504435.1. Lineage (NCBI taxonomy): Bacteria > Bacillati > Bacillota > Bacilli > Lactobacillales > Lactobacillaceae > Lactobacillus > Lactobacillus sp. ESL1191. The sequence continues at coordinate 721,940 of NZ_CP196365.1, forward strand.
TCGAACTTAACGAAGCCTTCTTTTTCAAAGAAGTCAACAGTTGCCTTGTATACCGCGTTACGAATACGCATAATTGCAAAGGGACGTCTACTTCTTAACCAGAGATGGCGGTGATCAAGTAAGAACTCGATGCCATGTTCCTTGTTACCAATAGGGTAATCTTCCGTGTTAGTAACCAGCTCTAAATCAGAAATTTGCAATTCATAACCAAAGTGCGACCGTTCATCTTGGTGGACGGTGCCCGTCAGATAAAAGCTGGCTTCCTGGTGCAGGGACTTGGCAGTTTCAAAAACTGCTTCAGAGACATCATTTTTTCTGATGACCCCCTGGAAAAAGGCGGTCCCATCACGCAATTGTAAGAATACAATTTTGCCGCTAGAACGCTTGTCAGTCAACCACACGTGCATCTTAACTGTTTCATCGACATGCTGGGAGCAATCTCTGATTGAAATTAATTTTGTCATATCTTTCGTCTACTTTCCATATCGTATCAGCTTAATAATACCAAAGATTTTTAAACTTGGCGACCTAACCAATTAAATTTCCGTTCTTAAAGTCATATAACCGGTAATGGTAGGATCCAGCATAATTTTTGGAGGTTGTTTCCCAAACTGCCCGCCCGCGGTACCAACCTAGATTTACCTTGGTAATCTTTTCACCAGGGGTCTTAGCAGTAAATTTAGCCCTAATTGCCGCCTCGCTAAGCCCTTTTTGGGCCGGTAAGAGGTAGGCTCGTTTAGAACCAGGCAAATAAACAAAGTAATATTTTTGCTTATTTTTACCCACGCCCATTAAGGCGTAACTGTTAACGCCACGATCCAGGTGATAATTTTTGGTAATAGTGGTAATTGGTGTTTTTTGCCTGGCCACACGGTTAATTTCTTGTGTTTGGCTGCGCTCTGGCCTGCTTGCTCGGTAGAAAATAACTAGCGTGGCAAAGTATAGCAGCACCAAAGCTGCCACCAGCCAGGCAACAACTTTAATGGTCTGTCTTGTATCGTCTTTTATCATAGTTTTCCAACTTTTTTCGTACTTCTTTTAAACTGATTTTTTGCGCTTCTACCGGAATGGCTTGTAAAAATACTTTACCATAATCTTTGGTCCAAAGGCGTGAATCGAGGACTAAAAATTGCCCCTGGTCTTGTTCGCCGCGAATCAGCCGCCCCATTCCTTGCCTGAAGCGGATAACGGCCCGGGGCATCGTATCGGCTTGAAAAACATTGATTCCGCGATCTTGGAGCTGCTTCTGGCGAAGCCTGACCTCTGGTTGGTCGGGCGATTCAAAGGGCAACTTGGCCGCAATTACCAAGTCAACACCGCATTCATGGAAGTCAATTCCCTCCCAAAAACTGTCAGCACCAAGAATAATGGCCTTTTTGGCAATGGCGAAACGTTTGGAAATCCGATTATTAGAACCTGAAACGCCCTGCGCCAAAATTTCAAAATCACGTAAATTAGGCGAGTTCAAAATCGTCCGGAACACTTCTCTGATGGTGTCTAAATTAGTCATTAGGACGAGCACATGATTTTTGTGGTTTAAGTCATTTTCAATAAGCTGGGCTAAGACCCTATCGTAGCGCGAATTGTTGCTATCCGGTGCGTCAGTTACGGTCAGTACCTCCAAGTGCGCAGCTAACTTAAAGGTACTTTTGCCAAGATATGTTTGCGGCTGCAAGTCTGTTAGGGCTAGCTGCTTAATTGTGAACGTAAAATCGTTTTCACTGGTCAAAGTTGCACTGACAAAAGAAATATGATCAAAGCGGTCGTAGATTTGCTTTAGTTCACTGCTAGCATCAAGCATAATCCAGTTAAGGTTAGCACTTAAAGGATCCTGCGAGTTAGTCAAAGTGACAATAAATCCTTCTTGTTCCAACTTGTCTGCGCGATGCAATAAGTCAGACAATTGGTAGCTTTTAGAAACGTAAAAGTCCAACCGGTCAAGCTGAGTGGTCAGTTCGTTGAGCACGGCCTCTTGGTCAGCTGTAGAAGTGTCCAGATCATTTTCGAGTTTAAAGAGAATTTGGTTGGTTTTTTGCTGGACTTGCTCCAGCTTGCGTTGAAATTCAGTTAGTTTGGCCCGGAATTTCCCTTTTTTAGGGAATAAATCGGTCGTCTGAAAACTAAGTTGCACATTCCCGTTAGCCAGTGTGGTTTGGTTAACAGCTTTAGATCGCTTAGAATACAGCAAACGTTGCAGTTGATTGAGCACGTGGATGAGTTCACGGATAGCTGGGTTGATCTTTTCTAGTAAAAAATCGCACTGGACATCATTGCCATACTGACTGAGAATACTATCCTCAGCGTAATACAACATATTGCGCAGGTGGTTAAGCACGCCCCACAGCGCTTCAAACTGGAATGAGTCGTTGCGTGAATTAATCACGTTATCGTCGAAACGGTGTGCCTCATCGATGACTAGGTATGGATGTTGGCCCCAGATGGTGTCATGGTAGTGATTAGCCAAGTAAGCATGGTTAGTAATTAAAATATCGGCCTGTTCTTGCCTTTGGCGGGCCAGATTCCAGAAATCAGCCTCAGCAAAGCTGCTGGCAACGCGCGCATCGCCCGGATGGGTTATTTGGGTAAATAAAGGTGCCCGGTAGCTTGTCAATTGCAACTCATCCAGGTCACCGGTTTTGGTTTTGGTCAACCAGACCAAAATACGCATTTGCAAGATAAGGGTTAATTGGTTGTTGGCTCCCTGGTATAGGGTCTGATAAAAGCCATCGAGGTCAATATAATGGCTACTCGATTTAACTACCTCGGCGGTCAAGTCCAGACCAGTTACGTCTAGCAACTGCGGAATTTCATGGCCAATAATCTGCTCTTGCAAAACCTGAGTAGGCGTTGCAACTACCAACTTTCTTCCCGTATATAACTGGTAAGCATAGGCGAACAAGTAGGAAAAAGTTTTCCCCGTACCATTAGGTGCTTCGATCAATAGTGCCCGTTGGTCCGCTTCTTGTAAAAAGGCATTAATTTGATTGATTAAGTCGACCTGGGGCTTACGGTAGTTGATTTTTTCTTTAAATAAATTTTGTTTAACTTTATTTACCGGGAAAGTTGCAGCGGGCGCAGTCTGTTCGCGCCCATTTTTAGCAGTTTGCTTGCGCAGAACAATGGTACGAATTTGGCGATATTCCTTGCCAAGCGGCCGTTTTTGTTGACGCAGCTGATCAGCAATCTTAGTAAATACCCATGACGTGTCCCGGGTTAGGCCGTGACCTAGGGAACTGAGTGTATTTAGTGTTGCTTGGGGTAATTTTTCTAATTCAGTAATTGCCTTGATGAAGAGGACGGCGGTTCCATATGCATCAGAATCAGCCTTGTGCGGATTAAGGTGCTTAATTGCGAGTTGGTCAGTTAAGTCGCTTAACTTATAAGATGGTAAGGTTGGAAAAGCAATTTTAGTTAGTTCAACGGTATCAATTGCACGATTGGTCAGTGCTTCATAGCCGTGTTGAACAAGTTCATAATTTAAGAATGGTAAGTCGAAGTTAACGTTGTGGGCCACAAAGATGGTGTTTTTAAGAATTTTAATAATCTTCGGGGCATAGTATGAAAAATCATGCTGCTTCTCCACATCCACGTTATGAATATGTGTTAGGTTTTGCACGGCCAGTGGAATATCACGGTGGGGATTGATCATAAACGAGTAGGTTTTGACCACCTTCATATTCTTAATGATGGCGCACCCAAATTGAATGATGTGGTTATCATCCTCGCGTCGCGTCCCAGTAGTCTCAAGATCAACTACTGCAAAAGTTTCTTTAGTAAATGAGGTCATCTTTCCCCTGCCCCTCTTCTAGCTAACTTCGATAACTTGCTCAGCATCAAGCAAAATCAAATACTTGTGGCTGACCCGTTTGCTGGCAAAAGAATTTAGTGCCCGCTCGTACAAGCGGAGCTGGCCGGTGTACTTTTCTTTGATTTTGGAGATGGCCAGCTCCAAGTGGTCAGTATCAATATGGTCAGTCTTATAGTCAAATAATATGATACCATCATCGCCAGTAAAGTACCCGTCAATGGTACCATGAATCAAAATTTGTGCGCTAGGATCACTAAAATCAGCAAACAGTTTGGCCGCTGGTAGTAGACTCGAAAACTCGACTTCACGCTGCAAATTTTCCGGATTCCGCCAAAAATCGCGGGCAAAATCGCTGTGCACGAACCAATCAAGCTGATCTAAGTTTAGGCTGGGGACAATTGCCGCCTGCAGCTTATTCTGGTCCACTAGGTCATCCAGTTCGTGTTCTAACTGGGCCCGGTCACCGGGTCCGCGATAATCATAATATTGCAAAATAAGGTGCATTGCCGTGCCAATCTCAGCCCCGGTATACTTAGTTTCAAACAGAAAGTTGGGCTTAGTATCAATTGGTTGAAGGTAGCGATTTGTCGAGGACAATAGGTGGGCATTTTCCAGTTCGACATCCAGTGGATCGTTGAAGACTTTTTTGATTTCTGAGACCGATTGATAAGCCGTTGTTTGGCTGGCGTCCTTAAAAGGATAAGAAAAGTCATAAAGTTTTTGGGCGGTCTTCTCTAGCAAGGTGGCTGGATCATTTTTTGTTTCATGGTTTGCTGGCGCGACTACCGCTGCTTTAATCGGTTCTTCTTGGTAGTTGAAGATGAGCAGGTCTTGGCTTTCATCAAGGGCAGCAGTAACCTCACCAATGGTCTGGGGGACCTGCCGGTCCCACTTAATTGCTGGCCCAATGTAGCTCATGGGACTAGTTGCGGCTAACTTATCATGTAAAGTCAGCTGGCGGTGGTGAGCTGACTGCTGGTCCCAGACTTTGGTTGTCTGGGGTACGTTCTTTAAATCAGCAACAAGAATCAGCTTTTGCCGAGCTCGCGTCATTCCCACGTACATAATACGGGCCTCTTCTTCAAGCAGCTGTTGCTTTTTATCCAAATTGTCAGCGGACTTAAGCAGTGTATCAGCCCAGTAATGTTCCTGGCGGACCGTTAAGCCTACGTTATCGCCGCTAATGAGGTAGTTATTGCTGAGCTCACGCATTTGAAAGCGGTGTTGCAGGCCAAGGTAAAAGACAATGGGAAATTCTAATCCCTTGGACCCATGGATAGTCATCAATCTGACGGCGTGATCAGCTTCCTTAGTTAAGAGCGGCTGGGCCAAGTCTTTCTGGCTACGGCGCATGCGCTCGATAAAGTTAATAAACTGGTAAAGCCCCTTAAAGCCGGCGCTTTCGTATGAAGTTGCTCGCTCATACAAGGCCTCAAGGTTAACTCGGCGCTGCTTGCCGTTAGGTAAGGCTGTCATAATCTCTAAGAGGCTGGTTCGTTCATAGATACTCCAAATTAACTCAGAAATACGGTGGTTGGTTGAGAATTTTCGCAAATCTTCCAGTTGATTTAAAAAGTCTTTAACCTTTGAACTTAGCTGATCGCTTACCGTCAAATAGGCGGTTAAGGCATAATAAAAGCTGGTTTTAGGGCTCTGAATTCTGATCTTAGCCAGGTCCGCTTCAGTAAAGTTAAACACCGGCGACCGCAGCACTGCAACTAATGGAATATCCTGGTCGGGATTATCAATAATCCGCAGATAATTCATAATAATAGTGAGTTCCAGCGTTTGGAAGTAGTTTTTGGCGTCAGTTACCAGCAGTGGTAGCTGGTTTTTGGCAAATTCTTGCATAATTCGTAAGTTGTCACTGCGGCTCCTGGTTAAAATGGCAATGTCACTGTATTCAAACTTGCGTAATTTACCTATTTGCGAATCATAAACCTGCAAATTTTCATTGTTGAACTGCTTGATGCGGTTAATGACCATGGCAATCTCAGCAGAATCAAGCTCATCGTCATCATCCTGGCGCTCCTCATTAGCTTGTTCCTGATCATGATAAATAAGCTCGGTAGCTTGCGGCAAGGGGGCGGGATAGTAGTCGGCTCCCCAAACTAACTGTCCTTCCTCAGCATAATTGATGCCGCCAAAGCCGGTTGTTAGGACGCGGTCAAAGACCTGGTTGACAAACTTGACTACGGGTTTAGTAGACCGAAAATTCTCAGAAAGCAGAATACGTTCCGCACCCAGATTTTTCTGGTCGGCAGCCTGGTGGTACTTATGCAAAAACAGGGCCGGTTCAGCCTGCCGAAAGCCATAGATAGATTGTTTGACATCCCCCACCATAAATAAGTTGTTTTGTCCCTCATGTTTAATTAATTGGAGAATTTTTTCCTGCAGGGTATTAATGTCTTGATACTCGTCAACCATAATTTCTTTAAACTTGTTCTGGTAAAAGGAGCGCGCCATTTGTGAATTGGTGGTATCTTGACTGAGGATTTGGTAAGCGAGCTGCTCCATATCACTAAAGTCGAGCAGATTTTCTGACCGTTTCAATCCAGTAAAGCGATCAATTAAAGCCAGTTCAGCTCTGGTAATGGCCGTAGTGAGTTGCTGGCCCTTATCTAGCAACTCAACTTGCTCTTTTTCAGTGGTCGCATAAAAAGACGTAAAAATAGTAAAAACTTGTTCTGTTGCCTCATTTTTGAGAGCCAGGGCCTCGTCATAAAAGTCCAACAGATCTTCGTCCCATTTTTTGGACCGCCGCATTCCGCTAGCAAAGGTGCAGCTACGTAACATTGCTCGTTGTTGGTCATAGTTGGTATCACTTTTGAGTTCGTCTAAGTAGCAGGTTAAACACTTTTGAAACAAAGTGAAATTTTCTTTAACTTTATTCAGCTCCTTGCTCTCAAGCAGAGTTTCTTCTAGCAATTCTGCAAGTTTTTGCTTTAGCTCAGCAAAGATAGCCACTAAGTAGGGTTTAATCCTATCTTGCCATAAGGCAGATGCTACAATTTCGCCTTGAATTTCATATTTTTGTGCCAGGTCATTAAGCCAGCTGCGGTAATCGGGCTTGGCTAAGGCGTAGTCATAGAGGTCAAGCAAGAGGTTCTGGGCCGCTGCTACATCCCGGTCACCGGCAAAGTTTTGATAGAATGCAATAAAGCCCGGGTCTTGCTTTTCCAAAAATTCGGCTTCGATTTCCTGCAAAGCCCGCTCGCGCATTAAGCCAGCCTGAGTTTCATCAGTCAAAATGCTGAAGCTAGGGTCAAGGTCGATCACATAATAAAAACGGTGGATAACATCAAGACAGAAGGCATCAATCGTAGAAATATTGGCCGCATCAACCAGGTTAAGCTGCTGACGTAAGTATTGTGAATTAGCGGCCCGATTAACTTGTTTTTGTAATTCTGCCTTGATGCGGCTTTTCATTTCTTGGGCGGCAGCCTTTGTGAAGGTTACCACCAGGAGTTGGTCAACTCCAGTGCCAGCACTAATTTCTTGTAGCAAGCGTTGTACTAAAACTGTCGTTTTGCCACTGCCAGCTGAAGCGGAAACTAGGATGTCTTGATCGCGATCAGTGATTGCTTGTTGCTGTTTTTTTGTGAATTTAGGCATGTTATTCATCTTTTACTAATTTTGCTTTAATCTTGGCTAGTAATTCCTTTTTACTAAGATTGCCGATACGGTGATATTGATTCTCTTTAAGCATGGCATCAAAAAAGAAAATATCGCGGTAATCAGAATAAGCTAGTGCATTAACCGCCTTGCCGTATTGATAAGGGTTAAGCTTGATTTTGCCCGCGAGAATCTGGCTCGCTGCACCTTTAATCAAAGCTTCATCGTATTCCAGCAAGAGTTTGAGCTCATCGTCATTGAAGGCGTTCCCTCGAACAGTTATGCTGCCATCCTTTTTAGCGCTAATGCCAGCATAAAGTTGTGAGGACGAACTAGGCTGCTTTAATTCCGGCTCCGCTTCGAGCAACCTTAATTGGTCATTATTAATTAAGCCGGTGTACTTCAGCCGCACTTGACCATCCAAGCTAGGTTGCTTGATGGTAAGATCACTTGCATAAAGATTCTTGCCGTTCAAACGCTCAACCTGGCGCGTAACCGTTTGGTAAAAGGCGCCGAGTAACGCCAGTGGCTGTTGACCAGCGAAAAAGTCCTGGTTTTGCGCCAGCACATCAAGATATGACACCATCTGCAAGGATATTCCGTTATAAAATAGTCCAAGGTTGAATTTTTGTGCCGAAGATTTATAGTCAATCACTTGGGCCAATACCCCTTTTTGCTCTGGTACCGGAGCCAGGTCAACCCGGTCCATTTTACCGCGCAGGTTGACTTGGTGGTTGCCAGCCAGGTCGGGCAATTCGAAGTTTAGTCCGGTCACCTGCTCACCCAGGCCAAAGCTTAGCTCGGCATACTTGGCCCGGAGCGGAGTTTTTTGCACCGCTTGGTGCCAGTTCCCTGCTACAGCTGTGGTTGTCTGATCCAAACAGTTAAATAAAAATTGGTTAAACGGATCAGTCAGTAGTTGCTGGTATCTAGCCTCTGTTTTCATTTTACCGCGTACCAGGTCCAGCAGTTGCTTGAGGGTTTGTTCATCAATTTCTGCTAGATCAAGTGAGCGCTGGCTGAGTTCCTTAACCAGCCGGTCGAAGGTTTCGTGAAAGTAATTACCAGCCTGAATAACATCGAGTTCATTATCAAAGCGCTTCCGCAAACGTAACCCATAGTTCAAAAAGTACTCAAAGGAGTTGCCATAGAAGGTTTCAAGCTGTGAGACTGATGAATTGAGGTTTTCCCCGTATAGTTGCTGGGCCAAAGGCGCCCCGATATCTGTTGGTTCATTAATAAATTGACTGCCGGCCAGCACTAAGGCCGTTTTTTGCGGCAGCCGTTCCGCTGTCAGCTTGAGCAAAGCGTCGACTGCAACATTCTGGTCAGTCCGTTGCAGGTAGGTCAGATAACCTAGGCTCGCTTCAGGATTAGTCAAAAATGATAATAGCTCTTGCCGTTTTTCCGGTAAGTCATGTTGACAAAATTCCGCCGCCCCAGCCTTTTTAAAGCGTTCATAGTAAAGTGACGGCTCAACGGCCTCATTTTCGCTACCAGCAACGGCATAAGATAAATAAACCTGGTCTTGAGCCAGGGCCAGCGATAAGCCGAATTGGTAGTTCTGGTCTAGGTTACTGAGTTGCTGCCGGTCTTCAAGGTAAGCATCCTCGCCGAAGTTCGTACTCAATTGTTCCAGGTTTTCCGTACTTAAGAAGCCAGGGGTAGTCTGAATTTGCGGTAGACCATTACTGGTCGCCCCCAGAATAAAAACTTGCTTATAGCCATCAACTTGCACAATTCCAGTTTCGGAAAGATCAACGGCGTCTAAAGTGGACGGGATTTGTGAAAAAGTGGCTTCCTTAAAGCCATTAACCAGCACAGCAAAAAATTCAGCGGAAGTAAATTCAGCTGGATTGATCAAGAAGTAATCACGCAAGAGGTTAATTAACAAGTCCCAGACCTGCTCGGACTGGCGTGCTTGCTGCAAATCGCCCTGATCTTGGGCAGCTTCACGCCATCTTTCTAAGCTGCTTGGCACGCCGTTTTGCGTTAACCAGTTAAAGAAAACAGTAAGAGCCTGCTGGGTGTCCTTTTCATTGGCTAACTTGGTTAGGAGGTCCGTAACCTGCTTGACAAAGAAATTTTTTAACTTGTTGATTTTGGCCACCTGATCAGGGACCTGATCAAGGCGAATCGTTTTGGCGGCAACAAAGGACGTAAAGTCGCGCTGCCAGAGCTGATGGTTAATACCGTGGGCCAAGACAAAATTCTCCAATTGATCGACATCTTGGAGGTAGGCAGCCTCATCCTTGTACCATTTAGGAATGATTAGGTGAGTTTTCATAATTGTTAAGAGATTTTGCGTCTGTAGCGGCTTGGTTGCTAGCTGGGCAATGTTTTCAATTAAGACTACCAAGGGATGGTACTTCATTTCCTGCTCTAGATCATTGAAAAAAGGAATGTTATTTTGCCGTAAGATCGGTGTCAAATAGGTTTCGTACTCATGTAAATTAGGCGCTAAAACCAAAAAGTCGCGGTAGCGATAATGCTGTAATGCTACCTGCTGGTAGATGGTGCGGGCAACGAAGTAGGCTTCAGCATAGCGGTTATCTGCTCGAACTAGTTGCACCTGATTCAGTTCACTTGGAGCCGGGCTAATGCCGGTCCAGAAGTCATTCAGTCGTTCACGCTGGTTAAGTACAGGTGAGATTGGCACCGTTTCCACTTGATATGGCAACTTATGCTGGTTCATGTAGTTAAGCAGTTGGTTGATGGTCGTTTGAATAACGTAATCGTAGTCGCCTGGTTCAGGGTCCCGGTTGATATCACCGGTTTGGGTTTTAAAAGCCAGCGTAACACTACGGGCATGAAGCATAAGTAGTTTAATCGTTAAGCATTCTTGCAGGGTAAAGTGTGAAAAATCGCTAAAATAAAAGTCGGTGTGCTGTAAGTCTGGTTGACTAGCTAAATATTCGTTTAGCTGCAGTTGAACTTCATTAGAAGTGGAGAATTTACCCGCAATGCCAGCAATAAAGGCATCATAAATCACCTTCAAATCGGTCAGCTTATTCTTGGTTTCAAGATCCAGCTTTTCGGAGTCAATGTCATCAAGGTCAAGATTCCCCGTACGAACTTCTAAAATCGTTTCATAAAGCTGCTTTACGAGACCAGGACTAATATTGGCACTCTTAAAAAGATGTAATTCAGGTCGCTTTTGCTCGATTATTTTAGCAAGTAGCATGGCCGCAGCGGCATCGTCAAGCTGACTGGGGATGCTGGTGGGAGCATCTTTTAAAAAGAACCAAGCCAGCCGCGAAAAAGACAGAACCTGTAAATTTTTTACCGCTTGCTCAACCTGCTGCTGGCTGACGGCTAGTTTGCTTATTGCCCGTACTTCTGTGGTAAACTTAATGTGATTAGGGACAATGACAAAAGTTTCTTGTTCTGGTGACTGCTGATAATTTGTAACCGCCAGTTGCAAAACTTGTTCTTGCAGCTGGTCGGTCTGTCGACCGACTAAAATTTTGATCATTTGTGCTCTGCTCCTCTGCTACATATTTTAGCATAGGAGCACAGTTTTGATACAGACAATAAGGATTTTAAATTAAATGAAAAACAGTTATTTGGCTCATGGTAAAGTGATTTTAATGGGCGAACACGCCGTTGTTTATGGCTACGATGCCTTAGCTCTGCCCCTTAAGTCGCTGCAAATCAGGACTACGGTTGAACGTGCAGCAGAAATGTGGATGGCGACCGCCAAGTACCATGGTCCTTTTTGGGCGGCACCAGCTGAATATGATGGATTAAAGTACGTAGTAAGAACTATGCTGACCAAAGCGGCCAGTCAGCAGCCCCTTAAGTTCACTTATCGCGGTCAGATTCCCACTAAGCGCGGCCTGGGCTCAAGCGCCAGTGTTGCTCTGGCTACTACGCGGGTGCTGAACGATTATTTTAAGCTGGGGCTCACTGAGGCAGAAGTTATCGCTATTACTAACCAGGCTGAAACAATCAATCACGGCCAAGCATCAGGTTTAGACGCCGCCACAGTTAACTCTGACCACCTAATCTTTTTTAACCAAAAAAGGGGGCCGGTAGCCCTGCAAGCGGAACTAAAGGCAAGCCTGTTGATTATGGATACTGGTGAATTGGGCAGCACTAAGGAAGCGGTCGCACTAGTTCACCAGCAATTGAAGCAGTCCCCGGCAGCAGCAAGCAAGCTAGCGACTCTAGGACAATTAGCAACTGAAACCAAAACAGCTTGGCTTAAGCAAGACCAGCAAGGTGTCGGACACAACTTTAACCGCGCCCAAGCGATTTTGACTTCCTTGGATCTTTCCACTGCCAAAATTGCCGAACTGCAAAAAATTGCCCTCTCTCACGGTGCGTTGGGTTTTAAACTATCTGGCAGTGGTCTGGGCGGTATTGTCATTGCCCTGTGTAAAGACCAGGTACTGGCGCGGAGAATAGCTACTGCATGCCAGTCACTAGTTACTAATAGCTGGATTGAGGAGATTTAATGGAAAAAACTGTTCGTGCACACACTAATATTGCGTTAATTAAGTATTGGGGCAAAGCAGATGCTAAACTGCGTCTGCCCTTAATGTCTAGTCTGTCAATGACCCTGGATCAATTTTATACCGATACAAGAGTGGTCAAGAGCGACCAAGATCGCTTTTTTCTTAATGGCAGTGAACAAACCGGTTCAAGCAAGCAACGGGTTTTTGACTACCTACATGTCTTACAAAAGCGCTTGGGCCAGACTGGACATTTGCGGGTAGAATCCACTAACCACGTGCCGACAGCCGCCGGCTTGGCCTCATCCAGTTCGGCGTTTGCTGCTCTGGCTGGGGCTTTTTGTGCATATTATAAGGTGGAAGTCAGCCGTAAGGAGTTATCTCGGCTCGCCCGGCTCGGCTCGGGCTCTGCCAGTCGATCAATCTATGGCGGCTTTGCCATCTGGCAAAAGGGCACCGATGATGCTTCATCCTATGCCTATGCCCTGGATGAAAATCCAAAGCTGGACTTGCAACTGCTAGCGGTTGAACTGAATCAGCAGCCTAAGTTCTTGTCTTCAACTGGCGGGATGAGTCAAGCACCCTCCTCTCCCTTTTTTCAGCCCTGGTTAGCGCGCAACCAAGAAGAATTGGCGGCCATGACTAAGGCTATCCAAGACAACGACTTTTCTCGCCTGGGTCAGCTGGCTGAGTTGAATGCCAATGAAATGCATGCCATCAACTTGACCGCTGCATCTGGCTTCACTTATTTTGAACCAGCAACTATTGCTGCTATCAAGCTTGTCCAAAAAATCCGGGCTAGCGGCATCGAATGTTACTACACCATTGACGCCGGTCCTAATGTCAAAATTTTGTGCCAATTAAAAAATGTAAAAGAAATTACTAAGCAGTTTGTATCAGAATTTGAAAATGCTAAGATAGTAATGCAAAGTTTTGGTCCAGGTATCAGCTACCTGGACTAGTTGATGTTTTTAATGATTAGGAGAATGGATTCTTTTGATAACAGAACAAGCCCCCGGAAAGTTGTATATTGCTGGAGAATATGGTGTTTTAGAACCAGATTGCCCGGCTATCTTAGTTGCGGTCAACCAGTTTATTCGGGTCTCAATTACGAAAACTAATTCTGCTGCCGGAATAATTCATTCTAGACAATATTCCCAGGATTCAATTCATTGGGTACGGCGGGGCTTCAAGATGGTCATTGACAATCGGGATAACCCCTTTGAGTATATTTTAGCTGCTATTTCATACACTGAACGGTTCTGTCTTGAGCAGCATGTGAAGATGAAATTGTACGACTTGCACATTAATTCGGACTTGGATTCTTCCGACGGTAAAAAGTACGGTCTGGGGTCAAGCGCGGCGGTTACCGTAGCCACGGTTAAGGCGATTTTACGTTTTTATAATGTGCCATTTAGTAATGAACTGGTTTACAAGCTTTCAGCAATTTCGCATTATTCTGTCCAAGGTAACGGGTCAGCTGGTGACATTGCGGCCAGCGTATATGGTGGCTGGATTGCCTACCAAACCTTTGATAAGAACTGGCTCAAGCAAGAACTAAACCACAAAACACTGTCAGAGGTTGTTAATGAGGCTTGGCCTGGTTTGAAAATTCAGCTCCTTACCCCGCCAGTTGGATTGAATTTGATGATTGGTTGGAGCCAACAACCCGCCTCTACTTCGCGTCTGGTGGATGAAACTAATGCTAATAAGGCGGCCCTTAATGGTGAATATCAGCAGTTCATTGACCTTTCCCGGCAATGCGTCTTGGAAATGATTAATGGTTTTGAAAATAAAGACATTCACTTAATTCAAAAGCAAATCCGCGTAAACCGGCAATTGCTGCGTCACTTTGCGCGGATTAACCAAATTGCGATAGAAATTCCGCGCCTGTCTAGGTTAATTAACATTGCGGAAAGTTGCGGGGGGGCTGCTAAGACATCTGGCGCTGGCAACGGTGATTGCGGGATCGTCATTGCTGATGCCCAAACAGATGTTACAGCCTTAGAGCAAGAATGGCGCCAAAATGGGATCATGCCACTCAACTTGCACGTGCACCAAAGCAAAATTAAGCAGTAGAGGAAAAATATGTCAATCAGATCTAAGCGCAAAGAAGAGCACCTTACTTTAGCTAGCAAGTTTTACCAGCCTCATCAGGTCAACAGTTTTGACCAAATGCATTTGGTCCGGCCGGCGTTGCCGGAAGCACGGCTTAACTTAGCAGCTATCAGAACTAAGATGTTTGGCAAGGATTTAGCGGCCCCTTTTTTTATTAATGCCATGACGGGCGGCTCAGCCAGGTCCCTGGTAATTAACCGGGCACTTGGTCAAGTTGCTAGCCAAGCACAGATTGCCCTAGCTCTGGGTTCAGCTAGCATCCTGGTCAAGGAAGAAAAGCAGCTAGCCAGCTTTATGGTTGCTCGTGAAGAAAACCCAACTGGCGTAGTTATTGCCAATATTAATGCCAAGACTAGTCCTACGGCTGCTCAAAAAATCGTGACTGAATTAGCGGCTGATGCAATTCAAATTCACCTCAACACAGTCCAAGAAATAGCCATGCCAGAAGGCGAACGAGATTTCCATTGGTTAGCAAATTTACGTGAATTGCGCCAGGTCTTGATTGTACCCATAATTATCAAGGAAGTTGGTTTTGGTCTAGATGAAGCAACTATGGTCTTGCTCCGCCGCGAGGGTTTTGACTTGGTTGATATTGCCGGTGCTGGTGGCACTAACTTTGCTCAGATTGAAAATGCCCGTAATCCTGCCGACCTCTCCTATTTGGCCGACCTGGGCCTGCCCACCGTCGTCTCAGCTGTGATGGCTAGCCGCGCCCAAGTCGATTTCGTGGTTTCTGGCGGGGTGCGAAACCCGCTAGACGTGTTAAAGGGGCTTTGTTTAGGCGGTAAGTATGTTGGCATTTCCAACTTTTTCTTGCAAACTTTGCTTGACCACGATGCTGCCTACCTGCTACAACTGATTCAGGCTTGGCAGCAAGAACTTGCGGGGTTGCTTGCTGTCTATGGTCAAGCAGATCTGGATAACTTGGCAGCGATTAAGAGCTATTATGACTTGCCGTTAAAGAACGTACTTGACCAACTAAATTAATATTAAAAAATGCTAAGTAATTATCCTTAGCATTTTTTAGTTATTCTGTTAGCAGGCGCCAGATTTCTTTTTGGACAGCACTTTGGTTGCTGGAACCAATCACGTGGTTAGCTGCCCGCTTAGCACTAGGTAGAGCCGTTCCAGTGGCATAGCTCCGGCCCACATATTTAAGCATGCCGACATCGTTTCCGCTATCGCCAAAGGCAACCATTTCACGGGGATTAATCTTCAGCTTAGTTGCCAGGTACTTCAACCCGGTTGCCTTATTTAGCCCCTTAGTTGACATATCAATTGAATTCGCCGAACCAGCCACAAAGCTAAGCTGCGGGTATTCGCGCTCTAAATGTGCCAGCATCACCGGTAGCTGCTCATCAGCCACTTCAAAGGTGGCCTTGAGGATTTTATCGTCTAAGTGCTCAAAGTTATCGACCAGAGTGAGTTTTTCGTAGTATTTTTTTAATTCTTGGGCAAAGTCAGCACCGTCTTTAGTTAAAACATAGGCGCTAGCCAGGCCAGAAACGGTTACTTTTTCATCGAATCGCTTAATTATTGCTAAAACAGTTTGCCAATCTTGCTCGGACAAACTACTGACGTGGATAACCTGCCGGCCCTTGGCCACCAGAGCACCATTTTCAGCAACATAGTACAGTTTATTAGCTACCTGGGGAAAGCGTGAATAGAGATTTTCGAATTGATTACCGCTGGCCACGACGAATTTAATCCCCTGCTCTTGCATGAGAGCGAATTCGCGCAAGAACAGGTCTTCATCATAGGTTTTTTCATCGGTTAACCAGGTACCGTCCATGTCTGTTGCAATTAACTTAATCATTCTTGTTCACTCAATCTTTCTTTAATATTCGCAATCCTTTAGGATAAAAATTCTTTAAAATACCATTACCAGTTACTTTGCCAAAACTAAAAATGAAGTTGTGGTAGCTGACCAAAACGAATCCCCGCAGTGCTGTTTTAACCGGTAGTGTTTCACCGTGTAAATAGCTTAAATAAGCGGCTGCACTAAGGTCAATTACCCGCTCTTGCTTGACCTGCCCTAGTAGCATTGCGAGTTGGTGACCGGGTTCAAAGCGGTTTTTCTTTAACAAGCCCAACTCACTACCATTATTGACTACCTTAACATGTAAGTTAGCCGGCGGTAGAACTGGGATAAAGACATGGCCGTGACTAACGCGGCTGCGGTTAGTCCATTCTGCAAGGCAAGTTGGTAAAGTGAAGGAATCAAGTACGGTCGCCACCAGTTCTTGTTCAGCACGGTTTAGCCCACCTTGCGGAATTTTTGGCTTAGCCAGCTTTTTTTTCGGTGACGGGCATGATTGTGTTTCCTGCCTAGGTAGACTTAATTTAGCGACAAATTGCCCTTCACCCAAACCGTCAAAGGGCCAAAAGCGGATAGTCTGGCTTAAGCAAGTCTCGCCCTGGGCCCATTCAGGATGGCCACTAGCCACCTTAACCCCTGTTAGTGTCAGCGGTTGAACCTGGAAGTCAAACTGTTCCACTAGCCAAGAAACGACCTGTTCATTTTCTTCTGGCGCAAAAGTGCAGGTCGAGTAGATTAACTCTCCTCCTGGTTTCAGCATCTTGACTGCTGCAAGTAAAATTTCCTGTTGCCGGCGCTGGCACGTGAGGACGTAATCCTGTGACCAATACTGCGCTGCAGCTGGATTTTTGCGGAACATACCCTCGCCGCTGCAGGGTGCGTCCACGAGTATTTTATCAAAAAACTGGGGAAATTGAGCAGCTAAACTTGCTGGTGCTGCACTAGTAACTAGTGCATTCGCAATTCCCCAGCGTTCAATGTTTTCACGTAAAATTTGGGCACGACTGGCTGAAATTTCGTTGGCCACAAGTAACCCTTGCCCGCGCAAAGCCTCTCCAATAGCAGTACTTTTGCCCCCTGGAGCAGCACAGAGGTCAAGTACTCGGTCGCCCGGCTGGACCGCAGCGCTGCACGCTGGAAACATTGCAGCCGGTTCTTGCGAATACACGGTGCCACTGACCCATTCCGGATCGCGGCCGCCAACTTGGCCATACCAAGCATTACTGATGCCTGGGACGGGCCTGGCTTGGGAATATGATACTTGTTGAAATGACTTTAACTGGTTGATACGGTAAGCCTTTTGGGGCGCATCAGCCATTGCCGCAAAAAGTTCTTCGGCTTGGCCTTCACCCAGTAAATGGCGGTATTTTTGACAAAAAGTAGTGGGTAAGTTAAGCATGTGGGTCGCTCCTGCGCGTTAGATAAAAAATACTGCTAATGAAAGCAATCGAAACCAGCAACCAACAAGCTAAAAGTAGCCCAAGCAGGTGCTGTGTATTGGAAAAAAAGGCTCGCCAGCACAGGAAAAAGTAAGCTGCTAGGGCTAGCAATAACTCAATTAACATTATTCTGATACCGCGGTTGACGAGCCAGTTACGCAAGAGCTTGCCGTTCAGATGAGTCTTTTTAACGGTTTCCCAGTCAATTAAGGCCAGGAAAAAGTTACAGCTGCCCGCGAATATGATTAGACCAATGGCCAGTAAGATCTCCTTAACTACCGAAAACTTCCGGTTTTGATGTTTTTTGACAAAGGGCGGTGTTTTCAGTTTAGCGCCATAATGTACAGCTAGTTGGCGGCTTATTTTAACTGAACTATCAATAATGATTACATAGTTTTGCAATTTAAACCGGCCGGTTGGCTGCTGGGGTCCAGTGGTTAGATAGTATTCGTTTTGTTTCATTTGCCGGTAATGCTTGAATGTACCAATTACCGTATAATACTTGTTACCCAAGTCGACGTACTGGTTATTTTGAACTTGTAGTGTTTTGACGCGGGCATTTTGGCCCAAGACTGCGAATGAAACCTTACCTTTGAAATCGTCCCGGGTAAAGTAGCGCCCGTTTTCAGTTGGCAAGGTAACTACATCGTGATTGGACCAGATCAAAGTCTGATTGCGCTCATGCTGACTGGCTAAGTGAACTTGAATCTTGCGTTTGGGGTACTTTTTTTGTAAAAAACGCAAAAATGCACTAACCGTTTGCTTACTTTGTACTTTAAAGTAGCGGGTATTGTTGCTGAGACCGTATGCTTCCAAGAGTTGGTCTGCCTGGTCAGACTGAATGTTGGATAACATGCTACCGATGCCTAAAAAAGACAGAAAAAGGATAATGATTAATATAAATTTTTTAACTTTCATGTTTTAGCTCAAATATCTGTTCATTAATAAAATCAAAACTGTTAAAGGAACGATTGATGCGCTGCAAACCCTCTGAATGGAGAAAGTGCATGGAATGCCAAAAGGCAGCCGAGTTGGTTGCTCCGTTCCGCTCACCAACAAAGAGCAGGTGTGCATTGGGGTTGTACTTCCGCCAAGCATGAACTGCTTCAAGGTCGCTATGGTCAAAGTTGGGAGCCCAGGAACAGATAATCAGCTGGACTGCGGCAAATCGTTCGATGGCCGCCGGGGCAGACGCATCAATGACGGCAACACTTGGTCGGGACCCCGTCTTAGAAGTTTTAGCCCATTCAAGCGAGTCGGTTGCTACAGTTGCAATTCCGGCTAGATTCAGGGCCTTAGACCATAGAGCATTACCAGCCATAATTTCTAGCGCCTGCTTGATGTGCAACTGGTCTCTGATTAACCTGGCCGTAGTCAAATTGGGGATGGACCAGACACCGTAGTGAATTGCTAAAAACTGACGCAGGCTGTTAAAGAGCTGGTTGATAACCTTAACCTGGGTTTTTTTAGTTGGTGCAGTGCGAGCCATAATTTGTTCAAGTTCAGCAGGTGCAAAGCCCAGTGCTTGAGGTGCGGTAGCCGGTATTTTGGCTTGCGCAATCGTAGCTACCAGCTCCTGAACTACTTTTGCCTGCGCGTGGACTTCATGGTCGGCCAGCTCGGCATCTAGTTCATTGATTTTTGCTAGAAAGTTCATTTTAGAAGAAGTCATATAATGATTTTACCATTCGAGCGGGCAGATTTCAGTGATAAGCAAGCATAAAGCTGCAAATTAAAAGGCACTCAAGTTTTCCTTGAGTGCCTTTTTCACGTCAACTTAGCGACTAGCGGCCATGTAGTCATAGAGTTGGTTAATCTCCTCCGAGGTAAACTCCCCTAGGCCGGCCTTCATGGCGTGAATCTTTTCCACGGATAAGTGGCAGGCAAAAGCCAAGCCCGTATCAGTGATCTGATGCTTAACTTGATATGCGATAATTGCAGCGGATAATTCTTCTAGTTGCTCATTCATGATAAATTCTCCTTTACCCATATTTTAGCGAAAAAAACGGGCAAATTCAAAAATTGCTGCTAATAGCCTTGCATTTGGTTAAGTGGCCAGTACCTAAAGAAGACCTTGCCAATTAAGTTTGCCCGCTTTACGGGTCCAAAAATATGGGAGTCTTTAGAAATGTCACGATGATCACCCATTACATAATAGTATCCTTTAGGAACTTTATAGGTGAAGTTGTTGGTGTAGGTGTGGCCGGCATGATTAGCGGCCCGTTTGTATTGGTTATTCAGATAGGGTTCAGATAAACGTTTGCCGTTAACATACAGCTGATCATTTTTAGAAACAAGTTTGTCCCCTGGCAGACCAATGACCCGTTTAATGTAAAGGGCACCAGGAGCATCCTGGGCGGCTTTTGGTGCCTTTAAGACGACGATTTCATTACGCTTAGGCGTAAAGTGCCGAATGGCAAACAAGCGCTGATTATTTTCCAAGGTAGGCTGCATTGAACCACCATCAACCCGGTTATTGGATAACACAAAGGTGAATACGAGGTAGAAGATGCCTAAGAATACGGCCATCATTACCACAACATCGAAGAGAAACTTGCCTAGACTTTCTTCTTCGATTTGTTCTTTTCTTTTTGTTTTAGCCATAAAGCTGCTCCTTTGAGATAGATATTGCTTAATTATAATCAAAATTTGCCCGCTTGCAAGAGGAAGTCAATTCTTCTCCCGGGCTTCAAAGAACTTACTGATTAGAAGCGTGTTGGCGGTCATAAAAATGGCATCAATCACTAGCATGACCAGAACGACGAGGACCAAATCAGCACTGGTATTATTGCCATTACTCTCGATAAATTCAAGAGGAGACGTAATGATATACATGACAAAATTCTTAGACTTAACTAGAATCCAGGCTAAAATAATAATCAGTAAGACATGAATAATTTGGAGTAGCGCTTGACTTGAAACACCAGGAATAAAGTCTAAGATTGCCTGGCTTGAAAAATTAAGGAAACTAATAAAGAGGTAACCAAAAAGCATAGTTAGGATAATTAAGGCCAGCGTACTTAAGCAGTTAAAGACCACTTTTTCTGAAATATGGTAGTGCCCGATCGTACTCAGGAAGTCGCCCAGGCTCGCACGCAAGCTGGGGGCAAGGAAAAGCGACAGTCCATAAACGAAAAGCGCTGGCAAGATGGCTAACAGCAGGTAATACCCCATAGTAGCAAGAGAACTTAGCATGTTATCCAGATAAAATAGCGGATCGCTGATTGGCGTTAGCCGCAAGGTTGGGCTACGATTAAACCGTTCATTTTGAATGCAAGTGATGAGATAAAAGACCAAGCTGAAAAATAGTACAAAAACCAGGTAAATGGCAAGCAGTCCAGAAAAGAAGTAAGTAATGTTGATGTTACCCAGGTAAGTGCCGTTAGGCATGTACTTAGCACCCCGGTTATCAAAGGTCAAGATACTAAGAACCAGGACCCCGATGCATTGAATCAACAACAGGGCATAAGCCCCTCTACTCTTTAAGTTAAATAATTTGGTAAATAAATGCTTAAAAACTGTCATTTTACTCCCTCTTTCTTGGATACATATGCTGCTTATCTGTTCAGCTTACCGTAGCCTATTCGAAAAACTGCAAGTTATTTTTTCTCCCGGGCTTCAAAGAACTTGCTCATTAAGAAAGTATCAGCGACCAAAAAGACGATATCAATTGCCAGCATGACTAAAATTGAAATACCTAACTTGTTGCTGGCATTATCACCAGTCCCTAAAAAGAAATCAAGCGGCGAAGCAATTATCCGCGCTAGATACCCATTGGCCCGAGTTAGTAACCAAGCGATAAAAATGATCAAAACTAGCCTGATGATGCGCAGAACGGTCTTATTCGAAACATCCGGCAAGAAGTCTAGAATGGCGCTACTCGAAAAGTTTAAAAAGCTAACTATGAAGTATCCAAAAAAGCTGATTAAAATAAGTAACATCAAGATTCCCAGCAGGTTGAAAACAACGTCGCTGCCAAAGTTGATGTGGGCCTGTTGAAGAGCCGCTTGAAGATTTGAAAAATCAAGCTTCGTTACCTGTCGGAAGCTGGCATCAAACGTGTAAGAGGCCCCAAACAAGACAAAAATCGATAAGACATTCAAAATTCCATAATAAGCTAAAGCTACAAAGGAACTGAGAACATTATCGAGATAAAAGCGGCTGTCGCTAATTGGCGTCAAGCGGAAGGTCTGGTTCCGGTTGGTACGTTCATTGGCAATGCAGGTGGTAATATAAAAAACTGGGATAAAGAGAAAAGAAAGGGACGCATAAGTCGCCAAGAGTCCAGGGAAGAAACTGGTAAAGGAGTTATTTTTAATAGCTACTTGGGGAGAACCAACACTGATAAAAGTGATAATGATTAGCGCCAGTGCAACGACAAATTGAATGAGTAGCATTGAATAAGCCTTTTTCGTTTTCGACTTAAACAGCTCAGCAAATAAGCGGTTAAAAATTGACATTATTCTTCCTCCCCCTGGTAAAGCCCCTCGTAGTATTCTTCAACACTTACGTTGTTGGCCCTGATTTCTTCAGTCGACTTGTGCGCATAGATGGTGTTGCCTTTAATAATGACTACCTCATCGAGCATCGAAGCAATCTCATTAACAAAGTGGTCCGAAATTAGAATGGTGGCTTGTTCGTCCTTCCAGCGAATGATCGAGTTAATAATCTTCTTGCGGGCCATAGCATCAATCCCAGAGAAGGGCTCATCCAATAAATAGAGGTCAGCTTTACGGGCAAAGGTCAAAGCAATAACCAACTTTTCACGCATCCCCTTTGACATTTGCGATAATCGCATGTCTTGGTTCAACCGCATGAATTCGAGCAGTAAGTTAAACTCTTCCTTGTCAAAGTCCTGGTAAATCACTTCAAAAAACTTCACAATTTCTTTGACCTTGGTTGAGCCACCAAAGCCCGTTAAACCATCCGTAAAGGAAGTGTGTTCCTTGCGCTCAGCTTCGCGGCTAAAGCCAGCGACCTTAACTACTCCCTGGTAATTCTTGGCCATGCTACAGATAATCCGCATGAGGGTGGTTTTACCCGCCCCGTTCTCACCCAGAAGGGCCACGATCTTACCGGGAGTCAGGTCGAGGTTGATATCCGCTAAAATCGTTCTTTGGTTCTTCTTATAGCTTAAATCACTGATTTCTAAAAGATTTGCCATATTTTTACTCCTACTTTATGTATTCTTGCAAAATTGTACTAACTTGGTCGCTTTCCACGCCCAACTCTTTCATACTTTGGACAAATTTTGCTAATTCACTATTAATCAATTTCTGCTTGGTCTGCGCCAGCAAGTCAGTATCAGAGGTTACGAAGTTACCTTCGCCCCTTTTGGTATATAAAATACCCTCAACATTCATTTGTTGCAGAGCCCTTTGAACCGTATTGACATTAACTGTCAGCTGTACGGCCAGGTCACGCACCGAGGGGATTTTTTTACCGGGTTGCAGCTTGCCAGTAATAATTTGCCGGTAGAGGTACTGCTTGATTTGCAGGTAGATGGGAATGTTATCCTTGAATTCCACGAGTTCACCGTCCTTTTACACTGTATTATTTATCTAATACACACCTGATAATAACTCTTCTTAATCTTTTATGCAATCTTTTTAATTCATTATTTACAAGTTTAATTAAGCGCTGATTATTTACTTTAATTGCATCGTGTTCCACAAGTTTGCCGTATTGCCCTTAATTACCTAAAAAGGCCGATAAAAGCATTGCTAGCAATGATTCTACCCGCCTTTTTGGCGCTTAATAATAATTGTGCATAATTAGAATTGCTGGTTGAGCCAGGCAAAACCGTTGATTTAGCAGCTTTAGCAACAATAACAAACTTCAACAAAAAAGTGCTTTTGCTACCTTTTTTGTTCCACTAGTGACGGTTTTCGGCGTTCATTTTGACCATTTTGACCATGTTGACCATCACATCAACCGCCTGATACATGGCTTCTAACACGGTGTACTCAAAACGGCCATGCATGTTTTCTTCTCCCGCAAACAAGTTTGGGCAGGGTAAGCCCATGTAGGTCAACTGTGAACCATCGGTTCCGCCCCTAACTGGCTCCTCATTAATTGTTAGGCCCTCGGCCTGGTAGGCTGCTCTAGCCAAATTGACGATGTCCATTCGCTTTTCAAGTTCATCAGCCATGTTGTAGTATTGATCCCACATTTTTAACTTAATCCGCTCAACGCCAAAGTCTTTATTCATCTTATTAACCAGTGACTGCACTAGCTGCTTGCGTTGCTTTAGACCGGTGCGCTCAAAGTCGCGGATGATATAATCCAAGTGGGCATTATCGACCGTTCCGGAAAAGTTCATTAGGTGAAAGAAGCCTTGGCGACCAGCGGTTTTTTCAGGGACTTCGTCCTGGGGCAGCTGCTTTTGGAAGTCGATTCCCACCTGAATCGCGTTAATCATCTGTCCTTTAGCAACTGCTGGGTGGACGTTGACCCCCTGGATATCAAGCCCGAATTGGGCCGCTGAAAAAGTACCCCAGTCAAGTTTACCGGGCGCTTCACCGTCAACGGTGAAGGCGAATTCAGCACCAAAATCGGCCACGTCAAAATGACTGGCCCCGGTGCCAATTTCCTCATCTGGGGTGAAGGTGAGCCGAATCTTGCCATGCTTTATTTCTGGATGATTCAGCAGATATTCCGCCAAAGTGACCAGTTCAGCTATCCCGCACTTATCATCGCCCCCTAGTAAGGTATCGCCTGATGCAGTAATAATAGTTTGACCGCGGTAGTTTTTGAGCTTAGGAAAGACTTCTGGATCAAGGTAGAAGTCTGAATCTCCTAACTGAATTTTCGATTGACCATCATAGTTTTCATGCACCTGCGGTTGCACCTTTGTGGCATTAAAATCAGCAGTATCACAATGGGCTAAAAAGCCCATAACTGGTACCTCACGGGTCAATAGTGGTCGGAATTTCGGCGATTACACAGCCCGCTTGCTGGTTATAATGGACATCCGCCAAGCCTAATTCTTTCAGCTCGGGCATAATCACTTGCTTCTGGAAGTCCTCTTCACGCTTGCTTGATGGAAATCGCTCAGCATGTTCATCCGAGCGCGAATTAACCTTAACGTACTTTAAAAACCGCGGCAATAAATTTGAATATTCCATCTTACTCCTATAAATTAACCAAAATCTTGAAATGGATTAGTTGAAACCTGTGACTGGACAACGGGTATGGCCCTGCCCTGCGCGGCTAGCCACTGGTCCAAGCGCTCAGCTAATTTTTCTTTAAAAATCTTTTCGGTATAATGACCAGGATCAACCACTGTCAATCCGGCCGCAATCATATCATGTCCCGTATGGTAATAGACATCGCCAGTAATGAAGGCATCCAGTTGGTCATGAACGGCTTGATGCCAATACTTATTCCCATCACCGCAGATAAAGCTGACCGTTGAAATCGGCTTGTGATTATCAGTAGTAATTAAGCGTACCAGCTTAATCTTCAGCTTTTCCTTAACGTAATAAGCAAATTCCTCTGCCGTCATCGACTGCTGCAATTTACCCTTGCGGCCAATTGCAATGCCATCGTCATCAGGGCAGAAAGGTTCAATATCTAGTAAATCTAACTCTTCGGCCTGCCAGTCACTTGAACCATCTTGGGCCTTGTCGGAGTTAGTATGAATTGCATACACGGTAATTCCATGCTTGATCAGCTTAGCATAAATGGCATTTTGCGGGTCAGCAAAATCTAAATTGGGGGCTGGACGGAAGATTAACGGGTGGTGGCTAATGATTAGGTTCACACCCTGGTCAATGGCTTCGTCAACCACCTGCATGCGGACGTCAAGGGTGGTCATGATTTTGGTCACTACCTGTTCCCTTGATCCAAGCTGAATTCCTACTGGATCACCGCTGCTAGCTATTTCTTCAGGGAAGTGGCGTTGCAGCAGCTGGATTATGTCGCTAACTTGGGTCATCTAGTACTCCTTTAATCATGGTAATTTCTTCTTTAATTTGCTTGATGTGGACGCTATCCTTATTTTTAGCCTTATTTAGGTTAAGCAGTAGCTTTTCGTGATAGGCTAACTGGTCGCGCCATTTTTGGATAAAAACGAGGCTTTTGGTCTGTAATAAAAAAGGGCCAAAGTAAATCTCTTCCGGACTTAATTCTACCTTAGTCCTGGCTTGTCGGGCCTTGATTAGTTCGTAGGTGTGACCAGCTTCAGCCACAATGCTTTCAGCGGTGATGGTATAGTCATGATCTCGCAGCCACTGCCGGACTCCAGGTTCACCCACATTTGGTTCTAGCACCAAAGTGGCAAAACTCATTCCTTTAAGCCATGCCTCAGCTAAAATTTGTGTCATCAATTTGCCGCCCATTCCGGCAATAATGACGGTATCAACCTGGTCTGCTACCGTTATTGGTGCAAGGCCTGGACCCAAGCGAGTCGCAATTTTGGAGCTGAGGCCCGCCTGGCTAATGTCTGCCTGCGCGTTGGCCAGGGGTCCCTTAGCAATGTCGCTGGCGATGGCAAAATCGACTTTACCAGCCGTGACTAATTCAATTGGCAAGTAGGCGTGATCGGTCCCGATATCGGCAATCCGGGCGCCCGCGTCAACCATGCTTGCTAGCATCTTTAACCGTAAATTCACTCTATAACCCACCTTCTCTGTACTAAAATTTTAGCATACTCTGCTAGCTAAAGGGCGAAAAAATCGTCCCCGGTCTTTTTAACTTGTGTTAGCATATAATTAATAATTAATTAAGTAGAGAGGAAATATTCAATAATGGACAGAACCGAACGTGTGACTCTAACCAACATGTGTATGATTACCGCCAATCACCAAATTTTGGTTTTAGACCGCAAGGATCCTACCTGGCCGGGACTGACCTTTCCCGGCGGCCACGTTGAAGCTCATGAATCCTTTCATGATGCTGTCGTGCGTGAAGTTAAAGAAGAAACCAATTTAACCATCACGGATCCCCGTCTTTGCGGGCTTAAACAGTTTTATGATGACCAGAACCAGCGCTATCTAGTCTTCTTTTACATTGCAACTAAATTTCAGGGAACAGTCAAGTCTTCCCCTGAAGGTAACCTAACTTGGATGACCCAGGAAGAACTGCTTACTCACCAACTGGCTGAAAACTTTGACCGCGACCTCCTGGTATATTTCGATCAAACGCGGCAAGAACATTTACTCGATGGCGAGCGTGACGAGCTATTTTAGTAGTAAATTTAGTAGCAAACCAAAAAACTAGCTGATTGAACAGCTAGTTTTTTTGGTTAAGATTTTGGCATTTTTAATCTAAAAAGTCACGCAGTTGGTTGGAGCGACTTGGGTGGCGCAACTTGCGCAAAGCCTTGGCTTCAATTTGCCGAATTCGTTCACGGGTAACACCAAAAACTTTCCCGACTTCTTCCAGAGTTCTAGTTCGACCATCATCAAGGCCAAAACGCAGGCGCAAAACATTTTCCTCTCGATCGGTCAACGTATCAAGCACTTGTTCCAGTTGTTCCTTAAGCATCTCATAGGAAGCATGTTGCTCTGGACTGGTTGCATCCTTGTCTTTGATAAAGTCACCCAAGTGTGAATCGTCTTCTTCACCGATTGGGGTTTCCAGTGAGACGGGCTCCTGCGCGATCTTCAAGATGTCGCGCACCTTAGTGGTTGGCATGTCCATTTCAGCACCAATCTCTTCTGGTGTTGGTTCTCGGCCCAAATCTTGCAGTAACTGTCGTTGGATCCTAATTAACTTGTTGATGGTTTCAACCATATGAACGGGAATTCTGATTGTCCGGGCTTGATCGGCAATCGCACGGGTAATCGCTTGCCGAATCCACCAGGTAGCATATGTTGAGAATTTGAAGCCGAGACTATAGTCAAACTTGTCTACAGCCTTCATTAGTCCCATATTTCCTTCTTGGATCAAGTCCAAGAAAGACATTCCACGTCCGACATAGCGTTTAGCAATTGAAACAACCAGACGCAAGTTAGCCTCAGCTAATTCTTGCTTGGCTTCTTCATCGCCCTTCTCAATACGCTTGGCCAGAGAAATTTCTTGGTCCGCTTTAAGTAGCGGTACCCGTCCAATTTCCTTTAAGTACATGCGGACCGGATCATTCATGCGGACACTCGATGGTGCCGACATATCCTTTAATTCTGCTTTTTCAACGTCTTTTTGTTTTTTTAGAGCAAGTTTAGAAGGTTCGCCCTGGTCGTCTACGATACTGATGCCATTATCTTCAAACTCTTGTACCAGTTGGTCAACGGCCTTACCTTCTAGATCATATGGTGTGACTAGACGGTCAACAAACTCGGTTTCGGTAATCGCCTTATCCTTTTTAACGTCTTTGACCACCTGTTTAACTAGCTGATCTAAAGATAGTTCTTCTTTTTTGCTGGTTTTTTTCTTTTCTACCACAATAAGCCCCCCTTTAACCCTGAATTCTTTTTAACTGCAAAATTTTCTGCGTAATTGCCATAATTTCTTCCGTATCCATTTTTCTTTTTGCATCCTGCAACTTGCTTAGCTGCTCACGCAATTCAGCATTAACGCGGCGTCTTTTTAAGGCGTTTACTTGTTCATCAATTTCACGATCAGAAAAATCCTGGGGCATGTCTGTCATTTCAGCATTTACTATTATACCTTGAAGTTGCTCAGGAATGAAATTTAAAAAACTATTGACGGTTGGTTTTTCCTGTTCTGCACAAAAATTTAACCATAATTCAGCCAAGTTCTGGTAATCCTGGTCGGGAAACAAAAACTGTTGCTGCAACAGATAGTCACGCGCGTGGTCAGAATGCATGAACAGATAGAGCAAGCGCGTTTGTACTGGATCATTAGCCCGGGCCGCTGTTTCGCTTGCTGGTGCATAATTTGCTTGTTCGGCTAGGTCTGCTGCTAATGGGACGGTTTTACGTCTTTGAGCCATATTATTTTGGCGCCGATAGCGCAACAGGTTGACCTTGAGCGAATCACGTGCAACGTTCTGTTCTCGGGCTACTTTGTCTAGGTATAAATCTTGCTCAACCGGATTTGGTAGTTGGGCAATTGCTCTAATTGCCTCATCCAAGTAGGCTAGTTTTTCTCGGTCATTGTCCAGGTTGTATTTTTGCGTCAAGCGTTTTAAAAAAAAGTCGGTCGGCGTTAGTGCACCCTTAACTTCATCGAGGTACTTGGCACTGCCGTATTTTTTGACGTAGTCATCGGGATCCAACTTTTCCGGCAAAACAACAATTCCCAAGTTAAAACCACCTGTTTGAGCAAACATTTTGGCCGCCCGCTCCTCAGCGTGGATACCTGCTTCATCACCATCATAGTTGATAATAATATTAGTAGTAATCCGACGCAGCATATACACTTGCTGGTCCGTCAGACTGGTTCCCATTGAGGCAATGCCAGACTTAACCCCAGCCTTGTAGGCTGCAATCACGTCCAGATAACCTTCATAGAGAATCAAGTGTCCTTCACTGCGTGCCGCTTTTTTTGCCTCAGCAAAATGAAAGAGAACCTTAGACTTTTCAAAGAGCTTGGTTTCAGGGCTGTTGATATATTTAGCCTTGGTCTTGTCTTTAGTCAGTCGGCGACCGGAAAAGCCGATGACGTAGTCACCTTCATTGGTCAACGGAAACATCAGCCGGTCACGGAAGCGATCAAACATTTCCCCCGCTTTGCTTTGGACAAAGAGACCACTATCTAGCAGATCCTTATCCTGATAGTGATGTCCCCGCAAGTAAGTCAAAAGCAGGTTATTCTGCTTGGGCGCGTAGCCAATTCGAAAATGATCGATGATGTCCGCACTGAGATCTCGTTCCTGGGTATAATCGAGCCCGCGTTTACCTGCATTAGTTGAAACCAACACGCGGTGATAGAAGTCAGCTGCCGCCTCGTTAATTTTAATTAGCACATTGGAATATTTAGCCTTTTGCTGGGCAAATTCCTCAATTTCAATATGGGCTAGATCTGCCGCTTTCTGTACGCTTTCGGGAAAGGTCAGGTTTTCCTTTTCCATCAAAAAGTTGAACACATTACCGCCCTTACCGCAGCCAAAGCATTTAAAAAATTGCTTCCCCTCGTTAACGGTAAAAGAAGGAGTTTTTTCTTCGTGAAAAGGACAGAGGCCCACATAGTCCTTACCCTTCTTCTCAAGAGATACGTATTGGCTGATGACGTTGACAATATTGATATTATCACGGACTTTAGCAATTGTTTGCTCTGGGATTAATCCAGCCATCTGTTCACCTTCTGTTGTCGAATTATTTAATTACCAGCTTACTTAGGTCACCTAGCTGCTCAGTCAGCTGAGCCACTGTATTAAGTTGCGCTAGCCGGTTATTCCTTTGTGCTTCATCTTTGTCCATAATTAGGTTAGTTTCGAAGTAGTGGTTGATTATTGGTTGGAGGTCCACAAAAGCATCATACAGATCCGTTAAATCACTGATGGTCCGCAGCTTTTCAACAGCATCGTAGAGCTCTTGCTCACTGCTGTTGGTAAACAACCTTGGCTCAACCATAGTTTGTCCTTGGTATTGGGCTTTTTTCAAGATGTTATTGATCCGAATTAGACTTTCAACAACCGGTTTGAATTGGTCGTCATCATGGTGTAATTGCAGAACGTTAGCCGCTGCCAAAATCTGAATTGGATCTTGCTGGCTGGAAGCTAGGACGGCATCGATAATGTCATACTTGAACTTATTCTTTTGCAGGTACTGGTTGATGCGATCGCGAATGAAGGAGGCGATTTCTTCGTCCTGATCATCCGTTTTCGGCATCTTAGCCGGCGTTTGCCCATCAAGAGCACGCACTAGTTCCGGTAGAACTTCATTGAATGGCAAGGACCACTGTTGGTTCAGCAGGATGCGGACGATCCCATAGGCATAGCGTCTAAGGGCGTATGGATCGTTGGATGAGCTGGGGACCATTCCGGCGGCAAAAAAGGTAATGATTGTATCCAGTTTGTCTGCAATTGCCAATAACGAGCCAACCACCGACTGTGGTAGTTCACCTTCTGCCGTTTTCGGCATGTAGTGCTCTTTAATTGCCAAAGCGACGTCAGCCTTTTCTCCGGCCAGACTTGCATAGTGCATACCCATGACGCCTTGAAGTTCCGCAAATTCACCGACCATTTGGGTTACAAGGTCAAACTTGTATATTTCACTTACCCGATCAAAGTCAGCTAATGTTTGCTCGTCCAGTTCCCACCGCTGGGCCAGGAATTCACCAATGATGCGCACGCGCTGCATTTTTTCGGCCATTGATCCAACCTTGTCATGGAAGGATACATTAGCTAATTTTTGGACAAAATGGCTCAGCGGATATTTACGGTCTTCATCATAAAAGAATTGGGCGTCATCAAGTCGAGCAACTAACACCTTTTCATTACCGGAAACAACATTATCTAAAAAGTCCCGGTTACCATTACGGATTGAAATAAAGTGGTTGATCAATTGCCCTGCCTGGTTATAGACCTCGAAATAGCGCTGGTTATCCTTCATTGAGGTGATCAGTACTTCTTGGGGCATCTGCAAATACTTCTCATCAAAGGAACCGGCAAAAACAGTGGGGTATTCCACCAGGTTGGTCACTTCTTCAAGCAGGTTCTGGTCAAGTTTGATTTTCCAGTTATTTTGCTGGACCAGATCCTTCATCTGGTCCACAATCATTTCCTTGCGCTTATTCGCATCTACAACTACAAACTGGTCTTTAAGTGCATCCTGGTAGTCCCCGGCGTTAGCCAAGACAACCGAATCGCCTAAGAAGCGATGGCCCTCGGTTTTACGGCCGGCCGTAATATCCAGAATTTTAACGGGAATTACTTCGCTACCATACAAGGAAACTAACCAGTGCAGTGGTCGCACAAACTCGAAGTCCTGTGAGTCCCAACGCATCTTAGTCGGAAAAGTTAGCGCCTTAACTACATCGCTCATCCCCATAAGAATTTCATTGGCCCTTTTACCCGTTTTTTGGAGATGAATGTAGGCGTACTCAGTTCCCTTGAGTTCTTCGAAGTAAATATCGTCCGTCGTCATCCCTTGACCGCGAACAAAGCCTTGAGCCGCCTTAGTCCAATTCTGCTCCGCGTCGAGCGCAATCTTTTTTGCGGGGCCCTTTTTGACCTCATCAATATCATCCTGCTTTTCTGCTAAGTCTTCAACCAGGATGGTTAGCCGCCGCGGCGTTGAAAAGGTTTTAATTTCTTTAAAGGCTAAGCCATTTTCCTGGAGAAATTTTTTCGTTTTGGCTGCCAACTGATTAACACTGCTGGTTACCACGTGAGCTGGCATCTCTTCTATACCAACTTCAAACAAATAGTCTTTAGTCATAATCAAGACCTGCTTTCTTATCTTCTGCATTCTTTAACAGTGGGAAGCCACGTTTTTCACGTTCTTCAACATAAGCCGCTGCTACTTCATGAGCCAGATTTCTAATTCTGGCCAAATAACCGGCACGTTCGGTCACGGAGACTGCTCCGCGTGCGTCTAGCAAGTTAAAGGTATGTGAACATTTTAAAATATAGTCGTAAGCTGGTTGTACCAAGCTTAACCCGATTAATTCTTTAGCTGTTCGTTCATAAATATCAAAAAATTCCACGAGATCAGCCTGGTTAGATTTTTCAAAAGCATACTTGGAATTTTCATATTCAGCTTCCTTAAAAATGTCACGGTAGAGCACGTTGTCATTCCACTGCAGCTCAAAAACGGAATTTACATCTTGAATATAGGAGGCCAGCCGCTCAAGTCCATAAGTGATTTCACTCATCGTGGGCTTAACCTCTAATTCGCCGACTACCTGGAAATAAGTGAACTGGCTAACTTCCATGCCGTCCAACCAAACTTCCCAACCTACTCCGGCACATCCCATTGACGGATTTTCCCAGTTGTCTTCTACGAACCGAATGTCATGCTCTAGCGAGTTAATGCCTAATACTTGCAGACTATCCAAATAATACTGTTGAATATCTGCTGGAGCAGGCTTAATAACCACCTGAAATTGGTGGTGTTGGAATAACCGGTTCGGATTGTCCCCGTAGCGGCCATCTGCAGGTCGTCTTGAGGGCTCGACATAGCAAGCTGCCCAAGGTTCGGGCCCGACTGCACGTAAAAAGGTATAGGGACTCATTGTACCTGCCCCCTTTTCAACATCGTAGGAAGGCATCACCAAGCAGCCCTTGGAAGACCAAAATTCTTCCAATTTAAAAATCATTTCTTGAATAGTTAATTTTTTCTTTGTCATTGTTAATTCCTCCCTGCATCAGGCATAAAAAAAGCCTATGCAACAGCTGCATAGGGACGATTCAATCGCGGTTCCACCCTAATTCAGGGAATATCTTCCCTGCTCTTAATTCGCTTGACTAGAGGTGCCTCTTCCCAGGTGTCCTTACACTAACTGACACTCGCTTAAACTGGTACTTTTTAAATTCCTCATCATTATCAAAACACAAGAATATTCTATCATATTAGTCTAGTAATCTAAAGCACTAGACTAATAAATTCAATTCATCTAAAAATTTCTTGGTCTTCAGATTCAGGTCAATTGTATCTTGGTAGATCCGATCGATTGCCTTGCGGGTACTGTGCTTGATATTCTTACTGATTTGGATTGAACCCAGGCGCTCATACGGGAGCAGTCCAATTGTTCTTAGAACCGCTGTTTCTTTGGGATTTAAATGTAGGCGATCAGCATCTGTAAAAAAGTGCTGGCTACATAAGATCCCCCCCTGCTTAATCGAGTAATCGAAGTCCCCCTGGTCACGGCCACAAACAAGGCAGTGGCGCAATTCTGGTTCAACGCCGTAAGCTGCTAGCAACTGCATCTGTACTATTTGGGTAATCATTTCGGCATCTGCCCCCTGGTCGATTTTTTGCAGGGCAAAAACAGCCAAGTCATTGTATTTACCTAAACTTTGGTATTCAGTAAAGGCGTGGTCAATGAGGTCAAGGATGAATGAGGCATAAGCATTTTTAGTCAAATCGCTAAAAAGCCCGTCAAATTGCTTGATGTTTTTGTAGGTACGTAGCGTGCTGAGCCCTTGGCCTGAGGTATAAAGCACGTAAGTTCCATAAGAAAAATTGAGCAGAGCGGCGCTCAACTTTGACTTTGGCTTCAAAGCTCCCCGGGCGATCATAGTAATGATGCCGTTGTTTTGGGTCATGATTTTTGCTAATAAATCCGCTTCATGGTACTTTTGCCGCTTAAAAACAATCCCCTGAACTTCCTTCAGTTCACGTGCCATTTCACGAAAGATCCTTTTTACTATAACCAATCTGCTTCAAAAACCGCGGATCCGAACGCCAGTTGCGCTGGACCTTGACCCACAAACGGAGATTGACCTTTTCACCTAACAAATTTTCAATTTGCTTGCGCGCATTAATGCCAATCTGCTTGAGCATTTTGCCTCCTTTGCCAATAATAATCCCTTTTTGCCCGCTTTTTTCAACATAAATCGTCGCCTCAATTTGTAGCTTATTCTTTTCATGTTGATTCATCCGTTCAACCCAAACGGCCGCAGCATGAGGGACTTCCTCAGCAGTTAGTTGGAGTAGTTGCTCGCGAATTAATTCAGCCACCATAAAATATTCTGGTCGGTCGGTAATTTGGTCAGGATCATAGTAGTTGGGTCCTTCTGGCAAGTACTTGTACAGCACCTGAGTTAAGTCCGTAATACCGATCCCCTGAGTAGCTGAAATGGGCAAGAATTCCTTGAAGATGTTTAGGTGGCGGTAAGCATCGATTAATGGGAGTAATTCGTTGGGGTGGACCTGGTCGACCTTGTTAATCAAAAGCAGCACCGGTACCGTAGTCTTCTTCAAAAGCTCGATAATATATTCGTTTCCTGCCCCAATCTCTTCTGGTTCAACCATGAACAAAATTAAATCGACGCCGTTAAGAACAGACAGACTGGCCTGGTCCATGTATTGATCGAGTTCCAAGTGTGGCTTAAAAACACCAGGTGTATCAACAAAAACAACCTGCATGTTGGCGGTCGTGTAGATACCAGAAATCTTATTCCGGGTTGTTTGCGGCTTATTCGAAGTAATCGCTACCTTTTGTCCCACTAGATAATTCATTAACGTCGACTTGCCTACATTGGAGCGCCCAACTAGCGCTACAAAACCGGATTTATTTTTTTTGTTTTCAGCCATTATTTACCTCTACCTTGGTCTAACTGGTCTGGATACAGGGGAAGTCCGTACTTTTCTAGGACGCTCCCCTGGATACCAAACATTTCCTTTGCTTCATTTGGGTCAATATGATCATAACCGTTTAAATGCAGAAAGCCGTGAACTAGGGTATAGCCAAATTCACGGTCCCACCCCGTCCCATATTCTTTACTATGCCGGTTAATTACTGGAGGACACAAAAATAAATCGCCGATGTCCTGGTAAAAATCCGCGTCTTGGCCAAAAAAAGCCAGATCAAGCTGGTCTTCACCATCTTCAATGGCAAACGAGATAACATCGGTCGGTCGATCTTGCCCGCGATATTCCCGGTTAATTGCCTGACTACGTGCTTCAGCGATAAAGTTAACGCTCATTTCCAAATTGGTTTCGGGGGCTACTTCTTTTTTGGCAAGTAAGAGTAGTTCGTCAATCCAGTTCTGCCAATCGTGCTCCTGATCTTGCAAAAAGCCAACTTCGTCATTATAAGTAATATCAAGTGGGGTCATCAACTTTGTTCTTCTTCCTGTTCATAAGCGTTAATTATCTTGGCAACAACCGGGTGACGCACAACATCATTCGCAGAAAAGTGAATAAATTTGACCTGGTTAATTTGCTTTAAAATGTGCTGTGCATCGATTAAGCCACTGTGCTGCCGGCCAGGTAAGTCAACCTGAGTCATATCGCCATTGACAATCATTTTGGAATTGAAGCCCAGCCGCGTCAAAAACATCTTCATCTGCGCATCAGTGGTATTTTGGGCTTCATCCAAGATAACAAAAGCATCATCTAAAGTCCGGCCACGCATGTAGGCTAACGGCGCAACTTCAATCACGCCGCGTTCCATCAAGTGGTCGGTGGTGTTGGTCCCCAAAATGGCATAGAGGGAGTCATAGATTGGTCGCAAGTAGGGATCGACTTTTTCCTTCAAGTCTCCCGGCAAAAAGCCTAAGGACTCACCAGCCTCAACAGCTGGTCGGGTCAACACAATGCGTGAAACTTCACCCCGCTTAAAGGCTGCAATGGCACAGACAACCGCAATGAAAGTCTTACCAGTTCCAGCTGGCCCAATGCCAAAGACGACATCATTTTTGGCAATGGCTTCAACGTACCACTTCTGGCCCATATTTTTGACTCTAACCGGGCGGCCTTTAGCATCCCGAATTAAAATTTGCTGGTAGAGGTCAGGAAAATATTCGGTAGTCCCCTTATCTGCCATTTTCATTGCACTAACTACGTCAGGGGCACTAATGTTAATATTGGCGCTCACGACCTGGTCTAGAGCCCGCAAGACCGCAAGAACTTTGTTAGTTGGGGCTTCATCGCCCGCAATGGTAATTTGGCTGCCTGTATCGACGACACTGATGTCGTAATTTTCAGCTAGCAGGTTTAAGTTGCTATCATTTACTCCAACTAGTTTTTGAATATTTTCTGGATTTCTAGGAATAAAATTGGTTTGGGACAAGTTTGGCTCCCTTTCTTAACTTAATTGATCTTGAACTGCCTTAGCAGCAGCTTTGCCATCTGCCTTACCCTTGATTTTGGGCATTAACGCCTGCATAACTTTGCCGAAGTCAGACTTCCCCTGGGCGCCAACTGCAGTTATGGTTGTAGCCACGAGTTTAGCAAGTTCAGCCGTAGACAACTGCTGGGGTAAATAATTTGTGACAATCGCCAACTCTTTTTTAGTTTCTTCAACTAAGTCTGTGCGGCCACCCTTGGTATATTCTGCAATTGACTCTTCCCGCTGCTTTTTTTCACGGTTAAGTACCGTCAGCTCTTCATCAGCATTCAATTCATGTTCAACCTTGATTTGTTCATTCATCAAGGCCGACTTGATCAGGCGCACTGTGTTCAGTTTGATCTGATCGCGCTCTTTCATGGCATCCTTCAGATCAGCTGTAATCTGTTCCAATAAGCTCACCATAACCCCTTCTTTCCATGCGTATCTAGTTAAATTATAGCAAATCTACCGTCTAGTAGAAAAAATAAATTACTATCTACGGTAAACAAACGCTTAAGACTAAAAAACGACCTCTATTCTTTACGGATAGAAGTCGTTTCTCTAAGTACTAATAATGTTTGCGTTTGCGAGCTGCTTCAGATTTAAGCTTTCTACGTACGCTAGGTTTTTCGTAGAATTCGCGCTTACGGTATTCTTGCAAAGTACCACTTCTGGAAACGGAACGTTTAAAACGACGAAGAGCATCATCAATAGACTCGTTTTCGTGAACGACTGTCTTGGCCATATGTGATCCCTCCTTCCATTTCTTGACGTTGCCGTCATGGATTTACTTAATTATATCAAACCAAATTAATCGGTCAATACGTAGAGGCAATGTTTTTTAAAAAGATTGCTCAATTTCTCATTTAATTAACATTAAATCTGTTAAAGACCGGGGCTAAATTGTATAATTAAAAGAAAAAAGGAGCTTACTATGGTTGAAGAAACACCAAAAAAAGAAGTCAACATCGTTATTATCTCTGATTCTGCTGGCGATACCGCCTTTAACAATGCAGTGGCCGCTGCGGCCCAATTCCCTGACGCACAGGTCAATTACCGGCGCTATCCCTTCATTTTTAACCAAGAAAAGTTAACTGAAACACTTGCCGAAATAGTCCAGTTTCCTAACCTGGTAATTATCTATAGCCTGGCTAAGGATGAGATGCAAATTCCGATTATCCGCTTCGTGCGCGAGCACCATATTGAGAGCGTGGACATTCTTTCTCCAGCTATGGAAGCAATTCAAAAAACAACTGGGCTCCACCCCCAAAACAAGGTTGGCGCCCAGCACAAAATGAACCAGAAGTATTTTGACCGCATTTCAGCCATTGAGTTTGCGGTGATGTACGATGATGGTAAGGATCCCAAGGGCTTTTTAGAAGCTGATGTGGTTCTCCTAGGCGTGTCCAGAACTTCTAAGACCCCCCTGTCACTCTTTTTAGCCAATAAAAACATTAAGGTGGCCAACCTTCCCCTAGTTCCTGATACCCATATTCCTAAGGAAATTTACCAAATTGATGCCAAAAAAATCATTGGTCTAACCAATGACCTGTCCGTCTTAAATGAATTTAGGCGGCAACGGATGATTTCTTATGGGCTAAATCCAGATACGGTGTATTCCAACACAGATGCAATCAAAAATGAACTCAATTCGGCTCAAAAGCTTTATGATGAATTAGGCTGCTATGTGATTAATGTTGCCCACCGCTCAATCGAGGAAACGGCGGCCCTAATCATGAAGCACTTAGGAATTGAGGAATAGCGTACTTTAAGACGATAGTCTTAGCGTCGAATAAGTTTTATGAGGTAAAAGAAATGACTGATTCACAAGAAAAAAATAATTTAGCTATCGCAATTTTTGCTGGCGGGTGTTTTTGGTGCATGGTAGAACCCTTTGATTCATTGCCAGGAATTAAAAAAGTGGTTTCGGGTTATACCGGTGGCCATGTTCCTAATCCCACCTATGAACAAGTTGCAAGTGGTCTAACTGGCCACACGGAAGCAGTCGAAATCACTTACGACCCACAAATAATCTCATATGAAACCATGCTGCAATACTATTGGCAAGTAACTGATCCAACTGATGCAATGGGGCAGTTTCAAGATCGTGGTGACAGCTACCGGCCAGTCATCTACTATCATTCACTAGCCCAAAAAGCTGCAGCAGAACAGTCTAAGCAAAACTTGCAGGATAGTGGGAAGTTTGACCAACCCATTGTTACTGCAATCGAACATGCTAAACCCTTCTATCCTGCTGAGGACTATCACCAAGACTTCTACAAGAAGAATCCCGCCCGTTATGCCCTGGAAGAATCAGGTGGACGGACCGACTTTATTAAAAGAAACTGGCAAAAATAAAGTAGACAATCAAAATACTGGTTGTTTTTTGCCTAGTTCCAGCAACTTTTGGTAAACTAATTTACGTTTATTAAGCAAGTTTTATAAAAGGTTATCAGGTAATGGATAAACTCGACACATTCAACCGACGTTACAGTCTGCTTTCAAAAATTTCAGCTTCATTTTTTTATTCTTTAGCGGTTGCGTTTGCTTTGAACTTCTTTTGGGCACCCGGTCACATGTACTCTTCCGGTGTTACTGGGTTTGCCCAGCTGGTCAACACGATGAGTGAACGTTTTTTGCCGGTAACCTTGACCACTTCGACCATGTACTTCGCCCTGAATGTTCCCTTATTGCTACTAGCCTGGTTTAAGATTGGCCATAAGTTTACCTTCTTTACTATTATTACCGTTATTCTAGGTTCCTTAATGATGCGCCTGATTCACCCGGTGGACATGCATATTGATCCTTTGGTCTGCGCCATCTTTGGTGGCATGATCAATGGTCTGGGAACCGGGTTTGCCTTAAAAAACGGCATCTCGACCGGTGGCCTTGATATTATTGGTATCGTGATACAAAAGAAAACGGGCACCAGCTATGGTAAAGTCAGTATCTTAATTAACCTAGTGATTATTGCCGCAGCAGGCTTTGCTTTTGGTTGGACGCGTGCTCTTTATTCGGCTCTGACCATCTTTATCAACGGTCGGGTCATTGATACGATTTACACCCAACATCAAAAAATGCAGGTAACCATTGTAACTGAGCAACCCCAGGCGATTATTGATGGTGTCCAAGAAAAAATGCATCGCGGTATCACTATTTTTCACGATGTTGAAGGAGCATACAGCCATATTGAAAAGAAGGTTTTAATCACGGTGATTGACCGCTATGATATGTACGACATCTTACAGATTGTCAAAAAAAGCGATCCCTACGCATTTATGAGCGTTACTGAGGTTGAACGCGTATACGGTAGCTTCAAAGAACAAGAAATTGTCTAAAAAAGTGCACTTCCAATGGAGGTGCACTTTTAAGGTTATTCAAATAATTGCTTATACTCACCATAACCGCGTTCAGCAAGTTGTTCATATGAGATAAAGTCCAATGCTGAAGAGTTGATACAATACCTTAAGCCGCCACGATCAACTGGCCCATCGTTAAAGACGTGTCCCAAGTGAGAGTCAGCATCAGGACTCTTAACTTCGGTTCTTTCCATGTTGTGCGACTGGTCGCGCCGGTATATCAACTTGGCGATCGGTTTAGTAAAGCTGGGCCAGCCGCAACCAGCATCATACTTGTCTGTACTAGAAAAGAGCGGTTCACCCGATACCACATCGACATAGATGCCCTTTTGATCGAAGTTGTCATACTTACCCTGGAACGGGTAATCAGTTGCTCCATGTTGCGTTACCTCAAGCTGCTCTGTTGTTAGTTGCTGCAATTTTTCTTTTTTCTTTGCTTGTTCCATTTTGCTATCACCACCTACCATAATTATAGCAAACTTTACGTAATTACTTGGGTTAGCGGTCTCATAAATTAATGTTATCTTAAAACTCACTTTTGGTAAAACTAGGTTATAATTATTTCAGTACAAAATAATAGAAAGGTTAACTGTAACTATGCCAAAATTAAGCCCAAATTTATCGAGAAAGATTAATTCTAAGATCAAAAATTTGCCTTCTTCGCAGATTCGTTCTTTTAGCAAAGACATTGCTCAAATTCCGGAGATAATCATGTTGACTGTTGGTGAACCTGACTTGAATACGCCTGAACACATTAAGCAAGCTGCAATTACCGCCATTGAAAATAATGATTCGCATTATGCCCCGGAAGCTGGGAAGATGACCTATTTAACGGCAGTTAGCACATATCTTCAAAAGAGTCTTGGGGTTTCCTATGATCCTAAAAATGAAATCTGTGCAACTGTTGGCGTTTCCGGCGGTTTAAATGTCACTTTTATGGCACTCTTCAATCAGGGCGATAAAGTTATCGTACCAACCCCCGTTTGGGAAGTGTACTTTGGCATTATTAAGATGGCAGGAGGAGTACCTATCCAAGTAGATACATCTGCTGACAATTTTATCTTGACAGCAGAAAAATTAACTCAGACTTTGGAAAACGAAGGTAACGGGGCTAAAGCAGTTGTTTTGACCGATCCTTCTAACCCAACTGGCCGAGTTTATGCGCAGAGTGAACTCAAAGCTTTAGCCCAGGTTATCACTGAATATGACCTGTACGCTGTTAGTGATGAAATCTACGCCGAATTAACTTACGACCACAAAAAGCACTATTCACTTACCCAAATTATTCCGGACCGCACGATTCTCGTATCCGGCCTATCAAAAAGTTTTGCCATGACGGGCTGGCGGATCGGCTACATTGCCGGTCCAGCGGAAATAATGGAAGCGATTATTAAGATCAACTCATTCCTCATTACTTCGGTTACCGATAATGTTCAAGCGGCTGCAATCGAGGGCTTAAAAACTGGTGAAAAAGACTATGCCGCAGCTCGTGCAACCTATGGCAAACGGTTGCATATTGTTCAAACTGGTCTAGAACGAAATGGTTTTGAAATGGCTGTCCCAGAGGGCGCCTTCTATATTTTTGCCAAGATTCCAAGCGCTTTTGGTAGTGATGATGTTGCCTTTGCCAACGATCTTGCTACTAAGGCTAAGGTTGGTGTAGTTCCAGGAAGCTACTTTGGTGCGGGCGGACAAGGATATGTCCGCTTATCCTATGCCTCATCAGAAGAAAAGTTGCAGACCGCAGTTGACCGGATTACCAACTATGTTAAGCAGAGTCTATAACTTAAAGAGCTTATTTTTGGGTTTATTTCAGCTAGTAGTTTAAACTTTACTTAGAGAAATTTATTGTTTTAAGAGAGGATCAATTATGCAAATTACTATGAGACAAGAGAAGCTAGCAACTAATGGTCAACCACCGCTAGTGGGAGATAAATTACCAGACTTTAACTTAACCGTGGCCGATGGTTCAATTCAGCGTGCGACCAACCTGATTACCAAGCCGACCCTCATTAGTGTTGTGCCTAATATTAATACGAGCGTTTGCAGTATTTCAACTAAGCGATTTAATGGTGAAGTTGACAAGTATGATGGCATCAACTTCTACACCATTTCAACTAACACCACTGATGAACAGAAGAATTGGTGTGCTGCTGAAGGCGTGAAAAAAATGAAATTGTTGTCGGACAAGGAGCTCGACTTCGGTAAAAAGATGGGGCTCTACGTTGAAGCTGCCGGAATTGATGCCAGAAGTATTTGGATTGTTGATGCCGACCGGAAGGTACTCTACCAAGAATTGATTCAAGAAATGACTAATGAACCAAACTACGATGCAGCTTTAACCTTTTTAGACAGCTTGAAGTAGTTGTTTTAAAAAGAAAAAGCGGTTAGGGTATTTACCCTAACCGCTTTTTACTTGCTTAAAAAATAGGTTTACTTAATACTTGCCAAGTTGTAAAGGACTGGTCTTTCAAACTAAATCCTGCAGGCTGAAGTATATATTCTTTAGCCTTTAAAGCCAACGGTGACGAATTGGCAATGGTCAAGTCCGTTAGAGGCACCCAGAGGGCGCCTAACGAATCCTGACCAGAAAACTGGTCCACGCTGGCTTGAACATTTCCCTTAGTCTGCTCAATATCATAAAACACACAGATGTGCTGGTTGTAGTGCCAACTTTCATAATCCCATGGATATTTAAAGGATGTAACTCCAACTTGCTTAAACGCTAAAGCCGTTAATCCGGTTTCCTCACGAACCTCGCGCACGACCGCTTCAGTCAATGCTTCACCGTCCTCCAAGCTACCACCAGGCAAGTCGTAGCGGTTAATATAGGGGCCGCCCGTTTTTTTGATAACCAGCAGCTTTTGCTGGTCGGCGATTATTCCGTAGCAGCCAAAGGCACGGTGATATTTGGATGACATGTGCTTGTTCTTTCTTGTTTTTATTTTTCGTCCCAATCAGTGTTAGTTCCATATTCCTCTTCTGCCTGCTTTTCTAGGCTGGCATTGGTCTTAACCACACTATCTTGATACTTACTCTCAATCTCAATACCCAGGTCGGACAGCTGCTGTTTCGTTACCGGGGCTGGAGCGTGCATCATTGGTTCAGCTGCATTGGCATTCTTAGGAAAGGCTAGAACATCGCGGATGTTATCCTTTTCGGCTAGCAACATAGCAAAACGATCTAGCCCAATTGCTAAACCAGCATGTGGTGGAAAGCCCATGTCCAGTGCCTCAAGCAGATAACCAAATTGCTCATAAGCCCGTTTCTTAGAGAAGCCCAGTGCTTTAAGCATCTTTTCCTGGATTGACCGCTTGTGGATCCGGATTGACCCACCGCCAAGCTCATCTCCGTTCATGACGATGTCATAGCTGCGGGCATGGGCTTGGTGCGGATCGGTTTCAAGAAGCTTGATCCCCTCGTCATCTGGCATGGTGAAGGGATGGTGCGCTGCGATCCATCTGCCAAAGCCCTCATCATACTCAAAGAGCGGCCAGTCAACCACCCAGACAAAGTCAAAGACATTTTTAGGAATAATCCCCGTTTCCTTGGCAAATGTCCGGCGCAGATAATCGAGTGAATCGCAACAAACTTTCCACTTGTCAGCCACAAAGACCAGCAATTCACCGCCCTCAAGGCCAAATTCGGCCAGCAACGCTGACTTGTTCGCAGCGGTTAAAAAGCGGGCAACCGGTCCCGAGAATTCTCCCGCTTCATACTTAACCCAGGCAAGCCCCTTGGCGTGGTATCGCTTAATGTAGTCCTGCTTCTTTTCAATTTGCTTACGCGAGTATGCTTTTGCCCCATCCTTAACGGCAATCCCTTTGACAAAACCGCCGTTTGCAATCGCACCAGCGAAGACTTTAAAGTCACTGTCCTTGAAAACTGGACTCAGATCATGTATTTCCATCCCAAACCGGGTATCCGGCTTGTCCGTACCGTACTTGTTCATCGCATCAGTCCAAGAAATACGGGCAATTGGCGTTTTGAGATCAATGTCCATGACATCCTTCATGATTTTTTTCAAGAGACCCTCAGTGTAATCCTGCACCTGCTGCTCATCAGTAAAGGATGTCTCCAAATCAATCTGGGTAAATTCAGGTTGGCGGTCGCCCCGCAAGTCCTCGTCGCGGAAGCACCGGGCCAGCTGGTAGTATTTGTCAAAGCCCGCTCCCATGAGCAATTGCTTAAATAATTGGGGTGACTGCGGCAGAGCATAAAAACTGCCAGGATAAATTCGTGATGGTACCAGATAGTCCCGCGCACCTTCTGGTGATGACTTGCCGAGAATCGGAGTTTCAATATTGATAAAGCCATTTTCATCGAAGAATTCGTGAGTGGCGCGCAAGATTTTTGCCCGCAACATAATTGCCTGTTGTAGTGCAGGACGCCGCAGGTCAAGGTAGCGGTATTTCAACCGTAATTGTTCACCTACTTCGGCATCGTTCTTGATTTCAAAGGGCGGATTCTGCGACTTATTTAAAACCGTGATATCGTCAGCGGTCACTTCGACTTCACCGGTTTTCATGTCTGGATTGGCACTGGCCCGCTTCACTACCGTCCCCTTAACCTGAATAACGTCCTCACTCCCTATGGATTCCGCTAAGGTCATTAATTCAGGGCCTGAATCATGGTTCACCACTACCTGTACTAGCCCTTCACGGTCACGCAGGTCGATAAAGAGAAGGTTGCCCAAATTGCGAATTCGTTGCACCCAACCATACAAATTAACTTCTTGATCAAGGTATTGAGCAGTAATATTACCGCAGTAGTCTGTTCTTTTTTCCATTTTTAATCCTTCAATTGCTCCATCATTTTTTCCATCTGGTCAACATTTTCTAAGTTAAGATCAACTGTTTTACCATCCGCTAGGCGCTTAACGTTCAAAATACCGTTGGCCAGTTCCTGGGCCCCCAACGTAATTACGTATTTGGCCTGGGCCCGGTCAGCCTTTTTGAACTGTGCCTTGAGCTTCTTTTGCTCAACGTCATACTGGGCACTAAAGCCCTGCCGGCGCAAAATGCGGGCAATCTCAACGGCCTTACCTGCAGTACCTTCGCCAATATTGGTAATAAAGAAGTCAATGCCTTGATCTTCAAACAACTGCGGGTTTTGCTTTTCTAAGACCAGCATCAGGCGTTCTTCCCCGATGCCAAAGCCAACAGCCGGTGTATGTGGTCCGTCGAATTCTTCAACCAGGTTATCGTACCGACCTCCGCCTAAAATTGTCGTCGCAGACTCCCACAGGCTCTTATCTTCGACCATGAATTCATAAATAATACCAGAATAGTAGTCCAAGCCACGCACCAGGTCGTTATCAATCACATAGTCAATCCCCAAACGGTCGAGCATCTGCGTAATCTGGGCAAAGTTGGCCTTGGTTGCTTCATCTAAGTAATCAATGATCTTCGGAGCTGCTGCCAAAAAGCGCTTGTCTTGGTCATCTTTTGAATCCAAAATGCGTAAGGGATTTTTCTCCAAGCGCCGCTTAGAGTCATCTGATAGTTGGTCTCTTAATGGAGTAAAGTAATTGACCAGGGCATCACGGTAATCATGCCGGACCTGGGCATTGCCTAAAGTATTAAGGTGCAACTCATAGTTTTTTACCCCTAGTTCAGCTAATAAATCGTGGCCCAACATAATGCTTTCAAC
The DNA here is from genome assembly GCF_058504435.1 of Lactobacillus sp. ESL1191. Classification (NCBI taxonomy): domain Bacteria; kingdom Bacillati; phylum Bacillota; class Bacilli; order Lactobacillales; family Lactobacillaceae; genus Lactobacillus; species Lactobacillus sp. ESL1191. Next base: position 766,834 of record NZ_CP196365.1, read on the forward strand.
ATCGGACAAAGGGTTGCTAGCACCAAAGCTCTCAATACCAATCTGGTGGAATTCCCGTTGCCGGCCGGCTTGTGGGCGCTCGTAACGAAAAGTCGATTGGATGTAGTAGACGTTAAAGGGCTTAGCCTTTTCTGGTGCATATAATTTATCTTCCACATAGGCCCGTACTACCCCGGCTGTTCCTTCGGGCCGTAAGGCGATGTGGCGGCCGCCCTTGTCTTCGAAGTCATACATCTCCTTTTCGACGACATCAGAAGTTTCACCGCTCGATCGCGCAAAAACTTCATAATTTTCGAAAGTCGGGGTCCGCATCTCCCGGTAATTTGCCCGTTTTAAAAAGTCGCGGACAGTCTGTTCAACCTGTTCCCAAGAGCCAGACTGCTCTGGCAAGATGTCGACTGTTCCTTTTGGTCTTTGAACTCTCATTTATTTCTTCCTTTTACTACAACTAAAAAACGCCCTTGAATGAATCAAGGGCGCTTTGAATTAGCACGGTACCACCTTTTGCTTGCTGCGAATAACGCTCGCGAAACGATTATTATCTGATAAAGGGGTCACAGTTAGTTTTCATCTGCTCTTTTCACCCTAGGAAGCAGTCTCTAAAATAAAAATGCTAAACTTCAATCTTCGTCATTGATAATTCTTTTTTAGAATATATTTTTACCAGTAAAAAGTCAACCTGGAAAGCTATTTTACTGGCAAATTTTACTGGTCAAGCACAATCGTGAACGGTCCATCATTTTCCAGGCTAACCTGCATGTCTGCCCCAAATTGCCCCGTTTCAACAGTTAAACCAGCTTGCCTTAATTCTTGATTAAAAACTTCCCACAATTCAGCTGACTTAGGCGGCCGCATTGCTTTCGTAAAACTGGGCCGGTTACCCTTTTTGGTGTCAGCTAACAAGGTGAACTGACTGACACTCAAGATTTTTCCGCTAACCTCTTTGATTGCTAGGTTAGTCTTACCGTGCTCATCTTCAAAAATACGCATTTTGGTAATCTTGGCGGCTGCTTTCCTGACCTGGTCAAGTTCATCGCCATCCTTTAGACCAACTAGGAGTAAGTAGCCACGGTCAATCTGGCCCACGGTCTTATCTGCAATTGCCACCTTAGCCCAGTTAACTCTTTGAATTACTACTCGCATTAATTGTCTGCCCTCCGTGTTTCATAAACGTCTGGAATATCGCGTAATTTAGTCAAAATACTATCAAGTTGAGATGAATTGTTAACGGCAACCGTTGCATAAATATGGGCAATGTTTTCTTCATTAACTTTACCAGACAGGTTGTTAATGTTAGGGGTAAGTGAATTTAGTTTGGTCAAAACATCACTTAACAGGCGGCTACGATTATAACCAAAAACCTCAATGTTGGCATTAAAGGTCTGGCCGCTATTTTCGCCCACATTTTCCCATGCTACTTCAATTAATCGGCCTTGACTGCCATCATTGGCAGTGATATTGCGGCAATCTGAACGATGAATCGTTACCCCGCGTCCTTTGGTCACGTAACCGACAATGGCATCGCCTGGAACGGGATTACAACACTTGGCCAAGTGTAACATTAAGTCACTGATTCCTTGAATCATGACCCCATTCTTATGCTTGATTTTCATCGTCGCAGCTGAATTTTTGTGGTCTTGCGGCTTGGAAGCAGACTTTTGCCCTGAATTTAAAATTTCTTCTTCCAGCTGCTGCTGTTTCTTCAACTCATCTGCCCGGCGGAGGTCGGCCGTTAGCCGATTTACGACACTGGTTGCCGACAAGTCACCAAAGCCAACGGCAGCATACATTTCATCCGTTGTATGGTAGTTTAACTGTTCTAAAATTTGTTCAAGGTGATCCTTATCCAGAAATTCCTTAGGGGACAGATCCTGCTGACGTAGCTTGTCGTTAATCATCTGTTCGCCCTGTTCAATACTATTTTCACGATCAAGATTACGGAAATAGCGGCGAATCTTATTGCGTGCCCGCGAAGTTTTGACCATATCAACCCAATCACGAGAGGGCTTAGCATTTGATTGGGTCATAATGTCGATGACATCACCATTTTTTAACTTATAATCAAGTGGCACTAACTTACCATTAACTTTCGCGCCAACAGCGTGTCCACCAACCTGAGTATGGATTTCATAAGCAAAGTCAAGTGTTACTGAGCCCTTAGGTAGTTCGTAGACTTCTCCTTTAGGCGTGAACACATAAACACGATCTGAAAAGATTTCACTCTTAACGTTCTTCATGAACTCGCCAGCATCTTGCGTTTCATCCTTTAATTCCAGAATTTCCCGCACCATGTCTAACTTTTCATTTGAACTTGTTTGTGCTACTCCAGTTGTATTGCCGCGCTTGTATGCCCAATGGGCAGCAACTCCGTATTCGGCAATCTCATGCATCTGTTCTGTCCTGATCTGAATTTCCAGCGGTCGACCACCAGGACCAATGATAGTAGTGTGCAACGATTGGTAACCATTAACCTTAGGAACTGCAATGTAATCCTTAAAGCGTCCAGGCATTGGTTTCCACTTCGTATGAACTGCCCCCAAAACGGCATAGCAATCCTTAACGCTTTTAACTATTACCCGCACTGCCAGCAAGTCATAGATATCATTAAAGTCCTTGTGCTTGTTGACCATCTTTTTGTAGATCGAGTAGATATGCTTAGGTCGGCCGTATATTTCGTACTTAATACCCAAACTATCTAAACTAGCTTTCAAAGTCTTAATTGCATCTTGAATATACCCTTCACGTTCACTGCGCTTTGAATTCATTAGGCTAACAATCTTATAGTAGGACTCGGGATTTAAGTAGTGAAAGCTCATGTCTTCCAGTTCCCACTTAATTGTCCCGATTCCCAGCCGGTCAGCCAGGGGTGCATAAATATCCATTGTTTCCGAAGCAATCCGGCGCTGCTTGTCAGGGCGCAAGTGCTCCAGAGTATGCATGTTATGGAGCCGGTCGGCTAGCTTAACCATAATTACTCGGATGTCCTTGGCCATTGCAATCAACATTTTACGGTGATTTTCAGCTAAAAATTCTTGGTGTGACTTATATTCGTACTTATTCAACTTAGTGACGCCATCAACCATGAAGGCAACGTCCTTACCAAAGTTCGCCTTGATATCGGCATTAGTAACAGATGTATCTTCAACTGTATCGTGTAAAAAACCCGCCGCAATTGTATCCGGATCAAGACTCAATTTGGCTAAAGTGCCTGCCACCTGCGTTGGGTGAACGATATAGGGCTGGCCCGACGCCCGCTTTTGTCCTTGGTGCGCTTCTTTGGCAAAGTCATAAGCTTTTTCGACAAAAGCAATTTGTTCCGCTGACATATATTTTTTACAAGCGGCAAGCACTTGCTCATGCGTCATTTCCTTGTATTTCGACATAAAAGACCCTTCTATTTGTATATTTGTTTGTCCATCAGGCCAAAAATTTCAAAAATTAAATAAATCAACCCAAACAGGTAGTTGTAATTTGCATACTTAAATAAAACAAGCAAGCAAAAACAAACTGGTAAAAATAGCAACCAGTAGCGCTTTAGGTTGATTGTTTTAACTAAATTACCCACGTGATAGCTGATGATGCTATTAACCAGAACAAATAAGATGCCAACTCGAACCGTTGTCAGTATTCGTAGTAAACTGAAAATTAGCGGTAGTATGACCACTAACAGCGACCACCAGATTACTGGCATCGGCTGATATTGATTTACCTTTCGAATAAATGGTATGTGATTAAGTTTATCAATCAATTTGCTAATTCCTTACTTAGTCTTAGATTCATATTATAACTCTTCTTGATCTTCTTTTCTCTCAATTACTAAGCCAACCCACCGTTCTTGTTTCATCGTAAGGGCAATCTGAAAACCATGTTGGTCAAGGGCCTGCTTGATTTTGTCGAACTGCAAGTAATCGATCCCAGAAAAAATGACTTGCCCGCCATTATTTAAATGTTCATCCAATTGCGGAATTAAATCAAGCAAAATCTCTGCCAAAATATTAGCCACAATCAGGTCATACTTGCCCGATACTCCTGCCAGTAGGCTAGTCTGCCTAATATCAATGTTAGTCAACTGGTTCAAGGCAATATTTTCGTGAGCAGCTGTAATTGCCTCATCAGAAATGTCAGTTGCGAGTACTTGCTCGGCTCCCAAAAGGGCAGCTGCAATTGCCAAAATCCCCGACCCGGTACCAACATCGACTATCTTCATGGGCTTGATTAGAGCTCGTTCCAGCCCCATCAGAGCTAGCTGAGTAGTGGTATGATTACCTGTGCCAAAGGCCAGACCCGGATCTAACTTGATTAGTTGCTGATCATTAAATTGGGGCTGGTATTTTTCCCATTCTGGTACAATCGCCAAATGCCGCGAAAGGTTAAGTACGTGATAAAATTTTTGCCAAACGGTATTCCAATCCTCGTCCTCAATATAACTGGCACTTACCTGGGCTAGGCCAGTTGCTAGGCCAAGCTGCTGCAGTTCCTTCAACTTGGTTCGATACTCATTGATTAAGTGCTCACGATCACTTTCCCCACTGAAGTAAGCCATAAACTGTAGGTCGTCAGGTAAGTTGGCGATTTCAGCTAGCTCAACTACAGTCGCATCATGCTTCCAGCCTGCTTCTTCAAAGTCAGACCGCTGCCGCACTTCAATTCCCTGACTCTGTAATACGTCTTGACTATAGCTAGTCAGCGCGTCTTCCACTTCGTGGCTGGTCTCTACTTTAATCACTAACAATTTCATCGTTCTACCCCTTTTTGTTTTTCTTTTATCAATGCTATGATTAATGGTGGTGATATTAACTATGTCTAAAAAGAAACAGAAAATTGAAAAAACCCTCGTCGAGAAAATACTTGATCGCAACCAGATTCCCTACCATCAAACGGTCTTTGCTACTCACGCAGATGCAGGCGGTGTAGCCCAAATGGATACTTCTATTTTAAACGAGAATGAACATTTGGTCTACAAGACACTGGTCTGCACTGGCAACAAAACTGGTGTGGTGGTTGGTGTTATTCCGGTAACAGCCCATTTGAGTATGAAGAAGTTGGCCCAGCATTCTGGTAATAAGAAGTGTGAGCTACTCCCGCTAAAGGACCTTGAACGGACTACAGGCTACGTCCATGGGGCCAACACCCCAATCGGCATCTACTTCAAACATCACTTTCCAATTTTTCTTGATGAAAGTATGGAAAATGAAGCAGAGATTGCCGTTTCCAGTGGCAAAGTTGGGCGCAGCGTTTTTCTAGATCCGCATGATTTGCAAAAAGTTACCGCTGGAATCTTTGGTGATTTGTTAGAATAAAGGTTCCTGCTTGGGCGGTAGCAATAGCTGCCAGAATATATTGGTAAAGATAATTAATGAAGCAAGATAAGGACGATCAAAATGACATTATTAACTGATGAACAACTAGCAAATATCGCACATGATTATTTTCTCAGTAAGTTAAACATTGCCGATATTTCCAAGAAATACAACCTTTCCCGCTACCTAATTACAAAGGCAATCGAAGAAGCCCAAGACAAGGGGATTGTCAAAATCAGCATTTACCAAAGCCCCAAACGCGCCGAAAAACTGGAAAAAGAACTGCAACGTTTGTTCAACCTGAAAGAAGTATACATCTTAACGGACTTGGAAACTAAAAACCAAGATAATGAGATGATTGTTAATTATGCCGCTAAACAGATTCAAAATTACGCTAAGTCCGCACACGTCATTGGCCTAACTTGGGGTACGTTGTTGAAGGACATTATTAACAACTTTTCCGAAACCAATCAGGAAAATCTAACCTTCGTTCAACTTTTGGGCCAGGCTGTCAATTCGAGTAAACGAAAAAATCAACTAGTCCAAGAGGCTGCAGACAAGTTTAACGCCCAAAGTCTGACCTTCCCGGCCCCGTTATATGCAATCAACCCGGACCTGGTACAGAATATCAAGCAGGAACCCTATTACCAGTATATTGAACACTTCTTTGCGCAGATCGACCTTGCTTTTGCTAGTATCGGAACAGTTCAGTCCCTTGAATCAGGCCAGTTTTTTATGGACCATTATGCAGACCACCTGTTTGAACCGGGGAAACAGGAAGAAATTGCCGGTATTATCTTTGGTCGCCCCTATGACATTAAGGGTAACTTTTACCAGCCGCTTGAAGCCCACATTTCTGGCATTAGTCTTGATGACATTATGCGCATCCCTAACCGCTTTGTGACGGTGAAGAACCGCTTTAAGGAAGATGCCCTACTCGGCGCACTTAGAAGCAGAGTAATCACCCACTTGCTAACAACTAGTGGCATTGCAGAGCGCGTATTACACAAAAATCAGCAGCTCTAACAAAATGTCTGGGCAAAAATTTTACTAATGTATTCCTGCATTTCTGCTACGGAGTGCCGCCGCGAGCGCGCACACTCTTTGGCTGGCCGGTTGCATAAAAAGCATTTGCGCGGTAACAGACCATTATCTAAACGAGATAGGGCCTGTTTTTGGTTTTGCACCAGCACATCAGCGTCAAACAAACGGTTAATTTCAGCCGCATCTTCAAAGGATATGGCCAGTTGTTTAACCTTAGCGGCGTCTACTTTTAAGATGTAAAACTGTTCACAGCCAGTTTCTTGATGCCAAGTTGCAAACGTTGTGTAGGCATATTGTTTTTCCTGGAGCCGCTCTTCTAGGTCAGAGATGCCTGCTTCAAATAATTTCTGCAAGTAGCGGTTATTTTTGATTGGTCCTGGAATATTGAGCTTAACATCAAGCAGGGTTGCCTGGGGATACTGCTGAAAGGCTTTTCTTTGCAATGCCAGTCGGTCATCCCGATTGGCTAATACCGTCTTAATATCCTGTTCTTGACCCGCTAGAAAGATTGACTTACTCATTGCAGTCACGTCACCATCCTCTTTTAAATATTATAACTAAAAAAACGTGAAAATCGGCTTTGAACTTATTTTCACGTTTTTAATTTTAGTCTTTAACTTGTTTTATTTGATCAATTATGGTGCCATCCCGATACTGAGTTAACGCAACCGTCCGGTTAGTATATTCTAGCGGTTGGGGAACACCAACCTGCTCTTCAGCCATCTTTTGCAGTTCTTTGATGTCCACCAAGTTGAGGTCAGGAACTTGGCTGAAGACTTCGAGTAAGTCCTGACGGTTAGGGTTGACGGCAATTCCGCGCTCGGTTACCAAGACATCAATTGAACTGCCAGGTGTAACCACAGTTTCAACCGCTGGAACAACAGTTGCGTTACGGCCACGCACAAGTGGTGCAGTAATGATGGTCAGCTTGGCAGAAGCAGCATCCTGGTGACCACCAATGGCTCCCCGAATCACCCCATCAGATCCCGTCATCACATTCACATTGAAATCAGTGTCAATCTGTAGGGCTGAGAGAATCGCGATATCGAGGTTATTAACCACTGCGCCCTTGTTATGCGGATCAGCGTACCAAGAGGCATCAATTTCTTGCTGACCACTATTCTTGGCCATGGACAGGGCTGCGCCCTTGTCAAAATCCTGGACATCCATGATTTTCTTGACCAAGCCCTCCTCTAAAAGATCGGTTGTTGGCTTAGTAATTCCGCCTAGAGCAAAAGAGGCTGTCAATCCGTCTTTAAGCATTGACTGGCGCAAATAGCGCGTAACTGCTAGCGCTGCACCACCAGAACCAGTTTGGAACGAAAAGCCCTGCTGATAGTAAGGTGAATTCACGATTACCTGATTAACCATCTCGGCAATCTTTAATTCCTTAGGATCCTTGGTAAAACGGGTAGCACCGGAACCTATCTGGTCAGAATCGCCAATTTTAGCTACCTTAACAACGTAGTCAACCTGTGTTTGCTTAATTGATGCCGGCGTATTAGGATAATCAACAATGTTGTCAGTCAAAAGAACGACCTTGTCGGCATATTGAGCATCGATTAAGGCGTAACCTAAAGAACCAAAGACTGCGTCACCGTCTTGACCATTGGCATTGCCAGCGGGATCAGAAACTGGAACGCCCAAAAAAGCAATGTCGATTTTGATCTCGCCCTCTTCAATTGACCGAGCACGATTACCGTGTGAACGAAAGATGACCGGATTCTTCAGTCCACCTCGCGAGACAAATTCACCTAGACTACCGCGCATACCAGACGAAGTGATATTGGTGATTACTCCCTTTTTAATGGCCTCAATTACCTTATCGTTCATAATACCGGTAAGCGAGGATGGGGCCAAAGTTAAATTCTGGTAGCCCATTGCAATAATTTGGTCCATTACTTCATTGAAGGCAAAGTCTCCATTGCGAAAATGGTGGTGGAATGAAATTGTCATTCCATCTTTCAAGGTCTCTTTAATAACCTTGGCCAGTGATTCAGCTACCTTATTTGTTCCCGTAGTAACTGCCACTTTAGGTGCTACCCGTTTTATTTCCGGATTACCAATCTCACTTGACGTAAATGGTGCTAAATTCATTTGTGCCATTAATGCAGCTGGTAATTCACGGTTTACCCTATTTTTCAATGTACTTTCCCTCCTCATCAATCAGCTTAGAAGCCTTGGCCGTTTCAAGGACCCGGTTAGCTTTTTCAACCACTGGCTTATCAACCATCTTACCGTTCAGCGAAATAACTCCAGAGCCCTTAGCCTTGGCTTCGCGAATCGCATTTTGAACAGCTAGGGCCGCTTCAATCTCATCCTTAGTCGGGTTGAAAACCTCGTTGACCATTGAAACTTGTCGCGGATTAACGAGTGACTTACCGTCATAACCCAATTCATAGATATAACGAGTTTCTCGGTAGAATCCCTCCAGGTCATTCATATTGGAAAAAACCGTGTCAAAGGCATAGACATCAGCAGCCCGGGCTGCTTGGAGAACCATATTACGCGCAAATTCGAGTTCACGACCATCGGGATAACGGTGGGTGTGCATGTCAGCGGTGTAATCTTCACCAGAAACAGCCAGTCCCATCATTAATGGCGAGGCTGCGGCAATTGCTGGTGCATTCAAAACCCCCTTGGCGCTTTCAATTGCCGCCATCACACCAATAGAGCCCTGGGCTAACCCATATTCCGCTTCAGCTCTTTCCATGTCATGAACTAATTTTTGAATCATTTCCGCCGATTCAGTCTTAGGCAGCCGAATAACGTCCACGCCAGCTCGTACCATCGCTTTGACATCTTCGTCATAAAACGGTGTATCTTGCCCATTAATTCTGACCACAATTTCTGCTCCTCCGAAGTCAACCGTCTTGATGGCGTTATAAACCAACATTCTAGCTGCATCTTTTTCAGTCAAGGAAACCGCATCTTCCAAGTCTAGCATAATTGAATCTGCCCCATAAATACCAGCATCCTTAATCATTGCTGGATTGTTACCAGGAACAAACATCATGGTTCGCCGCAAACGATTTTTAACGTAAGTCATTTATTGCAATACCTCCAATTTGGGCTGGTCTGTTGTTCCGGTTGCCCGTTGCACAGCAGCTAACGTCCGCGCTGCAACGACACAGTCAAGGGCCCCTTTATCCGTTGCCTTGATCTTGGCACTAGTAATACCAAAATCGGTCAAAGTAGCGGTAATTACCTTTTTAATTTGCTTACCATAAGCCTTAGCAACCTCTGAATCAAGCTCAATTTGAATTCCTCCGGTTGCCGGTAACACCATAATTTGGATATCAGAAGATTCTAAAGTGCCGGCGACACCAACTGTTTTAATTTCCATTAATGTTCATTCCTTCCTTAATTCTTTTTTGTAAATCTTGCTGATGCGCTAGCATAAAATTCATCGTGCTAGCTGGCACCAGTGCAGCAATTGCCGCAAGCTGATCTGTTTTAAGCAACTGTCTAACGCGAGTTGCTGTAATAATTTGCTCCTTAGTGCTAAAGCGTTCAACAATTCTGACGTCAATCTCAGGACTTAGGATATTAACCAAACTTTGGTTATAGAAATTAGTTGTCCGTGAAAATGGTTCAGTTCCTAGATAACGACGTTTAATTGCTAATGCTGGTGCAATCTTATTTTTAAAAACAAGAGCATCAACTGCAGTTTGACTGACGATCAGTTCAGCGGGCGACTTTAAAAAATAAGCCGGAAAAGTTGATTGCGAAACTAAATAGTCGCCCCCGCTGACGACCAGTACATTGTCCAAGTCGGCCGTACCGGCCTTAACCAGTTCCTGCCGTTCTTTTGTGTTAAACAGTGAAGCATCTGTTGCAACAACAAAGACATAAACCAGGTCATTTTCTCGACTGGCTAGTTCCACCAGTTGCCGGTGTCCAAGTGTAAAGGGGTTGGCATTCATGACGATAGCCGCAACTTGCTGGCTAGCTTGGTTAGCAACCTGCGGAAGTTTAACCAAAAAGTCATCAATATCAGGTGTCCCAGTTTCCAAAAAGGCAGCCGTTTCAGTTCGAGCTAATTCAGTAAATCCCAGATGGGCAAAACTAGCTGCATACTCCTCCTTGGTAAAGACTAAACTGTGGTAAATATTTTGATTAAACAAATACTGCTGCAAAACTGTCACTAGTTGATTGAACCGCGCCCCTGCCACTGCATCTTGGTTACAGACAGCAAGATATTTCAAAACATTGCCAACAACACTGCCAGTGCCGACTAGTTCATTTTGATCATCAAATAGTCCAAAGGTATGGTCAATAACCTCAACTTCCCGTGAACTAAAGTTGGTAATCCCCCTTTTTGCCAGGAAATTTTCCCACTTTTTGCGTGTCGCTGGAATATTTAAATACAAGTCAACTATCTTATCCATTTGCTTTTACCTTTTTAAGAAAGCTCATCACTTGCTGATAGACCAGCTGGGGTTGTTCCGCTTGTAGCAAATGGCCACAATTAGGAATTGTTTCAGCCTTAATCACAGAATTTAGGGTCGTCATGGCAGCAGCAAAGTGATAGTCAAAAACGGTGAATTTTCACCTGCTAGGACCAACATTGGCACTTTCAATCCAACCAATACATCCCACCAGTCTTGCGCTGCATGGTCAATCCGACAGAGAAAATTATCTTCGGGATGATATGGGAACTTCTGCGCTTCAGCCTTAGCCTGGTTGAACATGGTGTCATCAACGTGGCTATAGATACCAGTACCAAAATCAAATTTAAGGTACTGCGGAAAGTTTTCCCAAGTTAAATCTTTAAAGCCATACTGCCAAGATTGATCCTTAATCATCTTAGGTGGCTGATCTAAGTCAACCAGGGCCCGAAAACGGTTCTCACCAAATAATGAAATAGTCGCCCATAAGTTGGCCACTCCCATCGAATTACCTATGCCAACCACAGATTTTAGGTTCAGCTGCTGCATCAGTTCTGCCAAATCGACAGCGTGTCGACTTATTCTTTGTCCTTTAAAGGTGCGCTCCGATTTGCCTTGATTGCGCGGATCGAGCACAATAAAACGAAAATCCTGACTAAAGAGTTGAGCGCACTGCTGCCACATTAGCGCCGAACCACCAATACCTGGAACGGCCAAGATTGGTGGCTGATCGGTTAAGCTATCATAATAATTAATCCTTACCCCATCATTGGTAATGAAGTTAAATTGTTGCAGCATTTTACCACACCAGTTTTGGGGTTCACTTCATCCTTAATCGGAGCTAGGCCGACTAAAACAGTTACAATCAAGCCAATCAGAGTTATCCCCCCAATTGGTAGGGTTTAGTAATACAACCCACAATCGTCGCCACAAAGATGGCAAACATTTGCCAAGTGACTAGCGAAAGTCCCGCTGGTCGCAACGGCGTCATGCACCACAAGATAATCCCGCAAACAAGGGGAAGCACAAACCCGCGATAATTTACCTTTTCTAAATTTTTCATAATTTTCCCTTTTAACTTTCAGGGCGATAATAATCGTCAATTATTTGATAATCTTTATGCTTAAGTTCATTATCAATCCAAGCGAGGTCGCCCGTCCCCTCGTGATAACTTGCCGCTTTGGCGTCATCTTTTTGGTGAAAAGCTTGCGCCCGAGCTAGCAAAGTTGCTGCTTCAGCACGCTCAATTTTGATTACACCATCACCGTCACCCAGAATCAGGTCACCGGGATTTACGGCAATACCTCCGCAAGAAACCGGCACGTTGATTTCGCCTGGACCTTCCTTATATGGTCCGTTAGGCGTAGTACTAACTGCATAGATTGGTAGATCCCAGTTGCGGAGGCTGTCAATATCACGCATAGGACCGTCAACAACGACGCCAGCCACATGTCTTTGATCGCGTAACCACGTCATCATCACTTCACCGATAACTGCCCGGGTGTTGTCTTCCTCGTTATCAATTACCAGTACATCGCCCCAGTTCGGTTCATGCAATCCGCAACATTTGAAGCCGGTAATTCGCGATAGGCCTGGATTAAATCTTGATCAGGTAATTTTCTTTTTAAATAGATGCGCTTTCCGTTTTGCACATTAAGGCCTTCTTTTGCTTAAGCTAAATCAATTGCTGCTAATACTTCCTGCATCTTTTCGGCGGAGTTGCACATCTTCTTTAATTCAGCATCAGATAGCTTAGTTTCGATTACTTGATTAATTCCTGCCCCATTGATTACAGTTGGCGTACCTAAATAGAGGTCACGCTTGATGCCATATTCCCCATTAATTGGAGCTGACAGCGGTAGCACAATTGCCCGATTTTCTAAAATTGCACTGACAATTTGCGTCAACATCATGGCAATTCCGTAGAAGGTGGCACCCTTATGCTCAATGATTACACCACCCTTTTGGCGGACGTCCTGTTCAATTTCGGCCAGGACCTGGTCATTAATGCCACTAAAGTCACGTAAAGCCTTACCAGAAATAGTGGACTCGTCAAAGTTTTCAAAGGAGGTATCACCGTGTTCGCCCAGAACCAACGAGTTGACCTCAGTAACCGGTACTTGCAGCTTTTTAGCCAATTCAACCTGGAGCCGCGCTGAATCCAGTGAAGTACCTGTCCCAATTACCTTGTTTTTTGGAAAACCTGATAGTTTCTGGGTTAACGTGGTCAGAATATCAACCGGATTGGCAGAAACAACAAAGATTCCTTGGAAGCCTGAATCAACTACTGGCTGAATGATACTTTTCAAAATGCCGACATTCTTGTTAACCAGATCAAGCCGAGTTTCTCCGGGTTTGCGTGGCACTCCGGCAGTGATAACTACAACATCAGCATCTTTGGCATCAGCATATTCACCCGGATGAATATTACAGCCACCAACCAGCGGCGTAATATCCTCCAAGTCCATCGCATCACCGACCGGTCGTTTTTTGACGACATCAGCTATTACCAATTCATCAACCTTAGTATGTTGCAACAAGTCATTAGCAAAAGTCGACCCAACAGCACCGTCACCAACAAGTAATATTTTTTTGGTCATAATTATTTCCTTTCAAAAATTAAAATTTTACTATTCTCTACTATTAACTAATTATAAATTTAATTCTTATTTTTGCAATATTTAAAATAAATAAATTATTTTTTATATATTGCAAAAATATTTGTATTTTTAGAATACTTGCTTAACCACATAAAAAGACACTTAACATTGTTAGGTGTCTTTTTATGTTTACTAACTTCTACGCACGAAAGCCGTCATTTGGATTCCGGCTTGACGACCAAACACGACCGTTTCCGCAATCGAGTTACCTCCGATCCGATTGTTACCATGTAAGCCGCCAGAAACTTCACCGGCAGCATAGAGACCCTTGATGATATTTCCATCAGTGTCTAATACCTCAGTTTTGGGTGTAATGTGAATTCCACCCATTGTATAGTGAATAGCAGGATTAACATGAATAGCAAAGAAGGGTCCACGAGCAATAGTCCGGTCCATCCCCGTTTTGCGGCCAAATTTCTCGTCTTTTTGCGCAGTTACAGCGCTATCCCAGGTTTGAACAGTCATCGTTAATCCGGCGGGGTCAATGCCACTTGATTCGGCTACTTCTTCTAAGGTATCACCGCGGCTAACCAGTCCAATGCTGTCATAAAACTCCACCGCGGTAAAGTTCTGTCGGATTCCCTGATCAAAAATCAAATATGCCCCGTCTTCATGTAAGTTACTAATCGCATTAGACACAATCTTGCGGGTGTCCATTTCGTTAACAAACCTTTGACCTGCCTTATTAACAAGGATAGCACCCTCGCCGCGGAGTCCCTCACCAATCAAGTAGACGTGTTCCGTATCAGTTTGGGCAGTCGGATGAACTTGGATAAAGTCCATTTGTTCAAGTTGAGCTTCAATTTGCTCGGCCAGTTTCAAACCATCACCGGTTGCGCCCGGCTGATTGGTAGTTTTGTAATCGACTAAGTCAGGACGGTACTTTTTGATTAACTCTTTAGAGGACCCAAAGCCACCAGAGGCCAGAAGCACTGCCTTGGCCCTAACAGTTTTAACACCCGCGTCCGTGTATAGCTTGACGCCCACGACCTTCTGTCCATCATCCTGCAGTAATTCAATTACCTTAGATCGGATAAAAATTGGAATGTTTGCTTTCTGAACTTGCTCCAGTGCGCCAGACACCAAGTAACTGCCCACCGGGGCCATGGAAGCAGGCCGGTGAGCCCGCTTTTTGCTCATTCCCCCCGTAATCGTGAGGTTACTCAGATCAATACCGTGATCACTGAGCCAGTCAATTGCACTGGCAGAATGATCCACAAAATATCTCAGTAGCTCGCGATCATTTAGGCGACCACCACCTTTAAGCGTTTCACGGAAAAAGTCTTCTTTGTCGTCAATAATACCTGCTTTTAACTGGACTAAGCTCTCAGCGGCGTTCATTCCAGACGAAGCCCGACTGGTATTGCCACCTAATTGGTCATTCTTTTCAAAAACTGCAACCTTCAAGCCTAGCTCATTAGCCTGGAGTGCAGCGGTCAAACCTGCTCCACCGGCTCCGACAATAATTGCGTCGTAACTTGGCGCAATCTCATCAGTTCGGTTTGGTGCAAAAACAAATTTAGCCATTAATCAATTCTCCCTTTTATTCTTCTGGTTTCGTCCGGTCAATATTGGTCATCTGCATGTAATCCATCCAAGCTTCATATTGCTCTTCAGTGACCTTACCACTCTTTAAAGCTGCTGCCTTAAGGGTTGACCCTTCCTGGTCGGCAGTTTGTGCAATTTTGGCAGCATCATGATAGCCAATGTGCGGTGATAAAGCAGTAACTGTCATCAACGAGTCTTCTAATAATTCATTCATCTTGCTAGCGTTAACAGTCAGACCCGCAATCATCTTGTCAGCAAAACCCGTAATGGTCCCCGTTAATATGTCACACGAGTCCAAAAAAGCGGTAATCATGACCGTCTTGAAAACGTTCATTTCAAAGTTGCCTTGTGAAGCAGTAAAGGTGATAGTCGTATCGTTCCCAAAGACCTTTGCTGCAGCCATGGTCACTGCCTCCGCTTGGGTTGGATTTACCTTACCAGGCATAATTGAGGAACCTGGTTCATTTGCCGGAATATTTAATTCATGGTAACCAGCTCGCGGACCAGAAGCCAGGAAGCGGATGTCTTGGGCGATTTTAAACAAATCGGCCGCCAGCGTTTTGAGTGCACCGTGCACTACATCAATTCCAGAATGGTGAGCCAAACCCCAGAACTTGTTGGTCTCCACTTCAAACTTATGTCCATAAACTACAGATAATTGGGCAGCAATCTTGCTCGTCATTCCCGGCGCTGCATTTAGCCCCGTACCAACCGCCGTACCACCAATTGCCAACTCATAGAGCGTCGGCTTAAGTTCCTTGATATAGGCTAAATCGTGCTTTAAAGCCGCTAGATAGCCGGATACTTCCTGGCCAAAGGTAATTGGGGTGGCATCCTGCAAGTGAGTCCGGCCCACCTTGACTGTCGTCCAATACTGGTCTTGCTTGACCTTTAGTTCATTGATAAGGTGCTGAAGAGCTGGTTCTAACTTATCCAGTGCCTCAACCGCCACAATATTCATCACTGTCGGATAAGTATCGTTAGAAGACTGCCCCCGATTAACATCATCATTAGGCAGAATTGTTAATTCGGGGTGCAACTTGTTGGCCAGATTAGCAACCACCTCGTTAACATTCATGTTACTTTGAGTGCCTGATCCAGTTTGGAGCACGTGTAAAGGAAAGTCCTTGCGCAAGTCATCATCATTTAGTGCCAATAACTGGTCAATTGCTTCCACAATCGCTTGCCCCTTCTCCTGAGGCTCGTCACCGACTTCAACGTTAGATACAGCCGCCGCCTTTTTTAACTGCAAAAAAGTACGAATAACTGCTAGTGGCATTAACTCCCCACTGGGAAAATTATTCCGACTGCGCTCTGTTTGCGGACCCCATAAAGCATTTTTGGGAATTTTAACCGGACCAATCGTGTCACTTTCAATTCGGTACTCTACTTCACTCATCACTAAACTCCTTTTGTCCTGTTTTACTGTATGAAACTTACTTAACTAATAACTACTATTCATCATACCTGCTAACAGTTGCTTTTTCAATATCTTTAAAATAAATGGCAAATTATTTAATTTTTTAAAAAGGCGAAAGTTTAAAGATCTCGCTCTTACCAGTGGCCTAAATTTTTAAAGTTTCAGCATTAATAGCTACAATTATGGTAGAAAGTGCCATCAAAGCTGCACCAACTGCTGGCGTGAGGATAATTCCCCAGGGTGCCAAAAGTCCGGCCGCCAGCGGAAGGGCAACGATGTTGTAGCCTGCGCCCCACCACAAATTTTGGACGGTTTTTTGTTGCGTATGCTGGGCCAATTGTAAGAAGCTAATAATATCAGTTGGATTACTATTAACTAAGACAACGTCAGCCGAGTCTACCGCTACATCCGTACCAGCACCAATGGCAACGCCAATATCAGCCTTGGCCAAACTAGGCGCATCATTGATCCCATCGCCTACCATCATCACCTTGCTAGCTTGGTCTTGAAACTGAGCAACAATTTTTTCCTTATCTTCTGGCATTAAATCGGTATAAACTTCAGTTATGCCTAACTTTTTTGCAATTCCTTGCGCGGCCTCGCGATTATCACCAGTTAACATAACGGGTGTAATATTTAACTTTTTAATCTGTTTAATTAAAGATTGGGCACCAGGTTTAATCTCGTCTCCAACTAGCAAATAGCCTAGGACGGTTCCTCCTTCTATGAGGTAACTAGCGGTATTATTTAAGGTATCAATTGCCGGAAAGACTTCAACTTGCGATCGCGCTGCCTGTTCATTGACAAGCTGATAATGATGACCATTGATGGTACCGCTAATCCCCTTACCTGGCAGATTTTGACCATTAGTTAACGTCAGTAAGTCAACCTTTTTGGCTTGGGCAAATTGCAAGACACTCTGGGCAATCGGATGAGTTGAATCCTGTTCTAAAGAAGCAGTAATGGCCAGTACCGCTTGTGCGTCGAGGTCAGAACTCAAACTTGCAAACTTATTGACCCGGAACTTTCCTGCGGTCAAAGTGCCCGTCTTATCCAATAAGAGATAATTAAGTTTTGAGCTAACGCTAATGACTTTACGGTTTCTAATCAAAAGACCATGCTTTGCTCCGATAGCCGTGGATTTAGCATTAACTAAAGGAATTGCTAGCCCCAAGGCGTGCGGGCAGGCAATGACCAGGACAGTGACCATGCGCTCTAAGCCAGTACCAATACCGCGCATGCCAGTCCAAACAATTAAAGCAATAATTCCCACAACTAGAGCGGCATAGAAAAGCCAGCCCGAAACGCGATCAGCCAGGTCCTGCAGCCTGGACTTGGTCATCTGCGATGACTGTACTAGCTGGTTAACATTAGCCAAAAAACCTGAATTAGCCGGATTATTGACCTTGACCGTCAGAGCACCACTACCATTAAGCGAACCCCCGATTACTCGATCACCTTTTTTCCGGAAGACCTCGCGGGCTTCCCCCGTCACTAGCGACTCGTTAACCCGACTAGATCCTGCTAGAATAGTACCGTCTAAGGGGATACTTTCACCGGCTTTAATCAAAATAAGTGCGCCTTGTTTGACGTCGTTAATTTTCACCTCAACGGTTCGCTTACCCTGCTTTTGGTGTACTTTATCAGGCAAAAGCTTGGCTAAATCATGAACCGAGCTATTGGCCGACATTACCGACGACATCTCAATCCAGTGACCGAGCAACATAATTAAGATTAAAGTAGCCAGTTCCCAAAAAAAGTCCATTGTATGTTCTGAACTCTGTACTAAGTCATTGCGGATGAAGGCATACAAACTGTAGAGGTAGGCCGTGGAAATTCCGAGCGTAATCAGCGTCATCATTTCAGGCCGGCGCTCTTTTAACTCAGAGCAGGCACCCTTAAAGAAAGGCCAACCACCGTAGCAAAATAAAATAGTGGCAAAAACTACTACCACCCAATCCGAATCGGGAAAAGAGAATTGAAATGGTAGACTAATGCCCATTGCTGGTGCCAAAAACAAGATTGGCAGTGCCAAAACCACCGAAACTAGCAAGCGCTGCTTTAAATTGCCCATCGGCATCATAAGCTGATTACCCATGTTCATTTCTGCCATGTTCATGACCAGCGTGCATTGCAGTCCGCTTTTTGTCTTCATTTTCGTTTTTAGCCAACTTGCTCAGTCCAATCTTTTAACTCACAATCACTTTATTCTTCTCCTTCAATCTACTTTTATTAATAGTAGTTGTCAAAAAAAGTGGCCCATCTAAAAGCTAATCTGCATAGTTTTGCTACTGCTTTGGTCGTTTGCGGTAAAAATGCACCAGTAAGCCAGCGGTAATTCCGACCGCTGCCGGAATTACCCAGTCCAGACCGATTGCAGCCAAAGGCAACAAACGTACTTGGAGTTCCTTGATAAAATGAGCCCACGGACTTTGGCTGATAACCGGGGGAAACGAGGCTAACATATCGAGTAGTGCAGGAATCATGGTCAGTCCGATTGCCCAAAAGTACACAACTGGATCGCCAGCAAAAGCTGTCTTAGCAATCGACAGGACAATTAACACAATGGCAATTGGATACAAAAACATCAACATTGGGGTTGACCAAGCAATGATTGTGTCGAGGCCAAAATTGGCCGTCACAAATGATGCAAAGGTCATGATTGCCAGCCAGGTATGATAACTGATTTTTGAAAAACTGCGGTGAAAGTCCTGTGCAAAAGCCGCTAGCAGGCCCACTGCGGTCGTTAAACAAGTTAGCGTCACCAAAGTAGCCAGGAGGGCATGCCCAAAGTCACCAAGGTAATAAGTAACAATCTGATTGAAGGCTGTACCACCTTCAGCTGAGGGTTTAAAGTGCTTAAGAGTTGTTGCCCCCAGCCAAATCAGTGCAATATAGATCAGTCCAATTTCGCCAGTAGCAATAACACCAGCTCTCGCAGTAACTTTTGCGTTACTCTTGGCTGAAGTCTTGCCTAGCTGCTTGACCGCTGAAACAATCGTATAACCAAAGGCCAAGCCAGCTAAAGCATCCATCGTGTTATAGCCCTGCAGAAAACCATTAAAAAAGGCCATATTGTGATAAGCAGCAGTGACTGTCTGCTGACGAGCCGCACCCATTGGCTTTGCAGCTGCCAGCAGAAAAACAACAAACAGTAAAAGTAGAAAAATTGGATTCAAGACGCGACCAACACTGTCCAAGATAGTTGTTTCTTGATAAGAAATAATAAACGCTAAAATAAAAAAAATAGCGGAAAAAACGAGTAGGCATGGCTGCGCAAGTTTGGCTGGTAAGACAGGTTGCAAACCAACCGAAAATGAAATACTAGCGGTCCGCGGGGTTGCAAATAAGGGGCCCAGGGTCAGGTGGATTAGCACCATAAAGGCCAGCGCATACTTTCGGCCCAAAGGACGACCAATATCGTAGATTCCCTTGGCATGACTGACACTAATCGCTAAAACGGCTAACAGTGGCAAAAGCACGGCGGTTACTAAAAAACCGGCAGTAGCAGCCAGCCACTTGGCTCCTGCTAGTTGGCCCAAGTGAACAGGAAAAATCAAATTTCCTGCCCCAAAAAACAAGCCAAATAATAGGGAAGCAACCACTAAATATTGCTTCCAGGTTAATGGTTTGGTATTTTCATCCGGTCTAATCTCTTCCATACAATCTTCCTCAATTTCTTAACTAGCAGCGTCTTTAAAATAAAAAAGCATCCTTGATTATCATCAAGGGTGCTTCACGCACGGTACCACCTATTTTACTGCCTAATTCTCAAAAGCCGCAGTCACTTCACGTACAGCCCAATTGCGATACGCTAACACGATAATGGGTGTCACCAATACTAACTAATTAAATTCACTAGCTTGCTCAAAGTTACTTTCAGATTGTTTTCACGATCCCTTTTCACCATCAGGACTCTCTAATACGCTACCTACAACCCTACTCTTCTTTTCATTGCATTTTATATTAATAATATTCTAATCAACAACTTATTTATTGTCAACCAAAAAATAAAACTAGCTTACGCTAACTCAATCATAGCTGTTAGCAATGTCGTTTACACAAAATTGGCGTAGTTGTTTTTTAACCAGGTAACAAAGGATTTAGCAGTTTTAGTCATG
The DNA here is from genome assembly GCF_058504435.1 of Lactobacillus sp. ESL1191. NCBI lineage: Bacteria > Bacillati > Bacillota > Bacilli > Lactobacillales > Lactobacillaceae > Lactobacillus > Lactobacillus sp. ESL1191. The sequence continues at coordinate 787,318 of NZ_CP196365.1, forward strand.
CCATATTCAAGCATCGCTATCCCATAATGCGGCTGCACTGGATATATTAGTGGAATACCATGTAGCTGCCGATCCGCAAAGTCTGAAACAAAATCAGCCCAAATACCCACCCCCAAATTAGCTTGAACCATTACATGCGAATTTAAAATGTTGTTAGAATAAACCAAATTTAAATGCTTATTCTCTTTGACAATCGCCTTTTGCAGTTCATTTTGGGAAGGTGGACACCACTTACTATCTAAAAAAATCAAGCGATAATTACTCAAACTGGTTAATGGCAAGGCTGATTCACAAGCTGCCTTGGGACCATAAAAATTGGCATAATATTTACCTTCAACCAAATCCGTATAATGGATATTGGCAATTTTAGCCACGATGTCAGGCATGGTAAAGATCAGATCACAGTCTCCATTTAACAAATGATCTTTTAGACTATTATGAGCAAAATTTTCCAAGTAGATATTTGGCCAGTTGTTTGCTTTAACTTGCCGATATTCTTTAATGATATTAGGTAGCATTGAAATTTCGTACGGCGTTCCGCTGTAACCTATGGTTAGATCTTCCGCTCTGGCACTAGCAATTCTTTGGGCCTTTTGGACCGACTTATTGTAGAGGTTTAACATGGGCTTCATCGAAGCATAAAAATTTTCTCCACTTTTCGTTAACTGTACCTGCTTTCTTGTCCGATAAAACAGTAAAAAATTGAGCTCTTTTTCCATCGAAGAAATAGTTTGTGAAACTGCTGATTGAGACAAGTTCATTTGTAAGGCAGTGCGCGAAAAGTTTAAGGTTTCAGCTAAATTTACAAAAACAGCTAAGTGATCATAATTCATTTTGATTACCTTCTATATCCTATATATCAGTAAAACTTATAAACAATCATATTCTTGATTAGTTGTGCTCCTTTAACCAATGTTATATTAAGTTCATAAATATTAACAGAACAATTGCAACTTTTTAAGGAGAAAAATTATGAAAAAATTGCGAGCTGGACGTTACGCTGTTATTGCACAAGAATACGAAAAAGAAACGATGCCACTAGAAGTTGAAATTACTGATAATCAGATTAGTCAGATACTTCCACAGGAGCCAATGATTCCTGGCAGTTTGGAAGAAAGTGTTTTTACTAAGGTACCTCAAGAAATCATTCAAAAGCAAAGTATTGACGTCGATGCGATTACTGGCGCAACCCATTCCGTTAATGGCTTAATTCAAGCAGTGAGCACTGTAATTGAACAGGCTGGAGGAGATCCTGCTGACTTTAAGTTACGCTCAAATAGCAAAAATAGTGACCCGTCATCAAAAACACCAGATTTAACTGATCCGCAAAAAACTTTTGCTAGCTGGCGTAATAAACCTAAACAAGTCGTAAAAGAATATCATACCGATTTTTTAATTGTTGGTGCTGGTATTGCAGGACTTGCAGCAGCAGTTCAAGCTCGTCAATTAGGAATGGAAACAATTGTAATTGAAAAAAATGGCTTTGTCGCTGGCAACGGTGGCGGGGTTGAAGGCATTTTTGGGATTAACACCAAAATGCAAGCAGCTGCTGGAATACATGCCGAACCAGAAGACATTATTGCCAAAGAAGCAGAACTAGGACAATACCGAGCAGATGGCTCTTTTTGGGTTGATTTAATTAATAATTCCGCTGCCAATATTGACTGGCTAGTAGATTTAGGGGTGCAATTAACTAATGTTGATGATTACCATGGCACCTGCATGTTTCCAACTTTTCACTGGTTTAAGGGGGGCTTTGCTTCAGTTGGGTATGCCCCTTACATGAAAAAACAGGCTGATAAACTCAAAGCACAATTCTTACTTGAAACAGCTGCTACCAGTATTATTTACGAAGATGGCATAGTCAAGGGCGTCTACGCTAACACACCCGCAGGTAGCATTAAAATTAGTGCCAAGGCTACCCTACTAGCAACTGGTGGCGTAGGGCACAACCCTAAATTACTCGAAGCCCAAGGCTGGTCGACTAAAAATATTCATTATTGCTCCATGCCCAGCAACACAGGTGACGGTTATCAAATGGCTATGTCCGTTGGCGCAAAAGACTTTTTAAAAGAGTCACCCGAGTTTATGATGAACTATATTCAAGCTCTGCCACACGAAGGTGTACACTTGTACATTGATCCAATTAATGGTTTTATGTCTCTACCAGCAGGTGGACCAGTTGTGTTCGTTAACCAAGACGGGCGCCGTTTAGTTAACGAAAATGTCAAAAAAGATAACCTGCTCTACCAACGAATGGCAATTAAATCAACTCGAGTTACGTATGAAATTTTCACCCAGAAAATTTATGATCAAATTACAAAAGACGTCCCTAGGGCAGACCAGATACTAGCCCAAGCAGTTAAAACAAACGATGGTGATTCGCTCTTTAAAGCGGATTCATTCGCTGGTCTAGCGCAAGCCGTTGGCTTACCAGAAAATGTTTTAGTTGAAACCATGGAAAACTACAATTCATACTGTGAGCGTGGACACGATTTGGAATTTAACAAGGATAAAGATATGCTACTGGCGATGAAAGAAGGCCCTTATTACATTGCTCGCCTTGATCCCTCAAACTTAATCGGGATTGGTGGAATTGGTTCAAATCAAAAATTCGAAGTTATTACTAACGACTTTACTAAAATCCCTGGTTTATATGCTGCCGGAATGGATTCAACGATGCAGTATCGGGATGTCTATACGATTACTTTAGGTGGTTCAGCCTGTGCCCATAATGTTAATTCTGGCCGACACGCTGCCATACATGCGCAAGAATATCTTAAGCAGAATAACTAATTTAGCTAAAAGAACCTAGAAAAAAGTCTAATCTACCCAAAAAAGACTGACATATCACGTTAACAAACGTTGAATTGTCAGCCTTTTTAAATTGTGAAATTTTCGTTTAAGTTAAAGAGCACTTATCTCCCAGACTCTTTACTCTTTTTCTATGCTTTTTTTGTTGCAACCAGCCTGGTGCCATGTAGTTGTTCTACATTTAATCTGCTTGCAATAGTAGCGCAATTAGTGGCCGTAATACCGCCACCCGGTAAGATTGTGATGCGCTGACCGGCCCATTCCATAATTTTTTTTAAGTGTGGTATCGTGGCTAAAATTGGTTGATCCAGACTCCCGCCATGCGTCAAAATACGGCAAACACCACTGGTTACCAACCAGTTGAGTGCTGCTTGCTGATCTGCGGCTGGAATGGCATCAAAGGCCATGTGCATGACAACCTCAAGGCCCAAATTTCGTGACAAGTTAATCAAGCGTTTCATTTGAAGTTGGTTGAGCTGGCAGTCCTTAGTCAAGCAACCAAACGTGACCGCGTCAGCCCCGGCCAAACTGGCAACTTGTATGTCACTTACCATGATGGCAAGTTCAGCTTCATCATAGACAAAATTACCACCTCGCGGCCTAATCATCACCACGACCGGAACGTTATGGTGGTGGGCGTAATCAACCGTTTTCTTAATCAAGCCAAATGATGGCGTTGTTCCGCCAGTACTTAAGTCACTATTTAGCTCAATTCGTCCAGCGCCAGCTGCAATCATTTGAGCAGCGCTGGCAAAATCTTCAACACAAGCTTCTTTCAACATTTATCTTTTCCTTCTGTACTAGTTATGCAACTTAACCATCACCTAATCAAGGCTAATCCCATTTTGCTTTTCATACTCATCAAACCACGCTGACGAAACTGCTTTGATTGGGGTTACTCCAGCTTGACCAAGCTGGGCAAAGTAAATCTGAGCTCCCCCTTCAGCCGTGGCCACGCAGAAAGGAAATTCCACATTCGTGGCAACGCCCCATGCGCCCTGCTTATTCAGCGCAATCAAGGAGATGGCGCCAACCTGACTAGTGCGTTTTTTTAGCTTGGCAATAAAGGGGTAAAGGGTCGTATCACAAGCTGCTTGCGGGGACTTGCCCTCCGCCATCTGCCTAACAATTTCATAAGACAAGCAGCCCTTCATAATATCCTCGCCTAAGCCAGTAGCCGCAGCGCCGCCAATTTCACTATCAACATAAAAGCCTGAACCAGATAACGGAGAATCGCCCGTGCGACCGCTCTTCTTCATAAACAGACCGGAAGTAGATGTGGCTGCTGCCATCGAGCCAGCCTGGTCAAGTGTAATGGCACCGACCGTGTCATGACCATCATAGGGCTTTAAGTCTATATTTGGTGTTGACTTGCGCCTGTCTTGCCAGCTTGCTTTAGCCGCTTCGGTCAGCATGTTAGTCATTTCAAAACCAGCCTGCATCGCAAATTTGGTCGCTCCCAGACCCACTAAAAAGCTGTTAGTCTTGTTTTGGCTTAACCGGCGGGCAACTGAAACGGCATGCTTAACATTCTCAAGTGCAGCTACTGCTCCTTGAGCTAGAGTATCGCCGTCCATAAAAGCCGCATCTACTTGAACTACCCCTTCTTCATTGGGCAAGCCGCCATAACCGACTGACTTATACAAGGGATAGTCTTCTACGGTATTAATTAATTTTTCAACTGCGTCTCCAGCACTGACTTGTTCATTTAGTTGCTGACTGGCTACTTGCAGACCATCATACGACATTCTCCAAGTCGATATTGCTGCCCATGTATTCATCTCTATACTCCCTTGCTTTTATTACCTAAATCTTAGCCTAGGCCAGCAAATCTCACAAGTGGCAAAAGTTATTTTCACCTAAAAACTTATGTACCTTAATTAAAATTAAGGTTGATTCAAGCTTGTTCTTTGTCAATTCCAACCTGAAATAGTGTCTTGTAATTCATTTCCGTTCTTTGATAAATATGCTAACGATTTATTGAACGTACTCACTATAAACTGTTGAACAATCGATAGCATACATTTACCCTACCTACTTGAAAAACGCGCATAGCCAATAATTGTAACTGTGTGAGTAGTAAGATATACTCCCGCATACGCGGGAAACACATAAGAAATCCGTCCCAATTTCAGTTCTTGATAGGATCACCCCCGCATACGCGGGAAACACAGAAATAAAATTGATTTTAATTCATCAAATGAAGGATCACCCCCGCATACGCGGGAAACACAGTGATAATATGTACTTTGAAGATATCGAAGGGGGATCACCCCCGCATACGCGGGAAACACCCGTTCCACATGCTGTGAGCAGACCAACCCAAGGGATCACCCCCGCATACGCGGGAAACACAAACTTTATTAATCGTATTCAACATGATTAATGGGATCACCCCCGCATACGCGGGAAACACAAGCTCTAAGAAGTACAACAGCCACTTCAACAGGGATCACCCCCGCATACGCGGGAAACACTGGCCTTTTGAACAGCAGTCTTAAGACCCGGCAGGATCACCCCCGCATACGCGGGAAACACCCTAAATAGATCCCATTAAACCAGCATTCCTAAAAATGAAGATCCTCGTTTTTAATTAGTTTTTCTGCAAGACTCAAAGTTGCTTCAGCGTCTGAGCTTGCTTCATGCGGTCTTGAATTTTCAATTTCGTATTTTTCCAATACAGTACCTAACTTATAATTATCTAAAAATTTGTTTTTCTTTTTTACAATTGGCATTAAGTCAATTAATTTATTAGATAAACCTTCTTCATTGACAGTCTTAAAACCCGTCGAGATGAACCTATCATCAAAGGACAAGTTATAGCCGATAAGCGGTAATCTTTCAACAAATGTTTTCAGCCCATGCAGTGCTTTGCATAATTCAATACCTTGATCCTTTAGACTTTCATTTGAAATGCCGGTTAGCTTAACAATGCTTTCGGGGATTCTTTGGTCAATTTTAACAAAAGCATCGTAATGTTCTTTGGTTCCGTCAGCATTTCTTTTAACAGCAGAAATTGAAATTATTTGATCCTTGGTTGGATCTAAACCTGTGGTCTCGATGTCAAGGGTAACGAAACGGTCTTGACTTTCTATACTATAATGTTTTTGCATACCGGCTTTGGCTTTGCGCCATTTCGCAGCCTTACTAAAGCCATGTTTAACAGGAACATCTACCCGATTTAATCGTTTTACCAGCGGAATTCCTTCAAAATCCCTAACCTGATAATCCGGTCTTGTAGTTTTAATTTGATAGCCAAATTCATTTTTAGAATTGAAGGCCATAGTTGCCTGACCATTACCGATGTCACGCATAATTCGGTCCCATAATAAATCACGGATCCTCGCGGTCACATTACCAACATAAACACCGGTCTGAATTTCTTGACACCACTTGGTTAGGTCCCCTCTAAGTGAAGGCGGAACTTTAGTTAAAGTAATAACTATCATTAGTCTGCGCCTTCGTCACGTTCAGAATACTGTACGCCATATTTTTGAAGGCCCGTTTTGTCATCCCACAATCCCAAACTTTCAACTTCTTGATCATCTTCAGCGTCTAATAAAAATTTCAAATCTTTAACCATCCGGATCATTATTTTTCCATCTACAAATGCATCACGCATAGCCAATCTGGTTCGCGAACCAATATCTTTGTCATCATCATCTTCAGCCGCCATTTTAAATGCGATTGGAATTGAAATTTCAGCCTTGTACAAATCCGCAAAATCATAAACAAAAGACAAATCATGCCCTGTATGTACAAATCCTAAAGCTGGCGAAGCTCCCAGAGCAACAATAACACTATAACTAAGGCCGTTTAAAGCCTGATGAGCAGCGGTCAAAGCTTTATTAATTGGAGTGCCTGAATCAAAATCATCGTGATTATATTCACGCCGACTCCAAGGAACCCCCGTTTCTTTTGAAAGTTCTCGGTAAACTTGGCGAATTCTCGCTCCTTCTTTTCCGCGCAATTCTTGCATCGTTAAATTCGAAAAAATTTCATTCGGAAAACGCATTTGATACATTTTTCTTGCAACTGCTAGTCTTGAACGAATATTGGATACCAGTTTAGCTTGTCTCTCGATTAATAATGATGAATGATTCAACGTCCGACCATGGGCGTACTGGCGAACTCCCCTTTCACCAACCCAGACCACACTCATTCCAGCATCGCCGATTAATTCCATTGCCCGATGGGTAATATCTACTCCAGGTCCCAGCATTAATACACTAATGATGCCTGCCGGAACAAACACTGTACCTTTACTATCTGCAACGACAATCGCACTATCTTGGCGGTTTAATTTGGCATGTTCTAAATAAAGGAAAGTAACTCGGTCTCTAACTCGACTTAACTCAACCAGGTCGGGCTTTTTAGCACCAACATTATGCTTCATTTTGCTTAACCGGAATTACTGTCATTAAGCCCATGCCATAAGCTTTCTTTCGACCTATACCGCCAATTAATGATTTTTTGAACATCTCTAAGTCCGTTATTTTAAGGATACCCTCAAAAGAAACCCGACTTAGGTGAACTTTTCTTTCATTCTTATGTTTTAAAATTGGATGATCACGCTCAACCACATCAAACAAATAATGATCGGAATTTTCTTGTTTCTTTACGATCTGAAAACCGGTCGTTTTGGTTTTTTGGATAAGCCAGTCTTTTTGTTGGTCAACCGTCACATGCGGAAATACACGGCCTCTTTTTTCGCCAGGTGTAATTACCGAATGAGTCGGATTGGCGGTTAGCCGAAAGCGTAGATATTGTCCGTTCTTTAGTGAATTTAAAAAGTTGTCATATGATTTAATTAATACTGTTCCTGCGACTCCATACTTTACAAGAGTCGCTGGGTCTGGCTTAGTTTCACTTAATATAATTAAATATTTTTCTTTTCTTAAGGGATCAATTCGCCATAATTTACGGCTGCGGCTTTGTTTCTCAACTTCGTCGGGAAAACTCTGCTCAACCCAATTATGGTAAGCGCCTAAATGCGTTAAATCCTTGTTTTTTTGCCGATTGTTAACATCGATCATTACCCTCGATAAGTACATTTTGCTCCTTTCTTACAACGCCGCAAATGGGTCGTGTTCGCTACTTGTTTTAAACTTTGGATTAGTTACTTTTTTCCAAACACGGACAACTGGCCGGTAATCGAAATAGCGATTACGTTGATCAAAAGAACCAACACTATCTTTCACCATGAAGTATTTTTCGCCAGCTAAGAGTTTAGCATCAGCAAACAATTCTACATTGATTATCTCTTCCTGTGATTTTTTCTCTTGATACCAATTCGCTGCCTGCCAAGGCAATTTGGATAGGACTTCTACTGGATTAGCAGCAGCAAATTCAGCTATTTGTAAAACCCCAGCTGGAGCATTTGAACGCCGACCGAGGAAAAGCTGAAACTTGGGATGGCGCAGCGCATATTTGATTTTATCAATTAATAGGTCATTTTCACTACTAATCGCAAGTACAAATACCGCATCTTGGATATAAGCCCGGTAAGTGACCTTCCGCGTGCCTTTTTTCCATTCTACGGTTTGATAATCAGTTAAAAGGGTGCCCGGTTGATCGACTCTAACCGCCAAATCAAGTTTATTAAAATCTTTGATCCGCTGATCGTCTCTTTGATAGCCAAAAGCAGCAGCAATCATCCCAATGATCGCACTTTTGGACGGATGGGCAGCTGTTGTGCGCTGATTAAAGCTCGCTTCATTCCCGTAAGATTGCAACGGTCCCGTTAATTTAATCGTGATTGTTTTCATCTTGCACCACTTGTTCAAGTTCAGCGGATACTTGCTGGAGTAACTCATTTAAATTAGCTATTTGATAATCTGTTAAAGAACTATCATCGTCCAATGACAAGATCCATGTTTTAACCGGCGTGTCGACCATTTTGCAGGTATTCTCATACTCTTTTTCAATTCTTTCAATTGAAGGTTTAACATAGCCTTTATTCGAAGTCACTGCTTTCTCAAATGCCGAAACTAAATTAACCGGCGTGTCAGTTCTTAACGTAATCATGACATAATTTGGCAGAGTTTTATTAGCAAAAGTATTTTGTTTACCGGTTGGCATTGATAACAAGAACGATTTGATAAACTCAACTGTTCCTTCAACTGCCGCCTCTGAACCTAAATTATGGACCAATTCAGGGAAATTCAGGTTGGCATAACGATAAAGTGTAGAAGAATTATATTCAATTGTTCCCAGCATTGCGGCTCCCGTTGTATCTTCTTTTTGGAGATCATCAAGGGCCGTAAAGTAATCAAATTCAGGAACCACTTCATGGGTCGAGATTGCGTGCGCTACCTGGGCTGAGCCTTCAACATTGAGTTCAGGATTATCAGCAACCATGCGCCCAAACAAAGCCAAGTCTACTGATTGGTCGCTGTTGAATAAGCGCTTTAATTCCTTTTTATCAATTGTATCGTGATCTAAAACATATTGAGCAATCTTTTCGACCTGTCCCCGACTTATTAAAAGCAAGGCTCCTGTTTTGCCGTCCTTATCCAACTTAATGCCAGTACTCTTAAAAACTTCCTTAACTTTAGCTTGCACATCTTTTTCGGGCAAAGAAGAATCTAATTCCATGATTTTTTCGGCTATTAATTGAGCTAATTTTACAGTTCTTAAGCCTGCACCCAAGTCATGTTCATTAAATTCTTGGCGCATTGCCCGTTTCCAACTTTGCGATGAAACCCGTGACCTCATTACCCCGCCATAAAGCGCTGTTTTTGGAGCTCCAGTGTCGTCGCGATTAATGTTTGAAGACGGTACCGCCTGTAACACGTGAAGATCGATGTAAAAGTTTTTATTATTGTTCATTGTTTTCTCCTTTTGTTTTTCTATTGTATCCATAGTATTTCTGACCCCAATCGAGTCTAACCTTATTGGCTGATTCATAACTCATTTGAAAGCGATAGAGGTCTTCAGCAAGTTTTCCGTAATCAATCTTTACCCTGGAATTATTTGCTTTAATAATCCCAATCAGATGATTAAGCGAGTTAATGACACTATTAACGTCAGTAGTTGCTAACGTTTGTCTAACCCGTCGATCTAAAGCTACTTCTAAATCTTCGTTTTTCTTCAGTTCTGCCAAAGCTGTAAAGAAATCGCTTCCTGCTTCCTGCTTCTTGGTAGAATCCGCTTCTACCTTGTCAGCAGCTTTTGCATTGGGCTTAATTTTACGTTGAATGTGACTATAAACCAATTCATCTTTTCCTTGCTGATGAATGGCATAGATTCTTAAAGCTGCATAAATTGCTTTTTCAGCATATGAGGGTTTACCATTTTTACTCAACATATCTGTCTCTAAAGTTTCCATCATTATCGGCCAAACAGCTTGCGCCTTATGGCTAGCAAAACTCGCAGCGCCGCGCATACTTGCAAGTACCCCGCGATAATTCCCAGACTCATGCATTTGCATGATCATCGAGCTGGTCTTCATACCTATTTTATTCATAACTTAGCTCACCACCTAATTTTCAATTTGTTAGAAACGCTTCCTAACAACTTATTCTTTGCCACAAAAACATTCAGTAAATTCTTCCGATCGTCTACGATTCCCGTAATATCACGGGATGTGCTATTTTTCATAAAAGCTTCTACTTCAGAATTAACAATTTTCCATAATTCTTTCTTCCATTCGTTAATCTTTAGATCCCGATCATCTTGATTGGTCAATTGGGATAACCAGCTTTTAAAAGGCATGTTCAACTGATCGTAAAATTTATCCATTAACTTTTTGTTCAATTCTTTAGAATCAAGTTTACGAATTCTTGCTAAATCATTGACAAATACCCAGTAGCTTTTCCCAACATCTTGGGTCAAATCAATCGTATCTTCGATTCGTTTAGGCCAATAATTTTCACTATCATCAAAAAGTACATTGAGGTCCAAGGTCAAATCATCTGAAACTTCAGCATAAGGTGATTGAGAAGTGGCGTTACCATCACTCACTAAGGCGACTAAGACCAATGAAATGCGTTTTTTGCGCTCAATTATTTTCTCGTTTTTAAGCTCATTAAGCCAACTGACTATTCCCGGTCGATGAACATCGTCAGCCTTGTTGGGATTGACATAATCACCAAATTTGCGCCACATTGCCAGACTTAATGCCTGTTTTCCTTTAACCGCAGGAATAAACTCATTATCTTTGGCTTGACGGCTTTTTTTCCAAACTGTCATCGGTTCGATAAAAGCATTGCTTGAACTAAACATGGGAATGCCAGCACTATAAATCGTTGGCAGCATGTCACTTGACCACTCAATGTGAATAATTCGCGACCATGCCGTGTAGAGTGCAGCTCGATTATCGGGTAACAATTCCCTTTTACGCCACTTAATGTATTCACCAATCTCATCATATTCCCAAACCGGCCGCTCTTGACAATACTCATCACCTGTCAAAACCAAATTCAACAGCAAGGATTCAAATATGTTCTTTCCATTGGCATAAACGGGATTTAGTTTATACAGCCAGCCGGCGGGAGTTGAAAACTTCTCAGCAGTTTCAACTTTTGCTTTATCGGTAACTCCCGTAAAATTCTGATAACAGATGAGCCAACGTACCAATTCAGCCAAATCTACGTCATTTTTAAAATCGGCAATTTTGGGCGAAAAAAGATCGGGTGTGTTGTTGCTTTCTGAAATTCGGCGATTCATTTGCTTGATTGCAACTGTCCCAGTGCCCTTGGCTATTTTGTATTTATCAAGGACGAACCGGTCGTATTCTTCCTTTGTCACCTGATAAAAAGGATGTTCCCCAAATAAATCAAAGCGATCTTGATTTTTCTTTAAGTATTCCACCACCACTTGGGTGAAATTACCGCCTTGGTATAAGCTTTCCCACGTATCAAGCAAATCATCTTCGTCGTAATCAGTAACATTTGTTACTTGAAATTTCTTGGGGTCAACCGTTAGCCAGCCATAAGACTTATCCTCGGCATTAAAGCGAGAATAAACCGTCTGTAAAACCGCTAACAAAAATCGCATAATCGCCAGATCCTGTGAGCGCATCTCACCAGCCAGCTGGCGATACTGCTTGGCATTTTCGAATAATTCGACCATTGATACTGTTTGAGTTTTTGCATTAAGATCAATTACTTTAATCCACGGATCAATGACTAAATTAAAATGCTGATCATTCATTAACTTCCTCCTTTATTATTTTTAAACCAAATTTAGCTGAGTAATTTAAAAACCAAATTTTTTAAGGGTTTTTAGCTTGTCTGAAGGTGCTGGAATCGTTGATTTTACAGGAAATAGAGTTTTAAAGATTTTTATCGGTTTTAAAGTTGGAACACAAACGGGAACACACAAAAAAGCCCAACCTGGTAAGGTAAGGCTTTTAGCTAGCTGTTTATATTTAAGCTGCTAATTCGTCGACGATAGTCTCTTCAGTATCTTTTAAGTCTTCAAAGTAACTTACAGCATCGTCAATATCTTCTGGCCATAATACCCAGAGATTTTGATTAGCGTCAAATTTTAAAGTGCCGTAGCTATCGCCATTCAGTGTTACGTCGTATTCTGTCTTGCTGTTTTGATTGAATTCTACTTTAGTCATTTTTGTTTTCTCCTTTTGTTTCTCAACTCTATATTTATAGTATATCATATTATTGGTGTTTGTAAACCCTAAAGGCAATATTTTTTAAATATTTTTTTGTTTTATTTATCCGCATTGTACAATTCGGCTACAGCCAAGGGGTCGCTCATGATTATTTCCTCCATTTTTTCGATAGTAGCTACCTTTTGATGTTTTTTAAGCGCGTCCATCTTCCAATTATCAAACTGATCAGAGAGCTTCTGCACAAATTGATTGCGCTCTTCTTCAGGTAATTGTTCTTCCACCACGGCAATGGTGTAGGCTTGAGCCAACTTGTTGATATTCTTCCAGCCGGCATTCTCTAATGTTCGCGGACGCTTGCGATACTCTCTCACAGTCTGGTAAGGTATGCCTGTTATCTTTGCCAAATTTGGTAAATTTATGCTGCCATCAAACACTACCTTTTTGGCCTGGGCGAGTTCAGAACCGTACTTATCGCGCCAATTATCAAACTTCACCTTATCAATCATTAGATCGTCCCCTTTGCTTCAAGCAAATCTTCACGATACTCAGCAATTATTTTGTTTAAATTTTTGTTGTTAAAATCGTGAAAGAACACTTCTTCCAAATCAATCGCATCATACCCATCTCCGCTATTGCCGGCTTGCCATGCTATATCGACGCGGTATCCGCTTGGGCAACTGCTGTCGTCAACAACTGATAGACAATCTGCTTCTTCATAGTTGTTGTTTCCTTCACACTCATCGATTAATTTGGCGTATTTTGCGTTTACTTCTGCTTTAGTCATTTTTATTTCTCCTTTTGTTTCTCAACTCTTTATATTTATAGTATATCATAGTTTTAGGGTTTGTAAACCCTAAAAGCAATATTTTTTTAAAATATTTTTTTCATAAAAACAAGCCCTCAGAGGGGCTTGCTATTATCTATTGTTGATACGGTATGCTAGCTCAGCTGCCATGTCAACATCGTATGGATTCCAGTCAGTGAATATTTCATCTCCGCTGATGTAAGTCTTGTGACTGCCGTACCCGCGGCCGTAAGCTCTACTGTTGGCCACTTTAACTTTTTCGTTGTCGCGATCCATGTAGAAGCAATTCTTTACATTTCCACTCTTGTAGAAGTCTTGCTCAAGCCCGATAAGCTTTTCTAAAGCGTCCTCATTAAGGTAGTAGCGCGGTGCTTTGTCATCCTTTGACCAAGCTACCAAACCAAATTCATTGATTAGCTTTGGTACCTTCATCTCATCAACTTTTGAATTTGTAAATTTTTGCATTTTCTTTCTCCTTTAAAACTATTTCTTAACTCCTTACTCTTATATCATATCATATTATTGGTGTTTGTAAACCCTAAAAGTAAATTATTTTGTTTTTTTGCATAAAAAAATAAGCACTCCAGGACTTACCCCAGAGTGCTTATTTAATTTACTTCGTCAATTTTATATTTAGCCCGCTAAATCCCTTGGTCAAGTCCTTAGCAAACTGAGCCTTAGTGATACCCAACTTAGTCAAGTATCCCCACGGGTCGGTATGGTTAGTGTTGCTGTAGCCATGCTGTACTAGCCATGAGTGTGTCTTGATACCTTTAGACTTATTGTCGTCCAAAGTCAGCGGGATACCATACTTCTTAGCTGCCCACCGTAGCCAGTTGACATAGTGCTTGTAGGCTCTCATGGCCCTCTTGTGGTTGGTAAACTCGCACAATTCTATTTGTACTGGTGACATAGCATTTGCTGGCATACCTGCTCCCCAGGCGTCATAGCCTAATTCGCCGACCTGATAAATGTTTTTATCATCAATTACTAGGTGGACATAAGTTTCGCTAGTATGGATGCCAGTCTTCATATTCCTGGCAACCGACCACGCCTCCCCGTTGGGAGCGGCCGTTGCGTGTGCCACGACAAAATTACGACTAGCTACATGTGAACTACCTTCGCTCTTACCTAGGGCGAATTTATAATTTCTTTTCATTACTTATCATCCTTTTTATTGATGTTGATTTCTCCATCAGAATTAATGCTCGTCACCGGTTTACCATCCGCAGAAAAAATCAATTTATCAATTGGTTTTTTGCTGTTCATCTGTGATACTGCTTTTTCAGCAAAAGCTTTAATTGATGCCTCAATTTCTGGCGTGATAGCTACCTTATTGGCGCGTAGTACATCACAAACACTAGTGATTACGATATCCATCTTCTGGGTACCATTACCACCTGTCGTTTCTGCATCGTGCACAAAAGCTGCTGCCAGGTCAGGTATCTGCGACACCCACTTGCTCTTTATTGTGTGGTTAAGACTGTATAGCTTAATTCCTGAGTAGGCAATGATTGCAACAGCAATCAGTCCGTAGTAGCCCATATCCAGCATTTCTTTAATACTCATTATTTTTTCTCCTTTTTCAATTGCTCGTTTTCACGCTCTAGCTTCGCATTCCGCTCGCGTTCAGCGTGGTAATTGCTCTTAAATTCATCTCGTTCGTTTTTTAGCTCTTCGATAATTGCATCATAGTCTGCTCTGTGTGTTTTGTGCGTCACAGCTAAAGCAGTGGCAATTGCTCCGACAAAGACGCCAAGCACCTGTATCATGTTTGACCAGCTTTGCAAATTGCCACCCCCTTAGCTCTTGTATGCAGACCTTACAATCAGTGCAAAAATAATTAAATCTCCAATCACGGTGTGAGCCATCTCCATTTGACCTGTGTACATCGCATGCACCATTTGCGTCAATGCAAGCATACAGACGACTGCCCCGCACATAATTAACAGCGCGTGTTGCCACCCTTTAGATTTGTTTCCTGTGACCGACACGATGAATAGGCCTAGTCCCAGAAGTAAAATTACTACATCAAGCCGCTGGTCATTAAGCGTGTGGGCCAGTTCCGGTGGCCAGAAAAAATAATTCCGGTCAGCAAAAAGCGAGGCACCAATCGTTATAATTGATACACTCGCCAGCGTTTGCTCAAAATTTTCATTGATATTTTTAAACATACATATTGATCCTCCTTAAATAAATACAACTTTTGAGCTGTCTATCCAACCGCCCACGTTTCTTTCTTTCGAATAGATACAAATTATTTTTCCGTTAGCAGTCTGACCTGTAATTGTCCAGATTGTATTGGGATAAGTTGTGCCAGAATTGCCATAAGAGTCATCAATCTTCCCGGTGTCAGGATTGATGCTGCCTTTTAAAAAGTACGCATCATCCGTCCTAACCTGTTTACCGAATAAGTCGGCGCGTGAGAACTTCGTCCCTTTTAAAAAAAGATTGTTTACTTCTTGTTGTCCATCAAGTAACATTTCAACCTCCCCTATGGTGTGCCCACAAAAACATCAGGATTTTTGCTGGAATAGTCGGCCCCCTCCGCTTCTGTTGTCGAATAATGAAAAATCTCACGCTTTTTTAGAGCATCAATATCAGTCTTCATAGCTGTTATATCAACCTTAGCCGAATTAACAGCAGTTGTAAGCGTATCGTGAGCGGTCTTAGCATCAGCTTTTGTTTCCAATCCAGATACATCTTGTTTGGGGATGCTGATATTAGCAACGCCATTAGCTCCAGGGCTAACTGGTGCACCGCCGTTGACACTAATTTGCTTTAATTTGCCGGCTTGCTCTAGTTTCTGGTCAATCGTCGCATTGTCATACATGCCAGTAACTTTAGTAGTCAGCGTTTTCCAGTCATTTTTGGTAACAAAATCTTCAAAATCAATGTCATTGAATTCTTCTTTCAGCTTATCCAATTTTTCGCTGATTTGGTTAGCCTTGGCATCCATGTCGGGCAAGGTGGTGTTCTGAAGTTGATTGATTTTACTGATTATATCAGCTAATTTCGTATTTAAATCCGCCTTTAGATTGTCTTCAAACTGAGTGAATTCAGCCTGAAGTGCATCCCGTTGACTATCAAATTCCGTCTTAGCATCTGCCTTAATTTCATTTAATTCAGCCTGCCAATCGGCCGCCAGCTTATTAAATTTATCGCCATATTGAGAAAGCTCTGTCTTGTAGTCGTCAAGAATTTTCTGAAACGCAGTTATTGACTGTGTAAAACTGTTTTCTTTATCAGTTTTAAACTGGCTAAGGTCATTCTGTATCTTCTCCATGAAAGCTTGAACATGCGTCAGCATCGCCTCTGCCTTTGACCAATAATTCTCGTTATCGACCGGTAAGTCTGCTTGCTTGACCACCTCAATGTGGAAGTTAGTCGTGGTATCAATCAGCTTATTAGTGCTGTCTGTAATTTCGAACCACGCACTACCGCTTTCCTGATATACCGCTGTATTTAGCCGATATTTCACAATCCCGGCCTCTGCATCTACGACGTCAACATTATCGTCAGCGACCATTTTGCCGCCGTCTTTATTTTCGCCAAATGCAATTTGGCAATTGTTTAAATTGTAGGCTGCACCAGTCGCTGTCACCAAGTTAGCAGTTAAAACCAAGCCGCTTTCAGACTGCCGGATAGTTATCCGGTCAACATCAACCGAGGTTGTATTTTTATCTGTTTGTAGCGTCAGGTTTGGTATGCTCATTGGCTTTCGCCTCCTTTAGCTGCTGTTTTAAATCGGCATTTTCGACTTCCAGTCGTGCCTTTTCTACGGTAAGATTGGCAATCATGATACCAAAATCAAGTGCTGCTTTGCTCATTAAATTATCCATTAAATTATCTCCTTTACATAAAGTCCCAGTTTGAAGCCTTACCTCGCCAGTGTTTCTTAACCCACGCTTGTATTGATGATATTCCATCTGCGTTTTTAAGATATGTGCCAGTTCCATCTTCAATTTTGCTGTTTCCTAAAAATACCCCGTTGATTCGGCTTGTACTAGCATATGGACTGCTTGATATTTGAGTGGTCAATACATTGTCTTGTGCCATCCAGATATTTCTACTATTAATAATTATGGCATCATTCCCGTTGGCCACTACCACTCCATGGGTTCCTGATATCAGCCCACTGACACTTGGCGGTAAGGCATCGTTCAGTGCCCCAACAGTAAGAACAGTTTTTCCGACGTTGGCTCTCAATGAACCGTTAACCATCAATTCTTGCGCATTGAGAGATTTTATGACTCCCGTATTTATATATTCAGCATTAACTTGCCCATTGGACTCGATGGCTGTTCTAAGAACCCCGTCTGGTCCCATGAAGCCTAAGCCGTGGTCATTAAAAATCAGAGACCCTTCAGAGCTTTCGGCCACTATCTTTACCGGGTCTTTATAAGTTTGGACACCGTTGGCGTCGATAAACTTCAGTACCGCAGAGCCACCTGATTCAATCCAATTTTTAGCATCCTGCATCTGTGCGTAGTAGTCTTGTAATCGCTGGTCAAAAACTTTCTGGTCAACTTCTAATTTCCCAGTTTTTTCGCTTACAATGCCAAGCTCTACTCCGATTTTTCGCTCTGCCTCTTCGCGGTCAGAGCCTTCTAGTTTGAGTGCTGCTTTGACTTGTGAAGTCAGCCCAACGGCTTGCTTGACCTTATTACTTACGCCATCAACTTTGCCTTGAGCATTATCGCCAGCCTGTGATAGCAGTTCATGTGCGTAAGTCACTGGCAAGTCGCCAATAGTTTCACTGATATATTGGTGGCCCAGCGAGTCAAACACTGTCTGGGTGACTTGTGCCGTTTGCTGAACGCCGATATCTTGCACGCCTACCGTGTCGTAGAGGTTAATTTGGTCGATTTTATTGATTTGCTCATAAGATATAGTTAGTGGCGTATCAGGGATACCGATGCGGTTTTCTTCCATGTAAGCCTGTGTTAAATTGCGCAACTGATTAATGTCATCTTCAGTGGCTTCGCCAGTTTCATTTTCTTCTGGTGCCTGAAAGTAAGGCGAAAAATCTTGCTTAGTATAGTGCCTGAAATCCATCTGATAACAATTGTCGGCAACCAGTATTCCTTCAGGTAATCTTACGGTTATCGTCTTAGCATCAACGCCCGTCTCAGTATCGGTCTTATCTTCATCAGAGCCCGGTTCGATGTCATCTGCCGCACTGTAGTCAAGGTACTTCGACAACACCCAACCCGATTGGTTACCCACAGTGATGTGGGTCCAATTTTCGCCGTTTGATGTAGCTGTCCCGATTACCTTGACCTGTGTACCAGTGGCCAAACTGGTGTTAATAGCAGCATGATTAGCACTGCCTGGTTTCTCGTAAAGTTCAACTCGTCCTTTAGTTTCAACTGTGTGGCCAAGCAGCTTACCAGGTGCCACTGGCTTAACTGCTTTGGGCTTTTTCCAGTCTCCTGCGCTACTAGTCACCCACTTACCAGACCCAATCTTGTAATAGGTTGTGCCTGCGGCAACCGATTGGCCAAGCACCTCGTAATATCCAGCTTTTACGTACTTAGGTTTCTTCTCCTTTTTGCCCTTCTTGACTTCATAGACATACATTTCTTGCCCAGGAGAGCTGTACTGCTGGGTTTTATCTTTGACATAAATCTTACCCTTTGCCGGTTGGTAAGCTATGTCACCATTTTTGCTGAAAGATAAGTGTGGGCCATAAACCCACCTATGAGAGCCGATGTGGTACCACTTAGCACCATTTTCATCGACCGCTACATAGTCATACTTGATTTTTTCGCCATTTTTAAGCGTGTCACCAGGGCGCCTGTAGTGGTCCGAACCTTTAAAGGGTGAGTAGTAGACATGAATAATCGTCCCATGGTCGTCATAGGTGACTGTCGCTGTCCCACTAGCAGGATATTTAGTACCCTTGCTAGTCTGGCTAGTACCAACGGATAAGTGACCTTGGCCAGAACCTTCATTTATTACGTAAGAGCCGGACTTGTCAAAGCTTAAAAATTGTCCATCAACCCAAGATAAGTCGCTTAGCTCGTACCAATCATCGCCGTTCACTGGTGCCGGATCACTATCGCCGCTTACCTTGCGGATAATTTGCAGATATTGGCCATTTTTAATCTTAGCCACCACTGTGTGGCCCGTATAAGGCGTGTTATAAGTGGTTATGCTACCACTACCCAGGTATTGGACCACTCCTTGTCCCTGAAAAGCATCTCCAGCTTGACTCATATCAGCTGGCAACTTAGCTTTAGGCGCTGGTGTGTACTTAGCAAACGGCAAAACGCCGGTATACATACTAGTAATATTGTTATCTTGCGAAATTGCAGTTAAATCTCGACCGGCCTTAATAACTATCCCGGTATCACGTCCCGGGTTTCTGATTAATGAAAAATGATAATTATCAAACACCCAGTCCGCATTGTAGAGCGCCTGCATTGTTTGTGTTTGAGTGTCGCCCATCTGGTCAGCGCCAAGTAGTAGTGACGATACTTCGCCATCGCTATCCAGAGTCCAGTTGATATTGGCCAAATCTGTGACGTTTGTCGTAAATTCAACGCCCGGGATATTCTCCAGAGCTGGCATTGAATCTTGTAGTGCTTGGAAGCACTCACTGGCACTTGCACTGGCCAGCGATATATCAGACCCAATTACTAAATTGCCAAAATCAGAAGCGATGTGAGTTGCGTTAATCGTCAACACCTCATTGCTTGGCGTAACCTGATTGATTCTGAACTTTTGCCGCAATTTATCGGGCGAAGCATCAGCCATGATAATCATGCCTGGCGCGATGTCTTTAGCATGAACACCATCTTTCTTATAAGTCATGGTTAAACTAGGGAAAGTGCTCTTAGCCCTAGTTACTTGGCAAGTTAGTGCATCGGATAGTGCTCCAATACCATTGGTAGCATCATCATCTGCCGCATTTTCAAATAAAATCGGGTAGCGCAAATATTGCGTCATGCTAATCTCCTCCAGTTCGGTTTGTAGTAAAATCTGGTCGGTGTATCGCCGGCTAAACTAATCGTATTTTTACCAGGAAACAATATTGGAGCATCGTTGTTCGCGAACTCAACCAAATTGTTACGTGGCTCTGTTTCTGATTTGTAAGCCTGGCACTCTTCGCCGTCGATATATAGCTCGCCATCGACACTGTTTAACCGATAGGTAAGACCATTAACTGTTAAAACAAAATTACCCGAACCGGTTAAATGCCAGTCGGGTAATGCCGTCATGTTGCTAATGTTATAGACGACTTCAGGAATCTCTTGCCAGTGAATGCCATCATTGCGCTTCATTAGCGGTTTGCAATTAAAAGTTATCGACCCGGTGAGCTCTGTTTGCATCTTCTCTTCGATTAGAGGAGTAATTGCTGGTGGTACAGTAACCACCGCTTCCCACAACCACTCTGGGTTGTCGTCAAACTTCAAGTAGTCGTAGTCGTAACCATTGAGCCAGTCAATAATGTCATTTTGAAGCTGATAGATATCCTGATATTGTCTAGGTTTAAAAATTGTTACATTTGCCGTTACGGTAATATTTTTAAACGATTGATAATTCTGCAAAATATCGCCATTTCTGCCAGCCACATGTGTGGCAGTAATATCAGGCTCTCCATGTACGATTGTTAACGGATATTGGACGTAAATGCCAAAATCAGCGCTTGACCGATTATGGTAGATTAATTGTCCTTTCTGATGTACATCATGCAAAGCCATTCCTCCTTCTGCTTAGTCTATTAGCACTGTATTTGTCGACCTGTTCAGCAATTGTCTTTAAATCTAAGCTAACCTTAGTATCAACACTTAGCGGTTGACTTTGAATTAATCTCAAAGCCTGCAAAATACTATCGAGCTTATCATCGCCCACAATTGCTGTTAGCAGTACGACAATCTGCTGCAGTAGCTTGTTGCTACCACTATCGTCAACACTGTCACTGCCACGTACAATTTTTGTGGTGTCATCAAGCAATTGTTTAGCTCTATTGCGTTTGCCTAGGTCTAGCGGAATAATCATTTCTGGTTTATTCTTCTCTGCTACTGGGTATAGACCAAACTTGCTTACTATACCGCCATTTTCATATCCATGCCCATTACCTAGGAAGCTCAAACTAGAACCGTAGGTGTGTTTAGCATAATTTAATGCGGCGAGTAAGTTATCATATCCATTAAAGATATTATTGTGACCTTTTTTAGCGTAAGCATTAAAAGTGCCACGCTTCGTCTGCATCAGTCCTAAAGCTGGTCCTGAACCGTCACCATCAGGGTCTGCTCCAGCTTGTTTTGCGTTGGGATTACCACTTGACTCGGTCGAGATCTGTCGCAGCACTTTCTCAACCATGCTCTTGCTAGTTGACAAACCGTTGGCGCTCAGTGCCTTAATAACATCGCTGCGCCAACGGTCAACACCATCGCCCGCCGGGTTACTGTCTCCAAACAGCCCAGACAATTTGGAAATAAATTTCCAAAAGCCAGAGCCAACTTGCTCTTTAATGACTTTGTCTAGTCCGGTATCAACTTTCTCTTTTGAGCCAGTACCTAGTCCAAGTACCTTGCGGAAGCTAACTGCTCCTTCATGCACGTCGCTGATATTGCCCATTCCAATATTAGGGTGGGCACTTGGCGATTGTGCAGAGTAATAGCGACCGTCGCCGGCATACACACCGACGTGATTTTTACCGCCAGGACCAAAGAATACTAAGTCACCTTTAGATGGATGCGAAGTAGCTTTAGTAGCACTGTATTGTGAGCCAGAATAGTGTGGGAACGACTTGCCGAAAGCGTGTTTTAACGCATACTCAACAAGGCCGGAACAGTCGAACGAGCTGGGTCCTTCTGCTCCCCACACATAGTTATGACCCTCGCCGTACTTCTTAACAGCTCCTAGTAATCCGGTGGCGTCTGAACCGCCGTCCAGTTTACTTCCGGCCATTTTCCAAAGTGAACTCCACCATCCAGTAGCTCCATCTTTAGCCTGGTTAAAAGCACCTTTGGCTAGGTCGGTCATTGCACCGCCAATCTTGTTTGAGCCCGTCCACTTGAACAGCCCTTCAACGTACTTGATTGGGTGCGCAATAATTTTAGTGGCTAAGTCGAAATACTTCTTTAAATTGCCGGCTGTTTTAGTGACCCAATTCCATGCACCAGATGCAGCATTGCCGATTTGGCCCAAGATTGAGTCGGTACCTTTGGCAAAGTGCTTAGTTCCGCCCATTGCCATTAACATCGCAGTTTCGCGTGCATTTATCACGTGCATCCCAGGCGTTAGCAGCATTTGGGTATTTCTGCCCTGAATAATTCCGGCATTGCCTTTACTATCGACCAGCATTTCTTTGTTGCCAGTCTCGGGGGAATCGTTGCCATCGTTGAGCGTGGCGATTACTGGCTTGGTAATTGGATTTGACAGTGATTTCAAGATTGAATCAGTACCAGCAGCCAGTTTGATGTGACTAAGCAGGCTGATGGTGTGTTCTTTACCGCCAAAAGCGTGGATTACCCCATCAATTGCCTTGATGCCTCCATTTACGATGTCAATCAAGCCATTCATTGCGTTGGAAGCCAGCTTTTTAATGCCGTCCCATGCTTTATTGAAGATTGATTTGACGCCATTCCAAAGACCTGTCCAAGCTTTTTTGAAGCCCGAACCAAAAGAACTGAAGAAAGAATTGATATTCTTCCCCCAGTCCTTGAAAGTATCTAGTACCTTACTCCACAGCTTCTTAAAGAAGTCATGGATTGCATTCCAAAAACCATCCCAATTTTTCTTGAATTTTTTGCTAAAAGAATTAAAACTCTTAGACAAAGCTTGCCAAACAAGTTTAGCAACTTTTACGGTTTTATCTAGCCGAGATTTTACACCACTGAAAAGCTTGCCAAACCACTTTACGACGCCTTTGACCACTCCCGGCACACCAGCAAAGGCTTTTTTAATTTCTTTGCCGATACCGTTGATAAATTGCCGGAAAGGCTTGCAATTTTTATAAAGCAGGACAAAGCCTGCTGTTAAGGCTGCTATTCCTGTGACAATTAAGCCGATTGGATTAGCGTTTAAAACGAGGTTTAGCCCTGCTTGTACTACTTTCCACTCTTTTATAACAGCAATAACTTTTGCAATACCACTTACAAAAGTGATAAGCGTTGCGGCCATCTTAGTAAACTTCGAGACTGCAAAATAAGTAGCAAACACCACTCCCATAGCTTTGACTTCATTGGTGTGCTTAGAAATAAAGTCAATTGCATTGACAATGCCTTTGCCAACGCTTTTAGAGAGTGAAGCAGCTATTCCTTGGATATGCTTACCAGTTGCATTAAGCTTACCGTTCTTGCCGATTATCTTATCTAGTCCCTTGCTTAGGCCATCAAGCGCTGTATTAGCTAGCGGCTTCATTACTGCAGAAGTGAAGTTTGTCCAAGTACCTTTAGTCTTGGCAATCTTACCCTCAGTTGTCTCGCCAAACTTTTTCCATGCTTCTCCACTGCCATCAGCGGCTTTGAGCATGTACTCTTTCATCTTTGAACCGGTTATTTGACCATTCTTAAGCGCATCAGTAAATGCACTCTTGGTCATACCGCTAGCCTTTTGAACAGCTGTCTTAAGACCAGGCATCTGTGCAAAAGTTCGGTTAAAAGTACCTAAGTTAACTTTAGCTGCCGAGAATACACGAGTAAGCTTAGTTCCCATACCCGTAATTTGTTCTTCTGTGGCTCCTCCAGCTTTACCGTAAGCGTAAAGTTCGTTGGTCAGAGCCTTGGTTTGCTTGATGTTCCCACTGGTCAAGCCATAGATACTAGTCTGAAGCTTAGTAACTGCTGCGCCACTGGCATTGCTGACCGCACGAATTTCGCCAATTTGGCCAGTTAGCTCCTTAGTGCCTTTTTCAGAGACACCGATATGCTCCCAATTCTCACTGATTTCTTTGCCAGCTTTGGCAAGATTAAATCCCTGCTTAGCTGCATCAAATAGGCTTGAGCCTAGATTGCCAACGATATTAGTTATACCAGTACCAATCGCAGAGCCTTTAGCAATATCCGAGATACTAGTCTTAGTATCTTTGGCTGCGTCTTTAGTACCGACCAGCTTCGACTTAATTCTGTCAAGAAAGCCGGTCGGCTTAGGCCTCTCCATCGTTTGCGAAAATTCATTCATCTGGGTCTTCGCATTGGCCAAGCTGGTTGCCGTCTTGTTAACCCTGATTAATTGCGTTTGATAAGCTTCTGAATTCTTGCCATTGGCGCTTGCAGTCTTGACTAGCTCCGCCTGCTGGATAGCTAGCTGCTTATTATAGTGATCAACCGAATCACTCAATAATTTTTGCTTAGCCTTGTTGGCTTCTTCAGCCTTACCTTCAGCCTCAAGTCTGGCTACATAAGACTGCGATAGCTGTGTCGCTTGCTTATAGCCTTTTTGCAAATCTGCTAAACCACTGGTGTAGTAGGTCATGCCTGACTTAGCTTTGCTTAACTGGTCAGACTGCTTACTAATTTGTGAGTTAGTCTTAGTGATTTGCGCAGTTAAGTCGTAGTAGCGTTTGGTACCTTTTTCGGTAGAGGTATCGACTTCTGATTGTTGCTTTTTTAAGTCAGCTAGCCTTGCTTTTTGCAATTCGAGGGACTTACTTAGTCCCTCAATCTTAATTTGCTGAGCTTTTTGGTTGTCCCCATTACGCTTAGCCGCAGCCTCATTCGCTTTAAATTCTTCAGAGTTAGCTTTCATCGCACTAGTAAGTGTTTTGAAACTTTTAACCGCTCCGCTAACATCTAGCGAGACTTGATTGGCCATATCGTGTTGCAATTCAACCATTTTTCTACCTCCTTTCTACCTTTTAAGTACCGCGTCTAGCGGGTCAATTAGTTCTGCTCTCTCGTCAGCAGGCCTTGCCTTCAACGCTTCTAGTAAGTCATAATAATCTTCTTTTTTTGCTTGCGATGGCATTACTCCTTTTTCCAACAATTGTTTGATTAAAAAAATTAAATCTTCCCTATCATTTTTTAGTTGCATTACCGATTTTTTGCGTTCCAATCGGTACGCGGCTATTTTTTTGGGTCGTTTGCAATCGCCTTTTGTTGTAATTTATGCTTTTTGATGTTTTCGTTGACATCATTTTGCGGAATTCCTTGGATTATCATCACTAAAGCACCCACAATCTCGCCAATTTCATCGAAAGTAGTAGTCCTTCTAACTTTGGCCATCTCTTCATCGCTCAGTTGTAGTGTTTCTTGGATAAAATCAAGCATCATATGCAAGCTTTCAGCAGTAGCTTTTACCTGTTCTGCTTCATTTTCCTTATCATCAACATCAGAAAGCTTGATTTGCAAATCCAATGCACGCAGCATCAAATCTGTTGACGGCAAAATGCTGATTTTACGGTCGATTTTAACTAGTGGTTTTAAATTTATTTTTATCTTAGCCATTAAGCTTGTCCTCCCCCGTTATTAACCGGCGCATTGTTTACTGCTTCATAGCCACCAAAGACTTCTTTCAGCATTGCGGCTTTGTCAAAGCCTGCTTGTGTACTTAACCAATATTTATACGGTTGTTGAGTATCAGGGTCTTTCGGGTCAACGAATACAGTCTTATCAAGCGGCGTTAGTGCTGTTGCGGAAAGCGTTGTCTCTGCATCGGTTTCCGCGTTGTTATCAGTCCCGTGGTTGCGCGACTCTTCGATAATCTCGCAGTTGGCCACTCCCTCGTAAATATCGGTCTCATTATCAAGACTCCGACTGTGCGCAAGAATTGCAACGTGTGGCTTCGGTAAGTGTCTTACCCAACCGCCTTTACCATCTTCTACATAGCCCAGCAGTCTCATGTGGATGTCGTGATCAATATCTAGGGCGGTTAAAGCTACCTTAACTTGCGACTGGCCGTAACTGACGCGCTTTACACTGTCGTTTGCAAATTGCTGTGTTCCTTCTGCTTCAAGGCCAGTAAAGTTAACCGCCGTCATACCCTCGCCCTTGCCGTCTGGTGTATAAAGACCAGTATCACTTAAGCCTTGCGCTCCTTTAATTAATTTTCCGTTATCATCTAGTAAAGCGAAAGTCGCTTCTTTAATACCATGTGCGCTCATTATTTTATCTCCTTATTTTTAGTTAAATATATTGTTTTCGTCACTTGCTGAGTGTCGGGGTCCATCGTGTGCTGGGAGCTTTGCTCAACCAGCCACCCCTGCTCAGTTAACTTTTTCATCAATTCAATTTCTGCTGCCTGGATATTATCGACGTCCGGATTAGAACCCCAAAAAATTTGCAATTCGATTGTGACTGACCACCGCTTGAAAGTATCGTTTGCATGTGCAGACGATTGATTTGAAGCTTCAGTCAAAAAAAGAATGGTGTCATCAACATCATTCTTTTGGTCATTATCCATATTTGTGCAAATCACGTAGTCGGGGGTTATCCAATCTAAATTTAGCCCAATAATCACTTGCGCCAGTTCATCAACCGGCATCATTCTTAGTCACTTCCTTAAATTTTTGGTTCATCGCTTCATACATTTTCGGCTTAGCTTTTTCAACTGCGACGTCAAACCAATGGTCACCCTTGATAAATTTTGTTCCGTCGTTTAGAAAGCGGGCAATGTGGCCCTTGCTTTCAAAGCCCACCGTTGTGGTGCCATCTTGCTTGCCAGTAATATCACCATCAAAAACATGCACATCATCTGCCATGTGCTTAGTTTCTTTTTTGTCGCTGTAATGCAGCTGAACTGCTGCATCATGGATTGCTTCAGCAACTACATCTGCTCCGGCTTTAGTAATTTCGCTTTGTCCTTTTACATCAGGGATTTTTTTCTTAGCTTCAACTAGAAATTGTTTGCCCCAGTCGTCATATCTCATTTGGCCACCTTCTTTAGCGTGATGTAATCGTAAGAAATTACGCTGTTGCTGTCATCAGGCGATACGTTAGCAATCGCATAATTAATTCCGTTGTAGCCAACCTGCATCTGTGCTGTGATTTTGCTATTATGCCTAACCACAAGCACAGGCTGGTCCAATTGTTCTGGCGTTAAACTGGCTTGCTGTGAAATACTACGAGTGTAGGGCATACACCATAGTGTAAACACAGGAACACGTTGTATTGTGTTGACTCCCGTGTGCGGATTGTGTACCGCTTTCGTTTCATAAAAAATAGCCTTTTTATTAAGGCTATGAATTTTAATGTTGTTAAGTGCCACTACTGTCACCACCATATTTAAACTGTAGATGTGCAATAAATGTCCTTACTGCCGGCGATTTTCCTGCAGACAGTGTTCGGTCAAAGTATAGCTGCGTTGCTAGTGTTTTAATCGCCAAGCTATAAAGTGGGTCCTTAGGTAAATCAGGGTTCTCTTTATCTTCAATTGCTTCATCCACTATTGCTTTGGACGACTCTAGCAAGCTAGTAACTGTAGCTTCTTCTTCAGGCGTATCATCCACATGCAATTCATCTAGTAGTTCTTTTGGGTCAACAATCATTTTGCCACCTCACTATTAGCCGCTGTCATTTCATTGACTACTGTTTATTTCTCAAGCGACCAATCAAAACTACTTAGACTTAGGTGCTACTGGAGCGCCAGCGCTAAGTGTAATAAACTTACCTGCGTCTTCATCGGCTTTGACAAAGTCGGCACGAATGTAAGCTGCAAGCTTTTGTGCGTAAATATCGTTATCTACCCACTTAACTTCGCTTTCATCCTTGTAGGCCTCCATCACGAATGAGTATGGATCTCCGATAAACGCATGCGCTTCGCCTGCTGCACCCAATACAGTATCGGGTACAACTGTTACGCTGTAGCCAAGCAATTGCTTACCAGACGGAGAGTTGAGGCTATCATTAAACATGTAGCGACCTTCGTTGTCCTTCAGCTTGTCGATGAAGTTGTAAGCCGACTCGGTCATAATCCAAGTCTTGTTGTAGTTAGTCAGACCAACATTGACTACGTCCTTTAAGCCGTCTGCATCGCTTGCAGCAACTGGTGCAGCAGTCTTGAGGATTGCCCCAATCTTCTCTTGCTCTGTCAATGCACGCATATTGATGATGTACTCAGAAATAAGTGAAGACATCTGCGAGTAGTCAGAGAGCATTTCGTTTGAAATTGGAATTGCACCGGCATAAGTCTTAAGGCTGTAGTCAACCTTAGTGATACCCATCTTCTGCAGTTCTGGGTTCTGGTCGTACTCTTCCTTAGTCACAAAGCGTACAGTACCCTTCTTAACGATTGGGAGCTGGCCAGTTGGCACAGTAACTGCCACACGTCTAATCATCGAAGACAACTGGTTCTTATCTTCTGGTTGGTGGTAAGCTTCCATCACTGCCTTAGGAACGAGAATGGCTCCTTCAGTAGTAGTAGTAATGTGGTCTCTCACATTGCCATGCGTTTTTACGTAATCTCCAAAACTTCTAATCGCTAACTTATTTTTGTCTTCAACAACGCCAGCTCCTCCAATTGTTCTCAATTGACCACCTCGATTCTTGTCACGCTTTGAGTTTGTCTCTTCATCATCTAACTTCTTGTCTTCGTCTTCAGCGTCTGTGTCATCAGTGTCTGCATCCTTAGTATCGTCACTGCCTTGATTTTCAAGTTCAACGACCTTCTTCGCAATTGCGTCAATGTCATCATCACTCAATGTTGAGCTTTCATCCTTTGGCTCATCTGTTGCAGGCTCTGCTGGCGTGTCGTTATCACGCTTCTTTAAATCTTTTACGTTTTCCTCTAAATTTTTCTTTTCCATAAAATTCTCCTTTGATCTCTCAATCTGTACTGTTGTTTCGCTGTAAGCCGGGTAAGGTGTCAACGATATTTCTGGCATTTCACTAATCTCTGTAATTGTGTGAATTAAATTACCGTCATCATCTTCACTCCAACTTTCGCCATTATCTGCAACATCAAATCTGAAGCTTGCTCCTTTGATATTTCCGTTTGATATATCAGTGAAAACATCTTGACCAAGCGTTGTGTTTGGTAAAATCGCATCAAAAAACAGACCTTTCTCATCGACCTTTGTCGTCAATGTATCCGAGTCTGCTCTTGCCAGAATGTTGTTAAAATCGTGGCCATACAAAAGCAATAATTTTGATAGGTCTACATTGTCTAGTGCATTTGGGTCCACATATTCAGTGAAGCCCATATCTTCAGAAGGCTGGTCAAAGACAATCGCGTATCCGGTTATCTCATGACCACCATCTTCTAGGTCACGAACCTTGAACTTCGTCACTCGTGACCTCGTGTTGTATTTCTCCGATTTCATCTTCTACAATCACCCCCCTTCTTATTAGTAATTGTTGCGCTTGTTCCTGCGTCAACACTGGATTAGTACCACTAGTGAGTTTAACTACATTGTCTAGTAGCATCTGCCCGTCACGGTCAATCGCTTGACTCATATCTAGTTTCAAATCAGGCAACTGCAGCTTCATGCTTAGTTCGCTAATAATCGGGTCAATATACCGCGTGAGTGAGTTGATGTATAAGCTCTCAATCTGGCTGACGTTTGATTGGTTGTCACTCTTGTTCGGCGTCAAATAACTTGCAGGGATACCAAACGCTGTGGCAATACGTCCTGCATCCGCGTCAATATTGCTTAAGAACTTGGCCACATCGGTGCTGATTTGCATCTGTGACAAGGTAGCCGACTGGTCCAAGACAATTGTCGAACCTGCACCGTCTCCTTGGTATTGTTTTTCAAACTCGTTGCGAATATCGTTCTTTCGTTCCTTAGAGATTTGCCCTTCAGGGATAGTAATAACATTTGATGGCAGAATTGCTTTTTCTAGCTGACGCAAAGTCAATCTGTCCGAATTTTGCGACACTCTGATTGTGTTGGCCAAACTCTCTAGTGGACTGATACCGACAAACCGCATTAGCGGATTGTCTGCTTCGCCTGTCGCCAGTAGTTTAAGATGGATAACGTCAAAAGACGACATCAATGCCGTCTTACGATTATCCATAAAGTTAATCTGATAACTAATGCTTAAGCTATCATCTGATAGCACTAATTCGACCTGACTAGTCGGCACCTGCTCAAGCATTACTGGCTGGCCAACTTCGTTTCTATAAATTAGTAAGTAAGAATTACCAGTCAGCAGTAATTGAGCGTAAGCCGATTGCCAGAAGTTAAAGCCTGATAGCAAGTCGTTGGGTCGCCTCAGCAAATAATCCTTGTCATTCGTGTTTTTAAAAGTACACGAGGCAATATCTGATGAAATCAAAGTGACTGCATTCAATAATTCTGGATTTTTGAGTGATGTAGTGACATCAACCATGCTATTCGGCACAATCTTGCCACCAGAAATACTAAAACTAGGCACAAAAGAGTTGCTTGGTATGCTTTGATTTCTGGTCTTACCACCTGGGCTTAATGTCCTTGCTAGATTTTTAAATAAACTGATATTAATCACCTCCTACTATCTGTTGATAGCCCAGTAATATTGCCAAAATCATTAAGCTAAAGCCTAAAACATAAGCACCAAAAATATGATTAAGCATAAAACTAGCCATGACTATTGCTATTTCACCTAAAATATAAAGCAAAAACGGTAGCCACCGTTTAAAAGCCGAAATCATTTTTGAAATAATCGTCAATTTTCTCATCACTCCATCCTTCAAACGGCTTTTTCGTCGTTTCTTCATTGCGGTCTGGGTCTGTAAACCAAAACTGAGCTTCACTTACCGCATCAATAATTGCATCCACTGCGTCAATCTTTGCGGTATGGATTTCCTTGTCCACCTTTATGCCATACGCATTCTCAAATAGCGACGCATTAATTAGCGAATACTCAAGAATTGGGTCTGCTAGCATATCTACTCGTCTCATCTCAAACATTTGCCGCAGCTTTCGCGTTGGTGAGTCGAGTGAGACTGTTCCTTGTCTTAATGTGACAAACGGAATATCTTGTCGTTCTTTAGCCAGCCACTCCACAATTGGACTGGCCAAGTGTGTGTCGTAAATAAATGCCTTGACATTCAGGCTATTGTCCTTTATGAAGTTTAAAAAATAATCTCCGACCACTTCATCATCAATCTCGCCGAACCGATTTTTTGAGACGTCACAGAACCCAAGATTTTCCGCATTAAGATAATTAATGCCGTCCTGGTCTGACTTCACCGTCACTGATTTCTGTGCGTGTGCTGTTGGAACAAAAGAATGTTGGTAAATAAAAAAGCGTTGTTCATTTCCTTTTAAATAAGGAAAGACAAACGCTATTGCCGTGTCGTCACTCATTTTTGAAAAATCGAAACCGACATAACAGTCACGACCTTGCATATCAAACTCAGGTACAACCGCACGTTGAATATCATCAAGCCGCAGATATTTATTAACCGACGTTGCCAGCCACATGTTTAGATTGCGGTTTTGGAAGCTGTAAAGCTTACCACTCTTAGCATCCCTATCATGCTCGTCTTGCAGGCTTTTGACCATCGTGTCATGAACTGCAGGCAAATCAATCAACGGGTTAGACTTTACCCAAGTATCAGGTTGGTCAGTTTCTGCAACTTCATCTTGCTCCCAAACTAGCAGCAGTGACGTATCTTCAGACCTGTCGTTATCTTTTTTCAAAACTTCGGTAAGTCGTTTAACGTCGTTAAACATCGGGCAATTTGGATTATCGTAAGCAGTAGAAATCGCAATCGTCTCATGATTTTCAACCTGAACTTGGCCAGACGTGATTTTGCCCACGATGTTGTTCGAATTCTGTGGGTCGCCGTACTCGTCGATTACACTCAATAAAAAGTGATACGCATCGAACTGTCCTGAACTAGCAGTCAATCGAGTCAGCTGACTGTAGTTTTTTAGCGACTTCACAAAATTGTCGTTGGTCTTGACCATTGCTGACTTAATACGCTTCTTAAATACTGGCGAGTCAGAGAGCAATTGAATTGTCTGCTGGATATATCGCCAGCCTTTTTTACTCTGCTTTTCAACTGGCGCAATGTAGCAGTAGTCCATGTTGTATTGGCCTGCGTCTTCAATAAAGAAACTGTAAGCCAGCAAAATATTCATCAAATAAGTTTTGCCGTTTGTCCGCGCGACTGAAATTAGCGCATAGGTAAAACGTTTCTGGTGGTCTTCTTTTGCACGCCAACCTTGGTTTAAACACAAAATAGCTTTCTGCCAAAGCATTAGCGGAATTGGCTTATTAGCATTTACGTCCGGGCAAAGCTTGGCAAAATTTAAAATCAGCCGGCAACTTTTTAAGTCATATTCGTATTCAAAACTTTCGTCGTAAAGGCTGCGCTTCAAATCGTTCAGGTGCCGGAACATTGCCAGCTGGATTTTATAGCCGGCAAGCTGTTTTCCGGTCAAAACTTTAAAAGCATACTTAGTGGCCGGGTCATGATACATCTCAAACACATCATTGAAATACCCTTTGGTCATCAGCTTTTTAAAAGTCTGCATTACGTTTGCTTTACGCTTAGTAAAATCAAATTCCTGCACTTTAGAAATCGTCTTCGCTGTCATTCAGCACCTCCTCCACATTCATATCTTCATTATCGTCCGAGTCCAATTCGTTTAGCTCTGCTCTTGCAGCAGGACTTAAGCCTAGCTGTGAGCCAAGCGAATTAATCTTGACGCTGGCAGACTCAATACTTTTAAGTGCCGGGTTTGCTTTATATCCCAGGAAGTCCTTGCCAACAATTTCGCCAGATGAATTCTGTAAGCTCTTGTAGAGCTTTATCTGAACTCCGCCATCTTTGATTGCTTCGTAGCTCTCACGCAAAATCTGATAGTTAATACAAAACGCCTCAACCATTGTCTGGTCGGGCGTTTTTACAACTTCGGTTGAATTCAGATACGGAACAATTTTTCGCCAAATTCTTGCGGCATAACTTGCTAAATATTTGGGTGGTGTAGTAGGTAGCTTTTGCAGTTGCTTACCACTCAATCAGGTCACTTCCTTTCAATAGCCCCCCCTACTTAAAAATTTTCAAATTCAGTTTTTGAAAGAGAAGACACTATTATGTGGTTGCTCTCTTCCAGACCACTAGGGGCGGGGGTGTTTTTTATTTTTCAAAATTAATTTTCGCCATTCAGATTTTTTTAGCGTCCGTAATTTCTGGACGGGTAATGATTGCTCAAGCTTTTGCTTGATATTGTTACAATCACTGCACAGTGTCCATAAATTGTCCATATCAAGCTGTCTAGCAGGCTTTAATAGCTTACGCATAACTATGTGGTCTGCTGTCAAATAACGCACCTGGTACGCTTTTCCGCACGCCTGGCACGTGTATTTATCTAAAGCTAAACGATAGTCGCGAACCTGCCGCCATTGCTTCGAGCGGTAGAACTTGATTGACTCAGGGTCGCGCTTCGTTTGATTGTACTGTCGGTACATTGCCTTGCGATGCAAGTTGTTACTTGATAGCTTAGCCTTAATATAGTTGTCGTGATTAATCTTATGGTGCTCATCGCAATAACGATTGTTGCCTTGAACCCAGCGCATACACCGAGGATAACCACAGTGATGGTAGAGGTTATTCATCTGCTAACCTCGCTAGAACACTGACAAGTGATGGACTATTTAATGCTTTGTCTAAGCAATAGTTTTTAAGTATTCCTAACTGCTCTTCGGTATATGGCTCAACATGAACTTGTTTTAATGGTACGATTTTAAAGTTAGTCATTGTTTGTCTCCTTATAACGCAATAGAGCCCTGATTGAATTAACAATCAAGACTCTATTAGTACGTCTCCACCTGTTGGCCACTTACCCAGGTCTAAGCCGTCATTGATGAAGCTACACGCCACCTAGGATTTGAACCCAGATTAACTAGTCTGGAACCAGTTGTGCTGCCGTTACACTAATGGCGTATGACATGCTCGCTAAGTAGCGATGCTGGCACTCTTAAGCCAGCCATAGGTCATCGCATGTCTATTGCGGTGCCAGGAATCGAACCTGACTGATGACCATTATTACCGCAACCAACACTTTAAAGGATACAGTTCAGCAATAGTTTAACGTCATTCCGGACGGCAGCTATTTATTAATTCCATTATTCAAACGCTTAAGACTTCTGTCTTGCCAGTATTCAACGGTTGTATTAAATATGTTAACTGCTGCTTCTAATTTTTCTTCGTTAAATTTATCTGTATCGTCTAATTGTTCTTCGACGATTGAAGTACAAAGTTTCATTGTTTTTAATACAAAGTTTTTTTCTTCATCAAGAATAGATGTAGGCTTTTCAACAACACATCCGCCATGAGCCCACATGTCTATTTTGGCTTCAATCTTGTCCTCATATCCACTTTCGCGACTATACATATTTTTGCACATTTTATTCCTTTTGCGTTCCTCCAAAATTCCTCGAATATTCATCGCATATTCCTCCAAAATTCCTTTTGTAAATAATTAGGTTGATTTTCTCTTCAAATTGAAACTTATCTTGCGTCGTGTTCCAGCTGTCCGCAAACTCATATAAAGCTTTCTCTCTGTACTTAGGATAGGCATTGTGACTGATATGCACGTCTTGCCTTACCTGCCAATCTCTTTTAAGGTCAAGATACTTGCTAATCAACAGCTGCGGAGAAATACCACTGGTCTGTTCCATCGCATACTTAATAGCTTGTAATGCGGTTAGTGCCGTCAAACGGTTAACCATGCCATTTTCACTATTATTAATCCCGTTAGTATGCATCGGAGCGTCTGACAGTTGTGGGCTTGATAGACTAACACCAGCTCGTAAGCTTAGCCTTTGGCATTGCTTATATAGAAAAATATTTACATTCTTAGCCGTAGCTTCGATATCTGGGTCTGCCCAGAAGCCCATTTGCTCCATACTTAATTTCTATCCTTTCGTACATATTTTTCTGTGTGCGATATACTTATCGCCACTATTTAATTTCCGCCAGGGCACGAACTCAGGTAATCTTTCCAATTCATAGCCTGCTTCATATAAATTAATTCTTGTTCGCTCATAATAATCGCAACCGTGCTTCATCAGTATGCTGTAATTGGCATAATTACCTGCATAGATTAGCTGCCCTGTATCCATGACTGTCACTTTGTATTTAAATTTTGGCCTAGCTTTGATGTGATACTTTGCTGCTAAGCAACGTGCCCTTTTAATCGTCACACCTATTTGTATTGATATTTCGCTAGGCGAATATCCTTCATGTAATAAATCGACGATTAACTCATCATCATCTACCTGGGATGCACGGTCACTTTGCGCTTCAAGCTTTAATACATGACTTTGCAATTGATTTAATTTTTGGTAATAACTCAAACCGAATTGCATCGGATCAAGCGTGCCGTACTCATTTTCGATATCATGGATCAGTGCCATAGTTTCTGAATCCATATCCAATCAGTCCTTTCTCAACTATCATCAGTGCATCATCCACACTCCTTGCTATTCCGTGAATAATGTTGTGTGATACCAGCATATTATGAAATCTAACCTGGTCAGGTCTGGGTCTACCAGTTTTTGATTTTACTTCAATGTAAAAAACCTGATTATCTACCCAGCGAAAACCGTATAAGTCGGGATGTCCTTTAGGTAAGCCAGTATCAAACCATCTCTTATCTATAGTTTGCACTTTACCCACATTCGACCTGAACACCGTGCAGTGATGCATCGATAAGCTTTGCATTATTTGTTTTTGAATTTCATGCTCTTTCATAAAATTATCTGTTAATAGTAAGTTCAAGTTTATCCCCAGGATAAACTTTATAATAGTGAATTCTTTCATCAAGATATATTTTAAGGCTATCGATGTTATTAGAAATATTGAATACATACCCATCATCACCCACTAAGTCTATCAGATAGAATTGTCCTTCATTGTATGCTACATAATAATAAGAACCAGTATTTGAAAGATCTTCAACAATATCGCCTGCATGTATTTCTTTGTCTATTTTTTTACTAATTTCCATTTTTACCACCCCAATACTTTCCAAAACATATACTCTTTTATAGCTAAACCTACTAGAGACAATGTCAATCCAACAAAAATCAAAGTAAGCCAAACTTCTATGCTATGCTTTTTATTTTTCTCATAAATAAATGCCGCTAAAATCAAAATTAGAGAAATTAAATTTATAGTGTTTACTACTATTTTCGCCATTCACTTTCCCCATCCAACCAATCCACAAGTTCGTGATATTCTTTTTTAGTAATATAGATCGGTTTTATTAATATATTTTTATCATTCGGAACCACGGCAAATGAATAAATCTTTCTTGAGTCAAAATTTATCACTACATGCTTTGTGTTCAGTTCTGACCGTCTGATAGTCATCCCTTGAATAGTGATTTCGTCATCTTCGTTCGGCAACGGCTTATAAAACTCATCGTCTTTTAGCTCATATCCTGAAGGAACATGCCCCACATACCACTCTTTACCATCACTGTCTCTTCTCCACACTGCTCGTGCCATTATTTAATCTCCTTGTAAATCAACAGGTAAGCATATTAGCTCTCCCTTATTTGTACTTCCGTAGGGGATTTCGCGAAGTACCGGCTCACCGTGTTCTTTAACATATTCAATGGCCTCATATTCACTATTAAAAGCTGCTCTTGCTTCAGTAATCATATGTGAGTCGTCACACGTATCACTAATATCAGTCATTGCTAAAACTACATAAATTTTCTTAGTCATCAGCTACACATCACTTTCTTTTCCTATTTAAAATCCAAACAATTAGTATTGCTGCTATCGTATCAACTAAAAAATATAAAAATTTAATCATGGTTTTTCTTACTCAATTCAATGTAGTTCAAAATCGCATACCCAGCTGCGTCTTTCCATGTATCTAGCAAACTTTCGTCGTTAACTTTCTGGTCACTGTTAAGCGTCAACACTTTAATTCTGTTAACTTTGTCAATAAATCGCGTTAGTCCCGATATTGCACCCAGTTCTTCGAATGTTTCGCCGAAGCTATCGCCATAATCATGATTTTTGTCGATTAAGGTCTGTTTCAATTCATCGCAAGCTTGCGATATTGCGTCTTTTTTAATTAATTCCATAATTTTAACCTCCTGCGTGACACTCGGGTGACAGTTACCGTCACCTATCTAACCCTTACTCTTATAAGGGTTTAAGTGTCACAAATTATCAGGTGACAGTAAAATCGACAAAAACTTTTATTTAGTTATATAGAGAGCTATATATAATAATTAAAAAAGTTTTATTAGAATATACTGTCATACTGTCACCTATATACCTATTACTTACTCTCCCAACGTTTTCAGCGGTGACAGTAACCGTCACCTTACTGTCACCTACTGTCACCATTATTTAGCAAAACCACGGATAGTTTTACCTTCTATCTTCCTACGGGCACTAGTATCATAGCCTGCATGCTCCATGTAATAACGCACGTCCCTTGTCTGTTTATTGTTTTTAGACAGTGCATTTGGATCTTGCAATAATGCTATTGACAAATCTTTGTTAGAAATAAAATCTCTATCTTTAAATTTATTTTCTAGTACATCCATTAAATTATCTTCAAGCCCTGACGTATATCGGAATTGTTCTCGGTTAGCCTTAAGTAATTCCTCTTGCTTCGGCGTAAACCTAAACGGGTCTTTAGCGTTTTTATAAAGCCAAACTGCTTCGCCCCAATACTGCTCCACCAGCTCCGGCGTTAGGTCGGTCACCGGGTTTTTAGTCTGATATTCAGGTCTGGCGTAAATTGATAGAAAACGCCGGTCCCCTGAACGATCTTTTAAGTGCCTAACTTCGTTTGTTGTTCTTGTGATTATGAATTTCTTTTTAAAGTGTATCGGCTTGTGACCATAAGGCTTTCGATATTCAAAGTCCTGCATCGTGATGAATTTTTTTATTTCTTCAAAACTAGCATCATTGCTCGCCATCATTTCATCATCGTTCACAATTAGTGCATTGCGCATGACATCGAAATCGTCCTTTTTAGTAAAGGTGTTAAATTGGTCGGTATACAAGCCCATAGGCGCAATATTTTTTAGAATGGAAGTCTTACCAACGCCTTGGCCGCCTACTAAATCAGTCACGTAGTCAACCTTGGTGTTAGGGTCGTAAACTTTGGCCACCGCGCTCATAAAAAATATTCGCGTGATTAAGGTGGTCGTTTCGTCTTTTACTGCCCCTAGAAATTCCGGGAAGAAAACGTCTAATCGTCGTTTTTTGTCCCAATGCTTATAAGCATTATCCATATATTCGACCACTGGATTGTAGGCGTCCATGTAAGCAACATTGTCCACCGCCTGCTCAATAATTACGTTTTTAAAATTGGGATTGCTGTAGGCGCTCTGCGACTCAATGTAAAGTTCAACTGAATTAGTGACCTGGTCCGTATATTGGCCTTTACTAATCGCGACCGTACCGATATTTTTAATCTCAAGGATTGCGTCCCTGACTACATCTACGTCTGTGGTAAACTCGTTTAATCTAAAAAGTCCTTTCAGTTTGGGGTCATGTAGTAGTATCATGACGGCATTCTTAACGCTATTTGTTTTTACCGCACCGCTGATTTGACG
Organism: Lactobacillus sp. ESL1191; assembly: GCF_058504435.1. Lineage (NCBI taxonomy): Bacteria > Bacillati > Bacillota > Bacilli > Lactobacillales > Lactobacillaceae > Lactobacillus > Lactobacillus sp. ESL1191. Next base: position 825,934 of record NZ_CP196365.1, read on the forward strand.
TTCTAGCTCAATCGTGGTGCTGCGTAACTTTTCAGCGTTTTTCTCATTAAGATGTATCACTTCATCACTCATCAATCCCCCTCCTTCTTAGTTCTTTCTCGACCATTGAATTGACTGTTCGCTCTACCTCGCTGAAAGGTAAGCTGTCAGTTGTGTTGTTGTTTGCGATTACCGCTAGCTTTGCCGTTGCTTCTGGGTCAACACCCCGAAAAAGTAAGCCACCTATCAAACTAGTCAAAGTATTGTTGCGACCGCCACTGTCTCCTAACCCGTTGGCTATTTTTTCAAATAGTTCAGTCGTCTGGGTCTTAGTGGTTGGCTTGTAGCTTAAGATAGTCCGCTTTTCTGGCTTGGCTTTTTCTCGGATTAGTTCAAGCAATCCCTCTGGCGCCTGCTTCATTGGCTTTTGGTTAAGCCACTGATAGCCTCGACTGGGTGACACGACCACGTAATTGTTTTCGTGGGCCTTAAGGTCAACGCCTGGCAAGAAGCCGATGTTCTGGGCAATCACTTCATTTTTCGGTTTTTGAAAGAAGAAATGAAAACCATTGTGCGCTGTGCGTTCTGTTAGCGTATCTTTGAACCATTCGTCGTGCTTCAGCTGTTTAATTGACTCCATGCCGTCAACTTCGCCGTGTCTATCAACGTCAATCACGAAGAACTTATCATTTTTAAGGGCAATATTGGCCAGCGGGTATTGCTTCCATACTTCTCTGACTTCATCAGGTGTCAGTGGTGGCTTATTCGCAAACTTAATCAACGGCCTTTTGTCGGACCCAATTGGTATCACGAAGAAGCCATGCTCGGCATAGCTAGCCGCAGAATTAACTAAGTTTGTTAGTTCCATGATGTTTAAAACGGCAGTTGGCTTTCGTCAACCTCTACCGCTGCGCCAGTTGTTGCGAATGGGTCTTTAGCATCGGCTACTTTTGGCTGTTCTGCTTTGTCAAATTCATAGTTGCGGTAAGGGAATTTAGGGTTTTTCTTGTTTTCAGTTTCATTGATTGTGATTTTAATCAGCTTCCCGTATGCTGGCTTAAAAGCTTCGACCAGAGCTTCATAGGCGTCTGTTTCACTCTCAAAAGCGAAGCACTTGTCCTCAATTGGATTGTTGAGCATTTCTCCAATAATTTGCAACATCGAAATATTGCGAGCAATAACTGCGGTAGGCATTGGCTTACCGTCTGCTTTAAGTTGAGCGAGTGACGGGAAGATTGACTCTTTTCTGCCTTCACAATCGCCTTGTACAACGGTAAAGGTTAACATCAGGAAGTCCTTATCGTTCTTGGCATTGTGAGTAGCATTATCAAAACTCATCAGGTAAGTTCCATCAGGAAGCTTGGCGTACGGGTCAAATTCCTTACCACTCTTTGGGTCAAAATTCTTTTCTTTCAATTCACTCATTGCATCCATTAAACTCATAATTATTTATTCTCCTTTTTAAAAATTCCATTGCATGTTTCTAATAACTGTAAAATCCGCTTGTCTGTAATATTTTTTGGGTCGTATTGTGTTCGCAGACCTTTGACTTCCCTGAAATATGATGCGTTGGCACCATCGCCAACCTTCTTGGTTCTGATTTCAACGTCACAGTTGCCGTTGATGATGTTGTAGTACTTAGTTTTAAGTGAAGGCTGGTAAGTCGTCACTCCCGTGTTGTCGTCAGTGATTGCTAGCTCTCGGCTGATATAAATAACGTTCATCGGTAGGGCCTTTAGGTCCATGACTAACTGCTGCAGGGCTGTGTTGAAAAGCGCATAGCCTTTGCCGTAAGCAATATCGCCTAGCGAGCTAACATTGTTGTCCCAGCAAACTGCTTGCTCCAGCATGACGATAATGTCGTCGATTACGTCAACTACTATTGTCCTGAATTGCTCTTCGGGCTTGCGCTGTTCGTTTTCGTTCTGCAAAGCCAAGATAATCTCGTCCAATTGTGTAATGATTAACTGCTTCGGCTGACCTTTGCTATCTCTCAAGTTTCTAATCTGAAACGATGGTGCAGTACCCTGCTCGCTGTTCCCATCAGTGTTTAGCACGATTGGATTGGGAAAGTAACTCGCAAAGTAACTCTTGCCGCTCATCGGTGCGCCCCAGATAAAAAAGTTGTGTGGCTGTGCCTTAGGCTTCAGCTGTTCTGGTTTTGGTAAAACTATCATTTTTTAATCATTCCTCTCTGCTTGAGTTGAAAGTATACCCAGCCTTTTTTGTACCCATGCAAGTCCGCGTAGGCATTTAATTCGGCCGGCGATTTTAATTCACTCAACTTCTTGCTTGCGACCTTTTTTAATAGGTCGTTTTTTACTATCTCTTTAATTAATTGCTTTCGATTTTTAGCTTCAACCAAGTCAACGTCTTTAACCTCTTTAGCCTCGTGCACCTTGATTGGTTTGCCGCATAACGGACACTTACCGTCTTTAACTTCGCTGGTCTTAACAACCGCGAAGCAATAGTCGCACGTAATGATTGACATGCCCTTTTCAGCAGCGGTTTGGTCAACTCCCTTAGTCCCACTTACCACTGCCTGTTTCCAATCTCGGTCATCATCGGGGTAGCCGAACTTTTTTACGTTATTAGCGTGGTCAATGATGATTGCTGTTTTACCGGGTCGCGGGTTCAAGCACCGCATTGAGAATTGCAGGTACAGTGATAACGATGCGGTTGGCCGGGCCATGATTACACAATCAACATTCGGTAGGTCAACGCCCTCTGTGAATAAATTGACGTTGACCAGAATTTTTAGCCGCTGTTTTTTAAAATCAGTTACGACTGCATCCCTGATAGCAGGTGGTGTCTTACCATCGACTTCTTTAGCAGTAATGCCAGCGGCGTTAAATTCTTCTGCTACCTTAATTGCGGACTCAATTGAGTACGTGTAAACCACTGCTTGCATTCCTGGTGCTATTCGTTGGTACTGCTTAACGATATGGCCATAAATCTTTGAACTCATGGCATCGTCCATTGATTGATTGGTGTAATCTCCCGTCGAACTGCGCTTTAAAAGCTGGTCGTTAAAATCGTTCGGCGGTTGGAAGTACCTGAAGGGTGCTAGGAAGCCTTGTTTAGTTAAGTCTTTAATTGATTGTCCGACGATAATATCATCAGCAACCTGGTCAAGTTGTCGTCTACCAGTCCTACGTGGTGTTGCCGTAAAGAAAAGCACGTACGCATTGCTAAATTTATCTAGTATTTTTTGATAACTGGTAGCTAAAGCGTGATGTCCTTCATCAATCAGGATTAGCTGCGGTTCTGACATTTTATCCAACCGTCTAGTTAGAGTCTGTACCATTCCCATAGTAGCTAAGTTAGGCTTAACACCCTGATTTTTAAAAGTATCAATAGCTTGGTCTAAGACTTCTTTGCGGTGGATAATAAACATTACCTGATTGCCTTTAGCAGTCGTCCTGCGGGCTATTTCGGCCATGACCACGGTCTTACCCGTCCTCGGCGGTGACTGCACAATAATGTGTTTGTGACCAGCTTGCATTGACTTAGTTATTCGGCTAATTAAATCTAGTTGATATGGTCTTAGCTCGTACATTATATTTTGCGATAAGCTTCAATGATTTGTTCGGTGTCGTCTACTAAGTTGTCTTTGTCTACCTTTTCGTAAAGCACGTCCATCAAGCCAATAAACATTCTTCTTGCATCTTCATCTAAAGTAGAAACAGCTTTTTCCATACTTTCATTGAAATCCTGAAAACCGTCAAAGCCAAGTTCGCTCAATAGTCTAATTATCAACGTTGCGATATAAGCGGGCTTTTCTTCATCATCTATCTCTTTACCGTTAATCTCAAAATCAACCGTTGGTATGCAAAGGTACAGTGCCGTTTTAGCAATATCCCTGATCAGCTCCTTGTCGGCCTCTTCAGGCAGGCCTTGAATGTACGGGACTGAAACGTTGAAGAATTTAGCCAGTTTTATGCACTTTTCCAGATTAGGCTCTCGCTCTCCTTCTTCATATAAATGTATTGCTTGCTGGGTCACTCCAACGGCTTCTGCTAAATCTTTCTGACTTAACCCTTTTTCTTGTCTTAGCTCTTTAATCCTATTTTTCATGCTTAATCTCTTTCTTCTTCAATTCGTCCCAAATCTGCTGTTCAGCACTGTCAAACATTGCGCTAACCACACCGCTAATGAATAATTCGCTTGGCCGTGCGTTGTATGACCTGGGACTATCAGGCTTATTCTTTCTAAGAAAGTTAATCGCCTGACCGTAAGTTTTCTGTTTCATCGCTTCATCTTTAAGGCAGGCAGTCCACTCGACAATTTCCGACAGCACATCGTTTTGCCACTTTATAAAATCATTCATAAATATCGTCTAACCTTTCGCCGTCAAAAAAATCAAATATTAGTTCTTCCGCATCGCTTTCGTCTCCGTCGACGAATTGATCAATGAAATCGGCATTAGTAATTCCCAAAATCTCGACTAGCTTATCAATTGAACCTCCGCAGAATTTTAGAAAACTTTTTAAATACGAATTAATGTCTTTATAGCCATTATCAATTTCTTTCCAATATTTTGTGTTTATAATTGAGTTTCCTGTGTCATGCAGTAAGATTGCGTCCGGTTCTTCTTCGGCCAGTTTCCTCATATCTTCTGCATCTCGGATAGCCTTCATAGCCCACTGACGCTCTTTTCCTTCTTTAGCTTTCATGTTATAATTCTCCTTAGATATTTATATATTTATTAGTCCGATTGCCGTCGGGCTTTTTTATGTTCCTGGCAGAAATTCCGGTGTACTTAGTAACATTATCAGCAGCACCGTAAATGCAATTACTGCTAGCAATAATGCGATTTCTGAACTTTTCTTTTTCGGTCTTATGTCGAAATATTCGTTTAAAAAGTAATCCCATTGTTTAAAAATCTTCTCCATCATGCTTCCCAATCTATCTCTTTCTTATGCTCTTCCATCCACTTGGCTGCTTCATACTCAAATATCGTAAAGCCATGTCCAGGACCAGGATGGATATTTGGGCACCAGTCTGGCTCAAACTTATATAAGACATTTGCTTTAGCCCACGCTTGGCCATGCGGATAGCAATACTTCTTGGCAAACTCTTTTATTCCTATTGTTCTACCTATTAGATTTTCTTCTGGTACATAGCCACGCTCAGCCATGATGGCATCCACAGAGGGTGTTAAGGCTGCGATAGGAATTGGCAATTCTATTACGTCAGGCATCTGGGGTCACTTCCTCGTGAAAATTTTTTTAATTCGTGCATTTTCTTTCCTTCTTTCTTGCTATAATCACCTTAGAAAGGAGGTGATTACATGAAACTTAATCAAGACTGTGTTCGTTCCATAATGCTATTTATTGAAGATACGGAGACTTTTGGCTCTTTTTTGTACTTAAATGATTTTTTAAACGCCAAAGAACTTAAAAAGTTTGATTCAGAAGAAATTAAATATACTTTGGCAAAATTATCTGAAACTAATTACCTAACCCACAATATTCGATGGATTAATAATGAAATAAAATATTTTAGTACAGGGGCTCTTACTTGGGATGGTCATAAGTTTTTAGACACAATACGTGATGATAAAGTTTGGTCTAAAACAAAGGAAATTACTAATAAATTTGCCTCTGTATCAATTTCTATGGTCGAAAGCATTTCTTCTCAAGTTATTACCAATTTAATAGCTAAACAGATGGGATTATAAATGATTGGCCATTTAACCAAACATAAATTTGTTTACCGTTAGACTTATCAAGTAATATTGATAGGTCTTTTTCTGATAAGAAAATTATCATTGATAAATTATTTGCTTGCCCTGCACCAAGTGGTATCTTTTCACCAAGGTCATTCTTGTAATAGTAAATGTATTCTGTTGAATTCATTTCACTCTCCTGTTCAACGCAATAAGTTCAATATCCAATTAGTGAATAAGCTCCCTATTATTGAAAATATAATTGCAACTTTCATTTCATTTTTGGGGTTTAAAATCCAATCTATTAATTTATCCATTACACTCACCTCCTTTCTAAATAATTAATTCTTTTGTTCCAAAATGGTACTCACGTGGCAAAAAAATTTGATCAATAGGCCGTTTAAAATATTTGGATAACTTAAACATTTCATCTTGAGTAAATTCTCTTTTACCATTTTCTTTGTCACGATAAGATTTCGTACTAATGCCCAAATATTTTGCAATATCTTCTTGAGTTGCTTTCATTTTTTCTTTTCGTAATCCATATAAAAGTATTTGCATTTTGCACCTCCTTTCTGTTCCTTTTTGGAACAATTAAAGTATATATCCATTTTGGAACAAAAGCAACATATTTTTTTTAATTAGTAATAATATGTTCCATTTAGGTATTTTTTATACTATAATACGCAGTATAAATTGAAAGGCAAAATAAAAAATGGATTTATCAAAATATATCGGTTTACAGATTAAGAAAATTCGTGAATCCCACGGACTGGATCAGCAAGAATTTGCTGATAAAGTCGGTACTTCTCGTGTAAATATCACTAGATATGAAAATGGAACAAGGAAAGCTAATCAAGATATTCTTTTTGAAATAGCTAAAGTTTTTAACGTAAATATTAATTATTTTTTCCCAATTCCAAAAGATGCAACCTTTGTCGATGAAAGCCATTTACGTCAAGTACCACTAGTGGGCACCATTGCGTGTGGAACACCTATTCTTGCTGAACAAAATATAGAAGGTTATATACCTATGTATTTTGATATTGGGAGTAAAGATGATATTATCTTTGCTTTGAGATGCAAAGGAAAATCGATGGAACCAACTTTAAAAGATGGTGATACTGCTTTGGTTAAACAGCAATCTACTATCGAAGATGGTGAAATAGCGGCTGTTTTAGTAGATGATAATGAATCGGCAACGCTAAAGCGTGTAAAGCATGTGGGAAATCAAATATTATTAATGCCTGATAATACAGATGGTTTTTCACCAATTGTTTTGAATAAAGACAATCCTGGAAAAATTTTAGGAAAAGTATTGGAAATACGGCGCAAAATTATTTAGTTTTTTTGTCCACCACACCAATGACGTTAAACCTATGGCAATATTTTGGAGGTATATTATGAAGCTTAGAAAAATTATGGTAACTGGATTGGCTTCAGTTGCAATGCTAAACGCTGGCGCAACGTCTGTAAGCGCACTAGCTAAAAGAAGTCAAATTGAGACTACTAGTAAAACACCTATTTACAATAAAAAAGGCCGCAAATACCGGTATGCAGCATATTCTCCCGGCATGTGGTTTATGATTAAGGGTACCAAAAAAATAAAGGGCAAAACGTACTATCAAATAACCAAAAAAAGGTTCATAAGAGCCAGCGGAGTGAAGATTAGATTTGATGCCGGCAAGACACCAGAGCCATGGCCTAAAAAGCAGTGGGAATCTAGACATCTTGTAGATAGCCATTTTTTAGTAAATGGACAGGCTGATTATCCTGAAGAAATTTATCAAACCTTTATGATGGTTGACGTTGAAAGCGATTATGTTGAAGCGCTGCAAGAAATAGCCAACCAAATGGGTATGCTTGATAAGGATACTGGCGAAATACAAGGTGGTCAACAAGCATTTGAAGATAAACTGATTGATATTTTGCGTAATAGCTCTATTTTTGATATAGATAAAAACCCTGTAATCGCAAACGTTGAGCGTCATCGCGCAGCCAAAAGCAATCAATAGAAACACAAAAAAGCCCTTAAGAAACCGTCTGGAAAACAATTCTTAAAGGCTAATTAATATAGCAATAGCAGAGCTATTACTCTGCCCTATTTTAACAAAAATTAAAGGGGAAATAAAATGGCAATCACAAAACGCGGTAAAACTTGGCAGGCTCGCTTCTGGTGGAAGGATGTCCAAGGGAAGAAACACAGCAAGACAAAGGACGGCTTTAAGACTAAAGTAGAAGCAGCCAACTGGATGTCGGAAATCCGCGTAAAGTATAATTCCGGTCTAGTAATCGATAAAAATCCAATTTTTGCCGAGTACTTTTGGGACTGGTATAAAACTTATCGCGAAGGGTCTTTAAGACCCTACTCTAAAAACAGATATCTTGCCGGCTATAATCACTTAAAAAAGTATTGGGGCAACAAAAAAATCAAGGATATAAACCGAACGCAGTGGCAACGATTTTTAAATAACCTTGGTGAGCGTTTTAGTAATGCGACGATTAATTGCTACTTGTCAGATTATCGGGCGTGTGTCAAGTATGCCATGGCAGATGGTATCATTTCCAACGACTTTACCTTTGGGTCACAAATTTCCGGCAATAACTCTAACACACGGAAAGGGAAAGTTAAATTTTTGTCTATTGCTGAAATCCAAAAGCTGTTTGATACAGCCTGGGACGTCAGGTCAACAAAATCGCCAACTGCTTATATTATAATCACCGCCATATTAACCGGAGCCAGAATTGGCGAAATTAAAGCACTTAGGTGGCACAATGTTAATTATCGTGATCGTACGATCGACATTCACCATAACTATGATGAAAAAAGGCATATTTTGGGCCCCACTAAAAATAAATCTTCTTATCGTACGATTAAAGTCACGCAGCAACTGCTAGATATTTTGGATGAATTAAAAGTTAATGAAACTGATTATATTTTTGAAAGTCCAAGATATCATGTCCCTCCCTCAACTAGACTAGCAAACAAAACTCTTAAAGAACTGCTGAAAAAAGCTGATCTAGATAAACCTGCCTTTACTTTCCACTCTTTGCGCCACTGCCATGTAGCGATGCTTCTATATCAAGATATCGACATTTATGCGATAAGCGCTCGTCTAGGCCACAACGACCTTCATACAACGCTTTCAACTTACGCCTATTTAATCGATGAGAAGAAAAAAGAAGCTGATGAAGTAACAGCCAATAAGCTCGACAAACTATTTAGTGGGAACACAAGAGGAACACAACATTGAAAAAACAAAAAAACGCCTAAGCTCAAATCGTTGAGTTCACGCGTTTTTTTGCAAGCATTTTTTAGCTGAGTAATTTAAAAACCAATTATGCTTCTTGTGCTTCAAGTGAATTGTGGCATTGTTATTGGCATCCAATACAACTGCTAATTCCCCTTTTAACCACTTATCTGACTGCCAGGCAGGAAAATACTTTCCAGTAGTTTCTTCTAAAGTATCAATAATATCGTTAACATCGAAGCTAACTGCTGCCGGCAAGCGAATAACTTGCCCAGCGAGCTCTTTAGACTGACAAGTCTCAATTGGTCGGCCATCAAGCAGAAAAATCTGGTGATTTTTTTCTTGTAAAAGCAGCACATCAAGCGTTTCCTTAATATCGCGGACCGCAGCTTGGGCTTTTTGCTCATCCACTGCACTATGAGAGCGGTCTAACCAACCATGCAAGGTTTTTCTCTTCTTATTTATTGGAGCCGCGATTCTAAATGCTTTAGCTTTAATCTCCGATCTTTCCAGGTCATGTTCAAATTCAGCTTTGGCTACAGGCAGACCCGCAATTTCGGGATCATTGTTTTCATCGTAGGTCTTTTGGACAAGGTCAGATATATCATCTGGCAAATGGATCTTATCATTTAAATAGTAATCTGTCTTCATGAGGAGGTACTTCTCGTAAACCGCCTCATTTGCGGCACCATAATTTCCCATCGTTTCAATTCCCATCACAGATAGCTTGGGAGCTCGAAACTTTGGTGGACGTTCAATTAAATGACGATGAAGTCGGCCCGCTCGTTGCAACAAGAGATCCATTGGTGCAATATCAGTGTAAAACACGTCAAAGTCAATATCTAACGACTGTTCAAGCACTTGGGTGCCTATCACGATCATTTTGTGCGGCCTTTTTGCCCCTTTACCAATTTTAGTTTGCAGCCGCTCTTCAATCTTGGTCCGCTCGGGCGCAAGGAAGGCCGAATGCAGCACAATCAACTCAACAGTTTCGTCATCAACCAGCTTTGCCAACTCTTGTGCTCTTTTAACTGTATTAACAATTATTCCAGCAATACCGCCGCCATTAATTGCAGTTAAAATTGACTTGATTAATTTGTCATTTTCGAGGTTAATTCGTTGTACTTTTAAACTTACCGGTTTTTGATCTGATTGTCCCGCAAAATGTGAAACTTGCTTGACCTCGCTTCCATCTAAAATAGTTAAGAGCGGGTATGCTTGAGATTCGGCCCATTCGGCACTTGTTGTTAATTTTTTTTGATATTTACCATGATAATAGGATTTTAAGAGTTGCACTCTTTTATCTTTGGGTAAAGTTGCAGAGAGCAGCACTAGCGGTACCCGATAAGCGCCTAACCATTCAAGCGCGCGATAAAGATACTGGTTCATGTAGGCGTCATAGGCATGCACCTCATCAATCACGATTACCTTATCGCTGAATCCGAGATGCCGTAAAAATAAGTGCTTCTGCTTGAGGGCCATTAACAACAGTGTATCAATCGTACCAACCGCAAACTTTGACAAAATGGACTTTTTACCCGTGAACCAGCTATTAACTACAACTGCACCAGCATCTTCAATGTTACTGGAATTGGGCAAATTAGCATATTCCTGATTAAATTGCGCCTTGCCGTGCAACAATTTAATGGCTAGGTGATCGTTCTGCTCATCTGCTATCTCGCCGAGCCAGGTGTTAACGCGGGTAAACATAGCGTTGCTCGTTGCTTGGGTAGGTAGCCCCCAGAACAAACCATCACGCTGAGTAGCATAAGCTAATTGTTCAGTGGCAATTAAAGATGTTTCTGTTTTTCCCAATCCCATTGGCGCTTCGATGATCACCATGCCCGGATCAATGGCATCTTCAATCGCCTCTGTGATTACTCTTTGTACGGGGCGAGCCGTAAAGCCCCAGCGCTTTTTATAGGGATCATGTGTCACGTCAACTTTTTCAGGAATCCAATCACCACTAATCTCCCAGGCTTCAACTGCTGCTTCGAAGCGGCTCTCTAAATCGAGATCATCGAATGTTTGATCCAAAGGAATCAACGGAAATAATTTTTGGTTGGGATCATCACCTAAAAACTCACTTGAAGCAAACCAATCTGCCGTGATCAAGAGTCCTTCTAAAATAACTGCTTGAGCTTGGTTGACCGCAGGTATTTCTGCAACAGACTGATATCCAGCGAATTTTAAGCCATATTCAAAAATTTCTTTTTGAATAGCTTGCCAATTTTTCCGCACCGCTTCAGCATCAGTCGCAGAATTACCCGTGTCATACTGTCGATAATTATCCGGATAGTCATCAAGCTGCTCAGCCGGAAAGACTGGCCCGGCATCACCATGATGTCCGCCGATAATAGCTTCGATTGAATCTGGGACTCCCAGATCTTCTAGCAAAGCCTCCCCTGCCTTAGCGTGGGGAGAATATTTTCGAGATGAGCCAGTATAATCGTCTAACTTTGTAAATCCCGAATCAATTAAATTATCGATTAATTGTTCGTCTAAGCCATCATCTCCGCTGTATGACGGCTTAGTCTGGAACGCTGGCGTGGCCTTGCCGATATCATGGTTAAACCCTAAAAACTTAACCAACTTGCGTAATTCTGTTTCTCCGCCAACATTTTCGCTCAGCCATTTTTTGGTGCCTTCACAAACTTTATGACTGAGTAACCAATTAATTACATTGGCCGTATCAATCAAATGAGCCAGCAAGGGTAGCCAGAGCTGTTCGCCGTTGTCAGTTCTTTTTTTCGCCCACAGCGCCTTTGTTCGTTTGTTTAATTTTTTTATTTGATTTCACCTCTTTTTAAATCTTAATTTATTCAAATCATGATACAATTTATTAAATTATTCAACTTATTTTTTAAATTTTTATTATCTTACCCTGTATATCCTCTTAATAATTGACCTTTGCAAATTAATAAGCAAAAAAGCTAGTGGAAATACCACCAGCTTTTCAACAAGCCCGCTTACGCAGGAAACACTACAATTCATATCATTATACAGGGATCACCCCCGCTTACGCGGGAAACAAACTGTAAAGTTATTATACACTCTCAAACAAATTACGAAACTATTGGACCATACAATATTTTACCTTCCACCAGCAGTAAAATCTATCCCAGAATAAAGAATAGCGCTCAGCTGATAATAAATTAGCAAACCCATAACGTCTAACTTTTTAGTTGCACTTCATTACTTTTATCTAGGGCGTAGTTTTACCACATACCGATAACTTTGGTCCAAAGGAGACCGCCGCCCAGCCAGATGACGTTAAGTACAACACCAATGATTGCACTTAACTTCCACCAGTCCTTGTTAGAGACATAACCGGTTGAAGAAAGCAGCGCAGCCGGACCAGCTGAATAGGTTGAAGTTGACAAATAGAGTGAACCGTCTAAGGCTAACATTAACGCAGCCATGATTGGCGGCACACCAGCACCAATAGCAATTGACAAAAAACCTGCATACAGGGCCGAGATTTGTGTCGAAACACTTGGAAATAGGTAGTGCAAGTAGAAGTAAGCCAGGTATAGGATGACCAACACCCAAACCCAATTCAAACCTTGCAAACTGCTTCCCAAGGTCTTTGAGAACCACGGGAAGAAGCCTAATTGCATGAGCTTTTGTGACATTAACATAATAATTGACAACCAAGTTAAAATATTCCAAGCAAAACTCTGTCCGAGAATGTCCTTGACGTTAATTACACCACAAATCAACAGCAGTGCGACTGCAATGAAACTAACCATTGTTGCATCAATCCCAAATTTAGAACCGATTAACCAAAGTACAACTGACATGACAAAGACCACGGCCATAATCTTTTCAGCGGCGGTCATCTTACCAATTTCCTTTAATTTGCCATCTGCCCAGGCGTGAGCGTTTGGCGTTTCCTTAACTTTAGGTGGGTAAATTTTGTATAGAATCAGTGGCACTACTAAGAGTGAAATCAGTCCGGGGACGATTGCCGCTACAAACCACTGCATCCATGAAATGGTAATGTTCTGTGTTTTAGCGATGCCCAGTGCAACCATGTTACCAGCCAATCCAGTTAAGAACATAGTTGAAGTGACAATGTTAACTTCGTACTCGTTAAAGACCAAGAACGACCCAATATTACGCTCTGTACCCTGCTTAGGATCAGAACCCATTTCTTTTGAAAGGTTATCAATAATTGGGTACATGATGCCGTTAACCCGGGCATTATTACTTGGAATTCCAATTGCTAAGACCGTTTCAACCAGCGACAAGGCGTAAGCAAGGCCTAGAGTCCGCTTGCCAAAGGTCTTAACAAAGAAGTAGGCAATGCGCTTCCCCAAACCGGACTTGATGAAACCGGCAGCAATAAACATACACATCGCAACCATCCAGGCGGTCGAGTTACCAAAGCCAGCAGTTACTTCTTCCATCTTAAAGATACCAGCAAGGGTTGCAATTACGACAGCAATGATGGTGGTTGCCATCATGGGCAGCGGTTTAGTCACGCAAGCAACAATTGTTGCAATGAAAATGGCAAACAAGTGCCAGGCCTGAACATTAATTGCAGCTGGTCTAACCGGCGTCAATAACCATAAGATAATACCGATTGCAAGTGGCATTAACCACTTTTTCCATTCAAATTTATCTAACATTTTTCTCTCCTTTAAATCACTTGTTAGCTTGCTTAATAGCGGCCTTTACGGCTTCTTCTAGTGCCTTAGTGGTCATCGATGCCCCAGAAATGGCATCGACTTCGGTAGAGTTTTGCTTGACCATTTCCCGTGGCAGCTGCTCAAGCGCTACAGCTCCGATACCTTCGGTTTCATGATTTTCCAAGACTTCAACCTTTTTAATCTTCTTATCTTCATAGGTAACACGGACTAGAATGCGGCCACCGATTCCAGCTTCAGAAGAACCTAGGTATTGGTTAGCTTGCAGTTTAATCCGCTCTGCCCGATTACCGTCCACCAGATCATTAATACTGGGAACTTGATTAACTAGGTCAACTTCTTCATCAGCAGGTGTCAACTTGGCGACGGCCTCGCCCGCAATCTTGCCAAAAATCAAGCACTCCGCCAGATTGCCTCCACCTTGGTAGTGGTTAGCGCACATGCCGCCCAGTTCCCCTGCCGTATAGAGCCGCTTAATCGGTTCGCCTTGTTCATTAAGAACTCGGGCATACTCATCATGTTGTGGTCCCCCTTGGGTGTTCAAAACCGCTGGGGCCAACTTGATCGCATAAACTGCCCCAACCATTGAGAAGGGCTCAAGCGTTGCGGGAGCACGACCAAATTCCAAATCACACCCGTTTTTAGCAAATTCGTTGAAGCGTTGTACCGTTTGGATTAGGTTAGTAGCCGGGACATTTAGCTTGTCGGCAAGATCAGACAGTGAAGCAGCCTTAACTAGCTTGTCGAAGAATTTCTGATACTTTAATTTACCTTGCTGCTGTTCTTGAACAAACTTATCACACTGCTTTTGGTCAAAAACTAGCCAGGCATTGTCATAGGCATGCGGCAAAAGGTAGTCACCGTGCTGATAAATATGCCCGTGGCGGAACTTAGCGTCTTCACGCATAAAACGACTGCCGTCATCAGCAACAGCAAAAATTGAACCAGATTTAACGTTCTCCCAACCACTAATTTGGCGACCACGTTCATTTTCCGTTTCCGCAATCACATAACTCGGGACGATTCCTAATGATTCATAATTGCCCATATGCCACATCTTGGCACCAACTTCACTCGCCATGCTAATTCCATCGCCCTTGTTATAAAGCGTGCCAAGTGGCGTCAACTTAGTAATATGCAGGTAATCCTGCTGCATTTGGGGATTATTTTCAAATCCACCAGTGGCTAGCACTACTCCGCGTTTAGCGTGCATGTAGTAGTGTTTATGGTTACGAGTAATCATAGCGCCACGGATTTCTCCAGTTTGAGCATCCGTTAGCAGATGCTCAGCTCTTGAATTCAACCAGATGTCAATGTTCTCTGCCCGTACCACTACTTCCTTACGAATAACCTTCCATAATTCAGCATCAAAGTCGCGATTATGAACCATGGCGAAGTCAAAGGTATCAGCCCCTTCATACTCAGGATATTCACACAACTGCTTTTTGCGGGCAACGTGATCACCCTCTTGGTAGTCACGGGACCAGATGTAGGGCTCAATGCCAAAGTACTTCTTGAAGTACTCCGGCATCTCGACAAAGCCGTCTAGATACGCCTCCATGGTTTTGGCATCGATGGTAAAGGGCGCAGTCAACTGCTTAAAGTAGGTCTTGATTTTTTCTTGATCGTGTCCCATTGCGACATGTTGTGCTGAATAGCGAGTATTCCCGCCCTCATGTCCGTAGGGTGCTACATCAACTAAGAGTACCTTAGCACCATTATCGGCTGCGAACCGAGCCGCAGTTCCGCCAGCACCACCAAAGCCGAGGACGATGACATCATAGTCACCATTCCACTTAGTTTGCGCATTAACTTCCATTTTATTTTGCTTTTCCTCCTTTGGCCTGTTCGATTGCTTCGTCCACAGCTTCCTTAAAAGCCCTACTGGTAGTGGTTGCACCGCTAACTGCATCAACTTTAGTCGTTTGCTTATCTAACATCTCCTTGGTCAAAACAGGAATTGCCTTACCTCCAAGATAGGGCGTTTCTTTTTGCTGCAGGGTTTCAATGTTGGCAATCTGATCACCGTCCATCGTTACCCGAACCACAATTGGAATATCATTAATGCCATTTTCACTACTACCAATTCCCTGGTTAGCACCGGCCACATACTCCTTCGTGGTGGTCTGTGCCTCTGATTGCAGGTCAGACATTTGGGGAACAGCATTGGCTGCGAATTGCTCTAGCTTTCGCTTGGGCCAAGCAGCATTTTCACCGGCAAGCTTACCTGAAATTAGTAAATCGGCAATGCTATTAGCACCAATGTACTTGGTTGCAAAAATATCACCCAGCTCCCCCGCTTCATAGAGGTGGGGAATTACGTTGTTTTCTAAATCAAGCACTTCACATTTTTCATTGCGTCGGGCTCCGCCGTGAGTGTGTAAAATATTGTGTCTAATGGCAATCGCATAGTACGGGCCGCTGCCAAATGCCCGCATAGTTTCAATCTGGCGGTTTAAGAATAAGTCGCGCTTTTGACCGCTTAAAAAGTTAAAGTCAGCGACCGCTTCACCTAATTTAGGTGCCTCAATCTTTTTAGCTAGCTCTGTAATTGAATTCGCCTTAATTGCATATGACAAAAGTTGCTTAATCTGGTCAGCCTGAGCAGACTCATCGCTAGCCAATTGATCATATTGGCATTGATCCATAATGATATGGGGGTGATTCTGGTTGGGCAGCATAATCCAGTTACCGTGATTATACTTATAACCATGCCGATCCTCTTCGTCTTCACGGTAGTAGCGTGTTCCATCGTCACCGGCAACAAAAATACTGCCATTAAACAAACTCTTCCAGTTAATCATGTAAGCAAACTTTTCTCTGGGCTGACCTTCATTTAAGGAAAAACCGTGTGAGTCATAATTAGCCATATGCCACAGGCGGGCTCCAGCTTCAACGGCTAAGTCAATGCCTTTACCCTTGTTGTAGAGCGTACCAATTGGTGCAAGCGACCCTTGGCCCAAAAAAGTTTGAATCATGTCCTGGTTATTTTCAAAACCACCACAGGACAGGATGACACCATTCTTAGCAGCCACATTTCGGATAATACCCTCATGCTTGATCTGCACCCCTAGAATTGTTTGGGTCTCTGGATCTTGAATCAAGTGCTCAGCGGGACTAGCAAACCAAATATCAATCTGATCTAGACGCTCATATACTTGCTTGCGCAATAACTTCCAAAAACCTCCATTGTACATACCAGCTGTCATGCTTTGAGACCGCATCGTATCAGCATGAGCATATTCGGGATACTCACCTTGGGGCCGTCTGCCGGTATATTCTGCTTCAATGCCAAAATATTTTTGAGCATACTCCCTCATCTGCAAAACATTATTAACAAAAGCGTCTAAGGCTTTAGGATCATATTTGAACGGATAATAGGTTTGCTGATAATAAGCCCGCAAGTCGTCAAAACTGTCGCTCCAGGCGAAAGCACCACCAGCATAACGGGTGTTACCACCCTCCTGTCCTTCTGGTGCTGAATCAATTAACAAAACTTTGGCCTTATTGTCCGCTGCAAATCTTGCTGCAGTGGCGCCAGCACCACCAAAGCCAACCACCACAACATCGTAGATTGCATCCCACTTAAGTGTCGAATTATAAATCAAAATATCTACCTCCACTTTCCTAAATAATTCTTACTATATGCAATATATCCCCTAAACTTTTCTTAGTCTAATAAATTTTTGCTTACCTAATTTATAAATAAAGTGTGAGAGTTTTTGTAACTCAAGGGATTCTGGTATTTTTTAGGAAATTTAATATAATTAAAAAAGATATACTTATAAATTATTTTTATTTTAGGAAGTCAACATGAACGAAAAAGATCTTTTGTACTTTTGTAAACTAGTCGAAACAGAAAGCTACACTGTTACTGCTTCCGCCTTTGATGTCACTCAACCAACCATTTCGATGGCGGTCAAACGCCTCGCCGAAAAGTTTGGTGACCCATTAATTTTTCAAAAAAATCGCAAAAGTAAAATCACGCTAACCGATGCCGGCGACCTCCTCTATCAGAAGGCCAAAATCCTACTGCACGACATTGCCAGTATTAACTACGACGTTAAGCACGCCAGTGATAAAAAAATTCGGATTGCCTTTTCTGGTGAGGCAGGAAGCCTATATATTCCCGACATTATCCAAAAATTTCACCAAGCCGGTATCAATAACCTGCTTGAGACTCACTTAGAAAGGTCTGCCAATGCTTTTTCTGATCTAACTAACGGCGACGTTGATGTGGCTATCTATTCTTGGATGCTCCCTATCAACGATCCCGAATACTTCATTCACAACCTCCAAAAAACCGAGCTAGTAATCATTACCAGCCGGCAAGATCCCTGGAAAGAGGTGCATGAAATCGGAGCTGCCGACTTGCGTAACCGCCAATTTATTGCCCGCAACCGGGGCTTTTTAACTAGAGAATGCCTAGAACGCGAAGCAAAATTGGGTGCATTCACACCCAATGTGATCTATACCGCTTCTTCAATGAAGTTAATGATCGATCTCGTGAAGCGTAACGTGGGCATTGCATTAGCAATGGAAAGTAGTCTGACTGACTTAACCGGACTCCACATTATCCGGTTAAAGGCGGGACAAAAAATTTGGGCCTACATGCAAATTGCAATGCGGAAAAGCTTTATTCCTAATAAGTATCAACGCCAAGGAATCGACATTTTACGCCACTTTAAACCCTAAAAACTGACTTAGCTTTTGTTTTTTTCGCAAAAAAGAGGCCCCATAGTTGAACTACAACCATGGGGTCTTTTTAAATACTTTAAGCTAAAACTGTAAATAATAAGCCGGCAATCGTGCCACCAGCAAGTGGAGCAACGATGGGAACCCAGCTGTAAGCCCAATCTGAATCACCCTTATTAGCGATTGGCATAAATTGGTGAGCCAGTCTTGGCCCCAAATCACGAGCGGGGTTCATTGCAGCACCAGTCGGTCCGCCTAATGATAGCAGTACTGCCGCAATCAAAAACCCAGCGAGGAGTGGATTCAGTCCGGGGGCAAAAGGCGTCTTGCTCATCGCCAATAAACCATAAACTAAGACAAAAGTCGCCATTAACTCCGTAACAAAGTTCCACAAATAATTTCTGATTGCTGGGACAGTGGCAAAAGTGCCTAAAATCGCGCTTTGGTCATCGGTTTCCGCCCAGTGTGGGTAATAGGTCAACCAAACTAGGATACCGCCAACAAAGCCACCGGCAACTTGTGCAAACATGTATGGCAAAACTGCTGACCACGCCGTCTTATGCGCAATTGCCATGCCCAACGTTACTGCTGGGTTGAAATGACCCGGAGACAACCAGCTAACACAGTACACCCCAAAGGTCACGGCAAAGCCCCAACCTAAGGAAATGACAATCCAGCCGCTAGCTTTGGCCTTCGACTTGTTCAAGTTGACACTGGCACAGACGCCGTCGCCAAGTAATATTAGAATAATGGTGCCGAAGAACTCGCCCACCAATTGCATTGTTAAACTATTATTCATTTTCTATTCTCCTACTTCGATTATCAAGTTGTATAGTAGACTCTTAAAATAACTTCAGTAGTAAACTATTCCCAATTCGAATATACAACTATTCTAGTTCAGTGTAAACCATTTCTTGACTTTCACGAAAAATAGCTCTTACTCGCAAGAGCAAGAGCTATTTTTAATTATAGTACTATTTATTTAGTTCTTTACCACTTTTATGGTCTAAAGCTGACCACTTAATAAAGTCCTTACTTGTAAAGCCCACCAACTTAAGGCCGCGCACCGTCTTGGTCTTGTGAACTAGCAAAGTCTTGCCCTTTGGTACATAGTATCCAGTTCTTAGTTTACCTTTGCTGGTATATACGTCTGCCCTTTTCTTTACCTTGTAACTGACCGCTTTAAATACTTTAACGTTCTTAGCTTCAACATATTGGGCCTTGGTCTGTTTGCTACTAGAATTGGGGTTGAGAAATTGCACTAATGTCTTGTTCTTAACGGAATTAATCCCGCCGGTGATGTAGAGCACTGTACCCTTCTTCATCTTAGCTTTTTTAGCTACTTTCCCACTCTTATCGTAAACCGCACTCGCCTTGGTGACTTTAACATATTTGTTATTCAAAGCCAGTGCTTTGGAAATATCATTTGAATTACCGTTAGTCGTCTTACTTGGCGTTGTTGTCGAAGTAGTTGGCTGGTTAGTTGCTGGACTTGTAGTCTCTGCTGCGAAAACTGGTGCCGCTGCGCTCATTACTAGCGATAGCGAAGTGACTCCGACAAAACTTAATAACATTTTTTGCTTCATTTTAAAACCTCATTACTTCATATTATTTACTATATAATTATTTTACTACAATCCTTTGACGATTTCTCGCCTTTCAGAAAACTAATTTTGCTTTATACTATTAAGTAAAGCAAGCAAAATTCAGTCGTTAGGATGGTCTAAATGACAAGTCGAAAAAAAGCTGTAATAGAAATCCTGGTCACAATTGACCAAAATTATCTCAAACCATTAGAAGTAATGCTGTACTCGCTCAAACTCAACAACCCTGGAGAAGACTTTCGAATTTGGGTACTTCACGATAATATCCCAGCCCGTGCTTTAGCTGCACTTCAAACTTATAGTATCAAAATTGGCATGGAAATCGCCCCCATGGCTATGGACAAACATTTCGACTTTCCTGCTTCTTTGCTTAACCTGCACGACTATCCCAAGGAAATGTACTTTAGACTGCTAGCTGGTCAAGCGCTGCCAGCAGACCTGCATCAGATAATCTACCTAGATCCTGATATTTTAGTGATTAACGCGCTGCGGCCCCTTTGGGAAACCGACTTGCAGGGTAAAATGTTTGCTGCAGCAGTTCATGAGGGTTTAACTGACATCATGAGTTCAATTAACAACATTAGACTAGGTACCGACACAGCCTACTTTAATTCTGGAATCATGCTCATGGACCTAGACCAGATGCGACAAAAAATCAAAGTCGTAGATATTGCTGCAGCAATTCAACAGCACCATGATACGCTAATTTTACCTGACCAAGACATTCTTAACTACCTGTACGGCGAAGACATCTTAAAAATCCCAGAAACTCGGTGGAACTATGATGCTCGTGCTTATTCTATCTACTTCACCCGTAGCGGCGGCAATATCAACACTGAGTGGGTTATGGAAAATACCGCCATCCTGCACTTTTGTGGCAAACCCAAGCCTTGGGAGCGCGAAAAACACTCGCACTACTCACTCTTCAAACCACTCTATCTGAACTATCAACAGATGGTTAACCGGATCTTTCAGCAGCAAAAATAATAAGATATTTCGCTTTTTTCTATTGAAGGACCGGCCAACTGTGATAAAATAAGAAAAGTTGCCAGATATCATGCAACGCAATGACTTACCTAGTCTGCGTATATGCCAGATTAGCGTGATACTTGTTTATTCATTTTTTAGAAAAGAGAAGGAAAGATATGGCCTCAATTAACAAATCTGAACTCACTAAAGAAGTTTCAGCGAAGACAGAACTTAAGCAAAAAGATGCTGAAAAAGTTATCGATGCTTTAATTGAATCAATTAAAGAAGACTTAGCTAAAGGCGAAAAAGTGCAAATCATCGGCTTTGGTTCATTTGAAGTTCGCAGTCGGGCAGCCAGAAAAGGTAGAAATCCCCAAACTGGAAAAACTTTGACTATTCCTGCTACTAAGGTACCTGCTTTTAAACCAGGTAAGGCCTTAAAAGATGCTGTGAAATAGGTTTTCATACCATCGAAAAAGCCAACAGATCTAAGATCTGTTGGCTTTTTCTTCGTTTAAAAACTTTATTTTTGATGGTTCAGTCGCCGGGCACAGAAGTCGCCGACAATTTGCACAATAAAGATTATAACTACGACCAGAAATGTCGCCACCATCGTAACGTCATTATCAGACCGTTGGTAACCATAGACGATTGCTGTGTTGCCCAGTCCACCTGCACCAATAGCTCCAGCCATTGCGGTTAGCCCAATCAGACTAATCAGGGTCACCGTTGATACGCGAATTAATTCTGAACGTGACTCGCCCAAATAAACATCAAAAATAATGTCCCAGTTGCTAGCACCCAGACTCTGCGCAGCCTCTATCTTGCCATGGTCGACACTCTCCAGGGCCACCTGAACCTGGCGCGCATAAAACGGAAATACTCCCAGGGAGAGCGGAACTAGCGAGGCCGTGAGGCCAATCTCGGTATGCACAATTAACCTGGTCAGTGGTGCAATAAAAGCTAATAAGATAATAAAGGGAATAGCCCGAAAAATTGAAACAAACTTGTCAAAAATGTTATACCAGAACTTGTTGGGCATAATACCATCGCTTTTAGTTAAGACCAGCAGGACACCAAAGATAATGCCGAGGATCCCACCAAAAATAGCTGACCAAAAGGTCATATAAAATGTCTGACCGATGGCTGAACCCCAGCCGTAATCACCCTGCCAGCCCAAATTCACTACATTAGGAAAAGTTTTGCTAAACCAACTAATCATATAATTTCCCCTTTTCATTTAACCGTGTAACTGCTACTTTTTCTGCGGTCAAAAACCGTCGGGTCTCTTCCTGTTTAGTCGAATCACCCTTAACCAGGACCAAGAGCGTACCAATCGGTTCATCATTAAGCAATTCAACGTTTCCATAAAGCATGCTAGTTTCAACCCCAATTTCGCGGTAAAGGTCAATAATAATTGTCTTAGTGACATTAGCCATGCTGTAAACTAGCTGGTAAATCGCCTCATTGGCTCCCAACTTGTCCAAGTGGAGCGACTTCAACGTATTAATAACTTCACGTGAACCACCAACAAAACTTTGCGTCAGCTCATTCTGCGGATGCAACACGACCTCCCGCAATGAGCCCTGTTCCACAACTTCACCATGCTGCATTAGCACGACCTCATCACAAATCTTCTTAATTGCCGCCATTTCGTGAGTGATTAAGACAATCGTTAAGTTGAGTTCTTCCTTCAGCCGTTTCAGTAAGGCTAAAATCTGCTGAGTATTTTGCGGATCTAGTGCACTAGTTGCCTCATCCGAAATCAAAATATCGGGTTCATTGGCCAGTGCTCGAGCAATTGCAACACGTTGCTGCTGTCCACCCGAGAGCTGGCTAGGGTAAAAGTTGGCCTTATCTCTTAGGTCAACTAAGTCAAGCAGTTTTAAACATTTTTCCTCAACCTCTTGGTCCTTTAAGTTAGCATGCTTTAACGCAAAAGCAACATTTTCAATCACTGTGATCTCATTGAGCAGGTTGAAATTTTGAAAAATCATCCCGATTTTTCGGCGAGCCAGTTGCAGTTTTTTGCCACTAATAACCTGCTGGCCATCCTTAACAAAGTCAATACCGTTAACCCTAATACTGCCCGCTGTCGGTCTTTGCAAGAGATTGATGGTTCGGACCAAAGTCGACTTACCCGCCCCAGAAAAACCAACAATACCTAAGATACTGCCCTTTTCAATGGACAGACTAACGTTGTTTACTGCCTGTACCGTCTGGCCTTTTTGGTCTGGAAAATCAACCTTAACGTGTTGTAATTCAATAATCCCCATTGCCTACTTCTCCATTCACTAAAACTTTAAATCCCAAGCCGGTATTTCCATGTCACCGTAATATTTCTTATAAAGACGCTTAGTTTCGGCTGTTTGAAAAGACTTAACTACCGACAGATAGTCCTTGTTCTTTTCTTCACCTTTCCGTGCCCCAATAATGTTTACCCACTGCAGGGAGTCCTGGTTAACCGGTTCGATATAGATTGTTTCCTTAGTACCAAGGCCAGCCGGACTTGCAAAGTCATTATTGACCACTGCGGCATCAACTGAGTTGATTACCCGGCCCGCCTGATCAGCATTAATTTCTTTGATTTTAAAATTCTTGGGATTCTTAATAATATCTGCAGCGGTGACTAAAGCCTGTCCCGGATGTAATTTAATCAGTCCCGCATTCTTTAAAACAAAGAGCGCCCGGGATTCGTTACTGGCGTCGTTGGGAACGGCAATCGTTGCACCTTTAGGGAGTTCACTTAACTTGTGGTACTTCTTAGAATAAAGCCTAATGGGCGCAATCTTAGTCCGCCCAATTGCCACCACGCCGCCATGATTTGCCTTGTTCCAGGCTTTCAAAAAGGCATAGTGCTGAAATGCATTGAGGTCAATGTCACCATTTTTAACTGCCTTATTAGGTTGGTTGTAATCGGTGAAATTCTTGATTTTAAGCGTCACCCCATACTTTTGTTTAGCGACGATTGCGGCCTGCTCCCAAATTTTTTGCTTCGCTTTAGTTTCGCTGACAATCCCCACTGTCACCACGTGGTCTTTTTGGTCATTATTTTTCTTTGATCCAAAACTGAACCAGGCCGCCGCTACAATGACCAGGGCAGCAACTAGCCCGATAATAATATTTCGCTGTTTTTTTCTTCTCATCATTTTTACCTCCAAAATTGCAAATAAAAAAGCACTCATCCTATCTAATAAGGACGAGTGCTTCGCGTTACCACCTTTAAATTTGTTCATTACTCACGTAATAAACCTCACTGGCTGTCAATCAACAGTCTGCAATCATAACGGATGCAACTCCGCCGTCAGCTAACTATCACTGCCGGTCATCACTCCAAGCCCATCTTCATCATTCCTTGTTAACTGACTCTCACCACCACGTCAGCTCTCTTTACTAACAATAAAACGACTACTCTGCTTTTCAAGATGTATTAATTATTTAATTGTTTATTAATTTAGCACCTCAAATAAATTCTGTCAACTAAAATTATCAACTTATTTATCTGCTAGGTCATTTTTGCGCAGATAAGTTTTAAAAACATAGGGGTACTTGTTCTGCTCATCAGGCTGGTGCGCTATTTTTTTGATTAACTTAAACTGGCTGTAATCCAGCGGCGGCATCACTGTATCTCCAGCAAAACTGGCCTTAATCTCGGTTTTTTCAAGACAATCAACGCGCTCCTGCAGTGCTTCAAACAACATCGCCCCGCCAATGACAAAAATTTGGTCGGCTGAATGGTCCGCCAGCCAAGTGTCTAACTTAGCTAACGTCGGTAATATCAGGACTTGCTGATGAGCCGCATACTTGCTCTTCAAGTCCTTGCTACTACTCAGCACAATGTGCTGGCGCCGCGGCAAGATGGTGGGCAGGCTGATAAAGGTCTTGCGCCCCATGACAATTGGATGTCCTAGCGTTAGTTCCTTGAAATGCTTCAAGTCGTTGGGCAAATGCCATGGCAGGTGCCCAGCCAACCCAATCTCGTGTTTTTGATCTTCTGCCCATATATAGGTAATCATTACTTCAGCCCTCCTACTGCAATTATACCGGTTAAGGCTCAGCTTTTGCTGGTAATTAGATTCAGCTTTTCAGATTTCTCTATAGAGGTTAACGCGCCTAGAGCTGAATGTGCTATAGTAGTTAGGTAAAACCACCGGCAGTAAGGAGAAAACATGAATAAGAAATCTGATCAAATTACCGCAAAAAATTACAATAAAATGAAGGAGACCGAGGCTGATTTAGTCCGTGACTTGCAAGCCGTAGTCAAAGATGCAAGTAAGGAAGTTAGCCTTAGTGACGAAATTTTTCAAAAGCACCAAGACTGGCTCAAGTTAATCATGCCCAACTACTCTCCTGAGATTCACTTGGGTATCATTAAGGGCTATGAAAACATTGAACGTTATCAGTCATATTACGACAACAAGGCCGGTAAAGGTGCCACCAACATACTAATTAAGATTGTCAAAGCACATTTGGCAAAATAAAAGGTGAAGTTCCGCTCTGTAAAAGCAAAACTTCGCCTTTTTTGTTAATGAAACCAGTGGGTGTGCTTGTCGGTGAAAGCCAACAAGTCATTACTAAGGTAAAGGAGATAGGTAATGAACAGTGTCAAATTGGCATCGCCTTGAAAGGCCGTCACTCCCCAAAGGACTACCGACATGATACCCTGAATCGTCCAAAAATAGTACTGCTCGCGAAAGCGCAGCGTGCATAGTATCGATCCAGTGACGCCGATTGCGCCAGCAGTCGCATCAATCCAAGGCCGCGGACTAATAAAAACCTGGGTATCCATGAAGTAAAGTAGCCCCAGTACTACCATAAAGAACAAGAGCGTTAAAAACCATTGGGAAATATTCAAACCGCGAATATGTTTTTCCGCATTTTTAGACCAAGCTGGCAACAATAAGACTGGTAAATCTAACAACAAGATATAGGAAGCCTGTAAAACCACATTGGCATAATTTTTGGCATAAATCGAAACAATAATGTAAATAATTGCAGATAGCAAGCCCAAGATCCCGTTAATTGGCTTGGCATTAGTGATGGCCAGCGTGCAGGTAAAGCCCATAACTGCAGCAATCATCGTTATTAAAGCAAGCGCGTTCAGGGGCGCACCCACCGTGGTCCCAATAATAACCCCAATCCCTAGCATTAACAACATGTAGGTTTTGAAACTCCATCCTCTCATCTGGTCAAGATACCAACTAAGTCTGAAAATATTAGTATTTGGCTGTAATTTCATCTATTCTGTCCCATCCATTCAATAATTTAGCATTTAAAAAATACGCTTTTCATCATAGCATTTTTCTGGCTAAAATTTCTAAAATTTTTTTGCAAACTACTAGCTCAACTATCAATTATTTTTTGGAATTGAGCAACCAGCGCAGCAAGAAAGGCGCTAGCAAGGTTGTCATGATGATTGACCCAACTACCACAGAATAAGCTTCTGGTGCCAGCAGATGTTGCTGCAACCCAAGCTGAGCAACTACTAGCGCCATCTCCCCTCTTGAAACCATTCCCGCACCAATCGTTAGTGCTTGCTGATTAGCAAATCTAGCAAGTTTGGCCCCCAATCCTGCTCCGAGCAATTTCGACATGACCTCGCCCAGGAACAGCGTCAAAAATAAGGTGCCATTCTGGAAAATTCCCGCCAGCGACATCTTTAGACCGATGCTGGCAAAAAAGATGGGGATAAAACTGCTGTAGCCAAGCACCGTGAAGTTTTTTTGCAATTCAACTTTTGCGGAGGTTCGACCCAGTGCTAACCCGGTTAAAAAGGCGCCTAGGACACTACTGAGACCGACTGCCTCTGCTGACCAGGCCGCGGCTAAAACTAGCAAAAGACTGACCTGAGTCGTAGGAACCGGTAGCGGCAAGCGTCGACTTAAGGTAATTAGTCGCGGCATGACCCAGATGCCAGTAAGGGCCAAGAGGCCAAGATAACCCACTTGTAGTAGGAGCGGCTTAACTAGTTGCAAGGCAGCCGTTGTTCCACCGCTTGCAGCACCCATCAAATTGCTGGTAACACTTAATAAAATAATCGCTAGCAGATCATCAACCACAGCTGCACCTAAAATAGTCATCCCTACCTGACTGTTCAGCTGGCCCATTTCTTGCAAAACCGTAACTGAAATGGAAACCGAGGTCGCGGCAAAAATTAAACCGAGAAATAAACTTTCACTTTTAGCAAAATGAAACATAATACCGGTCAAATAGGCGGTGATAATTGGCACCACCATCCCCATAGCGGCTACTAAGACGCTCGGTCGCCATAATTTTTTCAAAATTGCTAGGTCACTTTCTAGGCCTGCCAAAAACATTAGTAAAACAACGCCCAGATCAGCAAAACTAGCAAGCAAATTACTGGGACTTACCCAGTTTAAAATTGCGGGACCAATGACTATTCCTGCCAGCAACTCGCCAATTACTGCCGGCAGGTGGCAACGCGTGCTTAGTTGCCCGCCAATTAACGTAAATAGTAAAACTACCACCAGTGTGCTTAAAATTTGCATCGTTTCCTCATTTCAACATAAAAAAAGCCTTCAACAATTGCCTAGGCAACCCAAACCTAGGAACAATTCTTGAAAGCCAATAGCTCCAACCTTATCTTTTTATTTACTGACATCTTAATTATAGCCTAGTGAGGAATAAAATAGCCAGTAATTTATACATAACCTATATTTGCCGAAATTAAAATAATTCGATTGTTTACCTCATATAATTGATGTACAATAGATGTGTTTATTGAGAATATAAGGAGGTTATTTTATGAAAAACAAAAAAATCTTATCATTACTTGCCGCAAGTACTATGGCATTATCAGCAGTTGGCGGAATTTCCAGTAGTTTAACAACTGCTAACGTTCAAGCTAAAGAATTGACTTTGTCTGAAGGCAATTACAAAGTTAGCGCTAAAGGAAAGGTTATTCCAGGTCGTTATCGGATTGAGCCATTGGAAGGCCACGGCGTAGTTTCATCATCATATCGAACAAAGCCGGTTGGGACTTTCTCTGAACTAATTGGTGATGCAGAAGCTCAAAAAATGTCAGATAGTTATATTTCATCATATACTACTGATTTAGGCAAAGGGAATAAACTCCGAATTACTGGTAGTGGGACTTTTAAATTAATTAAACTGTCGAAAAGAAGACATTATCATACTACCCTGACCGCTGGTCAGTGGAAAGTTGGTCGTGACATTAAGCCGGGCAAATATACCTTTACTGCAATTGCAGGACACGGCAGCGTATCTACCAATTCATATGGCAGTAAATATTACTTTTTCAAGGCACTAGGAATAGGAAGAAAAATAAGCAGCGATCAAGTCACAAAGTTCACCAAAACATTAAGTAAAGGCGAATACGTAACTTCTGACGTAGATAAGATCAAGTTAACTAGAAAATAGAATAAAAAACCACTGGAGATTTATTTCTTGAAGTTAACCCTCTAGATTGGACCAAAATCCATCTGGAGGGTTTTACTATGGTTAAATTTACCGTTGAACAAAAATTACAAGCACTTAACTTGCTCAAAGATGGCTATAGCAGTTGCTCTGTGGCCCAAATAATTGGTGCTGGCTCACATCAAACAATTGATACTTGGGCAGGGCAATACCAGCACTTTGGCGTGCAGGGTTTAGAAATTCAGCGCACTTCGCAAAATTATCGTGGTCAATTCAAGCTCCAAGTCTTAAACTGGAGAAAAGAACATGACGAGACCTATCAAAATACCGCCATTCACTTCAAGATTTCCTCCCCTAGCTTAATTTATACTTGGGAAAAACGTTTTGACGAGGGCGGACTTGATGCACTCTTTACCAAACGAGGCCGACCACCGATGAATAAATCACCTAAAAAACCAGGTAAGTATACCAGCAGCGAGTTATCTGAATTAGAGCGGCTGCGCTTAGAAAATCGCCAGCTCCACATTGAGAACGACTACTTAAAAAAAGTCGAGGCCTTAGCTCGGCGCAAAGACGCTCAACGCAAGAAGAACGGACCATCATCCAAGAGCTAAGGCACGAGCATAACTGTCAACTGCAAGAACTATTGCACTATAGCTTTTTAGCCAAGAGCACCTATGAGTATCACCCGAGCAGCAGGCGAAAAAGGTACAGCGATCTGGCTTTACTGTCGCTAATTAAAGTGGTTAAAAGGCATAATCCCAGCTTTGGCTACCTGCCCATGACCGATACGCTAAAAATCAAGTATGGTCTCAAGGTAAACCATAAACGGGTTTACCGGTTGATGAAAGAACAAGGTCTGCTGGCGTGCAAATACAACCTGCGTGCAGGCAAGTATGATTCATCCAAGGGTCCTCAAGGCAAGAAGGCCAAGAATCGCTTCCACCAAAAGTTTAAGACGAATCGGCCCTATCAAAAGATAGTCACCGATATTAGTGAATTTCGCTATGGCAATAAGAGCATGAGTGAACGGATATATTTCTCACCTTTTAAAGACCTTTACAGTGGTGAAATCATCAGCTACACCATTAGTCAGCGGCCACAGACCAAGTATGTGCTGGATGGACTCAAACAGGTTTTGGTCAGCCGGCCTAAACTGCCTTACCGCATGACGATTCACAGCGACCAAGGCATTCAATACCAGTCCAAAGCATATTGCCAGACCCTAAAGCAGCATCACATTTTTTAAAGCATGTCGCGGCGAGCCACCTGCCACGACAATGCGGCCTGCGAGAGTCTCTTTCACATCATGAAGGTTGAGCTAGACTACTACACCTATACCTATCCTACTAAGAAGGTGCTGCAGGAGGCCATGGAAAAGTGGATCAAATACTACAATCAAACTAGAATCAGGCACACGCTAAAAGGCCGCACCCCGATTGAATATCGGAACACGGCCTTAGCAAATATGAAATAATGTTAACGTCCAATTCTAGGAGTTAACTTCATCTCTAGTGGTTTTTTTATTTTAAATATTTAAATAAGTCTACTCCATTGTCTGAAGCCATTTTTAGAGTTTCTTCCATATCGTAACCATAATCTGTGATCGTGATATCATACATAAAATCGTGAATTTCATCAGGCTCTGCTGTTTTACTAAACGTGAAAAACGCTCCAACAAGACCTAGCCATTGCAAAACAATTAAAAAATCTTCATCTGAGTATACCCAAAAATATATGCTATTATCAATTGATTTTTCCAAATGGTATTCTATTTTTCTTTCGTCACTGAGATACTTAAAATAAACGATTAAATTCTCTTGTTTTTTGAAATTCATGATAAATTCCTTTCTATAATCATTAGCTCAATTGTTAAGTGCTCTTTTAGCTTATTTATTCTTGTTTTAACTTTTGGACTTCCGCTTTTGCATTTTTCATGCTCGGCGTGATAATCTTTGCGAAACTCATCTCTTCTTTTCTTGGACATGTCAATAATAATGACATAGTTCTTGCAATTTGATCTATAAAAATCCTGGTCCAGTCCTACCAATCGGCCTATTAGTGTTCTGAAACTTGTTTGCAGTTTCTGCCTGTCCACTTATAACGTATACTTTGAATTTTCTTGCTTTTTTGGATCAACTAAAAATCCTTTTGTTGCACACCTCTATCTCTCTTCATAAAATGACTAAATAATTCGGCAGTACTTTTTAAAAAATAATTTACTTTTCTTCACTAAAATACTAGTATAGAAAGATATTAAAACAAGCTCATGGCTTTATAGCAAATCATCATTTTTATTTACTTTAATTCACGTGTTTATTTGTTAGTTTTTAAGTAATCAATAGTAAGGTTGACGTTGATTTTGTTATCAGAAGCTTGATTTTAATACATTGAAAAAAGGTAAAAAGTGAAATTTTAGTCACTTCATCTTCACATGGCTTGTTAACCCCAAAAACTGATACATTATTAAAAAGCCTTAAGAAGAATAATCTTGGAGGTTCTTGCTTAAATGTAACGGTAAACGTTTAACATCTTAAAATTTTTAAAGGAGACATAAATTAAAATGATAGTAGTAATGGTAATATTAGTTCTACTTCTTTTACGGATAATTTTTCACACAATTTCTCATGATCTAAATTTGAAAAAACCCAATCCTAAGACCCCTCATAATAATCCAACAATACAAACCCCAACTATTACGCCTTCCTCCAGTATACGAAATAAATTTTATGCTCGTTTAAAATACAAGCACAGCAAAGAATATATTGTATATCAAAGAAAACTATTATGGAATAAACCATGGACCTGGATCAAAATTGTAATTATTGCAATGGCTTTACTATTTTTATTTAATAAGGAATTAAACATTTCTTCAAACGCTAGCCAAACTTTTACTACTTTTTTTAACCAATATATTTTACATCAAAATCACCATTCAAGTTATTCTGATCATTCAAACCGGTATACCCATTCAAATGATTACGATGATCCTTTTAGAGATGATTCGAATCGTTTCAAAGATGAAATACTAAATAACAAAAATACATCTAAAGCAAAATATAAACTACGAAAAAATCCAGCAAAAAAGATTTCATTAAAATCAGGAACATATAAAGTTGGGAAAGATATTGAAGCTGGTAGATACGTTATTCAAGCTACTAAGGGCATTGGTAGCTTAAGTTTTCCGAGAGATGAAACTATATTTCTTGACTCAGATCCTGATTCTATTTTTGACAGCAATACATTTTCAATGCCGTTAAGAAATGGTCAAAAAATTAAACTTAATAATAATAGCTTTAACAAAAATTTTACAGTTAAATTTGAGCCTCAATCAGATATCACTAACTATCGAAAAAAACTACTTTCTGGTATGTGGTTAGTTGGTTATGATGTTAATCCTGGTAAATATAAAATTAAGGCCATTGCAGGTTCGGGCAATATTACATCATATAAAAATGGTAATCTCCATATTAATACAATTTTAACAGCTAAACATAAACACAAAGATGACATATCTAAAATTACTACCAAACTATCTAAGGGAGAAATTATATATTCAGAGGTAAAAGAAATAAAATTAATTAGTAAGTAACCTAAAATTGGCAACTTATCATTGTTAACAGCTCTATTCTGTCCACCACGCCAGTGACGTTAAACCCTATGGCAACTGAAACTTCTAGGAGGACAAAATAGTGGAGAAAATGGAAAATAATAATATTTGCTATTATTCTAATTAATTATCGTTCAGGAATAAAAGAGATTGATTCAAAAATTGAAAAGCCCGAATTTCATGGCTCACCTGAAGAATTCGAGAAGAGCGAAGAATATAAAGAGTATTCGCGTAAATTGTGGAATAATAAATGGTGGGTAAAAGCTATATTTGTAATTGGGGTAATAATAGAAATATACCTAATTATTGATGCTTTTAACATAATACCTTTACCATCTTGGGCTCGCTTCTACGAGCAAGTAACAAAAAAGCCTCCGGAGGAAATATGGGAATCCTGGAGGCTCTATCTAAGTATAATAGCAGTCGATATTACATTGCCTATTTTAACAAATTTTAAAGAAAAATAAATATGGCATATTTCAAGAAGCGCGGCTCAGGCTGGCAGACGCAAGTATCGTGGTATGATACAGATAATACTAAGAAGTATAAAACCAAAATCGGCTTTGCCTCTAAGACTTAAGCTAAAAAGTGGGCTAGTGAATTTGAAGTCGCTAAAGATAAAAATCAAATAACAAATTATGACCCCATTTTTATTGAATACTTTTTAGATTGGGCCAAAACTTACCGCATCCCTGGCAAGACTACTACTTCTGTAGATAGATATAATCAAATTTACAAACACTTATAAAGAATATTTTTTTAAAAAACTAAATAAATTAGTCGATCTCAATATCAACAATTTATTAACAAATACGGTAGCACCCACGCTAAAATAACGGTACAAAAAAATCACAGTACAATTAGTGCTTGTGTAAGTGATACAATCGTGGATAACATTATTACTACCGGTTTCACTAAACGAATTAATTTAATTTGGGATACAGACAAACTAGAACAGTTGATTATTTAACTAGTAATGAGATATTAAAAATGACCTATCTTTTGATTTAGATAAGTCATTTTTATTACTTTGGCGAGCATTTAGCAAACATCTATATTTAAAATGCTGTTATATCAATGCCTTCAAGCACTATATTAAGGAGAGTACAGGATTTGAACCTGCGCGCCGGTATAAGCCGGTTCGCCGGATTTCGAGTCCGGTGCATTACCACTCTGCCAACTCTCCGCAACGTATGTCATTATACCCTACTAGTCTAAATTTTCCAACCTAATTACGCATAAAAATAAAGTGGCGCGGCAGCACTTGGGCTTGGATTGTCTGGAAATTACTTCCCTAGCCTACCATTAACCTGATTACTGCTACCACAACAACTAAACATTGAGGCCGATACCACAATGTTAGTTGCCGAGTTGACATTACCATGAAAGGTCGTAGCAAAACGATCAAAACAGAAACAATAGGTGTTGCGACTTGAATAATTAAAATTTTATAGAAGATGGGCAGCATCGCCCGACCAACTGGTGCACCGAGATAAATCAACGTCGCAATGATGGGCGCTAGTTCATAGTGGCCGTAATTACAATTGCTGAGACGCTTTGAATTAATGGCCCAAAAAAACCTATATCCTACTTAATCCTTTTAACAAGTTTTTATGTTAAACAGTCATTTAGTTTTATGCTTAAATCATGCCAGCTATCTTAAAAAAAGCCACCTCTTGACAATCACAGCTTCACATTTCTTAAGTTTTACTCAAGAGTGACGGTTAACGGATCTTAGTTTTAACTACTTTTGATAGAATAACAGGCAAATAGATTGCTTTAGGTGGGATTTGATCTTGTACACAAATATTGGGCTTACAGCAATATCAGCTCTTATCTTGTTGCTACTCATTTATAATATTAGAAATTCATGCCGCTTTAACCTGTTTGACCACTGGCTACACCATAAGTTGATTCGACAGCATGACGGCTGTGGCTGGCGGGTAATTGCCTTTTTAAATGACCCCAAGCTGCTAGTAGTCTGGGATATTTTTCTAGCTAGCTTTTTGATTAATGAAAATAAAAATTTGCTGGCACTCTGGGTTTTAACTACACTTGGCTTTGCCGACTTAACGGGAATTATGCTCAAGCGGTGGATGCACAGAAAGCGGCCCCGCATGCATTCCAATCTTGAAGCTGGCTACAGCTTTCCCAGTGGTCATGTCCTGGGGATAACGGTAATGGTTTTAATCATTGGGCAGCTTTTTACCAGTATGGGGACAGGGCTGATCGTGATTCTGGCCGCCACCTGGCTGCTTGTAGTTACCTCCCGCATCAGCCTAAAGGCTCATTACCCATCTGATATCCTTGGTGCTACATCACTGGCAATCTTTTGCTTTAGCCTTTGTCAGCAACTTTTTTCCGCTTTTATTTAAAACTACGGCAGCTTCATCGCGTTGAAGCTGCTATTATTTTTCAGCAAAACCAACCATCAGACTCCCATCTTCTGCATAGAAGCTGCACAGGCCGCGTTCAGGGCGAATATCCACTTCCGCTTGCGGATAGATGGCAATAATCTCATTTCTTAAGGTCTCCGCGTCTTTTTGGTTGCGGCAATTATCAATGACTACCCGGCCACCTTGGTAGTTCATCTTTTCCATCAAGCGGATAATTTCTTTGAGGGCCCGCTTAATCCCACGAGCTTTGGTAATAGGCTCCAGTTTTCCTGCACGATTGGCAGTCCCTACTACATTAATCTTCAAAGCTCTAGCGACTTTCGCTACCGCCAGATTAATGCGACCACTTAAAGCAAGATTATGCAGCGATTGTAACATCACTAGCAGGTGGGTGTGACTTTTATATTTTGAAATTTGCTCTTCTAAGTCAACGAAACGGATCTGGCTAGCGAGCAAGCGCCTAATTTCACCTAAAATAACGGCCATTTCTGGTCCAGCAGACCGTGAATCAACCACGACAATATGACTGCCAGGATGTTCTTTTTCATAAATTTGCTTAGCTTGAAAGGCAGATGAGTAACTACCACTCAAGCCGCTAGTAATGGTCAGCATAACCGCCCGCCTACTGCCTTCAAGGGCCCTAAGCCAGTCATCGATACTGGGACAAGAGGTCTTACCCGCTTCCTTATTTTGCGCCATAGCAGCAATGAAGTCGTCCATATTCAGTTTTTCATCATCAATAAAGTCCTTACCAGCAATCGTAATAATCAGTGGCACAACCGTTAACAGGTTATTTTGTCGGGCATTAGCGCCAGAATCAACAATTAATTTTACATCTTCCATGTACTATAACTTCCTCACCAAAATTTATTATAATCGAATAACAAGTACGTATAGCTAAATAATAAATCAACTTCTGAGAAAAAGCGACTAAATTTTTTTAAAGATTTTTAACTTTAGAAATCGTTTACAAATGTTTACATAATCACAAACTTAGGCTAAAATTTGTCATGGAGTGTTGGAGCACAGGCTCCACTAATGTATGTACTAACTTTTAGTACAGCATTTATTTTTAGGAGGTTTTTAGATGTTAAAATCAGTCATTGAAAATGTTCATGCACTGGAAATCTATGATTCACGTGGCAACCCAACTGTAGAGGCTTTTGTTACTCTTTCAAATGGTGTTGTTGGTAAGGCTGAAGTTCCATCAGGTGCTTCAACTGGTGAAAATGAAGCAGTTGAATTGCGTGATGGCGGCAAACGGGTTGGCGGCAAAGGTGTGGCCAAGGCAGTTGCCAACGTTAACAACGAAATTGCTAAGGCTTTAAAGGGTTTGGACCCACACGATCAAGCAAATATTGACCGTGTAATGATTGAATTAGATGGTACTCCAAACAAGGCCAAGCTTGGTGCTAATGCTATCTTAGGTGTGTCAATGGCAACTGCTGCTGCTGCTGCTAAAGACAGCCACCAGCCTTTATACCGTTACCTGGGCGGAACTGACCTGGAAATGCCACAAACTTTTCACAATGTGATTAACGGTGGTGAGCATGCTGACAACGGTATCGATGTTCAAGAATTCATGATTACCCCAGTTAAGAAGACTTCATTCCGTGATGGTTTTGAGAAGATCGTTAACACCTACCACACTTTGAAAAAGGTGCTAGAAGACAAGGGTTACGAAACTGGCCTAGGTGATGAAGGTGGATTTGCACCTAACATGAAGAACTCAGAAGAAGCTCTTCAAGCTCTTCACGATGCCATTATTAAGGCTGGTTATAAGCCGGGTGAAGACATTGCGATTGCCTGTGACTGCGCTGCTTCCGAGTTCTTCAACAAAGAAGACGGC
Source organism: Lactobacillus sp. ESL1191 (assembly GCF_058504435.1). Classification (NCBI taxonomy): domain Bacteria; kingdom Bacillati; phylum Bacillota; class Bacilli; order Lactobacillales; family Lactobacillaceae; genus Lactobacillus; species Lactobacillus sp. ESL1191. Next base: position 862,008 of record NZ_CP196365.1, read on the forward strand.
AAGTACCATTTTGAAGGCAAGGTTTTTGACGGTGACCAATTAGGCGCATACTATGACAAGCTGCTTAATGAATTTCCTGAATTAATTTCAATTGAAGACCCATACGACGAAAATGACGTTGACGGCATGATTAACTTCACCCAAACTCATCAAGATAGATTGCAAGTCGTTTTGGATGACTTCATTTGTACTAACCCTCAGCTTTTGACTAAGGCTATCAAGGAAGGTGCCGGTAACGCTTCATTAATCAAGCTGAACCAAATCGGTACTGTGACTGAAACTTTAGAAACTATCCGTCTTTCACGTAAGAATGGCTACAACACCATGATTTCTCACCGTTCAGGTGAAACCGGCGACACCTTTATTGCTGACTTTGCGGTTGCAATCAACGGTGGTCAACTTAAGACTGGTGCCCCTGCCCGTTCAGAACGTGTTGAAAAGTACAACCGTTTACTTGAAATCGAAGAAGAACTCGGTGATGGTGAGCGTTTGGCTACTTTCCCAGATAGCGTTGACAAGGATTAGTTTTAGCTAATCTTAAAAAGCTTGCAGATTTGCAAGCTTTTTTTGTACCCTAAATTATCATTAGTCGGCCTTAGCAACCGCCTTTAAGAATTTCTGCTTTGAAATGTAGTCAATCTGGCGTACATACTAGCCCTTGTGCTCAATTGCAATGTATTGTCTACTTGGATCGTAGCCTCCAACACGCTTGAGGCGGTATGGCAGTTCCTTGCCGGTTGCGGGATCAATTATCCGGACATTGCGGTAATCTCGATTGCTTTTTGGAACTTTGGCATAACTAACTGTTTCCGGGAGATCTTGCTTAATGCGATCCGTCACCGAATAATTGTCGAAAGCCACCCGCCCGACTGCAATTTGCAAGAGAATGTAAGCAGTAATTAAGATATCCTTTAACATAACTTTTCTCCTCCACACTATCAGCTCCTAATTCGTAGCTTTAAGCTTATATTTTTGATTTTCTAAAATCATTTTATTCTAATCTTACTGTTATTAACAAGGCTCTTTAAATAAACTTAAAATTGCCTTTTTGCCTGTCATTACTTAAAAGCACTACTTTGCTGGTCAGCGTTTCATTTGCTAGAAAAAAGGTGGCATTTGTGCTAATTTAGATGAAGTATTAGTAATAAGGAAGGAAAACTATGTCAGCAAAAATTAATGGCTTGAGTCAAGCCGAAGCAGAAAAACTTCTGACCAAGAATGGCTTAAATGAGGTGCCAGAACCGCAATTTAACTTTTTCAAGGAGTTTTTATCGAAGTTATGGAACCTATCTGCCTGGATTTTAGAAGCGGCCTTACTTTTAGAATGTATCTTGGGCAAATGGATTCAATCATTATTCGTGTTGTTAATGCTATTGTTTGCAGCTTGGAATGGTGCGTCGAAGAAAAAGCAATCACGACGTGTGTTGAACAATATTTCGCACAAGTTGACGCCGACAGTCTCAGTTGAGCGTGATGGCAAGTGGCAAAATATTGATTCAAAATACCTGGTTCCTGGCGATCTAATCAGTGTACAGGCTGGCGACGTCCTTGCCGCCGATTTGCGGCTACTTGACGGACAAATTTCAACTGACGAAAGCTCCATTACGGGTGAAGCCAAGACAGTCCGCAAGAACCCGCAAGATCCGGCCTACGCTGGCACAACGGTCACTGAAGGCAGAGGTCTGGCCCTTGTTACCGCCACTGGCGCTAATTCTCGGTCTGGTAAGACTATCAACCTAATTAACAACTCTGCAGCTCCTGGACACTTGCAGCAGCTACTTACCAAGATTATTTACTACTTGTGTGTTCTTGATGGCGTTTTAACGTTAGTAATCATTATTGCTTCCTTCTTTAAAGGCGGCGACCTCAAGAACCTTATCAATATGCTTCCCTTCTTGGCCATGATGTTTATTGCCTCAATTCCAGTTGCCATGCCTTCCACCTTTGCCTTATCGAACTCCTTTGAGGCGACCAGGTTAAGCAAGGAAGGAGTTTTGACTTCTGACTTAACGGGCATCCAAGATGCAGCCAATCTCAACCTGCTGCTACTGGACAAAACTGGCACGATTACGGAAAACAAGACAGCCGTTGCTAGTTGGACTAATTTTAGCAAACTAGACAACAAGCAAGTTTTGGGACTGGCATACGCCGCTACGGACCAACGGAACCAAAAGATTATCGACAGTGCAATCGATGATTATGTTAAGAGTCAAGGATTGTCGGTTCAAAGCGCCAGTGACTTCACCCCCTTCACTTCTGCTACTGGTTACTCCATGGCAACCGCTGCTGGCCACAATATTAAACTGGGTTCCTTTAAACAGTTGTCCCTGATCGACCCTAGTGCTAGCGCTAAGGTTAAAGAAATTGACTTTGGGGCTGGCCGTTCTGTTGCCCTGTTAATCGATGATAAACTGGCCGGGGTCTTCATTCTGCAAGACCAGGTTCGCCCTGATTCCAAAGAAGCTTTGGCCGAACTCAAAAAACGCGGCGTTTTGCCAATTATGTTGACTGGTGATAACCAAAAAACTGCAGCTGCCGTAGCTAAGGAAGTCGACTTGCGCGGTCAAGTGATTTCCATCCACGATTTCTCTGATAAAACCGACACTAGCAAGTTAGCTGGCATTGCCGACGTCTTACCGGAAGACAAGTTGCGCATGGTCAAGTTCTTCCAGCAACAGGGCTATATTGTCGGCATGACCGGCGACGGTGTCAACGATTCGCCTGCCCTGAAACAAGCCGAGGTCGGTATCGCCGTTTCTAATGCCGCTGATGTGGCCAAACGCTCTGGTAAAATGGTTTTACTAACTGATGGCCTTTCCTCAATCGTTAAAATCCTCGATGCAGGCCACCGCGTCTACCAACGCATGACCACCTGGTCACTGACCAAGCTGGCCAGAACGGCCCAGCTAACCATGATCCTTACCTTTGGTTACCTCTTCTTCGACTACATTCCAATGGCCTTAAACGCAATGGTCATCTACACCATCATGAACAATATGGTCACGATGATGATTGGAACCGACCGCGCTCAAATTACTTATAAGCCGGAAAACTGGAACATGGCTAAGCTGGCCAAGATCGCCTTTTCTCTTGCTTCCGGCTGGACCATTATCGGGATTGCCGCAATTGCCTACCTGACCACCCATGGCTGGTCGCACGGCACTATTTCGACCATGGTCTATGTCTTCCTCGTCCTCAGTGCCATGTTCATTATTCTGATCACCCGGACCAAGCGGTACTTCTGGCAAGATTATCCATCTAAGGCGGTGGCCTTGACCCAGTTAGGAGACATTATCCTAACCGTGATTCTCGCCCTCTGCGGCATCGCCATGACTCAGATCAACTGGACTAACTTGGGAATAACCTTCGTAGTTGCCCTACTTGCAGCTATTGTCATTGATCTTTTCTATCAGTCGATTATGAAGAATAGATAAAATAGTTAAAATAAAAAGAGAACTCATCTATCGAGTTCTCTTTTTATTTTACCAATTCATAAACATAAGAAATTTCCTTTGGCCGATAAACACCGTGAAGCGTACCGACTTTGGTGAAGCCCATCTTAGCAATTAAGTGCTGCATCGCCTGGTTGTCTTCGTGCGTATCAATCCGAATCGACTCAACATCAGCACGCTTGGTCTTGATATTATCAATAACCGAACTTAATAATTGTGTTGCATAGCCTTTACCAGCATGCTGAGAATGAATAGCTACCCGATGGATGACCACATACTGGTCAGTATTGCTAAGCCACTTACCATTTAACTGGTCGTAGGCCGGGTCTGGGGCATCAACAATCGCAATGGCGCCGACGGTTTCTTCATCAGCTGAGAGGGCCAAATAGGCCCAACCATGCTCAATATCCTCTTTAACCTGGTCCAGGGACGGATAATCGCCCTGCCACTGGTCAACACCGCGCTCAGCTAACTGGTTGGCTCCGTCTTTTAAAATGGTGATAACTTGGTCAAAATCAGCCATTGTTGCTTTTCTTAATTGCAAATTATTTTACTCTCCCTTTTTGAAATACCGTACCATTATATATACTCGTATGAGAATTGTAAAAAAATTTGACCTAATACTACTATAATTTTTTCTAGTAAAAAAGATTGGCTAGTCGCCAATCTCCAACTTTTTTAATAAAAACATTGCCTGATAGTAAATTTTTATGCCCCATGAAACTTGGTCAGGGAATAAATATCAAGTCCAGGCAATTTTTCCTTGCCTTTTAAATCTGGTAATTCAATATAAAAAGCTGCACCAACCAGGTTCCCACCTAAGTCTTCAACTAATTGCTTGCAGGCCCGTAGTGTACCAGCAGTAGCTAACAAGTCATCACAGATGACTACTCTTTGTCCTGGCTTAATTGCGTCTTTGTGCATTTCTAAACTGTTTGAACCATACTCCAAGTCATAGGAAGCGCGTTCAACCTCACGGGGCAGCTTATGCGGTTTTCTAGCGGGCACGAAGCCTATCCCCAATTCAGTTGCTACGGGGCACCCTACAATAAAACCACGAGCCTCAGGTCCAACAATAACGTCAGCATTTCTGCTCTTAACGTAATCAGCTAACTTGTGTGTGGCCGCTTGAAACAATTTTCCATCTTGTAAAATGGGCGTAATGTCCCTAAAAACAATCCCCTGATTGGGAAAATCCTTAACACTTGCAATATGTTCTTCAAAATTGTTTAACATAAGAAGAAAAAAACCTCCAAAACCTTTATTGCCTGCTTGAACTTAATCATTCTAACAGACTTTTGCCCTAAAAGCATTAAATGATTCAAATTAATGCAAACGTAATTGCTGGTTCACGTACATTAATAACTTGGAGCTGGCCATTTGCCGTAATTCCTGGGCGAAGTTGACTTGTGCACTCACTCCCAAAAAGTACTTAGATGCGGTCAATGGTCTAGTTGACGGATTTTTAACTCCCATGATTTTATCCTGGTCTAAGCGGATAAAGTTTAATTCAAAAAAGACCCGTAAAATGAAAAGTACACTGTTATAGTCAAGTTCCAAAAACCGGGCCACCTGGCGGAAATCGTCAATTGTCAAGCCGGGATGCTGATAGACATAACCTAAAACAGTAGCAAAAGCCGACTTAGCTGGAATGCTTTGAACAGGCAAACGATCAAGCAAAAAACGTAGGTAAAGCTGACCGTAGTCCTTGGTCAGCGCCTCATCCAGCTCTTTTTGATTATGAGGAACATCTAGCAAGACTGCCATTTCTCCCTTACCGTCATAATCACTAATGGGCATGATTTTTGCTGGATCCAAGCCATACATACTGCTAGCAAGTGTCTGATTTTGCTTGTCAAATAACAGATAACTATCTGCAAAACCCATGACGTATTTTTCGTGACGCAGGTCAACCACTGGGGTAGTCAGACTAACTGCCGGCGCCGCAAAGCTAATTCCCGTCAAGATGCCCTGCAGTTTGACCTGCTTGCGGTAGCTATTCTTACCTAGTTGGATGAACAACTGGTCAAGATAGGTTAGTAGCACCCGGGTTAGGTCCTTTTGGTTAAAACCAACCACCCCCAGCTTGCCACCGTTTTTAGCAACAGTCAAACGAATATGGTTCTTCTCCTGGCCCATATAAAAGCAACTAGCAATTTCTGGCTGCGAAATACTAAAAACCGGCTGGACGTTGTCGGTACCAAAAGGGCCAGCTGTTTCAATGTCTGTAATTGTTTCAAGACTGAGGCCCGCCAATGGCAATTCAAAGTCATAATACTTGGTCGGAAGCTCTTTCGTACCCTTGAAGCTAGCTTCAAAAGCTGCTCTAAATGGTGAAATTTTGTCGGCTTCCATTGACAGACCACAGGCAAAGTCATGGCCACCAAACTTAACCAAATAGTCCTCCTTAAGCGGGTTCAACGCATCAAAGACGTTAAAGCCGGGCAATGTCCGCCCTGAGCCCTTAACCAGGCCCGCCTCGTTTTTAGTTAAAATAATTGTTGGCTTGTGAACCTCTTCGACAATCTTATTGGCCACTAACCCGAGCACCCCTTCATGAAAGTCAGGATCATAAATGACCAGGGTATTCTTGGACTGCCAACCATTACGCTTAATCTGTTTCAGGCATGACTGATAAACTCGCATGGTTAAGTCTTTGCGCTTTTCATTTAGTTTTTCAACCTGGTCTGCGATTGTTTGGGCTTCTTCATCATTTTCACATAACAGTAATTCGACAGCTAAACTTGCATTAGCAAGACGTCCCACTGCATTAAGCCGCGGCGCAACGTTAAAGCCAATATCGGTTTCATTAATCTGTCCCAGTTTCAAACCAGCATTTTTGATTAGAGCGCGCAAGCCAGGCCGCTCCGTCTGATTAATTATTTCCAGTCCCCGCTTGACAATGATGTGTCCTTCACCGGAAACCTTGACCATGTCTCCAATGGTTCCAATCATTGCTAGCTCCAAAAGTTCAGGCATTGAATCCTGCATTAGCGCACGGGAAATTGTGTAGGCAACACCAGCTCCGCAATAATCATCAAACGGATAATCCTGCCCCGGATAGTTACAATGGACAATCGCATAACTGTCTGGAAGCTCTGCTTGAAACTTATGGTGGTCGGTAATAATGGTATCAACCTGTTGGCTATTCGCATAAGCAACTTCATCAAGCCCAGTTATTCCATTATCAACCGTAATAATCAACTTAGTACCGTCTGCCACAATTCTCTGATAGGCTTCCATATTAGGACCATAGCCATCCTTAAAGCGATCAGGAATAAAGTAATGGACATCTGCTCCAAGAATTCCCAGTGTCTCCACCATGATACTAGTAGCCGTGATACCGTCTGCATCGTAATCACCGTAAATAGTAATCTTTTCGCCTTCATCTATAGCCCGGTTAATCCGTTCTACCGCCTTATCCAGGTCATGCATCAGGCTGGGACTGGCCAGGTCTGTTTCGTTAGCATTAAGCCAAAAATCCAACTTTGGCGCAGTATTAATTCCACGCAAAGAGAACAACTTAGCCGTGATGGGGCTAAGTTGATACTCTGCTACTAATTCAGGAGCTAATTCAGTGCCTGAGCGCTGCTTCCAATCTATCATCTATTCAATTAAGCCCTTTTCTTTTAATTAGCTTGTTCACAGCAAGCTCTCTCTAGGCTACTTGCTGTTGAGGTCATCATCATTCATCCTCAAAACCGCCATAAAAGCATCCTGAGGAACTTCAACCCGGCCAACAGACTTCATTCGTTTCTTGCCCCGCTTCTGTTTCTCCAACAACTTGGCCCGTCTATCCGGGTCACCAGTATGAATTTTCCACGTAACGTCCTTACGATATGGTTTAACGGTTGCCCGCGAAATAATCTTGGCACCGATTGCGCCCTGAATATCAACCTCAAAGTTCTGACGCGGAATTAACTTCTTCAGCATTGACGTCATTTGCCGAGCGCGCTTCTGGGATTCGTCACGGTGAGCAATAAAACTAAGGGCGTCAATAACCTGCTTATTCAGCAAGATATCAATTTTGACTAAATCAGTGGCACGGTAGCCCGTGATTTCATAATCTAGCGATGCATAACCCTTGGTCGACGATTTTAAATCATCAAAAAAATCATAAATAATTTCCGCTAGGGGCATATTATAAATCACGTTAACCCGGTATTTATCCAAGTAGTCCATGGTAACGAAGTCGCCGCGCTTGCGTTGACAAAGTTCCATTACTGGACCCACAAAATCATTGGGCACCATTACCTCTGCTTTCACATACGGCTCTTGGACTTCCTGATATTCACCCGCCGTTGGTAAGTCAGCTGGATTGTCAATTACCTTGGTAGAACTATCGTTCATAATCGCGTGATAGTCAACCGATGGTGCAGTCATGATCAAATCCATATCATACTCCTGCTCCAGTCGCTCTTGAACCACATCCATGTGCAGTAAACCCAAGAACCCGCACCGGAAGCCAAAGCCTAAAGCCGTAGAAGTTTCCGGTTCAAATTCTAGCGCTGCATCATTTAACTGGAATTTTTGCAGTGCTTCTTTTAAGTCGTCATACTTAGCATTATCAACTGGATACATTCCTGAATAAACCATCGGCGGGATCTGCCGATAACCTGGCAGTGGTTCTGCAGTTGGATTTTCAGCTGCTGTGATGGTATCACCGACTCGCGTTTCACGCACAGACTTAATGTTAGCAGTTAGGTAACCAACATCCCCAGCAATTAGAATATCTTTTTTGACTGGGTGGGGACTTGAAACACCCACCTCTGTAACCTCATACTCCTTGCCCGTATTCATGATCTTAATCTGGTCGCCGGGTTTAACCGTGCCCTCTTCAATCCGTACAGACAGCACTACCCCGCGGTAGTCATCGTATTTAGAGTCAAAGATGAGGGCCTTTAAAGGGGCAGTAAGGTCGCCGGTTGGCGCAGGAATATTTTGCACAATATCCTCAAGCAATTCGGCAATGCCCTGCCCGGTTTTGCCGGAAACTTCAGCCGCATTGCTGGCATCAATCCCGAGCATTTCCGTAATTTCTTCTTTGGCCTGGTCCGGATCAGCTGAAGGCAAGTCAATCTTATTAATTACGGGCAAAATCTCAAGGTCATTATCAATCGCCAAGTAAGTATTAGCCAGGGTTTGGGCCTGCACGCCCTGGGAAGCATCGACAACCAAAAGTGCACCTTCACAGGCAGCAAGCGATCGCGACACTTCATACGAAAAGTCAACGTGCCCCGGTGTATCAATCAAATGAAAAATATAATCGGCGCCATCCTGAGCTTGGTACTTGATCTCAACCGAGTTCATTTTAATCGTAATGCCCCGTTCCCGTTCAAGTGGCATATCGTCCAGCATCTGATTTTTTAACTGACGTTCTGATACCGTATCGGTTAGCTCTAAAATACGGTCAGCAATAGTCGATTTACCATGATCAATGTGCGCTACAATCGAAAAGTTACGAATATGTTTTTGATAATCTTGTAATTTCTTAATGTCCATAAAATCCTTGCACCCTTTATCTGTATCACCCTATTATAGCAAATTCACCAGTTGGATAAAATCAAATAGGACGAATCTTTCCCTGATCCATGGATCCAAAAAGGACTCACTGTAAGTGAGTCCTTAATTAAATTCAGTCTTTACTGCAGCTTTTCCTTTAGTCGTTCAAAAAAGCCTTTTTCTTGTGGTGAAATCGAGCCCCCACCGGCCTTGACAAAGTCAACTAAAGCTTCCTTCTGATGTTCATTAATTGATTGCGGAATCTGCACCTGAACGGTTGTCACCTGGTCACCATTACCATTGCCCCGCAAATAAGGTACACCTTCACCGCGCAGGGTAAACTGCTTGTTGGGCTGGGTTCCGGCCGGAATCTTTAACTCCTTCTCGCCATGTACCGTCTTAACCTTGATTTCATCGCCCAGAGTGGCTTGAGCAAAGGAAATCGGCACTGTTGTGTAAATGGTCGTACCATTACGCTCAAAGTCCTTGGACGGCTTAATCCGGTAACTGATGTACAGATCACCATAAGGGCCGCCGTTCTTACCTGCTTCGCCTTGGCCCTCATAGCGTAGCTGTTGCCCGTTATCAATGCCCGCTGGGATGTTGACTTCAATTGTATTCTTGCCTTGGACAACGCCTTGGCCGTGACAAGTCTGGCAAGGATGTTCGATAACCACACCGCGGCCGCGACACTTGTCACAAACCGTTTGCCGGCGAATGACGCCAAGAACAGATTTCTGCGTAACCGTCATATAACCACTCCCGTTACACTTGTCACAGGTAACTGGATGCGTACCCTTTTCTGCCCCCGAGCCCTGGCAAGTCTGGCAAGTCTCACTACGGGTGTATGATACCTGCGTCTTTTTACCGGTAATCGCATCCATAAAATCGATTGTCAATGTGTAGTCAAGGTCTTCACCGCGCGCGGGTGCAGTTGGATCGGCCCGGCGCTGACCACCTCCACTAGCACCACCAAAGAAGTCATTGAAAATATCACCAAAGCCGCCAAAGTCATTAAAGTCACCATAACCTTGACCACCACCAAAGCCCTGGCCATTGACACCGGCAGACCCGAATTGATCGTACTGGGCCCGTTTTTGCTCGTCATGCAATACCTCATAGGCCTCGTTGATTTTCTTGTATTTCTCTTCGGCTCCCGGTTCATGGTTAATGTCCGGATGGTACTTCTTTGCTAGTTTCCGGTAAGCAGAGTTAATTTCCTTATCACTGGCATTGCGGTCAACGCCCAGCACGCCATAATAATCTTCCTGTGCCATCTAAACGCTCCTAACTCTCAAAAGAAAAGAACTACTTCGCGGCAGTTCTTTTCTGATTTATTCAATTATAAACCCTTTACTTGTCTGGGTCTACCTTATGGAACTCACCATCACCAGTTGCACCATTGTTTGCATCACCTTGGGCGCCTGGATTCTGTGGACCTGCTTCAGGTCCAGCCTGACCAGCAGCTTGGTCACCGCCATTAGCTTGGTAGAGCTTAACCGCCAGGTCTTGAGCAACCTTAGAAAGTTCGTCCTTCTTAGACTTCATTTCTTCTAAGTTATTATCCTTTTGGGCCTGTTTCAAAGCATCAAGGGCTTCTTGAACCTTCTTGGTATCTTCTTCAGATACCTTGTCCTTAGTGTCCTTCAGTGTCTTTTCCGTTGAGAAGATCAGTTGGTCAACTTCATTGCGCAAGTCGACTTCTTCCTTCTTCTTCTTATCCTCTTCAGCGTGTTCTTCGGCCTCTTTTTGCATCTTCTGAATTTCTTCGTCGGACAGACCAGATGAACTCTTGATGGTAATCTTTTGTTCCTTGCCAGTCCCCATGTCCTTAGCCGAAACATTCACAATCCCGTTCTTATCAATGTCGAAGGTAACCTGAATTTGTGGTACACCACGTGGTGCAGCCGGAATGTCTGTCAATTCAAAGCGCCCTAAGGTCTTGTCGTCAGCTGCCATTGGCCGTTCACCTTGCAGAACGTGCACGTCAACGGCTGGTTGGTTGTCGGCTGCAGTTGAGAAAATTTGACTCTTAGAAGTCGGAATAGTCGTATTCTTTTCAATTAACTTGGTGAAGACGCCGCCCATTGTTTCAATTCCAAGTGACAGTGGTGTAACATCAAGCAAAACGACATCCTTAACGTCACCGGAGATAACTCCCCCTTGAATTGCAGCACCAAGGGCCACGGCTTCATCTGGGTTAATGGAGTGATCAGGCTCCTTGCCAGCCCACTTCTTAACGGCTTCTTGAACAGCTGGAATACGAGTTGAACCACCGTTTAAGATTACCTTGTCGATGTCACCGACAGTCAGCTCCGCATCCTTTAAGGCATTATCAAATGGGACCTTGGTCCGGTCAACTAAATCGGCGGTTAATTCATCAAACTTAGCCCGGGTTAAGTCGGCTTCCAGGTGGAGTGGACCCGCTTCACCAGCTGAGATGAACGGCAGTGAGACGTGGGTTGAGGAAACGCCGGACAGGTCTTTTTTAGCCTTTTCAGCCGCATCCTTGAGCCGTTGCAAGGCCATCTTGTCCTTGGACAAGTCAACGCCATTTTCGTCCTTAAAGTTCTTAATCAGCCAGTCGATAATCTTGTTATCAAAGTCATCCCCGCCGAGCTTGGTATCACCATTAGTAGAAAGGACTTGGAAGACGCCATCACCCAGCTGCAAAACGGAAACATCGAAGGTACCACCACCGAGGTCATAAACCAAGACTTTCTCATCTTCAGCATCCTTGTCAAGACCGTATGCCAAGGATGATGCAGTTGGTTCGTTGATAATCCGCTTAACCTCTAGGCCAGCAATCTTACCAGCATCTTTAGTTGCTTGACGCTGTGCGTCATTAAAGTAAGCTGGGACCGTAATAACTGCTTCTGTAACCTTTTCACCTAAGTAATCTTCAGAAAACTTCTTGATGTACTGCAAAATCATTGCCGAAATTTCTTGTGGTGTATAAGTTTTATCAGCAATCTTGACCTTGTAATCGGCCTCACCCATGTGTCGCTTGATGGATGAAATTGTGTTAGGGTTAGTGATCGCTTGCCGCTTGGCAACTTCACCAACCTGAATTTCACCATCTTTAAAAGCGACTACAGATGGAGTAGTCCGATTACCCTCTGGATTAGTAATGATTTTTGGTTCTTTACCCTCTAAAACAGCCACTGCTGAGTTGGTTGTTCCGAGGTCAATTCCGATAACTTTTGACATTGATAAACTTCCTTTCACTTATTGTGCAACAACGACCATTGCTGGTCTTAAAGTTCGATCTTTATATAAATAGCCTTTTTGTAAGACTTGGACAACGGTGTCCTTTTGATCATCATTTTCCGCTTCAACTGTTTGAACAGCCTGGTGTAATGTCGGATCAAATTTGCCGCCTGCTGCCGCGATTTCGCTGATACCATGATCCTTCATGGCTTTAACGAGTGCATCAAGGGTCATCTGTACCCCTTTCTTAAGCTGCTTAGAGGCCTCATCATCAACCTTGGTCGACAGGGCCCGCTCCAAATTATCCATTGCTGGCAAAATATCCTTAGCCAAAGATTGTGACTCATACTTAATCAGCTGGCTTCGCTCATTATTGTAGCGATTTTGCATGTTCTGCATTTCCGCCTGACTGCGCAGGAACTTGTCTTCTAAGTCCTGATTTTGCTTTTGGGCCTTAATCAATTCTGCTTTTACCTGCTCAGCAGTGGTCTTGGGTGTTTGGTCCGCTGCAGCCGCGGTTTTAGCTTTAGCCGTAGCGGTTTTTTTGACCTTAGCCTGCTCTGGCTGCCCTTGTTTCTGTTCTTTAGCACCGGTGTCTTTTTCTTTATTCACGGCTAACCTCCTTTATTTAAATCGACCATAATACTCCAGCAGCTTCTTAGCTAGCTCATTCCTAAAATATTCTAATAGTCCTATTACCTGCGAATACGGCATATTGTTAGGACCAAGCAAGGCAATTACCCCCTTGCCATGTGTTCCAACACTGTATTCTGCCGTAAGCAAACTGTAGTCCTTGAGCAAGTCATTCGAAAGCTCCGAGCCCAAACTAACCCTGATGGGATGTTGGCCAATTTGGCTACTAGTCCGCTGGTCAACTAAGCTGGAAATCAACTCATTATGATCAATCAGCTCATAGAGTGACCTCAAATTGGCCACATTACTTAACGATGAGCTGTTGAGCAAGTTAATCTGCCCGTCGACATACATCTGTTCACTGGTCGCATCATTAATAACCTCTTCAACCAGTTCCAACAAGTCACCAGCATGGTTGCTGGTCAGCTTCTTGCCTAGATTATGATTAAGCAAGGCAGGCGTTACCTCATTCAAGGTCTTTCCCACCAGCTCATCATTAATCATCCGTACAGCTTTCTCAATTTCATCGCCATGAATATTAGTTGGCAAACTATAAACTTGGTTATGGACGTTGCCGTCACTAGTCACCAAGATCGCCATAATCTGTCTACTAAACAAAGGCACAATCCGGAAACCCGTGATAGTCAGGGCACTACTCTCTGGCCCTTCCGCAAATGCCGTATAATTAGTCAAGTCCGAGAGAATCTTGGCTGCTTCCTGAACTATTTCATTAACCTGGTGAAACGGCTGATCCAGCTGATTGACAATCCGCTCATAGGCAGAAGACGGAATTTGAAGTGGTTCTACCAGGTGATCAAGATAATAGCGGTAACCCTCAGTTGATGGCACGCGGCCGCTAGACAGGTGCGTTTTTTCAATTAGGCCTTGGTCTTCTAAGACCGCCATCTCGTTGCGAATCGTCGCACTCGACACCTTAATTGGTAACTGCATCATCACCGTTTTTGAACCAACCGGATCATTAGTCTGGGTAAAATCATTAATAATTGTTTTTAAAATTAGTTCTTGACGTTCGGTCAACATAGATATCGCCCTCACTTTTAGCACTCTTATCAAACAGGTGCTAACAATTATTATGATACTAGTATTTAGCAGAAAGTCAAGTCGAGTGCTAAATTTTGCCCAATAAAATCATTAGGCTAGTGGTGATGAGCAAAATATGCCTTGATTTCCGCCTCATCTTTGGCCATCTGGGCTCGTAATTCTGCCAAATTAGCAAACTTAATTTCGCCTCTCGTGTACTTGTACCATTTAATTACCATTTCTTGGTCGTATGCTTCTTCATCAAATCCAAATAAATTAGATTCGATAAAAATTTGCCGCCCTTCCTGAATGGTCACATTGTAGCCTACACTAGTCATCGAGTCGTACCACTTGCCCTTAAGCTTGGTCTTGGTGGCATAAACCCCAACCTTCGGCACAACCTTGTGCTCAGTCCATACCAAGTTTGCCGTCGGATAGCCCAGTTTATGACCATTACGCAGACCATGGCCAACGATTCCGGTCATTACATAGGGCGTTCCCAGCAATTCGGTCGCCAGTGCCATTTCACCAGCCTTTATCGCATCCTTAATTTCGGTCGACCCAATCTTTTGACCGTCATATGACTGCTGGGGAACTTCGATAATATCAAAGCGCCCCTTAGCAAAATTGGGAAAGTTTTTCATGTTGGCGACAGCTCGGGGCCCGTAAGTATAATCAAACCCAGCCACTACGGTATCCGCCTGCAGCTTAACCACAATCTGGTCGACGAACTCTTGAGCGGTCAGCTTGCTTAAACGATCATTGAAATGCATCACCAGCAAATAGTCCACCCCAAGCTTGCGCATTTTATATGCTTTTTCATTCAAACTATCGATGTAGGTTACCTCTGCCTTTTGATATACCTCTTTGGGATGTCGGTTAAAAGTCATCACGACCAGTGGATGTCCCTTCTGCTTGGCCTGCTCTTGCGCAATCTTAATCAATTGTTGATGACCGCGGTGAACTCCGTCAAAAAAGCCCAGTACCAGCACAATTGGCCCCGGGATAAGATTTTCTTTAAGCGGATAAGTTAAATGAATAATTTGCACGATAAGACCTTCATTTCACCTAATTATTTTGTAAAAGCATTAATTCAGGACGGTAGTTATAATCATCTTTTTGATAAATTGCCTTAACCCTACCATTGTACCGTAAGGCCACCTTTTTTGCATTCGTTTTTAATGTAATGGCCGCCCCATTATTGACTTTAAGCCACTGACTGGCACTAAGTTCAACCTGCTGGTAATCCTTAAAAAAAAGGTCAAGAGGTTGCAGAAAGTCTGGGACCTGTGCTGGACTGCCAGCTATTAGGTCAAGTTTAACGGCCTGACTGAGGTCAAAGCCTGAGCTAACCGTACGGCGCAAACTTTTCATCACTGCCGGAACGCCCAGTACCGTTCCCAAATCATTGACCAGTGAGCGCACATAGGTACCCTTACTGCAGGCAATTTTAAAGTTAAAAGTAACTTGGCCGCGCTGCTCATCAAAGGTCGGCGCGCCAACTAAGTCATACGCTGAAACCGTTACTTGTCTACGGGTCCGCTCCACCTCAATGCCAGCCCGCGCATATTCATACAGGTGCTTGCCCTTAACCCGAACTGCAGAATAAATTGGCGGCACTTGTTCAATCGTACCCACAAATTTTTGCATGGCTTTTTTAAGTTCATCAGCGGACACTGCACTGGTTATCTTTTTTTCGTTTAAGACTGTTCCACTGACGTCATACGAGTCGGTCGCAAAGCCTAAGATGCCAGTTCCTTCATATTCTTTGCCTTTAGTATGCATTAACTCAATCAACTTGGTGGCCTGGCCCACTGCAATTGGCAAAACACCGGTGACATCAGGGTCTAAGGTCCCTGCATGGCCAATCTTTTTGGTATGCAATATTTTCCGTAACTGGTAGACCACATCACTGCTGGTCATGCCCTTATCTTTGTCAATTACTAAAATTCCATTCATTATTTTACCTTGCCCATTAAAAAAGCGCTCAACAGCGCTTTGCTTAATTGTTACGATCCGCATCCTGTTTCTTTAGTTCAGCAATCAGATGATCAATTTTGCTACCATACTTGACTGAGTTGTCCCGTTTAAAAATTAGTTCAGGAACCTTATAAACGGTCAAGCTTTGTCCAAGCAAGTGCCGCATCATTCCTTTTGCTTTTTCTAAACCAGCAGCAGCTTCTTCTTCTTTTTGCCTATCTTCAGACAAAATACTGTAATAGATGGTGGCATACGACAGGTCATTAGTACATTCCACCGCCGTAATGGTAACATCATTGACACGTGGATCACGGATATTTTTCCGCAAAATTTTAGTTAATTCACGGAGGATTTCTCCTTCAACACGACCAATTCTATGCTTCATGTTTTCCTCCCAGGATAATTACTTAGGCTTAACTTCCTGCTGTTCAACAGCTTCAAGTTCGTCACCGACCTTGATGTCATTGTACCCTTCAATCGTCAAGCCACAGTCGAAACCTTGCTTGACTACCTTGACGTCATCCTTAAACCGCTTAAGTGAAGCCACCTGACCAGTATAGACAACCACACCATCGCGAATGAGGTTGACTTCTGAATCACGTGAGACGTAGCCATTATCAACAAAAGCACCAGCAATTGTGCCAACTTTAGAAACTTTCCAAGTTTCACGCACCGTCAGGTTACCAACGACCTTATCTTCATAGGTTGGCTCAAGCATTCCTTGCATAGCTGCCTTCACGTCGTCAATTGCCTTATAAATGATGCTGTATAAGCGAACGTCGACCCCATCGGCTTCAGCTTGAGACCGGGCGGTGGCAGTTGGACGCACGTTAAAGCCAATGATAAAGGCATTTGAAGCAGCAGCCAGCGTAACGTCCGATTCATTAACCGCTCCGACCCCAGCGTGAATGATGTTCACCCGGACACCTTCAACTTCAATCTTTTCAAGTGATTGTTGCAAAGCCTCAGCTGATCCTTGAACATCGGCCTTTAAGACTACGCCTACTTCCTTCATGTTTTCCTTCTTCATCGTGTCAAACAGGTTGTCTAACGTCACGTGCTGCACGTTTTCACGTGCATGTTGTAAAGCTGCTTGAGCCCGTTGTTCACCGACACTGCGCGCGGTCTTTTCATCATCAAAGACTACAATCTTATCAGCAGATTCTGGAACATCATTTAGTCCGGTGATTTCAACCGGCATCGATGGGGTGGCCTTCTCAACTTGACGACCACGATCATTCGTCATCACCCGTACGCGCCCGAAGCGGTTACCAACAACGATTGGATCACCGGTATGAAGCGTACCTTGTTGCACGAGCAAGTCCGCAACGGGACCACGTCCCCGCGACAGGTGGGCCTCAATTACCGTACCAATGGCCTTTTGAGTAGGATCAGCTTTAAGTTCCATCACATCTGCCTGCAGTAAAATCATCTGCAATAATTCGTCAACATTTTCACCTGTTTTAGCAGAGATGTTAACGAAAATGGTCTCGCCACCGTAATTTTCCGGAATCAAGTTGTATTTCATTAATTGTTCTGTGACGTGGGCAGGATTGGCACCAGGCGCATCCATCTTATTAATTGCTACAATAATTGGCACCTTAGCACTTTTGGCATGGTCGATTGCCTCAATAGTTTGCGGCATGACCCCGTCGTCGGCGGCAACAACCAAGATAACAATATCAGTAACTTCAGCACCCCGTTCACGCATGTTAGAGAAGGCAGCATGACCTGGTGTATCCAGGAAGGTAATTGGCTTATCATCAATCCTTACTTGGTAGGCACCAATCTTTTGGGTAATTCCACCTGCTTCATGCGCAGAAACGTGAGTATGGCGTAAGCGGTCAAGTAAGGTTGTCTTACCATGGTCGACGTGACCCATGATGGTCACAACTGGTGGACGTTTAACCTGATGTTTGGACTGCTTTGACTCATCCATGAGCTTATCATACATGCTATCAATATCAGAAATATCTTCATGAACTTTTTCTTGTGCGTCAATTCCGTATTCAGCAGCAACGAGCTCAATCGCGTCCTTGTCAAGCGACTGGTTTTGATTGGTCATTACGCCCAACATAAACAGCTTCTTCACAATTTCGGCTGGTTCCCGGTGCAAAAGCTTACCTAAGTCCTGGGCATTCATCCCAACTTCATAAACTAATGCATCTGGCAGAGGACGTTCTTTTCTCTGAGTTGGTTGCTTTTTAGGAATCGGATCAAACTGCCGCTTCTTATTCTTATTCTTGCGCTTATCTTGATGCTTGGCATAGTTATTATTGCCACCGAAGTTCTGATTGCTTCCTTTCCGGCCTGGCTTGCCAAAATTACGCGTATTATGACCATTACCGCGGCGCTTGTCTTCCTTGACAGGCTCAGGTCCGCCATTAGTCTTAGCCATTTCAGCCTTTGAAACAGGAGCGACTTCTGGACTCGACTTCATTCTAGCTGGTGATGGCTTAATGATTTTAGGACCAGAGACGGTCGCTGGTCTTGTTTCGGTCTTAGCTACCTGCTTGACGGTATGCTGGCTTGGTTTGGTCTGTTCACTGGATTTTGGCGTTTGCTTGTCCTCATTATCTAACTTACGTGTTTCTGCGGCCGGTTGGGTCATCGTGCTTTGGTCAACACGTTGCTTTTGTTTTAACTGTTTGAGCAAGTCTTGGGCGGCCGGCTTAGGACTTTTTGGTACTTGCTTTGAAGTGGTTTCTTGACGGGCCTGGTCTTGTCTAGACCGCGACCGATTTGACCGCCTATTTCTGTTATGACCGTTGTCCCGCTCTTTTTTGCTGTCATCCTGATTTTTCTCATTTTTTCGAATTGAGGTTACAGAGATCTTGATTTTACCGCCTTTTTTTTCGGTTTTTGCCGGTTTTTTTACAGGAGTGGGGTTATTAAAAGTACCCTTCAATTGACTCACTTGCGAATCTTCTAGTGATGACATATGGTTCTTAACATCGAATCCAAGCTCTTTTGCCTTATTGACCACAACTTTATTTTCGATGCCTAGTTCTTTTGCAATTTCATAAATTCTTTTTTTAGCCATCCAATCACACTCCTTCATTAATCTTTTGTACTAATGCTTTGAAGAAACCGGTATCGGTCAGTCCTACTACCTTACGCTGCTTGCCCACGGCATGCGAGATTTCACTGCTAGTAAAGTTAGAAATGATTTCTATATCATTCTGTTTAGCGAGCCTAGTAACCTTTTCGCTGGTATCTGCATGACTGTCATTAGCCAAAATAACTACTTTTACTTTTTTTGCTTTTAAGCCTAGCAAGACTAGCTCTAGTCCTGAAACCAGCTTCCCTGCTCGTTCTGCTAGCCCTAGCAAATTTAATGCCTTTTGTCTATTTTGCAAATTTACTGATCACCAAACAATTCTTTCCTAGCCTTTTGATGGTCAACATAGGAATATAGTTCTTCATAAAATGATTCTGGCACAGTTGCACCCAGACTGCGCTCAAGTACGCCCTTCTTCTGAGCCCGCTTAATCTCTTCTGGATTAAGCGAAACATAGGCACCACGGCCCGGCTGCTTACCAGTGGGATCGACGGCGACCTTTTTTTCCTTGTCGATTACAATACGAACTAATTCCTTCTTGGGTTGCATGGTATTAGTAAGTAAATCTTTTCGCATTGGAATTTTCCTTTTTTTCAAAAAGAACTCACCCCTTGCCTATTCTTCGTCAGTATTGCTACTTTCAACCTCTGCCAGATCAGCTTCTTCGTCCTGCACATGGTCTTCAGCAGCAGTCAAATCAACTACTTCATCAGGTGTCTCTGCTACCAGCTCTGTGCCTTGAGTCTCACCAAGCGCTGCTTCGTTTTCTTCGTTGACTTCCTCAACGTCTTCATCAACAAATTCAACTTCAGATTCGGGTCTAATATCAATCTTGTAACCCGTCAGCCGAGCTGCTAAGCGCACATTTTGGCCCTTCTTGCCGATTGCTAAAGACAGCTGGTAATCCGGAACGATCACCAAGGCACTCTTCTCATCTTCTTCATCGCCAAACTGCACAGCGATAACTTCCGCTGGATTAAGAGCATTAGCGATAAAATCAGATGGATCTTCTTCATATTTAACAACGTCAATATTTTCGCCGTCAAGTTCGTTGACCACATTTTGAACCCGTGCACCCCGTTGGCCAACACAAGTGCCGACCGGATCAATACTAGGATCGTTAGACTTAACCGCAATCTTAGTTCGGTCACCAGCTTCGCGAGCAATCGAAACAATTTCCACCGTCCCATCAAAAATTTCTGGAACTTCTTGTTCAAAGAGCCGCTTGACCATATCCGGTGCAGTTCTGGAAACCGTAATTTGTGCACCCTTAGAATCAGATCCCACATGGGTTACCAACACGCGAATTTGATCTTGGGGATGATAATTTTCATTGGGCAGCTGATCATTACGAGGCATCACCGCTTCGACATCACCAATTTTAACATAAACGAAGCGATTATCGTGCCTTTCAACCGTACCAGTGATTAATTCATCCTCATATTGTGAGTATTCATCAATAATATGGTTTCTTTCCGCTTCCCGCAAGTGTTGCATAATAACCTGCTTGGCGGTTTGTGCAGCAATCCGCCCAAAATTTTTGGGAGCAACTTCAAAGCGGATTTTATCACCAAGTTCATAAGCCTTGTTGATAGTTAAGGCATCCTTCAGACTGATCTCAAGCCGGTCGTCATGAACTTCTTCAACCACAACTTTCTCGCTCATCAGCTTAAAGTCACCTTTGCGCTCGTCAAACTCGACTACCACATTGGTGGCCTGGTTATAGTTTTTCTTATAAGCTGCAATTAAAGCTGCCTTAATTGCTTCAACGATAACGTCCTGTTTAATTCCCTTAGTTTTTTCTAAAGTCGTGAACGCCTCTAGCATTTCTTTAGACATAAGTTTTAATCGGCCTTTCTAAAATTCAACTGCAAAACGAATGCTTGCAACTAACTTACGCGGAATGGATAACTTTTTCCTGCTTGTTTTGATCTTTATTTCCAACTCAATTTGATCGTCATCATATGAGTTAAGTGTCCCCTCATACTCCTTTTCACCATCAAGTTTTTGGTAAAGACCAACGTGAACGTAGTTATCCAGCGCCTTTTCCCAATCTTTAGCGGTTTTAAGCGGCCGCTCAATACCCGGTGAAGACAATTCCAAAACGTAAGGATCTGGAAAGGGATCGGGGCTGATTGCATCTAGCTTAGTCGAAATTAGTTCGCTTAAGCCTGCAATTTCATCCATGTCAATTCCATTTTCCCGATCAACATATATTCTTAAATAATTTTGACCCTTTTCTTTTACGTATTCTGCATCAACCAGATCATCATTACGCGCGGTAACAATGGAACTAATTTCAGCGAGAACAGAATCTGCAACTTTCGCCAAGTACTTTCCTCCGTAATAAAAAGAGTGAGCATAAGCTGCTCACTCCGAATTATTTATTCGAACTTCTTTAAGAAGTATATCACATTTATTCTTAATCTGCAAAATTTTAAAAGAGGGAGAGTTGATTTTGGTCAGGCATCCCTGCCAACACACCATTATCCTCTAGGTATTCCATAATTGTCTGTGAAACTTTACCCCTTTGGGCCAGATCTTCTTTAGACAAAAACTTCTGCTCAGCTCGCGCCGCTACTATTTGCTTAGCAGCATTATTACCAAGTCCTGGCACCGCGTTAAAGGGAGCTAAAATCGTGTGCTGATCAATAATCTTAAAGTTCAACGCTTCCGACTGCTCAATATCGACCATCTTAATTTTGATGCCCCGTTCCAAACACTCATTAGCAATTTCTAAGACTGTCAATAAACTCTTATCCTTGGCCGCGGCATCATTGCCCTGCTTTTGAATATCGGCCATCGCCTTTTTCACGGTATTCTTGCCGTGACTCATGGCTACCAGGTCAAAAAGACTGGCACGCACGGAAAAGTAGGCGGTGTAATAGATCTCCGGATAGTAGACCTTAAACCAGGCGATCCGTAATGCCATTAAGATATAGGCTGTGGCATGGGCTTTGGGGAACATGTACTTAATCTTAAGACAGGATTCAATATACCAGCTAGGAATTTTGTCGTTTTGCTGTAAAACTTTCATGTCCTCTTCGCTAATGCCGCGGCCATGCCTTACGGATTCCATCGTCGAGAACGCTACTTCCGGTTTCACCTCCCAGTGAATCAAGTCCATCATGATATTGTCCCGACAACCAATTACTTCTTTCAGCACACAGGTCTTATTATTGATCAATTCCTCAGCATTGCCCAACCAGACATCGGTTCCGTGCGAGAGCCCAGAAATCTGTAGCAGCTCTGAAAAGGTCGTTGGCTTGGTCTCTTCCAACATGCCCCGCACAAACCTAGTTCCAAATTCAGGAACACCCAGTGTGCCCGTTTTAGAATCGATCTGTTCTGGCGTTACCCCCAAAATTTTAGGGCTAGAAAACAGTGACATCACGCCTGGATCATCCGGTGGAATGGTCAGCGGGTCAACACCAGAAAGGTCCTGTAGCATCCTGATCATCGTCGGATCATCATGCCCCAGAATATCGAACTTAAGAATATTGTCGTGAATCGAATGAAAATCAAAGTGCGTCGTCTTCCAAGCCGCATCGACGTCATCCGCCGGATACTGCACCGGAGTGAAGTCATAGATATCCATATCATCGGGTACAACCACAATTCCGGCAGGGTGCTGGCCGGTTGTCCGTTTAACTCCAGTTACACCAGTAGCCAACCGATCAAGTTCGGCGCGCCGCAGGTTCAGTTCTTTTTCATCATCATAATGCTTAACGTAGCCATAAGCCGTCTTGTCCGCAACCGTGGCAATTGTGCCTGCCCGGTATGAATTCCCCGGACCAAACATTACTCGGATGAAGTTATGGGCAACTGGTTGATAGTCACCCGAAAAGTTCAAATCGATATCGGGCACCTTATCCCCGTGAAAGCCTAAGAAGGTCGCAAACGGAATATCCTGTCCATCTTTAACCAAATTACTACCGCATTCAGGGCATTTTTGATCAGGTAAATCATACCCGGAACCATATTCACCGTTTTCAAAAAACTGCGAATATTTACAAGTAGGACAGCGGTAGTGCGGCGCCAGCGGGTTAACTTCGGTAATGCCCGACATTGTGGCCACCAGACTTGAACCAACTGACCCCCTGGAACCAACTAGGTAGCCATCCTTGTTGGACTTGGCAACCAAACGCTGCGAAATTAGGTAAATAACGGCATACCCATTCGAAATAATCGAGTTGAGTTCCATTTCAAGCCGATCCTGAACATTTTTTGGCAACTCAGCCCCATATAGTTCATGCGCCTTGTCATAGGTCAAGCGCTTCATTTCCTCATCTGCATTTTCAATATGCGGCGGGTACAGCCCGTCTTTAATCGGAGCAATCTCTGCGGTTGAGGCCGCGAGCTGGTTAGGATTAGTAATCACAATCTCCTTTGCCGCCGCTGCTCCTAAGAAGTCAAACGCAGCTAACATCTCCTGTGTAGTGTAAAAATGCATATCAGGCTGCTTTTTGTTGCGGTTGGGGTTACTTCTTTGCGCAGAAACCAAGATTGTCCGGTAAATTGCATCGTGCTCTTCTACATAGTGCGCATCTCCGGTAGCCACAACTGGCTTACCCAATTCCTTACCTAGTTTGTAGATATTAGTCAAAATTTCTTCCAATTCCGCCTCATCCGCAATTAGGTGGTCCGCAATTAATTCAGCATAGTTAGCCGGCGGCTGAACTTCCAAGTAATCATAAAATTTCGCCTTTTTTCGAGCTTCATCATAGCCCTTTTGCATCATTGCAATAAAGACCTCACCCTCAGAACAAGCCGATCCATATAGCAGTCCCTCGTGATTCTTGACTAAGTCAGACTTAGGTGTTCGCGGAATACGGTAAAAGTACTCCGTATTAGCCAGTGATACCAGTCTGTACATATTTTTAAGACCAGCTTGTGTTTGGGCTAAGATAGTCATGTGCTGGGGGCGGGCGCGCTTAAAGACCTGCCCGCGAGTTGCATAGTCATTCATCTTGCCGAGGTCATCTTCACCGAATTTTTCTTTAAAAGCATCTAACAGCTTAAACATCAAATAACCAGTAGCCTCGGCATCCTGATTGGCCCGGTGATGGTGCTCTAAAACCACATTGTACTTCTTGGCCAATGAGTCCAAAGTATGCCGCGTCTGTTCTGGGTGCAAAAGACGTGATACTTCTAGTGTATCAACCACTGGCTGGATAACTTCTGCTAGACCAGAGCGGCGCAAGGCAGCGTTAATGAAGCCAAGATCGAATTGCACATTGTGGCCGCACAGCGGCCGCTCACCATAAAAGGCTTGAAACTGCTTGATGACAACTTCCTCGTCAGCTGCAGCACTGACCATTTCATCAGTAATTGAAGTCAAGTTAATGGTTTGTTCACTTAGCGGATGGTGTGGATTGATGAATTCATCGAAGCGTTCAATGACCTCACCATTTTTCATTTTAACCGCTCCAATTTCGATAATTGTATCGTAGACTGAGGAAAGACCGGTCGTTTCAACGTCAAAAATCACAAATTCTTGATCTTCATAGGTCAGTGGTGCCGGATTAAGGACTAACAAGGCATGATCATCAATCATATTGGCCTCAAGGCCATAAATAATCTTCACCTGGTTCTTTTTGCCTGCATTGTAAGCCTCAGGAAAGGCCTGAACGTCAGCATGATCAGTGATGGCAATTGCTTGTTGCCCAAATTTTTTGGCTGCCTGAACATAGTCAGTTGCCGTATTGGTGGCATCTAACTGGCTCATATTGGTGTGCAAGTGCAATTCGACTCGTTTGGTGGTG
Source organism: Lactobacillus sp. ESL1191 (assembly GCF_058504435.1). Lineage (NCBI taxonomy): Bacteria > Bacillati > Bacillota > Bacilli > Lactobacillales > Lactobacillaceae > Lactobacillus > Lactobacillus sp. ESL1191. Next base: position 886,652 of record NZ_CP196365.1, read on the forward strand.
CCAGTATATTGTTCTTGCCGACCCAGGTGTTCAACTACTTCAAAGGCGGAAATATTGAACACAACGTCATGGTCCCACTGATCCTCAGCTGCGCTTCCCTGCATTTTAGCCCAAACGCCTGGCTTTAAGTCACTGATGCTCTTCATCTGTTCTTTGTCCGAGACAAACTTTTTAAAGCCAATTGAATCTGAGTAATCGGTAATCTCACCCGTAAAAATGATTGAACCATTTTTTAGTTCACGCGTGCTGACGTTGAAAATATTTCCCTCAATAACTACGTTACGCGAACCGTCAGTTACCTCCTTAATCTGGGTAACAGGTGACTTTTCATCCAGCTTACGGTTGCCATAGCGGATTTTTTGGGTGGGGTATGACGGCGATTTCACCTTTTCTTTGGGAGGTGCCGCATTATAGGCCTCCTGCATAATCTGCTCGTGCTCTTCTTGCAGTTGTTGCAGACTGGCTAGGTTACTTTGCGAATTAGCTTCGTCAATTTCCGTGACAAATTTCAAGTTGAAAAAGCCGTAATTACGCATTTCTTCGGCCAACTGATCAAGCATTTTTTGCTCTAGCAGCCCATCTACAACCAGGTTATCAACCGGAATGATCCAGCGTCCCTGGTCTTTTTTGGGTTGATGGTTGGAGATGAATTCGCGGGCTACCTGCTGTAAATATTGCGAATGCTGCACGGCATAGTTCCAATATTCACATAAATATTCGTCCGCACCATCTTGAGATCGAACAAACAAGCGCGTTTCTACAAAAGCCGAAAAGTTAGCACTAATCGCCTTGTTCAAAGCATCATAAGTGGCGAATTTCAACGGTGTAGTAAAAAGAACATGAATATCCCACCTATGTTCTTTAGCGTACACATCCACGTTCTCAATTTCACCTTGTTGCAGCAAGTCGTTATCCTCAAACTGATCAGGAAAGTTAATTTGTTGCAAAAGTTGTAAGAAAAGTTCGTTTTTATTAGTCACGAAAATTATCCTAACTCTTTATTAATCAAAGCAGCTAATTCACTGGTTGTTACTTCAACCGCCCGCTCATCGGTTGGGCGTTTAACTTCCACAACACCTTCAGCGACTTTTTTACCGATAGTAATCCGAATCGGCGCACCAACCAGGTCAGCGTCCGCAAACTTAACGCCAGCCCGCTCATTACGGTCATCATACAAGACGTCATAGCGGGCCCCGTATTTTTGTTCCAAAGCTTGGGCTAGTTCAGTCTGCTTATCATCCTTCATCTTCATCTGCACAATGTGAATAGCAAAGGGAGCAATTTCTTTTGGCCAAGCTATTCCAAACTTAGTGAGGTGCTGCTCCATCACCGCCGATAGTAACCGGGTAACACCAATTCCGTATGAACCCATGATCACCGGTTGGGCCTTGCCATTCCGATCGAGGAAGTCAGCCCCCATTGTTTTGGTGTAATAAGTACCCAGTTTAAAAATGTGTCCAACCTCAATTGAAGTGGTAAATTGCAGCGGCAAATGATCAACGGGATCTGGTTCACCCTCATTGGCCACCCGGATATCGCCATAGTGGTCTACCTGAAAATCACGGTTGAGGTTAGCATTCTTGTACTGGTAACCATCCTTGCCAGCCCCCACAACTACATTAGTCAGGTCCTTGACAGTGTCATCCGCAATAATTTGGTCAGCCCAATCTGCTTTAACTGGACCTACACTACCTTTATGAACTCCGGTAATTGCCTCTAGCTCAGCATCTGTTGCTGTTCGCAAAGCATCGGCGTCGAGCAAGTGAGTGAGTTTAACTTCATTAATCTGCTTGTCGCCGCGAATTAAAACTAACACGTGTTCTGCTTCATTCACAATATACAAGACACTCTTAACTATTCTAGTCTCCGGTACCTGTAAAAAGTCTGCCAATTCGGCAATCGTTTCTTGTTCCGGACTGGCTACCTCACTAAGTTCGGCTGCCGCTTCTTGGTCTGGCGTGAAGGTATCAAGGCTGACTGCCATTTCTAAGTTAGCTGAATACGTGCCGGTTTCATTAGTGGCAATGGTATCTTCACCGATTGCTGCTGGAGCTTGGAATTCGGTTGAATTCTTACCGCCCATTGTTCCCGAGTCAGCAATTACCGGCACCACTTTGACTCCGCAACGCTGAAAAATAGCCTCAAACGCCTGCTTTTCACCATCAAATTGCTGATCTAATTGTGCTGTCGTGGCGGCAAAGCTATAGGCATCAAGCATAATGAATTCACGGGTACGCAAAAGTCCAAAACGCGGTCGATTCTCATCACGAAACTTATTTTGAATTTGGTAAAGCGCAATCGGCATTTGTTTATAGCTTTTAAGACCTTTAGCCACAATTTCGGTAAAAGTCTCTTCGTGAGTTGGCCCTAGCATGCTTTGGCGGTCGTGCCGGTCTTTCAGCTTGAACATTTCGGGGCCATACTTCTGCCACCTACCTGATTCTTCCCAAAGCGTAGCGGGTAACAATTCCGGCATAATCATCTCTGGCACATTGATCTTAGCCATTTCTTCACGCATAATCTGTTGAACCTTGCCCAGTACCCGGAAGCCCAACGGTAAGTATGCGTACACACCAGCAGTCACCTGGCGGACATAGCCTCCCCGCAGCATTAACTTATGGCTTGCAGCGACTGCATCCGATGGTGCTTCCTTCAAAGTTGGCATAAATAAAAAAGATTGACGCATAATTTTCTCCTCACGAACAGTGGTTTTTAAAAATTTTATTTAATAAAGTAGCGGTAGATATCATTACCGGTTACCGCAATAATTAAGACTAGCAGTAAGCCAAAGCCAACCAGCTCTACCATTGCCTCATGGTCCTCAGAAATTGCTTTTCCGCGGACGATTTCAATTAGGTTAAGCAAGAACTTACCACCGTCAAGACCGGGAATCGGAATCAAGTTGACAATCCCCAAATTAATTGAAATCATCGCCAAAAAGGCTAGCAGATAAGAAAAACCCATCTGTGATACTTGCGAAGTTTGGGAGTAAATACCTACCGGGCCAGACAACTTATTTAGACTGAAGTGTCTGAATAAACCACCGACCGCGTTAAAAATCATTCCCGTTGTCGACACTGCCGTATCCCAGCCCCGCTTAGCCTTTGCACTAGCACGCTCATCTCCGCGTGCCTGGATACCAATTTGGTAGACCGTCTGTTTTTGCACCTTAACGGCTTGGGGACGGACATTAACCCTTTCAGTGCGACCAGCCTTGACCAGATCTATTTTTAGGGTTTTACCCTTACTTTGGTCGATTTGTTGTGAGATCTCATCAAAGTTCATGGTCTTATGCCCATTAATGGCTGCAATCCTGGTACCTGCTTCGATATGAGCAGCCGCAGCTGGCGAATCCGCCACAACCTTACCGATGGTTGTAGTGGCCGGACCCGGAACTGTAAAAGTCCACATCATGAACACGACAAAACCTAAGATGATATTCATCAATGGACCGGCCACATTAGTAGCCAGCTTCTTCCAGACATTGGCTTCCTGAAACTGGGTGTCCCGCGGCGCAATAACGAGTTCAGTCTTTGATTGATCAATCATCGTCGCATTGCGGGCTACTTGATAAGTGACTTCATTTTCTTCATTGCCATTCTCATAACCGGTGATTGTCAGATCATCAACTAAGTCAACCTGAGTAACTTGCACAGGAATACCCTCAATAGGTAAATCCGATTCTGAAGCATCAATCCTGACCACCTGCTTTTGCTCATTCAGCTGCAGGATAACCGTCGTCCCGAGATCGATTTTACTTTCATCATCCTTATTGGCAAGGCGCACATAGCCGCCCAGAGGTAACCAGCGAATCGTATAAGTGGTGGGATTGCGTCTGATTTGCAACAATTTTGGCCCCATCCCAATCGAAAATTCACGCACCAAAATACCACATTTTTTGGCAACAATAAAGTGACCAAATTCATGCACAAAAACCAACAGGCCAAAGACGACTAAAAAAATCAGTATACCCTTCAATTATCTTCTCCTAGTGCACGATTCCTAATAGTGCGGCAAAAACGGGCAAGACGAACAGCATGCTGTCAAAACGATCTAGAATACCGCCGTGACCGGGCAAAATCTTGCCAGAATCTTTTACGCCATAGAAACGCTTGTAGGCAGACTCAACCAAGTCGCCCATTTGACCAACAATTGATAAAACGACCGCAATTACCACCATTTCAACCAAGGGGTGACCAACATTAATAAAGTAAGCATAAATTGCGGCACAAATAACCGCACAAATAGTACCGCCAATTGAACCCTCCCAAGTTTTGTTAGGGCTAATTACCGGCCACAACTTATGTTTACCAATCTTGCGGCCAATCATGTAGGCCCCAGTATCAGTTAACCAAACAACCACAAAGACATAGCAGAGCAGTGCTAGACCATTGCGACTGTTTCTAATTCCGGCCATGTAGTGAAAGCCGGTTCCGATATAGAGTGAGGCAAGTGTATAGACACTGACATCATCAAAACTGGTCTTGTTTTTCGACAAGACCGTCCAACTGAGCATCAACATGACTAGCCCAAAGTATACCCCATACTTAGACCAGTTAAAGGGTGCGCCCTTAAAGAAATTATCGGGAACAGCCCAGGTAACAGTTGCTACGAGTGCTAGCAAAAAATTGACTGAAATCAAGATCTGCTTTTTCATTAAAAAGATCTCGCTGATGCCTACCGCTGCAAAAGCTACGGTTAGCCAGTCCATCCACAATCCACCCATGATAACAATGGGAATAAATAAGATTAAAGCAATAACTGCTGTAATTACACGTTGTTTCATATCATTACCTAACTATCTGATTCGTCAACTTTACCAAAGCGACGATGGCGCTGTTGAAATTCTGTAACGAATTCTTCTAAGTCTGATGCAGTAAAATCCGGCCATTTTTTCGGGCTGAAGGCTAGTTCAGAATACGCTAACTGCCACAGCATAAAGTTGGACAACCGCTGTTCACCGGATGTTCTAATTAACAAGTCCGGATCTGGATAATCACCCAGCTTAGCACTCATCAGTCGCTCAGAAATCATTTGTTCATCAACTTGCTCACTACTAATTTCACCGGTCTCAACCATTTTGGCAAGGGCTTTGACAGCCGAAGTGATTTCATCTCTTGCCCCATAATTAAAGGCAAAATTTAAAACTAAACCCTTATTTTCACCAGTTTGTGCCATGGCTCGCTCCACCACTTGATGTGTCTTGCGCGGTAAGTCGTCCAAGTATCCCATAATATTAACTTTGACCTTATTTTCCATCAAAGTCGGCATGAACTTGTCAAAAAAGCGCACGGGCAAGTTCATCAGATAGGCCACTTCTTCTTTAGGACGAGCCCAATTTTCGGTTGAAAAGGCATAGAGTGACAAAACTTTCACACCTAATCGATCTGCCGCTAAGGTGATGCGCTCTACATTGTTCATACCCTCATAATGTCCAGCAACACGGGGCTTGCCCTGTTGACGAGCCCAGCGCCCGTTACCATCCATAATAATTGCCAAGTGGTTAAGCTGATTTTTATTCTCTGCCATTTACTTAGCCTTGCGTAATTTCTTTCCGCTTTTGGTCGGCCAGTTGGTCAATTTTTTGGGTTGCAGCATCAGTGATTTTTTGAACTTGCTTTTCTAAATTGCGCTGTTCATCTTCAGTGATTTCATCATCTTTTTGTTGCTTCTTAAGACTGTTCATGGCATCTCGGCGGACATTTCTGACGGCAATCTTACCCTCTTCAGCTTCCTGGTTCACTTGCTTAGCAATTTCTTGGCGGCGCTCACCTGTCAGCTGCGGAATTACTAGCCGAATAACCTTGCCATCATTTGCAGGTGTCAAGCCCAGGTTTGATGCCATCAGCGCATGCTCAATATTATCAAGACTGCTTTCGTCGTATGGTGTAATCAAGAGTACTCGTGGTTCAGGAATGGTCACGCTAGACATTTGGGTCAGGGGCGTGGGTGCGCCATAGTAGTCAACCTGGATACCGTCTAAAATCGCTGCATTAGCCACGCCTGCCCGGATTGAGGCGAGATTTTTTTCAAAAACAGTGATCGATTTGTCCATATTTGCTTGGGCTTTGTTTATTACATCGTTATTCATTATTTTTCTCCTTCAATTACTGTACCAATCTGCTCGCCCATGACAACTTTTTTGATGTTACCATCGGTGTTCACGTTAAACACAATTAGGGGAATGTTTGTATCCATTGAAAGTGAGCTAGCAGTTCTGTCCATGACTTTTAAGTTTTTCGAAATAACGTCTAACTGGGTTAGTTCCTGATACTTGATAGCATTAGGATCAAGCTTAGGATCAGCAGAGTAAACTCCGTCAACTCCGTTCTTGGCCATCAGGATCACATCCGCATCAATTTCGGCTGCCCGCAAAGCAGCGGTTGTATCAGTTGAAAAGTAGGGATTACCAGTGCCTCCACCCATAATGACCACCCGGCCTTTTTCAAGGTGGCGGATTGCCTTTCTCCTGATATAAGGTTCAGCGATTTGCCTCATTTCGATGGAAGTCTGCAGTCTGGTGGGAACACCTACATGCTCTAAGCCATCCTGAAGGGCTAAACCGTTCATGATCGTAGCGAGCATGCCCATGTAATCAGCTTGCGAACGCTCCATGCCAAGTTTAGCACCGGTCTCGCCCCGCCACATATTACCGCCGCCGCAGACGATTCCAATGTCAACTCCTAAATCATGCACTGACTTAATTTCTTTAGCTAAGTGACCGATGACCGTGGGATTGATTCCACTCCCCTTTTCACCAGCCAGAGCTTCACCAGAAATCTTCAAAACAATCCGCTGATATTTAACTTTAGACATGACAACCTCCTCTATAACTTTAATTATTCTAACATAGAAAGCTGGCAAATGTGGGCATCCAAAACAAAAGACAATTACTTTTAATATTCGCAACTTTTTCAAGCGCACTTCTGCTTTTAAAAACAATTATTTTGCCGATATTAATTATAATCTTGAAGTTGCTTTGGTTTTGTCATACTAAAAAGGTCTGCCGATAAGCAGACCCCTTATTTTTATTTTAAATACTTCTGTGCATGTTGAGCAGCATTACGTCCAGAATAAAATGCATAACCAGCACAGGTACCCGGCATATTGGGCCCGTAGGTATCCCCTGTTAGGCCAGCTGCATCATTGCCAACAGCATAAACACCTTCTATTGGCATGCCGTTTTTGTTTTCCACTTCGTTGTCAGGAGTTACCCTCAAACCACCCATTGTACAAAACGCACCAATATTTAACTTAAAACCATAATACGGGCCTCTATTGACTTTTCTTAAATATTGTACATCTTTGCCAAACTCTTTATCTTTACCAACATTAACATTGTCATTATAATGATTAACAGTTTGAGCTAAAGTCGCTTTAGGCAGATTGATCTTTTCAGCCAATTCATCGATAGAATTTGCTTTAAAAACATATGGTTTATTTGCACTAACTGCTGCATCAATTTCTTTTTGCAGTTTGTCCATCTTCTGTCCCCGTTGTACGTAAACTCCAAGGCCCATGAAATTGCCCTTTGTAGCCATTTCTTCAATAATGCTTGTATCTAAAATACTGTAAACGCAATTTTGGCTGTAGAGTGCATTGCCAGCATATGAAAAATTATAAACTACTTCTTCATTGACAAAACGCTCCCCATTTTCGTTTACCCAAAGAAGCGGTTGTTGACCAGCTGCCACATTCATTTGGCTACCCATCATTTTAAATGAAGGTTCCGTCGGATCTTTAAGATAGCCGCCAAAAAGCATTGCCATGCCTGTTCCAGATTTTTGAGCACCAATATGCCAACCTAGGCGTAGACCGTCACCAGTACCCTTGCCAGAAGAAACTGGAATTAGTCGAGAAAGATTATAATTCGTTTCTTGAGCCATCATCTCAGGATTATTCAAGTATCCACCAGTAGCCAAAATAACAATCTTAGCAGAGATGACTTCAATTTTACCAGTCTGCTCATCTTTTATTGTGACTTTTTTATTACCATCATAATTAAGTTCTAAATTAACCGCAGAAGTAGAAATTAAAAGCTCACCACCCATTTTTTCAAATTTGGGCTGCAAAGCTTTATGCATTACTGCATCCCCAAAGCCTTCATAGATATGCCAAGTCGCCTCTCCAGCTCCCATTGCTTGAACGCCTTCATATTCAACCCCTTCATCATGAAGCCATTTAACGTTTTCAGCACTCGCTGCTAAATATTTGCGCCAAATACGTGAATCCGCTTTATACTTAGAATATTCAACTTCTTCTTTTAGTACGTCTACCGCAGAAACCTTAATTCCCTTCTCCTTTTGCAAATAAGAATCAACCGCAAATAACCCCTCGCTGTAGTTTGCTGAACCACCTGTATGACGGCCTTTTTCAAGCATTAAAACGCTGTTGCCATTTTCACATGCGGTTAGAGCTGCAGCTTGTCCTGCAGCACCCGACCCTATTACTATCACATCATATAATTTCTTTTTTGATATTATCATATTTATCAACCTCGCTATCATTAACTTACGCTTTAATATTACTTATTTTAAAAGTAAAATATAGATACTAATTATTTCATCAGCCGAAGTTGGAGGTTCGCCTAAATGAATTTTGAACAATTAAATACATTTATTAGCGTAGTTGAGACAGGAAGTTTTCAAAAAACCGCTAAAATACATTTTATTAGCCAACGTGCAGTTTCTCAATCAATGATAAAACTTGAGGATGAGCTTGGATTCAAGCTATTTAACCGTGGCAGAAATAAAATTTCAATTACTACACAGGGGCAGGACTTTTACCTCAAAACAAAAGATCTGTTACACAGCTTTATGGTTGAAATAAATTCTCTCCGTCATCAACCCCAAGACGTGCACCAAGAACTCAAGATAGGTTATTTTTCTCCGTTTGAAGGTGCACTTCTTCGTCATGTGATTTTTCTTTTTTGTCACAAATATCCCAAATTTAAATTTAAAATTACTGAAGAAAGCATTGAACACCTGATCTCTGATGTTTCTCTGGGAATCTTAGATTTAGCTTTTATTTTAGATTATGGAGCACAAGAATTTTTAGTTAATAACCTAACTAATCAAAGTGTGTTTGAAAGTAATATGGTGATTGGGGTTAGCATGCTTAACCCAATTAGTAAGTTAGATTCCTTTCCTTTAGATGCTCTAAAGAAAAAACCGATATTATACTATAGTCCAGAAAAGGCAAACTATTTGAAACATGCTTTTTTAGCGACACTTCCTCTGGCACTTCAAAATATACCAGTAGCACATATTTCAACTATTGAACAAATGCAAACATTGGTTACTGCCAACCAAGCATATGCGTATTATCCAGATGGGCTGATTCAACTTGCCGAATATCCAAACTCAGAAATCGAATATATGCATTTAGCAGATAATGACTCTACTCAAAAGTTTGAAATTCAAGCTATTTTTACGAAAAAAAATAAGAAAGAAAAACTAATCAGTGCTTTTCTAACGACTTTCAGCCAAAGCTAATACAATTATCTATGAGGTAGAACTTACTTTTCCTTACAAAAGAAGCCGCTCAGCTTGGAGATACCATGCTGAACGGCTTTTTGAATGCAAGAAAGCGGTAAACGTAAAATTGCTTTTTCAGCAGCAGCCTTCCACCAGTTAAATAATAGTGACATCGTCGCACTAACCGATAATTCTGCTTTTCAAAAAATTGCCGACCATTTATTTGAAGACGATGGCATCCGGGTTAATAAAGTTATTAAAGTAAGTGATTTTATTGGGGCTTGCAAGCTTGCAATTAATGGGCTAGGCATTACCGTTATGTTAAATGACACTCTGGACTATTTAAGCAGCGATTCTTCCGCATTCAACTTAATGGAAATTCCCCGCACCATGATCAATCTGGATGTCGGCGTAACCACCAACAGAAATACCGCACCACAAGTTAATGCAACTGCACAAGAATTATGTGAAATAATTAACGCGAGCGCAAAAAAGCAACAATAAAATAAAGGTCTAGCGAAAATTATTGCTTAGGCAAAAGTTCTTCAGTAGACCTTATTATTTAACTAATTAATTTACAGCCGCATTCTTGCCTGCTAAACGGCCAAATGTTTGGGCATGACTTGAGGCAAGGCCGGGCACGCGATCATTGTATGAACCCCAGAAGAATCCGCCAGAATCATTGCCACCTGCATACAGGTGCTTGATTGGATAGTAGTTTTTATCAAGCACCTCCATCTTGGTATTAACCCTTAAGCCATCAAACGTACACAAGATGCGCCCACCTAGAATGCAGCCATAGTATGGTGCTTTTTTGACTGGCGTTATCCTGTAGGCTTCCTTGCCGAATTCCTGGTCACTGTTAGCAATGACAGCTTGGTTATTATTAGCAATAGATTTCTTTAACATCGCAACCGGCAATTGCAGCTTTTCAGCCAATACTTCGATTGTATCCGCTTTGACTACAAGGTCCTTGTGCAGATAATTTTCAGTATCTTTCACAAATGCCTCTTTACCATCCATGTATCCTGGAAAGCCATAACGTGCACAGCCCATCATATGCATTTTTTCAAGTTGATTGGCATAGTCATCATCCCAAATCATTGCATACAGATAGCCTGGTTCCTTACTTGCAGCATTCACAATGAATTGGTAAGGAACCGATTCGTTTGCAAACCTTTCTCCCCGCATGTTAACTTTTAAGAACGGATAAGAGCCAATCCATAGCCAGTTATCATAGGTTGCCGTTTGATAATACATATCTTCAGTTTTTGTTCCAATTGGTACAAGACCACGGTCAAAGATGCTCTCAGCTGGTTCCTCATCACGCAGGGCACCAACATTGAGTGCTGCTGTGATGCCTGCACCATTTGAACGTGGAGAATCGTTATAGACATTTTTCTTTAACGATAAAGAATTCCACTTTTGTAGCAAATCCTTATTCGCAGAATAGCCTCCTGTCGCAATAATAACACCCTTTGAAGCATCTATTTCATAAAATTGACCTTGAGCAAGGTCCCTTACAATGGCACCCGTTACAGTGTCTTTTTCTTTAAGCAATTTAACTAGAGTGGTTTGGTAGCGCACGTCAACGTTGTGCTCCTCCTGATACTTAACAAACCAATCTCCGTACGAAACAAACGATTGATCATCAATAGTTGGATCATTTTCAGTCGGGAAACCCTGGTATGCTTTGCCCCTTACCATTGCATCTGGTTCTGACCTAAAGTGGGCACCGTTTGGTTTTAAAATATTGTCTTCTAACCAATTAACACTTTCAGCACTGTTATCCGCCCATGTTTTTAACAGGCGTTGATCAACATTATGCTGTGCAAACGAAGCCAGCGACTCAACCAAGTCCTGCTTGTTGATTACCGTGCCAGCACGCTTTTGCGCATTGCTATCAACACTGGCAATGCCGACCCTCATTAAGTTAATTGTCTTTTCTTTTTCAATAAGAATTACTTTAACGCCCTTTTCATTTGCAGCTGCGGCAGCCATCATGCCGGCATTACCACCGCCTATAACTAAAACTTCTGTTTTAACCACTTTAGACGGAACTATCGTGCTTACATCATAGCCGTCCACATTTTGATATTGTTCCATTTTTATCTTCTCCTTTTTCTTTTAATAGCGTTTTCAGCTATAATAATAGCATCTATAAAAAGGTATGATTATCAATTATCTTATTACTAATAAATAAACTTTATCAGGAGAACGATATGAACTTAGATCATCTAGAAATTTTTGTTGACCTAGCAGAAACATTAAACTTTAGAAAAACGGCTTACCGCAAAAACATCTCGCAACCAGCTGTTTCCCAGGCACTCAACTCCATAGAGAACGAAATCGGCGTAAAATTATTTAAACGGTCAAGAAGCGGCGTTGAGATCTTGCCCAAAGGTCAGCTACTTTATGAAAATATGAAACCCCTTTTGAATACATATTTCAAATCAATTCAGGAAGTCCAACAAACTTATAATGAAAAAACTACGCTAACGATTGGTGTGACTAACTCACCCTGTGAAAGTCAATTTATTCCCCGTATAGTGCCTATATTTCGACGTAAATATCCAAGCATAAAAATTTTCCTGCAAAACTATGACCATAACCAGCTTAAGCGTCAACTTCTTAACGGAGATTGTGACTTAATTTTAATTACTGAAGATGACATGGCAGATATCAAAGACGCAAAATATAGTATAGTTACTGCCGGGCGGTTTTGTGCGACAATCCCACGTACTAACCCCTTATCCGGCAAGAAGCTACTTAGCGGTCAGGATTTTATAAACCAAAGCCTCATCCTTTTGGACAACAACTGGTGTCCGCCAGAACAGCTTAGGCTACAAGAATTTATCCGTAAAGAAAACCTTTCTAAAGATATCGCTTACGTGAATAACGTTAATACTGCCAACATTATGAGTAAGTCTGGCCTTGGTATTACCTTCAGTCCGGATTTTATTTGTGGCAGCGAGAATGAATACGTTAAAACTTTGCCAATTAAATATGATGTTAAACTAAGCTACGGCGTTGCTTCTTTAAATATCAATAAGAAAGCTGGTATCGCACAGTTTACTGATTTTCTCAAAAAGCAATTTGTAAATTTCCGTCTTTAACTTAGCTTATTTTTCTTAGCCTAATTAATGTTTTTAACCGGAATCCAGGCCTCATCAAAACGAATTTGAACCGCAGAATTATCAAGTACTAGTAAAAGGGAATTAACAATATCTCCAGCAAGAAGAAGATTACAAGTTTAGCAGCTTTTCACTTTCTGGCCAATTACGCTTATCGGTCTTATTTACCAAGCATTTTTGGGAACATTGTATTTGGAACGTGCTTCAAATGAAAAACTTTGCTTATTTACATCCGCTCATATCTTTACTGTTAATGTGAATTTTGACTTGGATTTTGTCATTTGCTACAGCCTATTTGCTCCACACAACATGGAGCAGGACAATAAAGTTTGTCCAAAATAAAACTACATAAAAAAGCTCTTATCCGTACGGATAAGAGCTTTTAATTTAATATTATTTACTTACTTCATTTGCTCTTGAACTTCAGCAGCAAAGTCTTCTTGCTTCTTTTCGATGCCTTCGCCCACTTCGTAGCGGTTAAAAGCAACAACTTCACAGCCCTCTGACTTAGCATATTCAGCTACTGTCATGTCACCATCTTTGACGTATGGTTGATCAACTAGACAGATTTCGCTCAAGTACTTGTTAACCCGGCCTTCAACAATCTTAGGAATAATGTTGGCAGGCTTGCCCTCATTTTCAGTTTCCTTAGTGAAGACAGCTTTTTGGCGGTCAAAGTCAGCCTTTGGTACAGATGCTTTATTCAAGTATTCTGGGTTAATTGCGGCAACGTGCATCGCAATATTCTTAGCCGCTTCTTCATTGTCACCCTTCAAGGTAACAACCGCAACAATTGCACCACCGTTGTGCTTGTATGCCCCGAATACTTCATCATCGTTCTTGGTAATCAAGTCAAATCTTCTCAAAGTGATTTTTTCACCAATAACAGCCGTTAAGCCGGTAATTGAGTCACCAATTGTGGCATCACCCATTGGGGCCTTCAAGGCTTCTTCAACATTAGCCGGTTTAGCGGCCAAAATTGCCTTGGTTACCTCATCAACTAACTTAATAAACTTGTCGTTTGATGAAACAAAGTCGGTTTCTGAGTTGATCTCAACTAAGACTGCAGTGTTACCCCTAAAGGCAAACTCAGCCAGTCCTTCAGCGGCAATTCGTCCGCTCTTTTTAGCAGCTTTAGCAATGCCGCTCTCTCTTAAAATATCAATTGCCTGCTCGATGTCCCCATTAGCTTCAACCAAAGCCTTTTTGGAATCCATCATTCCGGCACCAGTACGATCACGTAACTCTTTAACTTGTTTAGCAGTAATATTTGCCATTGCTGTTTCCTTCCCAATAAAAGCTGATAATAGAACTAGTCTTCGTTTGAGCTCTCTTCAGTTGCAGCTGTTTCTGCTGCAGTGTCAGCAGTTTCGCTAGCCTTAGTCATTTCTGCTTCAGCACTTGCACTGCTGTCGTCCGCACCTTGCTTACCTTCAATAACAGCATCAGCCATTGCACCTGAAATCAGGCGAATTGCACGAATTGCATCATCATTTGAAGGGATAACTACATCAACTGGATCTGGATCAGTGTTGGTGTCAACCATGGCTACAACTGGAATACCTAAGATGTTAGCTTCATGAACGGCAATCTTTTCCTTCTTCGGATCAACTACAAACAAGACGTCTGGAATTCTTGGCATATCCTCGATACCACCTAAGAATCTCTCCAGCTTGTCCATTTCTTTTGTCAGCAGAGAGGCTTCCTTCTTTGGTAATACATCAAAGGTACCGTCTTCTGACATCTTCTTTAAGTCTTTTAATCTTTGTACCCGGCTCTGGATGGTCTTCCAGTTAGTCAAAGTACCGCCAAGCCAGCGTTGGTTAACAAAATATTGACCAGCACGGGTTGCTTCCTCAGCAATCGCGTCTTGCGCTTGTTTCTTCGTACCAACAAAGAGAATAACGCCACCATCTTGAGCAACGGCTCTAACGAAGTTGTATGCGTCATCCAGCATTTTGATGGTTTTCTGCAGGTCAATGATGTAAATACCATTTCTCTGCGTGAAAATGTAGGGAGCCATCTTGGGATCCCATCTTCTCGTTTGGTGACCAAAGTGGACACCTGCTTCAAGCAATTGTTTCATCGAAACTTCTGACATAATAATTCCTCCTATGGTTTTAATCCTCTCAAGCGGTCACTTCAACGTTCCACCATTGTGTGGCACCAAAACGCTGATCGCCCTTGATGTTTTTTACAAGTGTAGCTAATAAAGCACACCTTAAAATCATACTAGATTTGACTTTAAGATGCAAGGCTAAAAATCAATTGCATGGCTGTGTAAGAACTTTTCCTTCCACGTTCGCGGATGATGCTTGAACCAATACTCCCGCTTCATTGCCAGTTTTTTATCAGTAAATTCTTCATGATAAATCAGCCGGACTGGACGGCGTGCCTTGGTGTACTTGGCGCCCTTACCACTATTATGTGCCTTCAGCCGCTTATCTAAGTCATCGGTAAAACCACCATAAAAACTGCCGTCCTGACACAAAAGTACATAAAAATAGTAAGGCTTTTGCTCTTGTCGCTTCGTTTTTTCTTCCGGCACTTCCCGGATAATTTGCTGAATTGGTGGCAAGTAGTTGCCCTCTTGGTCATGGACCTCAATGGCGTCTTTCAAAACCAAACCGTCACTCGCAGTATGCTTAACAGCTTCAACAACAATTAGGTTACTGTCTTCGCCGCGGTGCGACACGTAAGGCTGCACTACTTTTACACTAAGATCATGCTTCAGACAAAAATAAGCTATTTCACTCAACCGTTCAGGACGGTGTACCATGAACAGTTTTCCTTTCATTTTTAACAGACTACTAGCGACCATAATTATTTCTTCTAGATTGATCAAAAGTTCATGGCGGGCGATGGCTTTTTGGGGATCAGGATTAACCTTGTGGTCTTTGGCGACTTTAAAATATGGTGGGTTAACCACCACCACGTCATAAGTGTCTTTACGCAAAAAGCTGGTACAGTCTTTGACATTATTTTGAAAAATCTGAATTCGATTCTCCATTTGGTTTAACTCCACAGACCGCCTCCCTTGAGAAACGGCCTGTGCTTGAATCTCCACTGCGTCATACTTGGCCCGGTTAAAATAGGCCATGTACATCGTAGCCGCGCAGTTGCCCGCACAAAGGTCGGCGACCTTCGACCGATCCCGGATTGACTCCTTTGCAGTTGCCGCCAGCAGCAGCGTATCAAGCGAAAAGCTGAAGGAATCTTGATCCTGGATGATTCTCATGTGGTCACTGTACATGTAGTCAATTCGTTCATTTTTTTGCAAATTGTCCATAAAAATTTCATCCTCTCCCCAAGCTCTGCTATAATATTTTACATCAATTGGAGGAATTTATGTTTTATTATTTCATTCGTCCCGTTGCCCGCTTCATTGTTTGGGTACTTAACGGACACTTACACGTCAACCATCAAGAACGGATCCCAAGTGGAAATTACATTCTCGCTGCACCCCACCGCACCTGGTGGGAACCGATTCTCTTTGCTTTGGCTGCCAGTCCCAAGGAATTCATGTTTATGGCCAAGCGAGAATTATTTAAAAATCCCTTCTTACGCTTTATTTTAACTCATGCGCATGCATTTCCGGTCGACCGTGATAATCCCGGTCCCTCAGCGCTCAAAATCCCCATTACCGGACTAAAAAAAGGCAACTATTCTTTGATTATTTTCCCCTCAGGAACGCGGCATTCAAACGAACTTAAGGGTGGTACCATTGCGATTGCCAAACTTTCGGGTAAACCGATTGTTCCCGTTGTTTACCAGGGGCCGTTAACTTTTACGGGGCTACTCAAGCGGCAACCTCTGGAAATTTGCTTTGGTGACGCCATTCAAGTTGACCGCAAAATTAAGCTAACCCGCGAAAATGAACAAAGTTTGGACGAACAAATGCAAAATGCTTGGGCCCAACTTGACTACGAGCAAGACCCCGACTTTCACTATCAGCCAAAATAAAAAGATTGAATTCTGATTGGATTCAATCTTTTTTTATAGTGTTAAAATAACCATGCAATAGTTGATATAGAGGAAAAACAAAATTGTTAGAAAAAACATTCTATAAAAAATTACTAAGTAAATCATTTCCCTTTCCAGTAAAGGTAACATACTGGGATAATAAAAGCGAAATTTATGGAAATGGCCATCCTGAGATTGAAATTACTTTTAATGAAAAGATTCCGACCACGGCTATTCTAAATAACGCATCATTAGCACTCGGTGAAGCCTATATGGACAAAAAAATCGAGATCAAAGGAAGCTTGCAAAAGTTGATTTGTGGAGCTTATGAAAGTTCAAACAGCTTTTTACGATCAAGTAAATTTCGGAAATTTATGCCACATGACAAGCACACCAAACAACAAAGCGAAAAAGACGTACAAAGTCACTACGACATTGGCAATGACTTTTATGAATTGTGGCTTGACCCTACCCTCACCTACTCTTGCGCGTATTTTGAGGAAGATAATCAAGACGATTTGGAAAGGGCACAGATTGCCAAAATCTATCACATCCTCGACAAGCTGCATCCCCAAAAGGGCAAAACTTTGCTAGATATTGGTTGCAGTTGGGGCACTTTAATGTTAACTGCGGCCCAAAAGTACGGTTTAAAGGTTACCGGGGTGACTCTCAGTGAAGAACAATATAAACTAGTTCAAAAGAAAATTTACAATCAGAATTTACAAGACGTGGCCGAAGTCAAGCTGGAAGACTACCGTGAATTGGGCAACCAAGAATGGGATTACATTACCTCGGTTGGGATGTTTGAGCACGTCGGCCAAGAAAACCTAGATCAGTATTTTGCCGATGTGGCCAAATACCTTAAAAACGACGGAGTTGCACTCATTCATGGCATTACCCGGCAGCAGGGCGGAGCAAGCAACGCTTGGCTTGACAAATATATTTTTCCAGGTGGCTATTTGCCAGGACTAAGTGAAAACATCAACCACATTGTGGCTAGCAACCTGCAAATTGATGACCTGGAAATGCTGCGGCGCCACTACCAACGAACAATTGAAATTTGGGATCGGAACTTCAACCAGCAACGCCCAGTCATCGAAAAGAAGATGGGTGAACGCTTCACCAGAATGTGGGACTTATACCTGCAGGCCTGTGCCGCCTCCTTTGAGTCAGGCAACATTGATGTTGTCCAATACCTGTTAACGAAGGGCCCTTCCGGCAAGAATTTGCCAATGACTCGGGACTATATGGTAGCCCAATAATAGCTCACTTGAAAGCAAAAGAGGATGACTTTAACGTCATCCTCTTTTTTAATTTAAACTATTATTTAAAAATCTTGCCTGGATTAAGGATAGTATTCGGATCAAACAATCCCTTAACTTGCCGTAACAATTCAGTATAATCATGACCATAAAAGTCTTCATAGTACCCAGCCCGGGCATAGCCGATTCCGTGCTCTCCGGACATGTTACCGTCAAGCGCCTTGGCAGTCTTGTACAATTCAGAAATAACCTTATCGCTAGTCTTAGCATACTCCTCATCATTCATTTCATCGGAACAAAGGTAAATATGCAAGTTGCCGTCGCCAGCGTGGCCAAAGTTTGGAATACGGATATGTAGCTCATTTTCCAACTCTTCAATCCGGTTTAAGACATCAGGAATGTGATCGATTGGAACACAGACGTCAATTTCATCCATCTTCGGCGTTGACTGCTGGATTGCCAATAACAACTGTTCCCGGCACTGCCAAATCTTTTTGGCTTCGTCCGATTCTGCATCCAAGACAATTGCGCTTTCCGCCCGGTAATCTTTTACCGCTGCAAGAGCCTGCTTCAATTCAGCTTGCCATTCCTCATCGGTGAAGGAGTCAAAGCCTAGAATGATAAAACCATTACCATTTTTAACTGGGAATTCTTGCCCAGCAAACTTCTCCCACAAGTCAATTACCGTGCGTCCCATGAATTCGACGGTTGTCGGTACTACACCTGAAGCCAAGATAGCTGGAACCGACTTAATTGCATCGTTCAAGCTTGGGTATGGAATGACCGCATTGATGGACTTATGCGGTCTTGGATAGAGCCGCAAAGTAACTTCTGTAATAACTGCCAAAGTACCTTCAGCACCAATTACTAAGTCCTTGAGTGAGTATCCGGACGAAGACTTAACCGCCTTTGAGCCAAACTTGTACAGTTTACCGTTAGTTAAAACGACCTTCAATTCACGAATATGTTCCCTCGTAACGCCGTATTTAATAGCCTTCAAGCCCCCAGCATTAGTGGAAACATTGCCGGCCACCGTGGCCCAGTGCATGGCTGGAGCTGGCATATAAGCAAAAGGCTTGTCTTCGAGGTAAGCATCGAGATCATTCAGTCTCAAGCCGGCTTGCACCGTCATGGTTAGACTATCCGGATCATAACTCAAGACCTTGTTCATCTTGATCATATCCAGTGAAATGCCACCATCAACAGACAGGTTGGCACCCATCAATCCGGTTGAATTACCTCGTGGTACTAAAGGAATGTGATTATCATTGGCATACTTAACCACGTTCATCACTTCTTCATTGTTTACCGGCTGAATGACTAGGTCAGGCTTAGCTCTAACTGTGCCAAACTGGTCATGGTCCCAGTGGTCGTCGGGCTCAGTAATAAAGCGGTCTGGGTCAGAGACGAACTTACGCAACTTGTCCAGGTCAGTTTGATTAATTTGATGATATTCCATAGAAAAATCTCCCTCTTATTGTTCAAAAATATTTTAGCTGTTTTTCTAATACAATAAATTTACTCTTTTATGTAAACGTTATCAAGACAATTTTCAATAAAAAACACGGATTTTAAAAAAATCCATGTCTTAGCTTATTTTTGACTATTCTGCAAGGTATAAAGGTTGTAATAGTAGCCCTTTTGTGTAAGTAATTGCTCATGCGTACCGCGTTCAACAATCTTACCCTCATCAAGGACAATAATTTGGTCAGCATCAACAATTGTCGACAGTCGGTGGGCAATTGCCAGCGTGGTTCGACCCTTACGCAAACTCTTTAGTCCTTGTTGAATCAGCGTTTCCGTTTCGGTATCAACATTTGCCGTTGCTTCATCCAGCACTAAAATCTTGGGGTCAGTTACCAGGGTGCGCGCAAATGAAATCAGTTGCCGCTGGCCTTGACTAAATTCACTGCCGCCTTCGCCCACTTTGGCATGATATTTACCTGGCAAGTTGGCAATGAAGCCATCAGCTTGAACGGTCTGTGCGGCTGCTTCAATCTGCTGGTCGCTAATCTGGTCATTATAAAGTCTGATATTTGAATTGATATCCCCATAAAACATGAACGGTTCCTGCAAAACCAGTCCTAATTTTGCCCGCAACTCTTCTTTAGGATACTTTTTAATGTTAACACCATCGATCAAAACCTCTCCCTGATAGAACTCATAGAAGCGCATCATTACGTTAATAATCGAGCTCTTACCCGAGCCAGTATGACCAACAATGCCCAGTGTTTCACCCGGATTAACAGTAAAGGAAATGTCGTGCAGAATTTCATGCTCGCCATCATAAGAAAAACTGACGTGTTTAAATTCGATCTTACCTTGGGTGATGGTTAGACCTTGCTGGGCCTCTTGCGCCGGCTCGTAATCGGTATTATCCAAAATCCGAAAGATTCGCTTGCCGGCAACAATCCCGTCCTGGAAGAAAGTCATCTGATCCATCATGTTAGCAATCGGATTGAAAAACTGCGAAATATACTGTGAAAAGGCGTAAACCACTCCGGCTGGTACAAAAGTTTTCTGTAAGGGGAAGCCAAAGTACATTAAAGTAAGGGCCAAGGTCAAGGAATACAGGAGGCTAGTCAAGGGTGACAATAAAAGTGAGTTCAAATTGATCATGGCAAAACGCGTTTTCATCAGCGCAGCATTTTCCTGCTCAAAGTTAGCGGTCATCCGCTCCTCTTGCTTAAATTGCTGAATTAAAGCAACCCCTTCAATTGACTCATTTAAATTCGTATTAATTCGACTAAGGCGCTCGCGATAATTGCGATAGAGCTTGGAACTGCGCTTAGAATACTGCCAAATAATTAGTAAAAGTAATGGCAGAAAAGCCAACACAATTAACCCGGCCAAAAAGTTGGTTGTAAACATGGCCACTAGAGCAGAAAAAATCGCGAAAAAGGACATCACCACACTGGACAGCACCGTTAAGAAGTTACTCAGCGTCATCGTATCATTGGTTACCCGCGATACGATTGAGCCGGCTGGCGTCTGGTCAAAGTAGCGCATTCCCAGTGTGTGCAACTTTTGATATAGTTCACCGCGCAAACCTTCCAGCGACTTCTCTGAACCCAAGGAAAAAAAGTACTCATAGGTAAACTGTAAGCCCCCCTTAAGCACAGAACCCAAGGCATAGAGCAGACCGGCAAATAAAATCACCTGGCTAGTGACATCAGTCTTAATTAAGTAATTGTCCAAAAAATACTGCAACCCATAAGGTAGCAACACATTAATGACACTAACTAGAAAGGCGCCAATACCGGCAATCAGCATTTCTCGTTTAAAGTGCATGACAAAGCGTAGCAGCCGTTTAAAGATACTGAGCTGCTCTTTAACGGGAATTTCTTGCGACCACACCGACTGCATATGTTCATTGTCCATCCTTACTCACCTACCTTTTCTTCTAGTTCCTGACGTTGCCACATGTCCGCATACCAACCTTGCTGAACCAGCAACTGCTCGTGGGTACCACGTTCGACAATTTGCCCATCTTTCAGCACCAAGATCAGATCCGCTTTCATCACTGAAGTCAACCTATGGGTAGCAATCATGGTCGTCTTGCCGGCCCGCTCTTGCCGCAAGGACTGTAAAATCGCCTGCTCTGTTCTGGCATCAACAGCTGATAAGGCATCATCCAGAATCAAAAGTTGACTCTGCTTGAGTAAGGCACGCGCAATCGACATGCGCTGCTTTTGCCCACCTGAGAGCGAAACACCGTTTTCACCAACCAAAGTGTTATAACCACCCGGCATTTGCAAGATATCATTGTGCAGATCACTCTTCTTGGCGGCGGCCACAACCGCATCCTCAGCTGAATTAACCTTAGAAAAAGCAATGTTCTTTTGAATACTGGTTGAAAACAAGTAGTTATCTTGGGGTACATAAGAAATGGCCCGCAATAAGATGTTAAGAGGAATCTCGCGAATATCGTGTCCATTTAGGGTGATTTGCCCCTCATACTGGTCAAACTCACGAAGCAAGAGCTGAATAATGGTCGTTTTGCCTGCACCTACTTTACCAACTAGGCCAAGTGTCTGGCCCGTTTTAAGTGTGAAGTCCACCCCATGCAAAATCGGTATCTGCGGTTCATCAGGATAGGCAAACGACTTAATATGAAAGCTCAAGTCCCCGTTAATGGCAGCTGCATCAAGTTGCGGATTAGCATGTTGATCCGTAATTGCCGGCTGTTCATCGAGAAGCTTTTCCACACGATCATAGCTGGCACTTCCCCGCTCCAAAATATTAAAGAGATAGCCGATGGCAAACATCGGCCAAACCATGTTGCCGATATAGGCAATAAAGGAAACTAGCTGGCCAATCGACAACACCTGGTTACTGACTAGCAGGCCACCATAAATAATCGTGATGGTATAGGTCAGACCTATCAGTAAGGTCCCCAGTGGATCAAACAGCGAATCCCACTTGAAGACCCGCTTGTTAATATTAATCGTTTCAGCCGTCATCTGTTGAAAAGCGGCGGTATCTTCCTTTCCTTGACCAAAGGTCTTCAACACTTTAATTCCTGACACAGATTCTTGGGTTTTGTTGTTTAACCGTGAGAAGGCCGCTTGCGACTGGTCAAAGGCATCATGCAACTGGTCGCCCAATTTCCAAGCACCCCAAGCTAAGAAGGGCAAAGGAATAAGCGCTACAACGGTCAATCGCCAATCGACAAAAACAATCATGGCGACCATCGTTGAAACACTCATAATCAGTGAATCGACTAGCGTTAAAACCCCTTCTCCAGCTACTTCCTGCACCGCCGAAATGTCATTGGTGGCGTGAGCCATGAGGTCACCGGTCCGGTGCCGCTGGTAAAAGGTGCGGTCCATTTCCATAAAGTGAGCAAACAGCTTTGCTCGCAGCTGCAATTCTAATTCAGCTGAACCACCCCAAATTTGGCGGCGCCAAAAATAGCGGAAACCATATAGTAGTAATGCCGCTAGGATAATGGCCAGAATTAACATCCCATACTCCTGCCAGCTAATATGTCCCAACTTTAACTGATCGGCCATCAGGCCCAAAATTCGCGGTGGCACCAAGTTAACGATTGAAGTCAGAGCCAAAAAGGTCACACCGACTAAGTACCGCTTACGTTCTTTTTTAAAGAACCAACCCAATTTAAAAAATATTTTCATTTTTCACCTATCTTACATAAACAAAAAGGCGGAGATGGCTCCGTCTTTTTTCAATCTAGCAAGATGCTTATTTTTGATGCTTCATCATGCTCATCACTTGGTTTACCTTCTTGGCTGAAGGTTTCTGTCCCATCTGTGACATCATGGCAACAATCATCTCTTCGCTGATTGGCGGATTATCCTTAAAGTACTTCTTCATATACGTTCTAGCACCAAAGAAGCCACCTACTAGGCCCAATACTAACGCCAGCACGATTAAAAAGATCGCTAATCCTAAATTCATAAATATCACCTCATATCCAATAGATATATCTTACCGAAAATCCAGGTAAAATCAAAGAGCAAAGTTAATCTTTTCTTAAACCTTTTTGACGTTGCGCCTGCTTAGCTTTTTCCGACGTGACTTCCTTACCATTTTTGTCAACAATTACCAGATTTTCAACATCTTGCTTAAAGCCGGCCCGAAAATTCTTGATAAATTCCTGATGCAGCTTAGCCCGCTCTTTTTCTTCTGCAGCGGTCAAACCCGTCGACTTCTTCTTATGATATAGCTCGTTGATCCGGTTAATCAGCTTTTTTTCATTATCTTCAGTCATTTTTTCCACCTCTTACCTAAAGCAGTCTACCTTATTTTGACCAAGAAAAAAAGTTCAAAATACTTAGAACACTTGTTTGCACTAATCAAAAAACTCTGCTAAACTTAACTTAACCAAAAAATTGTCAACTAAGGGAGCACAATCATGACTATCAGACAAACTAATAAGCAACTGGAAATTTTACGTTATATCTATGATACCGTCCAAAAACGGGGCTTTCCGCCAACCGTTCGGGAAATTTGTGAAGGGGTTAACCTCTCTTCCACTTCAACGGTTCATGGCCACCTTTCAAGGCTCGAACGTAGTGGCCTAATCGTTAAAGATGCCACCAAGCCCCGCGCTTTGGAAATTACTGAAGAGGGTAAACAAGCTCTGGGCATTAAGCCGACCGAAATCCCCATCGTCGGTGTGGTCACTGCAGGGCAACCAATCTTAGCAGTTGAAGATATCGACGACTACTTCCCTCTGCCACCTGATTTTGCCAATGAAGCGGGCGAGCTCTTTATGCTCACGGTTCAGGGCGAGAGTATGATTAATGCCGGTATTTTGAATGGCGACAATGTGATTGTGCGCAAGCAAAATTCAGCCATTAATGGCGAAATTGTCGTGGCTATGACCGACGAAAATGAGGCAACGGTCAAGCGCTTTTATAAGGAGCGCGGACATTACCGCCTGCAGCCCGAAAATGATACCATGAGTCCGATTATCTTACCCAGTGTCAAGATCCTGGGCAAGGTCATTGGCCTCTACCGCAACCGCATCATTTAACGGTTACCTTGCGGACGATTTTTAACTTTTTGGACTAATAAATAATAATAGAACTGTCCCTAGCACTTTAACCAATTAACTTAAAGGCTGGAGGGATGGTTCTTTTTTTGCAAAATAAACTTAACTTCCTGCAACTTAGCCTGTCTTTGCTTGAGTTGCTGCAGTTCTTGGGTGGTTTTTTGCAACTCAGCATTGACCAGCTGCAGATTTTCAACCAATTGGTAATCCGTCCCACACGCCTGGTCATGACGGTTTTTGATAGCTTGGATTGTCTGCAAAGAAAAGCCCAGCTCCTGCAATTCTTTGATCTCGCTGAAGTTATCCTGGTCCTTCGCCGTAAACCAATAATTTTTGCCACGCCGGCTCGGCGTCAGCAGGTTCAAGTCAACATAGTGCCTGATTGTGTCTCTAGTTGCCCCCGTTTCCCTGATGAAGTCATTTAAAAACATTTTCTCATCTCCTTGACGTCGGGTCGACCCCCGATGCTTTAATTTGGTTAGGAGGAAGTTATCATGATTTATCTAACCAAAATTTTAACCATTCTCTACGGTGCCGTGATGGCCCTAGCAGGAATTAGTTCCTACCATGAGCTACCCGCCTGGCTCACGCTGTTAAACTTGCTTAGCGGCCTATGCTTAATAGCAGCTAATCTGTTTAACCAGCAAGTTATCACGATTGCCTTTCTGGGAATCCTGCTGCTTGTGGCACTTGCCAACGGTTTTGCCCTTAATGGTCAGGTCAACTGGTTTCATTGGCTACTACGCCTTTTCTTAACTGCTATCTTAGTTTGGCTCAACTGGCCGCAGGGCTAATTCCTTGTCCCACTTGTAAAGGGTAATTTTCCACATGGATTGCAGAAATAAGCTTCACAAGCTTTTTCAAAGCATTTTGCTTTTATTGCACTGTTTTATTTGTACTTTATTGCAACTTTGTGAAATATCTGAGGGTTTCACTCGAGTTCCACAACAGTTTATTTCACAAAGTAGCGCTTAAAGTTTAGCTAGAACTTGCCCAGCTAATGTTAGTGCCCGCCCGTGGGCATCTTTACCCCAGCCCCTTGCTTCATACTCTTCCGGCTTACTTAAGGAATCCGCTGTGAACAAAAGCTGCGCAAAATCAACCTGGCGAAATTGTGCACACGCTGCCAGTGCAGCACATTCCATCTCTACACAAGCTGCCCCTAACTGCTTGAATTGCCGCACCTTGTTGGTGGTTTCCCGGAAAAAGCCGTCGGTCGTCCAGGTGGTCACTTCACGAACCTTAAAATTAATTTCACTCAGCAATTTTTTTATTTGCGCTAAAAAGGGAGACTGCAAGTCAACAAAGTTACCTGGAGCAAGGTAATGAAAAGACGTGCCCTCATCCCGAATCGCCCTGGTTGGAAGCAAAAAGTAGTTCTCCGGTAGTTCAACCAATGCACCAGCTGAGCCAACGGCCAGAACTTGCCGAACTCCATAACTAATTAACCAATCAAGCAGCATTGTAGCTGCAGGAGCGCCAAGCTTGGCCTGACAGAAAGTTATTTTTTTCTGGTTCAATTCGACCTCATAAATGGGAATCTTACCCCCAAAAGAGTCGAAATAGCCCCGCAAGCAATGAGCGTGTGTTTTTAAAAAAGTGGCAATCGACTCGCTTGAGGTAAAGGCAAACAACAACTTCGGCTGAAACTGATAACCTAATTCAGCTTGTTCGTGGTTGGGCTCTAACACTGCACGTGGATTCTGATCAAAGTCCGTCAAAAATAACTCAGCCATAACTTAGCTCCTCCCAAATATATTGTTAACGATTTTACCATAGAGCAAAAAAGAGAACCATCCTTTTTCAAGGATGATTCTCTTTTAAGTGAATTAACGACGCTTTTCGGCAATACGTGCAGCCTTACCATGACGGTCACGCAAGTAGTAAAGCTTAGCGCGACGTACACGACCATGCCGCAAGACTTCTAGCTTAGCGACACGTGGGTCGTTAACCGGAAAAGTACGCTCAACCCCAACACCAGAAGCAAGCTTACGAACAGTGTAAGTTGCAGCAATGCCAGCACCTTTGCGCTTAATTACGACACCTTCAAACATCTGAATACGCTCGTGCGTTCCTTCAACCACCCGAACGTGAACACGGACAGTGTCACCGGCCCGGAAAGCGGGAATATCATCACGTAATTGTTCTTTGGTCAATTCTTGAATTAATGGATCCATTGTGTTTCTCCTTCTGCGGCCTTCATTAACGCTCCTTGGCGCCAGCGGAACACCCATAACTATTAGTGCAGTTAAATTCGCACCTCAATTATCTTAGCAAATAACTGCTGGCAAATCAAGCTTGCTCTTCTTCTTTGATTTCAGCCAGCATTAGTTTCTCTTCTTTAGTCAGCTCATAACTTGCAAGTAAGTCGGGCCGCTGCAAGTAAGTTACCCGCAAGGCTTCCTTGTGCCGCCACTGGGCGATTTTTTGGTGATTACCAGAAAGTAAGACTTGCGGCACTTTCATGCCAGCAAAATCTTCTGGTCTGGTGTACTGGGGGTATTCCAATAAGCCGCGAGCAAAGCTCTCATCGACCGGAGAAGCCGCATTACCCAAAATCCCGGGTACAAGGCGGACCGTGGCATCAACCATACTCATGGTTGGCAACTCACCACCAGTTAACACATAGTCACCAATTGATACGACTTCATCAGCCAAATCGTAAATACGCTGGTCAAAGCCTTCATAGTGACCACAAATAAAAGTTAGATTTTCTTCCAGAGACCAGCTTTGGGCGCGCTCTTGGTTAAAGGTCTTACCCTGCGGTGCCGTGATGATTACCTTACCCTGATCTTCTAGTGAATCAAGTGCTTTTTTAATTGGCATTATCTGCAAGACCATTCCGGCTCCACCACCATACGGTGTATCATCCACATGGTGATGAAAATCGGTAGTAAAGTCGCGAAAGTTGACTAGATTAAGTTCCCACTTTCCATCTTCAAGCCCTCGGCCCAGCATTGAGGTAGTCAGGGGCGTAAACATATCAGGAAAAAGCGTTAGTACATTAATCTTCATCGAGCAAGCCCTCCAGTAATTCGACGTAGATCTTTTGCCCAGGAACATCAACTTGCTTAACGACCTCATCAATATAAGGAATTAGGTAAGTATGGCCATTTTTCTCGGTAACTTCCCAGACATCATTGGCTCCTGGCGACTCTATTCCGGTAATCTTACCAAGCGGAGCACCACTTTGCTGGTCTACAACCGTACAGCCCAAAATATCATGGTAGTAGTACGCATCTTCCGGCAGTTCGTGCTGGTCTGCTTCGCTGACCACTAGCATCTTTCCCTTCAGCTCCGCTGCCGCAGCAAGTTCAGCAACCTCGGCAAAACTAACGAGCCAAAATTGTTGGAACGGTCGGCTGCTTGCAACCGTCAAAATCCTTTCCGGGTCATCTTTTAAGGCCAGCTGCTGACCGGGGGTGAAACGTTCCGCCGGAAAATCAGTTACTAATTTAACCTTTAATTCACCCTTTAAACCATGTGTTGTCAATATTTGTGCAACATCATAAAATAGCATCTTATCTCCTAATCCAAAGAAAAAAGTTTGAAGCATGCAGCTTCAAACTTTTAACTAACCTGTTCACTACTTGGTGAATTTTGATTCATGCAGCTTCTTCATTAAGCCGGCACCCGAAAGAAGTGACCGCACAGTATCCGAAGGTTGTGCACCCTTCTTCAACCATTCCAAAATCTTGTCTTCTTCAAGCTTCAATTCTTTTGGCTCTGAAATTGGGTTGTAGTAACCAACTTCTTCAACAAAACGACCATCACGAGGCATTCTTGAGTCCGCAACAACGATTCTGTAGAATGGTTTTCTCTTAGCACCCATCCGGCGCATCCGAATTTTTACTGACATATTTAGTTTCCTCCTCAAAGTTACGAATATTAATATAGCATCTTTTATTTTAGGTGTAAAGTGTTTTTACTTAACAGCTGAAATTAGCTCTACTTTAAGAACGAAAACGCTTGACTTTCATCCGTTTCTTTTTATTTTTCTTAAACTTCTTACCCATATGGCGCATTGCCATCTTGGCCATCGGCGAATCCATGCCTGGCAACTGGTCCATCCCCTTAAGGTTGCCCTTAGTGATCTTGCTCATCATGTCCCGGGCCTGCTTAAACTGCTTGATCATCCGGTTAACTTCCACGATGGGCCGGCCTGAACCGGCTGCAATTCTACGTCGCCGGCTCGGATTTAGTAATTCTGGATCCTCACGTTCCTGCTCGGTCATCGAGGAAACAATGGCCTTAACGTAGGTGATTTGCTTTTTATCAAAATTGGCGTTTTTGAGCTGCGGGTTGTCAGCCATGCCAGGAATCATCTTCATAATCTGATCGAGTGGTCCCATCTTCTCAACCTGTTCCAGCTGGTCGATGAAGTCATTAAAATCGAAGGTATTTTCCTTCATTTTCGTTGCAACCGCTTCAGCCTTCTTGGCATCGTAGTCCTGCTGAGCCTTCTCAATTAGCGTCAGCATGTCACCCATACCCAAAATTCGCGATGCCATCCGGTCTGGATAGAATTGTTCCAAGTCGCTGAGTTTTTCGCCCTGACCAGTATAGATGATTGGCTTCCCTGTGACAGCTCTAATTGACAGCGCAGCCCCGCCCCGAGTATCACCATCGAGTTTGGTTAAAATAATCCCGGTAATATCCAACCGACTATCAAAGCCTTGGGCTACATCAGTAGCTGCTTGACCAGTCATTGCGTCGACAACCAACAAAATGTTGTCAGGTTTAGCTACAGCCTTGACTTGTTCCAGCTCTGCCATTAACGGTTCATCAATTTCAAGCCGACCAGCAGTATCGATAATTACATAGTCATTCTTGTTTTGGTCAGCTTGCTTAAGTCCGTTTTCAACAATTTGGGCAACGTTCTTTTGGTCTTGTTCACTATAAACGGGTACCTGCAGCTCCGTCCCTATCTGCTGAAGTTGTTCAATGGCAGCCGGCCGGTAAATATCCCCAGCAATGAGCAACGGACGAGCCTTTTCCTGTTTAATCAACTGGTTGGCTAGCTTACCAACCGTCGTCGTCTTACCGGTACCTTGTAAACCAACCATCATAATAATCGTTGGAATATGTTTAGACTTGGTCAAGGTGGTGCTGCTAGTTCCCATCATCTTAGTTAATTCATCATTAACTATCTTGATGACCTGTTGACCTGGATTCAGACTTTCCTGTACTTCCTTGCCCAGCGCCTCTTCTTTGATCTTCTTAATAAAATCCTTGACCACTTTAAAGTTAACGTCAGCTTCAAGCAATGCCAACCTAATTTCTCGGCTAGCCGTGTTGATATCTTCTGCCGAGATCTTACCCTTACCGGTTAAATTCTTCAGTGCCTTTTGAATTCTTTCACTTAAATTCTCAAAAGCCATGGCTTATTCTCCCCTCATTCTACTTAATAATTCATCAATTTGGTGCATTGCCTGGTCTGGCTCGTCCTGCCTTAGCTCATTGGCAATATCGGTTAGTTCTGCTTCAACCACACCGAATTCCCTTTTTAGATGCAGCTTTGCTTCATAATTGGCCAATAACTTCCGACAACGGCGCAGGTTGTCATAGATTGCTTGGCGAGAAACACCATGGTTGTCCGCTATTTCACCTAAGGAAAGATCATTATAGTAGTAATCTTCAAAATAATCCTGCTGGCTCTGCGTTAAGAGCTTGCTATAGTATGCGTAGAGGTCACCCAAGGCCTCATTTTTTTCGAGTTCGTTCATAACTTTCACCTTGAACCAGTATAGCAAAAATGCAGTCAGTTGACGATTGGGAAAGCACTTATTGACAAATTTAACATTAAGATACTTGTATATGATATTTGTTTTTATCAAGAAATTGATTATAATAACCATAGAAATAAGTTATTCAATTCGTCTAATTGATTTTAGGGTACCTAAGAATTTTGACCTAAGTACCCTTTTTTAAGTTGGACAAGTGCTAGCAGGCTGTGCTGTGAAGAGATCTTATCTCTAGATAAATTAGCCAATTTAAGGAGAAACATCGTGAGTTTATGGAAAACAATGAATCGGAAAGAGGATCCCGGCAGATACCAAAAAAAGGACGGACACCTCGTTCGGACACTAAAAGTACGGGACTTTCTAGCGCTTGGAGTTGGAACTATTGTATCAACTTCAATCTTTACTCTGCCCGGTGAAGTGGCCGCTCTACACACGGGACCAGCCGTAGCAATTTCCTGTGTGGTCGCCTCCTTGGTTGCTGGTCTAGTTGCCTTTGCATATGCCGAGATGGCCGCAGCAATGCCTTTTGCCGGCTCCGTTTACTCCTGGATCAACGTCATTTTCGGCGAATTTTGGGGCTGGATATCTGGTTGGGCACTGTTGGCCGAATATCTAATTGGAATGGCCTTTATTAGTTCCGGCCTTTCCGCAAATTTGCGGGCCCTAATTGCTCCTTTTGGATTAAGATTACCAGCTTGGCTGTCCAACCCATTAGGAGTCAACGGTGGTCTCCTGGATCTCGTTGCCTTAATTGCAATTGTAATTGCTGCAGTACTAGTGAGCTTTGGCGTGTCTAAAGCTTCCCGGGTCGAAAATATTTTGGTGGTGGTCAAGGTATTGGCCATCCTGCTTTTTGTCGTGGTTGGTCTAACTGCGGTTAAACGGGCCAATTTCACCCCCTTCATCCCTTCATACCGCATCACCAGTCATGGTCCCTTTGGTGGTTGGCAAGGCATCTATGCCGGTGTTTCCATGATCTATATTTCTTTTTTAGGTTTTGATACTATTGCCTCTAACTCGGCTGAGGCAGTCAATCCCCAAAAGACCATGCCTCGGGGTATTATTGGCTCACTACTCATTGCTGTTGTCCTCTTTGTTGCTGTCAGTCTAGTACTCGTTGGTATGGTACCATACCAACAATATCTCAACTCGGCCGAGCCAGTAGGCTACGCATTAAGACAGACCGGGCACGGAACTATCGCGTTAGTCGTACAAGCTGTCGCCATTTTAGGGATGTTTACTGCACTCATTGGCCTCTGCTTGGCCAGTTCACGGCTAGTCTACTCCTTTGGCCGCGATGGCATGGTACCTCGCACATTAGGCAAGTTAAACCAAGACCACCGACCTGCAAATTCCTTGTGGACGGTAGCAATCATCGCCATCGTTATTTCGGCCTTTATCCCCTTTTCATTTTTAACCCAGTTGGTTTCCGCTGGTACCCTGATTGCCTTCATGTTTGTATCAATGGGCATTTACCGGTTAAGACCACGGGAGGGGCGCGACATCGCTGATCCAGCTTTCAAGATGCCATTCTACCCCCTTCTGCCAGCCCTAGCCTTCTTAGGTTCATTTGCCGTCTTTTGGGGTCTAGACAGTCAAGCTAAAAAATACATGGGAATCTGGACGATTATCGGATTGCTGATTTATTACTTGTATGGCATTCGGCACTCTGCACTTAATGACCAATAGTTAAAGCTCTAACTTCTATACTTAAAGTAAGAAGCTAGAGCTTTTCTTTTACTTATTTATCTTAGACACAAATTGAGTATTTAACCAGCTGCCTTAGTCCAATTCCAGTGGTTAGCGAGGTTAATTTGCTCGCTCAAGACTTGCAGCGTCCAAAAGGCGATTGTAAAACCAACAACAATTAGCATGGACTGACCAAATGCTTGGTAAAACTTGGCATTGAAATTTACGGTGTTACCAATTAAATTGTTGTTTTTCGTAAACCAATAAACTGGCGTGAAGCAAGCAATTTTATTAACGAAACTGGGCAGCAAACTGCTAGAAACAAAGACTCCGCCTAAAAAACAACTGCCTAAACCGTAAATGTTTTCAAATCCATTTAAAGCTTGTACGTTTTTAAATAAACTAGTAATTAAGCTCGAAAGAGTGACAATTGAAAGGATAAAGAGCAAAGAATTAAGCATAAATAGCAAGGTCACTTTATTCGGATTTAGCCCCGCAGAAATGAAAATCAGAAACAAGAAAAGCGTACTCGTCGCCATCAGATAGGTCGACAAGCCTCGATTAATCTGCGTCGATAATGCGCGCGGCTTAAGCGGTGAACACTGGTTGCGTACTTTAATTTCCTGGCGATTAAAGACTAAATTCACCGTACTAAAGGCCCCAAAGATAATAATGAAAATTCCATAAGCAACTAGATTGTAAATAGTTGCTGCACCGCTTTGTTTTTCTCGCCTTTCATAAGATTCATCAAATTTAACCTTTCCTTGCTTGCTTAGAGTGTGGCTCGTCTTAGTTAAAAGTTGATCCCATTTTAAATTGGGCAATTTTGTTTGGTACAGCCGCAAAGTATTTAAATATTGATCAACGTTACTGTCGACCAACTCCTTGCTATAAGTACCAGGGCGAACTTGCGTTTTGAGTGCAGGCTTGCGACCTGACTTTATTTGCGCTTCAAAATCTGCCGGCAAGTACAAAATGTAATCCGCAGTTTGAAAAAATAGCGCATCATCAATTCCTTTTTGACTCTGGTCTTTAATATTAACAACTTTTTGCTGGTGGCCTAAATATTCGGTTAACGACTTAGTGAGCTTACTTGATTTAGTTGTAATTACCGCAACTTTGGCCGCTTGACTGGCAGAACTCTTTTGTTGAAAGGTAAAAATCAACAGCATCACCATCGTAACTCCCAAAGCCAAGATAAGTTCGGCGATATTTTTGAGTAATATTTTTAAAATCGTCTTATAAACTGTCATATTGCACCCGCCTTTCAAATCGGTAATCTAGTAAAATAAACAGGACTGTCAGTCCTAAAAGCCAAGCTAAATTCTGATAAAAAGTCGATAGTGACTGGTAAAAGAACAATTGATAGATACTATCGCTGATTAGATTAATCACATTTAGCTTGCCTAAAAGGGGCAAATTAAGGTCGATCCAGTATTTGATTTCTTGGGTCCCCATCATCCCGGCAAGTAAAGACAACAATGAAATGATTAGAGTAGAAAATCCGATTTTTTGTGAATAGCTGCGCTTACTCATTAAATTACCGGTTAGCTTACCTAAACAAATTTGCAAAATGCTCCCCATTAAGCAAACCAAGAGAATCAGCCCCCACCGGTTGCCAAAGTCAATTTGATATCCCCAATGGAAAACCGCTAGCACAATCAAGACGATCGCATAAAAGACAATTAACGCTGCAATTAAGTTGCTGATGACCACCATCATTTTAGGAACCGGCGTTAAAGCAAGGCGAATACCATTTTCTGATTGATCGGCCTGTTCGTCCTCGGCATTACGCAGGCCAAATTGTAGGCCATAACCGATTGTCATTGCAATTAAAGTAAAGAAATAAAAACTCATGATGCTAAAATTACGACCTTGGGCCTGATTAACGGTGTAGTGTTTATCGGTCACTTTTAAACTAGCTAAATTCACCTTGCCCGATTTTGCCAATTCCGTAAACAAGGCGCCATTTTGCTCATAGCGGCTTAAAATTTCTTTTAAAATGCTTTGATCGGCACCGTTCTCGGCAATCACTAATTTAATTGGCTGAGTATTTGTATCATAATAGCCGGCCAATTCTCCTGCTGCTAACTTCTTTTGCGCAGCTGCCAGGCTCAAGTGACTCACCTTAAAAACTGGCTTGTTTTTATTTTTCACTTCAGTTAAGCCGCGCCGCAATTCTCGGTCATTTCCCACCACGGCAACTGGCGTGCTCTTGTCTAACAACTGCATTTGGTCTAAATTACTAAAGACCAGTTTAAAGAAAAAACCCATAATTAAAGGAAAAATTAGGGTCCAAAAAAGCAAGTTTCGGTTACCCAGCAGAACTTTAACCCGGTAATAAATTAAGTGTCTCATCATGCTTCATCCCTCAGTTCACGACCGGTGATTGTTAAGAAGACATCGTTTAGCGTCACTTCTTTAGTATGAAGATCAGCATAGACAATTTTATTTTGTTGCAAATATTCAAGGACCGGCAACATCGTTTGTTGCAAGTCGGTACTAGTAATTGCTAAAGTTAGATCAACGTAATTAAGTTCTTGAACCGCTGGCATGCTTAACAAAGTAGCTTCTTCTGCTTTAGTAAGCAAAGGAACCGTTATGACAATCTGTTCGTTAGCTTTGACCATCGCCTTAAGTTCAGCAGCAGAACCCTTAGCAATGACTGAACCATGGTCCAAAATCACAATTTGGTTACACAAAAACTCAACTTCTTCCATGTAGTGAGTTGTGTAAACGACGGTCGCCCCATTTCGGTTCAATTCTTTAATGCTCTCCAAAATTCGATTGCGACTTTGCGGATCTACGGCAACTGTCGGTTCATCTAGAAAAATCAATTCAGGCTGATGAGCAATTCCGCAAGCAATATTAAGGCGCCGGGCTAAGCCCCCACTAAGCTGCTTGGGATAAAATTTAGTAAAGTCCTGCAAGCCAACTAATTCAATCGTCTGATCCACATTCTTTGCTACCTGCGCCCGATCTTTAAGATATAAACCGCAATAGTAACTAATGTTTTCCTGTACCGTGAGCTCTTTAAAAAACGCCAGGTCCTGGGGAACAATCCCAATGCGCTCTTTAATTGCGTAGCTATCTGCCTTCATCGCTTGATCAAAAACTTTAATTTCGCCCCGATCATAACTAAGTAGTGCTAAAATACAGTTAATCATCGTTGATTTGCCACTACCATTTGGTCCTAACAAGCCAAGAATGTCACCTTTTTGAACTTGCAAATCGACGTGATTAAGTGCCGTCAACTCGCGATAGCGTTTGACTAAATTCTGAACATCAATAATCATTTTGAACTCCTCACCTTAATCTGATATCTTCTACTATATAAACTTGTTCCTAAGTTGCCCAGTGACTTTGGGCTAAAAATAGGTGACAAATGTCATGAAACGGATTCAATTATGAAATTAACAAACCATTTTTATTTAGAAATCAGCTTTTTAACTGCTGGCGGAATCGTCTTAATGTGCAGTCAGAGATTTGACCCGCTAATGATTCGTGTCGTGTTAATTAGCATTATTAGCCTTAATCTCAGTTTCTGGATACCGGCCGGAGACCTCCTCATGACCCTTTTACTGGCAGGTCTAGCTCTTTTTGATCCCAGCTTTATCTATTTTTTCCCAGTCATTGTCCGCGTAACGCTTTTACAGACAAAGCCGCACAAGTTGCTTTTGCTAGTTATTCCGCTGCTGATTCAGCTTAACTGGTTAAAACTATTAGTTCTCTTGGCTTGCCTGCTCGCCTGTTATTTTGCTTACGAAGACCGTGAACTTGACCGGGCCCAACAAGAAAAGCGCCAGCTCCAAGACGATAGTTTTGAACAGCTCCTTACACTCCAACAACAAAAACTTGACCTTGAGACTAACGAACAAACAAAATTAAGGCTCCAACTAGCTAATGAGCGCAACCGAATTGCTCGTGATATCCACGACAATGTTGGTCATCTCTTGTCTAGTAGCATTATCCAACTCGGAGCGGTGACACTACTGAACCAGGATGCAAAACTTACCAAGCCGTTAACTGAGCTTAACACCACCGTTAATCGCGCCATGGATAGTATCAGAAATAGTGTACACGGCATTCAAGCACAAGCCTTAACTTTGAGCCAGGCTCTCAAACCAATTATCGCTGACTTTACTTTTTGCACGCTTCAAATCGCAGGCAACCCATTTGATGAAACCTCTTTTAAGCAAAACCAAATTATCGTGATGACTGTCAAAGAAGCCTTTACCAATGTGCTTAAACATTCTAACGCCAGTCTGGTCACGCTTAAATTTCAAACCCTACCAGCTTTTTACCAAGTGCAAATTGCTGACAATGGAACAAGCAAAGGCTCGTTTTCACGGGGGATGGGGTTAGCAAGTATGCAGCAAAGAGCCGAGGAAGTTGGAGGCCAACTTCATTTGTATCAGGGTAACAAGGGTTTTAGCATCACTTTAATTCTACCCAGAAAGGAAGAAAATGTTAAAAATAGTCTTAGTTGATGACGATCATCTGGTTACTCAAGCACTAACCACGATCATTGCTGCTGAAGCTGATTTGGAAGTGGTGGCCTGCGCCCACCAAGCAAGTGCTGCCGTGGACTACTATCAGCAATATCACCCCGACGTCATTCTCCTTGATATTCGCCTGGGTAAATCGTCGGGCCTAGCCGCGGCCCAACAAATTCTGCTGGCCGATCCCGCCGCCAAAATACTATTGTTGACAACTTTTAGCGATGACGAATACCTCGCAAAATCGATGCAGCTCGGGGTCAAAGGTTACTTAATTAAGCAAAATCTAGCTGCGATTGTTCCCGCAATTCGAACAGCAGCTGCTGATCAAACCGTTTTTAGCCCCGAAATTATGGAGAAATTGCAAAGTAGCTACACCCAACTTGAAGCTGAAGTAGACCTAACGCAACGTGAAAAAGATATTTTGACCTTAATCGCCCAGGGACTTAATAATAAAGAAATTGCTCAACAATTATTGTTAAGTGAAGGCACCATCCGTAACTACATTAGCCAATTGTTAGACAAGTTAGCCCTCCGCGACCGCACGCAACTTGCGATATTTTACTACCGCCATTTTAAGCATTAAAAAAACTCAATCAATGATTGAGTTTTTCAATGTTTTTCTATCTGCTATTGAGTGTTGCCGGATAATTATTCCAGAGATTGTTTTCAAATATACTTTCATAATCAGCCCTGTGCCAATGACAATTAATGCTAGTAGTAGCGCTCCACAAGGACAAGGGTTGAAACTTTGAAGTATCTTTATTACCATGTTTTTAACGTCAGCAAAGGCTAAATAATGGCGTGCGTCCCACAAGTTAAACATCTTTCGAGCCTCGTTTTAGAATTGATTCAGGCTTTTTTTAGTTCATGGATCATTATAAATTCTTCTTCGTTTTCGTCGATGATAGTAAAACCGACTTTCTGATACATTCTAAGAGCATAATTATCTTTTTGCACCGCTAGACTCGCTTTTTGGTAAATATTTTGAGCTTGCAAATATTTTAACATCGCCCGCATCCAAAAGAGTTCCAATTCCTTTATTTCTATTTTCTGGTCGGACGGAGATGGCAAATTCAGGGGTATCGCCATCGACACTGCCAAATCCGTTGATGATTCTAACCCAACAAGCTCCTAGGATGTATCCACCTTCTTCATCGACCAAGCAATAATCATCTTTGTAATTACCAAAGTCTTTGATATAAACCGCGAGATCTGGTTCTTCAATGATGCTTTTGGGAAGAAGTTCAGTTCCTTCACGCTGAAATATTGCATAGTATAGGAAATCTTTTAGTATTGAGATTTCTTCTGTTTTAAGAGGTCTTATTGTCATTTTATTTCGTCTCCTGTTATCAATCCTTTGATGAATGTTTCAAAATCTTTGGCTAGAAAAGTGATTTTTTAATCAAATTTTTAATTACCATAGTTGCAAAATTAAATATTTTTATTAGGTTACGAAAATTGCCAAAAACCAGCTATAATATTTTGCGTTGATTCATTCTTATACAGATATAAAGCACCATAGCCAAAGATATATTCCCCAACCACACCATTTGGGTAATAATCTTCATCTATTTCTATGAAGAAATCATAATTATCTTTCTGTAAATATTCGTAATAAGACGTTTCATCTTGAATTAGCTCTGGAGAATCAGCTTTAGTTATAAAATCAAATTCGTTATCCGACGCCTTATCATATCCAACAATGTTTGTCTTGTTGATCGATTTTGCAATGTATAGATCATTTGCACTTTCCACAGAAAACGGATGTGTAAAAACTTTCACTGAGCAATTCGGATAAATATTGTCATCAATCATATTTTTATAATCAATTGGCGAAAGCACGGTAATATATTCTTTAGAATTATCTGGATTTTGAACGGTCAAGTAAAAGTTATAACCTTTAATATCGTCTAATTTATCCGTGAAAAATTCGGGGATATTTCCTCCGATTCGTCCGATAACATTACTACTTTCAGAACTGCTTATTCTAGCGATCAAATTTGTTTGTGACATTTTTCATCCTCAAATTTTTTAATTATTGGGCATCATTCTAAAAAGTGATCCCCTTCCATTTCTGGCTTACGCTGGAATACATTTTTTTGAGTCAATCAACCATTTATTGTTGGAATTAATCATTATGTATCGATATTTAATCTTGCTATCTTCAACTACTGGGTGAGTCCAGATCGTCTCAACCTCGACTTTTTTGGAGAGCGGATGGTCACGTTTATAATTTTGTTCAGTTTCCACTTCCCAGATATTCATTTCTTTCATAAACGAATACAGCTGATTTTCCAATTCTCTTTTGTCTATTTGTTCCATTCCTCGTACTCATATGTTATTTCGTCAAAATCATAATCTATTTGAATGTGAAATGTTAAATCATCGGGAATAATTCTAATTTCGTCAGAAACCAATTCATCAAAATTGTATTTATCTGAAAGATCATTTAGTACCCGATAAGCGCCAAAAAACTTCCATTATTCATCGATTAACAAATAATAAGGCTGATTATTTACCTTTGTTCTGATAAAATTCGCAACTTCTTTGTAATCAGAAGTGCTTTCTTGTACCCTCGCCAAAATTGGCTTCCGATTAATTGTTTCGATGATCAAGTCGGTATCTTCTAAACTAAGAAATCTATCAGTCTTGACAGCTTCATTTGTAAAGGTCTGAATTTTATTGAAATAGCGATCCCGATGAATCTTGACTTGCCCTCTTCGATAAAACAATTCACGTTTATATTCTTTTTTCATATGATCCATTTATTTTCATAATCGCAGAAATGAATTTTTCAAATGAATAAATTCGGTCATATATTTTTTACTAACCTTGCAAAGCCAAGTTCCTCTCAATAGAACTAATAACATTGCTACCTAGTAGAGTTTGAGCGTCCTCAATAAGCTTAACTTCTATTTGTCTATCACAACTGCAAATTAATTTAGATAAAACTATTGCAAATTCTGATTTTTAGTATAAAGTAAAAACCTTGATCTATCTAACATTCTTAGATTTGATTCAGCAAGAGTAGTTTTAATTATATAAAAACACACTTTACCAACTAAGCAAAGTGTTATTTTTACAGTTTATTTTAAAGCGTGTTTTACTACAAATTAGCATCCATGTTAAAAGTCAACTTGGACATGTTGATGGAGTCAATCATCATTTGTGCCCAGAGTTTTTCGGACCGCTTGCGCGTGTATGCGACAGTCTCTTGGTTGGCCTTAGTCAAGTAGGACGTGAGCGCAGCCCCAGCCTTGCCCTGTGCACCAGCAATCACATCCTCAACGCGGCGGCGGTAGTACTGGTTGAGCTCATTCAAATAAACAGTATCTAGTTGAACGAACTGCGGATAGTGACTTTCAACCAGTGCCGCAAGTGATTTATAGTACCACCACGCATCATTCATATTATAGTCCATTGAAGTGTTGTTATAGGATGGATCCGTGTCGCTCATATTACTTAAGAACGGCACGAAGGGCGTAAAGGTCGGCCCACCAATACAGAGCCACATAACTCCGGCCCGGTCATTTGGTACATCACTTCTGATCTGCAAAATATGAGCATTCTGAGTCCGGTTCAAGCTGATTGGACGGAAACGGTGCTTCTCCTCTTCCGTGCCCTTACCAAAAGGATCGTAAGGCGTATTTTGGTAATGACTACCCAGAACGAATTCAATATCTTCCCGAGTAATCTTCTTAGCAGCCCGGCGGATAAAGGGCAGGTCACCATCAGTTGGATCTTGCTCTACTTCAGGATTAAAGTACTTTTGGCCGTACCAAACCCGGTTAGTATTATAGTAGCGGTCCTGCTGACTGTAAGTACCAAAAATATGACGAAAGTTCCAGCCTTCATGGTCAACGTTTAAGTGGTACTCCGTCACGAAATTCTGAATTCCCTCACTCCACATAAAGTTAGCGGGATCGTCAAAGTCCACCTGCTCAATTGAAACGCGATTGGCAGCAACGACATAGGCATCATCGGGAATGCGTTGGGCTACCCAGTGGTGACCGGTAACAATTTCCATGTACCAAATCTCATCTTTATCTCCAAAAAGAACCGAGTTACCCGCAGGCGAGCCGTATTTTTTAATCAACTGGCCGAGATATTCTACGCCGCCCCGCGCCGAATGGATATATGGTAGAACCACTGTCTGCATGCAATCCTCGTCCAAACCGTCCTTAACCAAGGGATCAAAGGCCAGAGCACGTTCATTGCCGTAGGTTGATTCGGTACAGGACATGGCCACATTCTCCTGGTTAATCCCACTCTCATCATAGTAGCCCCGATGCTTGTAGTCAACATTAGGAACAGCCGGAACCGCTTGAGCGTCCTCTGGTAGGTCCATCCTAAACTCGTTGAGCCATGACTTAATCTGCCGGCCCTGCTTGCCCTTGACTGCAGGTTGAATCACGAACTTCTGCGGGGTAATCGGACGGAAAGTATCATCGTTGCGGGCAATCATTGTTGAGCCGTCAACGGAAGCTTTTTTACCAACTAAAATGGTTGTACATGCACTATATTCTTTCATTAATGTAAACTCCTTTTTATCTGTTTAAACTAGATCATGGAAAAGACCCACAGCATAACTAGCGGCGTCAAAGTCGGCTAGATCGCTGGACTTTTCTCCTAGTCCAACTAACTTTACGGGCAACTTCATTTCGTTCCTGATTGCTAGGACCACCCCGCCTTTAGACGAGCCATCGAGTTTAGTTAGAACTAACCCGGTCAACTTAGTCGTCTTATCAAAATCCTTGGCTTGAAGCAGTGCGTTCTGACCAGTTGAACCATCTAAGACCAACAGGGTTTCTGTCGGTTCAGCTGGTGCTTGCTTTTTGATGGTACGTTCAATCTTTTCTAGTTCACCCATCAAGTTCTTCTTATTCTGCAAGCGACCGGCTGTATCGATTAGCAGGTAATCGACTTGATCGTGCAAAGCCTTAGTAGTCGCATCAAAGACCACCGAGGCGGGATCAGCCTGATCCTTACCGGTCACCACCGGGACATCTACGCGCTTGCCCCATTCAACCAACTGCTCCACCGCACCTGCTCTGAAGGTATCAGCAGCAGCTAGCAGGACTGATTTGCCTTCATCCCTAAAGCGTTTGGCCAACTTACCAACCGTGGTAGTCTTACCGGCTCCATTGACGCCAACAAAGAGATAAATGTTAGTCTTACCGTCCTGATGGACTCGCAAGTGTTCATTGTCTGCATCGCCATTTTTATCATATAGTTCAACCAGTTTTTCAACAATCACTTTTTTCAAGTCATCACGCGACTTAGCGTTTTGCAACTTCGCTTCGTTCCGTAACTCCGTGGTCAAGTCTGTGGCAGTTTCATAACCCACGTCAGATTCGATTAGGAGCTCTTCCAGATTATCGAAGAAGTCCTCATCGACCGCGCGAAACTGGGCAAAGAATTGGTTGAGTCGAGCCCCAAAGCCCTTATTAGTCTTTTCCAGTCCTTTCTCATACAACTCTTCCTGGCTAAGTGACTCTGCTGGGACGGGTTCATTAATCTCCTCTGCTTGCTCTTCATCTGCTGCCTGCCCAGCAACTGGTTCAGCGGCGGCAGACGGTTCTTCTTTAGTCAGTTCTTGATCGGGCTGTTCTGCCCGGATTGTTTCAGGCGATGCCTCAGCTTTTTCTACTGA
This sequence comes from Lactobacillus sp. ESL1191, assembly GCF_058504435.1. NCBI lineage: Bacteria > Bacillati > Bacillota > Bacilli > Lactobacillales > Lactobacillaceae > Lactobacillus > Lactobacillus sp. ESL1191. The sequence goes on from NZ_CP196365.1 coordinate 928,595, forward strand.
GCCAGCTTCGAGCTCCTTGGCCTCTTTTGCTTGTTTTTCTTCGTCGGGTTTAGCCTCTTCTTCGCCAAACAGCGACTTTTTAATTTTATCAAATAAGCCCACTTTCAACTCACCTCATCTTTTAATTCCTTTAGTGAAACCGACAGCACCTGCGAGACGCCTGACTCTTGCATCACCACGCCGTATAGTTGGTCGGCACGTTCCATTGTACCTCGCCTATGCGTAATGACAATGAACTGGGTATGCATGTCGTATTTTTCCAAAAACTCGGCAAACCGGGTCACGTTCGCATCATCTAATGCAGCTTCAACTTCATCCAATACACAAAACGGAACAGGCTTAACCTTGAGCATCGCAAAGAGCAAGGTGATCGCCGTCAGGGCACGCTCGCCGCCAGACAGCAAACTTAAGCGCTGCAACTTTTTGCCCGGTGGCTGAGCAACAATTTCCACCCCTGTGGTTAAGAGATTCTCAGGATCAGTTAGTACTAACCGGGCACTGCCACCGCCAAAGACCACGGGATAGAGCTCAGCAAAACTCTTAGCAACCGCATTGAAAGTCCTGTTGAAGCGGCTACATACTTCAGAATCAAGCTCGGCCATCGATTCGCGCAGGTTGTCGCGACCCTTAAGGAGGTCTTCCTGCTGACCAATCAAGAAGTCATACCGTTTTTTAACATCTTCATATTCGTCAATTGCCTGCAAGTTAACCGGTCCAATATCGGCTAGAGATAACTGATGCAGTCTAACGCTCTTTTGCAAACGGGCTCGCGTTTCATCATTGTTCTCATCCTCAGCTTGCTTAAGAGCCGCCTCAAAAGTCAAAGCATATTCCTTACGCAATTTTTCCAAACGCTGGTCAATTTTGCCAGCAAGCTGGGCGATTTTAACCGAAAGGTTCTCCTGCTCACTAGCAGCAGCCTTGCGCAAATCATAATTCCGGCTGGCCACCTGGTCAAGTTGCGTGATTTTAGCATCGTACTGGCCCAGTTTAGCACTCAGATTACCAAGCTCCCTTTCTAAGTCTTCCTTGCGGGCCGACTCCTGCTTGATTTCGGCATTCAGCTCCTGCTTCTTCTCCTGGTCCATAGTGCCCGTTTGTTCAAGGGCGGTTAGCTTCTCCGTAATACCCTCTATCTGTCTTTGACACTGGATTAAGCTATGCTCTTTTTCCGTTTTTTGCTTGGCCAAATTTTCAAGCTTGTTGGACAAGACGGCCAATTGTGGATCTAGTTCAGCCAGTTTGTCTTGAACCTGCTGGTTGAGGGACGTATAGTTCTTAATCCGGTCCTGGATATCACTGATAGCTGCCTTCTGCTTATTAATCTTCTGCACGAAGCCTTCCTTCTGGTCTTCGGCTTTCTTAATTTTAGTTTGTAATTCGGCTACTTGCTTGGCTCGTTCAGCTTGACGTGATTCTAGGAGTTCACTTGCAGCTTTTAAGCGCTTGACTTCCTTTTCCTGGTTTTGGTAAGACAAGACCGCTTCACCTAGTTCGCGGTTATATTCTTGTTCCTTGAGCCGTACCTGATCGATTCCTTGATCAAGACTTGCACTTGCTGCAGTTAGTTGGCTGAACTTGGCTTGGTCCGTAGCTAATTTTTGCTTTAAGATCTTAATACTCTGTTTAAGTTCGTTCAGCTCTGCTACTGTCTGCAGCGGTGAGTTATTCTTCTGGTTACGCGCACCACCAGTCATCGACCCGCCCGGAGCAATCACGTCGCCATCAAGGGTAACAATGCGGTAGCGAGCAATCCGCTGGCGCATATTCAGAGCATGGTCAATTGTATCAACGATGACTGTACTACCTAGCAAGTAGTTGATCGCCGGACTGATATCTTCAGTTGTATTACTGGCAACGAGCTCACTGGCGATACCCTGAAAACCATCATACGATTCCATAATCTTAACGGTAGAAGACGGAATTGAATATTCACGTAGTCCATCAAGGGGCAAAAAAGTCGCCCGTCCGGCACGACTAGACTTGAGTTGATTAATTGCATCTCGTGCGCTGACACGGCTAGTTGTGACTAAATCCTGGACACCACCGCCAAGCGCAGTTGCCATAGCTGCTTCTAATTTAGCCGGAAAGGTAATTAGTTCACCAATAGCACCAATAACGCCAGGATAATCTGGCAAATGATTAAGGACATTCTTGACCCCATAATAGTAGCCTTCATGCCGTTTACGGATATTTTCAAGTGCTTCGTAGCGCGCCTGCACTTGACTGTATCGTTGATTGTTTTTATTTACGACCCGCTGTAAGTCAGCCAACTTAGCTTGTTTTTGGGCCTGTTCTGCGGTTAGAGTAGCCAACTTAGACTTTTGTGCCTGGTATTTTTCCTTGAGCGTAGTGCCTTGTTTGCGCAAGCGTTCAAGTTCTGCCGTTGACTGGTCAAGCTGCTTGCTTACATCATCATTTTGATAATCATCATCATTGCCAGCACGATTCAATTCGGATTGCAGGTAGACAATCTCATTATTGTTGGATGTCTGATCCTGCAACAACTGAATATAAGTGGCCCGTAAATCTTCCAGCTGCTGGTTTAATTGCTTGGGATCTGAGTCCAAACGTTTGGTTAAACCTCTACGCTGATCTTGGAGCTGCTTTTGCTCTTTGGTTAGTTCTTCTGCTTGCTTCTTTAAAGTAGCACATTCTGCCGCTAAACTGCTGGCTTGTTCCTTCAAGTCAGTCAGTTCCGTGCGGTATTCCTTCTTAGTTGCCTCGCTATACTGCTTGCTTTGTTCCGCCACCTGCAAATTAGTGTTAATGTCTGAAAGCTTCTTAGTCAAGACCAATAAGTCATGCTGAATCTGTTCACGTTGCGTGCTGATCTGCTTATACTCATCACGCTTAGCTGCAACTGCACTTTGAGACTCCTTTACCTCACGATCAAGTTTTGATAAGAGTACCTGATTTTGATCTGCTTGCTGCTGTACCCCCTGCTTCTGCTGGTTCAAATCCTCGATTTCAAACGCTAGCAGGGTTTTCAAGTCATGGTCAAGACCTGATTTTTGAAATTGATATTCCTTCGCCAGCGAACTCTGCTCATGAAGTGGCTCAATCCGTTGCTCCAGCTCCTTCACCAGGTCATTAATCCGCACCAAATTTTCCGTAGTCTGTTCGAGTTGCGCGCTCGCTTCTTCCTTTTGCTTTTTAAAGTGCAAAATACCGGCTGCCTCTTCAAACAGACTCCGTCGGTCTTCGGGCCGGGAATTTAAAATTTGGTCAACCCGTCCTTGCGAAATGATGGCCAGACTGTCTTGGGAGATACCCGAATCCATGAATAAGGCCCGTACGTCACGCTGGCGCACGCTATGCTTGTTAATCAGATATTCGTTATCACCAGACCGTAAGATACGCCTAGTCACTACCACCTGCTCGGCGTCAAAGTTCAGTTCATGTTTCTTGTTGTCAAAAACCAGCGCGACCTCAGCATGAGTGGCCGGTTTACGAAATTCACTGCCGGCGAAAATGACATCTTTCATGTTTGATCCCCGCAGTGACTTGGCACTCGACTCACCCATTACCCAACGAATCGCTTCCGTAATATTGCTCTTACCACTGCCGTTGGGACCAACAATGCCAGTGATACCACTGTCAAACTTGATTTTAGTTTTTTCGGCAAATGATTTAAAACCATCAATCGTTAATTCTGTTAATGGCACACACTTATCCTCCTAGTTGAGCTTGGTTAAGGCAGCCTTTGCGGCCTCTTGCTCAGCTGCTTTTTTGTTGTGACCTTGCCCCTGCGATAGTACTTGGTCATTTACTGCCAATTGGACGGTGAACCGTGACGGCGTCTGTTCTTCCTGCAATACAGTGTATTCAATCTTCACGGGTCCGTCTTGCTGCAGCAATTCTTGCAGGTCCGTCTTATAATCCCGCGAGGCATCGAACTTACCTGCATCAATCAAGGGAAATACGGTCAGGCTCAAAAAGTGTTTTACTGCATCCATGCCCTGATCAAGGAAAAGCGCCCCGTTGAAGGCTTCAAACACATCTTCCAGAAGTGTTTTGCGCGCCCGCGCACCCGCTTTTTCCTCACCATGACCTAGATTAATTTGTTCTGGAAAGCCAAATTTTTGCGCAAATTCAGCAAAGCCCTCCGTATCAACGATATTGGATCGCATACGCGTCAATTCGCCTTCGTTCAGCTCGCTAAAATTGCGGTATAAGTATGCAGAGATTGCTAATTCAAGCACTGCATCCCCCAAGAACTCCAGTTTTTCATAGTCTCGAATGCCAGCTTCCGGATGCTCGTTGGCGTAAGACGAATGAGTAAACGCTTCTTCCAATAATTTTAGGTTGTCAAAGTTAATTTTGTATTTTGTGCTTAATTGATCAATAAATTTTGTACTAACCATCTTATCAGCCCCTTTATCTTATTAGATTATACCAGTTTTTACCTGGTAAATTAAAAAAACTATTGCAGGACTGTGCAATAGTTTTCTTAAATTTAAGTATTTATTGATGTTTACAATATGGTTTATTTCGCAAAACCGACTTGGTACCATAATTGATGATTATTATTGGTTTTTGATGGCTTCAATGAATATCCGGCAAGTTTATCATTAACCGCATCAATTTGATACTCATTATAGGTTGGAATGACATAGGCTTGGTCCACCATGTACTTCTGCCATTCATGGAACTTATCTACCCGATACTTATGGTCAAAGGCCTTCTGTGAATCCATTTCTTCAATCAGCTTAGTATTCTCTGGTGTGACAAAACGAGAATAGTTAGACATGGTTCCTTCGCTATACATCTGCTGCTGCGATGGTTCATTCGAAAGTGACCATCCCGCCATAAACATGTCTACCTTTGGATCATCGTGTTGTATTTTGTCATAGAACGAATTGAACTCGGTCAGACGATTGCCAAGAAGTTTCACATTCAGACCAATCTTATTCCATTGCTGGATATAATTTTGTACAATTGGCTCTTGAATTGCACTACCAGACATCGCTGCAAATGTAATTGAGAGAGGCTTGCCGTTAGGCTGCACACGCCACTTCCCTTTTTTCTTGTAACCAGCCTTGTCCAATATTTCATTGGCCTTCTTAATATTATAAGTGTAGCCCTTATTACCCTTATCGAAGTAATCGCCAAACTGTTCTGGAATCAGTGTTGGAACCTGGAAACTTAAACCATCAGTATAGTGCTTGTAGACCGCATCGGTATTCATTGCATAAGCCATCGCCTGACGCAGTGACTTGTTACCCATCTTGGCATTTGGATTCATCACGTTCTTTGATTGCTTATTGTCCCACTTACCTACCTTAAAGGCTACGTAACGATAGCTCAACGGAATTTGGGCAATAAATTCAACTCCTTTAGTTCCCTTGACTTGCTTCCACTGGGCATTAACTACCCGCGCAACATCGAATTTGTGACTCTTAATTGCCTGAGAAGCTGAATTAGGATTTACAACTTGATAAATAATCTTATCTAGCTTTGGCTTACCGCGCCAGTAGTACTTGTTAGGTACCCAAGTGACGGATTGGCCCCTTACAATGTGGTCTACCTTGTAAGGGCCGAAATACAATGGCTTCTTCCTAACTTGGTCTGATGCTTCTAATTTGGCAAACGGAACATTCTTTAAGTAATGATATGGAGCAGCCATTTCCCAAATATAGCCGTTACCGCTATAGTACATTCCTGGTTTTAATTCCTTGCAATGCAAAACTGCAACAAGACCATTCTCTCCATCTGGCATCTCAATTCCGGAAATGGTCTTGGCTTTACCTTCATGATATTCTTTAATGCCCTTAATAATGTTAAATTGACTTGAATATCGCTGTGATTTGGTTGCCTTATTGGCAATAATCTCATAAGCAAATTCAATATCCTTAGCCGTTACTTGATTGCCATCTGACCATTTAACACCTTTTTTCATGGTAATGGTCACCGTATTATTCTTACGGTTCAACTTCAGGGTAGCTGGTCCCTTATCATTTATCTTATAATGATCATCCGTGTCAAACAATGATTCCTGCCCCGGACTAGCAACATCCGCATCCGGCTGACTCATTTGTAATTCTTCGTTAAAAACACCAGTAAACGGCGTATTAAATTCCTCAGCAACTTTTAACGTTCCGCCTTCTTTTGCCTCCTTGGCCGTAGTTTCAATTGGAAACTTGCTGGCGCTTTTTGCACCTTCATTACTATTATTTGAACTCTTACCACAAGCAACTAAGGTAAGAGCGGCAGCGGTAACCAGACCAACCGAACTAAATAATTTACTTTTCTTCATGGTAGATGACTCCTCTATATATTGTTAGCTAAGTTATTAAAACAAGTTAATGATTAAATATTACCACATTAAATTAAAATTGCAATATTATTGTTCATTTTTATTTAATTTAATATCTGATAAAGTTTAATGTTAACAAAAAATCTCAAGCAAAAGCTTGAGATTTAATAAATTTAATTAACTAATTATTTTACAAAACCCACCTTATACCATAATGGATAGCCTTGAGTACTTTCTGATGGTTTCAAAGAGTAGCCAGAAATTTTCTTATTAACTGCCTTAACGGAGTATGAGCTCTGTTCTGGAATAACAAATGCTTGGTCAAACATGTATTCTTGCCATTCATGGAACTTATCTACCCTGTACTTGTGGTTAAAGGCTTTCTGTGAATCAATTTCTTCTAGTAACTTGCTGTTCTCTGGAGTTACAAAGCGAGTATAGTTGAATTGGTCCTTTTCTCCGTACAAGCCAAGTGGTGATGGTTCAGTAGAAAGCGACCAGCCTGCTTCAAACATGTCGAATGACGGATCATCATTGTGAATCTTGTCATAGAAAGAGTTAGTCTCAGTTAAGCGACCACCAGTTAGAGTAACATTCAGACCAATCTTATGCCATTGTTGCAGATAGTTTTGAATAATTGGTTCTTGCGTAACACCACCGGACATGGCCATGAACTTAATGTTCAAAGGTTTACCGTTCGGTTGAACACGCCACTTACCCTTCTTCTTGTAACCAGCTTTGTCAAGAATTTCATTGGCCTTCTTCAAGTTATAAGTGTAACCTTTAATATCTTTATTAAAGTAATCACCGAACTGTTCTGGAATTAACGTTGGCACTCTAAAGGACATACCATGAGTATAATGCTTCATAACCTCATCAACGTTCATGGCGTATCCGATAGCCTGACGCAAAGCCTTGTTGTTCATCTTCGACTTCGTATTCATCACGTTTTTGCCTTGTTTAGCGTCCCACTTACCCAAGTGGAAACCAACGTACCAGTATCCTAGAGGAATCGTGGCAACAAAGTTAACATCCTTAGTATCCTTAACCTGATTCCACTGTGAGTTAATTACTTGGGAGATGTCAAACTTGTGGCTCTTAATGGCTTGCGATGTTGATTGCGACGAAACAACTTGATAGATAATTTTGTCTAATTTTGGTTTACCACGCCAGTAATACTTGTTTGGCGTCCAAGTTGCAGCTTGCCCGCGCACCAACTTGGTCAACACAAATGGCCCAAAATAAAGCGGCTTCTTCCTGATTTTATCAGAAGACATTAGCTTATTAAATGGCACATCTTTTAAATAATGATATGGCGAAGCATTTTCGAAGAAGTAATCATTACCTGAGTTGGTCATGCCTGGCTTCAATTCCGTATAATGCAAAACAACTGTCCGGCCAGTTGGCCCATCAGGCATCTCGATACCAGAAATTGTCTTAGACTTGCCGTCATGATACTCCTTCATTCCTTTGATAAACTCAAATTTTGAAGTATACCGTTGTGACTTAGATGCCTTATTTGCTATAATTTCGTATGGATATTCAACGTCTTTAGCAGTAACTTGCTTGCCATCAGACCACTTCACACCTTTTTTTACCGTAATCGTGACCGTATTATTCTTGCGATCCAACTTCATTGTGGCCGGGCCTTTGTCGTTGATGCGGTAATTATCATCCGTGTCAAACAAACCTTCATTACCTGGTGACGCAACTTCTGCGTCGGTCGTAATCGTCATCAATTCATTGGAAAAAATTCCGGTAAACGGTGAGTTAGAAATCAAAGCAAGCTTTAGTGTACCGCCTTGTTTAGTTTCCTTATTGGGGACCGCTGCCGGAAATTTACTTGCGGTCTTAGCATCGTTGGTATTATCGTTATTGGACTTGCCACAGGCTGCTAGAGCCAGGGCTGCCATACTTACAACTCCAAGTGAACTAAATAATTTTGTTTTCCTCATTTAATTATGACTCCTTCTCATTAAGTAGTTAAGTGAAGTTTCTAAAACAAGTTAATAATTAAATATTAGCACATTTTATTAAGTTTTCAATAGATTGATTAATTTTTGCCTAATATAGTCAAGTGATTCGACAAAATTATTTAATTTTAATCATCAAAAAGCCTCAAGTAGACTTGAGACTTTTTTGACTTACTTAAACTTTACTTAACAAAACCAACTTTATGCCACAATTGGTGACCATTAGAATTGTCAGAAGGTTTAGTGGAATATCCAGTAACCTTGTTATTAACTGCAATTACCTTGTAGGAATTTTCAACTGGAATGACGTAGGCTTGATCGTTCATGTACTCTTGCCATTCGTGGAATTTTTGAACACGATAGTTATGGTCGAAGGACTTCTGGGAGTCGATCTCTTTTAATAACTTAGTGTTCTCGGGAGTAACAAAACGGGTGTAGTTCATTGGTGCCCCCTCACCATACATCGAAGCAGGCGATGGTTCACTCGCCAGACCCCAAGCGGCAAAGAATGCATCTACTTCTGGATCATCGTGCTGAACCTTGTCATAGAACGAGTTAAACTCAGTCAAACGACCACCAACTAATTTGACGTTCAGGCCAATCTTGTTCCATTGTTGGATATAGTTCTGAATAGTTGGCTCCTGAACAGAACTACCAGTCATGGCTAAGAGGTTAATTGTTAATGGCTTACCATTAGGCTGAACACGCCATTTGCCCTTCTTTTTATAACCGGCCTTGTCCAAAAGATCATTAGCTTTCTTCAAGTTGTAGGAATAACCTTTGGCATCCTTGTCGAAGTAATCGCCGAATTGCTTAGGAATTAGGGTAGTAACCGGGAAGCTCAAGCCAGAAGTATAGCGCTGATCAACCGCAGCAACGTTCATAGCATAACCCATAGCCTGCCGAAGTGACTTATTACTCACCTTAGACTTAGGATTCATGACGTTCTTGTCTTGCTTGCTATCCCATTCTCCCACTTTGAAGCCTAGGTAACGGTATTGCAATGGGATCTGCGCAATAAAGTTAACGCCCTTGGTATCCTTAACCTGGTCCCATTGAGAATTAATTACTTGAGCAACATCGAACTTATGACTCTTAATCGCCTGCGATGCTGAATTTTGTGAAATAACCTGGCAAATAACCTTGTCTAACTTTGGCTTACCGCGCCAGTAGTACTTGTTAGGTACCCAAGTTACAGATTGACCACGGACGATCTTCTGAACCTTGAATGGACCAAAGTACATTGGCTTCTTCCTAATTTGATCAGAAGACTGTAACTTCTCAAACGGAACGTTCTTCAAGTAATGATATGGGGCAGCTGATTCCCAGAAATAGCCATTACCACTGTATAGCATTCCTGGCTTCATTTCCTTGAAGTGTAGAACTACCGTCCTGCCGTCTTCACCTTCTGGCATCTCAATTCCAGAGATAGTCTTAGACTGGCCATTGTGGTATTCTTTGACTCCTACAATATCTTCTAATTCGCTGGTATAGCGTTGTGACTTGCTCTTCTTATTAGCAACAATTTCGTATGGATATTCAATATCCTTGGCAGTAACTTGCTTGCCATCAGACCACTTCACACCCTTCTTCACGGTGATAGTAATCGTTTTGGCCTTCTGATCCAGCTTCATTGTTGCAGGACCCTTATCAGTAATCTTGAAGCTGTCATCGGTATCGAATAATTCTTCTTCACCAGGTGAAGCAACATCAGCGTCCAAAGAACCCGTATATAGCTCATCTGAAAAAATACCAGTAAACGGGGTATCAGTCTCAATCGCATACTTGAGCGTCCCACCCTGTTTAGCCTCCTTAGTCGGAACAGCTTCAGGGAACTTACTTGCGACCTTCGCATTTTCATTGTTAGCTGTATCGCTACTCTTACCACAAGCAACCAGTGTCAACGCTGCGGCAGTTACAATGCCGACAGAACGAAGCAATCTTGTCTTCTTCATAATTAAAAAAATACTCCTATCTATTAATGATAAACATTAGTATTTTGGAATAAGTTAACATCTTTATTCTATCATATTCATTCCTAATTATTAGTTTTTAGCTATCACAAAATAATAAAAAAATAATTAAAACAACACAAAAAAACATTGCTTTTTTTAGCAATGTTTTTGATAAATCTAATTTTCTCTTTGTCTTGCGTCGCCCGCACGTTGCAGTGCCCGTCCAACATAGTTAATACTTAAAGAGATCGCTAACAGTAAAATTGTCGCTGGTAGCCACAACCAAGGTCGGCTGACCACATTGACCGGATCATTGGCAAAGTTGATTAACGTACCAAGAGATGGCACATCAGTAGGCAGTCCATAGCCAATAAAGGACAGAGTAGTTTCAATCCCGATATTACCTGCAACTGTAAGTACCACGTCGATAATTAACATTGAGGTAATATTCGGAAGAACTTCCCGGAACATAATCTTCAGGTCCGATGAACCTGAAGTCTTAGATGCAAGCACATAGTCGCGACCACGTTGAGAGAGAACAAAGGCCCTCATTAACCTCGCCGTCGATGTCCACCCAAAGAGCGAAATAATCCAAACTAAAGTTAATGGACTGAACTTAGGAACAACAGTTACTAAGACAATTTCAATTGGTAGTGCAGGTAGAACTTGAACGAAGTCAACAATTCGCATAATAACTGCATCTACATAACCGCCGTAGTATCCAGAAACTAATCCGATAAGGACACCAACAGTCTCACAGATTAAGGTTACACACAGTCCAATTAAGATTGAATTACGTCCGCCCATCATCAAGAGCTTGACAATATCACGACCACCATCGTCAGTACCTAGGAGGTGCCCATTCATGCCCCAACCAAAGTAAGCATCGACAATGTTAGTTTCAGTAACTTGTTCCTTATTAAGGAACAGTGAGCCACCAAAAGTGAAGAGTAAAACTAATATAATGACAATAAAAGCGGTTAAGGCAATTTTGTCCTTGACAATTTCTCGTACAATTACCTTAAAGCTTGAGGCAGGAGAAGAAACTTTTGCTTTTTTAACTTCTGTTTTTGCAGTGTTTTCTTTCTTTTCAGACATTTCTTTCTCCCCCTTATTTAATCCGAATCCGTGGATCGACAATACTCATGATAATGTCAGATAACAAGTTACCCAGCAAGGTCAAAATACCAAAGATCAAAATCAACGCGGTTAAGGTGGTATAGTCACGTTGGCCGATTGAGTCTAGGAATAGTTTACCCATTCCAGGGTAACTAAAGACTGTTTCAACAATCATTGACCCACTTAACAAGCCAGTAATTACCGTACCAAGCGACGAGGCGATTGGCAGCAAAGAATTCCGCAGAATATGTTTGCGAAAGACTACGTTGTCTGGAACGCCCTTACTATGGGCTGTCCGTACATAATCTTCAACCTTATTGTCAACAATTCCAGTTCGCAGATATTGGACAATACTGGTAGTTGTTATCAAAGCCACGAGGAATGCTGGCAAGATAATGTGATAGAGCTGACTGCCAATCGTCCCCCAGAAACCTGAGGCACTTGGCGAGATCGATCCAGAGATGGGAAACCAACCCAGCGTAAAGCCGAACAGCCAAATCCCTAAGATATAGAAGACAAATGGTGGCACCGCAAAGGTAATATAGTTGAAAATCTGCACGGCTTGATCCTGCCACTCATCCTGGTGACGACCAGCAATAACGCCGAGCGGAACTGAGATTGAGTAGCTGATAACAGTTGTCAAAATTGATAACCAGAAGGTATTAACTGCGCGATCGGCAATCAGTGAGGTTACCGGAACATGTTGAATGTAACTTGTTCCTAGGTCACCCTTGAGGAGGTTACCAACCCAGCGTGCGTATTGCACCGGTGCTGGGTCATACAGACCCGCTGCCCGCTTTAAAGCTTCTAATTGTTTGGGATCCGTATTCGGATTAATCTGACCACTAAACGGGTCACCGGGCATCATTTTAGCCAAAAAGAAGACCAAGATACTCAGAATGATCAATTGCGGGATCATAATTAATATACGTCTTAAGACTGTTTTCCACATTATTAATCGCTCCCCTTTTCATTTAATTCTGCGCGCTTAACTTCATCTTCAGGAAGTGCGACCAAGTGCTTACCAGATACCTCTTGCAATGGAAAGACACGTCCGTCTTTGTCATACCACTTGCTCTGATCATTCTGAAATTCTTGCTCAACCTTCTCGCGGTTCTGCTTATGCTCTTCCCGGTGTTCCACGTCGACCAACGGAATGGCTGATAACAAGCGCTTGGTATAGATGTGCATGGGGTGCTTATAGATATCTTCCCGGCTGCCAATTTCAACTAAACGGCCACGGTGCATGATTGCAAGATTCTCGGACATGTGCTTAACCACACCCAAATCATGGGAGATGAACAAGTAGGCAATGTTGTACTGTTGCTGAATGTGTTTCATGAAGTTGAGTACCTGCGCCTGCACAGAAAGGTCAAGCGCACTGGTCGGTTCATCGGCCACAATTAGCCTTGGATTAGTCGCAACTGCACGAGCAACCCCAATTCGCTGTCGTTGACCACCCGAAAACTCATGCGGATACTTATAGATAGAATCGCTCGGCATGCCAACAATATCAAGTAGCTCTTGTACGCGATCGCGCTCTTGATCAGTTGTTAACTTCTCAAAGTTGCGGATCGGCTCAGCAATAATATCTTCAATTCGCTTCCTGGGGTTCAAACTTGACAGGGAATCCTGGAAGATCATCTGGACATCCTTATTGTAGTCAAGCTTACGCCGGTTCGAAGACTTGGTAATATCAACATCTTGATAGATGATCTGGCCACTAGTTACTGGCTCCACGCCAACAATCGCCTTTCCAGTGGTTGACTTACCGGACCCGGACTCACCGATTAAGCCGTAAGTCTCACCCTCATTAATAGTGATACTAACATCGTCAACGGCCCGAACATAGTCCGTAATTCGATTCCAAAAGCCTGATCTGATTGGGTAGTGAACCTTTAAATTTTTTACTTGAATAATTTCTTTAGCCATAAAACTACTCCCCACTCGCTTCATCTTGGAAATGGAATGTCTTCCAGCAGGTACATCTTACCCAGTGACCGGGATCAACTTCGTGCATGGTTGGTTCCGCTTCGTGCGCACTGGCAGGAATCCAAGGAATTCTCGCTGCAAAGCGGTCACCTTCACGTGGCATGTTCTGCAAAGACGGAACTGTTCCCTGGATAACGTGCAAGTCATCTTCTTCATCCTCAGTCTGAGGCATCGAATTGAGCAGTGATCTGGTGTAGGGGTGTAGCGGATGTTCAAAGATGGTCTTCACGTCCGCCTTCTCCACTATCTGCCCCGCATACATAACAGCTACCTGGTCAGCTGTCTCAGCCACCACGCCCAAGTCATGGGTAATCAAGATAATACCAGAATGTGATTGCCGCTGAATGTCTTCTAGCAAGTCCAAAATTTGGGCTTGAATGGTCACATCGAGTGCAGTAGTTGGCTCGTCGGCAATAATTACTTCTGGCTTGCAGGCAATTGCCATCGCAATCACAATCCGTTGCCGCAATCCACCCGAAAGTTCGAACGGATACATTGCGTATGTCTCTTCCGGCTTTGGCATGCCAACCTGATTGAATAACTCGATAACCCGGGCATGACGCTGCTTTTCGTTCATATCAGTGTGATAATAAAGCGTTTCTGCTACTTGGTCACCAACCCGCATTAACGGATTCAGACTGGCTAACGGATCTTGGAAAATCATCCCAATCTTATTTCCCCGAATTTTATCAAATAGCGACTCATTAAGCCCTACCAAATTCAATTCATTGTACAAAATATCGCCAGTTACCTTAGTATTTTTGTGGTCGTATAAGCCAATAATACTTGAAGCAATTGTACTCTTGCCACAACCAGACTCACCTACGACCGATAGAATTTCATCACGTTTCAGCGTTATGTTGATATCATCAGCAGCATCATAAAACTTGCCTTGTAATCGATAAGCCGTATGCAGATGCTGGATATCTAACAAGAGATCACTTGGTCTTTCCAAAGGACATTCCCCTCTCAAATCTTTTAGCTGATTTATTAAAGATACTTAATAAATTTATTTAATTTCTAATTATAACCATCAAACCGGCTATATGCAATGCCAAGTTGATAGCCTAGAAATTAATTTCTGTGGGCGGCTATATAACTAACCGCATCACCAACTGTCTTAATCTTTTCTGCGTCTTCATCAGAAATCTCGGCGCCAAATTCATCTTCCAGTTGCAAAATAAACTCAACCAAATCAATGGAATCAGCGTCCAAATCACTAGTGAAATTGGTGTCCTTGGTGATCTTTTCCTTATCAACTTCAAGATTGTCAGCGAGAATGTCGCGAATCTTAGTAAAAATTTCTTCTTCAGTCATCATTTCTCTCCCTTGTCATAGATATAATTATTTAGCTTGGCCAAATTCCGCCTTAAACTCTTCAATAATCTCTTCACGTAAAATCTTGTCGACTTGTTTAATCGTGTAGTAGACGGCCCGCTGATCAGAGCGACCATGGGTCTTAACCACTGGCGCATTAACACCAAGCAAGACGGCACCGCCATATTTGTCAATGTCGAATTTCGCCGCAAGATTTTTCAGAGCCTTTTTACTTAATAAAGCACCAATTTTAACCCAAAAACCGTTATTTAACAATCCGTCTTTTAGCAAATGAATCAAAACGCTGGCCGTGCCTTCGAGATTTTTGAGCACAGCATTACCGGTAAAGCCATCAGTGACCACAACGTCAGCCTTACCATCAAGCAATTCGTTACCTTCAATATTGCCGATAAAGTTAAGCCTACTGCTTTTTAGCAGTTCATAAGCCTGCTGGTGTACATCATCTCCCTTATCGCTTTCGGCGCCATTGTTAAGCAGTGCTACCCGCGGTTGACTAATGCCGCGCACTTTTTCTGCGTAATATGTAGCCATTTTGGCCCAATTAACGAGGTATTCCGGCTTACTTTTAGCATTTGCGCCGACATCAATCATCTCAAAGCCATCATCAGAATTCTTCACGGGCAAGGTTGGCATCAATCCGGGCCGTTCAATGCCCTTAATGCGACCAATAATAAATATTCCGCTGGCTAAAATGGCACCAGTGTTTCCCAGCGACAGGAGGGCATCAGCCTTACCCTGCTTAACAAATTGGGCGGCCACCACTAAAGAAGAATCTTTTTTAGTGCGAATTGCCTTAACTGGTTCATCCTCATCGTTGATTACTTCAGAGGTAGCGACAATTTCAACCCGTTCCTCGTTTTGGCCAAGCAACTCCTTCAACTTGGTCTGCTCACCAAAGAGCACAAATTTAGTCTCCGGTAATTCTGCTTTGGCCTTTAATACGGCCTGGACGATTGCTTCGGGAGCATGCTCACCGCCCATTGCATCTACTGCAATTGTTCTCATTTTCATCACAATCTCTCTAAGTTCGTTCTTGCTGTAGTTGTTTATATTCTAACACTTTTTTCAAAGTTTCATGCGTCTGGAGCTGTAATTCAGGGTCACTTTTGACCAACTTCTTAGCTTCTTGCTGGGCCACAACCAAAGTTTCATAATTATTGACCACATTGCCAACTTGAAATTCAGGCAGACCAGACTGAGCTTTTCCGAAAAGATCACCCTCCCCGCGTATCTTTAGATCTTCTTCTGCTAGTTTGAAACCATCAGTAGTCGCGGCAACAGCCTGCATCCGGGCCTTACCAGTGGCAGTTTTAGGATCAGCCAGAAAAACACAATAGCTTTGTGTTTGGCCTCGACCAATTCGGCCACGTAACTGGTGCAATTGACTCATACCGAAGCGATCAGCGTTATAAATGACCATCATATTAGCATTAGCGACATCAACACCAACTTCGATTACACTGGTTGCGACTAGAATGTCAATCTCACCTGCGACAAAGGCCGTCATGATTTCATCTTTTTGCGGGCTCGTCATCTGACCATGGAGTAAAGCCACCTCTTGCGTGGGAAAATCATGATTCAACTTAGCATAGAGTTCCTCAGCGTTTTTTAAGTCTAGTGCTTCAGACTCAGTTATTAGTGGCGTAACCGCATAAATTTGAAAGCCCGCAGCGAGTTGCTCCTGCATTAAGCGATAGACCTCAGCCATCTGGCTACTGGTCTTCCAGGAAGAGATAATCTGTTTACGCCCAGCCGGGAGGTGGCGAATTTCAGAAAGCGTCATATCGCCATAAACAGTTAAAGCCAGCGTCCGCGGAATTGGCGTAGCAGTCATTGCTAACACATCTGGAACATTCCCCTTGTTAATCAGCGACCGCCGCTGAGCCACTCCGAAGCGGTGCTGCTCATCAATAATGACCAGACCCAGACTCTTGAAAATCACACTGGGCTGAATCAACGCATGAGTACCAATGACCACATTAATAGTGCCATCAGTTAACTCCTGGTAGATTTCCCGGCGCTCTAATGTTTTGGTCGCTCCCGTCAAAAGTGCAGTACGCACACCCAAAGGACGCAGCAGTTCATCGATTTTTTTGAAGTGCTGGCTGGCCAAAATTTCAGTCGGTACCATCAACGCCGCTTGAAAACCACCCGTAATAGCAGCATAAATGGCATAAATGGCTACAATCGTCTTACCTGATCCGACATCTCCTTGGAGCAAACGTTCCATCTGCCTGCTCGAGTGGATATCAGCAAAAATCTCATTGATGACATGCTTTTGATCAGCCGACAAGTCAAAAGGTAGCATTGCGGTTAAGCGAGCTATTTCCTTCAAATCATAGTGCTTGGCGATGCCCCGGTTATGCTCATTATGGGCAGTCAACCTGGTCAATTCCATTTCAAAGATAAAGAATTCACGAAAGATGGCGCTACGCCGAGCTCTTTCTGCCTCATGACCATTTTTGGGGTGATGCATTTGTTGGACTAGATCTTGTTCAGACAACAAACGATATTTTTGCCGCAAGTCAGCTGGCACTACATCATCAACTTCTGGTAAAAAATCCGTCAGGGACAGATTAATCAATTCAAGTAACTTTTTTTGCCGTAGGTGCCGGTTAACTGAATAAGTCGGAGCCATTCCGCTATCGTTTTCTTTGGCAGCAACAAATTTAAAGCCTGAAAGGCTCTGCTTGGCCAGATTATACTTGCCGTAGATGGCAACTTCCTGGCCAACCTCCACTTTATCCTTGAGCCAAGGTTGATTAAAAAAATTGACCATGACAACATCATGGTCAATTCTGATTTTAAAGCTAAGTCGGCTCTTCTTATAACCGAAACGGCTAACAAATGCAGCTGTCGCTACTATTCCTTTTAACATTACCTTTTGACCATCCATGATCTGGTCAAGCGGGATTGTCTGAAGCTCATCATAGCGAAAGGGAAAGTAAAACAACAAATCATAAATACTATAAATGCCTAGGCTTCCCAGTGCTGCTGCAGTCTTTGTTCCTACCCCTTTAAGGTTTGTTACGGGAGCAAATACTTTTTTTGCATCCATTGTTATTCTACAGAAACCAGGAAGTTATATACTGGCTGACCGCCGTCATGAATTTCAAACTCAAGCTCATCATGCTTTTCTTCAAGAGCACTAACAATTTTTTGGGCTTCGCGTTCATTCGAATCACGACCAAACATGATGGTAATAATTTCTGAATCTTCATCTAGCATTTTTTCAACCATGTCGACAGCAGCCGTCACCACATCAGTCTCAGCAATCTTAATATCACCATCAATAATGCCAAGATAGTCGTTCTGGTGGATTTCTACGTCATTGATAGTTGTATCACGGTTGGCCTGGGTAACTTCGCCAGAAACAACATCAGCAAGAGCTTCAGTCATATTGTCAACATTCTCCTCAACCGACAAGTCTGGGTCGAAAGACAACATTGCCGTTAATCCTTGCGAAATAGTCTTGGATGGAACAATACCAACAGGCAAGTCGCTAACTTCAGCAGCTTGTTTAGCCGCCATGACAATATTACCATTATTAGGCAACACGATTGCCTTCTTAGCGCCAGACTTCTTAATTGCATCAATAATATCCTGAGTTGACGGATTCATCGTTTGACCACCTGAAATAATCCGGTTCACGCCTTCGCTTTCAAACAAAGTACGAATGCCATTACCAGAAGCCACAGCGATAACCGCAAATTCAACACTCTGCTGGTCCTCATCACTGTTGTTAACGATTGTCTCATGCTGGATACGCATATTATCAATTTTAATCTTACCTAGTTGACCAAATTGACTACCATAAGTGAAGACGGCACCTGGGTGTTCAGTATGAACATGCACCTTGGCAACTTCATCATCAGAAACGGCCAACAGGGAATCACCAAGACCAGAAAGATGTTCTCTGAATTCTTCCAGCTTAAACGGTTTTTTGTGGGGAACATCTGCGGTTAAATCAACCATGATCTCCGTACAGTAGCCGTTCTCAATGTCCTGCGTGGCCAGTTGCGATTGGACGGACTGGTGGTGCATCGCATTGATCATTTCATCCATTTCACCTTCATCCGGCTGATAGCGGTCAGCAAAATTCTCACCCAGTAAACCTTCTAAAAAGCCTTCATAGATAAACAATAAGCCTTGACCACCAGAATCAACTACACCAACCTGCTTCAGTACGGGCAGTAAGTCAGGCGTGGTCTTTAGAGCAGCCTTAGCTCCTTCAACGATGGCGGTCAGTACCTCTTCAACGTCGTCGGTTTCATTAGCCTTGTTAGCACCTTCTTGAGCCGCAACACGAGCAACTGTCAAGATCGTCCCTTCAACCGGCTTCATGACGGCCTTATACGCCGTTGCAACACCATTTGAGAAGGCATTGGCCAGTTCTTGGGCATTCATTGTCTTCATGCCCACTGTAGCCTTGTAAAAGCCCCTAAACAGTTGCGAAGAAATAACTCCACTATTACCGCGAGCACCCATCAGCATGCCCTTAGCAAAACTTTCCGTCAGTTCGCCAACCATTGAACTAGTATTTTCAGCTACAGCCTTGGCACCACTTTCAATGGTCAAATTCATATTAGTCCCAGTATCACCGTCAGGAACCGGGAAGACGTTCAAAGAGTCGATAAATTCGGCATTACGTCCCAGTCGGTGGGTAGCCACACGAACCATATCTCTAAATTTTTTACTATCTATTTCCTTTAAAACCAAAATCCATAACCTCCGCTTGAGTTATTCGTCAAGCACTTTTACACTTTGAACGATGACATTAACAGCTTTTGTATCAATTCCAAGTTGATTCTTCAAGTTGAACTTAACACTGCCCTGCACATTACGGCTTACTTCCGAAATTTTTAGACCGTAGCCAACAATGATGTAAACATCCACTGTAATGCGATTATCTTCAGACTTAACAACGACGCCCCGCTTATAATTGGCCCGGTTAAGAATGCCGTCGAAACCATCACGAAAAGCGTTCTTCGAGGCCATTCCTACAACACCGTAATTCGATGTAGCTGCACAACCAACGACAATTGCAACTACTCCGTTTGAAATATCAATCAAACCATTATTCGTTTTGATTTTAACAGCCATGTTTATCCTCCGTATCATTGTTCTCAATATTATGTATCTATTTTATCATAGTCGGCAAGTAGAAATACAACATTCATTCTTTAAAAAACTTGTGGTTGCAATGATTAAAAAGATATGCTATCTTAATTGAGTATGAAAACACAGATAAAAGGAGGTTTAGCAAATGGCAAAAGATTATATCACTGGTAAAAAGACCACTTTTGGTAACACACGTTCGCACTCACTGAATTCATCACGGCGGACCTGGAAGCCAAACCTTCAAAAAGTTCGTATTCTTGTTGATGGTAAACCAAAGCGTGTGTGGGTTTCAACCAAGACTTTGAAGTCTGGTAAAGTAACTCGCGTTTAATTACGATGAAACTAGCAGAAGATTACTTTTGCTAGTTTTTTATTTGATTCAAACAAAGTAAAAAGCTATTTCATATATGAAATAGCTTTTTACTTTCTCATCAATTTTTCCTACGAGTAACCCAACTACCACAGAGAGCAACAGTTATCATAACTCCTCCTAAGGCAATTGCTGCTATCCCTAGATTTTTATCAAGACCGGTTTTCGGCAACGTTCTTACCTTTTGCTCATCATCAGTATTAACTTTGATTTTTTTAGGGGAACTTGCTTTAAAATGCTTGTTTCTAGGATCTTCTTTTACCTTAGGTATGCTACCTTGTTTACCTTTAATAGGTCCTTTAGCTGGATCACCATCTTTAATTGGATTACTTGAATTTACCTGGTTTGTTGGATCACCTGTAGTCGTTGGATTAACTGGATTAACCGGTGTACTTGGAGTTACTGGATTATTCGGCATTGTTGGATTTGCCGGAGTAACAATCTGATCCTTAGTGTATATATAGGTGACGGTCTGTGGATTGACAGTGAAAGAGCCCGTCACCTGTCCATGTACTTCTTTAAAAGTATAGCCTGGAACTACTTTTTGCATACTTTGATAGATGTCTCCAACTGAACCATACAAGAGCTCGTCTGATGCAATAGTCTGACCAGCCTCATCCTGATAATGGACAATAATTGTAGAAGGCAATGCTGCCTTAGTATAAATAAACTCAATTTCCTTGCCAATGCCAGCTTCAAACATGCTTTTAGAATCTTCCAAAATTCCAGTCAGTACATATCCCGGAATCGTCTCGAAGTAGTCCCGTTTGTCATAAGACTCATCAATTAACCCGCGAATTTTTCGATCTGCCATAAGTGTTTGACCATTTTCATCTCGATAGTGTACCGTTAATTCGCCAAATCGAATATAAGTATCGGCATCCTTGCCTGCTTGATATTTGCTCGCCATTTCCTTTGGAAGCCAGACATTTTTACCCTTGGCATCAGTCAGTGAACCTCCATCCAAATTAACCCATAAATTATCCGATTGCCCAAAAAATTTACCCTCTAAGTCACCCCAATACTCGAAGCCCGAATTTTTAATGTCACATTTATCGCTTAGTATTAAGATTTTTAGTTTAGGCATAGCACTTAACATGGCAAATCTGGTTTGATCCTTGTAATTCATGTCGGGCTTATCGTAGCTACTGATAGCTCTCATATCGAAGCTACTTAAGTCAAGTATTTCCAAGTTTGCACAACCATCAAACATCCCGCCCATATCAGTCACTTTAGAGGTATCAAAATTTTTTACATTTAGTTCGGTTAAATCATTACATGATCCAAACATGGCGTGCATATCAGTCACTTTGGATGTATCAAAACTGCTTACATCTAAATTCTTAAGTTCTGTACAGCCATGAAACATTTCGTCCATTTCCGTAACTTGCGAGGTATTAAAATGGCTTACATCTAACTCTTTCAACTTCGTCCGACAAATGGTGCCATTGCTAATATAAAGAACATCAAACATCATACGCATACTTGTAACACGTGATGTATCCCAGCCGCTCACATTCAAATTATCAATATTATGGCAATACATAAACATTAATGCCATGTTGGTGACTTTACTAGTATCAAAATTACTTACATCAGCAGTTGTCAAGTTATAACAGTTTTGAAACAAGCCGTACATACTGGTCACTTCAGATGTATCAAACTTGTTTATCCCCTTAATTTCAGTTACTTCGTCTAAAGAGGCAAACATTTGATCAATCGAACCAATGAGCTTTAGTTTGCCTGTAAACTCAACTAGCTTAATTTTTGGAGTATAGACGCCAGGAATGTGCCCTCCTATTGGATCAGGGTTAGTAAGTACCGGTGAATTATCACAGGAAATTGTTAATTTCCCACTAACATCATCGTATGCCACTGGAAGACCATTCCAGCTTGTATTTATAATTGAACGCGTTAATCTGTTATTGTCAATTACATTCTTGCTACCCTCTCCTTTAGCAGAAGTACTAGTATCTTTCTCTACCTCACTTCCAGTTGAACTGTCTTCAACCCTTGCCTTACTATTCGCTACATCTTCACTGGCACTTACTTCAAGAGTGGTATTGTTAGAGTATATCTCACTAGGGAAATTCCCAGCAGATTGACTTGAAGTTGCATCATCCGCTTTCACATTTCTAGTATTAAGTACAAAAAGAGCCATAGCAGTAATGCTACTAAATAGCATCTTTTCTCCCTGTAAATAGATTGGGGATTTTTTCATGATTAGGTTTATCTCCAGTAATCTAGACAAAATAGATATTACCAATTAATTAAACAATATTTATATTAAAACATCAACAAACTGATATTATCACAATTGTTATCTTTATTCAAGATGATTACTATCTAATAGCTAACCAAAAACATAATTAGTAAGCTTCGATTTATGAACCTATTCGGTTTCAAAAGCATAAGCATTAGTGGAGCGTATTGAATAGTTACCTTACCTATCGCTTAGAAACATATTGTAATATCAAAAATGATTATGTCTTTCCAATTACTTTTATAAAAATAAATTTATTCTTAGACTCAAATATTCTGATACCGGTCAATATCCTTAGTTTGAATGACTGCCACAATGCCTTCAGCAAAAGACAAGTCAAAAGTATCCTGGCCCGGTAGAAACTCGTTTGAAGCAAAAGAAAGTGGAACTGCACTAACATAGTTATTCAGCTCGTACTTAGCACCGGTGATGCTCAAGCCAGTAACTGCTGTTAAGGGGGCAACAGCAAAGTAGGCATACCCTGGCAGGCGGTTAACCCGGTGCTGACCCGGCCGGTAAAAACGTAGCTCATTTTGCTCGTCAACCAACTCGATATGCTCGGCATATTGACTAAAACCTGACTTAACTACCATCAGAAGATTAGTTAAAAAATGATCAAGCCGACCTCCTGTTGCCCCAAATAAGGTTAAGGCATCAACCTGATAGTCGACAAAAGCATACTTAGTTGCCAGCTCAGCATCAGTATAATCTTTTTCTGGAATCGAGTAGCGTAGATCGAGAACATTCTCTTCTATTTGGGCTAATTCAGTCTTCTTAAGTGAGTCAAAGTCTCCAACTGCCAAGTCGGGAACTAGATTCAATTCTTCCAGCAAAAGACTGCCACGATCAACACCAATGAGTAAGTCTCCAGATGCTTGCCTTGCGGCTAAAAGTGCTTGGAGGTCGGTAGGCCATTGCGCCTTTGGCCCCCCTAAAAGTGCACAGGCCCTCATTGTAATGCCTCAGTTAATTCAGCAAGTTGTGCCTCAACCGTGTTTTGACAGAACAAGTATGAACCTGCCACAAAAATATTGGCTCCAGCTTCCTTTGCCAGTTTGGCAGTTTGGGCGTTAATTCCGCCATCAACTTCAAGCGGAACTTTTGTTCCTAATACTTGCTTAGCCTGCTGAATTCGATCAGCCGACTCAGGAAGATATTTTTGCCCGCCAAAACCTGGATAAACGGTCATTATCAACACCTGATCGAGTTTAGCAGCAAACTGGGACAAAACGGCAACCGGCGTGTCCGGGTTCAGCACCAATCCCGCCTGCACCTGGTGTTCATGCAAGTAATCTAGCCACCCATTGACTTCCGCTTCGCTCATGGCCTCATAATGCAGCAGCACTAGGTCCGCCCCAGCCTTCACAAAGGCTGGCACCAAAACTCCGGGATTATTGCTCATCAAGTGAATCTCGGCCTCAAGGTTGGGAAAGGCATGTTTAAAATCACTGACTAATTGGGGACCAAAGGACAGGTTAGGCACAAAGTGACCGTCCATGATATCAATATGGAAACGGGTGATGCCGGCTTTAGCGGCTTTTTTAAGATCTGCTTCTAAGTTTAAATTATTAATGTTTAGAATTGACGGTGCAATCAAGCTTTTTCTCCTTATTTTAAATACTCCGGCAACTGGCCATTAGCAATTGCCGTCCGCATTAGCAAGTAGTCATCGTATCGACTCCGCTTAATCAGACCCAGTTCAACCAGTCGCTTGACCTCACACTTAGGTTCCTTGAAGTGCTGGCAAGTTCGAAACTTGCACTGGCTACTAGCTCGTTTGAACTCGACAAAGTAATTACCAAGTTCATTGACCTTAATGGGAGTTAGGTCAATTGCAGAGAAGCCTGGGGTGTCAGCCAGAAAACCCTGGCCCAAGTTGAACAATTGTACGGTCCGCGTCGTGTGCTTACCCCGGTTGAGACTAGTCGATATTGCCGCGGTTTCCTGGCTTAGGTCCTTTTTAAGGTGGTTAATCAGTGTTGACTTACCTGCCCCAGATTGACCCGCTAGTGTCCAAATTTGCTCTGGGCCAATTGCTTCCGGTAGCTTGACTGCTAGACTCGACCAGTCATCAAAAACGGGATAACCAATTGCTTGGTAATAATCAAGGTCGCTTTTAAGTTGCGTCAACGCTTTTTTACCGGTCAGATCTCCCTTAGATAGGTAAATACTAACTGCAACTTGCTGCCAAGCAAAAAAAGTTAAAAAACGATCAAGCAGTTGCAACGAAAAATCTGGCTCAACAGCTGACATTACTAGCAAAACATGATCGACGTTAGCCAATGCGGGGCGACCAATCAAGTTTCTGCGGGAAAAAACTTCAAGCAAGTAATTCGTTCCCTGATCGTCAATTTGAATTTTGACCCGATCACCAACTGTGGGTTTCAACTTATTTTTGCGAAAAACGCCACGCGCCCTAGTTCGAACTACCTGCTGGTTTGTCAAAACATCGTAAAAGCCTGCAATTAAGCCGATTACAATACCTTCTGCTGTCATCGTTATTTGCTTACCTTTTGGTTCAAAATCGTTTGACCATCACGGACAACCCGCAAGGAGCCCGCACCTTCCTTTAGGTGGAACGGGATAGAAAAGTTCATGTCTCGCTTAATATAAAGGTCACGGTAAACATTGCTGGCCGAGTGGTTGTCGTCGGCAATATAGATTTGCACATGATTGCCTTGGTGGTCTTCATCATTATTTTCATCTTTTTCATAAGTGACTGAGAACGTCCTAATCGTCGTATCATCACTCTTTTTCTTTGCACCTTCAGAGACACTAATGGTAATGGTGCTGCCACGTGGTACCCTGGTACCTGGGTTAGGACTCATCTCCACGATCATCCCCTTCTTGACCTTATCAGAATAAGTCTGACTGACTTGCAAGGTTAGGCCATGCTGACGTGCATATTCTTTAGCCTCTTTAAGTGAGTGATTTTTTAGATTAGGTAATTTAATGGTGTCCTTCAGATGGTCATTTTGTCCTTTGGACACACTCAGCGTAATTGTGGTCTGGTTCGGTTTAACCTCAACCCCAGCAGCGATACTCTGGCTAATGACATGATTGGCGGGAACGCTAGCAGAAAAGCGACTCTCCTTAATAACTTCAAAGCCCATCTTTTCCAGCTTATCGACCGCTTCTTGGTAATCATCACCGGTAACGTCGGGTACACCGGCCATGCCGGCACCAGCGGAAATATAAAGGTCAATTACCCGGCCGCGCTTAATTTGTTCACCTGCAGTTGGCCTAGTCTCGATTACTCGGCCTTGATCAATACTGTTAGACTCACGATGCTTGATACGACCAACCTTTAACCCCACGCTTTCTAGTTTAGTCCGCGCACTTCTTTCAGTTAAGTTGGTCACATCAGGAATGCGCACCTCACCGCCATTACGGTTAGACAGCACAAATACCATCAACCCAACAACCAGTATTGCAGCCAAACCGATAAACAGCCACCACCACTTATGGTTACGTAAATTTTGAAATTTACCGGCCTGGGACACCTGCTTAGTAGTTTCTTGGTCTTTTTCTTGGTCTGCCTGCTTGGCCTGGTCTCGGTCTGGAACAGCATCATCATTAAGCTTGAAATTAGGCAAAATAATCGTTTCATCATTCAGCCCATCATTAGCAGAAAAGACGGGTTCATTAGCCCGTGCCGGATCAAGACTTGTGTCTAAATCTGCCTTCATTTCACTGGACGAATAATAACGGTCACGGGGGTTTTTGGCTGTTGCTTTAAGCACAACATTTTCAAGAGCCTGGGGAACCTTAGTGTCCTTTTGCTTAATTGCTGGAATTGGTTCCTGGGCGTGCTTTAGTGCCACTGAGACTGCAGAGTCACCACTAAAGGGTACTGAACCCGTAATTAACTCATACAGAATTATGCCCAAGGAATAGATATCAGATTGCTTAGTAACCATGCCTCCGCGAGTCTGTTCGGGTGACATATAGTGAACCGAACCTACTACAGAATTTGTTTGCGTGACAGAATTTTGGTTCAATGCTACTGCAATGCCAAAGTCAGCAATTTTGATATTGCCGCGCTTATCCATCAGAATATTTTGCGGCTTAAGGTCACGATGAATTACGTTATGCTTGTGGGCTAAGGTCATTGCGCTCAATATTTGATTCATAATGCGGATAACATTATGCAAATCCAGTGGCGAATTTTGCCTGATATATTCTTTAAGGTCTGGACCATCAACATATTCCATGACCATATATGGAATACCGTGATCGGTCGACACATCTAAGACCATCACAATATTAGGATGACTTAATTCACTAGTCGCCAAAGCCTCCCGCTGAAAACGGGCCAGGGTCTGGGGTTCCTTTTGTAAATCCAAACGCAAGATTTTGACGGCAACTTTACGTTCTAAAATAATGTCTTCAGCCAAATAGACATTGGCCATGCCGCCCTCACCCAGTGTATCAACGATACGATAGCGGTCTCCTAGTAAGTAACCCTTGGTGATCATTGCTTCTCACCGCCTTCATGCAGCACTAGACAGACAGTGATATTATCTCCACCACCTAAGCGGTTAGCCTCGTTAATTAGCTTATGACAACGGTCTTTGAGCGATAACTCCTTGGTCGCCAAAATCTGCTGAATTTGAGGATCACTAAGCGAATTAGTGAGTCCATCCGTGCATAATAAGATTAAATCATGATCGTTCAGCTCGATCTGCCGATATTCCGGATTGATTGTACTAGAAACACCAAGTGACTGGGTAATGATATTTTTTTGCGGATGATTGCGCGCCTGTTGCTTGGTAATCTGCCCCATCTTCACTAATTCATTAACTAGCGAATGATCTTCAACCAACTGCATAAACTCACCATTGGTGTAGCCATAGGCCCGCGAATCACCTAAATGAGCAATCAATGCTTCGCCTTTAAAAGCAATGGCCAACACAATCGTCGTTCCCATCCCATTAAGGTCAGGAAAGCGGTCAGCAGTCTTCAAGATAGTTTCATTTTCAGCACTCAGCTGGACATCTAACCATTGGCGCGCACTTTGACAATCAAAAAAGTCAGTCGTACTAAAGCTATGCCCTAGGTGGCGGACCGCCATCGTTGAAGCAACATCACCACCCTGGTGACCGCCCATTCCATCACAGACCACTGCCATGGTGGCTCCCTTTTTATTCTTAAAAACCTGGACAAAGTCCTGATTGCTCTTCCGTATCCGTCCGATACTTGAAGCAAATGCTGTTTTGATCAAAACTTAACCTCGCACTACAAATTTAGCAATGAAAAAACCGTCGCTGCCATATTCATCTGGCAGGATTTTGAGCATACCGTTAGGAGCAGCAATTTTACCGGTCTCAAACGGTTGCAACTTAAATTGGGGATTATCGCTTAAAAAGGCTTGGACCACATCCTCATCCTCTTCAACCGTAAAAGTGCAAGTAGAATAAACTAACTCGCCTTTATCATTCAAAAGTGAACTTACCTGATTTAGAATTGCCAGCTGCACTTTTTGCAACTTAGTTAAATCAGCGAGACTCTTGTTATACCTGATTTCCGGTTTGCGCCGCAACAAACCTAATCCTGAACATGGCGCATCAACCAATATTTTGTCGAATTGCCCCGGTTGAAAGACCTCTTTTGCGAATCTGGCATCCATTTTCTGAGTTTTTACTCTACTTGCAACATTCATTCTCTGACTGCTTTTTTGCACTAAACGCAGTTTGTTTTGGTGAATATCTAGGGCAGTAACTCGCCCTGCGGACAATTGTTCAGCCAGCTGAATGGTTTTGCCGCCCGGAGCACTACATGCGTCAAGTACCTCTTCATCCCCAGTGAAATTGAATGCACTCACTGCTAAACTAGCAGCTTCGTCTTGAATTGTCAATTTTCCTTCTTTGAACAGCTCTGAATCGCTGATTCCGCCATGGTCTAAAACAACTTCTTGGGCGGTCATTTGCGATTCGCAGGGAGCAAAACCCAAGTCGTTCAGTGCGGTTACGACCTCTGTAGCCGAAACTAATTGGGAAATCCGCACGGTGTTTTTGGCTGGTTCATTGACACTGGCCAGAATGCTGGCCGCCCGCTCCGCGCCCCAATGGTCCACCAAATACTGGACTAGCCAAGCGGGCATGCTCTCCTTAACCACCAAGTAGTCAGGTGCCGTCACCTGCGGCAGCACCCTGCCCCGTCTGAGCAAGGCACGTAGAATACCGTTGACAATTTTAAAGCCAGTAGAGTGTGGTTTGCCAAATTGCTTGGCCAGTTTGTTGGCCTCATTTAAGACTGCCCGGTTGGGTACCTTGTCCATAAAAAGCAACTGGTAAGCCGACATTAACAATAATGGCCACAGGTAATCTTCCTTGAGCTTGGTTTTAACCAAATCTTGCAGTTGGAACTCTAAATAGATTTTTTCTTGGATTGTACCGTAAACCAGGCGAGTCGTGAAATTACGATCTGTCTGCGACAAGTCAGAGGAGCGAAAACTATTATTTAAACTAATATTTGAATATGAGCCGTCACGCCAGACACGGATTAAAGTTGCTAAGGCGACAGCACGAGCACTTTTAGTCGTCGACAATTTTTTCTCCTACTGTAAACTTGCTACCCTGGCCGTTCAAAAAGTTTTTCACTGGCATTTGCTTTTTTCCTGCAGGCTGCACTTCAACCAGGTCTAAAACTGTTCCTTGGGCAAAACTGAGGGCGAAACGGCCGTCTTTTGCAACTAAACTACCAGCCGACAGGTTAGTTTTTTGCGAATTAACCTTGGCCCGCCAAACTTTGAGCCGTTTGCCATCAATCACCAAATACGCTCCCGGGCTGGGATTCAGCGCTCTAATGAGGTTATTAGCAGCTAGAGCGGTCATCGTCACCTTGATTTGTTCTTGGTCCTTGCTAATGTTTGGCGAAAAGGTTACCTGATCCTGATTTTGCGGAGTTTTGTCCGTCGGATCTGCAATAATTCGCGGCAGGGTCTCAAGTAGCAAGTCACGACCAAGCAGCGATAACTTATCAAAGAGCGTGCCAGTCGTGTCAGCTGCCTCAATTTTAAGCACTTTTTGCGCGTAAATAGCACCGGCATCCATTTCCTTGACCATCTCCATAATAGTTACACCGGTTTCCGCTTCACCCTTGAGCAAGGCATACTGAATTGGTGCCCCTCCGCGATACTTGGGGAGCAGCGACCCGTGAACGTTCACTGCAGCAATCTTGACCGATTTCAAAAACTTGGTAGGCAAAAACTGACCATAAGCAGCAGTTACAATTAAGTCAGCATGCAGGTCAATAAGTTCCGCCAGCTCTGGTGAACGCGATAATCTATCTGGTTGAAAAACGGGTAATTTCAACTCTTCCGCCGCCTGCTTAACGGGTGTTTGGGCCACTATTTGCTTGCGACCCACCTTTTTGTCAGGCTGGGTAACAACGCCCTTAATTTCATAGTTATGTTCAACAAGTCCCTTTAGAATTGGTACCGCAAAGTTTGGCGTTCCCATAAAAATCACTGATGTCATTGAGCATCTCCTTTTTACATAATTCCTTCAGGCTCGTTATCAATGTAGATACTTAAGCCGTACCTCTTCACCTTCTGAGCGGAAGCCTGAATTTGATGCAATAAACTATTTAAATTATCTTCTTTTTTATATTTTACCAGTATTTGATAATAATATTGATTTTTTAAGCGTGAAATTGTACTCGGCGCCGGTCCCAAGATAATAGTTGAGCGCTGCAGGTTCTGCTGAAGTTGAGTCTTGATCTTGAAAGCTTCTTTGGCTGCATTTTCAGCCTTCTTCGCGGCCACAGAAACAAGTACGGTATAAAAGTATGGCGGATAATTCCCGGCGCGGCGCACTTTCATTTCATACGCATAGAAGCGCTCATAATCCTGCGTTTGCGCCAGTTTAATTGCATAGTGGTCGGGGTTAAAGGTCTGGATAAGCACCTCACCCGTTTTGGCTGAGCGACCAGCCCGACCAGCAACTTGAGTCAAAAGCTCAAAAGTGCGCTCGGAGGCATTGTAGTCAGGAAGCCACAAACCCGTATCGGCATTAACCACTCCAACCAGTGTGACATTGGGAAAGTCTAGCCCCTTAGCAATCATCTGGGTACCTAGTAAAATATCAGCCTCGTGGTCACCAAAGGCATCAAGCATCTTTTTAAAACTGCCTTTCCGCCTGGTCGTATCAACATCCATCCGTAAAATCCGCGCCTCCGGCACCAGCTCTTGCAACTCTTCTGCCACCTTTTGCGTACCTGTTCCCAAAAAACGAATTTGAGGGCTCTGGCAATTAGGACACGTTTGCGGAATAGGAATCGTATAACCGCAATAGTGGCACTGCATTTGCCCCGTATCTTTATGCATGGTCAGTGACAGGTCACAATTGGGACATTGCATTACATAACCGCATTCCCGGCACAGCATAAAGTTGGCAAAGCCTCGCCGGTTAAGCATTAAGATAATCTGTTCTTGCCGTTTTAGGCGAACTTTAATTGCGTCAACCAGTTGATTCGACAGATCAAATTGTGTTCCACTAAAATTTGTCTTTTTTAAGTCAATTACCTGAACCTCTGGCAACGCTTGTTGGTTAGCACGCTTAGCCAGTTGCAAGAGTTGATAAACGCCTTTTTGTGCCCGGGCGCGACTGCCTAATGAAGGTGTTGCACTGCCCAGGACTAACGGACAAGAATTATACTTACTCCGCCAAATAGCTACATCTCGAGCATGGTAACGCGGGTTATCCTCCTGCTTATAGGTCGCTTCATGCTCTTCATCAATGACAATCAGACCAATATTAGTTAGCGGAGCAAAAACGGCACTGCGGGCACCAACCACCACCCGCACTTCGCCGCGCCGAATGCGCCGCCACTCATCGTAGAGTTCGCCTTCGGACAAGCCACTGTGTAAAACAGCAACCTCGCTGCCGAAGCGGCCCCGAACCTGGTCAACCATTTGCGGGGTCAGCGAGATTTCTGGTACAAGCATCAGAGCATTTTGACCGGCAGACAGGGCATGACTGATTGCGTGCAAGTAAACTTCGGTTTTGCCACTACCGGTTACACCTTCAAGCAAAAAAGTTTGGGCTTGTTGGTTTTCGATTGCCGGCTTGATCTGCTGCAAAGCAGCTTCCTGGTCCTGGTTTAAGCGCAGCTTGACTGGCGACGATGTTTGCTCATTGAATTCTGCCAGTGGATCTCGATAGACTTCAGTTGCTGCTTTTTTCAGCCAACCCTTTTTAACGGCAGCAGTTAGCGTCCCAGTTTGAACGCCAGCAGCACGTTCCAGGTCATGCTGCAGCATGGGAAAATCATCACTGTGCTCAATTAGGTACATTAATAATTGTTGCTGCTTTAAGGCATTGGCGCGTAGACCTTCATAAATTTTACGGTATTGGGCTACCGCCAAAGGTGCAGCGTAGCAGCTTTGGGTCTTGACCCGTGCCCGATTTTCAACGATATATTCAACTTCTGCGTCGCCGCTGCGCAAGAGCTTGCGAATATAGGCGATTTCTTTATTATCAGTAATCTTGTTCAGATCTACCGGATCACCGCTAAAAAAAGATAGCCGCTTAGCTGCTGCTGACACCGGTGTCAAGATTTTGCGGTAATTTGCGCGCATTACCCGCGGCAGCATTGCCTTCAAAAGCGCAATGCGATAAGCAAAAATCTCATCAGCTAGCGCTTTTGATAGGTCAACTAGCTCAGGCGTCAGCGGTGGCAGCTCATCGACCACCACCAGTAAATCCTTTAACTTACCCTGAAAGTGACTTTCTTTGGTTAAGCCAACCACAAAGCCCTGCAATTTACGTGGACCAAAAGGTACAAAAACACGCGAACCCACTTCAAGTTCGGTTAGTTCGTCTGGCACATGATATTCAAAAATGCGATCTGTCTGTTTAGCTGCAATGTCAACAATAATTTGCGCAATCATGCAATCACCTTCAAAAAATGACCTCCATCTTTTGGATGGGGGTCATAAATTTAACCAATCTGATTAGAATCAACAGTAACCTTGCCAGCTTCTATTTCTTCTAAGGCTTTACCAACCGGCTTTAATGATTGGTATTCTTTTAAGGCCTCCGGAACACCGTCTTCTAACTCATGTGCCCGTTTTGCCGCTAGCACAGATAATGAATAGCGTGAATCCACGCGGTCTAATAATTTGTCAATTGATGGATATGTAACTCTCATCTTAATTCTCCCTAACCATTTTTCGATAAGTGTCAATAACGCGCTTAACACTAACGTGTTCCGCATCTACGATTGCCTTAATATGGTCAACCGCATTGGCCACTGTATCATTAACCACAGCATAGTCATAGTCTTGCATAACCAAAATTTCGGTACGGGCCTGATTAATTCGACCCATAATCACGTCTTCTGGTTCCGTACCCCGGTTTTCTAGGCGCAGGTGCAAAGTGTGCAAGTCCGGTGGAGTCAAAAAGATAAAGACCCCATCTGGCATCTTTTCTCGTACCTTACGGGCACCATTCACGTCAATTTCCAGTAAGACATCTTTACCCTCAGCCAGCATCTTTTTCACTGGTACAAGTGGGGTACCATAATAATGGTTGACATATTGGTTGTACTCTAGCAACTGCCCCTGGTCAATAGCCGCTTTAAATTGGGCTTCACTGACAAAGAAATAATCCTGACCGTCCACCTCACCTGGTCTGGGCTTTCTAGTTGTCATTGAAACCGAATATTCAAATGGAAAAACTTTATTATCAACAATCGCACTTTTAACGGTTCCTTTGCCAACTCCAGAAGGTCCCGAAAGGACAAGTAACAAACCTTTTTCTGCCATGCCATACTCCCCTATCCAAAGCAATTACCTCTAGTTTGCACTAAAAGGGAAAGTTTTTCAAGTTCTGACTATTCAAACAATCGCTGATTAGCAAGAAAAAAATCAAAATTTCTCGATCAACTAAAATAAACTTTCGCAAAAAGCTTGTTTTTTAAAACAAATGTTCTTATAATATAATTAATCAAACAAGCGTTCGAAAATTTGCAGGGTGACCAGATGAAAAATACACTAAAAAAAATCTATCATTACTTATTTGCCTATGATGACGAAAAATTGAGTATCTACAGCCAATATCAACATGAAATTCTCACAACGCTCGATCGGGCAATGCTCTATCGGGTAGATGTCTTGCTAAGTTATCGCGATGGCCGCTGTGAAATTGGTCAAATTACCAAACGTCTTTCAGTTGGCCGCTTCGTCTTGCGTTCAGCTAATCAAAAACTACTGCATGTGGTTGATCTCGATGATATTTTCCGCATTGATCTGGCCTAAAAACATGTTTCTATAACTTGAACAGAAGTTTGACTAATTACTAGCAAATTTTACATAAGATCGGAACTTTTACCTGCCTTCTGCTCCAAGTAATCTGTCTCACCATTGATCTTAAAGCCAGCATTCTGGTACGCATGAATTGCTGCAGTATTATCTGTCTCAACGTCCAAGACAAATTCCTTTGAGCCCTTTTGCTGAAGAAGCTGCGTCATTTTTTTGACAAAAAAGGTGGCAAAGCCGCGATTACGAACCGCCGGGGCAATAAACAAACCAAAGAAATAATCATAACTGCCCAACTCAACGGCGCAATAGCCCACAATTTTGTTTTGGTAGAGCAACACAAAGCTGCTCGTTTCTTCATCTTGCAACCCTTCTTCGATATACTTGATCGATGAAGTTAGGTTACTGCCAAAGGCTTTACTGTGGAACTTAGCAACTTCAGCTACATCAGCTTGTTTTAACTCATTTACTGCTAACGGCTGGTCCAACTGATCAGTTGGACCAACCCGCTGCGGACATTTGATGCGCATGTTATATGTGCGGTCCTTAATTACTAAGCCCGTCTTTAGCAAGAAGTCTGAGTTCTGCTCCAAGAAGTTTTTTTCAGAAACGTAATTATAGTTGTGATAACCATAGCCACCTAAAATTTTCTGTGCCCGCACTAGCATTTCCTTAGCAATTCCGCGCCGCCGAAAATCAGGAGCCACTTCAAGATGCACATCAACCACTTCGTCTGGTTCATCATCGGCATAGAGCATAGTCAGACCTACCAACTTGCTGGCCTCATAAGCCAGCACAAAGGTTGGCATTTCAGCGAAATAATTATAGCGATTACTCAATATAGATATCTTCATAGGTGCCATCAGCTGCATGGACCTTTTGGGTTAATTCTTTAGCCTGCGCTACTTCGGTAGGGTTAAGGCTAACTTTTTCAACATAATTCATTTTTTCTTTTTCCTGTTAAAATTCTTCATTAAGTCCTTGGCATTTTGCTTGGCCGCCTTAGTAACATTACTGCCGGCCATCATTTCTGCAATTGCCGTAACGGTTTCTGCTTGCGTCAAGGGGCCAATTTGGGTATAGGTAGCGCCTTCTTTAACTTCCTTGGCTACCAGGTATTTCTGATCACCAGCGGCGGCCACCTGTGGCGAGTGGGTAATTGCAATCACCTGTTTATGCTCACCGATCGAGTGCAACTTTTGTCCGATTGCAGCTGAAACACGGCCGGAGACACCAGTATCAATTTCATCAAAAATCATGGTGGCAACTGGCTCTACCCTGCTAAAAATAGCCTTGAGGGCCAAAATGAGCCGCGATTGCTCACCTCCGGAAACAATCTTAACCAGTGGTAGTAACTCTTCACCGGGGTTAGGAGCAATCAAAAAAACCAGTTCATCCGTACCTTTATTGGTAAACGATTTAGCAGCAGAAAAAGCGATGGCAAAGCGGGATTTGGCCATATACAAATCAGCTAGTTCCTGCTTAATTTGCTCCTCCAACTGATCAGCAACTTTTTTCCTAGTTTCATGTAAAGCTGCAGCTTCCGTGGTCAATTTGTCTTCGAGTTCGGTAAGCTGCTTTTGCAACTTTTCCTCGTCTAAACCCCCTGTTTCATAGTGGCTCAGTTCATCCTGCACTTTTTCATAGAAGGTAAAGACATCTTGCAGAGTCGGACCATACTTTTTTTTGAGTGAATTAAGCAAGTCGAGGCGGTTAGAGACATACTGGAAGCGTTCACCATCGAAGTCCATTCCATCGAGAACATTAGTTAACGCGCTACGTGCATCACTCAGCGCAAAGACACCGTCATCAATTGTCTTAGCGATGTCCTTAAACTTGTCCCCGTATTCTGCCAATTCATTAGCAGCACTTTGGGCGTTGCCCAGTAGCGCTTCAAGACCGTGTTCATCGTCGTCATATAACTGCATTAAATAATTAGCTGTTTCAACAATCTTTTGGTAATTGTTGAGCTCAGTATATTCTTGTTCAAGTTGCTCATCTTCTTCAGGATCATTCAAGTCAGCAGCAGTTAGTTCATCATTTTGAAAGGTTAAAATATCCTGTTTTTGAGCAAGTGCTTGGGCATCCTGATGTAGGTGTTCTAGCCGCGTTGACAAGTTTTGCCATTTTTTAAAGTCTACCTGGTATTGCGCCAACCGGTCTTTGAATTCTGGTGGAGCATAATTATCCACCAAGTCGATTTGTCGGTCTTGATCCATTAGGATCTGCTGGTCATTCTGGCCATGGATATCAACTAAGTAATTGCCTAGTTCGCGCAGCACGTTGGTCGTCGTTAACTGACCGTTAATGCGCACAACGCTGCGTCCCTTGGTTAATTCCCGGCTGATGACGAGTTGGCCATCGGAAGCTGGCAAGCCATATTGAGCGCAAAGCTTGGTAATCTGTTCCGCTCCCTGATTAACATCAAATAGACCCGTCACAACCGCCTTTTTTTCGCCACTACGAATCATTTCTTTTTGCCCGCGACCACCCATTAAGAGTGACACCGCATCAATAATAATCGACTTACCAGCACCGGTTTCTCCAATTAGGGCCGTCATATTTTCTTGAAAGCGAACCTTCAGTGCCTTAATAATCGCGAAGTTCTTAATATCCAGTTCAACTAGCATCTTCTTCTCCTAAAGCTCAGCTACCGCTCGTTCAACAACTTCTTCCGGTGTTCCGGTCCACCAAAGTTGACCACCCTGCTCACTACTTTTTTGCAAGTGAATTAAAAACTCAATATTACCCTTACCACCCTTAATGGGAGAATAGTCTACCCCCAACACATTGAAACCGCAGGCCAGCGCCTGCTCAATCGTATGCTGAATGACGGCGCGGTGGATCGCATGATCATGAACAATACCATGTTTACCCACGTTTTCTGGTCCTGCTTCAAACTGCGGCTTAATCAAGCACACTGCATCACGGCCATCCTGTAAGATTGCAAACATTGGCGGCATAATTAAATCAAGCGAAATAAAGGAGACATCAGTCATTGCAAAGTCTGGCACGCCCTTAGTAAAGTCCGCTGGTTTACTGTAACGGAAATTCTGCTTTTCCATTACTACTACCCGCGGATCATCGCGCAATTCCCAGGCCAACTGGTTGTAACCGACATCAAGGGCATAAACCAGCTTGGCCCGATTCTGCAAGGCAACATCGGTAAAACCACCGGTTGAAGAACCGATATCCAAACAAGTACGGCCGGTCAAGTCAATATCAAAGGCCGCTAAGGCTTTTTCCAGCTTAAAACCACCGCGCGAAACGTACTTTTTGTGCGAAGCTTTGATAAAGAAGTGTTCATCTGCGGGAAAACTACTGCCACTTTTATCAATGCGCTGGTGGTTATGATCGGAAACAAGTCCCGCCATAATTGCCCGCTGGGCCTGGGTCCGGGAATGAAATAGCCCCTGTTTGGCCAGTATTACATCTGCTCGTTTTTTAGCCATTTTAGAGCACCTTCTGATATAGGTCGAGAAAGCCAGCTAAAATACCGCTGTCCAAACCAGTTAAGCTAGTCTGTGCGGCTTTGATTAGTGTTCGTAATTCTGTACGACTGCGCTCTGCCCCCAGCATGGTTAAAGTGTTGTGCTTGCCATTTTCCTGGTCCTTATGGGTGGCCTTACCAGCTGCTGTACTTGTTTCAACAATATCAACCAAATCATCATAAATTTGATAGGATCGACCAAAGGCCCGACCAAAAGCAAGCAGTTTGGCTTTATTGGCTGCACTAGCGCAACCAGCGACTGCCGCCATTTCTACACTAGCAACAATTAAGCATCCTGTCTTAAGCCACTCCATCCGGTTAATT
Organism: Lactobacillus sp. ESL1191; assembly: GCF_058504435.1. Lineage (NCBI taxonomy): Bacteria > Bacillati > Bacillota > Bacilli > Lactobacillales > Lactobacillaceae > Lactobacillus > Lactobacillus sp. ESL1191. The sequence goes on from NZ_CP196365.1 coordinate 966,062, forward strand.
AGGTCAGTAGCGGTAGCAACAGTGGCATTATTAGTCGCAGCTATGTCTAAATACTGACCGCCTACCATTCCGTTAGCACCAATTGCACGGGTCATAATCTTGACCAAGTCAGCTGATTCACTACCTTCTGCAATCCACTGCAGGCCAAGTGGTAATAGTGCATCCCCAGCCAAAATCGCCTCGGCCTCGCCCCACTTCTTGTGGCTGGTCAGCTTACCGCGACGGTAGTCATCATTATCCATTGCTGGCAAATCATCATGAATTAGGGAATACGTGTGAATCAATTCGATTCCACCCGCAATTTGGATGTCCTGGGCCGTCATGTGGTGATTTATGGCATCAAGTGTAGCCAAAAAGAGCAGCGGGCGTAATCTCTTACCCCCAGCCATGACTGAGTAGGTCATAATTTGGCTAAGCTTGACCTCATCAATCTCACTAGCCAGGTGCGCTGCCAAGTAATCATCAACTACCGGTGTCCATTTTGCTCTAAATTCATTAAAAGTCATCTTATTCTTCCGGTGCTGCTGCATTATTGGGGTCAATTTGGTGCTCGGTTCCGTCACTATCGATTAGTTTAGCGACAGTTTCCTCGGCGGCAGTCAATTTTTTGTTTAACTCGCGGCTAAGTTTCACTCCAGTCTGGAATTCACTTAAGGCATCTTCCAAGGGTACATTACCACTTTCAAGGTTGCTGACAATCTGCTGTAACTGATTTAATTCTGCTTCAAAACTATTTTTCTTTGTTGGCATTTTTATTTCTCCTAACTGCTGTAACTCTTGCTACTACTTGCCCATCTTTAAAATGAAGACTGAGCTCATCCGCTTGCTTGACTTGTTTAACTGAACTAACCGTCTCACGGTCTTTGGTGGCATACAAGTAACCTCGGTCAAGCGTTTTCAAGGGACTGTAGTCATCTAATTGCTGAGCTGATTGGGCTAGTCTGTGCCTGTTTTCTCGTAAAAGTTGGCGCATATTGCTTATTAATTTTTGCTGATAAAAGCCTTCTTCTTGCAAAATTTGCGCGATTCTTTTGCCGGGATTAACTGCAATCAGTTTTTGCTGGGTCAACTGGTAAGCCTGCCGCTCACGTTCCAGTTGGTGCAGCATGGTGTTATGCAGGCGGTCACGCAACAGGTCCAAAGTCTGTGCCTGTTCGTCATAAAGTCGTGCTGGTTCACGCATAATTACTGCACTATTGATGCGCTTGAGCGCTTCCCGCCGTACCCGGATAATGTTTTGGACACTTACCAGCAGTCTACTTTGCAGCTGGTGAATACCAGCTAATTCATCCGGTAAATTGGGGGTTGCATATTCAGCTGCTGCAGTAGGAGTAGCTGCCCGAACATCCGCAACCAAGTCACACAAGGTGGTGTCCGTTTCATGGCCAACGGAAGAAATAACCGGCATCGCCATTGCATAAACTTGCCGCACCACCACTTCCTCATTAAATGGCCACAAATCCTCGAGCGAACCCCCGCCGCGGCCAATAATCATCACATCATACTTGTCACCAGCATCAGCAATCTGCTTCATTGCCCCTACCAACGAGTCAGCCGCGCGATCGCCTTGCACCTGAGCTGGGAACAGGTCAACCTGGGCATGAGGAAAGCGGCGGTTAACAGTAACCAAAATATCATGGATAACTGCTCCGGAAGCACTAGTAACCACGGCAATGTGGTCGGGAAAGTGCGGTAATTGCCGCTTATGACCCTGGTCAAACAAACCTGCTTGGGCCAACTTTTTCTGCAGTTGTTGTAACTGTTCATACAGTGCGCCTAGACCAGCAGGCTCCATCGATTCCGCATAAAACTGGTAAGAACCTTGCGGGCCGTATACATTAACATAACCGGTAATGTATACTTTCATACCCTCTTCCGGTTTAAACTTGACTTGGTCAAAGTGGGACCGAAACATCACCACATTAATCTTAGACTTTTCATCTTTGAGCGAAAAGTATTGGTGAGAGTTACGGCGAAAACGAAAGTTAGATAATTCACCTTGCAAAAAAACCTTGTGCAGGTAGGGATCATTTTTAAATTTTTGCGTAATATAATAATTTAAATCTGAAACGGTGAGATATTTGTTATCTTCCATTTTGCCTCCTTGTTAGCCCAACCACTTGTTCCATCAATGCTTCCACCGTCAACGGACCAACTCCTCCAGGAACCGGAGTAATATAGCTAGCCCGCTGGGCTACGTCAGCAAAATCAACGTCGCCAACTGTTTGGCCGTGGACCCGGTTAATCCCCACATCGACGACCACTGCTCCTTGCTTAACCATTCCAGGCTTAACCAGGCCTGGTTGACCGGCTGCTGAAACTAAAATATCAGCATTTTTGGTATATTCACCTAAGTTCCTAGTCTTAGAATGCAAAATTGAAACAGTTGCATCACGCTCTAACAAGAGCGCAGCCAAGGGTTTACCCACAATACTACTACGCCCAATAATCACCACGTTTTTACCATGAAGATCAAGGTCATAATGGTCCAGCAGGGCCAGAATACCGTGTGCAGTAGCAGGTTCGACAAAGTGGTCGCCGCGCCATAAGCGGCCAACGTTACTGGGGGTCAAACAATCCACGTCTTTTTCAGGGATAATCCGCCCCAGAGCTTCATTCAAGTTAAGCTGATGCGGAACTGGCAACTGGATCATTAGCGCATTAATACTTTTATCCGCGTTAAGCTGGTCGATTAACTTTACCACATTAGCCTGATCCACTTCCGCGGGCAGCTGATAAAGCTTCTGCGTAATCCCTACTTCAGCTGCTCGCCTTTTTTTAGTTTGCAAGTAAATCTTACTGCCTGGATCATTGCCAATGTTAATTACACAAAGCGTGGGCTTAATCCCCTGCTGTTTTAACTTATTAACTTCTTCTGTAAGTTTAGCAGCTCGTTGACTAGCTAGCAACTTACCATTCAAGAGTTGGGCCATTGCTCTTCATCCCTTTTCTATAAAAATAGTCGGCCTAAAGCCGACTACTTGTTATTTTGCGATAAAATTCGCTAAGATTCCATTAATAAAGGGTTTGTTCTTGGGGTCGGAAAATTCATCACACAGGTTCAAAGCCTCATTTATTGCTGCTCTAGGTTCAATTTCCTTGCTGTACTCAATCTCGTACAAGGCAACTTCCAAAATAGCGAGTGAAATCTGATTAATGCGGTTAATCCGCCAATCTTTTTTTAAGTAACTGGCAAGCTGACCCTTCAACTCATCTCGCTTTTCCACGACACCTTCAATGACTGTCTTTGAATAAGCCGAGAGTTCTCTTAAGTTGAGGACGGCGACAATTTTCGTTTCAACTTCGGCAGGAGTCAGTTTAGGATTCTGATTAGCCAAAAAAGCCCCCTGCATTGCCACTCTACGACTTTCGTGTTGATTCATTGCTACTCTTTTCATCAATGTCCGAAAATAGTTTTGAAGTACCACTGTCATCTTCTTCATCTTCAGTAAATTCAAGCCCCACGACATGAACATTAATTTCCTTAAGAGTCAGGTCAGTCATCTGCAAAACCTGCTGTTTCAAAGACTTTTGCAAGTTCATGGCAATCTTAGGTACATAACCACCTGCAACTACACTGACATAGACATCTGCAATCAAGTTGCGGTCGTCATCAAGCTTGACCGTGACCCCGCGGCCCCGATCTTCACGCCCCAAGACGCGGTTAATCCCTGATCTAACATCACCATGTAAGGCTGCAACGCCGTCTACTTTTTCGGCAGCAATGCCCATAATAACTTCCAGAACACTTGAATCAATTTCGATCTCATCACCGTTATTTTGTCCATTTAAGACAATTTTTGAACTATCTGCCATTTTATTTAACCTCGTAAAACTACTTATTTGCACGGGATACGTATGAACCATCGACCGTATTAACAATTAACACGTCACCTTCATTAATGAAGAAGGGTACGTTGACTACCAAGCCAGTTTCCATTGTTGCAGGCTTACCACCGCCTGAAGACGTATCGCCCTTAATATTGGGCTCTGTTTTTGTAACTGATAACTCAACCGTGTTGGGTAATTGCACACCCAAGGTTTTGCCCTCATGCATGATGACACTGACATCCATATTTTCCTTCAAGAACTTAGCTTCATCCTTTATCTGGTCATTTGGAATAGCCAATTGGTCATAAGTTGCAGTATCCATGAAAACATAGCTAGCGCCATCGTTATATAAGTACTGCATCCCCTTTGTTTCAATTTCTGCAGTCTCGACCTTGGCAGTTGACCTAAAGGTATATTCTTGAACTGCTCCGGAGTTCAAACTCTTGAGCTTAGAACGAACAAAAGCACTCCCCTTACCAGGCTTAACGTGTTGAAATTCAACTATTCGCCACAAGTCATTGTTATGCTTGATGGTTAGACCATTCTTAAATTCATTAACTGAAATCATTGTCATCTTAAGTACCTCATCTCCATAGTAATATCTTACCAATTCATACGTGATTTTACTATCAATAATATTTAACTTTTATAAAGAAATTAACTCGTCCTTGGGCAAACTTGAGAGTGTTTCGGGAGTTTGATCGTGAACTAAGATATCATCTTCAATTCTGACCCCGCCCTGGCCCGGCAAGTAAATTCCGGGCTCAACAGTATGCACCATATTGTTCACCAGTTCTTGCTTACCAAAAGGCAGTGCTGGTTGACACAATTCGTGAATCTCTAAACCGATACCATGACCAATACCATGACCGAAATATTGGCCGTAGCCTTGTTCGATAATGTAGTCCCGCGCGGCCTGGTCGACATCGCGACCACAGTTGCCCACTACCGCAGCGGCAATTCCCCGGCGCTGCGCCTCATGCACAATATCATAAATTTGCTGCCATTTACGTTCTACTTTACCGACCGCCACTGTCCGCGTAATGTCAGCTGCATAACCGTGATAGAAGGCACCAAAGTCGACAACTACCAGATCGCCGTCTGCAATCATTTTGTCACTGGCAACCCCATGGGCCCAAGCCGAGCGGACCCCCGAGGCAATGATCGTGTCAAAGCTGGGGCCATCGCCACCATTAATCTTAAACAAGTAATCTAGTTTGGCACCAATATTGCGTTCTACTGCACCCGGCTTAATTAGGGGCAAGATTTCATTGAAACTATCCATTGAAATGTCGATTGCCCTCCGCAGCGTTGCTAGTTCTAGGTCATCCTTGACGTTGCGTACCTGCTCAACCAGTTCTTCAGATAATTCAAAGTCAATCTGCGGATTCAGTTTTTGTAAATGCGTGAATTCCACTGCAGAGACAAATTCGCCTTCAACTAGGACCTTCTTCAAACCAGCCGCTTGTAACTGCCTGGTGATTTCGGCATCTTGATCTGATTGCTTCATAATCACGCTCAGTTCACCAGGTGCTTCAACCTTAATCTGACCAGCAAAGCGCGAATCAGACAGTAATATCCGATCACCCCTGACCGTCAAAATCAACTGCGCTTCTTCACCAGTAAAATTAGTCAAGTACCGGTAATTCGCCTGGTTGAAAATAAGCAGGCCGTCTGCACCGCGTTCTTTGATCAATCCACTTACTTTATTAATCCGTCTATTTAAAAGTGTTAATAGCTCGTCTTGCTCTTCCATAGCGAACCCTCCTTTATTGGCAACGCGTCTTTATTTTACCGCTAAAGCTCTTCACTCGCTTGTTTATTTAACAATTACTGGCCAAAAATAAAAAACAAAAAAGACGAGAAGCGTATGCTTTTCGTCTTCTTAGCAGAACTAACTTACTTAGCTTCTTCGACTGGGATAACAGAAACTTGCTTTCTGTACTTGTCCTTGCGTTCAAATTTGACAACGCCGTTCACTAATGCAAACAAAGTGTCGTCACCGCCCCGGCCAACATTCTTGCCCGGATGAATTTTAGTACCGCGTTGACGGTAGATAATCGTGCCGGCATGAATTGTTTGACCATCAGCAGCCTTGGTGCCCAGACGGCGACCAGCTGAATCACGACCATTGGCAGTAGAACCGCCCCCCTTATGGTGGGCAAATAATTTAAGATTTAAAATATTCATCATCATTTCACCTCTAGCTTAATTCAATCTTTTCAACAGCAACCTTGGTATAAGGTTGACGGTGACCATATTTTGAATGTGAGTGCTTCTTGGGCTTGTACTTGAAAGTAACAACTTTCTTTTCCTTGCCTTGTTTTTCAACCTTGGCAACAACCTTAGCACCCTTAACTAATGGTGTACCAACTTTAACGTCCTTGCCATCAGAAGCCAGGATTACCTCGTCAAAGGTGACTTTCTGGCCTTCTTCAACGTCAAGCTTTTCAACAAAAACACTATCGCCTTCAGCAACCTTGTATTGCTTACCACCGGTTTTAATGATTGCGTACATTTACTACCCTCCAAAAAATACTTAGACTCGCCAAGTGGGGTGCTTTTTAGTAAAAAGACTTCTTACCCCAAACTGTGCGGTTGCAGATGTGGAGGTCTCCACAAATACAACTACTTCATAATACTACTGCTCAACCAATTTAGCAATAAAAAAAGTACCATTACAGTACTTGCGCTTTTTTTAGATTTGCCACTTACCGCCGTGAACCTTGGCGATGTTTTCGGTAACAATAAAGGCCTCTGCGTCAATTGCCCGAGCTTTGGCAACCAGCTGACCATATTCATTAGTGTCAACCACAATAACCAATTGCTGCATGTCCTTGTCGCTATATCCACCAACCACATTATAAACAGTCAATCCATCGTAATCATTTTGGAGCATGTCCCGAATTTCATCAAGCTTGCGATTACTCATAATCCGCACCTGGTACTTCTTGTCAAAGCCGGTTTCCGTGTAGCGCATCGTAATTGTGGTAATTACTTGGGAAAAGGCTGCTAACAGAAAAGCTTCAGTACCATCTACAAAAAGGTTCAAAACAATAATTGAAAGGTCAATCACCATTAGGGACAAGGCTGGTTCGACATAAAAATATTTTTTGATAATTAGCGGCGGAATTGTGGTACCACCCGCTGAGGCGTTAATGCGGTATAGCATAGAGACCCCGACCCCCATCAAAACACCGCCGTAAATCACGGCCAGGACGTTGTTGGAAGTCAATTTAAAGCTGGGCGTAATGGCCATTAGCGCCGGCAAAAGCATGCTGCCTAAAGCCACCTTTTTGAGTGTTTCTTTACCCAAAAATATTACGGCCAGTACCAGAATCAGGGCATTAACCACAAAGACGGTCAAAGAGCGATTAATACCCCAAACGGCATCAACTAGAATGGAAATTCCCGTCGAACCTCCTGCCGCAATGTTGATTGGCGCGTAAAAAAAGTTGATTGCAATGGCAATTATTTCCAGACCTGCCAGAAAAAATAGCCAATATTGCCAAGTGTGTTTTTGTGTCTTCATCTCATCTTCCTTTCATTAAAATGTTATCTTTATTGTACTAAAAAATAACAAATTTACTCAAGGAATATGCAAGGGTATAACCTTTTCTTAAGGGTTACGGCTGACCCCCAATTTAATCATTAGTAACCCTTACCACCTCCATTTAGCATTAGTGCTCAAGCCTGCGGTAATCAATGGTCTGATTGCCTTCGTAAGCAGGCAGACCCTTTTCAGCACGGTATAAGGCCCGCTCAAAGGCTTGGTAACCTTTGCTAGAACTGACGGCAAACTTAATATTGTATTTACTAGCATATTCGCTAATATTCCGTGTACTATCGTGTGCAGCGAAGGCTGTTACCAAAATGACGATATCCAAATCCTTAAGCTGTTGTTCAATTACCTTCCGCTTGCCTTGGAAGGCATCAATTGCAAACGGAAGACCATGGTACCGCCTAACCGCACCCTCTAGTATCGCTTCATTTTGGTTGTTGCCAACGGCAATCCCTACCCGCTGATAATGCAAATCCAGATCTAAGCGCGGCAGTTCTTCAAGTTGCCGATCCTGCTTGGCTTTTTTCTTGAGGGGGCGAGCTGCTCGCTCAGCCTGCTCAACCTGGTAAACCCAGCGTATCCGAACAGCCGCTGCGGGATTCTTTTTGATCCGAACATCACCATCGTACCAAGCCAAGTCAACAATTGAACCATCGCTAAGACCCTGTCCACCTTCTTGATACCAGCTCGCATCAACTGGTAAAAGCACTGACTTACCGCGAATTCTTAGCTTTTCGCCCTTGACATTGCGACTAATTGCCAAGTGTCCTGCGCGACCCTGAACCACGGCATACTTAAACGTAGAAATTTGATCGACTTCCATGCTAGCAAGCTGGCGATGTCCGACTACTCGCAAAATTTCTGCTTCATAGCCGGGACCGCTTCCACAATATCGCCACTGCTTAAATTTAGGGCATGAATTTGACTCTCTGCCAAAGTATATACCCGCCGGTTGCCAGTATTAATTAGGTCACAACCAGACAAAAGCCGAATAACCGTGTACCGTTTGCCCTTGCGATAGTCACAGTGAGGCGGTTTAGTTACCTGCAAGGCCTGTTCAAAGATTTTTCGGTTAGTTGTTTCCTGGCTAGTCTTAGCCGCACGCAGTGCTTCTTCCAGTTTGGTCAGATTTTGCCGCCAAGTTGACTCGCTTTCAGGAGCCCGCATTAGTTGATGAAGTGTCCTAATAGCAACATTTTGAGCTGACGCATCAGCTGGATTTTGGACTAGCTTGGTAAGACTAGTTAACAATTGATTGAGTTGCGCCTGGTCTACCCTGATTTCTGGTGCCCGGCTAGCCGCCGTTGCACCACTTTCATCGTCGGCTAGCCCTAATAACAGCTTAATAGCCGCCAGGCCGTTACGCAGACTGCGATCATCTCCTGTCGTTCGCTCTAAAATTTGCTTTAAGTGATTACGATAATCAAACATCTTGTCTCCTAGTCCCTCAACCGTTTTACTTAGTATAGCAATAAAAAAGCCTGGCACAAAGCCAGACCGTACTTTTCACTTATTTAGGTTAAAAGGCGCCTCCGCCAGAGCCACCTCCAAAACCACCGGATGAACCACCCGAAAAACCTCCAGATGATCCCCCAGCAGCAGAAGAACCGGTTGCCACTCCTGATAAAAAGCTAGTATTAAAGCTCTCCGCAAAACTCTCCTGACCAGTATTGTAATATAGCCAGCGATCATTGTAGAAAGTGCTTTGTGCTAATTCTTGATCCGTAAACTCAACCTTCATTTCCTTAATTACCTTAGTTGCCAGGCCAAAGGTCACAGCGTAGGGCATGATGTCTTCCCAGAGCACGAGGTCACCAACATCACGCATATTGAAGCGCCCAATGTCCTGTAGCATGTGCTTAAAGCCGCGCAGCTTGTTGGTCTCGTCTGCACCTGCTGCAGTGTAAATACCAATGCGCTTGGAACCAACCACTAAGCTGATAATACCCAAGACAAGGATTAGCCCTTCACCTAAAACCACTGGCCCAACAAACCGTTTGAACAACATTATTGCCAGGAGAGTTGTGCTAAAACTAATACAAAGGGCAATGATAATTTTAGCCTTGAACTTGTTAGCCAGCTCAACCTGAGTTAAAGAAAGCAGGCCGCGATCAGCGACGTCATTGTACGCGTATTTGGTCCAAATATCGAAACTTTTACCTAGTTGCTTGCCATGATAATGCTTCAACTGGTCAGTGGTAAAGGATTTACCATCTCCCAAACTATTGAAAAGAGTATCGAGGAGTGGATCTTCTTTGGTTATTTCGCCTTTTAACAAAGTAATCCGATAGAATGTCTTACGTCCTGCTTGGTAATCTTCAATTTTGATTTTCTTTTGCACGGCGAGCTCCAGCAAGTAGGCGGTAAAGGCGCGACTATCAGGTTCTGCACCCCGGTCCAGGACTTGAGCAGAAACTGGATCAACTTGCGGCAATTCATAATTATGGGGAAGTAAGGCCGGATTGGTCGGTTTAAAGCCTTGTTGCTTAGCCGTAAAACCTACAAAGATGGCCCGTAGACCGCTGATTAGGCTAATTGCCAGGAGGCCAAAGTAAAAGATATTGTCACGCCACCGTTTGTGGTTGGCCTCGCGGGCAAGTTTGGCTTCTTGATCCAGGACATATTGCCGGTGACCCTCGTTAACTACCCGCTGGTTACCAGCCGTAACACTGATTGGAAAGATCGTGTGAACCTCCACCCCGGTATGTCCGTCAAGGTTGTCTACAGTCATCATAATTTGGCCTTTTTTAGGTAAGACCTTAATCTTACCGGTAAGCGGGCCATGAGCCCAAGCCTTCAGCCCCTTAACTGGCCCCGGAAAAAGCACCTTAGCTTCAACGTGCTTTAGGTTTGTGTCCCAGCCATTACCAATAATTATAAAGTTCAACTCAGCCGTATCACGAAAATTAGTAACAGCGCGCTTAATCGTGTATTTATAGGTAACCGTCAAGCGGTTGCCCTTGCTTACTGCATGGTAGACCTTAAAACGATAGCCCTCATTAGAGCGCTCAATCGTATATTTCTGGGCGGGCCTACTTGCTTCATTATTGTCTTGGACCAGCACGCGGTCATTAGCAATGGTCTGGCCTACTCCCAGGTTTTGCTTATAGTAGACTCCGCGGGCGTTATCATTGAACTTATAAGTAATCTGCCGCTTCATTGTGAGCGAACCATCATTGTTGACTTGGGCAATTGCCACGTTGTTTTCAAGGTCATAATCAACCTCGGCCCGAACTGGCTGACTATGGACTAAAACAGCTACGAAAACTGCTAGTAGCGGCAATATTTTCAGAATTTTTCGTTTCATATATTTTCCACCATCAATATAGTAATTTACTCTAATTATACAGATTATCTGCTGAAAAGACATAAAAATCTTTGTTTTACATACGCTAACATACCTAACACAATCATCCATATACATTTATATGATTAGTTGCGTTTTTAAAAAAAGTTACTCCCCTTTAGCTGACCATTGGCGAATTGAATGACAACAAAACTTTTGATTGCAATTGGCTTGAATCTTTTCTATAATAGTTAATGTTCTAGCGCAGAACATTAAATTACGCCTGGTCTGGTAGCTCAGCTGGATAGAGCAACGGTCTTCTAAACCGTAGGTCGTGGGTTCGAATCTCACCCGGATCATTTCTAACATCTTTTAAAAGTCTTGAAAAACAGAAAACGCTGTGATGTCAAGGCTTTTTATCAAGAAATTATTGGAAACGCTAAGTATTTTAAAAGTTGGCTAACATTTTACCTAAGTTTCTTGAGATTACAGCTATTATAAGTGGCTACTACATGCCCACTACAAAAATTACAACGAAAACCCCCCAGTATCTTCTGACACTGGGGGGTTCTTTGTTATTCGAGCTAACTTATACAATTACTTGGGCCAAATAACCATCTTTTCCTTTATTTTAATGTTCAACGCGCAAAACTTCTTACATTATTTTGGGCAACATAGTATCCATTACCAATTGCAGTAAAACTTTGCCCATTAACTGTTTTGACTTGGCCAGCAACAATTTTGGAACCGGCTTTGAGAATATACTTATCTACTCGCTTTCCGCTTTCATTATAAAGATACGAATCGTGTGAAAGTTCTGCATTTGAGCTTACGCCAGGTGCTAGTGTCTTTCTGGCTTCAATTTGAATTGAACCGAAGTTCTTTGCTTTAACATAATGTTTATTACCAATGATGCTGTAATACTTTCCACGAATCTTCACTGGATCGCCATATACATTAACCTTGCTGCTCTTCTTCAAGAGTTTCTGACCTACATGCTTTCCCTTCTTGTCATAGACAAATGAATTCTTCTTCAAGCTTCGTTTGCGACCAACAACATTATTAACAGCAATGTAGAGCTCCTTACCAATGTGGTAAAATTCACGGCCATTAATCGTCTTGGTGCCATAAGTTGTTATGGTAGACCCCTTCTTAACAATCAACAGGTTAGCCCGCTTTCCTTCCTTGTTATAGAAGTATGCATTATGCTTCAGCACCTTAGATGCTGATTTGGACTGCTTAGGTTTAGTTTCAGGACTGTCAGACCCAGTACTACTTGAATTATTCCAGCTATTTGACCCATTCGAACCGGTTGAGTTAGTTGAAGCACTGGAATCATTCGAGCCAGTGCTACCAGAACTGCCACCCGTATCGCCGGATCCGTTAGAACCATTCGAGCCAGTTGATCCGTTGGGACCATTACTATTGCCATTCACGATATTATTTATTTCATTAATACCATCCTGCTTAGCCTGATCAACTTCACCCTTGTTCTTTGATTTATCAACTTTGTCCTTGGCAGCTGAAGCGGCACTATCAATTGCAACTTTGTCATTTTGCTTTTCAGCGTCAGTCTTATTCTTATCTTGATCAATCTTGTCTTTAGCGGCTTGCGCAGCCTGGTCTACTTCCTGCTTGGCCACTTCTTTTTGATGTTCCAGGCTATTATTTACTACAAGCTGGTTGATCGCTGCTAGGCCATTTTCTTTGGCCTGGTTGACTGCATCAGCATTCTTACTTTGATTGATTTCGGCTTTAGCTGTTGAAGCAGCAGTAGCAACTGCGTCCTTTTCTTTTTGCCTCTCTTGATCAGTCTTGCTGGTATCTTTATCAACCTGGTCTTTAGCAACTTGCGCAGCCTGGTCTATTTCCAGGTTGGCAGCCGCCTTTTGCTCATCAAGCGGCTTGCCCGGTATATATTGTGCATCAATTGCTTTAATACCAGTAGCTTCACAATCAATAACTTCTTGAACATTTTTAGCGCGGTCAAGCGCATTTTGCCCTTTTTCTAATTCAAGGTCAACATTGTGGGACTGCTGTTTTTTAGCATTAGTAGTCAAAGTAAGGTCATTATTAATCGCCGCTTTAATCGTGTTTGCTTCTTGAACCAATGCATTCTTAGCAGTTTGCTTTTGAATATCCAAAGCAGTACCCGGTACGTGTTGCGCATTAATTGCAACTATCCCATCATTATATTCTTTTTGAACAGCTGTCGCATTAGCCGCTTGACTGAGTTGATCTAAAGCCTTTTGTCTCTGTGCTTCGACAGCTTTTACCTGCTTATTCTTAGTAGCTTGATCAAGAGAATTATCGCTATTGATGGCCTCTTTTACTATATTAGCTTCATCATTAATCAACTGCTTGGCACGTTCTTTTTGTTCATCTAAGGACATCGAGTTTGTCACATACTGGGCAGCAATATTGGCAAGCCCATTGGCCTGTGCAACACTAATTTCCTGGGCAGTTGCTGCGACTTGAATATTACTCTTTGCGGTCATTACTTCTTGATCAACAGCCGCAATCTGAGCTACTTTAGTCTTGTCGTCCAGCGTTGCATCATTAGTAATCTGATTCTTGACTTTGGTTGCTTCCTGATCAATTACTGCATTAGCATTGGCTTTTTGTTTATCTAGGCTGTCACCTGTTACATATTGTGCGTTTATATCTGTAATACCATTATGCAGAGCAACCTTGACTTCTTGGGCAGTAACGGCACGGTCAATCGCTGCCTTCGCATTGCTGGCAGCCATATCAACATTGGCCTTTTGCTTTAACTTTTCTGCACTAGTTAAAGTTATATCTGTCTCAATCACTGCCTTAACTTTTTTGGCTTCAGCTTCTATCTTGGTTTGCGCAGCAATCTTTTGATCCGACACCGTGCCATTTGGCACATAATCGCTAGCAATCTTAGCAATACCGGCATTCTTAGCATCTTTTACACCTTGCGCGTCAACTGCCTGCTCAATCTGCTCCTGGACATTGGTTGCATCACGATCTACATTAGCACTTTGCTCAGACTTAGCAGCATCGTCTAGACCCTGATCAGCCGCAATCTGGTCTTTGACTTTTACTGCTTCAGCAGCAATCGCCGCTTTAGCCTTGGCCTTTTGTTCCAACAATGAAATTACACTCTTCACGTGGTCATTATCAATCTTAATAATGCCTAATGCAGTAGCATCTTTAACCGCCTGAGCATTGATTGCCTGATTAATCTGATTTTTGGCAGCAGAAGCATCACGGGCAACATTAGCCTGCTGAATTGCCTTTGTATCATCATCCAAAGTTACATCAGCAGCGATTTCTCCCTTGATCTTAGTTGCTTCTTGGTCAATTGCATTTTGGGCTGTAGTCTTGAGACTGTCTAAGCTGCCATTTTCACCAGTAATGTGTTGAGCAGCAATTGCTGCTATCCCATCGTTTTTAGCCGTCTTAATAGCTTGAGCTGTGGTAGCATGATCAATTGCAACTTTAGCTTTTGTTACCTCACTATTAACATTCATCTTTTGTCTTGCCTTAGTGGCATCATCTAAAGTTGAATCAGCATCAATTTCCGCCTTAATTCGATCTGCTTCAGCATCAATTACCTGTTTGCCTTCTAACCTTTGATCAGACAACGACTTGTGATTGGACACATGGTCACTATTAATCTTGGAAATGCCAGCTTCTTTTGCTTCCTGAATGCCCTTGGTATCGGTCGCCTGATTGATGTTGTTTTTAGCGGCGGCGGCATCTCGATCAACATTAGCTTTTTGTTCATCCTTAGTAGCATCGTCCAAGGAAGCATCTAAGTCGATCTCGCTCTTAACCCTATCAGCTTCATCATCGATGGCCTTTTGGGCATTGGTCTTTTGGCCTAGCAGGGACGTGGCAGCCGGCATATGAGCGGCATCAATCTTGGCAATACCGGCAAGCTTGGCCGATTGCACGCCTTGGGCGTCACTGGCCTGGTTAATCGCTGCTTTAGCACTAGCAGCTTCCTGGTCCACCTTAGCCTTCTGGGCGGTCTTTTCTGCGCTAGTTAAAGTGATATCAGCATCAATCTCACCCTTAACTTTAGCAGCCTCGCTGTCAATTACCTGGTGCGCATTCGTCTTCTGGTCTGGCAGGGAAATAGCTGACACGTGACAAGCATCAATCTTGGTAAGACCAGCAGCTTTGGATGTATTAACACCTTGGATATCAGTTGAGTTGGTTATCGCGGTCTTGGCAGCGGCAACTTCCTTATCGACATTGGCCTTTTGAGTATCTTTAGCGGCACTGTCTAAAGTAGAATCGGCATCGATTTCGCCCTTGACTTTAGCTGCCTCATCATCAATAGCCTTAGTGGCTTCAGACTTTTGGTCTGGCAGTGAAACAGAAGCTGATACATGACACGCATCAACCTTAGTAATACCAGCGGCCTTGGCTGTATTTACACCTTGGACGTCAGTTGCGTTGGTTATCGCGGTCTTGGCAGCGGCAACTTCCTTATCGACATTGGCCTTTTGAGTATCTTTAGCGGCACTGGCTAAAGTGATATCGGCATCGATTTCACCCTTGACTTTAGCTGCTTCACTATCAATGACCTTAATTGCGTCAGACTTTTGGTCTGGCAAGGAAACAGAAGCTGGTACGTGACACGCATCTATCTTGGTAATACCGGCAGCTTTTGCTGTATTCACACCTTGGACGTCAGTGGCCTGGGTAATCGCGGTCTTGGCAGCGGCAACTTCCTTATCAACATTGGCCTTTTGCGCATCTTTAGTAGCACTGTCTAAAGTAGAATCGGCATCGATTTCATCCTTAACTTTCGCGGCTTCATCATCAATTACCTTAGTCGCTTCAGTCTTGCGGTCTGGTATCGAAGTAGAGCCTGGGATATGGTCACCATCTATCTTGGCAAGACCATCTTCTTTAGCTTCTTTCACCTTTTGCGCATTAGTTGCACTATTAATAGCTGCCATAGCGGCTGCTACATCTACATCAACCTTGGTCTTTTGCGCTGCTTTTTCCGTGTCAGTCAATGTTCTATCGGCGTCGATTTCACCCTTGACCTTAGCTGCCTCATTATCAATTGCCTTAAGGGCAGCTGCTTGTTGATCTGGCAAAGAAACATCAGTCATATGGGCAGCTGCTATCTTGACAATTCCCGCATCTTTAGCGTTGGTTACACCTTGAGCATCGGTAGCCTGATTAATGGCATCTTTGGCATCAGCAGCTTCCTTGTCAACATTTTTCTTCTGGGTGTCTTTTTCAGCTGTAATCAAAGTTACATCGGCATCGATCTCTCCTTTAACCTTAGCTGCTTCAGTATCGATTGCCTTTTGCGCATCAGTCTTCTGATCTGGTAAGGAAATGCTAGCTGGTACGTGGCACGCATCGATCTTGGTAATTCCTGCGGCTTTGGCGTTATTCACGCCTTGGGCATCAGTGGCCTGGGTAATGGCCTCTTTAGCAGCAGCGGCTTCCTTATCGACATTGGCCTTTTGCGTTGCCTTTTCTGTATCAGTTAAGGAGGAGTTGGCATCGATTTCTCCTTTGACTTTGGCTGCTTCAGTATCAATGGCCTTAGTCGCTTCAGACTTCTGATCTGGCAGGGAAACAGAAGCTGGTACGTGGGCACCATTAATCTTGGCAATACCGATATCCTTGGCTTCTTTGACACCTTGAACGTCAGTGGCCTGAGTAATGGCCTCTTTAGCAGCAGCGACTTCCTTATCAACATTAGTCTTTTGAGTATCTTTAGCAGCACTATCTAAAGTGGCATCGCCATCAATCTCGCCTTTAACCTTAGCAGCCTCTGCATCAATTTCCTTTTGGGCATTCGCCTTTTGATCTGGCAGGGAAACGCTAGCTGGTACGTGGGCACCATTAATTTTGGTAATACCAGCAGCCTTGGCTGTATTCACACCTTGGGCATCAGTAGCCTGAGTAATCGCGTCTTTAGCAGCAGCAGCTTCCTTATCGACATTGGCCTTCTGCGCATCTTTAGCTGCACTGTCTAAAGTAGAATCGGCATCGATCTCTTCTGTAACCTTAGCAGCTTCAGTATCAATAGCTTTAGTGGCTTCAGTCTTGCAGTCTGGCAGGGAAACGTTACTTGGGATGTGGTCTGCATTTATCTTGATAATACCTGCATCGGCAGCTTCTTTGACAGCTTGGGCGTCGGTTGCGTTGGTTATTGCAGTCTTGGCATTAGCCGCGTCCTGATCAACGTTAGCCTTCTGCGTGTCTTTTTCAGCTGCAGTTAAAGTGGCATCGGCAGCAATCTCACCCTTAACTTTAGCAGCCTCATCATCAATGGCCTTAGTCGCTTCAGCCTTTTGGTCTGGTAAGGAGACGTTAGCTGAGATATGGTTACCATCGATCTTAACAAGACCTGCTTCCTTGGCTTCCTTCACCCCTTGGGCATTGGCAGCATTGTTGATAGCTACCTTGGCAGCAGTTGCGTCCTGATCAACATTATCTTTCTGCGTCTTCTTAGCAGTGTCATCTAAAGTGGCATCAGCATCAATCTCACCCTTAACCTTAGCTTCTTCATCAGCAATCACCTTCTGGGCATTCTTCTTCTGCTCATCTAATGAGGTACTGCTTGGAACGTGGTCACCATCAATCTTGATAATCCCAGCAGCTTTGGCACTATCAACTCCTTGAACGTCGGTTGCCTGGTTAATCGCTACTTTGGCAGCAGTGGCATCCGTATCGACGTCTGCTTTTTGTTTAGCCTTTTCTGTGTTATCTAGAGTTGGGTCGTTATCAATCTGGCGCTTAACCTTAGCGACTTCATCATCAATGGCTTTGGTCGCTTCAGTCTTCTGATCTGGTAAGGAAACGTTACCTGGGATATGGTCACCATCGATCTTGGCAATCCCGGCTGCCTTAGCATCGGCAACACCTTGAGGATTGCCGGCCTGGCTGATTGCTTCTTTAGCGGCAGCAGCATCCGTATCAACGTTGGCCTTTTGTTTGGTCTTAGTTGCCTCATCAAGAGTGACATCGGTATCAATCTCACCCTTAACCTTAGCGACTTCATCATCAATGGCCTTTTGGGCATTCGTCTTTTGCTCTGGGAGAGGGGCTCCTAGAATATGGTCGGCCTGAACCTTGACCAGACCATCTTCCTTGGCTTGTTCAACAAGTATAGCAGTGTTAGCCTTATCAATCGCTCTCTTTGCAGCAACCACATCGGTATCTACATTAGTCTTTTGCACAGTCTTAGTTGCTTCATCAAGAGTGGCATCGGCATCGATCTCACCCTTAACTTTAGCTGCTTCAGTGTCAATTGCGGTCTTAGCCTTATCTCTGCGGTCTGCCCCAGAGATACTGCCTGCTGTATGGGCGGCTTTAATTTTAACAATACCAGCATCTCGTGCATCTTCAACGCCCTTAATATCAGCGGCCTGGTTGATAGAATCCTTGGCTGCAGTAGCTGCAGTATCAACATTATTGGTCTGCGCTGTCACCTCTTCTGGCATTAACCAGTTATCAGCACTAATCTCGCCTTTAACCTTGCTTACTTGCTCGTCGATTGCTTGGTTAGCTTTAGTCTTGGCAGCTTGAAGAGCAACATCAGTCGGTGCATGGACCGCCGCAAACTTGGCCAGCCAGGCCGCCTTGATTTCAGTTACTTCCTTGAAGGTAGTGGCAGTTGCAACAGCTTTACCGGCTTCACCATACACTTCATTAAGCTTACTCTTTTGCGCTGTCTTTTCTTCAGCCGTCAGGTCACGGTCAGCGCCAATTTCTCCAATAATCTTGGCTTCTTCATTGTAAAACTCTATTTGAGCGTCGCTTATTTTTTGTTTCAAGGCTGCCGCAACATCAGGATAGCATCTCTTTACAGCTTGCAGACCACCTTCTTTGTATTCAGCAACAAAATCAGCCGAAATATTTCCCTGAATCCTTCCCTTCCAAAAATCAAGCTCTTTTTGCAGGTTGCTGGTATACTTGTCCTTTGCTTCATCATCTAGGACCTGGTCCTGGGCAATCTTTTGTTTGACCGCTGCCGCAGCTTCATCAAGTGCCGCTTTAGCGGCAGCCTGCTGGTTAAGGATTGAGTCACCGGCAACGTGAACCTGGCCAATGAGTTTCAAGCCTTGGCCCCTGCTATCTGTTATCGCTTGGGTATTAGTTGCATTATCGATTGCCGTCTTGGCATCCTCAGCTGCCTTATCAACACTGGCTTTTTGGGTGTTCTTGGTCTCTTTAAGAAGAGTGTAATCGTCATCAATTTCGCCTTTGGCCTTGATTACTGCATCGTCAATCTCGCCTTTAGCAAGTTTCTTAGTCGTATCCAATGAAGCTGCACTTGAAACATGGCAAGCACTCATCTTGGCAAAGCCTGCGTCCATCAAGTCTTTTATATGTTGAACACCTTTACTGCCTTGGCCTCTAGCAGAATCAGAGACTTTCTCATACTCTTGGTAGAGTTTAGCTTTTTGCGCCGCTTTTTCTGCACTAGTCAAATTGGCATCGGCATCAATCTCGCCGTTGATCTTGTTATACATATCCCTAAAGTAATACCATGCGGCAGACTCGGTATATTGGATGTCAACATCCAATATGTGGTCGCCATTAATCTTGGCGATCCCGGCTGCTTTGGCTTCCTGCGCTGCTTGCGAATTAGCCGCACTATTAATAGCCGCCTTGGTTGCAGTGACATCCACATCAACCTGAGCTTTTTGCTTGTTTTTGGTCTCTGTTAGAAGAGAATTATCGGCATCAATTTCAGCCTTTACTTTAGCAGCAACATCATCAATCTCCGCTGGGGCTCCCGGAACATGCCAGGCATTCATCTTGGCAAAGCCTGCGTCCATCAAGTCTTTTATATGTTGAACACCTTTACTGCCTTGGCCTCTAGCAGAATCAGAGACTTTCTGATACTCTTGATAGACTCCAGCTTTTTGCGTTCTTTTTTCACCTGTTGTCAAGGTACCATCGGCATCAATCTCGCCGTTGATCTTGTTATACATATCCCTAAAGTAATACCATGCGGCAGACTCGGTATATTGGATGTCAACATCCAATATGTGGTCGCCATTAATCTTGGCGATCCCGGCTGCTTTGGCTTCCTGCGCTGCTTGCGAATTAGCCGCACTATTAATAGCCGCCTTGGTTGCAGTGACATCCACATCAACCTGAGCTTTTTGCTTGTTTTTGGTCTCTGTTAGAAGAGAATTATCGGCATCAATTTCAGCCTTTACTTTAGCAGCAACATCATCAATCTCCGCTGGGGCTCCCGGAACATGCCAGGCATTCATCTTGGCAAAGCCTGCGTCCATCAAGTCTTTTATATGTTGAACACCTTTACTGCCTTGGCCTCTAGCAGAATCAGAGACTTTCTGATACTCTTGATAGACTCCAGCTTTTTGCGTTCTTTTTTCACCTGTTGTCAAGGTACCATCGGCATCAATCTCGCCGTTGATCTTGTTATACATATCCCTAAAGTAATACCATGCGGCAGACTCGGTATATTGGATGTCAACATCCAATATGTGGTCGCCATTAATCTTGGCGATCCCGGCTGCTTTGGCTTCCTGCGCTGCTTGCGAATTAGCCGCACTATTAATAGCCGCCTTGGTTGCAGTGACATCCACATCAACCTGAGCTTTTTGCTTGTTTTTGGTCTCTGTTAGAAGAGAATTATCGGCATCAATTTCAGCCTTTACTTTAGCAGCAACATCATCAATCTCCGCTGGGGCTCCCGGAACATGCCAGGCATTCATCTTGGCAAAGCCTGCGTCCATCAAGTCTTTTATATGTTGAACACCTTTACTGCCTTGGCCTCTAGCAGAATCAGAGACTTTCTGATACTCTTGATAGACTCCAGCTTTTTGCGTTCTTTTTTCACCTGTTGTCAAGGTACCATCGGCATCAATCTCGCCGTTGATCTTGTTATACATATCCCTAAAGTAATACCATGCGGCAGACTCGGTATATTGCTTATCGACACCCTGAATATGGTCAGCCTGAATCTTGGCAATCCCAGCTGCTTTGGCTTCCTGCGCTGCTTGCGGATTAGCGGCTCTATTAATAGCAGCCTTGGCGGCAGTGACATCCGCATCAACCTGAGCCTTTTGCTTATTCTTGGTCTCTGTTAGAAGAGTATTATCGGCATCGATCTCGCCTTTAACCTTGGTAGCTGCGGCATCAATCTCTGCTAACGGTGTATCGTTATCCTTAGTTGCAATAGTTGCAGCTTGGGTTGTATTAGCAGGGCTCTTAGTAGAGCGTTCAGACAGAGCCGTCTCTGACAACTTGGTGTCATCTGCTACAGTAGCTGGAATATTAACTGATGTGTCCGCATTCTTATCATCATCAATTGAACTTGTGGATTGCGCCTTAGCTGGTATTTGCTTGGCGGCCTTCAAGTGTGACTTAAGTCCTGCATATGTCGATAACTTGGCCTTGGACTTGCTCTTTACCAGTTTGGCCTTAGGGGTCAGCGGCTTAAGAGCCGTAAGTCTTGCCACGGTCTTATCAACTAGTGCTTGAATACTAGTTGTATCACTAGCAGCGTCGACTTGATCTTGGGCATCATGAAGTAAGCTATCAATTCTCTTAACTTGCTTGACCTTCTCAACAGCAGTTAGAGTTTGATTAGCTGCAAGCTTTTGTTTACTAGTATTAGCTGCTACCAGTAACTTCTCTTTGGCAGTTATCTTGGCCTGACTAACCGACTCTGCCGTATCTGGCTCAGCTGTCTTATAATCAATCTCAGCAGCCTTAGCAACTGACACATTATTGGACAACAGCAAGGTGGTTCCACCCAGCATAAACGTTAAAATCGAATAACTAACTAGCCAACCTTTTTTGCTCTTATGCATTTTGTAGTTGGTATTTTTGATCTCTTCAATTAACTTTAATCTATTCAAAATAAGTTCACCATCTCTTTTTTACAAACTTACATTAGCTACCTATAACTTTTTTAATATTTTATCATGATTTTAATGTTCACTCCATGTCTTTTGCCATTATATTTTTATAGATCTGATCTAATGCATAAATAGTCTTTTGCTTTGTTCAGCTAAAACTCTTGCTTTTATCCAATTATTACTTTGATAGTCTGGCTCAATCATGAAACTTGGTAACTACCAACTAATTTACTCAACCATCTTTTTATTTATAAAATAACAATTATATTTATTTGCAAGTCATTATTTATATAATTATATTTTAATAAATATAAAAAGTTGATAAATCAGCGAATTATCAACTTGTAGACATTTTAATTAAAATAACTACTTGCGGATTTTATCCTATGATAACGCAATTCGTGGTTTGCTTCCAAAGGCCCCACTGCTGCTAACTTTTCAGCTGAGGGGCAAATTCTACTTATTGCAGTTGGTAAAGCACATCAAATCATGGGCTGGTAACCCACTGCGGTGACTTAACGTACTCCACCAGGTCAGATGATCAAGCCATATAGCAATCAACCATTTTAAAACTTGATCAATAATTTTCGAACGGCTTAACAAGGTCAATCTTACCTTTTTAGTTAGTTGGCAAATATTGCGTTCGCCAAAAAGGGTGTCGAAATTGCGGCTAGGCAATGAAAACTCCTGCTTTACCCTCTCAGCGGTTTTGGGTTATTTCTTCGACTTTCATCCAATCAGATTCTCCTTGTATATCTTTGATTATACCGCGAAATATATGACCGCATTGCTCGTGCTGGAAAGTGACACCCGTTTGACCACAAAATTCTTCTTGTAAAAAAATAGCTTGCATCTTTGCCACTATTTCTGTATGATACTGGATAAATGTTGATAAGAGGTTACAAAATGACAACTAAAATGACAACTAATAGTAAAAATACTCAAGTAGAAGTTAAATACTATTTTTGGTACTTCAGTATACTGAACTGAGTGCCTAGTTTGTCGTAGCCCGAGACACACAGTTCAATCTCTAACAACTGTGTGTCAAAACCGTATTTTTTTCAGGAAGACCCACACAGTTGTTGTCTGTGTGGGTCTTTTTTAGGAGGAAAAAATGGAAGCTACAGAAAAAGTTACTTTGAAAGAAGTCACGTTAAATACATTAAATGGATTATCAACGGGCATTGTCGTTGCCCTAATTCCCGGTGCCTTAATTAACCAGTTAGTCAAAGCACTAGCACCGCTTTGGCCACAACTCAATTTTATGCTGGTGCTAACTGCCTTTGCAGCAGCCCTACTACCGGCAATTAGTGGGGTTTGTGTGAGTATGACGGCCAAGTTGTCACCAATCCAAACATCATCGCTTGCGCTCGCCGCAACTGCTGGTGCCGGTAATATGAGCATGAAGAACGGGCAGATCACCGTGAACGGTAGCGGTGATGTCATTAACATCGCGATTACGATTATGATTGCCTATAGTTTAATTCTTTTAATGGGTAAGCGGCTCAAGGCATACACAATTTTGCTGGTACCGCTCCTGGTGCTGCTAATTGCGGGTGGCATTGGTTCGTTAACTCATATTCCCGTTAGTCAGGTTACACGTTTAATTGGTCTCGGTGTCGAACATTTGATGAATTTACAGCCAGTATTGATGGGACTAGTAATGGGTGTTGTCTTTGCCCTGCTGATTGTTTCGCCTATTTCGTCAGTAGGGATTGCAACAGCTATCAGTATCTCTGGGGTCGCAGCTGGTTCTGCCAACCTAGGTATTACTGCTGCCGCCTTTGCCTTAGCCGTTTTTGGTTGGAAAGCAAACACCGTGGGCACTTCAATTGCTCACTTCCTCGGTTCACCCAAAATGCAGATGGCCAATTTAATGACTAAACCAAAATTGCTTATCCCAATCATACTGAATGCAGGTATTTTAGGAGCCTTAGGGGCTATTTTTAAAATTGGCGGTAACCCAATGAGTGCCGGTTTCGGCTTTTCTGGTTTAATTGGACCCATGGCTGCCCTTGCCGACCGTCCAGCTACTGGCGCAAATATTACTCTGCTAGTAGTGCTTTTCTTTGTTTTACCAATTGGACTTGCTTTATTGACCAACTATCTCTTCAATAATAAACTGCATTTCTTCACCAGTAAGGACTTTGAACTTGACTTTAACTAAGCACGTGGCCTTGGGACTTGGATCAATTGCCTATTCCTTGCTATAATTAGCTAGATCATTGATTGTAAAAAAGAAGGTAGGAAAATGATTAAATTTTATGGTTATAAACGATGCTCAACTTCTAGAAGCGCCCAAAAATGGTTACAAAGTCACGGAGTTGAACTAGCATTTCAAGACCTAGTTGACCAACCACCTAAGAAGACCGACCTAGTTAAGTGGATGACTGACCACCAAGATCGAGGTTTAAAATATTTTTTTAATACCAGCGGTCAAGATTATCGCAAGCTGCATTTAAAGGATAAGGTTGCTGACATGACCATTGAGGAAGCCGCCACCTTGATGGCCCAAAATGGCAAACTAATTAAGCGTCCTTTAGTGGTTGACGGACCCAAGTTGACCTGCGGCTTTAATGATGCTATTTATCAAACTACCTGGCTATAACCAAAAACGGGCATCCGTGCCCGTTTTTGTTTTAGACATTTTCTTTTCTATCCTAACAGAAACTAGTAAAATGAAGAAAAAAGGAGAAAACATGAAATATAATCAATACGCATACGTCGAAACAGATTATGCAACACAGGTCAAAGAACTGTTACAAATTAACTTTTTACCGGTAGATTATCAACAATGCACTTTTGGTAAATTACTAGCCACAATGGTTGAAAACACCCTAGCTGAAGTTAGTCTAACGGACAGTACTGCTCGTCAAGCCAAGTTAACTGAGTTTGCCGTTTCTGAAACAGAAACACTAGCTAGCTATTTAGCAACCCAGCCGCAAGAAATGAGCCCAGCCCAGTTTTATAACGTAGCCCTGCAACTTTTGGGGTACCACGTCCACTATGACTACGAATTGAGTGATCCGCTTAGCTTTATGACCAAAAATGCCTTGCCAGTGGTCGAAAACATTAGTAATTGCACGGATTTGATTACCGCCTTTTACCGCCTATTGAACACCCGGTCTCAAAACGGCCAGTTGTTAATCGACGTGATGGCTGGTAAAGGCTATTTTGCCGACCGCAGACAGACTCTGCCAGGCAGCCAATTTATCTTGCTAAACGGTAAGAGCCTACCCGTTTTTGACACCAGTAAGGTAATCCGTGAAGTCGTCTATGTCGAGAGTGACCTTGATACTGATGAAGATGGCCAATCCGACTTGCTGCAAGTGACAATTTTTCGACCAGTCGAAAGTCAGCAGCTGAAGGTTCCGGCTCTTTATACTGCTAGCCCCTATTTTGGTGGGATCATCGACAACGAAAAACGCAACTATTCAGTTGATGAAAATTTAGCGGACGCCTGTGCTTGGACTAATCCTCAATACGAGGCCAGCAACATTATTCCGGCTGCAAAACCGTCAACAGCTAATCACGAAAATCATCCACCCGTTGAAAAAGCAGTGGGCAAGTCTTCATACGGGCTCAACGAGTACATGTTGGCGCGCGGCTTTGCCAGTGTCTTTGCGGGCGCCATCGGTACGCGCGGCAGTGACGGCCTACGTATCACTGGTGCACCAGAGGAAACCGAGAGTGCCAAAGAAATTATTGAGTGGCTGCACGGCGACCGAATTGCCTATACTGACCGCTCACGTCAGCATGAGACCAGGGCCTCCTGGTGCAATGGCAACATCGGCATGACCGGACGGTCATACCTGGGAACACTACAGATTGCCATCGCTACGACGGGGGTGGCCGGCCTGAAGACCGTTGTCTCTGAAGCGGCCATCTCGTCCTGGTATGACTACTACCGCGAACACGGCCTGGTCATAGCACCCGAAGATTGCCAAGGCGAAGACCTGGACCTCTTAGCCGAAACTTGCCAATCCAACTTATGGGATGCGGGCGACTATCTCAAGATTAAGCCTAAATATGATGCAATGCAAAAACAGCTTCAAACTAAGGAAGACCGCCAGACCGGCCAATACTCAGACTTTTGGGAGGCCCGCAACTACCGCCACCAGGCGGCTGGCATCAAGTGTTCCTGGATCAGCGTACACGGCCTGAATGACTGGAACGTCAAGCCCAAGAACGTTTATAAGATTTGGCAGCAGGTCAAGAACTTGCCGATCGAACATCACCTATTCTTGCACCAAGGACCCCACTACAACATGAACAACCTTGTTTCCATTGACTTTACCGATCTTATGAACCTCTGGTTTGTCCATGAACTACTCGAAGTCAATAATGGAGCAGAGCAACAGTGGCCAGCGGTAATGGTTCAGGACAACCTGCAAGCCGACAAGTGGCACGAGGAAGAAGACTGGAGCGATGAAGTTGGACACTCCACCAGCTATTACCCCACCGATGAGGGAGAACTGCAAAAAGACGGAAACGGGCAGGCCAAAGCAGCATTCATCGACCAAGGCGGCGTGGAATTTAACAAGGCCCACCTTACTGAAAGCGAATGGCAGTACAAGTTTATTTGCGGTGATGATAAATGGGCCAAGGCAAGCCTGCGCTTTATTACGGATGAGTTTATCCACCCAGTGACCATTGTGGGTCGGCCTGAAGTCACGGTACGAGTTTCATCCAGCTTGAACAAAGGCCAACTATCGGTTGCGCTAGTTGAACTGGGCGACCGCAAACGGCTAACTGCTACACCTAAGTTTTTAATGCGCGGCGGTCAGGAACTGGGCTTCCGCTTTGGCACCGATACCCTGCAGGAGTTCATGCCAGACAAGTTGACTCATGCCAAACTGATTACCAAAGGACACATGAACTTACAAAACTATGCCGACATGAAGAAGCCAGTAGCAATTGAACCGGGGCAGTTTTATGACCTGACCTTCAAGCTGCAGCCAACCTACTACCAACTTCCGGCTGGCAGCAGGTTGTGCCTGATTATCTACTCAACTGACCAGGCGATGACGAAACGACCGCTTGAAGAGACGACCTACACGGTCGACCTGAGCGCTACTGCGATTAAGTTTAAGCAAAAATAATTATGATCTATTTTAAAAAGCCAGAGGCGAGCGTTACTGCCTCTGGCTTTGTTAGTTCTATTAACATTAATAGCCTATATACCTGTTTCTTTCCCAATCGGAGACGGTTTGGGTATATTGGTTCCATTCAAGTTCCTTAGAACCAATGAAACTCTGCGTTAAGTGATTACCAAGCGCTGACTTAATTAGTTCATCCTTCTTAAAAGCCTTAAGTGCGTTGTGTAAAGTGGATGGGAGCGGCTTAATCCCAGCTGCTTCTCGCTCCTTTTCACTTAGCTTAAAAATGTTGCCGTTGATCGGCTCCATTGGCATCTTTTCTTCTTTGATACCATTCAATCCGGCTGCTAAACAAGCTGCCAGCAGGAGGTAGGGGTTGGCCGTTGGGTCAGCTGAGCGCATTTCCAGGCGGGTATTAACCTCTTCTGCTGAGGGTACTCTGACCATCGGCGAGCGGTTCTTGGAAGCCCAGGAGATGTAAACAGGAGCTTCATAACCAGGAATCAACCGTTTGTATGAGTTGACGGTTGGATTACCGACAGCAGTGATTGCCCGGGCATGTTCCAATATTCCATTCAGGAAAAACAGGGCGTTGTTTGAAAGGTGAAATTCATTATCTTGGTCATAAAAGGCATTTTTATTCCCCTTAAACAAGGACATGTTCGTGTGCATTCCATTGCCAGCCTGACCTTGGAGCGGTTTGGCCATGAAAGTTGCATATAAACCATGCCTTTTAGCAATTTCGCGGACAATCATCTTGAACATCTGCACCCGGTCAGCCGTCGTTAGTGCATCATCAAACTTGAAGTCGATTTCCTGCTGTCCATCGCCCACTTCGTGGTGGGCTGCCTCAACTTCAAAGCCAATACTTTCTAACGTTTCCACGATGTCACGCCGACAACTTGCACTTTCATCTTGTGAAGTTAAGTCAAAGTACGAGGCGTGATCGGGAACCTCTGTGGTCCACTTGCCATTTTCATCAAGTTTAAGCAGATGAAATTCGGCTTCAAAGCCAATGTCAAAAGCCGAAAAGCCCATGTCATTCATCTGCCTGATAATTCGCCGCAAGTTATTCCGCGGATCCCCGTCAAATTCGCTCCCGTCCGTCATGTGCACAGAACAAATTAAACAGCCAATCTTACCACCTTGGTTATCAGTCCATGGCAAGACCGCCCAGGTTGAAAAATCAGGATACAAAACCATATCACTTTCTTCCAGGCGGACAAAGCCATCAATCGACGAACCGTCAAAGCGAATGTCATTACTTAAAACTTTTTCTAGTTGACTATTAGGAACTTCAACCGCCTTCAACGTCCCATTAATGTCGGTGAAGGTCAACCGTAAAAAACGCACGTCATTTTCTGCGACGCTCTTTCTAATATCATCTGCTGTAATTTTTTTTGTCATGTTTTCTCCACCTAGAAATATGAATAATTATAATTGGTATAACCCATTAAAGAGTTTGCTTTTCTTACCAAAACTTGATTAATACCTTAGCATTTACGTCATAAAAAGTAAAGCGGTCTAACTACTTTTCCAAAAACTTTACCAAAGCTTTATTTAAGTTAAACTGTCTACTACTTATAAAACAACTCATTGACCGCATTAGTAATCGCAATCTTCACGTGGGCAAAAGTTAGCCCCCCCTGCAAATACAGTGCATAGGGCGGGCGAATTGGGCCATCCCCCGAAAGCTCGATACTAGCCCCCTCGATAAAGGAACCAGCGGCCATAATTACCTGATCTTCATATCCTGTATCATGGCTTGGCACCGGCTCCACAAAGGAATTGATGGGCGAATTAGCCTGCAGGATTTGGGCAAAGCGAACCATCTTTTCCTGGTCATGAAAAATCACCGTTTGAATAAGATCTGTACGGTCTTCATCCCACTTAGGCGTAACTTCCAAGCCCATCCGTTCCAATAGTGCAGCAGTGTATATTGCACCCTTGATCGCATTGCCAGTGATACTTGGTGCAATAAACAAGCCTTCAAAGTAGTCAAGGTTGTTGGCTAAACTAGCCCCTTCAGCACGACCAATTCCAGCGGCGGTTAGTCGTGCTGCGGTATTCTCGACTAGTTCATGCCGACCTACAACGTACCCGCCAACCTTTGCCAGACCGCCGCCAGCATTCTTAATCAGTGAACCGGCCAGCAGATCAGCGCCATACTCGGTTGGTTCATGCTGTTCAGAAAATTCGCCGTAACAATTATCAATAAAGATAATCGTCTTTGGACTGACTGCCCGCACCAACTCAATCAGCGGTTTAATTTGGTCAACCGTCAAACTGGACCGTGTGTCATAGCCCCGTGAACGCTGAATGACCGCCATTTTCGGTTGATGGTCGGCCAGCAACTGACGCGCTGCCTTAGTGTCAACCTGACCATCCTTGAGGTCGACATAAAAAAACTTAACGCCATACTGCTTTAGACTCCCACGTCCATCGCCGGCCAGCCCAATTACCTGCTGAAGCGTATCATATGGCATGCCAGTCAAGTACATCAGTTCATCACCGGGCAACAAGTTACCTGCCATTGCAGTTGCCAGTGTATGGGTGCCAGACACAAATTGTGAACGCACCAGTGCGTCTTCGGTCTGAAAAATTTGTGCATACATGCGATCAAGCTTGTCGCGGCCGCTATCGTCGCTACCATAGCCCGTACTACCAATTAAGTCTGCTTCAGCCACAGCCTGGTCCTTAAAAGCAGTTAAAACTTTATTTTGATTAACTAAAATATTTTCGTCTATTTTTGCTAATTGTGCCGCCACCTGGACATCAATCTCGCTCACAATTTTTTGCAATTCTGCCGGCCAATTATTCATTTATCCATTCCTCTACTTTTTCTGTTATTTTAGTCAGATATGCGGGATCATTCAGCGGGTCAACCCAGGTTACCGGTAATTGATGCCGCAGGTAGGTCAGTTGCCGTTTGGCATACCGGCGCGAGGCCGTTTTAAGGTCGGCAACGCAGGCCGCCAGGGGTTTTTCGCCGGTAAAATACGGAAAAAATTCCTTATAGCCAATCGCCTGCAAAATTTGCTGCTCGCGGCCCCTATTCTGGTAAACAAAGTTCGCTTCCTTGACTAAGCCCTGCTCCATCATCTGATCTACCCGTAAGTTGATCCGGTCATATATTTCCTGACGCTCTGCATTAAGTCCGATAATCAAGTAGTCATAACGCGGCTTAATCTCCTTTTGTTGCTCAGAAAATTTTTTACCTGTCCGGTCAATCACCGTTAAGGCCCTTAAGACCCGCCGGGAGTTAGCAGCTGGAAGATGAGCTGCGGTTTTTGCATCTCGTTTATTTAACTCTTGCCATAGTTTTTGGGGACCGGCTTGGTCAAGTAAGCTTTGCCACTTGGGCTCAACCGCAGTTAGCTGCTCCTCTTTTTCCCCCAACTGCAACTGGTTGAGTAAGGCGTTCACATAAAAGCCGGTTCCGCCAACCAGTAGTGGTAGCTTTCCTTTATTGGCTATTTCAGCAATCGCTTCGCGAGCCTGTCTTACAAAATCAGTCACTGCATAAGGTTCAAAAACCGATTGCGTGTCAACCAAATAATGCTTTACCACTTGCTGTTCTGCTGGCGTCGCCTTGGCCGTTCCAATTGCCACTTCGCGGTAAACTTGCATTGAGTCACCTGAAATAATTTCGGCCTTTAATTGGCGCGCCAGCTCAATTGCCAAACTAGTCTTGCCAACTGCTGTGGGACCCACAATTGCTAATACTTTTTGCATCTTTTTATCCTTTAATTATATCGAAAAAACATGTTTGAAAGAGTCGCCAAACATGTTTTTAGTTAATATTTAGATGTTTTTGTCCGACCATCCCAATCTTCAAAACCATTCTTCAGCCACTTAATCGAAGAAAAATGCTTTTTTTGCAAAAATCTCGCCGCACGCAGTGTTACTGACAGCGAATCAGCGTACAGATATACTGGCAGGTCGGTCCTTAATTCCGTATATTGGTACTTCAACATGGTATAAGGAAGGTTGCGCGCACCATCAATGTGCTTCCTCTTAAAGGGGGCCTTTTCTCGTAAATCGACAATTTGCGCCCTTCTCATGCCCTGCTTAAATTCATCATTAGTTAAATCACCGTTGCCTAACCGTTTGGTTTGAATTTTGTTCCACAGCCAAACTGAGACAAAGGCTAAAATCACGGCTACTAAGATAGCATCGACAATAATTAAAAAAGTTGACATTAGTTTATTTCTCCCCGAACTGCTTACCTGAATAATATACTACTAATTTATGCTAAGAGCTATGTTGGTCTTTAGCAAGCCGCTCTTCATATTCGTGTTCACGACGCAAAATTAACTTGGCAACCAAGTAGTCATGCTTAGCAACCAAATGCGCCCGGTTAAGGTTGTCAAGTTCCAATGCCATTAGCTCAATGTCCCAAATGCGCTTCCCAACATGAACAAAGATACCATATTTTTTTAGGAGCTGTTGTACATCGTATAACGTTTTCATGATAAATCAATAATCATTCCCAATCTAACCGTAAATACACTATAAACAACTAGAAGACATGCCGCCACAAACCGGGTTTTATTGCGATACCGGCCCATGGCCAAATTGCCCATCACGATTGCCAATAAAAAGCCAGCAATAAAGCCGCCCAGGTGGCCCTGAATGTCAATATTGGGATCAAATAGGTCAAAACCGATGTTTATCAAGGCTAGCCAGAACGACTGCCGGCCCAGATAGGTAATCAACTGGTTACTTCGATTATTCAAGGCAATGGCAGTCATTGCACCAAAAAGTCCAAACAGGGCAGTAGAGGCGCCCGCACTAATTGCCTGATCACTTCCCCAAGCTAAACTAAGCAAGTTGCCCCCAACTCCAGATAACAAATAGAGCAGCAAAAAGCGCCAATGTCCCAGAATTTCTTCCATGTAAATACCTAAATAATAGATGATGACCGCATTAGAAACTAGGTGCAGAATGCCCATATGCAAGAATTGCGCAGTGAACAACCGCCACCACTGGTGACCAACTACCACCGCCAAGTTATTCATCGCCCCCATTTTAATTAAAACAGCGGTGTTTTGAGAGCCACCAAGTGCGATCTCGACGATGAAAACGATAAGTAGCACGATTAAAATACTCATCGTCATATAACAATTTTTGAGATTATCTCGTTGATTCATCTTAGCCTCACTTATTTATGCAAGATTGACTGCGTAGTTACAATTGTCTGAACTGGGATATCCGTTGCTTCCAGTTGCCAGCTGGCTGTTGCCAAAATCATTTGGGAATTGACCAAAGCCACGGTCTCCGTATTAGGATGCTTAGCTAAAAAGCGATCATAGTAACCGCCGCCAAAACCCAAACGCTGATGCGTATCAACCGCAAAAGCTAGACCGGGTACCAGCACTAAATCAAGACAATTATTGATTTCCGCATTAGGATCAGCCACTTCTGCGACCCCGAATGGGGACTGTTTAATTTTGGTCATGTAGCTATAATAAAGGAAATCCTGTGAATGCTCAAGGTTATTATTGGCTCGGGCTAAATAAACCTCCTTACCCTGATCCCATAAATAGGCAATAAGACCTGCCGTATCAACTTCATATGAAAGTGAAGAAGTTACCCCAATAGTCCTCTTACTCTCAAGCAATCCTGAACTTAGTAACTGCTTGAGCAATTTTTGGTCCTCGGTCTTTTTTGCTGCACTGTGTGCAAAGGCAGTTAAGTGGGTAATTTGTGCTTGCCGTATTTTTTTCTTATCCATGCTTCTTCATACAAAAATAGCAGGAACATCGGCTCCTGCTATATTAGTTTACTACTTAGTTTCACGATGAAGAGTTGCGTGTCTTTCAACTGGACAATACTTCTTCAAACTTAAACGTTCCGGATGCTTACGCTTGTTTTTCTTAGATAAGTAACTTCTGTCGCCACATTCGGTGCATTCTAAAATGATGTTATCTGCCATCTCATTCACCACCTACAAATTTATTTCTGACTGTATCATTCTAGCATTTTTCTGAAATCTTTGCCAGACTTATTCACTAATTTCTCTTTTTATGTAACTTAAAGTAGTTTTGGACCATCGCCCTGGTCATTTGCAACGTGTAGGATCCTTCCAAATCGGGATCGAGTCCGGGAAAAACCACCGCAGTGGCAATTTCTGCATTATTGGACGGTGCATAACCGACAAAAGTTGCATTGACTAGTTCAGGTGGGTTCTTCCGGTTGGGGTGGTTGGGATCAAAGTAAAAAGTTTGCGCCGTTCCCGATTTACCAGAAATCGCTGGTTTAACATCCTTCAACTTATGCGCGGTTCCCCAAGAATTGGTACCGTGAACCACCCGCCAAAAACCTTGCCGGACAATATTTAACTCATCCTTAGTCCAAGGCACCCGCAGCTGCACATTAGGTTTTTTATTATAGTCAATGTAAATTTTCTTGCCATTGCTGGCAGTTCGACCCACCGACTGTACTACATAGGGTTGCATCCGGTAACCACCATTGGCAATCGTCGACACGTACTGCGCCATCTGAATGGGCGTGTATGCATCATAGTTACCATAGGATAAGTCCAAAACTGATCCAGACAAGATATGGCCTTGTTCGTTAAAGGAGCGTCCTTGGATTCCTGAAATTTCACCGGGCAAGTCTACCCCCGTCTTTTGTCCCAACCCAAACATGTTAAAGTTGTGCCGAATAGTGTCAAAAGCAGTGTCGGGCATCCGGATATCTTGCTTAGGCACGTATTTGGCATTCACCCACTTCATAGCCAGGTGCATCATGTAGATATTGCTAGAAACCTCAAGGGCAGATTCAGCGTCTAGCGAGCCGAAGGTGCCAACTGGGTACACGGACTTCTTAATTGGCGTACCTGGCAGATAAACTGGTGTATCCGAAAAAACATTACTGGATGGAGAGATAACCTTGTTAATCAGGCCACCAGCAACCATTGCCCCTTTAACAGCAGAACCCATAACAAAAGATTGGTTAATTACCCCTAGGGCATTTCTAGTGGTTTTATTTTTACTTGGGTCGCGACTAATCCCGGCAACTGCCAGTATTGCTCCGGTCTTAGGGTTCATCGCCACCGCGTAGGCCCCGTTAGAATAATGGGCTGCGCCAGAGGCAATGGCGGCCGCATAGATTGACTCTAGTGATTTCTGAACCGACTTTTGGTACTTGGCATCAAGCGTTAAGACTAGACTCGCACCAGCCTGACCTGAATAGACAGACTTAGACTGTTCAATATTACCAGCAGTCTTGGCCCATACCTTGCTAGTCGCCTTAGTCCCTTTCAATAGCGGTTCGTATTCTTTTTCCAAGTAGGACGTCCCCACCCGATCATTACGTGAATAGCCATTAGTCAGGTAATACTGCAAGTCATCACTGGGCAGGCCCGTCTTTTCCGTTGAAACCGAGCCAATAATACTCTTGATTGACGAGCCATTGGGATAGGATCTGCGCCAGTCAGTCCCGATACCTACACCCGGAAGATCTGCCAAATGTTCACCCACCTCGGCAATTTCTTTGTCCGTTAGGCCGTTGTTTTTTAAATAAATCGTTGAAAGTGTGTACGCCCCAGAAATTTTGTTAAAAATTAAGGCAGCAGTTTTTTGGCGGTCCGTGAGTTGAATGTTCCTCTGCCGCACCTGGTCTTGAACAGCTTGATTGATCTTTTCCTCATCCTGTGTTTTCTGAATCGCTTTAGGAACTAAGGCCAACTCTCGATCACTATTGGCCTTATTGCCCAAATAATAATCAACTACCTGCTGATCAGTGGGCTTTTCATTCTTGATACGAATGTAGCGACTAAGACTATTGGAAATTTGATAAATATCTGCAGTCGTGGTCGACACGCTCTTGGTGTAAGTGATCGCATTGCTGGCCTTACTTCCAACCAAGGTGCGGCCCTTGCTATCATACATTACGCCCCGGGGGACCTGACTGGAAACTACTGCCGAATTTGCTTTTTGAACCTCCGCCTTGAAGCGTGAACCATAGCCAATCTGGAGATAGGCCAGCTGACCAATTAAAGCCGCAAACAGAACAAAAATAATCCCCAGTATAAGTTTCATTCTGATTGGCGTTGAAGACTGCTTGGGGGACTTATCATCTGCGCTTTTTTGCTTAAAAAATTTCACTAAAATCAAACCTCACTAAACTAGGGCTATTTTAACAAAAAGTAGGCAATATTTCTATTGCTGGCGGAGAGCTTTGCGAAAATTTTACCAGATTATTGATTAGCGCCAGAGCTTCTTTAAAGAAAATTCCTTAAAAGGCAGAAAAAAACATCCTGGCCAATCACCTGACAAGCAGAAAAAACTTCTGTATTATCGGCTTTTGTTATAAAATGAAGTTTAAATAATCATAATTAACTAGAAAGAAGAACTAACTATGACACTCAAATACCAAATTGGGGTTGATGCTGGCGGAACTCACACGGTTGCGGTCGCATACGACATGAAGGGCGCCGAACTTAATCGAACTGAAACCGGTCCCGGCCAGGTCAACACGGATTACAACTCTGCCCTGACCAATATCACAAGTGCGATTAATTATTTGATTGATCAAATCGACGGTGACTGTCAAAGAATTATGTGTGGGATTGCAGGCTTATCGGTGATTGGTCACGCCTCTGAAGTAGCAGCGGAAATTTCAGCTAAGGCTTATAACTTACCGACCAGAGCGGTCACCGATTCCTTGCTAGCCCTGTATAACGGACTGGAAGGTGAAGACGGTGGCCTAGTAATCGCCGGCACTGGGTCTGTCTTCAATGGTCTACAAAAGGGCAAAATCATTACTACTGGTGGGTATGGTTCAATCTTGGGTGATGAAGGTTCTGGCTACGCCATTACTCTGGCCGCACTCAAGGTTGCTTTGCTCAGCTGGGACAAACGCGAAGCTAACCAATTGATTCCTCTTTTCAACCGGCTCTTCCAGGTCGATGATATTGTTGTCGCTACAGCCAAGTTTTACAAACTGGCTAACTCCGATATCGCCGCAATGGCGGTTGAAGTAGCTCGGCTGGCAGATGACGGCGATCCGGATGCTACGGCCGTCATTAAGGAACAAGGCGAGTTACTGGCGCGCGATATTGTCATTGGGATGGACCGGTATGAAGAACCAAAGCCACTGAAAATCGCACTGACTGGCTCAGTCCTGGCCAATAACAGCATGTTACGTAATCGTTTAGAAGAAAAAGTCCGCGAAAAATACCCTAAAGCAGAATTCACTATTTCTAACGGTGAAAATGCCCGCGGCGTAGTCTTTGATAAGAGTAAGGACTACCGCTACTTTACTAGTCACTAAAAGCTACCATAAAAAGACCAGCATGGTTTTGCAGGCCTGTCCTAAATTAGGACTTGACCTCAATCATGCTGGTCTTTTTTGTTTAGAAAGCTTTAACCTTAAGCTCACTTATTTGCTAACGATGAGCAAATAGGGCCTTACGAACTATTCCTCAACTTTATTAATTACCACGTCAAACTTGCCACTAGGTGTTGCAATAGTTGCTGTATCACCCTTTTTCTTGCCTAAAATAGCTTGCGCGATCGGCGAATCATTGGAAATTTTGCCACTCAGTGGGTCTGATTCATCACTGCCGACAATCGTATAAGTCTCAGGGTCAGTTTCACCGACTTCGGTATATGTGACCGTTTTCCCTACCGCTACTTCATCCGGATCAGTCGATTGGGCATCAACCACTTGAGCGTACTTGAGCATTTCTTCCACTACATTAATCCGGTCTTCAAGGTGGCTTTGTTCATCTTTGGCTGCATCGTACTCGGAGTTTTCGGACAGGTCGCCAAATGAACGCGCAACCTTGATCCGCTCGATTACCTCTGGCCGTTTAACTACTTTTAAATTCTTCAACTCAGCTTCAAGTTTTTCTTTTCCCTCAGCAGTCATTGGATATGATTTTTCAGGCATAAAATTTTCTGCTCCTTAAAGTTAAAATTTTCTTTTTGCACAGGTTATCTTATTGATTTCTAACTCTAAAGTCAACCTTTTGTCAAATTCACCTAATTTCTGCCTGTAGTTCTTCTTCTAAACTACTGGTAATTGCAACCATCGCCTCGGCTACGACACCTTCAGTCAAGGTGTCCTGCTCATTCAAAAAGGTCAGCCGGTAAGCGATACTTTTCTTGTCATCAGCAATATGCGGACCTTGGTAAACATCAATTACCCGCAAATCATAAAGATACTTACCACCACTTGCATTAATCACCGACTCAATCTTTTGGTTAACTATTTCCTGGTCAACTAAAATGGACAAATCACGCTCAACCGCTGGGAATTTCGGGGCTGTATGAGCCACTGTCTTTGGGTTAAGAATCATTGGGATAATTGTATCCAAATCCAACTCATAGCCGTAAAGCTCACTACCACTTAGCGCTTTATTGGAACGCGTCACCATGTGGCTAAGCATGCCGACCATCCCAGCGTACTGCTCTTTTAGATAAATAGCAGCAGTTCTAGTGGGGTGCATTCCCGGAATAACGGCAGCCCGGTAACTAACCTCCTTTAGGTTGATCCCCAGAGCACGGAATAGGTTAGTAAGCTGTCCTTTGACATAATAAAAATCAATTTTTTCATTATCGTGTTGCCAGTTTTCAAAATAGGCATTTCCGGAATAAAGTCCAGCTAAATGTTCGTGTTCATTGTAAGTGCCCCCATCCAAGTCATATACCCGGCCTTGTTCAAACAGGGCTAACTGATTCTGCTTGCGCGCCATGTTGTAACTGGCAGCATCAACCAACCCCGTTAAGAGGTTTTGGCGCAAGGTAGATCGACTAGAATTCAGCGGCAACTGTATCTGGACTGGCTGCTTTGGTAACTTGGTGTAAGAAACAGCCTTCTCCGGTGAAGTCAGCGAATATGAAATTGCTTCAAGCATGCCCCGGCCCTCTACCAGATTTTTGATGTGTCTGAGGACTTCTTCACTAGCAGAATAACCACCGTGGCTTTCAGCTAGAGCTGGCTGAGTCGATACAATATTGTCATAGCCGTACAGCCGTCCAACTTCTTCTACCAAGTCAGCAGCAATGGCAATGTCCCAGCGCCGGGCAGGTACATTGACAGTCAGCTCATCAGCTGCAGACTGCGCCTTGAAACCTAACCGGGCAAAAATTCGCATCATTTCACTAGCAGCCAGTTCAGTTCCTAAGACCTTGTTAATATATGATACGGTAGTTTTGATTTGAACTGGCTGCCGTTTTTCAGCACTAGCAGTAATTACGCCTGCGGCCACTTGACCACTAGCCTCATTGCGCAGCAGCATCGCAGCCATATCTAGTGCCCGCTCCGTAGCATCCCAATTAACGCCCTTTTCGTAGCGGCTGGAAGCTTCTGTCCGGTTAGCATGACGTAGAGCTGCCTTTCTGATTAGCGTCGGATCGAAAATCGCTGATTCTAAGATGATATCGGTGGTATCGTCCTTAATCTCAGAATTAAGTCCGCCCATCACCCCAGCTAACATCACTACCTGATCACCATTGGTAATCACAATGTCATTAGGATCAAGATCAACTTCCTTGTCATTAAGGAGCGTCAACTTTTCACCGGCAGCGGCTTGGCGCACTACCAACTTGTTACTAGCGAACGCCCGTGCATCATAAGTGTGCATTGGCTGACCGGTTAACAACATCACGTAGTTAGTCACGTCGACTACATTGTTAATCGGTCTAATGCCAGCGTTCCACAAGCGCCTTTGCATCCAAAGTGGACTATCGCCAATTTTGAGGCCGCTGATCTTCCGCAAATAGAATTTAGGGGCAAGTTGCGGATCAACTTGCGCCGAAAAATCTTCCGTCCAATCGGGGCCGTCTGCCTTTAACAGCACATCTTCAACTTTGACTGCTTCATCGACGATTGCCCCTACTTCATAGGCCGCACCCTCCATCGAAAGCGTGTCAGCTCGATTGGGCGTAATGTCAAAATCGAAAATATAGTCATCCATCCCAAGCGGAGTAAATACCGCTTGACCTGGTTTAAGTCCAGCAGCTTGCGGGAAAACGTAAATCCCATCATGATATTTTTCTGGGACTAAGTTATCAGCAAAGCCGATTTCCTGTAAGCCGCAAATCATCCCATTCGACTCAATGCCACGCAACTTGCCCTTTTTGATCTTAACGTTACCGGCAATTCGAGCACCAGGCAAAGCAACTACCACATCTTCACCCGCCGCCACATTTGGAGCACCACAGACAATTTGGTAAAGGTCCCTTTCCCCAACATCAACTTGCGTAACGTTCAGGTGGGTGCCTTCGACTGGTTGGCAGTCAGTGATATGGCCGACAACTAGTTTTTTTAAGCCGGCTTCAGGGTGCTTCACTTCGGCAATTTCGACACCGGTCCGCGTGATTTCTTCGCCCAAGTCTTGGGGATCCTGCTCTAACTTTAAAAAATCTTGCAGCCACTGGTATGATACTAGCATTATCTTTCCTCCTGACAGAATTGTTCTAAGAAGCGAACATCATTGGTATAGAAATCGCGAATGTCATCAATGCCGTACTTAAGGATGGCAAACCGATCTAAGCCGACACCAAAGGCAAAACCGCCATAAACACTCGAATCAACTCCAGCATTTTCCAAAACATTTGGATGAACCATACCGGCACCTAGAACTTCAATCCAACCGGTATGCTTACAAATAGCACAACCCTTACCATCGCAGTTGAAGCACGAAACATCCATTTCAACTGACGGTTCAGTAAAAGGAAAATAACTGGGCCGCAACCGTGTTTGGCGATCCTGACCAAAGACATGCTTGGTCATCATTTCCAGCGTACCTTTCAAATCACCCATCGTAATATTTTCGTCGATCAGTAGACCTTCCATTTGCATGAACTGGTGAGAGTGCGTCGCATCATCATCATCGCGGCGGTATACTTTACCTGGTCCAACCATCTTCAAGGGCCCCTTAGAAAAATCAAACTTTTCTAAAACCCGGGCCTGATCCCCTGAAGTCTGTGATCGCAGTAATCTTTCTGGATTAATATAAAAAGTTTCCTGCATATCACGGGCAGGGTGATCCTTAGGCAGGTTCATCATTTCAAACACATAATGGTCTGTTTCGATTTCTGGTCCTTGGACTACTTCGTAACCCATTCCAATAAAATACTTTTCCAAATCGTCCAAAATAATGTTGATTGGGTGTTTGCTGCCAAGGTGGGCTACCCGGCCCGGCAAAGTTACATCAATCTTTTCCTGCTCAAGCTGTTTTTCAATCAGGGCCTTAACTAGCTCGCTCTTAGCATGATCAAGCCGTGTATTGAACAAATCACGCAGCTTGTTTACCTGCTGACCGATTTCACGGCGACGACCAGGCTCAATATCTTTCATCGAATGCAAAATTTTAGTTAATTCGCCTTTACGTCCCACTAGCTTGACGCGCACGTCATTCAGCATTTCTTCACTTTTAGCCTGGTCAATTTCGCCCAGCCCTTGATCACGCAACTCTTTCAGTCGCTCAAATAAATCCATTGTTTTGCCCTTTCACATAAAAAAACTCCGTCCTCAAAGGGACGAAGTTTCGCGGTACCACCCTAGTTTGAACTCACTAGGAGTCCACACTTAAGTTTTCGTTAACGGTGAATACCGGAATTAATTAAATCCTACTAATAAGGTGAAATTCACAGCTTCAGTTAAACTCTTCTCTCAGCCCGCGAAAAAGTCTCTCTGTGTAACCAAGTACTGCTACTAGTCCTACGTTGTCGTAATTACTTAATAGAATAATGCTTTTTTATTCAACATGCAAGCAGATATTTTCAAACCCACTTGTCCGCCCAATCATGAATTTGGTCAAAGACCGGCTTGAGCTCTGCACCCTTTTTGGTTAAGCCATATGAAATAATCTTAGTCTCACGATCAACCGACCGTTTGACAATATCTGCTTTTTCGAGTTCTTTAAGTCGTTCGACTAGCACCCGGTCGGAGCAATCAAAAACGCGACTGGTCAACTCTTTAAAACGCATATAGTCACCGGCACAGAGCGAACTGATAATCAGGCCAT
The DNA here is from genome assembly GCF_058504435.1 of Lactobacillus sp. ESL1191. Lineage (NCBI taxonomy): Bacteria > Bacillati > Bacillota > Bacilli > Lactobacillales > Lactobacillaceae > Lactobacillus > Lactobacillus sp. ESL1191. The sequence continues at coordinate 1,006,680 of NZ_CP196365.1, forward strand.
TCCATTTTTTGCCAATAATTTTAAACGCATTGATAAAATGGTTGCATGATTCATAGTCAACAGCGCTACAATCGCCAATTTCCTGTTTTTTTACATCCTGAGCCATAACATCTTCCTCCCACAGTATGTCATACCTTGACCTATATTATAGGAAAATCACTTACTAAAAACAAGTGCAAAAGCTCAGGCAAAATGATAAATCATAATACCCGCAGCTACTGCCGCATTTAATGATTCTGCCTGTCCTTTAATGGGAATATATAATTTTTCATCACAGTTACGGGCAATTGCTGGTGTTACACCGCGGGCTTCATTCCCAATTACTAAGCCAAACTGCGGGACCGGCCTAAAATCTGGTAATTCCTGGGCTGCTGTGTCTAACATACTAGCATAAACAGGGATACCATTGCCTTTAAGGGCCGCGATTGTCTTACCCAAATCTTGAACAAGCAACTCGATGTGAAACTGACTACCTTGCATTGCGCGCTGGGTTTTAGGATTATAAAGATCAACACTTAGCGGTGACAAAACGACCCCATCAAAACCTGCTGCATCTACTGTCCGAATGATGGTACCGACATTACCCGGATCAGCCAAGTCATCAAGCAAGACCCACTTGCCAAAATCAAACGGATAATGCTTAGGCTGCCCCACTTTCAACACCATAAAGATATTTTGGGGATTTTTAGTGCTAGTTAAATGGTGAGCAATTGCCTCGTTAATTTGAATTACCTTTTTACTAGTTAAATCGGCTTGATAAGCAGTTTCTGCTTGACTCAGGGCTGCTGACGTTCCTAAGAGATAAACGTAAGTCCGATTGGCCTTCAAGGCCTCCTCAATTAAGTGAAAACCCTCAATTAAGTAAAGCCCCGTCTCTTCCCGATATTTTTTCTGCTTTAATTTTACTAAGTCTTTAATCAGTTTATTGTTAACTGAACTAATTTTTTCCATCAATCAAACCTCTTTTTTCTCATTCTATTATAGTGTAATATTTATTAGGCAAAATGGTAAAATCAGGATAATGCAAGTGAAAGGAGCAATCATGAGTTTTTTTAAGCCATCACGGCCAGCGCAAAAGTCCAACGGAATTCCGATAGAAAGCTGGCAATTGACTGTTACTGGGACTGTCCAGGGGGTGGGCTTTCGCTGGAGCGTATTGACCTTGGCTAAACAACTGGGTTTAGCCGGCAATGTCCGCAATAACGCTGATTCAACCGTAACCATCACTTTACAGACAAGCCTGGACCGCGTCAACCAATTTTGTAGTGAGTTACCTCGAAATGTTTCACCAATGGCACAGATTTCTAGCATTAAAAAAGAAAAATTAACAAATGTCAGCAAAATACACGGTTTTCATGTATTATATTAAGTATTGACTAGCAAATGATTAATGTGGTGAATTGAATGAAAAAATATCGTAAATATCTCGGATTGGCTGTCCTCACGGTAACAGTCATGTTAGTTTTGACCGGTTGTGCGCAAAGTGGCAGTGCTGCTAATAAACCGCCTACAGATGTCTTCTATGGAACAATCTTCAGGTTCATTGGCAAACCTTTACAAAATATTATGCTTTATTTCTCAAGCGCCATTGGCGGCGCCAATGGGGCTGGCTGGGCCATTATTCTCATGACTTTTGTCGTCAGAATGGTGCTTTTGCCGCTGATGCTGAACCAGCAAAGAAAGTCAACAACTCAGCAAGAGAAGATGACTCGTCTGCAGCCCCAGATGAAATTGATTCAGGAAACAATGAAACGCAAAGACTTGACCCAGGACCAGCAAATGACCTTGGCTGGCTGGCAACGTAGTCTCTATTCACAAAACAACCTGTCTATAACGGGAGGAATGGGGTGTCTCCCGCTGATTATTCAGTTTCCGATTATGATCGGGATATACCAAGCCGTAATGTATTCCAAGTTTTTGGCTAACTCTACCTTCTTTGGTATCTCACTGAGTGAGCGATCTATTGCCGTGACAATTGTAGCCACCATCTTCGCCTTCATTCAAGGCTATATTTCCTTGATTGGAATTGCTCCCGAACAAAAGAAGCAAATGCAGTCCATGATGTTGCTGAACCCTGTAATGACCCTCTTTATTTCAATGTCAGTTTCGGGTTCAGTCGCTTTATACTGGGCCGCTGGTAACTTCTTCACGGTCATCCAGCAAGTAATCGTTACTTTCATTATTATGCCGAAGGTAAAGAAAGAGGTCGACGAAGAGCTAAAGCACGAACCAATTAAGGAAATTGTCTCAGCCGCCAAGATTGAGGCTCTGCTCAACCAGCAAACTAGTGCGCCGGAACCAGCCGAGCATGACCAAAAGGAACATGAAAACCTGCGCAACCGCAACAAGGGGAAACAAAAACGCCGGTAACTTAACAACTTAAATAAAAGACCTGCTTAGTGAATTACTTGGTTCACTGAGCAGGTCTTTTTATCTTATTTACTTTGCGCGTTCCCCGTTGCTTCACGCTTACGCAAGCGCGCAGCTTGTGACTTAGTTAGGACGGGGAAGACAATTACAAATTGACTACCTTGATCAACTACCGAGTCCACACTAATTTTGCCATGGTAACTCGTCACTAATTTTTGAGCAATCGACAAGCCTAGACCATTTCCGCCCTTTTCACGCGTTCTGGCTTTGTCCACCCGATAGAAGCGGTTGAAAATTTTCTTTTGTTCTTCTTTAGAAATACCTTCACCAAAGTCCTGAACAATAATTTGAACTTCTGCTTGACCCAAACCGGCGGAAATATTGAGCTCCTTGCGAGCAGTGGAATACTTGATACCATTATCAATTAAAACCACCAATAGTTGTTCCAGGTGCCCCTGGTAAATTTGAATTTCTGTATCTTCTGGTAGGTCATCCATATCAAGCCTAATGACAAAGTCCTGGTGCACCATGGCCAGGTCTCCAACAACACGTTTGAGGACATCCGCAACCTTGGTAACTGCATTCGGATACTGCACATTAATCTGTTCGGCCCGGGTCAAGTCAAGCATTTCTTGAATTAAATGTTGCATCCGGTCCGCTTCTTGAAGGGAAGCCGTGATTGATTCATTCAAAATTTCGGGATCATCCTTGCCCCAACGTTCAAGCATGTTTAAATGTCCTTCAATGACTGCCACTGGCGTCCGTAACTCGTGAGAAACATCCCCCACAAACTCTTTTTGCTGGTCAATGTACCGCTGCATGCGATCAAGCATCTGATTAAACGAGACAGCCAGTTCTTGTAATTCATCGTGGCGATGAAAATCCTTAATTCTGGCCGTACTATTTGGGTCATCATTGACTTCAAGCGCCACCCGGGACATCTCCTTGAGCGGCTTAACTATTCCGCGCACAATAACAAAGGCCACCACCGCAAAGAAAACAATTGCTATTACTGAGATACGTGTCATCCAAGTTAGCAGCTCCTTCATCAAGCCGTTGTAGTATGACATTTTATTGGCGACAACAATGTAACCCGTCACTTGGCCCGTCCTGACTGACCTAACTTTTTGATAAGTTAGTAAGTATTGTTGCCTTTTCTGGTTTTTTTTCTCCATTAAGTAGTTGCCCTGAAAACTTTTAAATTTCGGAATTTCACCGCCATTATCAAAGACCACCTCTTTTTCCAAATTATAAACAACCACGTTCAAATCAGGATTAGTCAGCGACGAAAGCAAGTCATCACTAAAGGCACTGCTACTATGCTCATTTTCACTAATTGCTGGATCACCCTGCATAATTTTTCGAGCAGAGGGACTCAGTGCTGGAACAACATTGGCAATCTCAAGCTCAGTCGGAATCTGTTTTAAATTCTCATTGAGCTTAACCACCATTTCTTTTGACGTCTCCTTTTGCTGGATCATTGACTGTTGTCCCACAAAAGAGTAAATAACCACTGAGAATACAATAAAAGAGACCATAATCGTCAATGCCAACACACTTACCCAGTGCACAATCAATGACGTATGTTTGGTCTCTTTTTTGCTTTTAGTTCTTTTCATCGTCCTCATCTCTTACCATATATCCGGTACCGCGGACAGTCTTGATATATGATTGTTGACCTGGTATATCGATTTTGTTACGCAGGTAGCGCACATAAACTTCAACTACATTGGTTTCAATATTTGAACCAGGACCCCAAATTTTTGATAACAGCTGATCGCGACTAACAACATTGTTCTTATTCTTGATTAAGGTCATCAGCAAGTTATATTCCCGCTTAGTCAAGTCAACCGCCTTGCCGTCTCCGCGACGCACAATTCGATTAGCAGTTTCAATGGTCAGATCCTTAAACTTAACGACCTTCTTTTCAATCGTATCATTAGAGGCCTCTTTTTCAATCTTAACGCGCCGCAGAACTGCACGCAGGCGTGCCAAGAGTTCTTCAATCGCAAATGGTTTAACGATGTAATCATCAGCACCGTGATCCAGGCCAGAAACCCGGTCAATGACTGAATCTCTGGCGGTCATCATAATAATTGGCGTACTCTTAACTTGACGAACCCGACGGGCAATTTCTAGTCCATTCAAATCAGGTAACATTAGATCGAGTAGAATTGCATCAAAATTCTCGTTTAAAGCTAACTCTAGGGCTCTACGTCCATTACTTTCAACAACCGTATCATACTTTTCATGCTTTAATTCCAATTCAACAAAGCGAGCTAAGTTCTTTTCGTCTTCAACAATTAAAATTTTTGCCATTTTATATCCTTTTCGTAATCACTAATTGCTAAACAACTTTAAATTCTTATTAATAAGTACAGCATACTTTAAAAGCGCTTTTAAAACAAGATTAAAGAGTTTTTGCTTTACCACAGATTTTTCATAATGTCTTGTCCTATTTATGTTTTGTCGTTAATATCCTGCTTTAACAACTCCTTAAGCTTGGCAAAAGCCGGATTAATCCGCTCTTTTCTGTCCTCAGCGTATTCTGCTTCCGAAATAACTGACCAGCCCGCACCACTTGGGTATTGCCCCTGTTCCTCCTCGGCTGCAGTGAGGATGGTAGTAGGTAGGTGCAATAGAATATTATCTTCTACTGCCGTTTGCAAGTCAATTGTATCATGGTCCACCTTAACCAGCGTAATTTCGCTCTCTTCAAGCTTTTTAGTCGGTATTTCGGCTTCAGTATAGTTTTCACTGAAGGTAAAATCCGCTTGATAAGGGACCGGTTTTAAACTTCGGCTTGAAGGTACCACCAAATCTGCCTTAACCTGATAATTTCCGGTTACATACGGCTCCTCATAGAAAAATACGCCGGTCAATTGAATATCTTTCACCTGATAGATTAATTTCTGGCTTCGAGCCAAAAACTCAGGGCGGATTTCTACTTTGTCTGTTACTTTAATTGTTGCTGCAGCATTGTTTTTTACTTGAGAAAACTTAATTGCTAACATCCTAAACCTCCAAAGGACGCCGACCAAAATTTTGATCAGTTGTTAATATCTGTTCGTATAGACGATCCACCCGCAATTGCAAGCCCAAGGAGCCGCTCTTGGTATTCTTCTGATCAACCTTAGAAATAATATCAGCAGTAGTTTCCTTTCTGGTTTGCTTCAAGTATTTCCGGCCAAGTTTACTATATCCAAGTAAAAGCAACGATTCCTGATTAAAACTGGCAATCATATCTGTTTGTCTAACATTTAATAAAGTATACAAGCATAGTCTACGTAACCTCGAATAAGTATAACGCTTTGATTTAACTCGACGCAAGAAATTTGTAAAATTCTGGGCTCGGTGAATTTCTTGTTTCATTTTGTATTCCAAGCCCTCACTCATCTGATAGACTTCATGTAGCTCCTCAAGGGAGGCCGATTCAATCCGATACTTTAAGAAAGGAAATAACAAATTCCAGTTGGGATAACTTTTTTGCTGGGATAATAACTTCACTTCTTGCGGAGGCATCCACTGCTCCAATTCATCACTTGTATGTTTATGTAAAATAATGTTACGGATTGCACTAGCACTCTGAACAATTTGCTTATTCTGCAACAAGTCATCGTGGCCTGCACCTACCCGGTTAATCGGATGAAGTGTCAGGGGGGAACCCAAGTTATAGTTAGCTACCGCATATGCAAGTGCTAAGATTGAGTTGGGTTCATTAACTTCATGGCCCACTTCACGCGCAACCATCTGGTTATACTGGGTTGAATAGGTTTGACTATAGTCACTAAAGTCCATATGACTATGCGGAATTTCAGCAATTTTACTGCCCAAATAAGCAAAATTCTGGGTGGCATCTTCAACCCCAAAGACCAGGTCACTAACCCCTAATTTGACCAACTGATCAATGCTGCCAAGGGCAAACAGGTCGGCTGGTTCAACCGAAGTCGAAAAAGGCAACTCAAAAACGAGGTCAGCGCCACTAGAAAGTGCCGCTTGGGCGCGCGACCACTTGTCCATAATTGCCATTTCGCCCCTTTGAACGTAGTTTCCCGACATTACAACAATGATTGGATCCTTACTGCCAGCTAAATAGCGCGCTTTATTCATCAAAAATTCGTGCCCGCTATGAAAAGGATTGTACTCGGCTATAATTCCGACAACACTCATTCTTGGCTATTCTTCCTTTAATGCTAGCTTTTTGCCATCAGTCCATAGTTTTTCAACGTTATAAAAATCACGGGCTTCCGCAGTAAAGACATTGACAACAACATCACCAAGATCAAGCAAAAGCCAGTTAGATTCACTAGTTCCCTCAACCCGGTAGTCATAAAAGTCAGCCTTGTGCGCTTCGTCAATAATGGCATTAGCAATTGCATGCAATTGTCTATTTGAACCTGCACTGGTGACAACATAGTAATCAGCCAAAATGCTATAACCCTGCATGTCATAAGCAGTAGTATCCTCGCCGTGGCGGTCACTAATTGCTTTTAATGTGAAGGCTAAAATCTCTTTATTAGTCAATTTTTCTCCTTATTTATTTTTGATACTCCACACATTGTATGCATCTAATGTGCGGGGATAGATCTTATCTCTTTGCTTGATTAAAAAGTCAAGCGTGTGCGCCAGTTGGTAGCCCACGCCTTCATCTAGGTCAGCATAAGTGACGGCGCGTGCCTCTTCCACACCAGGGAAGTCTCGGCCAGGTTCAATATAGTCGGCCATAAACACAATCTTGTCCAAGGTCGCCATTGTGGTGTCGCCCGTAGTGTGGCGGCTGACCGCCGTTAAAATTTCCTCATCGGTGATCTTGAGGTCACGCTTGATGAAGTAGGTGCCAACAATGCCGTGCCAGATTCTCCGGCCCCACTCCAAGAGACTGGAGTCAAAGCCCCGGGTCTTGATGACCTCGCGGTACTCCGCTACCGAAACCTGCTTGGCGTAGTCATGGACAAAGCCAGCCAGCGCTGCCTTGTCCTCGTCATAGTCATTCAGCTGCGCCAGTTTGCGAGCCGTTTGGCTGACCCGCACGCAGTGGCAAAAGCGGTCTTCATCCATATTGCCCCTTTCTTGGGCAATCAGCTCGCTACTAGTCAGGGGTGAGTAGGTGTTTTTAAAGAATAAGTCAGTCATGATACAGCCCCTTTTTTTGAATATAATTGCAAACTGCTGCCGGTACTAGGTACCTAATTGAGCCACCACTTGCAATCGCTTGCCTAATTGCAGTTGAACTTAACTCAACTGCTGGCACATCTACCCAAATCATTGGTAATGGGGCCTGTTGAGGATAACCTGCCCGTTGTACGCCAACAAGAGTGGCCATTTGGGCTAGCTGGGTTGGCTCCTTCCATTTACCTAATGCATTAACCTGGTCACTGCCCATAATCAAGTAATAGTGGTTGGCTGGCTGGGTTTTGCGCAAGTACCGCAAAGTATCAACGGTATATGAAACACCCCCGCGCTGCAACTCAAATAACTTTACTTGAAAATGCGGATTATCCTGTGTTGCCAATTCCAGCATATTCGTGCGGTCTTGCACAGAAACCGTTGGAGCATCTTTCAAGGGCGGAATATTGGTCGGAATAAACCAAATTTCATCAAGGTGCAACTTGGTCAGCACCTGCTCGGCTACAATCAAGTGACCAATATGAATCGGGTTAAAAGTGCCGCCTAGCAGGCCGATTTGTCTTCCCTTATCTGCCGCTACTGCTCTTTCTGCTGCCACTGCAACCGTGGGATTTTCTGCCAAACTTTTCGCTATCGCAATCATTTTTTCTCCTAAATCAATGCGCGTCTGATACCCAAACCAATTCTAGCAGGAGTGTAGATTTTTACTAAGCAATCTGCTGCAACCGTGACAAAGCCGATTCCACCAAATAATAGGTCACTTTTACTGCTAGTGTGAATTTCTTGTCCCTGCAAAGGTGGCAACTTATCCTCACTTGCAGGAGGCGCAAGCAGTTCACCTAGGTGTCTGGCATAAAAGTCATCTGCCTGCACGGTTTTTGTCCGGTGGACGTAAAGTCCTCGAGCAGCATACACGGTGAAGCTCGTCGGTTCACCTTGTAAATAGTCGATCCGCCCCAACCCAGCCAAAAAGAGCGTATTTCCTGGCTTTAGCTGGTAAGTTGCGGGCTTTAGCGGTTTTTGCGGAGAAACGACCGCTAATTCCTGTGCATTCAAGCGCGTGGCCAACTGATTATCTGTCATAATTCCCGGTGTATCTACCAGGTAGTGACCATTGTCGAGCGGAATTTCAATCTTGTCCAAAGTGGTTCCCGGAAAGCGTGACGTGGTAATTAAATTCTTCACGTCGCCTATTTGGTCAATAATTGCATTCAATAGCGTTGACTTGCCAACATTCGTCATCCCAACAAAGTAGGCGTCTTGGTTGCGAGTTCTCCGTTCCAAATAGGCGATTAAATCCGCTAGATTTTTTTTGTTTTTGCCACTAACTAGAAAAATCTTCTTAGGAAAGAGACCAACGCGGTTAGCCTCTTGTCTCATCCAGTCCTTAATCCGGCTTTGCCGTGAATTTTCTGGAAAAAGATCAAATTTATTGCCAACCAAAATGAAGTCATTATTACCAATAAATCGTTTAAGTGACGACAAGAGTGAATTGGTAAAGTCAAAGAGATCCACAACATTGACTACCAGTGCCTTTTTGGCGGCTAATGAGTTAAGTAAAGCTAAAAAGTCGTCGTTATTAGCACTGACCGGCATAATTTCATTATAATGGCGCAAGCGAAAGCAACGTTGGCAATAAACATCAACATCCTCTTCAGCGCTGGCCTGCTGCAGCCGGGCGGGCGGTAAATAACCCGCTTGGTCAGGCTGGTCTGCTTGCAAGACTGCTCCGCAACCAATGCAAATAATATCCTCATCCATTTTTTAACGTCTCCTTAAAAGTTACCGGGCGGAAAATCCCCAAAATGCCAAAAATGATTTTTTCAAAGAACCGATTAATTCGGGTATTCCATTTATCCGTCTCAACCAAAGGTTTAACTAAGACAGATTCGACGCCGGCCAAATTGCCAGCCTGAATATCAGTAATCAGTTGATCGCCGACCATCATCACTTGCTTTTTAGTTAAAGCTAATTCCTGCCGCTTGCGGCTAATCGCAAATGGTAATGGCTTACGCGCCTTAGCAACAAAGTCAATGTGGTAAGGATTGAGAACCTGGCCTACTCGTTGAGCATTATTATTAGAAATAACCACCAACTTGATTCCGGCATCACCCAGCCGGCGATTCAACCGGTCCATTTCCTTAGCCGTTTCAACTTCATTCCAGGCCAAAAGCGTATTGTCCAAGTCCGAGAAGACTGCCTTAATTCCCATTTGCAAAAGCACCTCTGTCTTTAGATGGTAGATTGCATCAATCGTATAACGCGGTCTAAATAACATCCAACTTCCCTTTCGCTTACACTGCCTAGATTAATATATCAAACTAGGCCCTTTAAATGCTACTTTTAGCCATAAAAAATGACGCTTTTAGCGCCATCTTAAAGTTATTTTAAATTCTTCTTAGCTGTTGCAGCTAATTTTGCAAATGTCTCGGCATCGTTGTAAGCAATATCAGCTAGCATCTTGCGGTTAATGTCCACCCCAGCTAACTTCAAGCCGTGCATCAACTTCGAGTAAGAAAGATCGTTTTGCCTTGCTGCAGCATTGATTCTAGCAATCCATAACTTTCTGAAGTCGCTCTTGCGTCTTCTCCGGTCGCGGAATGCGTATCTGTAAGATACAAATAATTGGGTACTTGCAGCCTTAAACTGCAAATGCTTGGCGCCGCGGTAACCCTTGGCAAGCTTCATAACCTTCTTACGACGTTTACGTGTTACTGTTCCACCTTTAACTCTTGGCATTTAAAATTCCTCCTAAATCGTCTTTATTTCATGATTAACGCATTTGCGAGAGCATTTGTTTAATGCGCTTCAAGTCGCTACGTGAAACCAAAGCAGCCTTTCTCAAATGACGACGCTGCTTCTTAGTCTTACCATGGAAACGGTGACCAGTAAAAGCATGATGACGTTTCAGCTTACCAGTAGCAGTTCTTTTAAAACGCTTTGCAGAAGCGCGGTGAGTTTTCATTTTAGGCATTTTCTAATTCCTCCAAATTTAACTATTTACTTTTATCACTCTTGGGAGCGAGCATCAAGAACATTGAACGGCCTTCCATCTTGGGCTTGCTAATTACAGTAGCAATATCCGCGGTGGCTTCTGCCATTTTTTCTAGCACTTCGCGTCCTAATTCCTTGTGAGTGATAGCTCGACCCCTGAACCTAATCGAAACACGTACTTTAGCACCCTCTTTAGTCAGGAACTTTTGCGCATGCTTTAACTTCGTGTTGAAGTCATTGCCCTCGATTGTAGGACTAAGACGGATTTCTTTAACGTTAACCGTTTTGGACTTCTTCCGGGACTCTTTGACCTTTTTTTGCTGTTCAAAGCGGAACTTACCATAGTCCATAATCCGAGCAACTGGTGGCTTGGCATTGGGCGAAATCAGAACTAAATCTAAATTTGCACTGCTTGCTTGACGCAAGGCTTCAGTCTTTGTTACAACACCAACTTGTTGACCATCTTCGTTAATTAAACGAACTTCGCGAGCACGAATTTGATCGTTTAATATCATATTCTTCGGTATAATTCTTCACCTCCATGATAATCGCGAGGACAAGAAAAGAGCGGGCATAAGTTACCCGCTCTTAATCAACAGAAAATATCGATTAGCCCAGAGGTCAACTTAACTTAGGCGAGAAGCGGGAAGCTCCTTCTTGTTCTCAACTATACGTAATTATACACAGTTCAAGCCGACCGGTCAATCAATTTAGTTAAAAGATCATCCCAACTGACAGCAGCTGCTGGCTTTTAGCGCTTTTTAGGAATAGTTAACTTATTTACTCTGGTAGTACATTTTTCGGTAGTTAAAACCTGGAACTTTACTGAACCACTTCTTGATTAACCGATTGTACTCTCCGCTCCGCTGAATCTTGGCAAGGGCCCGATTAATGGCCTTAAGAAAGGCATCCTGATGCTTATTGACCGCAATGCCATAAGGCTCGTGGGTGAACGTGCCGCCGCGGACGGCTAAACCCGGATTTTGAACCGCTAAGCCGTACAGCACGCTATTATCACTAGTCAGTGCGTCCCCTTGGCCTGACTTCAAGGCTGAAACAGCCTGACCATAATCTTGCATAGTTACTACTTTGGCTTTGGGAACCAATTTTTTGATCATTTCAACTGAATTATCACCAACAATGCCAATGACAGTCTTGCGCGGAAGATCGCGCATACCCCTGATTGAGGAATTACGCGCAACCAACAGAGACTGGCCGGCTTGAAAATATGGCCGCGAAAAATCAACTATTTTTGCACGGTCTGGAGTAATGGTTAACGTAGCAATAACCGCATCAACATTATGGTTCTTGAGCAAGGGAATACGCGATTGTGCAGTAGCCAGGACAAACTTAGCCTTGCCCTGCGAACCCAAAATTTCTTTCGTGACTGCTTTGGCCATATCAACATCAAAGCCCTTTTCAATATTATCCTTAGTGTCAGTCAAACTAAACAAGCGCTTATCACATTCAATCGCCCAAGTGATTGTTTTAGCTGCTTGAACGTTCTTTAATGTCGCCTGGTCTGCTTCTTTTTTTCCACAAGCAGTTAGCAAAATACTACAAAATATGATGATAGTTGGCCAAATCTTACTTTTCATGCTGCTTTCCTCGCTTAACCAAGTTATTAGTTGAATTCTATATCTACTTGGTCTTTACTACTCTCTTAGTCACCAGTCATCTAAACCTAGACTAATGGGCCGGATAAAGGCTTGAAAGAATATGTGCTGTCAGTATTAACTCACTAATGTTTCCTTGAATATGCTTGAACGTCTTGAGCAATTTCTTGACTAAACTCGGTCAAACTCTTAGCCACTTCTTCCTCTGTGCCATAGCGGCGAACGTTGACTGAATTGGTCTTCATTTCCTTATCTCCCAGAACAAGCGTATATGGGATCTTTTGGGTTTGTGTCTCCCGAATCTTGTAGCCTAATTTTTCATTGCGCAGATCTGTCTCTGCCCGAAAGCCCTGCTTATTGAGTTCATCACGAACTTGTTTAGCATAATCAGAGTGAGCGTCCAAATTAACCGGAATAACTTCTACCTGAATCGGAGCCAACCAAGTTGGAAAGGCACCCTTGTAAATTTCCATCAAATAGGCAATGAACCGTTCCATTGTTCCCACAATACCGCGGTGAATCATCACCGGACGATGATCCTCGCCATCTTGTCCAACATATGATAGATCAAACTGTTCCGGCAACATAAAGTCTAACTGGATTGTTGACATTGTCTCATCTGCTCCCAGAGCCGTCTTAGTTTGAATATCGAGCTTAGGACCGTAAAAGGCAGCTTCACCTTCAGCTTCAACATAATCGAGTCCCATATCATCCATAGCCTTCTTTAGCATTGACTGGCTGCGCTCCCACATCTCATCGTTGGCAAAGTACTTCTCAGTGTTCTTAGGATCACGATATGAAAGTCTAAAGTAGTAATCAGTAATATCAAAGTCTTCATAGACATCGGTAATTAACTTCAGCGTCTTGGCAAATTCCTTCTGTACTTGTTCCAAAGTAACAAAGGTGTGGCCGTCGTTTAAGGTCATTTCGCGGACCCGCTGCAGCCCTGACAAGGCCCCAGACTTTTCATAGCGGTGCATCATGCCTAATTCAGCAATCCGAATCGGCAACTCACGATAGGAGCGGATGTGATGCTTGTAAATTTGAATATGGGACGGACAATTCATCGGTCGTAACTCTAACATTTCACCGTCACCCATATCCATCGGTGGAAACATGTCATCGCGATAGTGCGCCCAGTGACCGGAAGTCTTGTAGGCATCCAGGTTCATTAGCACTGGCGTATTAACGTGTTGGTAACCAGCGGCCACTTCCTTATCAATAATGTAGCGCTCAACTACCCGGCGAATAGTTGCACCCTTAGGTAGCCAGTATGGTAAGCCTGCACCCACTTTCGGGTCAACAAAGAAGAGGTCCAAATCGCGGCCGATCGTCCGGTGGTCGCGCTCCTTAATTTCAGCTCGGCGCTTGAGATCTTCATCCAAGTCTGCCTTTTTGAAAAAGGCAGTACCGGTAATGCGCTGCAGCATTGGATTAGACGACTGCCCTTGCCAGTATGCACCAGCCACCGACAGCAACTTAAATTGTTTGATTTTACCAGTATTAGGCAATAGGGCTTTAAAGCCAAAATCAACAAAGTCGCCTAACCGATATGCTTGCACTTCATCGGCTTCCTGGTCTAACAAGTCCAGCTTAAAAGGATCATCTTTGAAAAGTTCTGCTAGCTCTGCTTTTGGCATTAGTACGGCTTCAATCCGGTCGCCAGCCTTAATCGCTTTTTGAACCGCCTTTTCCAGTTCAGGTAACTCGCTAATCTTGATCTGATTTTTCTTATCAGTATCAACAAAAAAGCCCTCTTCATCTGCTGCATGTTCTCCCAAACGCATTTGCGGATATGCTTGCTTGGCCACCGCTTCTAACACAAATGCGACAGTTGCCCGCAAGACGGCAAGCCCGGACTCATCTCGATCAGTAATAATTGCCACCTGGGCAGCGTGCGTAATCTCAAAGTCAACTGGCCGCAATTTGCCGTCAACGGTGCCGGCAAGTGCCGCCTTACCTAAAGAAGTTGAAATGCTACGTGCTACTTCACCGATGGTGACTGCCTGGTCATAGTTCTTTTGGGCGCCATCTGGCAAAATAATTGAAAAACCCATAATTACCTCCAAAATAATTAAAAAAGCGTCCCAGTGCAATCTGCACTGGGACGCTATTAACGTGGTTCCACCCATAATTAGGTTAAACATGTAACCTATCTCATTACGAATTGATAGCGGAATTCACCCTTTTAATAACCATTACTAGTGAAATGAGTGGGGTGCGGACTCTTTTGAAAAACTTCCAGAAGCTGTCTCTCTCTCTGAGTTGAGCCGCATCATGTTCATTCATTGAATATCATTATACATAAAGAAATTACGAATGCAAATTATTTTTTAGGTTATTTTAATTTACCTTCGCCGGTTCTGACCCGAAACTGTCACTTCAGTTGCCAGTGTTCGCACCCGCTCTAACAGCCGCGCCGCCTTGACCGGATCAAGGGCATTCTTAGTTTCCTTGAAGTGTTCTTCCAAGTCGTCCATTGCCATATTTGCTGAAAAAAAGGTTGGAAGAACGTTGTCCATGCGGCTCTGCAAAATAACTGCGAGTACCTCATCCCGAGACCACTGGCTAAGCGTTTCGGCACCAATATCATCTAAAATCAGAACATCACAGTTAGAAATACGCTGAAGCTCATCTGGCAAAGAATTATCACCAAAGTGACTGGACAGCGTGGCGATAAAGGTTGGGACATGCAAGAACACCACCTTTTTGTTCCAAGCCGCCAGCTGGTTAGCTAGGCCAGCCAGCATGTAGGTTTTGCCGATGCCAAAATCACCATAAAGGTACAGACCCTTTTGGTGAACATTTTCCTGGTATTTGGCTAAAAATTGTCGAATTTCTGCTAATGCGTCCGTCCTCCCTTTTGTCACTTCCAGTTCGCTCAGGCTAACTTCATGTAAAGACTGCGGTAAGTTAATCAAGCTGACATTTTTCCTGACCTTAAGCTCGGAATCATGAGCAATCTTACTAGCTTTCGGTGCATATTGTAAATCGATTGCATTACTATTCAAAATCAGCTGGGGCTGGTAGTCCCTGGTCACCGGATCCTGCTTATGCTGCTGCATGCAAAATTCATAGAGGTTGGACAAACTTTTTTCAATCATATCTGGGGTAATCTGGTCCGCATGTGCTTTAAGAAACGCTCGCACTTTAGGCTCTGCCAGAACCTGTTTCCGGATCGCTGCCGGATTTTCTTTTTGGGCTAAACTCGCAATATTTTTATCCATAAAATCACCAATCGATTGCATCATATTCACCTAACTTAACCCGGTTTCGTCCTCAAGATTTTTGAAAAAGTTTTTCAAATCATCCGCCGAAACATCTGTCCTTTCCTTTGCCTGATGCTTGCTCCAATCAGTTCCTTTTTCAACCCGCTTCTGGGGCGCATAACGACGCTGGTATTGTCCCTTGTTTTGCTCTCTTTGGGCCAGATATTCAAGGGCTTGACGACCATCTTTGACCCCGTGCTGCAGCCAGTCATGCAAAATCTTATTGGCTAATCGATAAGAAATATTGGGACCACTCTTCAGGCAAGCATAAGTTAAGATGTTGAGCAGCTCCGCCGGAATACCCTTTTCATTATATAAACTATCAACCACCTTATACTCACTAGCATCTACATAGTCATTTTTAGCTGTTTTTAGTTTATACAAAAATTGGGCCGGCGACTTGGTCTGGGCCAACTGCAGAACCTTTTGTGCTTGCGGTTCTAAGCCAGCGCCACTGCTGGCGCGGTTAGCAGTTGTCGGCGTTGCTGCCTTCATTTGTTGGCGCGTGCGATCCGCATGTATGCTGGCTGCTATGGTCTGCTTCACCAAAGTCATATTAAGCTGGTAATCGCCGTGCAAACAAGGCAGCGCCTCATCTACGAATTCCTGCTCCGACAAGCCATAGGTCCGCATTACGCCGCGAATTGCTTCACGGTTGCGATCAATTTCAGAGCCAGCAATTTGATAAATTTCAAACTGCTGCTTCATAAAGTCCCAATCAATGTGGTCATCTTCATTAATTCTAGCTCTAGCATCCTTTTGAGGCTGGTTTTCGCGCGCGGCTTGCTTAACTTCAAGCGAAGGGTCAATTGCTTCTGCTGCCGGTAAGCGAAAGACTTCCATAAACGAGGCCGAAATGTCTTGGGCATTCTGCATACCGTTAACCTGATTTTCATTGCGCTTACTTTCACGAGCAAAGTCGCGACTCAATTTTTGAAAGGCAGTAACACCCACCTTTTCCTTAAGTAGGCTGGCTAACAACGCGGTCGCAAAAAATTCACTGCTACTTGGCACGCTGGTCAGCTGAAAAAGTAAAACCTCACCCATAATTTCATTATTGGCCAGACGGGTCTGCACTAGCCCCACCGCTTCCAGCTTATGAAGGGCTGCAAACAGACTCTTACCGTCACAATCTAGTTGTTCAAACAATTGATAGATGGCCTGGGAGTCCGACAAAATTGCATCAGAACGGTAATCCTCGTTTAAACTTAGGTAAAGAGCTAGTGCCTGGGAGCCCACCAATGGTTGATAAAGCTTGACTAAGGTACGCAATTCTGGCGCGGACACCTCTACCCGGTTAATAATGAAGAAGGGCTGCTTGGGATTAGGGGTCTTAGACACAGTTAATTCCCCTTCTCGCGCTTAGCCATCATATCTTCCATGGTCTTCATGAAGCTCGACATATCTTTGAACTCACGGTAGATCGAGGCAAAACGAATATAAGCAACATCATCAATACTAGCTAGTTCATCCATCACTAATTGCCCAATCTTCTTGGACGAGATTTCGCTAATGCCTTGTTGCCTTACCTTATTTTCAACGTGGTCAACGAGTTGCTCGAATTGGACGCTAGTAATTGGACGCTTTTGCCCTGCTGCCATCACACCATGGAGAATTTTTTTTCGGCTAAACGGTTCACGTGTTCCGTCATTTTTAATAACCAATAAGGGAGTCGTTTCAACCCGTTCAAAAGTGGTGAAGCGAAAACCACAATTTTCACATTCACGCCGCCGTCTGATTGCCCGATTTTCATCGCTGGGACGCGAATCAATTACGCGTGAGGCATTTTGTCGACAATTAGGACATTCCATCTTAGTCCTCCTTCTTTAGTTTACCTAGCAATTTTTTTAGCTTGCTCTCTAATTCTTCTATTGTACCAGTATTAGCAATGACATAGTCAGCCAACTTAGCTTTTTGGGCTAGCGGCATTTGACTGTGAATTCTCTCTAGGGCTGCTTGGCGGCTTAGCCGATCCCGCGCCATCAACCGTTCCAACTGCAATTGTGCGGGTAAAGCGATTAGCAAGGTGCGGTCACAGTATTTTTGGCCGCCAGACTCAAACAATAGCGGAGCATCAAAAACCACCAGCGGGACTTTAGCTTGCCTATTTTGCGTAATTTTAGTCTGAATTTCCCGAAAAATCAACGGGTGGGTAATATTATTCAAAACTTCCCGTTGCGCTGGTTTAGCAAACACCAGCTGTCCTAGTTTAGCCCGGTTAATACTTTGGTCAGAGTTGACAATTGCTGGGCCAAATTGCTCTACTACCACAGCATAACCGGCAGCTCCAACATTTAAAAGATCGTGTGCAATTTGGTCGCTATCAATCAGGGGAACCTGGTTTTGGCTAAAAAAACGGTCAGCAGTGCTTTTACCGCTCGCAATCCCGCCCGTTAGGCCCAAGACCAACGTCATTTGTACAACACCTGGCAGTGCGGGCAGTAGGTCGTCCCGCGTCCCGTAACCTTGATCTTCTCGAGGGGGGTACCACAGCGCAGACATGGTTCACCCTGGTGGCCATAAACGCGCAGCATTTTCTGAAAACCACCGGTCTGTCCGTTGGCATCAAGATAAGTGTGGACGGTCGTCCCACGTTCCGCAATGGCAAGTGCAATCAGCGCGTTAATGTTGTCATGAAGTTGACCAAGCTTGTACTTAGAAATTTGGTTGGCCATACTCAAGGGATGAATTTTGCTTTCCCATAGGACCTCGTCGACGTATATATTGCCTAGCCCCGCCACGACGGATTGGTCCAGCAAGGCATTTTTAATGCTCTTATTTTTGCCGGCCATGCCCTTGACCAGGGCAGCTTTGGTAAAGCCGCTTGAATTGGGTTCCACACCTAGTTTACTAATCCCGGTTACGATTTTTTCCGTTCCCGTCTTCACCAACTGCATCCGCCCAAATTTACGCACATCATTATAACGTAAGCCTGTTCCATCGGTAAAAACAAACTGAACATGATCGTGCTTCCCCTTCGGATCAGAAGCCCTTACTAAGCGATACTTTCCTTCCATGCGCAAGTGCGACACAATTGTTAACTGTCCACTAAGGCGAAGCAGTAAGTACTTGGCATAGCGGTCAATCGTTACGATTTTTTTACCGGCAAGCTGACTAGTAAATTCCAGTGGGTCACTGGCAATAATCTTGGGATACCACAGCTTAACTTCTTTGATGGTTTTTCCTTTAATTAACGGCAACAAGGTGCGCCGAACCGTTTCAACCTCCGGCATTTCTGGCATTAGTTATTACTCCTTACTTTGCATCGAACCAATTATGACCATAACCTGAATCCGCTACTAGTGGAACATCGAGCTGCACCGCTGCCTGCATCACTTGCGGTACAATTTCCTTAATTGTAGCCAGCTCTTCTTTAGGTACATCAAAAATCAATTCATCATGCACCTGCACCACCATTTTGCTCTTCAGCTGCAGGTCGTCCAACTTCTTTTGCATGTTAATCATCGCAATTTTGATAATATCAGCAGCTGATCCCTGGATTGGCGAATTAATTGCTGTTCGTTCTGCAAATGAACGCACATTAAAGTTCTTGGCATGGATATCTGGCAAGTACCGGCGCCGGTGCATAATTGTTTCGGCATATCCCTTTTCTCGCGCTACTTGAACCGCCTTATCCATGTATTCCTTGATTTGCGGATATTGGGCGAAATAATTATCAATAAACTCTTTGGCTTGCGGCCGACTGATATTAAGATTTTTGGACAAGCCGTAATCCGAAATGCCATAGACAATCCCAAAGTTAACTGCCTTAGCACGTCGCCGCATCAATGGCGTAACCTCGTCCGGTGACTTTAAGCCGAAAATCTTCATGGCCGTATGAGCATGAATATCATAGCCGGTTCTAAAGGCCTCTTGCATCTGCTCATCCCCTGAAACCTGGGCCAAAACCCGCAATTCAATCTGAGAATAGTCGCAGGAAAAGATATAGCCATCAGCCTGACTTGGTACAAAGGCCTTTCTAATTTGCTTACCCTCTTCAGTTCTGGTTGGAATGTTCTGCAAGTTAGGATCAACTGACGATAAGCGGCCAGTTGCAGTCAAAGTTTGCAGGTAGCGGGTATGTACCCGTCCATCTGGTTGAATGACGTCTAAGAGGCCATTGACATAAGTTGACTGAATCTTAGCGATTTGCCGGTAAGTCAAGATTTGGGCAATAATCGGGCTTTGGTCCTGCAGTTGGTGCAAAACGTCAACTGAAGTCGAGTAACCTGTCTTAGTTTTTTTAATCGGGGAGAGGCCCATTTTTTCAAACAGGATGTGTCCCAGTTGTTTAGGGGAATTGAGGTTGAACTCTTCGCCAGCCTCCTGATAAATTTTACGCTTTAACTCTTTAAGCTCCACCGCAAATTCATTTTGTAACTCGCTTAAAGTTGCAGCCTCAACCTTAATACCGCTGATTTCCATAGTTGCTAATACTCGCGCAACGGGAATTTCGATACTGGCATATAAGTCATCTTGCTCGTGTTCTTTAAGTTGATCTAGCAAAGTCGGTTTTAATTCTGCTAGGGCTTTAACCTTACCGGCCAAGTGGTTGAACAAGACCTGGTCATCTTCTGGAATTTTGACACTCTTGCCCTTACCATAGACCGCGTAATCGCTTTTGACCGAATTTTCACCGTACATCCGGCAAACTTCACCCAGGTCATCAAAATTATTTTCATTATTAATTAAGTACGAAGCCAGGAGCATGTCATAATCAATCCCGCCAGCTTCAATTCCTAGCCGGTGTAACCCAACTATCGTCCGTTTCAAGTCGAAGACGTTCTTTTTAAGCTGATCATCTTCCAATAGCCGCTTTAATCCAGTTGTCTTTAACAGATTTACATCCCGGCTAACAAAGATTCCAGCTTGCGTTTTGATGGCAAAGCCAACAAAGTCGGCCAAGTGGTAATTAGCACCCAGTAGGCCAAGGTAAAAACTAATTGGCTGTTTTTCAGCTGGCTTAATTGCAGCAAGATTATTTTCGGTTAATTCGGTATAATCAACTTTCACTGTTTTCGTCTTTGCCTGGGTTGCGCCTGCATTATCACCTGCCGGATCCAATTCACCAAGAAACTTTTGAAAGTTCATCTTTTCATAAAAACGACGCAACTTCTGGTAGTCTGGCTTGCGCTTCTTAAGCTCCTTAAGACCAATTGTAACCGGTGTAGCCCGCTCAATTGTGGCCAGCTTTTGGGCCAAAAAAGCCTGATCGCGATCATTGCGCAAGTTCTCCTTCAGCTTGGATTCTTTCATTTCATCAATATGGTTATAGAGATTTTCAAGCGACCCATACTTCTGGATTAGCTGTGAGGCCGTCTTGGGGCCAACTTTAGTTACGCCCGGATAGTTATCCGAGTTATCACCCATGAGTGCTTTCATGTCAATAAACTGGGTAGGGGTAACCCCATTAACTTCTTTCATATGCTCAGGCGTATAGTTTTCTAAGTTCATCACACCCGACTTAGTCACCATAACTGTCGTCTTGCTCGTGGCAAGCTGGGTCAGGTCCTTATCGCCGGTCACAACTGTGACCTTAAAGTCTTTTTCTTCACCTAATCTGGCAAAAGTGCCAATAATATCGTCAGCCTCATAGTTTTCCAGTTCATAGGTTGAAATACCGAGATCATGGAGTAATTCTTGAATATACGGTAACTGCTCAAGCAATTCTGGCGGGGTCTTCTGGCGGCCGCCCTTATATTCGCCGTACATGGCCGTTCTAAAGGTTGTCTTACCAGCATCAAAAGCCACCAAAATATGGTTGGGTTTAACCTCAGCGAGCAACACGTCAAGCATATTTTTAAAAGTATAAATAGCATTAGTATGCAAGCCTTCGGAATTTTTGAAATTCTCAAGTTGGCGGTACAACGCATAAAAAGCCCGAAAGGCAATGGAATTACCATCGATTAAAAGTAATTTTTGATCAGCCATTAAATCTCCTCATCCATCAAAGCAGTTGATTAACTCAACTACCATTTTAACAGTTTTTGCGGCTTGCTGCAGGATGTGGTCTCGAGTTCGCTTCTTCTATCTGCTTAACTAGAATTTTAAACGGAATAAGCAGGCAACCAAAAAGACCGTTACCTAATTAAGGTTAACAGTCTTTCTACTTGAACTTAGTTAGAGTAACTTTTCCAAGGCATCTTCATACTTCTGAATATCGCCCGCACCCATAAAGACAATCACACTGTCGTTATTTTTTGCTAGCTCAGTCATGTTATCAAGGTCAATAACTTCAGCACCAGGAATTTGGGCCACTAGGTCGGCACTTGAAATATCTCCGCTTGCTTCCCGCGCCGAAGCATAAATTGGCGTAATATAAACCTTATCAACTCCACGCAAGATTTCAGCAAAAGCGGCAGCATATTTCTTAGTCCGCGAAAAGGTATGCGGCTGAAAAACGACAACCAGGTGCTGGTGCGGAAACTTTTGCCGCGCTGCCTGAATGGTAGCCCGCATTTCGGTTGGGTGGTGAGCATAATCATCAATTATCTTAACGTCGCCAAAGTCTTTTTCAGCAAATCGGCGCTTTGCTCCCTGATAATCAAGTAGTCCCTTTTTGATCTCGGCTAAGGGGATTTTTTCGGTATAAGCAACTGCAATTACAGCCGTCGCATTCAGGATGCTATGGTCACCGAAGAGATGAATAGTAAACTCCCCTAAATCTGTCCCGTGGGCCACCACATTAAAAGTTGAACCAGTCGTCATTTTCTTCACGTTAACAGCTTGAAAGTCATCGCTATCATTAAAACCGTAACTATACTTGGCAACCTTGGTCTGTAATTGACGTAAGCGGTCATTACCACCCCAGACAAACAAGCCCTTTTGTGTCTGATCAGCAGCAGTCTGAAAGGCTGAAGTGTAATCATCCTGGTCCTTAAAGTAGTCGGGATGGTCAAAATCAATGTTAGTCATAATTTGGTAATCTGGGTGGTAGGCGAGGAAGTGACGCCGGTATTCATCAGCTTCGTAAACAAAGAAGCGCGAATCCTTGATTCCTTTACCTTGGCCGTCACCAATCAGATAGGAGGTCGGAGCTGCCTCAGTCATTACCTGGGCTAATAAGCCAGTTGTCGAAGTCTTCCCGTGAGTACCTGAAACGCCAATACTCGTATGCATTTTGACAATTTCTTCAACCGTATCGGGATAGCTCTGCCATGAAATCCCCTGCTCCTCGCAGGCGCGTACCTCGATGTTATCAGCCTTGAAGGCATTGCCCTTGACGATCACCTGACCGCCATGCTTAATGTTAGCTGCAGCAAAGGGCAAGACCCTAATGCTTGCTTTTGCAAGTGGTTCCTGGGTAAAGGTATATTTTTCAATGTCACTACCGGCAACCTCATAACCCAGATCATTGAGCAACATAGCCAGTGCAGCCATTCCGGTCCCCTTAATTCCAATTAGCCAAATCTGCTTGTTCTTATCTAACATTCCCTTAGCTCCCCCAATATAATTCAATCGCTTACCATTCTACCATTTTTAGGTGAAAAGGGCAGCAGCACCACGCCAAATCAAATAACTTTGTCAAAAAAGAACTTCCTCAACGGGAAGTTCTTTTTTTAGGCAAGCACACCACTTGCTAACAGCTCATCGCACTTCACTGGATCAAATGCTGCACCCACGGTAAAGTCATCGGGTACAACCAAGATGCCCCGCTTTTGTGGAGCATGCTTGAGCCCTAATTCGCGAGCCGAGCAAATCATGCCATAGGAATCAACCTGGCGTAGTTTTCCTGGCCAAATTTGTTGGCCATTAGGCATCAAGGTTCCTGGCAGAGCAACCACCACTTTTTGGCCTTGGTCAATGTTAGGGGCTCCACAAACAATCTGGTATTCCTCACCACCGACATCAACAGTTGTAACGTGTAGGTGGTCTGAATCCGGATGTTTTTCACAGGTCTTGACGTAACCATAAACTAGCGTTGGCTGGCCATAAGCAAGTTGATCAGCAAAACCAGCAGAAGTTAATTTTTGATTTAGGGCAAGCAATTGGTCGTCAGTCAATTTAACTTGACCATCCGGTAACTTGTCATAATCAATCACCTGGTCAACATTGAAAAAATTATAACCAATCGTCTTACCTGTTTCATCAGCAATCCGGGTTACCTCGCCCTGTTCCTCATACTTACTCAGCCCCTGGTCTTGCCCTAAAATAACAATCAAGGTGTTAGGATAGCTACGCTTATTGATACTAGTAATCATCTAAAATCCTCTTTCACTTAGTCAATCGACCGTAAAAAGTCTTCAACTTGGTCCTTAGTTTTGCGTTCCTTATTAACTAGTCGCCCAACTTCTTGACCATCTTGATAGACCACAAATGAAGGAATGCCCAAAATATCATGGTTCTTTGCGACCTCAACTGCTCCGTCGAGGTCGACTTGCACAAACTTGCTATCGGCAAAATCTTGCTCAATTGCAGGCATAAATTGTTCCAAAAATCGGCAATCTGGACACCAATCGGCAGAAAATTCCAGGACAACTCGGCCCTTGCCAGTAAGTTCAGTTAATTTTGCCTCATCTAATTGTTTAATTTGTTCCATAATAAAACCTCGCTATTAGTTTTGGTAGTTTATCCTTTTATTTTACCCTAAATCTGGCGTGAAGTGCATAAATCGGATTACCCTGGACCGCAAACTTGTGCTCATACTCCGTTTCTACGTTGGCAGCCAGCACTTTTGCAGCCTCATGATGCAGGTCGACAGAGACAAAGTCAAAATACATGCCATAGTTATTCATGCTTTGTAGTGAATAGGCAAATAGGCCCGCGTTATCTGTCTTAAATTCAACCACACCCCCGCTCGTTAAAATGGTCTGATACTTCTCTAAAAAAGTCTGATAGGTCAAGCGCCGCTTCTCATGCCGTGTCTTGGGCCAGGGATCACTGAAATTCAGATAAAGCACTTCGGCCTGGTGAGGCGGAAAGAAGGCATCGAGATTGACAGCATCCGCACACAAAATCTGCAGGTTAGTCAAGTTTTTTTCTAACTTGCTACGTAAAATCATGCCCGCAGCCGTTATTTGTAATTCAACGGCCACAAAATTCATTTCTGGGTGTTGTTCAGCCAAGCTGGCAATGAATCTCCCCTTACCCGAGCCAATTTCAATGGCCAGCGGCCGACTAAAATCACTGAAGCGCTGCGACCAGTCAATCTGCTTGGACGGGTCTGGTCGGTCAAGCACACTTTCTGGATGAGCCTGGACCAGGTCAACGGCCCAGGGCTTTTTTCGTAATCTCATTAATTAATCTTCCCCTTCTTTATTTCATATGGCAAGTAAAGGTTTAAAAGGACATTAGTCCAAATGACCAAACTACCAATTGCTTCCCACAACTGCAAGTTTATCGGTAACAGAACCAGCCAAAAGAGGCCGATAATTAGCCACTGCAGCAGTAAGGCAAGCGCCAAAACAGTTATTAAGTCTCGGCCCCGTTGGGTCCGCTCGATGGGATAGACCCGATACATGATATTATCATCAAATTCACAAACGAGCGGTAATAGTTGATAGACTGTCAAAAAGACAACTAGACAGGTTAAGCCAAGGGCCCACCAAGTATTTTGCACTAACCAGGAAACTAGCACCGCAAAGGCGGTCATGCGAACTAACAAATTCAAGTATTCGGGATTACGCAAGAGGGCCCGCCGGTATAAGAAGCGGTTGGGAGTTTCACGGTCCAAATGCCGGGGTAGCAGAAAGTCTAGATAAGGCCGGCGACTAATACTAATTTGTTTTTCTTTCACGTCCGTAAACATCGAAAAGGCGGTGTAAACTCGATTTTTGCGATTTTCTTCCTGGTCAACCGCATACGGCCAGTCAACTAACGGACTTGCTTGCGGTCTTAAAGTGAGCAAAATGATGCAGAGTACAACTAGCACGGCCAGCCCATAGATACTATTAGGCTTGACCATTGCCACTGCCAAAAGCAAAAGCAAACTCAAGGTGACCGGCGCAAGCGCAAGTTTTCGTCCTGCAAAAAGGTTATGTTCCTGCACCTTCAACTGCAATATTTTAGCAAGTAGAACCAGCACAATAGCAAAAAGATAGTTCAAGGTTGGCAGTTGTGCCTTAAGCGCCGCAAAAGGAAATAAGATACCCGCTAGCAGTAACAAAATGATGGTGGGCACGATTAAACTATAGCTAAAAAGCGGTTTTAAATATAGCCGCAAGCCATCATCTTGGGGTAATAAAAACTGCAAGTCGGCCGGTTTTAAGAGTGTTACCAACTTCCCGACTAGCAGCGGTGTGCCAAGCAGGAGGCCAACTAGCGGCCGATAAAACCACAAAGCAGTCGGCATCTGCTTTATTGCTTGAGCATACCAAAACATTAGCCCACCAAACAAAAACATTAAGGCTAAAATAAAAAAGTCGTTAAAGACCAGCATTAGGTACTTGAGCGATTGCTGCACGTTCTTGCGCAACCTTGCTTGAGCCAGCTCACGCATTTTGCTGCTCCTGATTGAGAACCTGGTAAATGCGGTCGATCGGGTCCGCTTCCGTTAGGCCATAATGTGCGCGAATTGCGTTAAGGCTACCAACCATTTCGATGGTGCCATTGTTGAGCACAGCGTAATGGGAGATGGTCTGTTCGGCCCCAGTCAAGATGTGGGTCGACATGAGCATCATCTTGCCTGCAGCAGTCGCTTCATTAATTAATGTAATCAAGTTGCTGACTGCTAGCGGATCAAGTCCCGTGAAAGGTTCATCAATCACTAGTAGACTGGTATCGGCTAGAAAGGCACTGACAATCATCACTTTTTGCTTCATCCCTTTTGAAAAATGAATCGGTAACCATTCCAACTTGTCATCCAACCTGAATAGCTGCAATAGCTCTTGAGCTTTGAGCCAGGCATTTTTTTCATTCAAGTGGTAACTCATCATAGTTAGTTCTAGGTGCTCCTTGAGGGTTAATTCGGAATAGAGCACGGGGGTCTCAGGAATGTAAGCAACCTGACGTTTAAAGTCGCTTGGTTGGCGACTCAAGTCGATATCATTCAACCTAATCTGTCCCTTTTGCGGACGCAAAAGACCCAGAAGATGCTTGATTGTAGTCGATTTACCGGCACCATTAAGACCAATTAGTCCCAATGCTTCGCCTGCTTTAATTTCCAAATTGATATCTTTAATGACTGGCACACCCGTGTACCCACCGGTTAAGTGCTCTATTTTCAGAACCATAATTCTCGTCTTTCTTTTAATGAATTTACTTATTTAATATGATAGCATGATATTAGTAGAAACTAAATTTTGAAATAAGAGGTTTAAAAATGGCTGAGTTAGATAAGGAATGTTTATTTTGTAAAATTATTCAAGGCACTGTGCCAAGCTACACCGTCTTTGAAAATGATGACGTTAAAGCCTTTCTAGACTTATCGCAGGTCAATCCAGGGCACACCCTGATGGTACCCAAAAAACATATTATTAATGTGCTGGATTATACTCCTGAGGATGCACGAAGGTACTTACAATACCTTCCAGCCATCGCCAACGCAATCAAGGAGTTTGATACTAACATCACCGGTATGAACATCACCACTAACAACGGAGCTAGTGCCAATCAAGTGGTTATGCACTCGCATGTTCATTTTATTCCTCGCTTTGAGGGTGACGGCTTAAAACTAGCAACCCGTAACAATGCGGAAAAGTATACCTCAGCCGATTACGAAAAAATTGCCACCAAAATCAAGGAACAATTTTAAGGAAGGAAAATTTATGAAAGAATTTAGTTTAGGACTAGCCGTCGGTGCGGTTACTGGGATTATTCTAGCTTTGGTCAAAGATAAAAACGGTCACCGGCTGGGCCAACCGATCCAAGCTCAGTTTGAAGCTGCCAAGACTGATGCAGGTGACTTAACTGCAGCCGTACACAAGTTGCAAGCAGCGGAGCAAGAGTTTGACCAGGCATTACCTAAAGTGCAAAAAACTATGTTTGAACTGGAAAATGAACTTGACTGCTATCAGACCAGTACTGCCCGCTTGGTTAATAAAATGCAGCACCAAGCCGAACTTATTGACCAACACGCCCGCGCGCCGCAAAAGGAGATAGATTAACAGTTAATCTTAGGAAAGTTTGCGTTTTGCTAAAAAATGGAAATTTAAAAAACTGAATGCGTCAGTTTATGTTATATTAGGTAATAGTGACTTAATTAATAGTGACTTATTTTAATAAGGATGTGGAGAATTTATTTTATGAATAAATATTTTAAGAAGGCAGCTGCAGCTGTCGTAGTTGCAGGTCTTGCTTTATCAACTGCTGCTTGTTCTAATAACGGCAAGACGGTTGCTTCATACAAGGGCGGTAAGATTACCCAGCAAGACTATTACGATGAGATGAAGGAATCGCAAGCAGGTAAGACCACGCTAGCAAATATGATCATCAACCGGTCTTTAGAGGAACAATACGGCAGTAAAGTTTCTAAGGATGAAGTAGACAAGCAGTTCAAAAACTACAAAAAGCAGTATGCTGGTCAATTCAACGCTGTATTGCAACAAAATGGAATGACTACGTCTAGCTTTAAGAAGAGCTTAAGAACCAACTTGCTTACAGAAGCAGCCTTAAAGGACATTAAGTCAGTTTCTAAGAAACAAGAAGAGGACGCTTGGAAATCATACCAACCTAAAGTTACCGTTCAGCATATTCTTGTTTCAAAGAAATCCCAGGCCGAAGACATCATTAAGCAACTGAATGACGGCAAGAGCTTCAAGGAATTGGTTAAGAAATATTCGCTAGACACTGGAACCAAGTCTGATGCCGGTAAACTGCCAGCGTTTGACTCAACTGATTCAAGTTTAGATTCTGCATTTAAGAAGTCGGCTTTTAAGCTGAAGACGGGGCAAACCACCAAGGAACCAGTTAAGTCCCAATCTGGTTACCACGTTATTAGAATGATTAAGCACCCAGGTAAGGGATCATTTGCTTCGCATAAGAAGGAAATTGACAACCAAATTTACCGGTCAATGTCACAAAACCAAGAAACCTTACGCAGCGTAATTGCTAAGGTTTTGAAGAAGGCCGATCCGCAAATCAAGGATAAGGATCTTAAGGATGTCTTATCATCATATGTTGATACATCTGCTTCTAAGAAGTAATTCATAGATATCAACTAAAAAAGAAGTTCCAATGGAACTTCTTTTTTAGTTTATTCTAATTTGCGTGAACTACTGAGCGCTTCATCGACTTTCGGCCGGTAGAACTTCCGACCGCCCTGGCTCATGATATTATCAGTAAAGTCACCCGGCCTGGTATGCTGCAATGCGTTAGTAATGGCATAAATTGATGCATCCAGATCGTCAATGCGGTGGAGTAATTCCGCTTCAAGCAGAGCCGGAAGTTTCGGCGAGCCGTACTCAAACTTGCCGTGGTGGGCCAGGACCATGTGTCTGAGTAGCAGCAAATCTTCAGATTCAGCGTCAATTTTAAGTTCCTGCGCGGCTAACATGATTTGTTCATCAATTAAAACAAGATGTCCGATTAAGTTACCCTCCGTGGTGTATTGCGTGGCGGCTGGACCAGTTAATTCCAGTACTTTACCCATGTCATGCAGTATACACCCCGCATAGAGTAAAGAACGATCAACTTGCGGATAGTTATTAGCTAACCCCTTAGCATCCCTTAGCATGGAAACGGTATGGTAAACTAAACCGCCTCGCACCGCATGGTGGTTACTCTTACCCGCGGGATAATCGAAGAAGCGCTGATCCCATTTTTTCAGTAAAAAGCGGACCAGCCGATTCCAAGTTGGATTCAAAATCTCAAACACGTACTGGTTAATCTCTTCCTTTAAGTCGGAAATCTTTTCAGGAGCGGACTTAATAAATTGCTTGAGGTCATACCCTTCTTCTGGTCCGACAACCCGCAAGCCATAAATCTTAATCTGTGGTTGCCCCTGGTACTCTTCCCGCTGGCCATCCAATTCAACGATTGTCCCGGCACTAAACGTGGCAGCGTCCTGATTGTTGGCATCCCAAAAATTACCGTGAATTTCACCGGAAGCGTCACCAAAGGTCATAGCCAGGTATAGTTTGCCCTTCTTGGTATGCCGCAATTGGGAGTTTTTGATTAAAACGACCGCCTCTAATTCCTCACCATCGTTATAGTCCAGCAAGCGCTTATACATTTTCGGTTCCTTTCATAAAAGTTAGTGGCTGCAACTGCAACTTATCTACCAAACTAGCTTGTGCCGTAAAAATCAGCACTTGGTTACTTGCAGCCACCTGTTCAAGCAACTGTTTAATCTGATCCGTTCTCTGGTCATCAAAGTCAACAAAAGAGTCATCAATCAGAACTGGCAGGTTGATTTGATCTTTGATTTGTTGAACAAAGGCTAACTTCAAGGCAAAATAAAGTTGTTCTGACGTTCCCCGCGACAGGTACTGCACCTTGATTTTCTTTCCGTCTGCTCGTGTAACCGTTATTTTTTGTGCAATTTCAATACTATTATACCGATTATTAGTCAGCAGCCGCAAATATTCTTTGGCCGCTGCCAACATCTTAGGAAAACGCTCGTTAGAGGCCAAGTCAAGTGCCCGCTCAATCCACCTGGCAGCAACTAAGTTAGCTAGATAGTCAGCTGACAGGTTTTGGAACTTAGTCTTGGTATTGGCCAAAGTTTGTTGAGCGGCAAAAACGGCGGTCGAGTTGGCCAAATTATTCATTTTTACCTTTATTTCAGCAATTTTATCCTGCTGAGACCGCACCTTGGTTTGATGATCCGCTATTGACTTAGACAGGTCAACTAGTTGATTGGTCGCTTGCTCAGGATGCTGCTGCAATTGCGTTAATTGCGGCAAGTCGTCGTTAAGGGTAGCGGACATTATTGCAATTTTGGTTGACAGGGCCGCCTGGTCTTGCTGCTTGGACTGCAATTTTTGGTAATCAGCCATTGACTCGACCTGCGCTTGTGCCAAGGCAGCCTTTAGTTTAAGTCCTGCATCGTGCAATTTGGCAGTAGTTTGTTGCAGGTTACTGTGCAGGCTAGCCTGCTGTTCAAGCTGGCGCCGGTCCTTAACTTGCTGCTGCTCCAGCTGCTCAAATGCAGTCAAGACAGCAGCGAAGTCATTGGTAACCGGCTGATTCAAAACATGGCCTGTTGCAATTGCTACCTTATTTAGTTGGTCCAACAGGTCTTTTTCACGTTGCCGATTATGCTGCTGCTTTTGCTCCTGCAGCTGATACTGTCGCCATTGGTTCACTAAGTTGTGCAGGTCAAAATCTCCTTCAAGGCCATACTTGGCGGTAAAGGTAGCCCGCCTAGCGGCCACCTTTTTTTGTTTTGCCTGTTGGTCGTTTATGCTCTCTTGGTCCTGTTTTTGCCTAGCTAGTCCATAAGCTAAACTAGCAATTCCAGTAGCTAGAACTATTGCCCCACCAACTTTCGACACAGCTGCCAGCAGCACTAGTCCAACCACCACCAATGCGCCCCCAGCAAGTAGCATGATTTGGGAAATGTTTGACTGCGGTACTGGGGTTGCTGCTTTTTGAGGCAGTTCCTGGTATTCCCGTTGCAGATCGATAATCGCTGCCTGGTCCAGGTGGATAATCTTGGCCAAAGCTGGTTCAAGTGTCAGCAATTGCTGCTTTTCCTGTTCAATTTGCTGCTCCTGTTCGCGGCAGGTACGGTATTCTGCCTGCCATTGCAGTAGTTCCGGTTTTTTATGCAGTAAGTTTTCTGCCTGGGTGTCGCCTGCTCGCTCTTGGCCGAACCGGTCAAATTTTGTCTGCAGCTGCCGTTTATCTTCGCGCAGGCTTTCAACTTGCAAGGCAACAGTTTGCGTCGTCTGAAAGTGGTCTGGATCAAAGTTTACTTGCTCAACTTGGCCCTTCAAGTCAGTTAGTTTGCGGTAAGTCGGCAACAATTTTTTTAAGTAGTCAATCCGTTTATACTTTTTCTGTAAGTCTGCCAGTTCGCTTTCTAATTTGGCCAGTAGCTTTTTTTGCTCCTGCAGTTTCGCCGCAAGTTCTTGGTAGTCAGTAAATTCACCCGCGGACTCATTCACTTCCTCCTCCTCTGCTTTTAGTTGCTTTACCAAGCGATTAAGTGGCGGATTAGTACCACTTTTCTTGAATAGAGCGCTGGCTTTTTTGACAAAGTCAGCGCGCAAATCAATTAACTGATCACTGTTGGACGCACCAAGGTAGTAAATTCGTTCGAGTAAGTCAGTCTGCTGCAGCTTGAAGACCTTAGCTAGCATATCCTGGTTGAAAATGAAACTGTCAGCATAAAAGTCACCATCAATATTTTTAATCTGGTCAAAAAAGACCGCCTCAGGCACTACCTGCCCGTTCCGCTTAACGGTCAGTGTTCCTAGCTTGGAACCCTTACCACTAGCATATAGACGCTCAAGCTCAAAATTATCACCGGTCTCACTTGCAAAAAACAAAGAACCGCCCATCGTACTGACCCGGGCCAGCGGCTGATAATCCTCAAAAAAGTCAGAACTATGCTTAGCCAAGTGGAAGCCAAACATTACCTGCTTGACAAAGGCTACTATCGTACTTTTACCAGCTTCATTAGCACCAAAAAAGACGGTCAAATCACCCGCAGTTAGATCAAAGGTAAAATTACTAAACTGACCAAAATTAATAATTTTTATCTTAGTTAATTTCATCGCTAATCCCCTTTAAGCGGCTGTTTAACTTGACCTCAGCCAAAGCCCTCACATTCTTTAAAAAATCAGGAGCTACTGCTAATTGGGCGGCAAAATCATCTTTTTTAGACCAGTCCCGACATAGTTGGGCAAAGTACTCTGGTGTAAAGATCTCATTTTCCGCTTCTTCAAAGAATACCCGATCACTAGCAGCGATCTCAAGGTGGCTGCTTGGCGCAAAGCGAACATCAACTAACTGTGAGCCATGGTCAAGTTTGCTAGAAAGCAACTGCCAAAAATCACTATCTTCAACCAATTCTCGTTCTTGGTCATTCAAATACTCAGCACCAACCAGCTGCAAACTGTAGTAAGTGGTTACATCAGCCTGCAAAGTGGCCAACAGCCGACTTTGCAGTGCAGTTTGAGCAATTGGACCCGCCAGTTCAACTTTAACCCTTTGCCAGACAATTGGTCCTGTTTGCACAAAATTAATTTCCGTTTGGCCTGTTTGTTCGTTGATCTCACCTAAAATGCAGCCTTTTGGTCCCAACTCATTAACATGGCGCCCCTGAATATTACCCGGATAAACAATCAATGGACTAGTCGATAGCATTTGACGCAGGTGAATATGACCCAGCGCAAAATAATCGTAATTGAGATTTTTCAGCTCACTCAAAGTAAAAGGTGCATAGACATTTTGGCCGCTTTGTCCAGATTGCTCTTGCGCATGCATCAGGCCGAAAGTATAGTGGCCACTCTTAGCTGGCAATTGCATCACCTTGTTGGCGGTGATGTGGTTTTGCAAGTAAGAAAAGCCGTTGACCTCGTAAGTAAAGCCGCTTGCGGTCTGGCCCTTAATTCCCTCTATCTGCTCACCATCACCCAATAACTTGAAAAAGGGACTATCCGGCACTAGCAAGTCAGCTGCTCGCATGTGGTCGTGATTACCAAAAATCATCACCACCTGAATGTGAGCCGCAGTTAAACGCTCAATTTCACCAGCAAAAAACAGTTGGCTACTTGGATTGGGGCGCGGACTGTCAAAAGTATCGCCCGCAATCAATACCAAGTCTACCTTTTCCTGCAAAGCCAGGTCGACTATGCTAGTCAGTGATTGGTTAGGTGCTTGATGAATCTGCCCAAAGCTCTTAGATGGCAAAAAAGATAGCCCCAAAAATGGACTATCTAAATGCGCATCCGCAAAATGGATGAATTTCATGGTGTTTAGTCTCTAAGACCTTCATAAAGGTCATTAACTGGCTTAGTAATTGCCTTTTGAACCTCATCGAGTGTCTTATATAGGTCCTGCTCGGTCTGCAGTAACTTCATAATTAACGGGTCCTTTTGCAGACGTTCGTTCAATTGTTGGTAGCTGGCCTGTTGCTCCTTAGACAATTCTTTGCCTTGCGACTGTGTATCGATGATTTCAGTCTGCATCTTGTTCATTTCCGCAAACAAGGCAGAACTATCTGCGTTCCCTTTAACACCTTCAACCGCTTGTTCCAAAGCCTTGAATTCATCGACTTTTTGCAAATCAGCAGCTAGTTGATTAGCTGAGTCGTAAATATTTACCATTATCTTCCTCCTAATTAATGACCTAAAAGTCCTTTGACGTTATTATACCATTCATTCAGTTTTTCACCCGCGGAACCGATCCCTTTTTTGATCTCACCACCAATTCCTTTAGTCCAATCAGACCCAGCACCGTTATTTTTGATAATTTGTTGTGGTGGTTGTTCACTAAACTTATTCTGGGCGGTATATGGCAATATCCCCTCCATCTCCGCCTTGTAGAGCCGGGTAATCTCCGTTTCGGAAATACCATGCATGAAGTGATCTTTGTTAGTCTGGTCAAAGCCAACCCACGTAGCAACAACAACATCTGGTGTATACCCGACAATCCACTGGTCTTTTGTACCAAAGCCATACGAATTGGGCACTTCCGTTGAGCCGGTCTTACCAGCAACCTGAAAGCCAGCCGGTTGAGCGGCCGTACCGGTACCACCAGTAAAGACTCCCAAGAGCATCGTGGTCATTTCCCTAGCCGTACTTTCCGAAATAATTCGGTGTTGACCCCGGTCATGGTTTTCTGCAATCACGTTACCGCTAGCATCAGTAATCTTGGTAATAAAGTAGGAACTATTCGGCAAGTTGCCCTTGTTGGCAAAGGCCGAATATGACCGCGCCATCTGCAAAGGAGATACCCCCGTCGATAAGCCGCCCAAGGCCAGCGCAAGGTTTTGATCCTCGCTTGGTACTTTCAAGCCAAAGTTATTGGCAGACTGTACCCCTTTAGAAATGCCAATGCGGTCTAACAGCCAAACGGCTGGTACATTTTTACTCTGGGCCAGAGCTGTATACATCGGAATTTTATCGGAATAGCTGTTATCAACGTTATGGGGTTCGTAGCCATTTTTACCAAACCGTTGGAGCTTGTTAGACAGTTGTGAATCATAGTGGTAGCCCTGTTGGAGTGCCGGGGCATAGGTCACAATTGGCTTAATTGACGAGCCGGGCTGCCGCTTCATCTGCGTAGCCCGGTTATAACCCCGAAAGACGTGCTTACCACGTCCACCAACAACTGCCCGCACAGCCCCAGTTTCCGGATCCATCACCACGCTGGCCCCTTGAGTCTTGGTTCCGTCAGCTGCATTCTGCGGGAATAACCAGTCCTGCTCAAACTTCTGTTGAAGCTGACTCTGATAATTCTGGTTCAAGGTCGTATAAATTTTCAACCCCTTGTTCATGACGTCTTCTTCTTTAAGTCCATAGCGCTTAATTGCCTCATCAACGACCGCGTCAAAAAAGTATGGGTAGCGGTAACCATCCTTATTATGGTAAGTATCACGAATATCGAGCCCTTGCGTTTTAACCACTTTCGCCTGTTGCGGCGCAAGTTTTTGGTTGGCCACCATCAAGTCCAAAACCAGATTGCGGCGAGACAGTGAATAGTTCAGATGGTCAATTGGGTTATACTTGCTGGGATTACGCAAAATAGCGGCCAAAGTAGCCCCTTCACCGACAGTTAACTCGGAGGCATTTTTGCCAAAGTACTTATGGCTGGCATCTTGAACCCCCCACACCCCATTGCCAAAATAGGCCTTGTTAAGGTACATGGTCAAAATGTCTTTTTTTGAATAAACATGATTAATTTCAACCGCAAAAAAAAGCTCTTCGATTTTCCGTGAAAAAGTTTGTTGCTGGGTTAGCAGGGCGTTTTTGGCAAGCTGCTGGGTAATGGTCGAGCCACCACCAGCAATCTGACCGCGATGAAGCATCAACCCTAAAGCTGCGCGCCCCATACCTTTGACACTAAAACCCGGATTTTTCCAAAATGTCCGGTCTTCAGTTGAAATAACCGCATTTTTGACATTAGGCGAAATTTTATTATATTCGACAAAAGTTCCTTTTTGCGAGTACAGCGATCCCGCTTTTTGGGCCTTATAGTCGTAAATGCCCGTTGTTCTTGAAAGCGATGCTTTCAAGTTGGAAATGTTGGAAGTCTTTACTTTAACGGTATAATAAGTACAAACCAAAAGTGTTGTGCTGAGCAAGATTAAAATAATCCAGCGCCCGATGAAAAAACGGTTATCAAAGCGCCGCCAAAGGCTGCGTAACCCGTTTTTATTTGGTTCATTATTTTGCATTAGATCTGCTCCTTTTAGAAACACCTAGAATTGTACCATATTAGTGAAAATTACCCAGATTTTACCAAAAGACTTAATAAATATTTATGAGCTATTATTTTACCCTTAACTATCCCCCAAACCGTCAACCGGTCACTGTCGGTGACCTCCTGCGGGTATTGCTAGTGCCGCGCAAGTGGCGCCACTACCTAAGAATTAAGCAAAACGTGTTAGTCAACGGCCATTACCGTCACTTTAGTGACCTAGTCTATCCTAACGACCAAGTCGAACTGCTACTTAACCACGTTGAACCCAACCAGCAACCCTACCCAGCCAGCACCCAGATTCCTGATATTATCTATGAAGATGACAATCTCCTAGTGATTAACAAGCCGGCCGGCCAAAAAACGCACCCCAACTTGGCTGAAACTAACACTGCATTGAATGATTGTGCCACCTATTTAGGGACAACACCCTTTATCGTTCACCGTCTGGATATGCTAACTAGTGGGTTATTGTTAGTTGCCAAAAACCCGGCAGTCGTCCCCAGCTTAAACCGGCAGCTGACGACCAAGACCTTTCATCGCGAGTACTTGGCATTGGTCACTGCTAGCAAGGTGTTAAAAGATTCTGGCATCATCGACTTACCCATTGGCAAAGATCCCGACGATCAGCGCAAACGGATGGTAGTCCCAAGCGGGCTCAATTCGCTTACGAATTATCAAGTTTTGGAACGCAGAGCAAACCAAACGGCCCTAGTTAAACTTAGTCTAAAAACGGGACGCACCCACCAAATCCGCGTTCACTTGGCCGCCCTTGGCTGTCCAATCATTGGTGACCCCTTATATAATCCAGCAGCGCTGCCCGGCCAGTTGCTGCATTTAACTGCCTATCAGATGTCATTTACGCAGCCCTTTTCATTTGAACGGAAACAGCTTAAATTGCCGTTAACCAAAGTTGGCTTTATTAAGTAAGGGCTAGCTTCACTTGTTGTGCATACCAAAAACCCCCAAAATTATTATCATTTTGGGAGTTTTGCTTTTACTAACTTCTTCACTTATTAATCCAGATCCTTGACCAGGAAGAATTCCTCAACGTTGGCCTTTGAATGCTTCAGGGTAGCAAAGACTCGATATCCTCTTTTCTGATAAAAGCCAGGGGCCTGATAGTCAAAGGTCTCAAGGTGACACTGCGGACAGCCATAACGCTGTAAATCAGCTTCAACTTTATTCATCAACTGGCTCCCCAAACCTTGATGCCGATATTCTTGGTCCACCCATAAAGCGTCAATGTAGCCAATGAAGTACATCGACGAGTATGCTTAATTATATATGCGAAGCGCTTATTAGCTTCTTCCTGGAGAATTGGCACAGCGGCTTCGTTAAATTCGTCAAGCTGATCATTAATCTTCTCCAGATCGGCACTGGTGGCTGTGGCAATTTTAAAATTCATTTTGCCCTCCTACTGAAAACTGCTAGACTTGCTCCTGCTGAGCTACTCGCCTTTAAAAGTTCCAGCTTCTACTTCTCGAATGAAATCTGCCAGGTGTTTATAATACACATCAGGATTGTCGACCATGTGGTGGTGTCCCGCATTAGGTGTGGTGACCAGACGAGCATGCGGGATTTCTTTCTGCATGATTCTGGCCGTTTCTATCGGCATCGTATCCTCTTCGCCGAAGGTTAACAGCGTTGGCATCGTAATTTCCTTTAAATGTTCCCTGAAATGCCA
This sequence comes from Lactobacillus sp. ESL1191, assembly GCF_058504435.1. Taxonomy (NCBI): domain Bacteria; kingdom Bacillati; phylum Bacillota; class Bacilli; order Lactobacillales; family Lactobacillaceae; genus Lactobacillus; species Lactobacillus sp. ESL1191. The sequence continues at coordinate 1,043,993 of NZ_CP196365.1, forward strand.
CTCTTTCAGCTTGCCGGTCACGACAAATTCATTATCACCTTGAAAAGTATGATAGACTGGCAGACCACCAATACGCTTCAGATGGTATAGCTTGCAGGGCTGACGACGGTCCATAAAATTAATATTCAGAATCTGAATATCTTCCTGGTAGCGTTTATTTTCATAGTCATCATTAACTTCACACTCATGCATGAAGTCAATTTCGGTCTGGGGAAAAATCTCCTGGCGGCGCCGGTTAATCGAGTCAATATAATCATCAATTTCATCAACCATCGATGAGACAATTGTTCCCTTAAGATGCTGGCCATATTTAACCGCATATTCTTGGGCCAATACACCACCCCAACTTTGACCAATCAAGTAAAAGTGATCGAGCCCCAATTTAGCCCGCACCTCATCAACTTCATCCAAGAAGTACTCGTAAGTCAAGTACTTCTCAGCAATCTCAGGATTCGCATAGTCAGGTTGGTCTGAATAAAGGGAACCTAACTGATCGTACATGGTTACCTGGACCTTTAACCCTTGCTTTTGCAGCTGATCTGCCGCATCCTCCCAATATTCGTGGTTGCCGCCAGGGCCACCGTGCAAGGCTAAAAGGTGGATGTCACCCTCACCTTGGGTACTGGTCCAAAGGTGGTAACCATTGTCTAAAGTAATTATTTTGCTTCCTGTGCTCATCTAAGTATTCGTTTCCTTACTAATTAATTTTTTACGTTATTTGGCATAGCCTACTTTGTACCAAAGCGGTTGCTGATTATTATTTTCGGATGGTTTCATGGACAGACCGGTTAACTTCTTATTCACCGCTGTAATTTGGTATGAATTATCCAAAGGAATCACATACGCTTGCTCATTCATGTATTCTTGCCATTCATGGAATTTTTCTACGCGGTACTTATGATCGAAGGCCTTTTGCGAGTTCATTTCATCTAATAACTTATTATTTTTAGTCGTTACAAAACGCGCCATATTAAAGGGAGCACTCTCACTGTAGTAGGTGTGCGGTGACGGTTCAGACGGCATTGACCAACCAGCAATAAACATGTCAATCCCCTTATCATCGTTTTGCACCTTGTCATAGAAAGAATTGTGTTCGATTAAGCGCCCAGTGGCTAACTTGACGTTTAGCCCAACTTTATGCCACTGCTGCAGGTAATTTTGGATAATCGGTTCCTGCGTTGAATCTCCACTCATTGCGGCCAAGTTAATGGTCAACGGTTTGCCATTAGGCTGCACGCGCCACTTACCCTTCTTCTTATAGCCTGCCTTGTCCAAAAGTTCATTAGCCTTCTTCAAGTTGTAAGTATAGCCTTTGGCGTTCTTATCAAAGAAGTCACCAAACTGTGAAGGAACTAAGGTTGGTACTCTGAAGCTCAATGAACTGGTGTAACGCTTGTCAACTTCGTTAACATTCATAGCATAACCGATTGCCTGCCGCAGTTTCTGATTATTCATCTTGGCATTAGGATTTTCAACGTTTTTGCTCTGAGCCTTGTCCCACTTACCAACTTTAAAGGCTAAATAGTGGTAACTAAGCGGAATCTGCGCAATAAAGTTAACGCTCTTGGTTCCCTTAACCTGCTCCCACTGGGTATTAATCACACGAGCCACGTCGAATTTGTGACTCTTAATGGCTTGTGAAGCGGAGTTAGGTGAAACAACCGAAATCACAATTTTGTCGAGCTTAGGTTTGCCGCGCCAGTAATAGGTATTTGGTACCCAAGTAACGGATTGACCGCGCACCACCTTCTCCACCTTAAAAGCACCAAAGAACAGCGGCTCTTTTCTAACCTTGTCTGAAGACTTAAGCTTCGTCAGCGGAACATCCTTTAAGTAGTGGTAGGGTTCAGCCGAAGCCCACATGAAACGGTTACCAGCGCTGGACATGCTTGGATTTAACTTGCTGAAGTGTAACACTACCTTGCGGCCATTTTCACCATCCGGCAGTTCGATCCCTGAAATTGTTTTAGCCTTACCTTCATGGTACTCTTTCAAACCCTTCAAAATCTCAAATTGGCTGCTATATCTAGGACACATCGTATCCTTGTTAGCCAAAATTTCATAGGCAAATTCATAGTCCTTGGCCACCACTTGCTTACCATCAGACCACTTAACTCCCTTTTTAATTTCAACGGTTATCGTTTTACTTTTGGAATCCAACTTAAACGTTGCCGGACCCTTATTGTTGATCTTATACTGATCGTCACTGTCAAACAGTGCTTCCTGTCCCGGAGCTCCTACTTGCGAATCCATGTCTTCAGAAGATAATTCTGGTGAAAAGACTCCCGCAAATGGCGTATCCGTTTCAACAGCAATCTTAACCGTTCCGCCCTGTTTAACTTCTTTTTGCGGTGTCGCCATTGGAAACTTGGCTACCGACTTAGTTTCATCATTATTGGTTGAACCTTTTCCACAAGCCGCTAAGGCTACCGCCGATATGCCCAAAATTCCCAATGAGGTAAGCAATTTATCTTTTTTCATCTTCTTCATCCTTTTCAATCTATTTTATAATGTAATTACAAATATATCATGTATCTTAAATTATTTCATCATAAATTTTGAATTAATTGCTAATTTAGTGAAAAAAAGTGTAAAATATAAACAAATTGCAGATATTTTTCTAAAAAGGAGTAACCATGAATCAGGAAAGAATCGACCAATTAGCCCAAACCGTGCTCTCCCGCTTCAACCTACCAAGTCTAGGTTTCGGGGTCTATCAAGACGGCAATAGTTACAGCAATGTGTATGGTGACGCTGCCAAAGATAGTTTGTATCCCTTGGCATCAATTTCAAAGACTTTTTTCGCAACGGCGGTCTGCCAACTTGCAGAGGAAGGTAAAATCAATCTGGATGATTCTCTAAAGAAAGCTTGGCCAGACTTTAAACTAATCGATCAGTATGCCCAGGACCATCTAACCTGGCGCGACGCCCTTAGCCACCAAAGCGGGTTACCAGCACATGATTTAATGCGTTTTACGAATATGAATGGCCAAGACTTGTCTTTGCGAGAAAAGGCTGAACGAGTTGGTTACTTAGAGCCGACCCATGAATTGCGCTACAAGATGCAATATAGTAACCTGATTTTTGCTGCCGCAACTTATGCAATGGAACAAGCACTTGGACAAGACTATGGCAGTTATGAGCGCGACCACTTGCTTAAGCCGCTAGAGCTGAGTAATACTTTTATCAACCACCAGGAAGCTCCCCGCAAACGCATTGTTAAGCCTTATATTAACGACAATAATGTAAACCAGGAAGTTCCCTTTATTGCACCTGGCAAAGTTGGCGGAGCCAGCAGTATGTTAGCGACGATTGCAGACTTGCTTTCATGGGCGGAATTTCAATTAAAAACTCAGCAAACCACCAACCACAAAATAACCGGCCAGCGTTACTTGCCGCAATCTATCATGCAACCCAGCCGATCTTATGGCGGTGCTAATTTTGCCGCTTATGGTTTGGGCATGATGATGGAAGATTACCGCGGCCACAAGTACTTCTACCACAGTGGTTCCTACATTGGCTACTGCTCCTTTTTAGGTTTTGTACCTGACCTCGACCTCGCCTTTGTAGTTACCACCAATATGGATTCGACTGATGCCATTTTTGCGCTGGCCTACCAGACTATTGATGATGCACTTGGCACTGATGACACTGACTGGGTAGAAAAGGTCTTCAACGTCATGCAGCAAAAAAACCGCCAAAAAGAAGAGCAGCTAGGCAAACTCAAAGGCAATTCAGCTAAAGCCGTCAAGGCCAGGACTGAATATCTAGGCGATTATCACAATCCCGGTTACGGGCTGATTTCATTACGGGAACAAGCTGGCAATCTAATGGTTACCCTAGGGAAATGGGACTATCCGGTCATTATTAACGACCAAGGCGCAATGTTTGTTGAAGAGCGCTTGTACGACCACGGCCTTTTACCAATTACTGTAGCCGCCAATAAAGTTGAACTTTTGACCGAGCCCGCACTAAAAAAGCCAACTGAATTTATTAAGCTAGCTGATTAATCTTAAAACGAGCAGCCAGCGCAACAACTTCGTCTTAATGAACGAAGTTGTTTTACTTTGAATTTAGCACAAAAAAATAAGACGTTGTCTGGCATACGAAACGTCTTATTTTGCTATGAATTTTACTTTGCCTTATCTAGAGCATCTTTAACGGCTTCCTTGATTGCTGCGCTAGTCTGCGAAGCACCTGAAACGGCGTCAACATCATAAGAGTTAGCTTCAACCATTCTTTGTGGCAACTCCTTGATAGCTTTAAGACCGTAATCATCACTTTCGGTTTGCTTCAAAATCTCAATATTTTCAAGTTTACCATCAGCACCAAGCGTCGTTCGCACCACAACGCCGTCACCCATGCCCTGATTACTATAGCCGAGGTACTGGTTATCACCAGTTGAGTACTGGTTATCGCCTTCATCACTGCTTGCATCAAAGTTTTCATTGACACTGGCATCAGCTAAGCTAGTACCGCCAGACAGCGGCAAATCGGACTTACTGGTGGCCGCATTTTCACCGGCAATCTTACCTGAAATCAAACAATCAGCAACATTACCGCCGGTAGTGTACTTATTGACAAAAGGAGCACCTAACTCACCGGCTTCATACAAGTGTGGAATCGGGTTACCATCTGGATCAAGCACTTGTGAATGTCCATCCCGGCGGCCACCACCTTGCGTATTAAGCATGTTCTGTCTTAAGGCAATTGCGTAATACGGACCATGGTCACTAAATTCGCGCAAGGTCTTAGGATCACGGTGGAAGGCGTAATCTTTACCCTGCTTAGCCATAAAATTGAATTCAGCAATTGTATTAGTTAAACTATCTGCTTTTTTACCAATCTTTTCAGTTAATTCTTCAACTGTCGCTGCTTTAATTGCATGGTCTAAGAAACCTGGCACCTTTAACCCATCTTCAGGTTCATGCTTGAGTTCATCATATTTTCTTTGGTCAAAAATCATATATGGCCGGTTTTGGTTTAGGGGTACGGCCCAGTCGCCATGATTGTATATGTGACCATGGCGGTTCATCTCCGCCTCGTTAAAGTAACGGCTACCATCATCGCCAACAACAATGACACTGCCATTAGAGCTCTCTTGCCAAAAGACATTTAATGCGTAAGTAGAACGAACCCCTTCCTTTTGCCGCAATGACAAGCCGTGGAATTGGCCGAGTGATTCAAATGACCTCATATTCCATAGCTGGGCGTTCACTTCTTCAAGCATTTTAATGCCGTCACCCTTATTGTACAAAGTACCAATTGGCGATAAATAGGATGATTGCAAGAAAATTTGAATCATTTCTTTATTGTTTTCAAAACCACCAGTGGCCAATACAACACCATTTTTTACCCTGATGTTTCGCAAGACATGGTCGCGCTCAATTTGAACACCGATCACGGCCTTGCTTGCGCCATCCTGAATCAAGTGCTTAGCTGGTGAAGAATACCAAATATCAATCTTGTCAGACCGGTCCAAAACCTTTTGTCGTAAGATCTTCCATAGCGCTGCATCGTCAACACCGTTGTGAACTAAATAAGCATCATAGGAATCAGCGTCAGGTAATTCAGGATATTCAGTTACATAGGCGGTTGACGGCGTACCAGCCAACAGCTTCTTCATGCTAACTGATTCTACATCCAGGTATTTTCTGAAGTAGTCACCCATATTAGCCATTCCCTTGACAAAGACATCGAATGAACCCTTATCAGGTTTTAACGGTGCGGCTAAATGTTCATGATAATTTTTTAAGGCATCATAATCAGTACCGGCACCAACCATTTGACCAGAATAACGGGTATTGCCACCTTCGTGGCCTTCCGGAGCGCTGTCCACCAAAAGGACCTTGGCACCATTATCAGCCGCAAACCTTGCAGCAGAAGCGCCAGCACCACCAAAACCTAAGACAGCAACGTCATAGACCGCATCCCATTGAAATTTTTTCGTATTAGTCATTTAAAAGTTCCCCTTTCAACAATTTATCTTGTCTATGTTTTCATTAAACACTATAATTAGAAGTATGTGAAATACTTAATTATTTAATTTACTATTACAAAATAGGCATAGGTGAAATATGGATAATCGGTTATTGACTTTTTTAGAAACCTTAGAAAACAGTAATTCCGTGTCTGAGGCTGCCAAAAAGCTTTATTTTACACAGCCTTACCTTAGTCGAACAATAAAAAAATATGAGCAAGAGTATAATGTCTTACTGGTCAAGCGTGATTCCTATCCCATTCAACTGACTCCCGCTGGTCAACTTTTAATTCGTTATTTGCGAAAAGATTTACAATTAAAAAATCAATTACAAGAAGAAATGAAACAATATGAAAAGAATAATTTTTTGACTCTAAGGATGGGCGTTACCCCGCCTTTGGGACAAAATTTCAATTTAGTAGTATTGCCACAGCTGCTGGCTAAGTATCCTCATCTAAAAACCAAAACAAGTGAGTTAAGCACAGCCGATGCTGTTAAGGCTTTTAAGGATGAACAGCTAGACCTTTTTGTCGGCAACACTATCAGACTTCCCAACATAGTTAATGAAAACCTGCATGCTGATACCCAAGTTCTGGTGCTTAGCCGCAAATCAACTTTATACCAACCCGGCAAACGAAAAATTGAATTTAATGCCAAAGACCTACAAGCACTTAATCATGAAAGCTTCATCGTCGTTGACGGACAGCGAGGCTACCAAGATCTTATCAATAATTTTTTTAGTAATATGGGTATTAACTTCTATCCGCAAATTCATGTGCGCGACTCTTATACTGCTCTTAAGCTTGCCGACTTGGGCTTAGGTGACATGACAACCAGCATTGAAGCTGTTAGCCGGGAAGTGTACCATCATATCAATTACATTGTCTTACCGCCCAATAAGATAAAAGTTGCCTTTTCAATTTCGAACATTAAGTCCGGCGGGCGTTTGGCAACTGAAATAGCTTACGCTAAAAAAATCCTAAAGAGTGTGTTCACTACAGAAATTTTGGCGCACTAACTTTGAATAAGAAAAAGCAGGAGTTGATTTGAAATTCAATCCCTGCTTTTTGTATTAGTCGCATAATTAAGGCTTAGCTATTATCTGATAGCTTGCCACCGAACACCGGATAGTGACTGGCTGAACCGTAATCAAGCGCCTTGATTTCTTTTAAGATTGCCATGTCCGCTGCAGAAATAGTAAAAGCAATTTCTGCATTCTCTTTAATATGGTCACGATGAGCCGCCTTCGGCAATACCACAGTGTTGAGTTGCCAGTCATAGCGGATACAGAGCTGAGCAACAGATACTTGGTACTTGTCTGCCATCTGTTTAATAATTGGGTCGTTCAACGCTGCTCCATGGGCCACCGGCGAAAATGATTCAACCACTATACCCTGGTCTTGTGAATAATCAAGCAATTCTTGTGGAGTAGCTCCAATATGACACAGAATTTGATTAACCATCGGCTTGGTAGCACTATTGTCAATCAAGTTACGCAAGTCTTCCGCCTGAAAGCTGGAAACACCAATTGCGCGTAATTTGCCGGCCTTTAAGGCATCTTCAAGCGCACGCCAAGTTTCCAAATTGCCTTCAAAGTGGCGGTCATCTGACTGATTGACCTCTTTCCAAGGCTGCGGATTATGAATAATCATCATATCTAGATAATCCAAACCCATCTTCATCAAGCTCGCATCAATTGATTTTTTAGCTTCAGCGTAATTTTTGATTTCAGCGACAACTTTCGAATTAACAAAAATATCCTCACGCTTAATACCCGACTTTTTGACGCCTTCACTAACCCCAGCCTCATTGGCATAGGCTTGGGCCGTATCGATGTGTCGGTAACCGAGGCCTAATGCCGTTTCAACCACAGCAGACACCTGGTTATTGGGAATTTCCCAAACGCCCAAGGCTAGCTTGGGAATTTTAACGCCGTTACTTAAGGTCATTGTTTCGTCTACAATCATTGTCTTTCCTCCATACTTAATTGATAACCTGAGTCTAACCCTTTAAGTGAACTTTAAGTCAAGGAAAAGCTCACTTTTTTATTTTTCAGCCAAAAAAGACCAGTCCTACAGGACTGGTCTTTTATCTTTTAAACAAAATTATTCTAAGTTCAATGAGCTCTTATCAAAGGCAACCGACTTGATCTTGTCATCAATTGAGGGAGTTCCAAGCCACTTGATCATTTCCTTCATTGAAGCAGTGATTGCTTCAGTACCAGGAAGCAACAGCTTACGTGGATCATAACCCTTGTTGGCCTTATCTTCATCCTTGTGCGCTTCGAAGTACTTGCGTGTTGCTTCTTGGAACGCCAATTGGAATTCAGTATTAATGTTAACCTTTGAAATACCAAGCGAAATGGCCTTCTTAACCTGTTCTTCAGGAATTCCGGAACCACCATGTAAAACAAGCGGAACAGAAACAGCATCAGCAATTTCCTTCAAACGGTCAAAATTCAAGCCCTTCCAGTCAGCTGGATAAACACCGTGAATGTTACCAATACCACAAGCCAGCTTGTCGACACCAGCTTCAGCAAAGGCCTTGGCATCTTCAACAGAAGCAAGTTCACCACCATCAGCACCCTGGTTTTCACCAATTTTACCGATTTCAGCTTCAACGGAAATGCCGCGCTCATGTGCCAACTTGACGATTTCCTTGGTCTTAGCCAAGTTTTCTTCAGTTGATAAAGCATGACCGTCAAACATCACTGACGAATAACCAAGTGCAATACATTCCTTAGCAGATTCAAAGTCACCATGGTCCAGGTTCAAAACAACTGGCACAGAAATGTCCATTGCATCGATTTGATCTTCAACCAAGTCCTTAGCTACTTTGTAGCCACCCATGTACTTCGCAGCACCCGTTGATACTTGAATTAAAACGGGGGTTCTAGTTTCCTCAGCCGCCTGCAAAATTGCCCGCGTCCATTCCAAGTTGTTAGTGTTATAAGCACCTACTGCATAATGGTTTTTACGCGCATCTTGAAAGATTTGATTACCATTATCTAAATATGCCATTAAAAATACCTCCTATTAAACTTACATCAACATTGTACCGTATTAATTAAAACTTGAACAATCTTTTATCTGATGTAAACGCTATTTCAGCAAAATATTTGTCAATTACATTTCCTTAGGTGCATTCACTCCAAGTAGCCGAAGTGCCTCGGTCAAAACATATGAAGTCGCCTGTACTAAGGCCAGACGAGCATTAATTTGCTCATCTTCGTTCAAAATCTTGACGTTAGCGTAGTACTTATTAAACTTCTTAGCTACTTCTAGGGCATACTTAGCAATTATTGACGGTTCAAACATTTGGCTACTACGAGCAATAATGCGTGGAAAATCAGCTAAGGCCTTAGCTACACTAAAGGCCCAATCATCTTCCATAACTGCTCCAGTTACGTCAGGCTCCTGGTCGAGCTGCTTTGCCTTGCGTAGTACACTCTGGGCCCGGGCATTAGTATATTGGACATAAGGGCCAGTATCCCCTTCAAAGCGGACGACTTCTTCTAAATCAAAGTCAAAGTTTTCCACCCGGTCATTCTTCAAATCATGGAAAATTACCGCACCAACTCCTACGTCATGGGCCACTTGGTCCTTGTCAGCCAGGTCCGGATTCTTCTGGTCAATTTGCTGTCGAGCCAGTTTTACCGCATCATTTAGAACTTGATCAAGAAAGATTACGTTTCCCTTTCTAGTAGATAACTTCTGCCCATTCTGAGTAATCAAGCCAAACGGAATGTGATATATGTCGTCTGACCAATCATAACCCATCTTCTTCAAGACAGCCTTTAGTTCAACGAAGTGATTAGCCTGCTCATTCCCCACAACATATAGCATCTTGACAAAATGATAGGTCTTCATTCGGTAAATTGCGGCAGCCAAGTCACGAGTTAGGTATATACTACTACCGTCTGACTTAACAATCATCGCCGGCTTTTTATCCTCTGCCAGATCAACCACTTGAGCTCCCCGCGACTCATGTAGCAAGCCCTTGTCTTTTAGTTCATCAATTACCGGTTGCATCTTATCATTGAAGAAAGCCTCTCCTTTATAAGAATCAAAACTTACTCCGAGCTCCTGGTAAATACGGTTGAAGTCAGCCAAAGAAACATCACGGAACCATTGCCAGAGCTCGACTGCTTCTGGATCATTGTCCTCTAATTTTTTAAACCAGGCCCGGCCCTCGTCGTCAAGCTCTGGATCTTTCTCAGCTTCGGCATGAAACTTCACGTAATACTTGAACAGACTCATAATCGGGTCTTTTTTCACATCAGCTTCTACACCCCAATGCTTATATGCAGCAATCAGTTTACCAAATTGCGTCCCATAATCACCCAGATGGTTGATCTTAATTGGACTGTAACCAACCTTTTTGAGGGTTTCAGCGATGGAATTACCGATTACTGTTGAGCGCAAGTGTCCCATTGACATAGGCTTGGCAATATTAGGACTAGACATGTCAATTGGAATATTACCGGTGCCGAGAACCTGGTCACCAAAGTGGTCTTGCTTGGTCAAAACAGTTTGTAAAGTTTGACTAATCAACTTCTCATGGTTGATGGCAAAATTGACATAGGGGCCGACGGCTTGGATGCTGGCAAAGTCTTCACTGCTCAAGTTAGCCGCAATGGTCTGAGCAATTTCAGCCGGATTTTTATGCATAGTCTTTGCCAAGATAAAGGCTGGAAAAGCATAATCCCCCAGTCTTTCATTCTTAGGTCGTTCAATTAGCTGGTTAATCTTGTCCTTAGATAAATCAACCTGACTTGCTATTAAGTCAACTACTTTACTTTTAAAATTCATTTTTTGCCTCCTCAGCAATCAATAAAAAAAGTCTCTTCCTTCAATCCTGAAGGAAGAGACGAGTTTTCACCCGCGGTACCACTCTACTTGATACAAAGTATCCGCTTTTAAAGTCGTTAATTTGCTAGTTAGACACGCCTTCACCATGCTCCCAACCTGTCTCACACCACCTGCAGGCTCGCTGTCTTAGGAAAAATGACTACTACTTCTAACTACGGTATAAGCATGATTATAACAGGAAAATAAGTCAACGCCAACCCCTTTACTTGTTTTTGATAATTACCTCAGTGCCTGCTGGAATGTGTTCAACCAACCAATTTGAGTCAGCCACACTGAGTCGAATACAGCCGTGTGATGCAGGCTTGACCCCCAATTTTTGAGCTTCTTTTTTATGATATTGGCCATTACTCTTGGTTGGTACAGAGTGAAATAGGTAGACGTTCTGCTCATCCCAACTCACCCAGTTGTTTGCACCCTCATTTAGGTTGGGATTATAAAATGCCGCCCCACGATCATAACGAATCTTAAAGGTACCAGTTGGTGTTAACGACTTACCTTTTTTGAATACGCCACTACTAGCCAGCATCGTATATACGCGCTCATGGTCACGCAGAATATAGACGCGGTTACCCTTCAGGGACACCCTAATGGATAGGTCATTTTCAAGGCGTTTAAGCTTAGGATAAGGTGTCGTTTGGCTGGGTTTATGCCAATCATATGGTTTTCGCAAACTAGCCGGATCTTGGTATGGTCGGTAAGAAGCAGCCGTTTTTTTCATCACCGTTTTTTGCTCAGCTTCATGCTTTCCCGCTTCTTTCGTACTATGCGGCATGTAGATTCGGGCAAGGCTAACTACGCAAATTATCAAAATAAAGAAAATTGTTAGTGACTTTAATGGACCTTTTTTCATACTGAATTTTTCTCTCCCAGACAAGTTAAGCTAATTTTACCTTATTTATGGGCTAATATCCCCCATATTTTTTCATTAATTTTGGCAATAGCGCACTGACCTTAGTTGGCCTAACCGTATAATCCGTTTGTGCAAGCAGATCGCCAGCCAACGAATGAAGATAAACCGCAGCCTGCACAGTCGCCAAGTCACTGCCGAACTGGGCAACCAGACCGCCAATAATACCAGCCAACGTATCTCCCATGCCACCCATTGCCATTCCCGGATTACCGCCCGGATTGACACTCACTTGTCCATCAGGATCGTATATCTGAGTGTGACTGGACTTCAAAACTAAAATTGCATTATGGTCAGGAAAAAGTTTTGCTAAGGCAGCAGCGTTGGCGCTGGCAGACTGATAGGGAATTTGAATCTGACTGAGCCGCTGCCACTCCATTTGGTGGGGTGTCAAAATTATCCGGACCGCTGTTGAAGGAAGCAGTGTATTATCCAATGCAAGCAGGTCTAAAGCACTGGCATCTAACACCAGTGTTTGCTCCGGAGTTACTGTTTGACCGAGCATTTTCAGTATTTTCTGGGCAAAGGGACTAGTGCCTAGCCCCGGACCACAGACAATGACATCCATCTGCTTGATCAACTTGGACAAGCCGTGATCGCGCCAGTCAATATACATCGCCTCAGGATTACGGGCGTGAAGCGCAGCTGCATTGAGCGAGTGTGTTGCTACAGCAACCAGCCCGGCCCCACAGTTAATAGCCCCTTCAGTAGCCATGATAATTGCGCCCCCGTAATTCTCACTCCCACCGATTAACAGGACACGGCCGTAATCACCTTTATGAGTGTTACTTGCACGTTTTTTTATTACTTGCTGCAAAATTTCTGGTGAAATTTCATCCATTATTAGCCTCCAAACAACCAGCGCCAAAGGCGAATCAGAAAGTTAACCTTCTTAGTTGACTGCATAGCTTTTGCCGGCAATTCCACATTGTTAGTGCCTTGCACTGCTAGTAACTTGCGGTCGCCTACGCGAAAGCGATAATAGCTTGCTATTTCCCCCACTTCGATTGGAGCCTCAACCCTATTATTAGTCAGATCCACTGTTAGTTTTTGACCACGGGGAAGCCATAGTTCGCTCGCGGTTTTCATCCCAATGTTAATTTTAGACGCCTGACCATTATGAACCTTTATACTTGTGTTACCAATAATTGCTTCATTCTTTTTAAAAATTATGGGATGGTAGCTTTGAAAGAGGTAGTTAAGCAACTTACTCGTCTGTTCAAAACGGGCCGGATCTGTTCCGTTCACATACCGAGCTCCCATCACCACCGTGATTACTCGTGCTCCCTGGTGTTTAGCAGTCGCAATGAAACAAGCGCCAGCGGCATCGGTTGTCCCAGTTTTGAGACCGTCTATTTCTAGACTAGGCCGATGTTGCGGTAACCCTTTGAGCATCCAATTAAAGTTGGTCATGCTAGTTTTTTGTCTTTGATCAATAAAATCAAGTCGCGCAATCCTAGTTGTCCTGACTACTTCAGGATAATCAGCTAACAAATTCTTACCAACAATGGCCATATCTTTAGCCGACATTTCATTTTCAGCATTTTTGTCAGCAGCGGGATCTGAATCACTACCAACACTTTTATTCGGTAACCCACAAGTAGTGTAGATACGAGCATCATCAATCCCCCATTTTTCTAACTGTGCACGCATCTGCCTGACAAAATCTAGCTGCGAACCGCTCACTGCCTGAGCTAACATCATTGCAGCGCCGTTAGCCGACTGAATCAGGGTTGCCTGATAGAGCTGCTTGATTGTATAGGTATGGTCTGCTTTCAGCGGCACATTAGAAAAGTCTCTGTTGGCTGAGACTGCAACGATCTGCGCCGTCGGCTTAACTTTTGTGTCCCAGCTAAGCTTATGTTCTGCAATTGCCTGATGAGTTAGATAGACCGTTAACAGTTTAGTCATCGATGCGATTGGCAAAGCCTGGTTAATATTTTTTCCGTATAATAACTGACCAGTTTTGCTGTCAATGGCAATCGCAGACTTTACCTCAAGACCTAATTGAGCCTGATGGTAATCATCGGGTAACCCAGCAGCGTTGACCTGGGTCGGGATAAGCAACAGTAATGCTGCCATGCCAACCAAAATCAGCTTTTTTAACCTTTGTTTAAACATGACGAAACTCCTTTTGGGATAAATTTTCAGATATTTAATCTTTTATGCTTACATTTTACCAAATTTTTGGTATTATTATTACTGTGTTAAAAATCATTGGCCCCGATGGCGGAATTGGCAGACGCGCAGCGTTCAGGTCGCTGTTTAGGCAACTAAGTGAAAGTTCGAATCTTTTTCGGGGCATAGTTGTTAAAACGCTAATCTTCAGTGATTAGCGTTTTTGATTTAAATTTAAAAGAGTTATTATGCAAAAACAATTAACTAAATCAAAAGATAAAATTATGGCTGGCGTTTTAGGTGGAATTGCAGACTATTTTGATTGGGACAAGGCGTGGACTAGAATCGGTGGTGCCGTGTTAATTTTTGGTACTGGCTTTGGGCTACTTGTCTATATTGTTGCAGCAATTGTGATGCCTGATACACCCCATCATGACAACATTTCAAATGGCGATTATTATAAGCCGTAGTTGTATTGCCATGGTGTAACTGATAAAATAGGATTCCTTGGCAGGGGCAGGCAGAGTCTGACTAGACATCGATTTTGCGACCATAGTAAAAGACGTCATCATTTAATAATGATGACGTCTTTTTAGGCTTTAAGATGTAATTTTCTCAAAATAGGAATAATTTTGTCACCCAAAATTTTTTGAGCCAGATTTGATTTAATAGCAGCAAAACCATAAACCAATCCACCAGCAATTACTGATATAAAGACAATTGCAAGGGCTTGCCAACGCTTGGCTGGATTTAAAAAGTTTCCTAATCCCTTCTGCAAAAGCAACACCAGGGCAAACATTATTAAAGAAAAACTAGTAATGCCAATAAACCGGCGGCTGGTGCGGTCTAAATTAAAATGATAGCTAACCCTCAAGTGCTTAAGGGCTAGGTAGATAATCGCCAACATACCCACATTGGTGGCAACAAGCGGTCCAAATACCTTGAAAAGATAAATCATGGGATACTGGATAAGGAGCTTGATCACGATTCCCAAAATCAAATACTTGATTGCTAAATTATTTTCCGATAATCCTTGCAAAATTGCCATTAGGACGGTAAACAAACCCAAAGTAATCGAAGTAAATGATGAAAAGTATAGGATATTCGAACCTAATTGATCAAAACCATAGAAGATGGTGTAAACCGGTGTAGCAATAGCAGCCATCCCAAAGGCGGCCGGAATCATCACAAATAAAAATAAATCAAGTGTGTTGCTAACTTGCTCCGAAATTTCATGAATATTATGTTTAGCATGCGCTGCCGACAAAAGCGGAATAGCCGTCACGGCCATTGCACTAGCCAGTGATACGATAATCATAATTAGCTTATTAGCATTTAGCGCAAATAATGCATACCAAGTTTCAATCGTGTTATAGCTGGCATTCATCACACTAGCAATGATTGGGTGAAAAGTGTATTGGTCGACCAAGTAGAACAGCTGAATACCTGCATCAATAATGATGAAGGGGATCGCCTGCTCGATAATTTCACCAAACAGCGACATAGTTGAAACTTGGATTTCATTTGCCGAATTTTCAACCAAATAGTTAAGTTTTTGACGTCTTGACAACAAAAACCAAACTAAGATAGCAATCCCAAATATCGCTCCAATCGCGGCCGCTAAATTGGATTGGACAACCGCATCGACAAAACTACCGTGCTGGACCTGCATGATAATGAAGGCTGTCAGCAACATCCAAATGACCCGCGCAAGTTGCTCAACAAACTGAGACATGGCCGACGGCATCATGTCCGCATAGCCCTGAAAATAGCCTCGCATGATACTCAACACAGGAATAATCAAAATAGCATAGGACAGGCTGCGCATAACCGCAACCTGCCTGGGATCACTGCGTGAACCATTAGATGCCAAAAAGGGGGCAGCCAAGTACATAATTGCAGCCGAAACGATGCCCAGCATGACCATCAGCGCAAGACCCCGGCGGAATAACTTACGACCAACGCCATACTCATTCAGTGCATTATATTTGGCGACTTGCTTGGCCACCGCTCCTGGAATACCGGCAGTTGAAATCAGAATAAAAATGCTATAGATATTATAACTTCTAGCGGTTAGGGCATTGGCAATATTACCGTATGGTTCCATCCAAATAAACCATGGAATTATATACAGAGCCCCCAAAATGCGTGAGGTAATAGAGCCGAAAGTCATCCACGCACTTCCCCTAATAAAGGTGTCGTGCGAATTTTGTTCTGTCAACTTATTTTCTTTCATCAATATTTCCTAAATCTAATGTACTCAACTACCCTATTTTGAAGCAAAACCGCCAATTAACAACAAATATAATTTCATTTTAGGAAAAATTAACTTTATTTGGCAACAATATTAACTATCTTATTAGGCACCACAATAACTTTCTTGACTTCCTTACCCGCCAAAAATTTCTGAACATGAGGCAAAGCGAGTGCCTGCTTTTGAAGCTCGTTTTGAGTAGAATCCTTAGGAGCATCAAAATTGCCGCGTAATTTACCATTAACCTGTACCATGATATCAACCGTAGACTCAACTAACTTGGCCGGATCATAAGTCGGCCACTTGGCAAAAGTAACCGATTCAGCATGGCCAAAGACCTGCCAGATTTCTTCCATCATGTGCGGTGCAATTGGTGCCATCAAAGTAATAAAGCCTTCAGCATATTCTCTTGGAATCGACTTCACCTTTTGCGCAGCATTTATAAAGACCATTAGCTGCGAAATGGCTGTATTAAAGTGAAGACTGTCAAAGTCTTCGGTAACCTTTTTGACTGTTTCATGGTAGACCTTATCTAAAGCACCATCATTTTCACTAACAATGTTGGTCTGTGGGATTGCCTTCAGATCAAGGTCATTAACCAAGAGACGCCATACACGATCCAAAAACTTCTTAGTTGAGGCCGGACCATTATCATCCCAATCAATTGAGGCATCAAGGGGGCCCATGAACATTTCGTACATTCGCAGACTATCAGCTCCGTAATCATCGATGACATCATCTGGGTTAACCACATTGCCCTTGGACTTGGACATCTTTTCGTGGTTTTTGAGAATCAAGCCCTGATTATAGAGACGTTGGAAGGGTTCTTCATTAGGTACAACTCCTAAGTCATAGAGTACCATGTTCCAAAATCTAGCATAAAGCAGGTGGCGCACCGCATGTTCGGCTCCGCCGATATACAAGTCTACTGGCAACCATTGTTTGAGTTTATCCAGATCAGCTAGTTGATGATCATTGTGCGGATCAATGTAGCGCAAGAAGTACCAGGATGAGCCGGCCCAGTTAGGCATCGTATTGGTCTCCCGCTTACCTTTGCGACCATTCTTGTCGACCACGTTAACCCAATCTTTGAGGTTAACCAGTGGGCTTTCTGGGGTCCCTGACGGCTTAATGTCTGTTGCATGCGGCAGAACTAACGGTAACTCATCTTCTGGCACCAGCGTAGTTTCACCGTCTTCCCAGTGAATGACCGGGATTGGTTCACCCCAGTACCGCTGACGACTGAAGTCCCAGTCTCGCAGCTTATAGTTGACCTTCTTTTGCCCCACATGGTGATCTTCAAGCCATTCCACTATGCTTTGCTTGGCATCTTCAACGTTAAGCCCGTTTAGAAATTCGGAATTAATATGGCAGCCATCCCCTGTAAAGGCTTCCTGGCTAATGTCACCACCCTCAATAACTGCTTTGATTGGCAAATTGAACTTTTGCGCAAATTCGTAATCGCGGGTATCGTGCGCTGGCACCGCCATAACTGCACCGGTACCATAACTAGCTAGAACATAGTCAGCAATCCAAATTGGGATTTTCTCATTGTTGACCGGGTTGATCGCATAAGCACCGGTGAAAACGCCAGTCTTAGTTTTGTTCAAATCTGTCCTTTCCAAATCCGACTTAGATTCGATCTGCTTAATGTATTCTTCGACTTCAATTTGATGACCTGCAGTTGTTATTTTTGCTACCAGCTTGCTCTCCGGTGCCAGCACGGCATAGCTTGCGCCAAACAGGGTATCTGGCCGCGTCGTAAAGACATCAAAGGCCTCGACCGAATCTTTTACCTGAAAGGTTACCTGCGCACCGATCGAACGCCCAATCCAGTTGCGCTGCATCTCCTTAATATTCTCAGGCCAATCTAACTTATCTAGTCCGGCCAGTAGACGGTCGGCATACTTGGTAATACGCAGCACCCACTGCTTCATATTGCGCCGGTAGATCGGATAACCACCGCGTTCTGTCTTGCCATCAACAATATCTTCATTGGCAACAACAGTACCCAAATCTGGTGACCAATTAACTGGCACTTCTGCCTCATAGGCCAAATCATGCTTATACATCTGCTCGAAGGTCCACTGGGTCCACTTGTAAAACTTGGGATCCGCGGTCGAAATTTCCCGGTCCCAATCATAAGAAAAGCCCAGCTTGTTCAACTGTCGTTTAAAGTTGACAATATTTTCTTGGGTAACAACTGCTGGATCCTGCCCGGTCTGCAGTGCATACTGTTCAGTGGGCAGACCAAAGGCATCCCAACCCATTGGATGAAGAACATTGTAGCCCTGGCTGCGTTTCATCCGCGCAACAATATCTGTTGCCGTGTAGCCTTCAGGGTGACCAACATGTAGCCCCTTACCTGAAGGAAATGGAAACATGTCTAACACGTAATAAGTTTTCTTCTTGGGGTCGCTACCCGTCTTGAAAGTTTGATTCTTAGCCCAATATTTCTGCCATTTTTGTTCAACAACTTTGTGATTGTACATCCCTTTAACCTCATAAAAAAAGTCCTATGAAACTCTTCATAGGACGAATAATCGCGGTACCACCTAAGTTTCACGCTTCTCAGCGCGACCCTCAAACGCCCCTTAACGCGGTTAGCAAACGATTAGCTTACATCAGGCTCAGTTCGCAACTTATTTTTTAAGTCTTGCACCGACCGACTCTTCTCTAAAAAAATAATATTGTTACTAGTTCCTGAACTTTCTTTTTTGCTCGATAATGATTATAATTTACCACAAATACTAAAAAAATCAAAGGGAGAAGTTATTTGGATACTACATACTACCATTACAAAAGAGATACGATTGTTCCAGCAACAATCTTCACCTTGCTATATGCAACCTGGGCAATATTGGTTTCCTCAGGTAGCCAGCTGATACGCAACTTCGACAAGACTGTCATTAATGCTATTTGCAACCATAATGCAGCCAGCGTTAAATTTACCACTGCCTTCACCAATCTAGGCAATACCTCTGTTATCGTGGTTGAAACAATTATTATTTGCGTCGTTTTGGCCTTTTGCCGGAAATATGCTTTTGCCTTCTTTACGGCTGTGACAATGATAGCTGCTAATGGCTACAATTGGCTCATCAAGCATGCAGTTGAACGTCAGCGTCCACTGACACACCACTTAGTTGATGCTCACGGATACAGTTTTCCGTCGGGGCATTCTGTTGGCAGTGCCGCATTGTTTGGCGTGCTCATTGTTTTAACAATTTTGTTAGTCAGGAATTGGACCGTTAGGTCACTTCTTTGCTTTATCTGGGCACTTTTTCCCTTACTGATTGGTTATACGCGGATTTTTAGCCATGTTCACTACCCCTCTGATGTAGTTGGCGGTTTCCTGGGTGGGATCACCTTTGTCTTGATTGGATATACCTTTTTATTCCACTACTATTTAGAGGAATAAGTTAACTAATAAAAAGTACTCGCTTGGCTTTTTATCCTGTTGATAGTGCTTGTCGCCTTATTTCTACGACTTGCTATTAACAGGATTTTTTGTGCGAAAAATCCTCTTATTAGCCTGCCTAAAACTAGTCAATCAGGTCTAATAAATCACGTTTTAAATGCTTCTTCAAAATTGTCCGCAACTGGGTTAATCTTTGCTGATAATCTGGACTGAAATTTTGGGGACTTTGATCATTAACAAAACGACCAGCGTTGGTTGCCCCCCAGAACTGGGCGGTGTCGTCGTCAAAGACCTTAAAGGCCTTCATGTACTGATCCCATAATTGATCATTTCGACCAATGCCATCTCCAATATAACCCTGACCGCCACCCAAGTAACCACAATTCATAATGGTATATAGGTATTTGCCAGTCAGCAATCCAACAGGTCCTTGTGCTCCTTTTTGATAGGCAAAGCCAGAAGCGAACACTTTTTCAATGTAACCCTTCACAATGCTAACAGGAGCATCGTGCCAGTTAGGATAAGCAAAAAGCAAAACATCTGCTTGACGCACTAAAGCTTGCTCTTGAGCCAGATATGCCGGTGTTTGACCCAAGCCATCTTTGACGTAATAAAATTCATCTGGCCGTAAAACTGGAGCAAAATTGAGGTCATAAAGATCACGTAACTCAATCGACCATCCTTCCTCTTCCAAGTATCGCATTGCAGTATTAATTAAGTCGTAAGTCAAGCTGTACTTGCGCGGTTCACCCACAACTACCAGCGCCTTAGTCTTGTTTTCGCCTTTTTTAAAACCACTTGGCTGGTATGGGTTTTGCAATTCCGGCGGTACAATTGTGCCCGAAGTTTTTATTTCACCAGCTAAAATTTTTTGAATTACTTCCATCGTTTTCTCCTTCAAATTTTTACTTTTAGACCAGCACAAAATTTATTGTTTTTATCACTTAAAACGGCCGGCAATTTCTTTTAGTCGGTTAATTACCGGCTAGGCCGTATTCTCAATGTTGCACAATTGGGCTCTAATACAGTCCAGGCCTAGTGGAATTTTTATGCTTGATTTTTTCTTTATAAATATTGTTGAAAATCAAGGCCAGGATAATTGCTACCAGTGAGACTACAAATACCCCTCTCAAGGCACTGAATAATACCTGACGCAGCTGCGGCACTAAGTTAGTAGCCAGTTCTTGGGCCTTCGCTGACGAGACAATCTTGTTCATCATGCCTTGGTTGAGCTGCGGGTGCTTGGCCAGTTGACCGGCAACCACAGTGTTAAAGGTAATACCATAGATTGACATCATCATGGTTTGCCCCATGAACCGCATCAAGGTATTAAATGAAGTTGCCACACCAACATTACTTGGTTCTACCAGGACTTGAGACTGCACCTGGGAAGCGGGGATGATGACCCCAAAAGAAATCCCGTTGACCGCAGAAATAAGATAGTAGACCCAGATTGGTGTACTTATTGGCAGGAATAAGAGCACACAATCAATCGCCAAAATCACCACCAACGTGCCACAGAAGCTCTTGCGTACACCCCAGCGTTTTAGCATTCTACCAACCAGGAAGGAACCGGCAACCCACATAAGCGAACACGGCGTGACTGCAAAACCGGCCACCGTAGCATTGGCACCCTTGATACCTTGCATCCAGGTTGGCAGGTAAAATTCAAAACCGGCCACCACCCCACCAATTAGCAAGGTGGTCATGTTCATCGCCAAAAACTGCCGACCTTTAAGCATCGTCAGTGGCATTATTGGATCCTCTGCTTTCCGTTCTTCCCGGTAGAAGAGTAATGCACTTACAACCGCTACTGCTGCTAATCCAAGCAAATAGAGCGGGCTGAGTGTGCCCAGTTGCTGCAGAGCAAACATC
Organism: Lactobacillus sp. ESL1191; assembly: GCF_058504435.1. Classification (NCBI taxonomy): domain Bacteria; kingdom Bacillati; phylum Bacillota; class Bacilli; order Lactobacillales; family Lactobacillaceae; genus Lactobacillus; species Lactobacillus sp. ESL1191. The sequence goes on from NZ_CP196365.1 coordinate 1,065,416, forward strand.
AACGTCAAGAGTAAAACCATCAACCAGAATGTCCCTTTTACATCTAACTTAGCTTTCTTCTTAGCCCTTGACTCGTTCATAAAAACTAGCACCAAAACAAGGGCAATTATGCCGATCGGCACGTTGATGTAAAACACCCAATGCCAGGACAGGCGCTGAATAATAAAACCACCAAGTAGTGGAGCAATGATTGAAGCCACTAACCAAAATCCAGAATTAAGACCTAACATCTTGGCCCGTTTTTCTGGATCATACATATCAGCAATAATGGTCATTGCAACTGGTTGAACCGCACCTGACCCTAGTCCCTGAATTACTCGGAACAAAATCAGCTGAACCATGTTATGCGCCTGACCACAAAGTGCCGACCCCAGCACGAATAGAGCAATCCCAAATAGAAAAATCGGTTTACGCCCAATGCTGTCTGCCAGCTTCCCAAACAAAGGGGTTGTAACAGTCGTCATAAAGACAAAAATCGAGATTACCCAATTCATAATTTTCAAACCATCAAGGCTAGAAACAATTGTCGGCATTGCCGTCGACACGATTGTACCTTCGATGGCAGTCATAAAAGTCGTCATAAAGACCGCCAACGTAATTATTAATACATTTGTTTTTTTCAAAATTCATCCTCCTTAATTTTCTTCTTCTCTTTCACAAGAATTCTGCAATCTTTTTGAGCAAATGTGTTACTTTTAGGGTAAAATGTCACCGCACTAGCTCTTAAAATATCCACACGCAGGTAAATCGTCTGCCTAATGATAGCCTCTTACCTCAGACGTGTAACACTACTAACTAACACTTACGGCATATTTTATTTTCTAATGGTTCTAATCACCCCTTATCCTATTTTAAAGTCCTTAAAATTTATCACGTGAATATATCATATAGCCGTAAGATTTTTAACATCTTTTATTATAATTGTTATCTTAATCACAAATTATTAGCTAGCAATTTCAGTATGACTAAGTATCTATTAGTTGCACTTTAATTACCTTAGAGTGAATATTGTGGGAAATAAAAAGCTCACATCCTTTTTTAAAAGAAAGGGCTTTCTTTTTGATCAGGGGACTAGCGCATAATTTTTATTTATTGCGGGCGAATTTCAATATTTTTCCCTACTGGCTTTTACCAGCCTAAGGTTAACCCTTTTTATTAGTACTTATCGGCTTATTTGATAGTTATTAATGTTCATTTTGGGATCACTTTGGCTACTCTTCAGCTCACAATTGAGCGCAAGCAAAAAGGAATCGAAAATTCGATTCCTTTTTAGTTTTTATACTTGCTGGTTTTTTTGATAAGTACTATTGAAAATAAATGAGAGTAGAATTGCCACTAATGAAACTACATAGACACCCTTTAAGGCACTGAATAACACTTGGCGCAGCTGCGGAATTAGATTTGTGGCTAATTCCTGGGCCTTCGCTGATGAAACAATCTTGTTCATCATCCCCTGTGTTAGTTTCGGATGCTGCGCCAACTGACCGGCAACTACTGTATTGAAGGTAATGCCATAAATTGAAACCATCATGGTTTGGCCCAAGTACCGCATCAAGGTGTTGAAGGAGGTGGCAACTCCAATATTGCTTGGTTCAACCAGAACCTGCGAGCGAACCTGTGAAGCAGTTAAAATGGATCCAAAGGCAATACCATTAATTGTCGCAATCAGGCAAAAGACCCAAAATGGGGTATTCATCGGAACCAGCAAGAGGAGCCCATCCACAATGAGGAGCAGCGTAAGCATCCCATAGAAAGTTTTACGCAAACCCCAGCGTCCGAGCATTCCCCCAATTAGGAAGGAACCAACTACCCACATTACAGAACTGGGCGTGACTGCAAAACCGGCTACCGTAGCACTTGTACCCTTGATGCCCTGCATCCAGGTCGGAATATAAAATTCGAACCCGATTACCACACCTGCAACCAACAGGGTAATCATGTTCACTGCTAGGAACTCCTTACCTTTGAGCATCGACAACGGCATTATCGGGTCGTCTGCCCGCTTTTCTTCGCGGTAGAAGAGAATTGCACTGATTACGACTACTGCCGCTAAAATGAGCAAAATCAGCGGTCTCAGCGTACCCAATTCCTGTAAGGTGAACATCAACGTTAAGAGCAGGACAATTAGCCAAAAGGTACCTTTAAGATCTAGTTTAGATTTGGACTTAGTCTTGGATTCGTTTAAAAAGACAGTAACCAAGACCAATGCTACCAGGCCAATCGGTACATTAATGTAAAAAACCCAGTGCCAGGAAAGCTGTTGGACGATAAATCCACCAAGTAATGGTGCAATTACGGAGGCCACACCCCAAAAGCCAGAATTCAATCCCAACATCTTGGTTCGCTTCTCTAAGGCATACATATCAGCAATGATTGTCATCGCCACTGGTTGAACCGCCCCTGATCCTAGGCCTTGAATAACCCGAAACAGAATTAATTCGACCATATTGTTGGCCTGCCCGCAAAGAGCAGAGCCAATAATGAACAGGACAATACCAAACAAGAAGACGGGCTTACGACCAATACTGTCAGCTAATTTTCCGTATAAAGGAGTTGAAACAGCCGTCATAAACAGGAAAATCGAGACAACCCAGCTCATGATTTCCAAACCATTGAGGTCAGAAACGATCGTCGGCATCGCCGTCGACACGATTGTCCCCTCTATGGCAGTCATAAATGTGGTCATAAAAATTGCAATTGTAACCACTGCTACGTTTGTTTTTTTCAAATTCTCAGCTCCTTCACCATCATTATTCTACTTAATAAAATCTAAAAGTGCTTGTACTTTATCGGTTTGCTCCCAAGGCAAATCAATATCAGTACGGCCAAAGTGACCGTAAGCTGCAGTCTGTTCATAGATTGGTCGGCGCAAGTTAAGCATCTTGATAATGCCAGCTGGACGCAGATCAAAGACGTGACGAACAGCCCGCGTGAGCAACTCATCGCTAACTTTACCCGTACCTGCGGTATCAATCATGATTGATACTGGAGTAGCAACCCCAATGGCATAAGCTAGTTGAACTTCGCAGCGGTAGGCTAACCCAGCTGCCACAATGTTTTTAGCCACATAGCGGGCAGCATAGCTGGCACTGCGGTCAACCTTAGTCGGATCCTTACCCGAAAAAGCCCCACCACCATGGCGGGCATACCCACCATACGTATCAACAATAATCTTGCGACCAGTTAAACCTGAGTCCCCTTTAGGTCCGCCGATCACGAAGCGGCCAGACGGGTTAATCAGATACTTAGTCTTTTCATCAAGATATTCAGCGGGGATAACCTTTTTGATTGCTAGGTCAATCATCGCCTGCCGAATTTCTTCATTAGTTACATCCGCGGTTGTTTGAGTCGAAATCAAAACGGTATCAACGCGTTTTGGTCTTTGATCATCACCGTATTCAACCGTTACTTGGGCTTTAGCATCCGGACGTAGCCACAGTAGCGTACTATCCTTACGTAATTTAGCCACTTGCCGCATTAGGCGGTGTGCGAGTGAAATTGGCAATGGCATTAATTCTGGTGTCTCCTCAACGGCGAAGCCAAACATCAACCCCTGGTCACCCGCACCAATTTGGTCCAGTTGATCTGAATCTGATTGGTGCTCACGGACTTCAAGCGAGTTGTCAACGCCGCCAGCAATATCTGGCGACTGTTCGTCGATATCGACCAAGACAGCACAGTTATTACCATCAAAGCCAAGTTCTGGCTTATCATAGCCAATCCGTAGAACCGTCTTGCGCACAACCCCTTGAATGTCGACGTATGCACTAGTCGAAATTTCACCAAACACATACACGATCCCCGTGGTAACAATTGTCTCACAAGCCACGTGAGCATCAGGATCTTGAGCCAAAATTGCATCTAAGATTGCATCCGAAATTTGGTCTGCAACCTTATCTGGATGGCCTTCTGAAACAGATTCTGAAGTAAATAAACGTTTTTCCATAATAGTCCCCCTTGATAGACATCGCTATTCGGTTACAAGGCATCTCCACTAATGGATCCTCTCAGGACTTGAACCGATAAATTATTCGTTCTTTTGTAAAAAAAAGACTACCTATCTTGGTAGTCCTTAGAACGATGGAGGATATAGGGCTCGAACCTATGACCTCCTGCTTGTAAGGCAGATGCTCTCCCAGCTGAGCTAATCCTCCAAAGTGACCCGTACGGGATTTGAACCCATGTTACCGCCGTGAAAGGGCGATGTCTTAACCGCTTGACCAACGGGCCAGATCATGCTCTGAACCAAAGCACATTCAATAGTATACCCGATGAATGTCAAAATGCAAGAATTAATCACTGAAAAGGACAATTTATTTTTGATCAAGAAATCAAATAAAAACTCAATGACTAGTTTAGTAGACATTGAGCTTTAGTATTAATTTTCAGAATTTTGCTGAGATAATAAAAATTGATCATATTTTTTGATAAATGGCCAATACACAATTGCTGATAGTACGATAATTGCTACTTGCCATAAAGCTGTCCGCCAGCCGCCAATTAAAAAGCCAGAAATAATTGGTGGCGTTGTCCATGGAACCATGACTCCCGAAAACAAGGGTAAAAGTCCCGTCTGCATCAGTAAGTAACTGACAATGCCTATCATGGTCGGAAAAACAATAAATGGAACAAGCAAATACAAGTTTATTACGATGGGTACACCAAATATAACCGGTTCATTAATATTAAAAAAATTAGGGAAAATTGAAAGCTTGCCTAATTCTTTCAGAGCCGAAGACTTTGCGAAAAAGGTCATGTAAATCACTAACCCCATCACAATTCCAGCACCCGTCATACACAAATAATTATCCCAAAATTGTTGTGTGAAAATATGTCCCCCATTGCTTACAGTTAACTTTTTACCAGCATCTAAGATGGCTTGATTTGAAGACATATTAGACTGCAAAATTGGAGCTAGAATGGCGCCACAAATGGCACCACCGTGAACTCCACACCACCATAAAATTGACATCATGATGGTCATGATTATCACTCCACCTAAAGAATCAGTTACACCCTGAAGTGGAATTTGAATTGCTGAATAGATTAGTTCCGTAAAGCTTGTGTTAGCCAAAAACTTACAAATTGCACAAACTGCTCCAGCACAAACCAAAACAGCACCACTGGGGATAAGCGCCATGAACGAGTTAGACACTGCTGGTGGGACTCCTGCAGGCAGCTTAATCCGCCAGTCTTTTTTGACACAAAGGCTGTAAATAAAACCACTAGCTAGCCCAACCAGAATAGCACAAATCATGCCTTGCCCTGCGGTCCATGTTTTTGAAATAACATTAGCTATAGCTTGTCCTGTTTGTGGTTTAACCTCAGAAGGTAACAACATGATAAATGCACCTAAGGCCGCCAAACTGCCCGAAAAGGGCGAATCAACTTTTTCATTTCTAATATAAGTATAGGAAATTCCAATAACTGCAAAAATTGCCATTAAGGAAAAAGACGATTGATAGATTTGGTTAAAGACATCAGCCCAGCCACTCTTTGTAATTACGTTAGCGACTACTGGTACCGGAATATTTGCCAACAGTAAAAATAACGAACCCACAATCAGAAACGGCAACACAAACATCATTCCATCTTTCAGGGCCATAATAATTTTAGTATTAGTAAATCTCATAACAATTGGTACTAGTTTTTTGTTAATAAAAGTATTCAATTTTCTATCCTCACTTGATTAGCTAAACACGCTCCATTAGTTCTTATTACTTTTTTATACCAATTAAACGATTGCTTATAATAAGTTCCTGCTTTTCCATTTTTCACTTCTGCTAAATCAACGTAGATTAATCCATAGCGTTTTTCTATTTCGCCAGTAGACGCGCTGACAATATCAATTGCAGCCCATGGCGTATAGCCAATAACTTTAACACCATCTATTTCAATTGCCTTTAACATTTGAACAACATGATCGGATAAATACTTAATGCGGTAGTCATCATTAACAATGTCGTTCTTTATTTTATCGTAGGCGCCATAGCCATTTTCGACTATAAATAGTGGCTTTTGGTAGCGTTCATAAGCAACATTTAAAATATACCGTAGTCCGACAGGATCAATTGCCCATCCCCAAGCACTCTTAGAAACATGTGGGTTAGCCTTCTCCACAAAATTGTCATCTGCATCAAACTGGGCAATTGTTGATTTATAATAACTAAATCCCAAAAAATCTACTGTCCCTTTTTTTAAATTGATTAGGTCTTCTTGGGTAATATCTAATTTAATTTTTCGATTTTGCCAATATTTTGCTATATACGAAGGATAAGTTCCCCTAATTTGAACATCACTAAAAAAGAAACGCCGATCCATTGCCTTCAAGCTAGCAATTTGATCAAGTGGTTTACAAGTTGCAGGATAGATCGGTCCTAAATGCAACATGCAACCAACCTGATTAGTTTGATCAATCTTTTTTGCTGCTTGGACCACTAGAGCACTAGCAACAAACTGATAATGACTAATTTGATACATTGTTTGCTCTTGATTTTCATCATCACAGTACAAAACGCCCGCACCGGTCCAGGCATTAAACGGATTATCGATATCAATCAAATTATTTATTTCATTAAAAGTCATCCAATATTTAACTTTGCCACGATATCTTTTTAAACAAGTTTTAGCGTATTTCAGAAAAAAATCAATCATTTTTCGATTTCGCCAACCACCGCAGTGTTCAGCAAGATAATACGGCATTTCAAAGTGAGACAAAGTTACTATGGGTTGGATATCATACTTTAGGCACTCATCAAAAACTTGATCATAAAAAGCTAGGCCCTTTTCATTAGGCTTATTTTCATCTCCTTTTGGAAAAATTCTCGACCAAGCAATGCTTAAACGGAAACATTTAAACCCCATTTCGGCAAACAACTTAATTTCTTTTTTGTAATGATGATAAAAATCAATGCCAAGGTGATTGGGATACTCTTCACCCGTTACAATACCTTTCGTTATCTTTCTGGGGCAATCGACACTTCCCTTGGTCATTACATCTGCTACACTAATTCCTTTATCATCAACATTCCAAGCTCCTTCATACTGGTTGGCCGCTACAGCACCACCCCATAAAAAATCTTTATTTAACAATTTGTTTGATCCTTTTCTTGTTCTACTTTATCCGATACTTCACTAATTTTTGAATAATTGCTTAACATTTTTAGGGACATTAGTACGTCAAAAAGATACTGAATTGAGGAAATATAAACGATGTTACTCAATTCTAATGTGTTTTTTGTTGTCATAATTACCATCGTTTCATCGCAAAACTGACAGATTTTGCGCTTAACCGAATCGCAAACCACTACCAGCTTATAATTTTCTGACTTCAACCGTTTTGCAGTATCGTACATATGAATATTATTTCCTGTATGAGTTAAAATAAACGCCAAGGGTTTTTGTTCAGTCTTTTCGTAAGTTTTTGCATGCATTAAATTTACAGAGTCATAGGCTTGAGCGTCAGCGCCAATTTCTTGAAAATTAAGGCAAAATAACTGGGCTAAAGGGTAATTTAAGCCATCACCATAAATTTCTATTCTTTCAGCATTATTAATTAATTCGGCTACACGAGCTAATAATTCCGTATCAAAGATATTTTTTGTATAACTTAAAGCGTTGTGGTGGACTGTTTCAATTTGATTCAAAACTTTTTTGGGCTTTTCATTACCAGAAAAAGAACTACTTTTCAAATCATTATCTAATTCGATAATTGTTGGTAATTCAGTTGCCATCTTATATTTAAATTCTTTAAATCCGCTAACTCCGGCTTTTTGACATAAACGAATTACCGAAGAAGCACTAGAATAACTTGCCTTGGCTAATTCATTAACCGTCATACCTAACACCTTCTGCGGATTTCTACGAATGAACTTTAAAATTACGCTTTCCTGTCCAGTTAGCTGATTATTCAATAATAGTTTGTCTAATATCATAATTTTCCTTTCGGCCGTTAAGATCAATTACTCTATCGACAAGTTTATTATATGGTGTTAGCGCTTTCTCAATCAACCTTATTAAGTGCTTTGGTATAAAAGTTCAGGTTGCGTACTTAAAAAGCACTAATTTGGTAAAATTATCCAATTTTTCTTTAAAGGCAAAAAAGCAGCATGTTGCAACATGCTGTTGGTTAAAGAAAAAAGAATGAAGTTACCTCCATTCTCTTCTAGGTTATGGAGGATATAGGGCTCGAACCTATGACCTCCTGCTTGTAAGGCAGATGCTCTCCCAGCTGAGCTAATCCTCCATCTCATTGTCGTCTCTCGACTACTCTTAAAACTTTACCATAGGATTTTATACTTGTCTAGCTTTTTTGCAAAAAAGTTACAGGGAACCGCGGTTTGCGACTACCTAAACTTTGCTCTCGTCCCTGACAATATCCAAAATGCTATTCACAAAATTCAACTTTTAAAAAAATAAAAAACACCATCTTTACTCAGTCAGTGAAAATGTCTAAACCCGTAGTCATTCTTTCTTAATAGCACTGCACGCAATTGCCCAGAGATAGAATAACGTTTTTACTACAATCCCAGGCCAGCACATTGAAAGTCAACGTGGTTAATATTATCAAGCTTAAGCACTTCTCCTGAAATAATGATTCCATCCATGTCATAGCCTTGAACAAAACCGACAATATTAGGCTGCAAATTGCCCTCTAAATCGACCTCTTTTAACTGGACAGTAACGGGCAGGTGGTTAGCATAGGCCTTTAGTAACATTCCACTTATTACCGCTTCAGTCATCGCCTCCTTTTTAGAATAGACGGTGGAGCGCTGGTAATTATCCCTATTCATGGTTGCCGTATGGTCACTGAGAAAAAAACCCTGCCATTTTTTCATGCCGCGATCTTGGTAGTTTTTAAAAAAATCATCTAATTGCTGATCAAATTCCTTGCTCATCTGCATCCTCTTCTTGAATACGAATATCTGTTCTATTATAGACACAAAAACTTTGATTAGCAATTGAAAAGTACTCAAAAATCACTCTGGTGAGTGCTTTTGTTAGTTTTACTTTAAATATTTAGATATGTCTAAGCCTAATTCCGAAGCTTTTTTTAAAATTTCCCCTAAATCTAAACCATAATCTGTGATCGTGATTTCATACATAAAATCATGAATATCATCTACTTCTGTTGCTTTACCAAAATTGAAAAAGGCTCCAACAAGTCCGAGCCATTGCAAGACAGTAAAAAAGTCTTTATCGGAGTATACACAAAAGTAGATAGTATTATCAAGTGATTTTTCTAAATGACTTTCGATTTTTCTTTCTTCTCTGAGAAAATTAAAATAAATAAGCAAATTCTCTTGTTTTTTGGGGTTCATATTTTGATCCATCATTCACTCTCGGTTTCACACAATTGCTACAGTTTCGGTAAGATAGGGATAACGCTTACTAGCATGATAATAATATCCAACTTTTGATAACTCATCTTTAATACTTTTGCTGTTTTATTTTAAATATTTCGAAAAATCAAAGCCATTATTCATGGATTCTTTTAAAAGCTTCTTCCCGATATCAAGTCCATAATCCGTGATAGTAATTTCATAGACAAATTCATGAATATCATCTACCTCTTCTCCTTTACCAACATTGAAATAAGCCCCGATAAGTCCAAGCCATTGTAATACTGTTAAGAAATCTCTCTCAGTATACACGCAAAAAAAGATACTATTATCAAGTATTCTCTCAACATGGCTCGTTATTTTAGTTCTATCACTGCTTAAATTTAAGTAGATCATCAAATTATCTTGTTTGTTCTTATCCATTTTTAAAAACCACCGTAAATTTTAAATATGTCGAAATTTGCTACAGTTAAGCTTAATTTGCCTACAGCTTGCCCATTAAGTACTACATACCCTAAAGTCAATATATACCAACTTCGCCAGTAATTATAGAAAAATTATTACTGACCTAGTGCTTTCACATTGATTTTTTATATTTCTTTGCCGTGCGAAAGCAAACAAAAAGACTGAATACCTTGATATATCAGCCTTTTATTTTATATTAGCGGAGTGTGAGAGATTTGAACTCTCGATACAGGATTAACCCGTATACATGATTTCCAATCATGCTCCTTAAGCCGCTCGGACAACACTCCATATACTCCGGCTGTCAGACTCGAACTGACGACATCTTGATTAACAGTCAAGCGCTCTACCAACTGAGCTAAGCCGGAATATTAAAAAAGCACGGCAGCGTCCTACCCTCGCAGGCAGTCTCCCACCAACTACGCTCGGCGTTAAGAAGCTTAACTGCTGTGTTCGGCATGGTTACAGGTGTTTCCTTCTTGCTCTTGCCACCGTACTTTTCTCTTTTTGAGTTTTTACACTCAAAACTAAATATAATCCTTCGAAAATTCCCTTCCCCAATCTTTAGCTTGCACTCGCTTTGGTCAAGTCCTCGACTGATTAGTACTAGTCCACTCCAAACCTCACGGCTCTTCCACTCCTAGCCTATCTACCTCATCGTCTTTGAGGTGTCTTACTACTTTCGTATGGGAAATCTCATCTTGAGGGGGGTTTCGCACTTAGATGCTTTCAGCGCTTATCCCTTCCATACGTAGCTACCCAGCTATGCCCTTGGCAGAACAACTGGTACACCAGCGGTATGTCCATCCCGGTCCTCTCGTACTAAGGACAGCTCCTCTCAAATTTCCAACGCCCACGACGGATAGGGACCGAACTGTCTCACGACGTTCTGAACCCAGCTCGCGTGCCGCTTTAATGGGCGAACAGCCCAACCCTTGGGACCTACTTCAGCCCCAGGATGCGACGAGCCGACATCGAGGTGCCAAACCTCCCCGTCGATGTGAACTCTTGGGGGAGATAAGCCTGTTATCCCCAGGGTAGCTTTTATCCGTTGAGTGATGGCCCTTCCATGCGGTACCACCAGATCACTAAGCCCGACTTTCGTCCCTGCTCGAGTTGTCGCTCTCGCAGTCAAGCTCCCTTATACCTTTACACTCTGTGAATGATTTCCAACCATTCTGAGGGAACCTTTGGGCGCCTCCGTTACTCTTTAGGAGGCGACCGCCCCAGTCAAACTGCCCATCTGACACTGTCCCATGCCTCGCTTAGAGGCCCTGGTTAGAGCAGCCATCAAACAAGGGTAGTATCCCAACATTGCCTCTGATAATACTGGCGTACTATCTTCTCTGGCTCCTACCTATCCTGTACATGTTTAACAGCTACTCAATATCAAATTGCAGTGAAGCTCCATGGGGTCTTTCCGTCCTGTCGCGGGTAACCCGCATCTTCACGGGTATTATAATTTCACCGAGTCTCTCGTTGAGACAGTGCCCAAATCATTACACCTTTCGTGCAGGTCGGAACTTACCCGACAAGGAATTTCGCTACCTTAGGACCGTTATAGTTACGGCCGCCGTTTACTGGGGCTTCAGTTCAAAGCTTCGCTTACGCTAACCTCTCTCCTTAACCTTCCAGCACCGGGCAGGTGTCAGCCCCTATACGTCGTCTTTCGACTTTGCAGAGACCTGTGTTTTTGATAAACAGTTGTTTGGGCCTATTCACTGCGGCTGGCTCTTACACCAGCACCCCTTCTCCCGAAGTTACGGGGCTATTTTGCCGAGTTCCTTAACGAGAGTTCTCTCGCTCACCTTAGTGTTCTCCACTCGACTACCTGTGTCGGTTTGCGGTACGGGTACGTTAGCTCTCACTAGAAGCTTTTCTTGGCAGTGTGACTCTAGAACCTTCGCTACTTTAATTTCGCTCCTCATCACGACTTGTGCTTTCCGGAAAAAAGCATTTGACTCTTCTCCACACTTATCGTTTAAACATGGGCTTCCAGCGCCATGCGTTCTTTGCCTCCTGCGTCCCTCCTTCGTTTTTAACGATCTAACGCAGTACAGGAATTTCTACCTGTTGTCCATCGACTACGCCTTTCGGCCTTGCCTTAGGTCCCGACTTACCCTGGGCGGACGAGCCTGCCCCAGGAAACCTTAGTCTTTCGGCGGATAGGATTCTCACCTATCTTGCGCTACTCATACCGGCATTCTCACTTCTAAGCGCTCCACTTATCCTCTCGGTTAAGCTTCTCCGCCCTTAGAACGCTCTCCTACCACGTGTATTACTACACATCCACAGTTTCGGTACTATGCTTAGCCCCGGTAAATTTTCGGCGCAAAGTCACTCGACTAGTGAGCTATTACGCACTCTTTTAATGATGGCTGCTTCTAAGCCAACATCCTAGTTGTCTACGCAACTCCACATCCTTTTCCACTTAGCATAGATTTTGGGACCTTAACTGGTGATCTGGGCTGTTTCCCTTTCGACTACGGATCTTATCACTCGCAGTCTGACTCCAGTGCTTTGATCCATGGAATTCGCAGTTTATCTGAATTCAGTAACCCTTGATGGGCCCTTCGTCCAAACAGAGCTCTACCTCCATGATCATCCTCGCACCAGGCTAGCCCTAAAGCTATTTCGGAGAGAACCAGCTATCTCCAAGTTCGTTTGGAATTTCACCGCTACCCACAACTCATCCCCGCAATTTTTAACTTACGTGGGTTCGGTCCTCCAGTGCGCTTTACCGCACCTTCAACCTGGTCATGGGTAGGTCACTTGGTTTCGGGTCTACATCCACTAACTTACTCGCCCTCTTCAGACTCGCTTTCGCTCCGGCTCCGTCCTTTTTGGACTTAACCTCGCTAATTAACGTAACTCGCCGGTTCATTCTACAAAAGGCACGCCATTACCCCTTAACGGGCTCTGACTACTTGTAGGCACACGGTTTCAGGTTCTCTTTCACTCCCCTTCCGGGGTTCTTTTCACCTTTCCCTCACGGTACTGGTTCACTATCGGTCACATGCTAGTATTTAGCCTTGCGAGATGGTCCTCGCTGCTTCAATCGGAATTTCTCGTGTTCCGACCTACTCAGGATCCTGCTCGGCGCGCTCGCAATTTCGCTTACGGGGCTCTCACCCTCTCTGGCTTACCTTCCCAGGTAATTCTGCTATCACTTACGCTACCTTCTTGCAGTCCTACAACCCCACATGATAAATCATCTGGTTTGGGCTCTTTCCGTTTCGCTCGCCGCTACTTGGGAAATCGATTTTTCTTTCTCTTCCTGCAGCTACTTAGATGTTTCAGTTCACTGCGTCTCGCCCTAATAAGCTATTGATTCACTTATTAGTAATGCATCTGCATGCATTGGGTTCCCCCATTCGGATATCTCCGGTTCATCGCTTACTTACTGCTCCCCGAAGCCTTTCGTGGTTCGTCACGTCCTTCTTCGCCTGCTTGTGCCTAGGCATCCACCGTGCGCCCTTCTTTACTTGACCTTACTTCTAAGATCTTACTCTTCTCGGTCGCTCGTGCAATCTGTTCTCTTTTGATTTGATTGTTTCTCGGTTTTTTCTTGGATTATATTCAGTTTTCAATGTACTAACTCTTGAGGTACTACCCTCAAAACTAAACAATGTTTACAAAGTGTGCTTCCTGCTCCTAGGCTTCTTTTAGTATTCCTACTCTCCACCTATTTGCTTCCTTAGAAAGGAGGTGATCCAGCCGCAGGTTCTCCTACGGCTACCTTGTTACGACTTCACCCTAATCATCTGTCCTACCTTAGACGGCTGACTCCTTTGCAGGTTATCCTACCGGCTTTGGGTATTACAAACTCTCATGGTGTGACGGGCGGTGTGTACAAGGCCCGGGAACGTATTCACCGCGGCATGCTGATCCGCGATTACTAGCGATTCCAGCTTCATGCACTCGAGTTGCAGAGTGCAATCCGAACTGAGATTAGCTTTAAGAGATTCGCTTGCCTTCACAGGCTTGCTCCTCGTTGTACTAACCATTGTAGCACGTGTGTAGCCCAGGTCATAAGGGGCATGATGACTTGACGTCGTCCCCACCTTCCTCCGGTTTGTCACCGGCAGTCTCATTAGAGTGCCCAACTTAATGCTGGCAACTAATAATAAGGGTTGCGCTCGTTGCGGGACTTAACCCAACATCTCACGACACGAGCTGACGACAGCCATGCACCACCTGTCTTCCTGTCCCCGAAGGGAACATCTAATCTCTTAGACTTGCAGGAGATGTCAAGACCTGGTAAGGTTCTTCGCGTTGCTTCGAATTAAACCACATGCTCCACCGCTTGTGCGGGCCCCCGTCAATTCCTTTGAGTTTTAACCTTGCGGTCGTACTCCCCAGGCGGAGTGCTTAATGCGTTAGCTGCAGCACTGAGAGGCGGAAACCTCCCAACACTTAGCACTCATCGTTTACGGCATGGACTACCAGGGTATCTAATCCTGTTCGCTACCCATGCTTTCGAACCTCAGCGTCAGTTACAGACCAGAGAGCCGCCTTCGCCACTGGTGTTCTTCCATATATCTACGCATTCCACCGCTACACATGGAGTTCCACTCTCCTCTTCTGCACTCAAGAAATACAGTTTCAGCTGACTTTCCTCGGTTAAGCCGAGGGCTTTCACAGCTGACTTGTCTTCCCGCCTGCGTTCGCTTTACGCCCAATAAATCCGGACAACGCTTGCCACCTACGTATTACCGCGGCTGCTGGCACGTAGTTAGCCGTGACTTTCTGGTTGATTACCGTCAAACAAAAACCAGTTACTGTTCTTGTCTTTCTTCACCAACAACAGAGCTTTACGATCCGAAAACCTTCTTCACTCACGCGGCGTTGCTCCATCAGACTTGCGTCCATTGTGGAAGATTCCCTACTGCTGCCTCCCGTAGGAGTTTGGGCCGTGTCTCAGTCCCAATGTGGCCGTTCAGTCTCTCAACTCGGCTATGCATCATCGCCTTGGTAAGCCGTTACCTTACCAACTAGCTAATGCACCGTGGGCCCATCCTCTAGTGACAGCTTACGCCGCCTTTTATAGCTTGAGCATGCGCTCTTACTTCTTATTTGGTATTAGCACCTGTTTCCAAGTGGTATCCCAAGCTAGAGGGCAGGTTGCCCACGTATTACTCACCCATCCGCCGCTCGTTCCACCGTTTCCGTCCGAAGACTTCTACTGCTTCACTCGCTCGACTTGCATGTATTAGGCACGCCGCCAGCGTTCGTCCTGAGCCAGGATCAAACTCTCATTTTTACATTCGGTTTGATGTTTGCTCATTTTTCCAAGATGTTAATCTCGGATTTATTTGCTTGCGAAATTGACTTCGCTCTTTTGTTTTGGGTTTTTTATAACCCGCACACTTTGCGAAAACATTGTTCAGTTTTCAAGGTACTACTTCCCTGTTTCTTGCAAAACAGCTTTCTTATCTTACCTAACCGGTTGCTCTTTGTCAACTCTTTTCGTTCGGCTTTTGTTCGTCGCCTGGCTCTGCGCTGTACTGCTTCTTGCCCTGACGACAGTTATTAATACTAGCAACTATTTTCCCCTTTTGCAAGCTTTTTTTGCAAAAAAAAGAATGTTGTTGCCAACATCCTTTTAAATCAGCCTATTTATTTCTATTAATCTTTCTAGTAAGATCATCTAATAGTATGCGAATGCTTTGAAAGACATCTACAATCGGATGCTCACACTCATGTAATATCCAATTATCGATAATTGCATAAATTCCATTGGCAACCATTTCAACCTGCGTAACAGAAAAGGCTCCTCGCGGACGCAAATAATTTTCAATTGCTTGCGCATATTCCTTACGTAAGTCATGGTAAAAGATTCGCGGATCCTTTGAAATTAACCGAATATTAGCATAAAAAATTTTGTTTTTTTTGATTTTTTCAAGCATGCGGAAAAACATTTGCGTAATTGATTCTCCACTATTAGAACGCAAGGTTCTTCTAATCTGAATTTTCAGCACTTCCGTAAACATGTCACTCATATTGTGGTATCGCAGGTAAAAAAGCCGCCGACTGATAGCTGCATCTTCACAAAAATCTACTACCCGGTACCTTTTTCGCGAACAGTTTGATAATTTTTCCAGCAGTACTTGCTCATGTTCAATAACTTCCATAATTTCCTCCTTTTGCCTAAAATGTATTAATTTGTAACCTAGATAGTTTAAATTTATCAATTTTTCGGCAACTTAACAAGGCTAACTGTTAAAAAAATACCATAAATTTTATTTGCAGTAATCATTAGTTGATTTGAATAGAAAAGGCAAAACTGAAAATCCAGTTTTGCCTTTTTATGCTTGGCTATCATGGCGTGCCTTGCGCTGACGCATTGCCTTTCTAAGCTGATGACGCTGCTCAAGCTTACGTTTCTGGGCCCGATCACGTTGAATCACCTGTTTGATTTTTTTCTTATAGCCAGGTTTGCGTTTATTTTTGACCTTTTTTACATAGCCTTTTACCTTAGTGTCAACATCATGAACAGTTGCACTACGGTCGCGGCGACTACGGTAGTGTTTACGCGGAACTAATTCCTCATTTTTGATTTCCACAAAGTCAAAGTGAATCCCCATCTTTTCTAAGCCCGCAATACTCTTCATTTCATCTTCACGAATCAAAGTCACGGCATGACCAGACATCCCATTGCGCCCAGTCCGCCCAATGCGGTGCACCACAAATTCCAGATCACGCGGAAGCTCATAATTGACCACTAAACTAACACCATCAATATCAAGGCCGCGGGCGGCCAGATCTGTAGCTACAACGTACTGGTACTGATCAGCCTTAACCTCGCGCAGAGTGCGCTTACGTTCTCGCTCGGTAATCCCGCCATGAATCTTAGCAACGCGTAAGCCTTCGTCCTGTAAGAAACGTGTTAACTCATCAACCGTTTGTTTGGTATTAGCAAAAACCAAAGCCAAGTAAGGCTGCCCCATCGTTAATAGTTGGTATAAAACCCGCTTGCGCTTCTTCGCACCAACGTCAATTAGGTCATTTTTAATAGTTGGCGAAATTACAGCCGGATTATCGATAACAATCTGCTCTGGCTTGGACATGTACTTACGCAAAAAATTGCTTAACTTAACTGGAATGGTCGCCGAAAATGCAGCAAAGGTAGTACTTTTGGGCAATCTCTGGGCAATGAAGTCGATATCGCTTAAAAAGCCCATATCTAAAGTCATATCGGCCTCATCAATGACGAAACTTTTTACATCATCAAGGGGTAGTAGTTTCTTTTCCACAAAATCATGTAAACGACCCGGTGTTGCAATAACCACTTGCGGTTTATGATTAGCTAGTTTCTTTAGCTGGCGGTCACGGTCACTGCCCCCCGCAAAGTGTGCAATTGAAATATTGAGTCCCGTCGCATCACGCAATTGCCGGGCAACCTGATAGAGTTGTTCTGATAATTCACGACTAGGAGCAGTTAAGATGGCCTGCGGATACTCCAGACCTTCATCGAGCTCATTCAGCACCGGAATTAAAAAGGAGTGAGTCTTGCCCGACCCAGTAACAGCTTGCACTACTGTATTCTGACCCGCTAGTAAAACCGGAATCACTCTTTCCTGAACCGGCGTCGGGGTACTGAAGTTAATCTTAGTCAGGCCCGACCTAACGGCAGGTTTGAGCTGTTCATCTTGAAAAATATTACTCATGCTTCTCCTGGTATTTCTTAGTTACTTCAACCAGTTCAGCAAAGACCTGCTTTACTTCCGCCAGGTCCTTAGCATTAGCACCACTGGCTAGAGCGTGACCTCCACCATCATGTTGGGCGGCTAAGTCATTGATTACAGGACCCTTGGACCGGTAATGCACTCTGAAAGTACCGTCTGGCTTTTCTACAAACACGTTCCAAGCAATGATGTCCTTGATTCGACCTGGGGTAGAAACTGTACAAGCTGCCTGTTCCGCATCAACTCCGACCTTATCCAACATTTTTTGGGTTAAAACAGCATAGGCGGCACCACTAGGGTCAACCTTCATGCTATCCAATGTCTCTGCCTGTAGCTTAGCTTGCTCAAAGGTCACGTCGCTAATGTTACGGGCAATTTCGTTAATGTCGATCCCGGTTGATGTCAACTTTGCGGCCACTAAGAAGGTATGGACATTAGTTTCTGAATACATAAACCGCCCAGTATCGCCTACAAGACCAGCATATAAGGGATATGCAACTTCAGCTGTCAAAGGCAAATTTCGCTCCATAATGAATTCAGACACAATTTGCGAAGCAGCAGGGGCATCTTCTTCAACGTAATTAAGGTCACCGTATGGTTCAACGTTGGGATGATGATCAATCTTAATTAGCACTTCACCATGGTCATATAACTTATTAGCAATGCGAGCCGTGTTACCGGTATCGGTCGTAATTACCAAAGCACCATGGTAATCTTCTTCCTTGACGTCATCCATTTTATTAATCCAAGCCAGGTCACCCTCATCATTGTCGCCAGCACACAGAATCCGCTTGTCAGGAAATTCCAACTTTAATGACCGTGCAAGTCCAGCTTGTGAGCCTAAAGCATCTGGATCTGGACTGGTGTGACGATGCAAAATAATGGTTGAGTATTCCTCAATTTTTTGATAAATCTCTGCAAATGTGTTCATTTAATTTCTCCTTAAAAAATATTCTTTAGTACTTTAACTATTTTACCAGAAAACTTACTCAATCTGTAAACAAGTCTAAAGTAATGTTCTCGAAGTCTGCCTCAGAAAAGTCAGTTGCGGTAACACCAAGCAATCTGATACCAACATTTAAGAATTGCGTGGCCAGAGGATCAAACAGGGCGCGCGCAGCTTCATAAATTTCAGTTGAAGCATTGGTCGCATGGTCTAACTTATGACGCTTAGTGACTGTTTCAAAATCATTATTGCGAATTTTCAAAACAATAGTGTTAGCAAAAAATTCACGATTTTGCAATTTCTCCGACAAGTCAAGGGCGTAATTCCTGATGTTGGTCAGGGCTACTTGCTCATCATAGACACAAGGCTCATAAGTACGCTCGATTCCAATTGACTTACGATTACGTTCATTATCAGGGACTACTCGCGACAAGTCAATACCATTAGCATGCGCAGCCATCATATATCCCGCACGATTGAATTGATCAATCAGCTGGCGAACATGCATTTTTTGCAAATCACCACCGGTATAAACTCCCAGCTCAGCTAGTCGAGCCTGTGTCTTGGGACCAATACCGTGAAAGTTAGCAATTTTTTGCTGGGCTAAAAATGCCTTGGCTTCACTTGGAAGAATGACTGTCCGCCCAAGGGGCTTCGAGTACTCCGACCCCATTTTGGCTAAAAACTTGTTATACGTTGCACCGAACGAACAGTTCAAGCCAACTTCTTTTCTTATGCGTGCCTGCAAATCAATGGCCAGTTGAACTGATGAAGTAGCGCCAAGTTTATTCTGGCTCACATCCAAGTAAGCTTCATCTAAAGCAATCGATTGAATAGTATCGGTCAGCTCAGCCATCATTTGATGAATCGCTAGCGAAACCTGACGATACTTGGCAAAATCTGGGTTTAAAAACTTCAACTTCTCTTGGGGAACCAGCCGCAACGCCTTAGTCGAGGCCATGGCTGAATGGACACCAAACTGCCGGGCAACGTAATTACAAGTTGCAACGACCCCATGCCCATTGTTGTTGCGGGGATCTTGGCCAATGACCACCGCCTTATTCTTAAGCTCGGGATGATCTCGAATTTCAACAGCAGCATAGAAGGCATCCATGTCAATATGGATGATTTTGCGGTGGGTGTCATTCTGCGGGAGCAAGCCGTCGCTATAGTCATTCATAAATCCAGCGCTCAGTCGCTGACTCAAATATTTCACTTGCAGCCTTTGGCCCCATGCGATATGGCAAGTACTGAGCTGGTTCTTGTCCAGCTTGGTTATCTTTTTGCCAGGCCGCTTCAACCGCATCAATAAAGAGCCAGAATTTCTTCAGTTCGTTCCATTGGGTAAAATTTGTTGCATCATTGACAAAAACATCCCGTAAAAGCCGTTCATAGCCATCTGGTACTTGGGCTTCTTCCTCTTTTGCAAAATGGTAGCCCAAGTTTTCACGCCGAATACCAGGTTCATTGATTTTTTTGCCATTAATCGTAATGTAAATCTGCATGTCGGGATCGATCACAATCGTGATGTTATTAGAATGGGCCTGACCGTATAAGTTGGACATGTGTTTTAACACAATGTCAATCCGGCTCTTCTTTTCCCGCATCTCCTTACCCGTCCTAAAGTAGATCGGCATCCCCGCCACGGGTCCCTGCTTAAACTTGACCTCACCAGCCACAAAAGTCTCTGTGGTTGAATCAGCCGCAACATTAGCTTCCTGCCGGTAGGCAAAAGTTGTATCACTCCCTAGATACTGACCACGCACAAAGTGCCGGGCAATTTCAGCTTCACTAGGAATCAGTAGACTATCCAATAATTCCTGTTTAGCAGCATGAATACTCTTAGAGCTTAAGTCCTCAGGCTCGGGCATCGCCAGCAGGGTAATAATTTGAAAAATATGATTTTGAACCATATCCCGCAGAGCACCTGAAGTTTCATAGTAGCCTCCCCGCGCTTCAACGCCGAGCTGCTCGGCCAAGGTTACCTGAATGTTTTTGATTGTAGAATTATTCCAGACGTTTTTAATTAGCGGATTAGTCAGCCGCAGCGGCAAAATATTCTGGATCATTTCCTTACCTAAATAATGATCGATCCGGAAAATATCGTCTTCAGCAAAGGAAGCCGTAATTTGTTGGTTCAACTTTTCAGCCGAAGCTAAATCGCGGCCAAATGGTTTTTCCACTACAATCCGATTGAAGCCCGTACTAGTCAGGTGCTGGTCATTGATATGTTCCGCAATCGCACCAAAAAAGCGTGGGGCCATCGCCATATAGAAAATTCGATTACCCTGGGCACTATAGCGGTCATCAAGTTCCTGGGCTAAACTTTTAAGTGTCTTGTAATGGTCAATATTGGTCACATCATGAGATTGGTAGTAAAAGTGACTGGCAAAGGTTTTTAAGTCATTTTCATTGACGGCACTATGCGTTTCATGAACGGCGTCACTGACCTGATCGCGCAAGAAGTCATTGGTCCACGGGCGGCGGGCGGTGCCAATAACCGCAAAATTATCGTGAATCAGTCCCTGTTCATAGAGATTGAACAGGGCTGGATAAAGTTTACGGTGAGCCAGATCGCCGCTTCCGCCAAAAATAATCATCACCACTGGAATATTTTTCATGAAAAGATCCTTTCCCTAAAATACTTTTGATTAGTCTTATTCTATAATACTTTCTTTAGAAACTTTAGTCTTTGACCCCAGTTAAGCAAAATCTTACCAAACTAGCCAAAATAAAAAGTGCCAAACTGGCACTTCTTGCTATTCTGCTGAATCATCTTTAGAATCGTTTGCTTGGTCTTTTGTTGGCTTTTTAGCCGGCTCAGCAGGTTTAGCTTCTTTGGCGGGTTCAGCTTCCACTGGTTCAGAAGAAGCGGCAGAGATGATCTGCTGCACTGCCATCCGGTTAAAGGTCAGGTAGATACCATCAGCGTCAACCACTACGGTCTTATCTTCAGTGTTAACCGCGTCAATCTTACCATGGAGTCCGTCAATCATGACCACGTGGTCACCTTTTTTCAGCTCGTTCATCATTTCCATTTTTTGCTGTTGCTGCTTCTTTTGGGGCTTGATCATGGTAAAGTACATCAAGCCAATCAAAACTGCAAAAATCACAATTGTCCAGATGCCATTCATGCCGGTATTAGCTGCTAAAAATAAAGTATTCAATTTTACACCTCATCAGTTTAAAAATATCAATCAAGTTAATTATACAAAAACTATTGCGTATTTGCACTACTCATTTGGAACAGGCAGCCCTAGCTGCAAATACGCCTTCTTTGTTACCATCCGCCCGCGCGGCGTCATCAACAGAAAACCTTGCTGCAATAAGTAGGGTTCGTATAAAGACTGGATTGTTTCCACATCTTCTCCCGTATTAGCGGCCAGCGTCCGAATACCAACCGGTCCACCGTGATAGTTCTTGATAATTACCTGCAAAATCTTGCGGTCGGTCTGGTCTAGACCTTCATCATCAACTTGCAGCTGCTTAAGCGAAGCTGCCGCAGTCGGAAGGGAAATTACTGATTCACCCTTAACTTGGGCGAAATCGCGCACTCGCCTGAGCAGACGGTTAGCCACCCGCGGCGTTCCCCTTGACCTCCGAGCCAGTTCCTGGGTGGCCGCGGGTGCAATCTTAATGTTAAAAACCGCGCTAGACCGGCTAATAATTTTGCCTAATTCAGCGGTCTTATAATACTGCAAATGCTCCACAATCCCGAAGCGATCACGCAGCGGCGCTGCCAATTGACCAGCCAGAGTTGTTGCACCAATCAGGGTAAAGGGTGGCAGCGGAACGTGAACCGCATGAGTTGTCTGACCTTCACCAATGACAATATCAACATAGTAATCTTCCATCGCCGAATAGAGTACTTCTTCAATCGGCTTAGCCAGGCGGTGAATCTCGTCGATAAACAAAATATCACCTGGCTCTAGGTCGGTCAGCAAGGCAACTAGGTCCCCCGCCTTCTCAATGGCGGGGCCACTCGTACTCTTTAAGTGCACCCCGAGTTCATTGGCAATTACAAATGCCAAGGTTGTCTTTCCTAAACCAGGTGGTCCATATAACAGAACATGGTCGAGGGCTTCATCACGCTTTTTGGCGGCTTCAACATATACTGCCAGCTCTTTTTTGACCCGCTCCTGGCCCAGATACTCGTCCAGCGTCTGCGGGCGCAACGTGAATTCCGTCTGCTCTTCCGCTTGTCCCTGACTTTCAGCCGAAACAAGCATCTTTTCATTATCTGCCACCTGTTTCACTCCCCCTCTAATACTTTACTTCCATTATAGCAATAATTACTTCTTAAGAAGTAAGGCCAAGCCTTTTTTAATATATTGTTCAGCGCTTAACTCATCTTCTTCTGCCAACTTAGGCGTAATGCGGTCGACTTCTTTTTGCGTATAACCCAGAGCCAGTAAGGCCAGTAGCGCATCGTTTAACTCTGGTCCGACTTCTTGGTCGCTAGCTTGGTTAAGCTTTTGAACGTAGTCGCCCAACTTGCCCTTTAAGTCGAGCACAATTTGCGACGCCGTCTTCTTGCCCACTCCAGGAAAATGGGTCAAGTACTTGACCTCACCTTGCTCGATAGCCGCAGCAAGAGAGTTACTATCCTCGGCAGCCATAATCGCCAAGGCCGACTTGGGTCCGATTCCGCTCACACTAAGCAACTTCAAAAAAAGCCCCTTGTCTGCTTCAGATTGAAAACCATACAGGGCAATGCCAGTATCCCTGACAATCTGTTCAATAAAAACTTGGACCTTTTGGCCCTCTTGGTAGGCAAAGGGAGTGGGGCTGAAGACTTTATAGCCCACACCGCCAACATCAATAACAAGGTAGTTCGGCTTTATTGCACTAATTTTTCCAGCTAAATATTCATACATTAACTTAATCCTTCTTAAACATTTTTTGTAATTCACTCTGCCGCAACCGCACAATTACTACCTGACCGTTAGCATCATGGTAGGGATCAGTCAGTGCTCGTAAGTGCGCCAAAAGGTCTTCGCAATCCGCCGTCGTTAATTTTTCACGGCCAGTAACTGCCCGTTGCGCCTGATCAGCAGCAATGTGTTTAAACAAGTTGGCCAAATTGTTCTGGTCAACATTCAAGAAACGGTCAAGGATAGCGCGTACTGACTTTTCTAGCTCTCCATTGAGCCAAGTGGGATAGGACCGCAAAACAAAAGTATTTTGCCCAAAGTCTTCGAGGAAGAGACCAATTTTTTTGATTTCGTTCAACTTGTCCTTAATCTGGATAAACTCGAAATTGCCGAATTCTAACATTAAAGGAGTAAGCAAACCCTGCTGGTTGATCTGCTGCTGTCCGTCAAGTTCACGCTTAATCTGGTGAAAACTGATAAGCCGCCGAGCGGCTACCTGGTCAACTAGGTATAAATCGCCAGCACTAGCCGCCACCAGATAGCTACTCGTCTGTCCCACCAGGCTTAATTCAGGCAGGCTACTTTCCAAACGTTGATCTCCTTTGGAGATAACCGTTTTCCCGCCAGCAGTTGGAAAAGGGGTAAGCTGCTCTTGCCGAGCAACATTTTTTTGCCAAGTTTTAGTAATTAGATAACGATCATCATCACGCGGTTGATTCAAGTCAACATATTGCTGGTGCGATTTGCTACTTATTTGCGCTGCTGGGCTTTCATTGACCTCATCCACTACCGGGGCACGCTCAGTTTCGACCACATTTTTGTTTAAGTTAAATTGCAGTTGATCAACTAAGGTTGTTGCCCTAGTTGCCCACAAGTTAGCTAGCGCCGAGCCTTGAACTTCTTTGTCCAGTAGTGCGTCACTAATTGCCCCAGTAATCAACCGGCGCAGACCAGTTTCCTTAGATAGTCGCACCTCACGCTTAGTGGGATGGACATTTACATCGACTAACAGTGGATCGGTCTCAATTCGCACCACTGCGATCGGGTAATGCTTAACCGCCAGATTAGTGCCATAGCCATCCAAGATTGCCGCTGCCAGCTGGAAGTTTCGAATGTAGCGACCATTCAACAAAAGTGAGATGAAGTTGCGGGTTGATCGGGTGAGTTCCGGTTTGGAAATTAATCCTGAAACCGTAAAATCAGTGTCACTGCTGCTGAATGGAATCATTTTACTGGCAATATTACGTCCGTAGACATTAGCCACCGTCTGACTCAAGTTACCATTGCCAGCTGTTTGCAACAAGGTTCGCCCTTCATTAACCAAGGTGAGCGCTATTTGCGGGTAGCCCAAAGCAAGGCGGTTAATAATATCAACAATTTTCATCATTTCCGTACGTGGACTACGCAAATACTTTAGTCGCGCTGGCGTATTATAGAATAGGTCCTTAACTGTAATTTGGGTACCTTGGACTGCAGCAGCATCTTCCTGAATCGTTTTAGTCCCCGCCGTAAATTCTGCTCGCGTGCCCGCCGCGTTACCGGTATTAGTCAGAATTTCCACCTGACTAACAGCGGCAATCGAGGCCAATGCTTCGCCGCGAAAACCTAAGGTACTTATGTTAAACAAGTCATGCTCAGTATTGATCTTACTTGTTGCATGCCTGGTAAAAGCAAGCTCCAGCTGGTTACCAGCAATACCTGAACCGTTATCCTGAACGATAATTTGCTTGAGTCCAGCATCAATCACGTCAACCCGAATACGGCTACTACCAGCATCAATCGCATTTTCGACCAATTCTTTGACTACACTAGCCGGTCTTTCAATTACCTCACCAGCCGCAATCTGGTTGGTTAAGTTAACCGACAGTTCATGAATTTTAGCCATGATTATTGCTCATCCCTTAATTCTGCTTGCCAACTTTCAACTAACTGCATCACTTGCAGTGGTGTTTGATCTGCTAAATAAAGATTGGAAATATCGTCCAAAATATCTTTTTCCTTGTCTGACCGTTCAGCCTTGCCTGCAGTACCGATAGCGTCTTGTTCCTGGCTTGCTTGATCTACACTGAATAAGTCAAGCTGGGCTGAAGTTGGGTTAAGGTTGCTGCCTTGTGCCTCAAGTCGATTCAATAACTTAGTGGCCTGACGCAAAACCTTGCGCGGCATCCCAGCAAGTTGAGCCACGTGGATGCCGTAACTCTGGTCGGCCGGCCCCGGCAAAATCTTGTGCAAAAAAATCAACTTGCCATTTTCTTCTGTCGCACCAACATGAATGTTTTTTAGGCGGGGTAGGGTCTGCTCCATAGCCGTCAATTCATGGAAGTGGGTGGCAAACAGTACCTTGGCCCCAATCTCATCATGCAAGTACTGGACAATTGCACCAGCTAGAGCCATGCCATCATAAGTAGCAGTTCCGCGACCGATCTCATCAAACAAGACCAGACTACGCTTAGTGGCATGCATCAAGGCATCATTAGCCTCGGTCATCTCAACCATGAAGGTACTCTGTCCTGATATTAAGTCATCTGCTGCCCCGATCCGAGTGAAAATTTGATCAAAGATTGGTAAATCCGCACTAGCGGCCGGCACAAAGGAGCCTACCTGGGCCATCACGGCAATCAAGGCCATCTGCCTCATATAGGTACTCTTACCAGACATATTGGGTCCGGTAATAAGAAAAATATCGGTATCTTCTGCTAACTTAACATCATTGGGGATATAAGAGCCAGCCTGCATTACCTGTTCAACCACCGGATGCCTACCTAGGGTAACTTTTACATCCTGATTATCAGTGTGAAAGCTAGGCCGACAATAATTATTGTCTTCTGCAACTTGGGCAAAAGAGCAGTATACATCTATAGCGGCAAGCTGCGCAGCCAGGTCTTGTAAGGCTGGAATGTACTTCTTTACCTCGTCACGAAGTTTTACGAACAGGTCATGTTCCAACTCAGTTGACTTAGTTTGCGCTTCCAAAATCAGGTTTTCATGTTCCTTGAGTTCTGGTGTGATGTACCGCTCCGCATTAGATAGTGTCTGTTTGCGTGTATAACGGTCGAGTGGCACCTTACTCTTATTTGAATTAGTGACTTGAATATAATAGCCAAAAACAGAATTAAAACCAACTTTCAGATTATCAATCCCAGTTTGCTGGCGTTCGCTTTTTTCCATTTCCATCAGCCACTTTTTGCCATTGTTCATTGCGTCACGGTAGCGGTCGAGCTGACTATCTACACTAACTCTGATTAAGTTGCCTTCAGTTGTTGAAATTGGGGGCTGATCGACCAGCGTGGCAGTAATTAATTGCGCCACACCCTTGAGCGGGTCAATCTTTTGCGCAAAATCTTGCAATATCTTACTATCCGACTTTTGTAAGGTTGCCATTATCGTTGGCACAGCTGCAAGAGAGTGCGCCAACTGTAACAGTTCTCTACCGTTAACATTGCCAAAGGCGATGCGCCCGGTTAAGCGCTCCAAGTCATAAACTCCCTTGAGTGCGTCTGCCACGCTCGCGCGCGTAAAATAACCATCAAGTAGTGCTTGGACCATCTCCTGGCGGTTAGTCAGCTTAGCAACAGTTAATAAGGGGCGCGCTAGCCACTGCTTAAGCAATCTGCCACCCATTGCTGTTTGGGTCTTATCCAGTACCCAAAACAAGGAGCCCATCTTCTTACCGGTTTTAGCCGACGCAATCAGCTCCAGATTCTCTTGCACAGTATGCGACATCTGCAAATACTGGCTCACTTCATAACTGCGCGCAACCTGCAAGTGCGCCAAACTGCGATGTTGCGTTTGAAGAATATAAGCGACTAATTGAGCCACCGCTGCTTTTTCTGCTTGATTAGTTAACTTTTGTTGGGCAAAGGAAATTTCAGCGTGTGTTTCAGTCAACTCCGCCGGTGCCGAAACAGTAATGTTAGCCTGATGCAAAAAATCGCTGGCACTGTCACTCAAGTGACCATTATAAATAACTTCTCTCGTGCGCAATGACAAAAGTTCGTTAGCAACTGCCGACCAAGCCTTCAAATGCGTAGCAAACATCTCCCCCGTCGACAAATCACTGTAGGCCAGTCCAAAAGAATTTTTCGTAGTCACCACTGAGGCTAGATAGTTAACCTCCTTAGCTTGGCTAGGCTTGTCACTAATGTGTGTACCAGGGGTCACTAACTGAATAATGCCCCGCTTGACCATGCCCCGAGCTTTTTTAGGATCTTCTAGTTGTTCACACAAGGCAACCTTATAGCCCTTTTCGACCAGCGTATCGACATAAGATTCCACTGCAACGTGAGGGACCCCCGCCATTGGAATAGGGGTTTCACTCTTGTTTGACCGGTGAGTTAGTGTCAATTCCAATAGTTGCGCACCCTTAACCGCATCATCTTCAAATAATTCATAAAAATCGCCGACACGATAAAAAAGAAAAGCATCGGGATATTGTTGCTTAATTTTATGATATTGCTCCATCATTGGAGTAAGACTTGCTTTTGCCATCTATTCCTCTTTTTCTCTGCTTTACTGCTATTATACCTAACTTGACATTAAAAGAAAAAAGACCGCAATTAAACGATCTCTTTTCTGTTGTGGTTAGTATTACACTTCATTATTTTTAGGCGATCTGACCCTCAATGCTCGGGATATCGGCTTTTCCATCCAAGTCGACAATTGTCTTAATTGCTGCGGTAATGCCTTTGACATCGTCTACTAAACTAAGGCTGGGCATTTCTGGCCGGTCAATTACTTGCTCCGGCAAAAATGGAATGTGCATAAAACCCGCTTTTAGCTCAGGGAATTCCTGATCAATCATATATTGTACTTGGTACATAATATGGTTGCACACAAAGGTTCCGGCAGTAGTTGAGACGGCTGCTGGAAGACCCGCTTGACGAATTGCCCGCACCATCGCCTTAACTGGCAGCTGGGTAAAGTAAGCATTTTGCCCAGCCGCTTGAATCGGGGTGGCAATCGGTTGATAGCCCTTGTTGTCAGCTATCCGGCCATCATCAAAGTTAATGGCGACCCGTTCAGGCGTCAGCGCTGCGCGGCCTCCGGCTTGACCAATATTCAGCACATAGTCGGGGTGCTCTTTCACAATTGCATCATGTACCACCCGGGCACACTCGCCAAAGACGGTGGGAAGCTCTAGTTTAACGATTTGGGCGCCCGCAATCTCATCAGCTAGACGATTAACAGCTTCAATTGCGGGGTTAATTTTATCTTCTCCAAAAGGATCAAAACCTGTGACTAAAATTTTCATTATTTTTCTCTTTTCTCTTCTATAATTTTAAAAGGCTAAAAAGTACATCAGCACAATGTGAACCACTAGCATACTCAGCGCAATTGGAACTTGTTGCTTAATTACCCCTAACGGGTCTTTCATTTCCATCAAGGCAACGGGTAAAGTATTGAAATTAGCTGCCATCGGTGTTAACAAGGTACCACAATAGCCTGCAGTCATTCCTAAAGCAGCTACAATAACAGGCGAACCGCCTTGAGCAACTACAAATGGAATACCAATCCCAGCAGTAATAACGGCAAAAGCAGCAAACGCATTACCCATGATAACTGTAAATAAGGCCATCGAAATGCAATAAAGGCTGACTCCCAAAAGGTGATTACCCACGGGAAAGATACCAGAAATAGCCTTGGCAGTAACGTCTCCAACCCCAGATGCAGTAAAAACTACCCCCAGAGTTGCCAACAGTTGCGGTAAAATACCAGCAGAACCAACTGAGCGCACCATTCTTTGCGTGTCTTCATAGGCAACTTTAGCAGTTGATCTAGTCAGAATCATGGCCATAATCAAGGAAACAATCGCAGCAATGCCAATACCAACTTGTCCACCTAAACTAGTAAATTGACCAATTACGAGTGCTAAAATAGCCAGTAAGATACTAGGGACAAAAATCCAATTGCCGATCCTTTTTACTGTTTGGTCAGCTAACTTTTCATTTATTTTCTTAATATGACCAACACGCACCTGCTTAAACAATGACAGTAAGGCAATTACCACGAGTAACCCGCCACTGACTTCACTTGGAAGCCATTGTCCAGTGGCAAACAATAAGGCAAACAAGAACCAAAATAGTCCTGTTCCCCAGCGTACTGAATTAGTCTGATCGCGCCACGACTCAATCGCAGCTGCTAAAAAGAACAAGCCGATTAAGATAAAAAACCGAGCAACATATTATTAACTAATGCGACCATTATTTCTCCCTCTTTGTTTGCAACTTTTGATCAAAAGCGTGGTTATAATATAAACAGAATAAATAACAAATCAGCGCAATCGGAATAGTATTCAACACGATCCCTGACGGATTAACTGGGTAACCTAATGACTTCATGGTACTTGAAATCAATAAAACACTTGAGGAGGCCACAAAGAGGTTTTGGGCGAAGAAGTTTCCAAAATTCTCGCTGGCCGCAGCTCGGCCTTTAATTTGGTCAACTTCCAAAGCCGTTAATTCTCCGTTAACTTTACCCGCTGCCTGCGCCATTGGATTAATTAATGGAGCAATAAACTGAACATGCCCCTGAAGTGAAATACCAAAAATGCCCGCCAGTTCACGAATTGCCGTATAGATATCGAAAATCCGACCAGGCGTCAAGTTCTTCAGCTTCTTAATTAAATTAACTGAGGCTTGCTTGAGACCATGCCTTTCTAAAATACCGATTGTTGGTAGAGTCAGGAAAAAAAAGGATACCATCGGTTATCAACAAAGCCCTTACCCAAAATCCGTAAAAAAGAGACAAAATCAATACCTGAAACTAATGCCGTTACAAGCGCAGCAATGACCACAACGGCTACAGTATCCAGGCCGAGTGCAAACCCTACGACTATGGCTAAAACGCCTAATAAACTTAAGTATTCCATTAACTATCCTTTCATGTGAAAATAATAATACAAGTAAATATATTAATATTGTTATCATATAATGTCAATAGTTTGACGGAAAGCCAGCATTTTAACTTACAAAAAAACTGCTCAAGCGAGCAGTTTTTAGCGTATATTCAGTTATATCAACTACATCATGCCAGGAGCACCAGCACCTGCAGCAGCGGCAGGATCAGCAGCCGGTTTATCTTCTGGAATTTCGGCAACGACAGCTTCAGTTGTTAGCAGCAAGGCAGCAATCGAAGCGGCGTTTTGCAGAGCGGTCCGGGTAACTTTAGTTGGGTCAATGATACCGGCCTCAACCATGTTTTCCCATTCGCCATCAGCGGCATTGTAACCAACTTCTTTGGCTTGACTTTCAAGCTTGTTCAAGATGACGGAACCATCTTCACCAGCATTTTCAGCAATTTGCCGAACTGGGGCAGCCAAAGCCTTAAGTACGATATTAATGCCAGTCTGTTCATCGTCATTGTCACCCTTAAGGTCTCTAACAACACCCATCACGTTAATTAAAGCAGTACCACCACCAGCAACGTAACCTTCATCAACAGCTGCACGGGTAGAGTTCAGAGCATCTTCGATGCGGTAGCGACGTTCCTTAAGTTCAGTTTCAGTAGCAGCACCAACGTGAATAACTGCTACCCCACCAGTCAACTTAGCTAAACGTTCTTGCAGCTTCTTCTTGTCGAAGTCTGAAGTGGTTTCTTCAATTTGCTTTCTAATTGAATCTTCCCGCTCCTTAATTGCTTCATCCGAACCAGCACCATCAACAATGGTCGTTGAATCCTTGGTAATCGTGATGCGACGTGCTTGACCCAATTGGTCAAGCTTAGTGTCCTTGAGTTCAAGGCCGAGGTCTTCGGTAATAACCGTACCACCAGTTAAGGCAGCAATATCTTGCAGTTGTTCTTTGCGCCGGTCGCCAAAACCTGGAGCCTTAACGGCAACGACGTTGAAAGTACCACGAATCTTGTTCAAAACTAAAGTAGGCAGTGCTTCGCCCGACACATCATCAGCAATAATAAGCAGTGACTTACCTTGTTGAACGATCTCTTGCAAAAGTGGCAAGATGTCTTGGATATTAGAAATCTTCTTGTCGGTAATTAAGACGTAAGGACTTTCTAAGTCAGCTTCCATCTTATCGTTGTCGGTTACCATGTATTGTGACAGGTAGCCGCGGTCAAACTGCATTCCTTCAACCACTGACAATTCAGTTTCGATTCCCCGTGAGTCCTCAATGGTAATAACGCCGTCATTACCCACCTTTTCCATGGCATCAGCGATTAGGTCACCGACTTCCTTGGAAGCTGAGGAAACGGAAGCAACTTGGGCAATTTGATCCTTTGAAGAAACCGTGTGGCTAATTTTGTGTAATTCGTCCACAACTGCCTTAGTGGCCTTCTCAATTCCGCGCCGCACGCCAACTGGGTTGGCACCGGCAGTTACGTTTTTCATCCCTTCGCGCACAATTGCTTGGGTCAAAACAACAGCAGTCGTAGTACCGTCACCGGCAATATCGTTAGTCTTCTGAGCTGCTTCAGCCACCAGCTTAGCACCCATATTCTCATAGTGGTCTTTCAGTTCAATCGCCTTGGCAATCGTTACACCATCGTTAGTAATATCCGGGTTACCATAAGATTGCTCCAAGACAACGTTTCTACCCTTAGGGCCAATCGTAGCCTTAACGGTATTTGCCAACTGGTCAACACCCTTTAATAAAGAACGTCTTGCTTTTTCTGAAAATTTAATATCTTTTGCCATTTTATCCGCTCCCTAACTACTTAACAATTGCTAAAATATCTTTTTCGTGCAGGACCAGGTACTTCTCGCCCTCGTACTTGACATCAGTACCTGAGTACTTATCATACAGGACGACGTCCCCTGTCTTCACCGTCATTGGAATCTTGTTGCCATTCTCAGCATAAGTTCCCTCACCAACCGCGACAATTTCGCCTTCAGTTGGTTTTTGTTTAGCATTCGAAGCAAGGACGATTCCGCCTACAGTCTTTTCTTCTTCCTCTTTAACTTTAACGATCACGCGATCACCTATTGGTTGTAACACGTTTGTCCCTCCTATTAGTAAAAATCTTTTTAATTGTTAGCACTCATATTCATCAAGTGCTAACTTACAATTAAGATAATAACCCCTTTTCAGATAAAATGCAAGAAAAAATTAGCACTTTTTCAGTTAAAGTGCTAATTATTCTTAACTCTTATCCGCAGGCTGTTGCTTACTTGGGTTTATCGGCGTCAAGAAAGTAAATCAAGGTCTGTAATTCCGTCGCTAAGTCAACGTTCTGGACCCTGATCCCACTTGGAGCTGATAGTCGAATTGGGGTGAAGTTCATGATCCCCCTAATTCCAGCTTCGACCATATCGTCTGCCGTCTGTTGGGCAGTGGTCGATGGCACCGTCAAAATCGCAATTGTAATCTGTTGGTCGCTCAACTGTTGCTTCAATTCGCTCATACCGTATACCGGCACCCCGCTTAGGATTTTACCGGTAATCTTGGGATCAATATCGAAGGCACAAGAAATCCGAATATTGTTACTACGCTTGAAGTTATAGTTGAGCAGTGCATGTCCCAAATTACCAACGCCGACCAGGGCCACATTGGTCAATGTATCCTGATTTAGAATCTTTTTAAAAAAGGAAAGCAAATTTTTGACATCGTAACCATAACCGCGTTTGCCCAGCGCGCCAAAATAAGAAAAGTCGCGTCTAATCGAAGCACTATCAACCTGAACTGCTTCCGAGAGTTCAGTTGAAGAAACTTTATCTTTGCCCGCTTCGTTTAAGATAATTAAATAGCGATAGTACAGCGGCAAGCGCTTAGCTGTCGCCGTGGGTATTTTTATTTTTTCCATTTTTTAAAAGAGCCTCCAACTTAAATATTGCCTGAGCCTTCTTCTTGTGAATTGCTCATCAATTAGTATTATTTTACCCGTAACGTTACGTTATTTGCAAATATTTTTTCACAATCTTGCAAACACTGTCAACGAGGGCTACTTTCAACTTTTTTGCATAATCGCAAGAGGCCCACTGTAAGTTCTTTTCGTATGCTAAAATAGTTTCTAGGTGAAAAAATATGATCATTGCACAAGGACACGATTTAGAAAAACAATTTGGGGCAAATACCCTATTTCAGCATGTTAACTTTTCAATTGCTGACCAGGCCAGAATTGGCTTAGTTGGACCTAACGGTGTTGGCAAAACAACTTTACTCAAAATTATGACGGGCGAGGAAGAGGCTAGTCGGGGCGAATTTACTGTCAATAAGGCCATCGAGGTCGGTTACCTTGCCCAAGAAAACGGACTAGCTGAAGATAAGACTATCTGGGACGAGCTGGTCGAGGTCTTTGCTGCGCTCATTAAGATGGAGCAACAGTTGCACGCTTTGCAGGCAGAAATTACCGACCAACCCCATAATCCAGAACTATTAAAGCAATATGACCAGTTGCAGTTCGATTTTGAGCAAAAAGGGGGCTACACTTACCAGGCTGACATCAAAAGTATTTTGAATGGTTTTAACTTTCCTGAGGCGACTTGGTCCAAGGTCATTGCTAATCTATCTGGCGGTGAAAAGACCCGGCTTGCGTTTGTAAAGCTGCTCCTGCGTAAACCACCTCTGCTCCTACTCGATGAACCGACTAACTACCTTGACCTCGATACTTTGGACTGGCTGGAAGGCTACCTAAAAAACTATCCTGGGGCAATCCTAGTTGTGTCGCACGACCAATACTTCCTAGACCACTTAGCTACCCAGATTTTCGAGTTACAATTTGGCCAATTAACTGTGTTCAAGGGCAATTACACTAACTATGTACAAGAGCGCGAATTGCGCGACCACCAGCAGGAAGAAGCCTTCGAGAAACAGCAAGAAAAAATCAAGAAGGACGAAGAATTTATTCAGAAAAACATCGTCCGGGCCAAAACAACTAAACGGGCTCAAAGCCGCCGTAAACAGCTCGAAAAGCTCAAGCGAATTAATCCGCCCAAGCACAAGACCAAGGTGCGAATGACCTTCAAGGCTGGCCGACCTTCCGGTAAGGAAGTCTTGATTTTGCGTAATTTGGCGATTGGCTACCCCTCTAAGACCATGGTTGAGGATATTTCTTTACAAATTAATCAAGGAGACCGCGTAGCCGTGATTGGTGCTAATGGGATTGGCAAGTCCACCTTGCTCAAGACTATTATGCGGGAACTGCAAGCTAAGGCTGGTTCAATCAAGTATGGGGCAGCTCTTGATACCGGCTATTACGACCAAGAACTCCAACTGCTCGACCCTAGCCAAACCGTCTTGAATACCATTTGGGACCGCCATAAGACCATGCCAGAACGGGATGTGCGCTCGATTTTGGCTAGTTTCTTGTTTACCGCCAAGGATATTGATAAGACGGTCAGCCAACTTTCAGGGGGTCAAAAGGCTAGGTTAACTTTGACGGTTTTGGCATTAGAACATAATAACTTCCTACTAATGGATGAGCCAACCAACCACTTGGATCTAGAGGCTAAAGAGGTTTTGGAACAGGCCCTCCAGGACTTTGACGGCACTCTCTTGTTTGTGTCTCATGACCGCTACTTTATTAACCAGCTAGCCAACAAAATTGTCGAGGTTAAAGCTGGCCAGGCCCAACTCTACAACGGTAACTATAACTATTATTTAGCAGAAAAAGCCAAGCAGGATAACCAAAGTGCTGCAGTCGTAGCAGCCACCAGCAGTAGTCAAATTGATGACAAGCCAACTAAGTTGTCTTATCAAGAGCAGAAACAACGCGACTCTCAGCAGCGTAAACTGCAGCGCCAGGTTGAAGAAGTTGAAGACCGGATTGATCAACTGGAACACCAGCAAGAAGAGCTGCAAACGCAAATGGCGGATCCCGAGATTGCAACTAACTTCGACCGTCTGGGACCGCTCCAAGACCAGCTGACAGCGATTGAAAAAGACCTGGCCCAAGCCAACAGTGACTGGGAAACAGCTCTGACCGAGCTAGATGAATTTTAATTAAGTTAAAAAAGCTTTGGACTACAACCTAATCCAAAGCTTTTTTGCCGCTTGCCTTGGTATTCAGGCGGCTACAAAATTATTATAATTCAACGTTGGCATGAAGCAGACTAATTAAGTGTTCAAGGCAATATGGCTCTAATAACTGGCCAATCGTTATAGTCTATTGCCTGACCGTATCTTTAACATTTACTTCCACCATTTTTCTTGTATTTTTGCACTTTGGCGTGGCACTTAACCCTAGTTAGTACATCCCCAAAACTATTTTTATTAAGACTTATTGTGCTAAAATTTACATTAGTTAAAATATCCTAATAGACTAACAATGGGTGTAAACACATGGGAAAATTACGTTCTACTCTTTAATTTAACCTTAAATTGAGGAGGAAACTAATGGAATACAATACCAGTAAAAACATCGACTTAGACCAACTAATTAAGTTATATACCAGCGTAGGTTGGACTGCATACACGCAAAGTCCAGAAAATTTATCTGCGGCAGTAGCCAATTCGTTAACTGTCATCACGGCAATTGACGCTGGGCAGCTAGTGGGACTCATTCGCCTAGTTGGAGATGGTCTCTCCATCATCTATGTGCAAGACTTGCTAGTCCAACCAAATTACCAGCGACGCGGTATTGGCACCCAGCTACTTAACTTGGCCATAAACCAATATCGGTCTGTCCGCCAAAAAGTGTTACTAACTGAAGAAACGGCTGAGACACGTGCGTTTTATAAAAAATGCGGTTTCAGTTCCTGTGACCGGGGTAAATTGGTCGCCTTTTACCGCGAATTTTAAGAAAAAAACCAATTTTGGGGGTCACATCATAATGTGAACTTCAAAATTGGCTTTTTTATGTTTAAGTTAGCATTGACTGGGCATAAGGTAGCTCCAGCGAGGGATTCGCATTTAGGGTTAGGTCGGCAAACTCACCTGCTTGATACAGGTTATAAGCAGCTGCCCCAATCATCGCCGCATTATCGCCGCACAACTTCAGGGAAGGCAAGATAACCTTGGGCTTCAGCTCCTCCCTAAAATTGTCAATCTCCTGGCTCATGCGGTCGCGCAGCCCGCGATTAGCTGCAACTCCCCCGCCCATAATAAAAGTGCGTGGTTGGTAAGCTTTAATTGCCCGCAACGTTTTGGTCACCAAGACTTCAACCACGGCTGCCTGAAAACTTGCTGCTAAATCATACTTGTCTAAACTCTGATGAATCTGGTCAGCGTGATGGCAGGTATTGATAAAGGCACTCTTAAGTCCTGAAAAAGAAAAGTCATAATTGTCATCTTCCATCATCGCCCGGGGAAAGTTGAAAGTATCTTTGCCCTGGTGGGCCCACTCGTCGATGGTCTTTCCAGCCGGGTAATTGACTCCTAGCACGCGACCAATCTTATCGTAGGCCTCTCCCGCAGCATCATCACGGGTATCGCCAATGATTTCCAAATGGGTCGGATCTTTCAGTAAGACAATTTCGGTGTGCCCTCCGGAAACTTGCAGGGCTAATGCGGGATAGTCAATTTCGGCGGTTAACTGAGCGGCCATAATATGACCCATAATGTGGTCGACGCCAATTAGTGGAATACCCGTTGCCATTGCTGCCGCCTTGGCTGCACTAACACCGATCAGGAGGGCGCCAACCAGGCCAGGACCACTGGTCACAGCAATAGCATCAATCTCTGACCAATCTACACCAGCTTCAGCTAGAGCTTCACGAGTGATTTGACTGATAACTTCAATGTGGTGCCGACTCGCAACTTCTGGTACCACACCGCCAAAGCGTTGATGGCTCTTTATTTGGGTGGCCACAATCAGGCTTTCCACTTTGCGACCGTTCTTGACTACAGCAGTGGAGGTCTCATCACAAGAACTTTCATATGCCAAAATACGGACATCTTTTTTATTATCCAAACTAATCCCCTTCTTCTAACCTAGCCTTAACACCATCTTCAAGCCATCTTGCTGAACATCTTGATAGTAATTTGGTCGCACAAACCTAACGGTAAAACCAAATTCCTCATATAGTCGCCGCGCAATCGCGTTATCAGCCCGAACTTCTAAACTAACCCGTTGGCAGTTCCACTGCTGAGCTAATTGAATTAATCTTTCTAATAAGCAGCTCCCTAGCCCTTGCCCTTGCCAATCAGGGTCAACTGCCAGATTGGTAATATGGGCTTCGGCACTGCCCCACCGAATACCAGCCAAAGCAACCAGGGTGGCAGCTTCGTAGACAACCAAATAAAGTGAACTTTTTTGCCGTAATTCGCTTTGTAAAGTCGCTCGGCTCCATGGCACTCGACCATTATAGACCCGTTTTTCAAGTAACAGCAAAGCCGGAATATCTCCATTTTTTGCCTGCTGCACCTGCATTGAATGATTGCTCACGCTCAACCCAAAGGGCTTAAAGGTCTGGTCAATGGGAGGCCGGTGCTGCCTAAATTGCACTACCTGCTCAAACTTCTTCCACATAATCCTTGTCGGGACCATACGGTTGCCCTGTCTTGTGGTGCCAATCAACTTCTGCTTGAGTTCGTCGCAGATATTGGGGCAATAAGCGGTCCGGATCAACTGGTTGGGCAGTAAGGGCCAACTTACCAATTAAACCAGCATGAATCAAGTTCTGGTCATCACTACCATAACTGAAAGGAAGGCCCAGTTGCTTAATTTGTCCCTCCTGCTTTTTAAAACCAGAACCGATGAAAATTACCTGCTTTATTCTTTCGGTATTTACATACCGACCGATAGCTTCTAATAAAGTAGTAATGTGGTAATGGCCGTCGGCAATTACCCTGCTTGGCTGGCCTTTGCCGTTGACATAGGCACCTGCAAAGTAGTTGTCATTGCGGGCATCAATCCCCGTCACAATTAAGGTATCTTCATCTGGGCAACTCGCTGCTAAGGCAGCTAAAGTTGAAATCCCGACCACTTCTTTACCCAAAATGCTGGCAAACAACTTAACTGTGGTCACACCAATTCTTAACCCAGTATAGGAGCCCGGACCAATCGCTACGGCGAAGCGATCAATCTCACTTAATTTAAGCTGCTGATCAATCAAGATTTGGTTAATTAACGGATCCAAGTGTTCACTATGGTTATGCCGGTCTGGTTCACCCTTTTCAACCAAAATGGTCTGATCCTCATTTAACGCAACACTCAGGTGATTGGTTGCCGTTGACACACTTAATACTTTCATGACAAATTTACCCTTTTACAAAACTACTTTCTTAATTTGACCCGAGCTAGCGCCGTTAAAACAAAGTAGTCAACTACCAATTGAATCCACGGTACAATGGTTTCTTTGGGCAGGCGCTGGATTAGCGCCGCTTTAATGTCTAGACCATATAAGAGGTGCACCCAAACCGTGTTCAGACCGAGATTGATAATAACCGTAACTAACAGTGTGGCCACGATAATGCGCCAGATTTTGACCGGTTTTTGATGAAAAAACCAACCGTAAATCAGCGGCCCCAGCATTGCACTGAGGGTAAAGCCGATGAAAAAGCCCCCCTGATTACTAAACAAAACCGATGCAACCAAATCACTAATACCACCGCCGATTGCGCCCCATACGGGGCCAAACATATAGCCAAGCATAACGCTACCGATAAAACCCAGACTCACATGCACGACATTACTGCCAATGCTGAAACGGCCCAAAATAATTTTCATTGCGATAATAATTCCCAGCAGAACAAGATCACGCAATTCGATTTGAGGTTTTTCCTTGGTAACCATTTGCAACACATTCTTTCATTAAATTAAGCGGTAATAACTTTAAATTCAATTATATTATAAGTTGCGCCAAGTTAGTTCACAAACGGCTTTGTCGCTACGCTCTTCATCCTCAATTACATGGTAGGATTTGATGTCTTCGCCCGCTTCAGTTAGGCTAACGCCAGCAGTTGGCATTTGTGCGTAACGGACCTCCTGGTTAAAGCGAATATCAATTGTCTTAACCATGTGCGTGCGCAGAAAGTCACGATCCAAAGTATCGATAAACCAGTTAAAGTAGTGGCCGTTAGTCATGTGGTGGTTCGTGTCCAGATCATCATAGCGCACGCGGTACTGCCGCTTGTTTTGATATTCCGCGTGCGGACGCATTCGCGGAAAACGCGGTAATTTTTTCAGGCGGGGAACCCCTAAGGCGTCCATCATCTCCTTGTCGGTAGAAACCATCTTACGCTTTTGCAGGTCAAACAAAACCCATTCACTTTGAGCTTTAATTAACTCCTTACCTTCAGTATCAGTGAAAATAAAATCCCGATACTCTAAAAAGCGGTTATATCCAACCGGTTCAGTAGAAAGCACAACTTGTTCAGTGGAATGCGGCAGCCGCGTTAGTTCGATGTGGTACTGGGTCACAACCCACCCCAAGCCCTGATCATTCAAGGCATTAGTGCTAGCATTACTACTCGTCAATTGCCGCTCTGAAACACCCATCATGAGGTCAATCATTGCTGGTAACTTTAAGTTTTTGTTTTCATCACATTCATAAAAGTTGATTTGATGTTGTTCACTATATTTCATAATCTCTTCCTAACTATGGTGGTATTGCTCATATAATTCATTTTTAGAGACCCGGTTTGCTTGGGCGACCGCCTTAATAGCAGACTTCTTGCTCTCACCGCGGGCGACTTGCTCATCAACCAGCTTAATTAATTCGGGCCACGATTTTTGCACCGGCGCCGCAGTGTTTGGCGCTATTAGAATGACAAATTCACCGCGCGGATCATTCTGGTCAAAATACCGGCATACTTCGCCCAATGTGCCCCGAATGAACTCTTCATGAATCTTAGTTAACTCGCGCGCCACTACAATCTGGCGCTCAATGGCAATGACAGTCGCCATGTTATTAAGGGTCTTAACCAAACGGTGGGGAGACTCATAAAAGATTGAAGTAGCACGGGCCTCGTTCATTTGTTCAAAAAAAGGTTTTTGTTCACCAGCCTTGCGCGGTAAAAAGCCATAATAAGTGAATGGTTGGGCATCAAAGCCCGAAGCAATCAAGGCTGTAGTGAAAGCCGAGGCACCTGGAAGTGGCACTACCGGAACATCTGCCTTGATACATTCCTGCACCAAGATATCTCCGGGGTCCGAAATAACCGGCATACCTGCATCACTAATTTCGGCAATCACCGCACCATCCTGCATCAGCTTGACCAGTTCCGGTGCTTTGGCCTTTGAATTGTACTTGTGAAAAGCGACCATGTGGTTATGTACACCGATTTGGGCCAGTAAAAGTCCACTAGTTCGAGTATCTTCGGCTGCAATATAATCCGCTTCTTGTAAAATTCGCTTGGCCCGAATAGTAATGTCTTCCAAATTACCAATTGGTGTTGGTACCAAATAAAGCTTGCCCGTTGCACGTGCATAGCTACTCTGCTGCTGCATTTGTCTTTATCCTTAATGTGCTTTCTTTTTTCCGCCAAAATTATCGAGAATGTCGAGGCAGAACATGCAGTCTGAACTGGGATCTCGGTGTGAGCCGTAGTACATGTTGCAAATGTGATAACCCGAAGTATATATTTGACGCAGAGATTCGAGACCACTTTGCGTTTTAACCGGGTTATGTGCGTTATTCAGCTTGTCCATCTTGTCACGTAATAACTGGTTCTCGACCTTCAGTTCCGTATTTTCTTTGAGTGTTTCTAAGATATTATTTTCAAGGCTTTCGATTGTCTTGGTCATGTTGACCATAGTATCGTGTAGCCGCTGCAATTCTGAGTACGAATCTGCCATCAGGCACCTACCGTTTCCACTGCAGGGCAAGATAGTCGAGTATGTTACGAAAACTGACATTGCTATACTGCAGTTGGTCAATTTCAAGCAAATACTTTAACATCCTTGCCCCTTCCTCTTGACTTTCACCGTTCAAATCTTTTTGGGCGCGCTCCTTCAGCCAAAGTACCAGATATTTTTGTTCAGGTTTACTCTTAGCCAGTTCGGCCAACTTATGCGCACTGACCAAAGCCAAGGGACTGCCTTCTACCAGCTCTTGATAAAAGTACTTGGTCGCCTGGTCTAGCTTAGCCGTGTCGCCTAGTTCAGCAACTTCACTATCATTGAAGCCATTGTCGATCAGCCAGGCACTTTTGTCACTTTCCTGGTCGCTTGCGCCAAAGTTGATAATTTGGGAACGTGAGCGAATCGTGGGCAAAATCTGATCAAGATTAGTCGTAATAAGAATCGTAACCACTGGTGCTATTGGCTCTTCAAGCATATTTAACAGTGCATTGGCCGCTGGTAAAGTGAGCTTTTGCGCCTCATTAACCAAAAAGAAACGTGTGCTACTTTGCACTGGACTCTTAGCCAGTTCTTCTTTCAACAACCGTATTTGGTCAATTCCTAAACTCTGCTTACCTTCTGGACCAACTAGTAAAACATCAGGGTGGTTGCCAGCAATAATTTGACGACAATTCTGGCAGCTTCCGTCTGGCTTGTTTTGACCAGTACAATTAAACAAGCAGGCCAACCAATAAGCCGTATTCAGCGCCGCGCGCCCATTGGCAGCACAGAATAGGTAGCTGTGTGCCAGTTTATGCTGTTCTGATGCCTGCCGCAAAAAAGCGGCTGGTCGGGCACTGCGCTCAGAAATCTCAATTGCCATTAAAACTGCTTAAAGTCTTCTACAGGCAGGACAAAACAGGTGGCACCGCCAACTGACACCTTAACCGGCTGACTACTGAGGTCAAAGCCGTTCAAGCCAATACTTGGGTTCAGATATTCTTCGCGCCCTTTTGACTCTTCCTTGATTACCCGCAAAACCTGGTTAACGTGCTTCTCATCAATTCCAATCAAAAAAGTCGTATTTCCTTCACTTAGAAAGCCTCCGGAAGTCGCCAACTTAGTTGCCCGAATACCTTCTTTGGCAAAAGCACCCTGCAGCCTGCCAGCATCTTCTTTTTGAACAATCGCAATTATTAATTTCATTAAAATCCATCCTTTAGCAACTCTGTTGGTATCTGGTTTGCGATAATTTTAACACAAGCTTCGACCACTTGCTCAAGTGGTCCACTCGCATCCACTACTTTAATCCGGTTAGGATATGCTTGCTTAACTTCTTGATAACCCTGGTAAACTTGCTCGTGAAAAGTCAATTGCTCTTGCTCCAGGCGATCTTTTTGCCCCGCCCGAACTTTAGCTATTCTGGCCAAGCCAACTGCCGGTTTAACGTCCAAAAAAAGAGTCAGATCCGGTTCAATCTTACTCGTCGCAAAATCATTAATTTGCTTGACTGGCAAAATCCCCAGCTTACGTCCCACACCTTGGTAGGCTAACGAACTATCAACGAACCGATCTGCAAAAATCACTTTACCCGACTTGAGAGCCGGAATGATTGTTTCAGCCATGTGCTGACTACGCGCAGCCGCGTAAAGTAAGGCTTCCGTCTTGGCCGCCATTTTTTCATTGGTCGGGTCCAAAATAAGTTGCCGAATTTTCTCGGCAATCACTGAACCGCCTGGTTCACGCGTCACTAGATATTGTGTTTTAAGCCTGGGGCCAATGCGCGCCACCACTTGCTCCAAAACGGTGCTTTTACCGGAACCGTCAG
Source organism: Lactobacillus sp. ESL1191 (assembly GCF_058504435.1). Lineage (NCBI taxonomy): Bacteria > Bacillati > Bacillota > Bacilli > Lactobacillales > Lactobacillaceae > Lactobacillus > Lactobacillus sp. ESL1191. Next base: position 1,108,174 of record NZ_CP196365.1, read on the forward strand.
GCCCCTCAAAGCTGATAAAAAAACTTTTCATAAAACTCTCCATGACTCTATTTTACAAGAGTTCACTTGAGAAAAACACCCATATGACATTTTTTAATTTTGGACCAAATAAAAAGCCCTCAAATGAGGACCCTCTATTCAGATATCGCATTGGTGAACCCACTAAATCTGGTATGTCGAATACGGGCTTCGTCATATAAAAAAGAGTACTTCGCCCGCAAAATTTTTCTGGCAACAATGTTATTGTCTGACATATCCAACGTAGTAAGGTCCAAACTCTTCTGGACCGCAATTTCTTCTTGTAGTTTGGCGATCTTTGCGATCAACTGGTCATCGCCCATTTGCTTTACTCTACGTGCCATTAGATTGACGTTCTCCCTTGTACTGCCCGTTTCAGGGTAATTGAATTAGCATATTCAATGTCACTGCCGACTGCTAGCCCGGCGGCCAGACGAGTTACCTTAAGGCCAGCCGGTTTAATCAATTTGCCGATGTACATCGCCGTCGCTTCTCCATCTGGGGTCGAATTGAGCGCCAAAATTACTTCTTTCACCTTGTCCTGTTTTTGCAGACGAAGGATCAGTGACTTGATATTAATTTCTTCTGGACCGATCCCATCCATGGGTGACAAGACTCCGTGCAGCACATGGTAAAGGCCGTTATACTCGCCCATCTCTTCAAAAGCCATGACATCCTTAGGCTGTTCAACAACCATAATTGTTGACTGCTCACGATTCTGGTCGGCACAGATGGAGCATGGATCCTCTTCTGTAATGTTGCCACAGATAGAGCACCGCCGTAGCTTTTCTTTGACCGCATTTAAGGCTGTGCTGAAGTTATGAACATCTTCAGTTGGCATATCGAGCGTATAAAAAGCTAAACGGGTCGCCGTCTTTTCACCAATACCAGGCAATTTCAGATAAGAATCAATTAAATGCGCAAGCGGTGCTGGATATTGCAATTAGATCATACCCTTCGTATATTTACCTAAACTCGACTGGGTCGCATCATCAATTGCCGCCAAGCCCTTATTAACCGCATCAATGATTAAGTCTTGGAGCATATCTGGGTCATCTGGATCAATGGCAGCTTGATTAATATCCACCTTTTTAAGTTTACGATCCCCACTAAAAGTGGCCACGACTAAGTCCTCTGCAGATTTGCCGACAAATTCTTGTGCTGTAATGGTTTGTTGCTCCTGGGCCATTTGCTCTTGCAATTTTTTAGCCTGTTTCATCATTTGTTGCATATTCATGCCACCCATTGCACCAAAATTAGGTTTCTTACTCATTGTTTTCTCCTTACACTAATTAATCCTTAACGTTGACAGTATCGCCAAAGAGGTCTTTAGCCTGCTGCACAACTTCGTTGTCATTGTCATTGTTAACTTCTGACTGCTTTTCGTCAGTTGCACTCGTCTTGCTCTTGCCCCTTAGTTCTTCGCGGTGGGTTTGCAAGAACTCCTGGCGGACCGTGAACCAATCCTTATCAGGAACCAGCACAATTTCGTATTCATGCTGGGCAAATTTGGCAATTTGTTCAGTTAAAATTGCCAGCAGATCATCATCAGAACTGGCCTTTTCAAACCAGAGGGCATACTTGCATTTCATCACTACTTGATCAGGGCTCGCCGCTACCGGTTCAAGCACATCAAGCAGGGCCCGTTGTGAAACAGCCAAAACAGACTGCAGGTCTGGCCAGACTGCTTTAATGGCCTGCAAGTCTTGTTTGGTTGCATTTTCCAATACATGATAGACCTGCTTGCGATTTTGCTGATCTTGACGGGCGGCGTTTTTGACCCGTTGGGGCGAACTAGCCGCCTTATCCGCCTGCTTAACTGGCCTAGTCTGTTTGACCGGACTTGAACTATGGTCGTCGAGATGAAAGATCTGCTCACTGCTTTTTCCGTGCTGCTTACCCCAAGCCGTAAACTTGGTGGTCAAATCAACTACTTGCTTTTTCAAGGCCGTCACTTCAGCTTGTAAGTCGTCAGCTCCCGGTTTTTCACCTGGTTTGGTGGCCGCTGCTGCCGGTGTATTTGCTAAGGGGGTGGTGCTTTCAACCAGAAACACTTCTAAGGGAATCTGCTGCTGGTTAGTATAACGCAAATTGCCCAAGGCCGTATTAGCTGCTGCAATCAGACCAAAATAGCGTTCTGGCGGTATATCCGCCACCTTGCTGAAAAAATCCTCATTTAAAAACTTGCGTTCAGTTTGACCGCCGGTTTTAACAGCTAGCAAGGCCTGGGTGGCTAAGTCAATAAGTTCAGTCAAGATGTTCTTGGAGCTGGCCCCCTCCCGCAACTGACTTTGAGCAAGGGTCAGGGCCCCACTGGTATCCCGATGCAAAAGTGCCAGCAAAATTTGTTCAATTTTTTCTTTTGCGGCAAAACCGGTTATTTCCAAGGTAGCTCTATATTCAACCCGGTCTGTTTCGTAACTTAGCAGTTGGTCCAGGATACTTAACGCATCCCGCATCCCGCCATCGGCTACCTGAGCAATTACGGCCAAGGCCTGGTCATCATACTTAACCTTTTCCTGATCCAAGATATATTGCATCCGTTCCTGCAGTTTGCTCGCACTGATACGTTTGAAGTTGTAGCGCTGCGTCCGCGAAATAATCGTTGCTGGCACCTTCTGTAATTCCGTTGTCGCTAAAATGAAAACAACGTGCTCGGGCGGCTCTTCCAATGTTTTTAGTAGGGCATTGAAGGCTCCCAGCGAGAGCATGTGCACCTCGTCAATAATATAGACCTTGTATTTTCCTTGGGTCGGCGCGTACTTGACTTTGTCGCGAATTTCCCGAATCTCATCTACCCCATTATTGGAAGCCGCATCGATCTCCATAATGTCCGCCATTGCACCCTTGTCCGCCGCCTGACAGTTGGCACACTCATTGCAGGGTTCACCATCTTGCAGGTTAGTGCAGTTCAGGGCTTTAGCAAAAATCTTAGCACACGAAGTCTTGCCCGTCCCACGCGGTCCGGCAAACAAAAAGGCATGCGAAATCGTGCCACGCTTAATTGCGTTCTTTAGCGTATTGGTAATATCTTCCTGACCAACGACACTGTCAAAGGTTCGTGGCCGCCACTTGCGGTATAACGCTTGATAAGCCATGCTCTATCTTTCCTAGTAAAAAACTCTTAACTCTTCGAAAGAGTTAAGAGTTTGTGAATGTCTATAAAAGGCACATGCCCGAGCAACCTTAGTGCTGCTACCTTCCGGTCCTGACACGCTTCAGAAGTCAAACATTGCCCACAGATAATACTACCGTATTTGCCAACATTTTTCCACTAATTTGACGTATTTTTATTTTTTTCACCGCTGTTACTGATAAGTTTCTGTTGCTTTTGCTGGCGTCTAATTTCTTGAAAAAATTTTTTCAACATCTGACTCGCTTCATCCCGGTACATGCCCCGAATAATCTGCGGATGGTGGTTGAACTTGGCCACATCAAAGAGGTTGACTACACTGCCAGCTGCCCCGGCTTTAGGATCTGCAGCCCCGTAAACCACCTGCTTAAGCCGGGCATTGATAATGGCACCAGCACACATCGGACACGGTTCTAAGGTAACAAACAAACTGCAATCTAACAGCCGCCAGGTGCCTAAAGTAGCGCAAGCCTGTCTGATGGCAATCAGCTCGGCATGCTGAGTCGCATCTTGATCCAGCTCCCGGTGATTAAAGCCGGCCCCCACAACTTCTCCATTAGCGTTCACTACAATAGCACCAATTGGGACTTCGTGCAGGTCTTGGGCTTTCTTGGCCTCGGCAAAGGCTAGTTCCATGTATTTTTTCTTTGCAGCACTTGACAAATCCATTAATTATTCACCGCTTGCAGAACATAATAGCCCTTGTCCCGCACCAGAATGCTACAGTTGCCAAAAGTGGCCTGCAGTAACTTACGTGCGCTCGGTTCACCCTGCTTCTTTTGGATTACGACAAGTAAAATACCCTTTTCAACCAGGTGGTTTTTGGCTCCGGACAAAATACTTGTAACAACCGCTTTCCCAGCTCTAATTGGCGGATTAGTAACAATTAGGCCAAACTTTTTACTGGCAGCAACTTCTTCATAAACATCGGAAGAATAAATTAGCACGTTGGCAATATTGTTCACTGCGGCATTCTGCCGGGCTAAGTTAAGTCCCCGCTCATTAACATCGACCATTTCGACCATCTGCTCAGTCCAGAACTTAGCCGCAAAGAGGCCTAAAGGGCCATACCCAGTTCCGACGTCGAGAATATTGCAAGGCGGAAAATCAAGCCCTACCATCTGCTTAAGCAAAACGCCCGTCCCATAGTCAACCTGCAACTTCGAAAAGACTCCAGCGTCAGTTGTGAATTTCAGGTCTATTCCATTTACCTGGTAGTCAACCACATGCTCATCGTGCTCGGAGGTTGGATTACTTTCAAAGTACATTTGATTTTTTGTCTCAGTCATTATTTGCTCGTTTCTAAAACACTATTCTTGAGATAATTTTACCGAACCAGCGGTTTTTTGCAAATTTATTGCCAAACTCGACGAATTATTTAACACCAGGAACACAAACTCGAAAAACACAAAAAGGCGCAAGCCCAAATCGTTGAGCTTACGCCTTTTTTGATTGCTTGGTCCAGTTGGACTGTAACTATTTAAGCGTTACAGAAGCGCCAACTTCTTCAAGCTTAGCTTTAATGTCGTTAGCTTCATCTTCAGAAACGCCTTCCTTAACGTTCTTAGGAGCGCCATCAACAAGATCCTTTGAGTCCTTAAGGCCAAGTCCAGTGAGATCACGAACAACCTTAATAACCTTAACTTTTTCTTGACCTGCTTCAGTCAATTCAACATCGTATGATGATTTAGCAGCAGCATCGCCACCAGCAGCACCAGCGGCAGCAACAGGAGCGGCAGCAGTAACGCCAAATTCATCTTCAATCGCCTTTACCAGGTCGTTTAATTCAAGAATTGAAGCATTTTTCAAGTCTTCAATAATCTTTTCAGTATCTAAAGCCATACTTATGTATCCTCCGAAATTTAATATTCAAAATTATAGTTCTTATTCTGCAGCTTCATCTTTTGAATCAGCAACAGCTTTAACAGCATATGCGACGTTGCGAACAGGTGCTTGCAATACAGAAATAAGCATTGACAGCAGGCCTTCGCGTCCAGGGATAGCGGCAAGAGATTTGATTTCTTCTTTCGAAGTTACCTTACCTTCCAGCATACCACCCTTAATTTCAAGAACGTCGAAATCATCCTCGTATTTAGAAACAATCCGGGCTGGTTCAGTAACGTCTTCTGCATTATCAGTATAGATAACAGCAGTCGGACCAACAAAAGTATCATTAAGACCTTCCATGCCAGCTTTAGCAGCAGCACGTCTAAGGTATGTGTTCTTGATAACCTTCATCTTGACATCGTTATCACGAAGTTCCTTACGCATGTTAGTTACTTCTTCAACCGTTAACCCAAGGTAGTTAATTACCAAAACGGCCTTGGCAGCCTTAAGTTCTTCAGCAATCGCATCAACGAGTTTTTCTTTTTCAGCAATAGCAGCTTTACTCAATCAAATTCACCTCCACTAATTAAATTTGTTAATAAATTCCATTAGGCCTAAAAAACTCCATGCCAAGCAAGACATGGAGGATTAATATCTTCATTATCTTCTGGCCTCGGCGGGAAATTAAGGCTTACGCCACCCGAGTCTTAGGTAGAATTTACTTAATTAACTATAGCAGGGCAGGCGCCCAAATGCAAGTTATTTCTTACCACTTTCCATCAGTTCAAATAATTCCCCTGAGGTCTTGTAAATAACCCAACTAGCAATATTGACGATGTGGTCGCTAATTCTCTCTAGCAGCCGGATAATGACAAAATAACTGGCTGAGGCGACCGCAGCATTGGGGTCTTTTTCTACACCATCAATAATCAATTTGCGCGCTTTTTTATAGTCCGCATACACTTCCTGGTGGCCACTGACCATTGCTCGAGCCGTCTGTTCGTCTTCTTGAACATAAGCGGTCAAAACCTGGATCAGCATCGTACGTACCTGGTGCGTCATTTGCGAAATAATGGTCTCTACGTCAGCGATCCGCGGATTCCCCTTCACCCTAACCGTTTCAACGGCAATACTGTTGGCATTCTCGCCAATCCGTTCTAAGTCCGTAGTTGCCTTCAAGATACTAATCACAACCCGAAAGTCGGTGGCGACCGGTTGCTGCAGAGCCATTAGCGACAGGGCCTTTTTTTCAATCTTAATCGCCTCTTTGGCAACTTCCTTGTCTTCGGCAATCATTTCTTGGGCAATCTTTTTATCGTGGTCGACAAACGAGCGCGTCCCCTTGTCAATTAGGTCATTGACCAAGACCCCTAATTCCATAAACCGGGTATTTAACTTCTTTAATTCATCTAAAAATATTTCGTGCATAATCCACCTCTACTCTATCCAAAGCGACCATTAAGATAATTACTAGTAATTTCTTTTTTAGGTGCCATAAACATCTCTTCTGTTGTTCCCACTTCAATCAAATTACCGTCCATCAAAAAGGCCACTTGGTCGGCTACCCTGCTAGCCTGCTGCAGATTGTGTGTCACCATAATAAAAGTGTATTTCTGCTTTAGGCCGGTCAAAGTTTCCTCAATTTCGGCACTGGAAATCGGATCAAGGGCCGAAGTTGGTTCATCAAGTAGCACCACTTCGGGTCTAATTGCGAGGGCTCGAGCAATACAGATACGCTGCTGCTGGCCGCCAGAAAAGGCCATGGCATTCCGTTGCAAGTTATCCTTCGTTTCTTCCCAGATGGCGGCCTGCTTCAGGCTCTCTTCCACCCGTTGATCAATCAGGTCCTTGTCCCTAACACCAGCCACACGCAGTCCATAGGCTACATTGTCATAAACCGAAAAAGGAAATGGAGTCGGTTGCTGAAAGACCATCCCGACCCGTTTACGCAGAGCAACTAAGTCCAGGTGATGATCATAAATATTTTTACCTTCCAGCGTAATCCTGCCCCTGATCTTGATGTTGTCAATATCGTCGTTCATGCGGTTAAGGCAGCGCAGAAAAGTCGACTTACCACAGCCGGAAGGTCCAATTAAAGCCGTCAACTTCCGGTCGGGAAAAGCAAGGGTAATTCCATGTAGTGCTTCAAACTTACCGTAATTTAATTTAACGTTTTCGGCTTCCATCACATTTGTCATCTTGCTACTCCTTTATCCAAAACTACCTTGAATGTACTTCTCCGTGATTTCACCTTGAGGATTGGTAAAAATATTGGTAGTGGTGTCATATTCAAGGGCGTGCCCTAAGTGGAAGAAGGCAGTATACTCACTAATTCGTGAGGCCTGCTGCATGTTGTGGGTTACCATAACCATCGTGTACTTCTTACGCAACTGCTTCAAGGTGTCCTCCAGTTTAGCCGTTGAAACCGGATCAAGGGCACTGGCCGGCTCATCTAACAGCAAAACTTCCGGCTTGAGTGCAATTGCCCGAGCAATGCACAGACGCTGCTGTTGACCACCTGATAGGGCTAATGCACTCTGGTCAAGCTTGTCTTTAACCTCATCCCAGAGGGCGGCGGCCCGCAAACTCTCCTCAACAATCTGGTCTAATTTTTGCTTGTCCTGCTGACCATTGGCCTTCAGCGCATAAACAATATTCTCCCTGATTGACTTAGGAAAAGGATTGGGCTTTTGAAAGACCATCCCAATTGCCTTGCGTAGTTCATAGACATTGACCTTTTTCTGGTTGACATTAAGGTCATGAAACATGATCTGACCATCGACCCGGGCAACCCGGTCATTCATCCGATTGAGTGACCGCAAGAAAGTTGACTTCCCTGAACCCGATGCCCCGATGAGGGCAGTAATAGTGTTTTTCTTAAAACCTAAGCTAACCTCAAATATTTTTTGGATAGTACCACCGTAGAAAACCGACAAATCTTGCGTATAAATCGCACAGTCATCTTCGCTGAAGGTCTTAATATGCCGTGCTTGCTCTAAATTATCCATATGACTTCCTTATTTAATCTTAGCCGCGGTTAACCGGCGGTAAAGCCAGTTGCCCAAGGCGCGTGCGCCAAAGTTAAACATAATTACCACAATTACCAGTAAGGCCGAAGTGGCGGCTGAAACAAGGTTAACATCTGGAATAATGCCCTCCGTATTAACCTTCCAGATATGCACTGCCAGTGTTTCGGCTGGCCGCATCACGTTTAAAAAGCTGGTCGGACTAAACGGGTTCCAGTTGGAATAGTCGACGGTCGATCCACTCTGACCAGCAGTATAAATCAGAGCCGCCGCTTCACCAAAGACGCGGCCGGCGCTTAAAATTACCCCCGTGATAATGCCAGGAAGAGCTGCTGGCAGAACAATGCCTCGGATGGTCTTCCAATTAGAAAGACCTAGCGCCCAGCCAGCCTCACGCTGGGTCTGAGGCACGCCCTTGATTGCTTCTTCAATGTTACTAGTCAAGATTGGTAGGTTGAAGAAGGTCAGTGCTAACGCGCCCGCAATAATAGAAAAGCCGAGGCCGAATTGAACTACAAATAACAGGTAGCCAAATAGTCCGACGACAATCGATGGTAGCGAACTCAGAATTTCAATGGTAGTTCTGATCAACTGCGTCAACCAGGTGTCAGCAGCATATTCAGCCAAGTAGATGGCCGCGCCCAGTGCAATCGGAAAAGAGATTAGCAAAGTGAGTAGCAACAAGTACAGCGAGTTAAAAAGTTGGTCGCGGACACCGCCGCCTGCTTCAAAAGAAGAGGCTGCCGCGGTCAGGAAGTGCCAGGACAGGTGGGGCAAGCCTGAAATGAGAATATTGCCAATGATTCCAACCAATAGCAGAATAACAATGCCCACCAGAAAATAAATGACGCCCGTAGCAATCCGGTTAGTTTTTTTTGAATTCATAGGTCTTTAACTCTTCTTTCCAATCAAGTGTACTAAAAAGTTGAACACCAGAGACATGACAAGTAATAACAGGGCCAAAGACCACAGTGCATTATTAGGCAGGGTGCCCATGACGGTGTTACCCATTTGACTAGTCAACTGACTAGTTAAGGTAGCAGCTGGACTGACCAAATTAGCTGGCATTAAGACTGCATTACCAATTGCCATCTGCACAGCCAGAGCCTCGCCAAAGGCCCGCGCCATGCCAAAGATGACTGCGGTCATAATCCGTGCTCGGGCAGCCCGTAAGACAACGTGAAAAATAGTCTGCCACTGCGTTGCGCCAAGAGCGGCTGAAGATTTCCGCAATTCTTTGGGAACAGCCTTGAAAGCATCAATTGTGAGCGAGGTAATTGTCGGTAAGACCATTACAAATAAAATCAGTGTGGCCGTTAAAATACCAAAACCGGTACCACCAAAAATATTCCTGACGGCCGGAACAATAACGGTTAAGCCCAAGAAACCATATACCACTGACGGAATACCAACTAGTAGTTCCATCACAGATTGCAAGAGGCGCACTTTCCGACCCGATTCATATTCGGTCATAAAAAGCGCTACCGCAATGGAAAATGGCGTAGCTAAAAGCGCTGCTAGCAGGGTCACTGCAAAAGAGGTGACAATCATGGCAGCTGCTCCAACGTGTTCTTTACCAGCACTTGGGTTCCAATCAGTCGTAAAGAGAAAATGAAAGACATTTACCCTATCAGTAAAAAAGGTGGCCAACCCCCGCAAGCCGACAAAGCCAATAATGGCAACAATCAAAATCCCAATTAAGCCAATTGCCAACAGGGTTAACCCTTTGCCCCAACGCTCTTGCCGCGTTTCCTTAGATGGCTTGGTTAAGCGTGCAATATCAATGTCCTGAGGGTCAATACCCTTGAACTTGACGTGTGGTACCTTTTGCTGGGCAATTGCCTTTTCGACCACTTTTTGCAAATCTTGTTTCTTTTTTCCCATCTTACTTACCTATCTGCGTAATTTTATTTTGACTGTCACGCGCAACTTTCATCTCGTGGATGCTGAGATAACCAATCTTCGGTACCAGATCCTGTTGCACCTTCTTGCCCAAGACGTACTTGATGAAGGCCGCCGTTGCCTTGTTTGGCTTGCCCTTAGTATACATATGTTCATATGACCAGAGGGGCCACTTATTAGCGGGAATATTCTGATTATCTGGTCGAACACCGTTCAAACTCAATTTTTGAATGTTCTGATCATTAGCATAGGGAAAAGAAATATAAGAAATTGTACCTGGGGTGGTGCTGACAATCTTTTTGACGGTGCCATTAGAATCTTGTTCTTGGGAATTAACCGCTTCCTTGCCCGACAAGATAAGATCTTCAAAGGTTGTTCTGGTACCACTGCCCCGGGAACGGTTAATGACAATAATTGGCAAGTTTTTTCCGCCAACTTGGCGCCAATTTTTTACTTTACCGGTAAAAATCGCTGCTAGCTGCTGGGTCGACAGGTCCTTAACCCCGACTCTCTTGTTAGCAATTGGGACAATCCCCACCACGGCCACCGGGTAATCCTTAAGCTCCGCTGCATTAATCCCCTTCTGGGTAGCAGCAAAAACGTCAGACGTGCCCACTTCAACTGCGCCGGCCTGTACCTGGCTGAGTCCAGTACCAGAACCGCCGCCCTGCACGACAATATTACTGCTCATGTGGGCCAAGTGGTAATCATTTCCAGCTTGTTCAATTAAGGGCTGCAAAGCACTTGAACCAACAATAGTAATCTTTTCTTGGTTCTTACTGCAACCAACTAAAAAAAGCGGCACAACCACGATGACAGCCAAAAGTTTGACCAAATTATTTTTCCGCATTCAAAATTCCTCAATTAGACAATTAAATTAGTTATAGTTTACCAAATCTTGCCCCCTCGTTAAACCATAAATACTTTGAAGATAAAACCCAAGGGACTAACTTGCAATATTTAAAGCTGTTTAACATAAAAAATCCTGCTGATAGAATCATCTCTACCAACAGGATTTATTTTATCAGCCGTAGCCAACAAGATTATTTACTTATTAGTCTAAGTTCAATGGGTCCAGCTTAATCCCTGGGCCAAAAGTTGCGGCAACAGCCACACTCTTAACATATTGCCCCTTAGCAGCTGATGGACGAGCCCGCAGAATAACATCGCGCAGGGCGTCAAAGTTCTCAACCAGTTGCTCATCAGTGAATGAAACCTTACCAATAGCAGCGTGGATGGCAGCTTGCCGGTCAACTCGGTATTCAACCTGACCAGCCTTAACATTTTCAACGGCCTTGGCAATATCCATGGTCACAGTACCAGTCTTAGGGTTTGGCATTAAGCCTTTTGGTCCCAGTACCCGACCCAAACGACCAACTTTAGCCATCATCGTTGGTGTTGCAACAACAACGTCAAAGTCCAAGTAACCGTTTTGAATCTTTTCTACCAGGTTGTCTGAACCAACTTCATCAGCACCCGCTGCCTTAGCTTCTTCAGCTTGGGCACCTTCAGCAAAAACAACTACCTTTTGAGTTCTACCGGTACCGTTTGGCAAGACCAGTGAACCCCGAATTTGTTGATCAGCTTGCTTAGGGTCAACGCTCAAGTTGTATGAAACTTCAACTGAAGCATCAAAGCCTGCATATGAAGTCTCTTTAACCAACTTCATTGCTTCGGCAACCGAATATAACTTCTTTGAGTCTACTTTTTTAGCAGCTTCTAAATATTTTTTACCATGCTTTGGCATGTGATTTCCTCCTTAATATGTGGTCAAACGAGCACGCCGGCTCTCCCACCTAAATTGTTATAAATAACAGGATTAGTCTTCGACTTCGATACCCATGCTTCTAGCAGTACCTTCGATCATCCGCATAGCAGCCTCGACATCAGCAGCGTTAAGGTCTTGCATCTTGGTTTCCGCAATTTCCTTAACCTGATCCTTGGTAACCTTACCAACCTTCTTGGTGTTCGGTTCACCGGACGCCTTATCAATCTTGGCAGCTTGCTTCAAAAGAACTGGAGCTGGTGGAGTCTTAGTTATAAATTCGAATGAACGATCTTCATAAACCGTGATGACTACAGGAATAATCATGCCTTTTTGGTCAGCAGTTCTAGCATTGAAGTCCTTGGTAAAACCTACAATGTTAATTCCCGCCTGACCTAAAGCAGGACCAACTGGGGGTGCAGGTGTTGCTGCACCAGCTGGTATTTGTAATTTGACAACGTTAATAACTTTCTTTGCCACGGTCAAAACCTCCTTGATTCCGTGCGTGGTTAAAATGGAAAACTAACCTATTTTCCTCCCACAATAATAAAAGTACTTTAATATCGTACCATCGTTTACCTACTTTTGCAATTACTTGCCCAACTTTAACTAATCTTCTTAACCTGGTCGTAGTCAAGTTCAGTAGTGGTTTCCCGGCCGAACATATCAACCAGGACAAAGAGCTTGTAGCGGTCGGCTTGGACTTCGGTAATCTTACCCTCAACCCCGTTAAAGGCACCATCGGTAATTGTTACCGTCTCTCCGACTTCAAAATCAATCTGCGGCCGCTTAGCCGGCTCACCTTGCTGACGCAAGAGCCGATTTACTTCTTCTTCAAGTAGTGGGGACGGCTTAGAACCACCCCCGTGAGAGCCAACAAAACCCGTAACATTAGGTGTGTTACGGACAACGAACCAGCTCTCGTCGGTCATGACCATCTCCACCAACACATAACCTGGGAAAACTTTTTCCTCGACCTTTTTCTTCTTATCATTGACCTTTTCAATTTTTTCTTGTTCCGGGACCATCACCCGAAAAATGTAGTCTTGCATCCCCATACTTTGTGCACGTGACAGCAAGTCGGACTTAACCTTATCTTCATAACCTGAATAAGTATGAAGTACAAACCATTGCTTCTTAGCTGTTTCAACCATTACGATGAATTCTCCTTTAGTTTTGGCAAACAAAAAAACCTCCACGTCAGAGGTCTTCTTTAATTATCATTATTCTATCACAAGTAGCGCATCTTTGCTACTTACATAAATAATTGCGTCAACTTGCCAAAGAGTAGGTCAAGCAAACCTAGATATGAGGCAAAGAGAATTGAGGTTACAATTACGATTCCCGTGTCATGCCGGTTTTGCTTAGCTGATGGCCAGGTTACCAGGCGCATCTCTTTACCAACGCTCTTAAAAAACTTAATCATTATCCTTACCTCGTTTCTTTATGTAGGGTCTTTTTGCCGCAATGCTTACAAAACTTGTTCAGTTCAAGCCGCTTCGTGCGATTGGTGCTTGCGGTGATCGAGTAATTACGCGAGCCGCAAACGCTGCAGGCTAAGGATGCTTTTTTCACTGCCATAATCTCACTTCCAAACTACTGTATTCTAGCAAAAAACAACTTTTTAAACAAGAAAATAAGCCAGATTCTTCAAGAAGAAAACAAAGGCAGCTACTCTATCCGAGTAGCTGCCGCCCTGAGTTGGTGGTCAATCCAAGTAAAACACTGCGTCAGTGTCTTGGACTTGACTTACTTCTTAAGTTTTTCTTCGACCAAGGCTTTAAGCCGATCGTCTGAATAATTTAGAACCGGTAACATCGTTTCTTCAGTCTTAATGGTATCGTGGCCATTTTCTTCCATAAAATAATCCCACAGAGCATCTCTAACTGGAATATCGGCCTCACTCCAGTCAAACACTTCTTTCATGTGCCGGTCAAGTAATGCTGTCTTCATCTCTTCTGCCATTTTAACTACCTCCTGAATTTTTTCTTTTACTAGTTTTATTGTAACGCTATTTAGTTTGCCCACTGCTTAAAAAACACTATTTTAACAAGGTAGCGCGCATTTTTTGTAATAAACGTGAACGCGCCCGGGCAAGGGCCTTGTAATCAATCTCTAGGAGCTCAATAACGTCTTCTGGGCTAGCCATCCCTAGGGTTACCAACAAGGCATTCATTTCCAAGTTGGACAAATTAGCAACCACTTCCGTCAGACTTTCGGTTAGTGGTACTTGAGATTCGGACACCTGGTCGCGGTGTAGCGGTCCGAGGCCATTTTCTTGGGCTGTTTCCAGCGATACCGACTGTAGCAGCGCACGGCGCCGATATGCCGTATTGTATCTGACTAAGGATTTGGCGTGGTTGGTTAACCGAGTTTTATAATAACTACTGAAGCGGCCGCGCTGGCAATCGTAATTTATGGCTGACTGGTGGCAGATGATCAACGCCTCTTGATCCCAATCCTGACTATCATAATCGCGCACGTGGTACTTCTGCTTAACACTGTTGATTAGCGGCTGATACAAGTAATACAGCTTTTTCAGGGCATCATCGTCGCCCGCCTTAGTTTGGAGAATCAACTTATCTTCACGTTTTTTGGTTTGTTCGTATTTTTGCATGTGCTGCTCCTTCATCTAACTGGTAAAATGAAGATTATGAAAATAAGTTGCTGCCAGCTATCGAACCATTGTTTATTTTGTCCGAAAATTGGCTAACGCACCTTAAACTCGAAGCAGCTCCTGCTCGCTGATAAATTTCTTGTAGCAAAAAAAGATTCTGGGCTAACTGCCCAGAATCTTTTTGACTTTTGCTTAAAGCGGATTACGGCTATTTAGCATCTGATAAAGCAAAACTCCCGTAGCAACACTCGCATTCAACGACTGCACGTGGCCTACCATGGGTAGAGTTAACATCTGATCCATCTGCTCCTTGAGTAGCCGGGAAATACCCTTGCCTTCATTGCCAATCACCAGAACTGTCTTGCCCTTACTATCCCACCTGCGATAGTCTGTACCATCCATGTCTGTACCAAATAGCCAGTAGCCCCGCTTCTTTAGCAGTTGACTTGTCTGCACCAAGTTGCCGACGCGGGCAACAGGAACATGGTCAATAGCGCCCGTCGACGTCTTGGCAACCACTGAAGTAAGGCCAGTTGCATGACGCTTGGGAATGATTACAGCAGCCACGCCAGTGGCATCCGCCGTCCGCAAAATTGATCCTAAGTTGTGGGGATCCTCAATTGAATCCAGCATTAACAAGAAGGGATCCTCAGCCCTCTGGTCGAACTCAGCTAAGAGTGCGGTCAGTTCCGCATATTCAAAACTTGCAACTGCCAAGACTAAGCCTTGATGATTGCCCCCAGCTACTAGCCGATCAAGCTTGTTCTTCGGTACGGTCTGTATAATCAGCCCTTTGTCTTTAGCTAAGCCATACACTTCTTTAGCAAAACTCTCTTGGACACCCTGCTGCAAAAAAACTTTGTTAATACGTCCAGCATCTTGTGTTTTTAAAAAATCCAAACCCGCATGTTTACCAAACACAAAGTCGCGCTCACTTGAACTCATAATTATCAATACCACCATTCTCTACGGTTTTAATGCACCACTCAGTTAATTCATGAATCCGTTCATGCTGTCCCAACAACTCTAGATAACCCCAGACCGCCTCAAAGCCGGTCGACAGCTGATAGGTTGCTAGACTGGTGTTTTTAGCCTTGGTGTGGCTTTTGGAATTGCGGCCCCGGCGAAAAGTCGCCAGCTCGCCTGCCTCCAGTAAATGCTCCGCTTGGAGTTTAGTAATAAGCGACGCCTGCGCCTTCGCCGAGACATAGTGAGTAGCACAGCGTTGCAGCACCTGAGGCTTAACCACCCCACATTTAATTAAGTGCCGCCGAATCGCAATTTCGTATACCGCATCCCCCAAATATGCCAGCGTTTGGCCGTTCAACGTAGCTGGATTGACCGCTTTTTCAATCATTTCTGTGTTTTTAGTCACGTCTCCACCTTGTTCCCAGCGGGGTGTCCTCTACCGTAATCCCCATTTTTTGCAATTGTTCGCGCAATTCATCACTTTTAGCCCAATCCCGGTTCTTGCGTGCTTGATCACGCTCCTTAACCAGCTGGATGACCGCTGCATCTTCTTCGGTTGAGTCAGTTTCAGCCGTTAACTGATCGGCCTCAATCCCAAAAATTGCCAGCCATGCTGTCAACCGCCCGCGCGCCTGTCTTAGGGTAGTCTTGTCAACCTGTTCAGCCGCACTGTTGGCGTTGAGCTCAGGTAATAGTTCATAAATTGCGGCTAAGGCATTTTGCACATTAAGGTCATCATCCATTGCTGCAACAAAATTCTGCTCAGTTTCTTCCAACTTCTGACTGAGTGCTGCCGACGCCATACTTGAACTGGTATCCTTTAAACGGAAATCAACATTGACTAAGGTGTGCTTAAACCGCTGCAAAATATTTTGGGCCTGCGTCAAGTTTTGACTAGAGTAGTTAATCTGGCGCCGGTACTGCACACTAGCCATAAAAAAGCGCAAGGTTTGGGGATCCGTTGTCTTCAACAGGTCATGCACGGTCACAAAGTTACCCAGTGACTTAGACATCTTCTCTTGGTCTGCACCAACCGTAACAAAACCGTTATGCATCCAATAATGAACAAACTTCTTGCCGGTAGCGGCCTCACTTTGGGCAATTTCGTTTTCATGGTGAGGAAATTCTAAGTCTTGTCCGCCGCCATGAATGTCAATCGTGTCACCTAAATACTTGGTGGACATCACGGAACACTCAATATGCCAGCCGGGCCGCCCCTTACCCCAGGGTGAATCCCAAGCAAGCTCATCAGACTGCTTCTGTCCTTTCCACAAGGCAAAGTCAATTGGATCCTCCTTGCGTTGCTGCTCGTCATCATTCAGGTGGTCTGAAGCCCCCTCTTCCAGCTCGGCAATATTCTGACTGCTTAATTCACCATAATGAACAAATTTTTTTGTATGGTAATAGACATCACCGCCTGCTTCATAGGCGTAGCCCTTATTAATCAGTTCGGCAATGAAGTCAATAATTGCGGAAATCTCATGCGTAGCACGCGGATTCAAAGTTGCCGGTTTCACATTCAAGGCGGCCGTATCTGCCTTGTAGGCCGCAATATAGCGCTCAGCCAGAGCAGCTACAGTAATACCCTCAGTACGCGCTGCGTTAATCATCTTATCATCAACATCAGTAAAGTTGGACACATAGTTAACCTGGTAACCCCGGTATTCAAAGTAGCGCCGAATGGTGTCAAAGGCAATCGCACTCCGAGCATTACCGATGTGAATGTAGTTATAAACGGTCGGGCCGCAGACGTACATTGTTATTTGCCCCGGCTTAAGCGGCCGAAATTCTTCCTTGGTCTTGGTCAGAGTATTGTAAATTTTCACGGCTTTTTAACCTTTCTAGCTTAACTTTTATCTTCATTTTACCAGAAACCAGCCCAGATTCTAGTCAAGCACTACCAATAAGTCAGTCCTTGTGCCTTCTTACTTTACTCCCGCCAACATTTAAAAACGTTGAGTAATTCACTTCCTCAACGTTTTTTGGTTTATAATCCGTTCTCACTCATTTGCTGCAAGGTCAAGTCCAAGTGCTCGTGCACCCTATCCTTGCCCAGCAGTTCCATTGCTTCACCAATGCCAGGTCCAACCATTGATCTGGTAGTCGCAATTCTAATCGGCATGAAGAGGCGTCTACCCTTGATGCCTGTGACTTTACGAGTGGCTTTAACTGCATTCATAATCTGGGCAGACGTGAAACGCGGCAGCAGGTCAATCTGCTGCTTAAATTCTTCAATCACTGGTCTAGCCTCATCCTGGCGGATTTCGTCCAATTCTTCAGCACTTAGAGCTTTTGGCGCAGCAAAGAAAATCTGAGCCAAATCAACAATTTGCTTGGTATAAGACATCTGCACCGCATAGATGTTAACTAGTTGACGAACCCACTCCATTTTTTCTGGGCTTGGACTAGTCTCAATCAGGCCAGCCTCTTGTAGGTTACCAAGAGCTAAGTCAAGTAGGGTATCACGATCAGCCTGCTTGATGTACTGGTTGTTAATCCATTCCAGCTTTTTACGGTCAAAGGCAGCAGGTGACTTAGAAAGACGCTCTGGGTCAAATTGCTTAATCAAGTCGCGCTGACTATAGATTTCACTTTCACCCACCGGTGACCATCCAAGCAGGGTAATGAAGTTAAACATTGCTTCTGGAAGGTAGCCCATTGCCCGGTACTGCTCAATAAACTGGAGGATAGACTCGTCCTTTTCGCGCTTGGATAGCTTCTTGCCCGTCTCAGCGTTGATAATCAAAGTCATATGACCAAACTTAGGTGGCTCCCAGCCAAGTGCTTCATAAACCGCTAATTGCTTAGGCGTGTTCGACACATGATCATCCCCGCGCAAAACGTGCGTGATTGCCATCAAGTGGTCGTCTACTACGACCGCAAAGTTATAGGTCGGCATCCCGTCGCGCTTTTGAATGACAAAGTCGCCGCCAATAGTGTCAGACTCAAAACTCAAATGCCCCTTAACAATATCCTCCCAGGCGTAGGTCTCCATTTCAGGAATATGAATCCGAACCACTGGCTTTAAGCCTGCAGCCTGGGCCTGGGCCTGCTTTTCAGCAATTTCAGCAGCAGTTAGGCCTTCATACTCATAGGTATAGTGGGGCGCAATCCCCATCATGCGCTGCTCCTCACGCTGTTCCTCTAGTTGCTCTTCGGTCTTGTAGGAATAGTAGGCCTTACCCTCGTCGAGCAGTTGTTGGATATACTTTTGGTAAATATCCTTGCGTTCTGATTGCCGGTAGGGGCCATAGTCGCCGCCCTGGTCTGGACCCTCATCCCAATCAATGCCCAGCCAGTGCAGGTTATCCATCTGTGACTTAGAACCACCTGCAATATTACGCTTCTGGTCGGTATCTTCAATTCTTAAGACAAAAGTACCCTTATTGTGTCGCGCAAATAAGTAATTAAATAGCGCAGTCCGTGCGTTACCAATGTGTAAATGTCCCGTAGGACTTGGGGCATACCTTACCCTAATCTTTTGTTTTGCCAAAGTTCATGCCTCTTTCAAATAGTATCGTTAAATCAATATAAGTTTACCCGTAAACCGGGAAAAGTTCAATGGATCCTTAGCCCAAAACCAGTTTCAGCGCCTGCGGAATGCTTGCCACCGGAATCACCTCGATCCCCAGCTGCGTAAGACTGGCCCGCATGTTGTGCTTAGGAATGAAAATTCGTTTGAAACCGGTCTTAGCGGCCTCCTTAATGCGGGAATCCACCTGGTTGACACGGCGAACTTCACCGGTCAAGCCCACTTCACCGACAAAGCAATCAGTCGGTAAGATTTCTTGGTTTTTATAACTGGAAGCGATGGCCATCACCACCGCCAAATCAACCGCTGGCTCGCCCAAGCGAATACCACCAGTAGCGGTCAAATAGACGTCTTGGTTTTGTAGCATGAGATTGCCCCGCTTCTCCAAAACCGCAAGCAGCAGCGCGGCCCGGTTGTAGTCGAGCCCAGAGGTAGTACGCTTGGCATAGCCAAAGGCGGTCGGCGTAACTAATGCTTGGATTTCCGCCAGGATGGGCCGCGTCCCTTCTAAAGAAACAACAATCGCCGACCCCGTTGACTGCGGCAAACGCTCATCTAGAAAGATGGCTGATGGATTGGTAACCTCCTGCAGCCCCTGGTGAACCATCTCAAACATCCCAATTTCATTGGCCGCCCCAAAACGATTCTTAACCGAATGCAGGATACGATAAGCATGGTGTTCATCACCCTCAAAATAGAGTACCGTATCCACCATGTGTTCTAGAATCTTCGGCCCTGCAATGGCCCCTTCCTTGGTGACGTGTCCAATGACAAAGATTGTAATGGCATCCAGCTTGGCCATTTTCATCAGTTCACTGGTAACTTCACGTACCTGCGAAGCCGAGCCCGTCATCGAGTCCAGACTAGGCTCATTCATTGTTTGAATCGAATCGATTACCACAAAATCTGGCTGCAGCTCCTCAATCTGTTGCCGAATATCCTCCATGTCCGTTTCAGGATAGAGTAACATATCACTAGCATCAAGACCCAGCCGGCTGGCGCGCAGCTTAATCTGATTGGCTGACTCTTCGCCCGAAACATATAGCACTTTGTGCCTGGTCGATAAGTCACTCATAATCTGTAGCATCAAGGTAGACTTGCCAATGCCGGGATCTCCGCCCACCAAGACCAGCGAGCCGGGCACGATACCACCACCTAAGACTCGGTTTAGCTCGCCCATCGAGGTCTGAATGCGTTCTTCTTTTTCTGCTTTCACATCTTCTAGCTTGACTGGTTCACTTACGCCCGTCTTCTTAATTAGGCGACTAGGACTGCCCTTGCTCGACCGGTTCGCAACGGCCTCTGTCTCTTTTTCAAACTGGTTCCAAGCACCGCAGTTAGGACAACGGCCGAGATAGCTGGCCGAGATATAGCCACATGAGCGGCACTTGTACTTGGTTTTAAGCTTGGCCATTTAACTCTCCTTCTTGTTAGTTGAACCGAAGCCACTCAGCCGTTCCCGGCTAACTGGCTGGTCATCGTCAATCTTGCGGTATTGCACAAAGATACCTTGAGCAATCCGATCACCCTGATGAATTTTAATTGTTCTGACACCGTAATTCAGTAGTTGGGCAAAAAGTTCGCCCTCGTTATCAGGATTATTGTAGTAGTCGGCATCAACTACGCCAATGCCATTGGGCAGACTTAAGTTACGCCTAAAGGTATTAGAAGACCGATTAGCCAAGATTAAGACTTCATCCTCAGGCATGTATGCCTTGACGCCCGTGGGAACTAAGAATGGTTTCAAAATTGCTTCGGCTTGCTGATAGTCCGATTCATATAATTGGTGGCCATTCCTAATAATCCTAAAAATCCGCACAAAGTTGAGCCGCCAGATACTCGGAATCTCCATATCCACAGCTGCTGCGAGATCATAGCCCGCGCTGGCAATGGTCTGGCGCCTGGGCAGCGTGATATTTTCATCCCGATATTTAGATACAATTTCAAAGCCGCGTATTCTCGTCATTTTTTCTCCCTTAAGTTTATCTAATATTATTTTACATTAAATTGCAGCTTTGATAGAAAATCAACTATAATTAACTACGACAAAAGCTAAATTTATTTCGAAAAGGAAAAAATGATGTTTAATCTTGATGATCCCCACCAATTTTGTGAAGTTTATGATGATGAAGTATTAATTTGCCGCTGGACAATGGACCGACTTGAACGCCAGGATGGTCCGGTTTGGGTCATGAATCACTTTTTCATTAATCCAAGCGCCAACCATAAGCAAGTTCTTAGCGAACAATTGAACGTTGTCCAGACGATTGCCCAGCAGTCTCACCTGTTGGTCTGGCCACTTGATCCCCTGGTCATTGACTACTTCAAAGAACATCCCCAATTTGATAAAATTTGGTACCACAAACCGGCTGGTCAGTTTGACCAGACCGCAAAATAACTAACTTAAAATCAATAATTGCTATTCAGGAGGGCAACGATGGGCTTTTCAGTTTTTTATTTTATCTTTGGAATAATTGGCTTGACCTTTTTAATTCTGGGCCGCCACCGTCAAAAGAACTGGTTAGCTTATCTAGGTGCAACTATGTTGCTCTTGTTTTTGGCGGTGCTGCTTTACTTTTGGCTGTCTCCAGACACCATGTGATCAAAAAAGTTAGTTGTGCGTGATAGACTAGTAAGCCTTGATAAGCTAAAATAGTAGTTAATTATCTCAAGGAGGAAACAAGATGACTAAAGAAATTACTAATGATGCAATAGCCAATTATACTGCCGACCTGGCTAAGCATGCTGGCTTTAACATTGCTAGCCATGCTGCCCAAGAAAACGGCATATACAAGGCGAGCCAAAACTTACAAGCCAAGATTGACTTAACCCCAACCTTTTCAATTGAAATCGAAACGGGTAAGCCATCCAACCAGCAACAATCAGGCCGTTGCTGGATGTTCTCTGCGCTCAACACCATGCGTCACCCACTGCAAAAAGAATACAAGGTGAAAGATTTTGAATTATCGCAGAACTACACCAACTTCTGGGACAAGTTCGAAAAGTCTAATTGGTTCTTCGAAAACGTGATTGCTTCTGCAGACAAGCCACTGGGGGACCGCAAGGTCAGCTTCCTGTTCGCCACTCCGCAGCAAGATGGTGGCCAGTGGGACATGCTCTGCGGCCTAATTGAAAAATATGGGATCGTGCCTAAGTCAGTTTATCCAGAAACAGCTAATGCCACTAATTCCAGCGCCTTAAATGATACGCTCAATACGCTTTTGCGCAAAGCTGGTCTGGTGCTACGCGACTTGGTTAATTCCGGCAAGTCTCAGGATGAAGTTGAGGCGCGCAAGAACGAGTTTTTAAACGATGTTTTCCGGATTTTAGCAGTTTCTCTTGGTGTGCCTCCTAAGAACTTTGACTTCGAATATAAGGATGACGATGGCAACTACCATCGCGAAGCCGGCCTCACGCCGAAGACCTTCTTTGATAAGTACGTGGGCATGAACTTGGAAGACCATGTTTCTATCATTAATTCACCAACTGCAGACAAGCCGTACCACAAGGTCTTCTCCGTCGAATATCTAGGCAACGTGGTTGGTGGCCGGCAAGTACGCCACCTCAACTTGAAGATTGACGAGATGAAGGATTTAATCATCAAGCAGCTCAAGGCTGGCGAGGTGGTTTGGTTTGGTTCAAACGTGGGTAAAGATTCCGAGCGGCAACTTGGATTGCTTGACACCAACATTTACAAGCGCGACGAACTCTTCGATGTTGACTTTTCAATGTCCAAGGCCGAAAGACTTGATTCAGGCGAAAGCATGATGGATCACGCGATGGTAATTACCGGGGTTGACTTGGTTGATGGTCAGCCAACCAAGTGGAAGATTGAGAACTCCTGGGGTGAAAAGCCTGGCTTTAAGGGCTACTTCGTGATGAGTGATGCCTGGTTTGACGCCTTTGTCTACCAAGCTGTAATCAACCAGCAATTCCTGCCTGAAGACCTGAAGAAGGACTTTGCCGCAGGCGCCAAGCAGCCAATCGAACTGCTTCCTTGGGACCCAATGGGTGCTTTAGCTTTTAAGTAAAGATTCCAGATCAAAAAAGCGTTGAGTAAGCTCAACGCTTTTTTGGTGCCTACCAGCTGGCTCGCCCCAGTACTTACTGTTTCATTGACCAAAATTCAGTAAAACCACCATTTGATGAGTGCTTTTTTCAACCAGTTTGAGAAAATCTGCCCGGCTAATTCCCTTGAAGTTCAGGTAGGCTACAAGTACCTCATAGACATCCCCTAACTCTTCAAGCAAGTTGTCTTCCGTCTGCGCCTCAAGAACTTCATTAGTTTCTTCAAGCAACTTCTTTTTTAGGGCTGGGTCAATCTCTTCCTCGCTTAGTTGGCGAAAACTTGCAGCCTTAGCTAACTCGGGAATTTTGTCTCGTACTAATTTCTCCATTTTATTATCCTCTTTTTGAAATTTGGCTAGTCGTCACTAGGCGATGCGGACTGCTCAGCTAGTCCGACTTTTTGGACAAAACGCATAAAGGCTTTTTGCCCCGCTTGCGTCCGCTTGAAGACCCCAGCATCTTCAAGTACCCGCGCAAAGATCTGACCTAATTTCGCGCGCAAGATCTGATCGACATTATCTGCATTTATTCGCTGCCTTGCCCTAATTTGCTGCGCCCAGGGCAGATGCATTGGTGCCACCTGATTCGGCTCATCTAGCAAAAACTTTTTGACTTCCTCTAGCTCGGGTTTCAAGCGCGGCGGAAGAATAGCCAGACCCATGACCTCAATCAGACCAATGTTTTCTTTTTTAATGTGCTGGACATCTGGGTGCGGGTGAAAGATGCCATCCGGGTATGCTGAGGAAGTCTGGTTATCGCGGAGTACCAAGTCCAATTCAAAATCATGACCGCGGCGCCGAGCAATCGGCGTTACTGTGTGGTGCTGCACGCCATTAGTGGTGATTTTGGTAGCTAAATCTACTAGTTGTGCCTGGTCTCGCTTAACTAGAGCAATCGCACAACCACCAAATCCGGCTCCGGTCATGCGGGCACCCAAAGTCCCAGCTTGGTCCCAGGCCGCGTGAACCAACGTGTCAAGTTCCTTTCCGGTTACTTCGTAGTCAGCTTCAAGCGAAACGTGCGAGGCGTTGAGCAAGTGGCCGAACCGTACCAAGTCTCCATTTTGCAAGGCCGCTTTAGCAAGTAGCGTCCGGTGGTTTTCCCAGACGGCATGCCGGCTACGCTTAAGCAAATTTGCTTGCGGCAGCAAGTAGCTGTACTCGTCCAGCGTTGTAGTGTCTAAGTCGCCAAGAGACTTAATCTTAAGCTGCCGCTGCAACCAATGTAGCGCCTGGTCACACTCACTTCGGCGTTCATTGTACTTAGAGTCAGCTAACTCCCGGCGCTTGTTAGTGTTCATAATGACAATTAGGTTATCCTGCAAGTCAAGTGGAACCAGATCATAATCTAGGGTCTCTGCATTGAGCAAAATAGCATGATTCTTTTGACTCAATTCAACGGCGAATTAGTCCATAACGCCAGAGTTAACCCCGATAAAGTCGTTTTCGATTTTAACGCCGAGCTTAACCATGGCAAGGTGATCAATCGACAGGTGGAACTGGTCTTCAATCATGGTTCCGATTGGCATAGTTGGCCCAACCGTCTTCCTTAACATAGCGTAACTGGTCCAGGTCAACCTCAATTACCCCAGCTTGGACAAAACTGGTGGAATAAAGCCTAAACTTGCGGTCTACACGCGGACTAGCGGCACCATACAAGCCAAGCGAGATTGCACAAGGAAAAACATGACCGCCGTTATAATCCGTGTGCTCACCAATTAGTTTGATTCGACCGGGAGCAAAGTAATACCTACTTGGCAGCTCCTGGTAAATTTGCTTAAATCCTGCTTGTAAATCTGCAATTTGCATTATCATCACTCTTTTTCTTTAAAAGCACTAATAAAAGCGATTACAACTCAATTATACCGTTTTTTTTTGCTTGCACGACAGCTAACTTTTTACCATTATTAGCGTAATAAAGACTTTCGCTAGTCTCAAATCATTGGTAATACAATAAGAGCTCAATCCACCAAAGTTGTGAATTGAGCTCTTATTTTGCTAAGCAGCTACCAGATGTGCAAGAGCCGATCTGGTTGTAACTTGCTTAAGTTGAATTGATGCACGTGTTGCGGCCTACTCTGGGGATAGTCCAGGGCAAAGTCGGCCAAGTTAACTAATCCAGTTGAATAAGTCCACACACCCTTGACCTTCTTAATGGGATCAAAGACTTCATTGCGCACCGGATAAGCCGAAATGAGAAAGTGTTTATGATGAAACTTAAACACAAAGTACGGCAAGCGGAAGTTGTCGATAATTTCCGTGCTGGTCTTACCGATTGTTATCACGTTGCGGTATGTCCCGTACCTTTCCGTAAACTGATCATTAAAAGAAAAGTAAAAATTGGAAATATGAACATGAGGGAAATCTTCCTCCGGTACCTGGTCAGGCACCGCAAACACATGGGCAAAGTGATCTAAATTACTTTCCCGCTGTGATAACGCCCGGCTCAACTGGTTGGGATTAATCACGTGTGCCCACTCGGGAACCTGCTGATTCTCTTGGTAAGCTAGGTACATCTCCCTAATCACTTCTGGCTTGACCCAATCGTACTGCCGACGAATTTCATTGCGATTGAGCAAGTTATTCAGGGTCTTGTGGTACATCAGGTCAACAATGAAGGCTTCATAACGGTATTGTTCGACCCAGGGCTGGTAATGGTCAATACTCTCCGCGGAAATATGGGTGCTGTCAACAATGACCGTTTCACCTCGCTTCATCTTTGCTTCAACCAGGCTGTCTACCAAGCGTTCCGTTTGCTCGTTAGCATAACGGGGCACAACTTGGTGTAGGCTATCGGATTCTTCTTCATAATAATAGGTTAAATTGGCCAACAATAATCTAATCTGATCACGGCTAATCGCATATGGCTGTAGGTGATGACGGGCAATGAAAGAAGATTTTCCGGAGCCGGGTGCGCCTCTTAATAAAAATATTTTACGCATACCTTTACTCCAAACTAAGAATGTAAAATTAAATTGATATCGTAATAAATTTTACCACATATCTGAATAATTCCTTAACCTGAAATAGTATGCAAAGCAAAATTAGTGCAGAATTTCCCGGTTAACCAGCCGTAACTGCTGGTCCATGGTATAAACAAGCGGCTCTGCATTGGGCACTTGCACGATGGCGGTGTCACTAATTTTTTCTAACTTTTTGATCAAAGCACGCAGACTGGAACCATGAGCCACAATTAATTGGTCCTCACCCTGCAACAGCCTATTGGCCACGCAGTCTTGGTAATATGGTAAGAGGCGTTGTTGCGTCTGGTACAAGCTCTCAGCTCTGGGCAAGCTAGGCATATCACAATTGTGATATGCCCGTCCACTGACTGGTTCACCGGCAGGCGGAATCGCATAAAAGCCCCGTCGCCATTCCAGAACCTGCTCCTCACCAAAAATCACACGTGAAGCTTCCTTATTGAGACCACGTAGTTTGCCATAATGGCGTTCATTCAGTCGCCAAGTCTTCATGATGGGCACGTACAAGAAATCACTGGCTGCTGCCACAATATTGGCCGTCATAATCGCTCGCTTTAAAACAGAGGTATGGATACAAGTGGGCTCAAAGTCACTGAGGCCGGCAATGAGTTCGCCTGCTGTTTGAGCTTGCCTAATTCCCCGGGCAGTTAATTCGACATCGTTCCAACCCGTATACACATTAGAAAAATTTGCGGTACTCTCGCCGTGCCTAACTAGTACTAACTTGGGCATCTTATTAACCTAACCAGTGAGCAATTAGCATTCCGATGCCAGCAATGGTAAACAATGTTCCCAGTAGCATAAATGGTTTACTGCCTCGGCCTTGGTTGTGGTTGCGCCGATTATAGCCATAGGCTAGGTCATATAGACCTACAATAAGGACGATAATTGCCGTAAACAGATTAATTTTAAGATTCATTTCCTATTCCTATTCTTGCGACCGTTCAGAAGTAATCATCTGATCATTCTTGCCCCGCTCGCATTCTACCTGAAAGTTGATGTGATTAATGCCCAAGCGTTCAAGTTTTTGTGCGATTGCCTGGGTTAGCACCTCAAATTCGCCTGCAGTCAAGTCAGCATTCACGTTAACGTGGGCATCTAACATGACATAGCGGTCACTATAACGCCACACGTGCACATGGTGAATATTCTTGATTTCGGGGTAAGACAGCACCAGTTGATTCACCTGGTCTAGGTCGATGTCCGGATTAGACTCCATTAGTACATCAGCTGCCTTACCGGTTAAAATGCAGGCTTCCCGGAAGACAAAGACTGATACTAACATTGTCATTACTGGATCAATCCAGGTAATATGCCAAAAATAAATAAAGATGGCCCCAATAACAACAGCAACACTAGAGAGGGCATCGCTCAACATGTGAATAAAGGTAGACCGGACATTCAGATTATCGCCGCCCTCTTGGTGCATTACCAACATTGAAAGCAGATTTGCCAGTAGACCAATAACGGATACCACTAACATGATGCCACCACTAATCTCGGTAGGCTCCCAAAAGCGCTCAAGCGCTTCAATAAAAAGCGCAATACTAATCAGGATTAAAATAACCCCGTTAGTAAAAGCCGCTAGCGTCTCCGCCCGGTCATAACCAAAGGTTTTCTTTTGATTGCTACGACGATTACTAATCAGGTGTGCCACAAATGAAATAATAATGGCTCCGACATCACTCAAATTATGAACTGCATCAGACAGCAGCGACAGGGATCCTGAAACAAAGCCCCCTATAAATTCAGCAACAGTAATAAGAACATTTAACGCTGTAACAAAGGCATAGCGCCTGGTCGTGTGATCTTTCATTTTGTTTTCCTTCCAAAATTATTGTAACAAAAAATCCTACTTTGATAGTAGGATTCTAGATATCTTTTGCATCTACGTTGTAATCGACAATTTCAAACTTGCCGTTTTCATGGAGTATGCCCCGACTGACACTGCCATTGTCAGGGAAAATGATGTCGTGTAACCCATCACTCTTATTCCAGTACTTGATTCCTAGCGTCTTGATGAAGTCACCGTGAGAAACGATTAACACCCGCTGTTCCTGGCGGCTTAAGTCGGCTAAAACCGAAATTGCTTGTACCATGCGCTCATCTAGTTCAGCCTTGTTCTCGGCTAGGTGGCGCGGGTCGGCTTGTTTGGTCGCTTCCCGGAACTCATAAATACCGACTTGGTTGATAATTCTGGTAACATCATCTTCATCGCTAAGTCCAGCAGCATGAGCCACTTGCTTCCAAGTATCGCGAATATCGTCGCCTTCAAAGGAACCAAAGAAGACCTCCCGGAACTCCAGCAGTTTTTTGATCTTACCAATTTCTGAAACCTGGTTGGCATCCTTCATCAAATGGACAGTATCGATTGCACGTTTTAGGTCAGAGGAATACATATTGTCGAAGTGAACTTGACTAAGCGCCTGCGCCGTCCGCTTCAAATCATTAATCCCTTTAATGGTCAACGGTGAATCGCACCACCCTTGAACCTTGTCCAATTGATTAAACATCGTTTCGCCATGACGTACGAGATAGACTTCTGTTGCCAATTTGTATCCTCCTTTCAGCTAAATAATATCTAAATACTATACCATAAATGAACAGCAAAATAAACCGCTAGCTGCCAGGAATCCTTAAGCGACCAGCTTAAATAGCGCACCTTGTAATTATGCTCAAACAAAAAATTCACGCTCCCGCCTGAATTTTTATAATCTACTGGCTAGCTTAAGTAGCTCGATGTGACCAGCTATCAACAATCCTGCCACGGTCTAGTCGATAGACCTCATCGGCTAGTTCACCAATGAAGCGCTCATCATGGGCCGTAACCAAGACTGTGTGCCTCTTTTATCCGCAAGTCTTGCCAGAACTGTATGGGCCCACAATTCCGATAATCTTTCCCGTGTTAATGGACAAATTAATATCGTTTAGGACAACTTCTCGCTTGATAACCTTGGTAACATTCTTAAGTTCTAAAAAATTCATTTGTACCTCCTCAATCGAGAACATCTTGTCTACTCTTCTTCATTGTTAAAACGGCAATTACCACGCTGAATAATAGAAAATAGGTCAAGAGCACCCAAATAGTGTGTCGCTGGCTGTTGCTATCAACTGGCGTTAGTAGATAGGACAGGAAAAGCTCAGCCCGGCCAGAAAGCTTGGCCAAAAGCCACGTTGCACAAGACAGGGCAAAAGGAACAACCATTTCGAAACCATTGGGTATGTCATAGTATGAGGCAGCCAAACCAGTTAGGCCGTACAAACCTCCAAAAATGAAGGTAATCAATATCACACAAAGCAAAAATAGAGCGCGTGGTGGGCAAATAGACCATACCCCCAGCCAGTGGGCTTAAGCAGTTGCACCCCTGCCTCGATAGACCTCTTAGCGAGGCCATATTTAGCAAAAAAGTAAGCAGCTTCCACTAATAACGGCAAGACACCGACCGTACCCCCACAACAAAAGAACTGGCAGTAGTTGAAAGAAGGTACTGCCGCTGCGTTTGCTTGGTTAAGATACTATTTAAGAGGTGATTGTGTTGGTCCAATTGAAAGGTACTGCTGGCTGCTAAGCCGCACATGACAGGCAAGGCTAAGTAATACATGAGGCTGACCCAATTACAGTTGTTAAAGCCCGTAAGGTGCATAAAGGCATTGTTACTACTGCGCCCGACTCTAATGGTCTCAGCCTGAATAATCACCAGCACCAAGCCAATCACTAGTGCTAGCGAGGTTTGCCAACGTAGACTCATTCCCTGAACTTGCTTCTTAAAAAGCATTATTATCTCCCTTATAATCCTAACCTAAAAACAAAAATTAATATATGATTCAAAAAAAGTATATTTTAATTTAAGCATAAAAGTATAAATTTTCAAAATAGGCAATGGTTCACCCACTGCATGAGCCATTGCCTATTTTATAGTATAAAGGGCTTTCTATAAGTAATAACCAAATTTCCTAGGATTGATTACTACTTATCTTGCCATTATCAAGTAGATAAATATCATCTGCTATTGCTTTAATTATGCGATCGTCGTGACTAGCTAGCAAAATTGTGCATCCTTTTTGACGCAGGTCACTAATTAAGTGCATAAACTGCTCAATTGATTTCTGATCTAGACCATTAGTCGGTTCGTCAAGTACTAGTAGTTCTTGCTTTTCCATAAAGGCTTGAACAATTGCTAATTTTTGACGCATCCCCAAGGAAAATTTTTTCACTTTTTTATTTTCGTATTGATCTAAATCAAAAACTTTCATTGCAGCAATAATTTCTGGCTCACCAACTAAATTTTTGATTGATGCAAAGTATTGTAAATTTTTAAATGCAGTATACGAATTAATAAAACCAGGCGTTTCAATTATCGCACCAACATTAGTTTTCCGTTCAGCATTTAAACTGACTTCATTTCCGTCAAGAACTATTGAACCGCTATTGATTTTAATCATACCCAAAATGGCCCGAAACAGCATGGTCTTACCTGATCCATTCGAGCCAACAATACCAGTAACTGTTCCCTTATTAATTATCATATTCACATTGCTTAAGACCGTTTCATTACTAATAGTTTTAGTAACATTGTTTACTTCCAAAAAGTTCATCTTTTATCTCCTCATTTTGTTTCAATCCGCTGATTTACCTGTTGTAATACGAATACCAATGCACATGACCAAATAATATTACTGATACTCGATTTGACCGTTACATTATTTGTCAGCACGATTGAATAGTCTGTCTTTAATATCAATGCCAAGAGAGCTGTGATAATTCCCACTACCCAGCCCAAGACTGGTTCAATTAAAGAAAAAGCCAACATCAGCAAAGTGAAAGCCATAAAACTTAACCATAAAGCAAGAAACAACTGACTAAAGAAAAGTAAATTCACTCTACCAGCTTGCAAAATTATAATTATAATCAAAAAGATAAAGTTATAAATAGCCGAGAAGGCTGCAGTCGTCAGCAAACAATCTCTTAAAATAGTTGTTTTTTGTTCGTTTCTTACTACAATCAGAGGATTCGCAGCAAGCAACTTCGTTTGCACGGTAGCAATTATATATAGTTCGCCACCTAAGTAATAAAATAACCAGCCCACATTGCTAAATATGAAATTTAAATTATCCGCTTGAAAAGTAACAAAAATATTACGTTTTGAGCCAAAGCCTGCAATCTGACAATACTGCCACCAAAATATTACCTGAAATAATGCTAAAACAACTTTGCCGAAGCGATTACTGATGAAGATTTCGCATAAATAAGATCGCCAATTCATAATAAGTCTCTCCCACTGTAGAGAGAAACGCTTAATATCCAGCAAATTAAGACAGTTCCCCACATTATGACTGATTGCAGTAATAACCTAATCATATCTCCTGTCAGTAGATAAAATGAATTTATAAAGTCGCGTAGCAGTTGATTATGTATTGTTGTACTTAAGAGTCCTACTACTAATGCATATAAACCGCAATTAACAAAAAAATAATTGGACTTCGGTAATAATAGGAAGAGTACTAAAATAAGACTTTGAAAAAATACCAGATTTTCAAATGCTATAACTATCGTTAATAAGAACTGGGTCCAATATATTTGATCAATTCCGGACTCAAGCAAAATAATTCCTTGTAAAGATACGGTTGCGCTCAATGCCGTCCAAAAGCCGCTTAGAACTATCCACGAAATCACCGTTTTTAGCCAGTCTTCTTTGCGCTGATAGCGCATTGTTCAAAATAAGTTGTAAATGGGGGAACCAAGATGACCAAAAGAACACAGAAAAAGGCGTCAATTGAATAAAAAGTATTAGGGTAAAAGAGTTGGTAGATGGCTGCTTTCTTGCCTAATCCGCGCTCAATGCCAGTAATGCGATATAGGATAAGCAAGGTACTAACAAAGCAAATTGTAATAATGATAATTTTTCTTGAATTAGCCTGAAGCAAGCGTTTAATTGAAGACATCTTGTTTACACTGCTTCCAGGTCAAGGTTAGAACTGTAGCGCTCATAACCACAAAATAAGCCAACAAAATGTAGATATCGAAAAAATATGAATTGCTATAAGTCGGAGTCAAAACGTAGTACAGAGAAGCTTCGGTTTCTCCAGTAATTCCTGACAAAACTATAGTTAAAAAAGATAAAACGAAAGGAATGATCGTCTCCATTCCTGCACGTAAATCGTAGTAGGTTGCAACCAGTCCGATTAAGCTAAACAACCCACTAAAAATAAAAGTAATCAGCATAATGCATAACCAGAATAAGAGTGGCTGATGCATAAACAAGTCATATCCCCAGCCAGCGGGGTCAATAATTTGAAAATCTTGTCCTTTTGGAACACTGGTAACTCTGTAATTTAAGAAGAAGTAGCCGGCTTCCGCCAATAAAGGCATAACTCCAACGGTCCCACCAAATAAGAAGGAGCTGGCTGTAGTTAAAAATAAATATTGCTTATTCGTCTTCTTAGTTAGCAGTTCGCCTAAACGGTGATTTTGGCGGTCTTCCTGAAAAGTGCTACTAGCAGCCAAGCCGCACATCAAAGGCAATATTAGATAATAAACGGAAGTTCCTGATCCACTAAAACCAAAACCCGTCAAATGTAAAAATGCATTATTGGTTGCGTTAGCATTCATTTGATTAATTGTTTTAGCTTGAATAAAAACTATTAAAAAACCGATTAATAAAGCTACCCAGGTCTGCCAACGCAGAAACATTCTTTGAATTTGCTTTTTAAAAAGCATCTCTCTTCTCCCTTATTAATAGCAAAAGAGAAAATATTCTATTGACGAATATTTCCCCCTTTTTATAATAATGCGCTATTAACTAAACTGAATCTGGGCTCCATTTGCCACGTGTGTGCACATTAACAACTTGAAATCCATCAGTCTTAAGACCTAGTTTAATATTTGTCCGACCATACATTTCGTATGCAAGATTGTAGATACGAGCTACTTGACCCTGCTTAATAGAATATGACCTACTTTGAACACCAGTGCCATTAGATCTTTCAACCCAAACAATAGCTTTTCCCATACCAATTTCAGTTAATTTTGCATAACTACGACTTTTGTCTGTCTTCAACCTAGCATCTGTACGAGCTACTTGATTAAATCTTGGTAAATTCAAATCCCAAGTCGTATCTGAATGATTATTTCTGAGCAAAGTCGAAGTATCAGCAGATTCAATGTTATTTTCTAATTCATCTGCTAATACAATTCCTGCTGATCCTGCTGTAAGCATTACTCCAGCTAATGCAGAAAACAATAGCTTCTTTTTCATAAACTCTCTCCTAAATATTATTTCAACGTAATCATTAATTATTTAAAAACTAATAACTATGTCTAACTCTAATGACAAATGAATGATTACAATTTAACTAAGGATCCTTTTGTTATTTCATTCACCATACATTAGTTTAACAATAATCAATATTTAAATTATTAATTGTTCAATATAGCGAACAAATTAGTTTGATTTTTTAAAAAAGTTATTATCCGATAGTTTAAATTAATGCTCTTGGTATACCTTCTTTAATTGGGAAAACCTTTGTTAATAACTAAAAGAAAAATAATCCCAAGAGATATCCGTTCTTTTAACATAGATTCCTATTAACTAAATTGAATCTAGTCGCCTTGATAACCGTCAACGTATAGTTTTTAATATATATTTTCTTTTATTGTACAGTTTATGTAGTTACAAGTCCAATAAATTTTAAAACAAGTTTGTTCTATATAATGAACAATGGCACTGTCAAGTTTACTGTTTAGGGTATTATAATGGTGTTTTAGATTACTTCTTTTGGTATAGTTGCTTTAGTTGTGAGAAGCTTTTTTGCAAGCCTGCACTGAACTGATCCAGCTCTAAGTAATCTAGCATTGGAAAGAAGATGGTTGTCAGCCGAGTTTCATCTCGGGTCTCAATATAGTATAAGAATTCATCAATAAGTTTCATCCTGAGCTTCTCAAAAGCAAAACTATCCGATAGCTTTACTGACTTGAGCTCTTGGTTGAGAACTTCCGCCTTGTTGGCATTATCGTAGAGTAGGGCATACGAAGCGTTAATTACCGTGTTCAGTGCAGAATGCTGCCACTTGGTGTCTTCATTTTGGGTTTTAACAATTTTGGTAATTAACAGCTTGCTCAATCCACAGATGCGTTTGCCTGGCAAGAGGCTTAAAGTATTCCCAAAGATAAAGACATCCTCATAGTGCCATTCTTCTATTGCCGACAAGAGCTCCTCAAGTCGCTCCGTATCACTGGACAAGAAAAGATTCTCACCAGTTGATGCTTTCAAAAAATTGCATGCTACAGCTGCCTTTTGAAATCCCCTCTTATCATATTGATTTTGGTGGCTTTGCGCTAGGCTGGCCTTTGCAAGTGATTTTAGTTTTACATCATCATCATCATAGTATGCTGACCAGACATCTTCGATATCGAGATAGTCACGCGGGCTCTGGGTATCCAGTTCCATCAACTTGATGTGCAAGCGGCCAAGCATCGCCAGCACCTTGTAAAATGCCATGTTGCCCTTACCATTTTCCCAATTATAGAGCGCCGTTTTTGAAGTAATGCCGGCGGAGGCAGTATCTAAACTATAATGTTTTTGTTCACGCAATTGTTTGAATTTTTTACCATATTTTGTATTATTCATGGAGGTACCTCAAATGAAAAAGAACTTGTTAAAAAGAAAATTTGTTACCGTTTTAGTATTACTTTGCGGAGGAGTAATAGCTATTCCTTATGCCTTTCCGCTACTGATCGGCCAACAAGTAAGCTTGCTGGGATAAGCCAATAACTTATTGATTTAAGGATTGCATCAGTGCCAGTTAGCTGAAGGAAGTTTAGTAAAATAGCCGCTAGAACAAGTGAGTGTTCTAATGGCTATTTTTTGTTCATGTAAGCCCTAGCCTTAAAGTAAGAAAAGTTTACCCTACTTCCCAAAAAATAAAAATATAAGCACATAGAATTCAAAAAGCGAATTCATTCAATTGCCTTGAACGAACTCGCTATTTGTATGATTAAGCTTCAAATAGAACCAAAGGCTTTTTAGGTTAGCAGTACATTTACTTTTGCATACCTATTAATAAAGAAGGAATATTGGCATATACTCTTTGCTTCATCCACTTTTTCAATTGCTGAACAGAAGTTTTACCCAACTTCTTCTTGTGTCCATGGAGTCCCTTAACCATTTTTTCGGCCTTAGCCAATGCCTTCTGCGCTGCCTTTTTATGACCTTCATCACGTAGATGCATTGCCTTGACTTCAACCTTAACTAGTGGCTTCAAGGCTTTACTTTGAGCATTAGCATTATAAATTTCAGCAACTGGACTAAGCCAGCCCTGGATTTCACCACTCTTATCAGTGATGTGGGCCGAAAAACCATTTTCAATTGTTCTTACTTCAGTTACCTTAAATTTCACTTTTTTACTAGCAAATTTTTTAACATCTGTTTGACTATATTTCTCTAGCCTGTGCAAATTGAGATAAATCTCAGAATTTTTTCTTACCCGGAAAGTATAACCTGCTTGACTAAGGTTCTTAGTCCAATTCTTGTCAATCGTTGCCTGTTCAGTTTCCTCAGTTTTACCTGGTTGGACCTGATTCGGCTCAGTTATATCAGCTTTTACCATAGCTAGCTGGCACGTACTTGCAAGTGAAAGTGCGCAAATAGCAGACGTCAATAATTTTGTCCATTTCTTCATCTTATAACCTCCGTCAATTGTTGTTACCTGAATGATACCATTATTTCATATTTACTTAAATATTTTTTGTTTTATAAGAAATAAATCTTAATAGTTTGCTCATCAAAATTTCTGCACCTTCACTCCATGAATGAATGCGTTCTTGTCTATCAAGGAACACTTGCATGCGCGTCTCTTGATGCATCTAGCTTATCAAATTTTAATGACTAGTTAATTAAATGTTCAATATAGTGAACGATTTTTTATTAAATTGACCTTGCCGCTACTAGAGCCAATGTGGCAACTGGTACCAAAAAAGGAGTTCCTTTCTTAGGAACTCCTTTGTGCTTAAGTAATTATGCTTGAGCCAATTCGGCCTGTTTCAGTGCAACACGTCCGAAATCTTGATGAATGGAATGTAGAACAAGGTACAAACCACTAAAATAACAATCTGAACAAGTACCACTTTCCAGTCGCCAGCACTAGCCAAGATACCACTCAAAATTGGTGGCGTGGTCCATGGCACTAACACACTTAGGGGTTTAACAAAGCCAATGGCCGTTGCAAAGTAGCCAATTAATGACCCAATAACCGGACTGAGCACGAACGGAATAATCATCGGAATATTAAAGACAATGGGAAAACCAAAAATAATTGGTTCATTAATCTCGAAAATTCCAGGTACGGTCGCTAACTTGACCACATCTTTGTAAGGTTGATAATGCGAAACAATTAAAACCGCAATAATTAGGGCAAGTGTTAAGCCAGTACCACCCATTTGTGAATAGACCGTTACGAAGTCAGTATTAATAATGTGGGTAGGCTGTTTGCCTGCAGCAACTGCCGCCATGTTTTCATTCATATTAACTAGGTTCAGTGGATCAAGTAAAGAACCATTGATTACCGTCTGATGAATACCGAGTGTATAAAGAAAGTTACCGGTCGAATAGATTAACAAGAAACCCGGTAATGAAGTATTAACTGACCGCAGCGGTTCTTGGATGAGCCGCGAGATCAGTGTTACTAAGTCGGTATTGAAGTAGGCAAAGATACCCGCAAAAATACCAAACAAACCCAGGGTAAGTAGTGAAGGCAATAACACCGAAAAACTTTGACCAACGGCTGGTGGCACTTGATCACCCAAATTGATCTTAAGGGCCTTAACCTTTGATAACTTCATGTAAATTTCAGTTGCCAGAAGTCCAATAATGATACCGGAAAACATCCCAGTTGTTCCTACCTGTGAGTAAAGCACCGCACCGGAGACATCAACCGCCTTTTTGGCACCAGTGGGAATGATGCTAACATTAATGGCTAGCATAATGAAGACTGCCGAAATAGCGACTGCAACCGCCGATATTTGATTATCAAAAGACTTGTTCTTAGCCAAGAAGTAGGCAATCATCGGCGCAATCAGAATACTGGCAATATTCAGGG
This sequence comes from Lactobacillus sp. ESL1191, assembly GCF_058504435.1. Classification (NCBI taxonomy): domain Bacteria; kingdom Bacillati; phylum Bacillota; class Bacilli; order Lactobacillales; family Lactobacillaceae; genus Lactobacillus; species Lactobacillus sp. ESL1191. The sequence continues at coordinate 1,145,105 of NZ_CP196365.1, forward strand.
TCCCGTTAGTCAGAGCTGTGCCGAAGACCTGGAACTTTGCTAACGTTGCTCCCTTAAAAATCCAGGTAAAAATAACATTATTAAATAAGACGGCCACACCAGCCAAAATAAACATGGGCATCAAGGTTGCAAATGCATCCCGCAATGATCGTAAGTGGACCTGATTTCCTACCTTTACCGACACTTCGGTAAATTTATCCAAAAATCGCTGTAATTTTGGATGACTTTGGATACTTGTTGAATCGTTCAATTAGAACACCTCCATAAACTAACTTAAATCCTTACCGTTGGAATGAATGACCTTTTTGAGCCAGTGATAACTTTTCTTGGGTATCCGTTTCATATCGCGCAGATCATGGTTTGTCCGGTTAACGTAGACCACGCCATACCGCTTCTCCATGTCACCCTGTGAACTCATAATATCAATCAGTCCCCAACCTAGATAACCAATGACGTTGACGCCATCCTTGTTAATCGCATCCTGCATCGCCTTGATGTGACTTCTGTGGTAGTCAATGCGATAGTAATCTTTAATTTCGTGTTGACCGTCCCATTTTTCGCGGACACCGATTCCGTTTTCGATTGGAAAGACTGGGAGATGATATCGTTGATAGATCTTGTTTAGCACATCCCGAAAGCCTAACGGATCAATCTGCCAGCCCCATTCAGTCGACTTCAAAGCCTGATTAGCTGTGGCTCCCCAATCCATGTACAAGTTAGGTGCGGTATCCGCCGGAATCTTACTTGCATCAATCGTATTCGATGAATAATAACTAAAACTCAGAAAATCACTCCGCAGCGCAGCAATTTCTTTCATTTCCGCTTCCTTGTATTCAACCGGCAATTTTTGTGTTTGCACAAACTTTATTACGGCCGTGGAATACTTCCCATAACTAAAAGCATCTAGCAAATCATAATTTAGGAATTCATCAATTTGGTGAGCAGCAAAAACATCCCGGGGATTAGCCGTTGCCGGATATACCTGACTGTAAGCCAACATGCCACCAATTTTGGCAGTTGTTTTAGCATGGAGGTAATTGGCAACCGCGGCATGACAATACATCACATTGTGCGCAATCTGATAGAGCTCGGTTAGTGTTTGATCACCCTTGATATACCCAGCAATCTTGAACGCTTCAGGAGTATGGTAGAGGTTTTGCTCATTAAAGGTGATCCAATACTTAACTCGATCTGCAAAATGATCAATTACCACCTGGCTGTACCTAATAAAAGCCGCACACACTTTTTTACTAGTAAAACCGTTGTAATCCTCCGCCAAATGCAAAGGCATATCAAAGTGATACAGACAAATCATTGGTTCAATGTTACGCTCGCGCAAGGCCGCAATCAGCTTATCGTAATAGCGTAAGCCCTCCTCATTGATCTCACCATCACCATCTTTAATAACACGCGACCAGGAAATTTGGAACCTATACATGTTCATCCCTAAATCCTGCATGTAATCGAAATCTTCTTCAAAATGATGATAATTATCATTAGCAAAGTGCCAGTCGCTAACCTGGTCTCCTGACTTACGAATATCATAGACGGACAAGGACTTACCACCCTCGTTCCAGCCACCTTCTGTTTGCATACTGGAGGTTGAATTACCCCAGAAAAATTCAGACATTATACTTCCTCTTTCTTTTTATTTTTAAAAGCGCTTTCAGATATTATGTTATTTCATCTTGCCCTTTTAGTAAATATTTGTCATCATGTAAGTAAAGTATTTCCTATACTTATGCCAAGGAGAACCTACGATGACCACTAAACCAAAATACTTCACTGTTGCTAACCTGATTGAGCAGGAGATTCTCATGCACAAATACCAGCAACAATTACCCCATATTGATGAACTGGCAGTGATTTATCATACTAGCAAAGTCACAATTGTGAGTGCGCTACGCCTATTACAATATAAGAACATTGTTAAACCCGTACGCGGTCATGGCACCCAAATCTTAACGGCGAAAGAAAGTGAGATTTCCAAGAAAGATAATGCTAACGAGCACCTTGGTTTTACCTCGCGGATCAAAAACACTAAATTTCTGACCAGCAAGGTTATTTCCTTCGATATTCGCGAACCAACCGACAAGGAACGGATCATGCTCAAACTTAATAAAACTGACCTAGTCTACGACATCATCCGCCAAAGACTATTGCGCAACTTTCCGGTAAGACTGGAATATACAGTGATGCCGCAGAGAATTATTCCTGGAATTACAGTAAATATTTTGGACCAATCGATTTACCACTACATTGAAAATCAGCTCCAGCTTAAAATTGGCAGGGCCAACCGCACCTTCCGAGCCGACAAGCCCGATGCTTATGACCAACTCTACCTCAAGTGTGCAAGCACCGATCCGGTACTCGAAATCGAACAAACTTGTTTTCTGCAAGATGACACCCCCTTTGAATACTCCCAAACCCGTAACCGCTATGACCAAGCTGAATTAACTTTAAACCAGGTATAACACTGACTTTTGGAGGGCTTGACCAGGAATTGATCATCATTTAGCTTAATAAGTCACCAAATGAGCTATTGGTCTTTCTTTACTTGGCCAATACCGTTATAATGCAGCTAGAAAGATAAGGAAGGTAAAACAATAGTGGCTAAGTTTGAAACGTTAATTTTCATTCCTGAAGGCAGCTTGCTTGACCAAAAATCTGCAGAAGCAAATGCTCTGCGGATAACACTCGAACATTTTGGTACCGGCATGGGACCGACCCAGCGATTGAAATACGCAAGCTTAGGACAACAAACTAAGCTATTAGGCATGGACGAGCGAATTGACCTGTTTCTTAAAACAATAGTCCCGCAAGACCTGACTACTGCTCGGCACTTTTTCGATGAACAGCTCCGCCAGCAAGACCGCCTAAATAAGGAAACTATCCCATTCTTGGACGAGGTTCAAGGCAAGCTTCAGCTTATCTTGCTATCTAAAGAGCCGCGCCAGTTGATAGCTAGCCGCTTACAAGCAACAGAACTGTTTAGTTACTTTTCTGCTTGCTATGGCAAGGATGAACTGCAAGGCAGGCTGCCTGAAAAGCGAGTTTTCGATCAAATTGTTCAAGAACAAAAAATTACCCCCGCCTCTTGCCTGGTTATCGGAACGGATTTAAGTGAAGATATTCAAGGGGCTGAGAATGCCGGCTTGCAGTCACTTTGGCTAGCACCCAAAAAGGTCAAACTGCCAATCAGTCCGCGTCCTACTTTGCATTTAAGCAAACTAAGTGACCTATTGTTTTATCTAAATTTAAGTTAAACTAAAGTAAAAAAGATGATGGAGGTAATAATATGAAAACGGTTGCAGTTGTCTTTGCTGACGGATGTGAAGAAGTTGAAGGATTAAGTATTGTTGATGTCTTACGCCGACTCGACGTACAAGTCGATATGGTTGGATTAACTAGTACCAAAATTACTGGTGCTCACCAAATCAGCCTAACTTGCGCTAAGATAATCGACAACAGCTTACTAAACTATGATTTAGTAGCCTTGCCTGGTGGCAAGGCGGGAGCTGAAAACTTACGGGACAGCCAGCAGCTGCGAGAGCTGATGGTCAAGCGCAATCAAACTGGTCAATGGCTTGCCGCCATGTGTGCTGCGCCAATTGCTTTGGCCCGCTATGGTATTTTAAATGGTGCCGACTACACTTGCTATCCAGGTTTTGAACGCCAAACCAAAAAAGATGCCCCCAGTGGTCACTATCGGGAAAACATTACAGTAACTGACAAAGTTCACCAGGTCATCACTAGTCGTGGGCCTGCAACAGCCTGGGCCTTCGCTTATGCAATCGGAGATGCCTTAGACATTGACACCCAAGATTTAAAGCATGTAATGCTATATGATTATCTAGCAGACAACATTCAAGACAGCTTGTAAGAATTTAAGGTAATTCTTTCCACCCCAAATTTTTAATAGACAACAAAAAAGCCCACATCTCGTTTGAGATGTGAGCTTTTTGTTATTCAGTATCACTGGCGAACATTTCCATTGATCTGAAATAAATTGTTATTATTCCTATTAGTGATTAATACTTGTCCACATTGTTCTTTGCAACATAGTACCCGTCACCAATTGAAACTAGTTCTTGGCCGTTAACGCTCTTAACTTCACCGGCGATTACTTTAGAACCAGCTAGAATAACATAGCCGTCTACTCGCTTGCCATCAGCGTCATAAACATATGAGTTCTGTGAAAGTTCAGCATTTGAGCTTACGCCAGCAGCAATTACGTTATTAGCTTCAATTAAAATTGAACCAAAATTCTTTGCTTTGACGTAACGATTATTAGCAGTGATGTAGTAATACTTACCACGAATCTTCACTGGATCACCGTAAACGCTAACTCTGGTCTTCTTCTTCAAAAGTTTCGTACCAACACGTTTGCCCTTACTGTTATATACAAACGCATTCTTCTTTAAAGTACGCTTCCGACTATTAACATTGTGAACAGCGATGTAAAGATTCTCACCAACTTGGTAGAAATCACGACCATTAATAGACTTGGTACCGTACGTTGTGATCGTCGAGCCCTTCTTGACTAGTAATAGGTTGGCACGCTTACCTTCTCTATTGTAGTAGAAGGCATTGTGCTTAAGCACTTTAGAAACCGCATTTGATCTATTAAGATTACCATTAGTTCCATTTGAGCCGTTAGCTCCGCCTGAACCGTTGGCACCATTTGAGCCGTTGGCACCATTTGAGCCGTTAGCACCATTTGAGCCGTTAGCTCCGCCTGAACCGTTGGCACCATTTGAGCCGTTAGCACCATTTGAGCCGTTAGCACCATTTGAGCCGTTGGCACCATTTGAGCCGTTAGCACCATTTGAGCCGTTAGCACCATTTGAGCCGTTGGCACCATTTGAGCCGTTAGCACCATTTGAACCGTTGGCACCATTTGAGCCATTAGCTCCGCCTGAACCGTTGGCACCATTTGAGCCATTAGCTCCGCCTGAACCGTTGGCACCATTTGAGCCATTAGCTCCGCCTGAACCGTTAGCACCATTTGAGCCATTAGCTCCGCCTGAACCGTTGGCACCATTTGAGCCATTAGCTCCGCCTGAACCGTTGGCACCATTTGAGCCATTAGCTCCGCCTGAACCGTTGGCACCATTTGAGCCATTAGCTCCGCCTGAACCGTTGGCACCATTTGAGCCATTAGCTCCGCCTGAACCGTTGGCACCATTTGAACCATTAGCTCCGCCTGAACCGTTGGCACCATTTGAACCATTAGCTCCGCCTGAACCGTTGGCACCATTTGAGCCGTTAGCCCCGTTGTTACCATTTACAACGTTATTAATTCCATTAATACCATCTTGCTTAGCCTTATCAACCTCATCTTTGCTATTAGAGTTATTTACTTTATCTTTTGCATCAGAAGCAATTTGGTCAATTTTATCCTTTTCTTTTTGCTTTTCTTCATCGGTCTTATTCTTGTCTTTATCTACCTTATCCTTAGCAGCATTAGCAGCATCATCAATTTCCTTATTAGCATCAGTCTTTTGCTGCTCAAGCCCTGGTGTATTAGCAATAACATTTATTGCATTAATACCATCTTGCTTGGCCTTGTCAACTTCTCCCTTGTTCTTGGCATTATTGACTTTATCCTTTGCTGCAGCAGCTGCGGCATCAATGGCTGTCTTGTCTCTTTGTTTTTCAGCATCTGTCTTAGTCGGGTCCTTATCAACCTTATCCTTAGCAGCGGCTGCAGCGGCATCTATTTCCTTATTAGCATTAGATTTTTGGTTATCAAGATCATTATCAATTACAATCTGATTAATATTTGATGTTCCTTTATCCTTGGATTGGTCAATTCCATCAGCACTTGTACTATGATTAATTTCATCCTTAGCGTTGGAAGCAGCCTTGTCAATTTCATCTTTTTCCTTCTGCTTCTCTTCATCAGTCTTGTTCTTGTCCTTGTCTACCTTGTCCTTGGCAGCTTGGGCAGCCTGATCAATTGCAGCAATGGCATCAGCTTTTTGCTCATCAAGTGACTTACCAGGAACATATTGAGCATCAATTGCCTTAATTCCTGCATTCATTTGATCTCTAATTTCTTGAGAAATAATTGCTCGATTAATCGCATTTTGCGCTTTTTGAGATTCAACTTCAACGTTAGCAATTTGTTGATTTTTAACATTTGTAGTTAAAGTTACATCATTTTTAATTGCATTCTTGATTGTATTAGCTTCCTGAACAATTGCTGTAATAGCATCAACCTTTTGCTTAGCTAATTCAGCTGCTGAAATATATTGTGCGTGAATTGCAACTATACCATCATTATATGCTTTATGTATACCTTGAGCGTCAATTGCCTGACTAATTGTATCAAGCGCTTTTTGCTTTTCATCGTCTACTGCATGGCTTTGCTGCAACTTAGTAGCATCATCAAGTGTAACATCCTTGCTAATAGCAGTTTTAACAATTGCTGCTTCGTCATTAATTAATTGCTTAGCATTATCTTTTTGTTCTTGTAAGGTTACTGCATTAGTTACGTATTGAGCATCAATTGCTGTAATACCATTATAACGAGCAACTTTGACTTCTTGAGCATTACTTGCATCGTCAATTGCTGCCTTAGCTCTGGTTACCTCAGTATCAACATTAGTTCTTTGCTTATTCTTAGCTGTACTATCTAAACTCGGATCATTATCAATTAAAGTCTTAACTTTAATTGCTTCTGCATCAATTGCCTTGTAAGCAGCTAACTTTTGATCTGATAAAGAAACATTATTTCCAACATGTTCACTATCAATCTTGGCAATTCCATCATTTCTAGAGTCAATGACAGCTTGTGCATTAACTGCTTGCTCAATTGCACTTTGTGCACCAATCACATCTCTATCAACGGCATCTTTCTGTTTGGATTTAGCTGTGTCGTCTAATGAATCATCAGCATTAATTTCGGACTTAATTCTCGTTGCTTCTGCCTCAATAGCTTTTTGAGCCGCCTTCTTTTGGTCTTCTAACGCCTTACCTGGGATATGATCGCTATTAATTCTCGAAATACCCAGTTCTTTTGCATCGGTAATACCCTTAAGATCAGTTGCTTGACTAATGCTTGTTTTGGCCGCTGTTGCATCTCTGTCAACATTAGCCTTTTGAACCGCCTTAGTTGCATTATCCAAAGTTACATCATCATTGATTTGAGCCTTAACTCTTTCAGCTTCATCATCGATAGATTTTTGAGCATTTGACTTTTGTTCAGGAAGTGAAACTGTATTTGGAATGTGATCACCATCTATCTTGATAATCCCTGCATCCTTGGCATCTTTTACCCCTTGGGCATTAATTGCTTGTTCAATCTTGTTTTTAGCATCTGTAGCGTCTTTGTCAACGTTAGCCTTTTGGACTGCCTTAGAAGTTCCATCAAGAGTATCATCTGCATCGATCTCATTCTTCACTTTGGTTGCTTCCGCATCAATGGCTGCTTGAGCTGCCTGCTTCTGATCTGGTAAGGAGATGCTATTAGGTACGTGATCACTGTCAATCTTGGCAATTCCTGCGTTAGTAGCATCCTTTACACTTTGAGCATCAGTTGCCTGAGTAATATTAAGTTTGGCGGTTGAAGCGTCCTTATCCACATTGTTCTTTTGCGTTGCTTTTTCAGCATTATTTAGAGTAACATCCGCTTCGATTTCTGCCTTAATCTTAGCTGCTTCCGCATCAATAATTGCTTGAGCGTTAGTCTTTTGCGCTAATAGCGAAGTACCATTTGGAATGTGGTCACCATCGATCTTGATTATTCCGGCACTCTTAGCATCCTTTACACTTTGCGCATTAACCGCTTGCTCAATTTTAATTTTAGCGTCTGCGGCATCCTTATCCACATTGTTCTTTTGCGTTGCTTTTTCTACATTATCAAGCGTTGGGTCTGCTTCAATTTCTTTCTTAATCTTAGCTGCTTCCGCATCTATCGCTGCTTTAGCCGCATCCTTTTGATCTGGTAGGGAAATACTACCTGGGATGTGGTCACCATCGATTTTGATGATACCGGCATTCTTGGCATCGTTAACACCCTGGGCGTTGGTTGCCTGACTAATATTGTTCTTAGCTATTGCGGCATCTGTATCCACATTGACTTTTTGAACTGCTTTTTCTGCGTTATCAAGCGTTGGGTCTGCTTCAATCTCAGCTTTGATTTTGGCTGCTTCTGCATCAATGGCGGCTTGGGCATTGGTCTTTTGTGCTGGCAAAGAAATATTGCCTGTGACATGGTCGCTATCAATCTTAGCGATACCCGCATCTCTAGCATCATTTACCCCTTGCGCATTAGTGGCCTTGTTAATGTTGGCCTTAGCAATAGCTGCGTCTGTATCTACGTCGCTCTTTTGCTTATTCTTTGCTGCCGTATCTAAGCTCGAATCCGCATCAATCTCAGCCTTAATCTTAGTGGCTTCGGCGTCAATCGCTGCAATCGCATTCGTCTTCTGCACTGGCAGGGAAATACTGCTTGGAACGTGGTCCGCATCAATCTTAGCGATCCCTTCATCCTTAGCATCAATTACCCCTTGGGCCGTAGTCGCGCTGTTGATCTTGTCTTTAGCAGCCGCCGCGTCACGATCGACATCAGCCTTTTGCTTGTTCTTAGTGGCCGTGTCTAAAGTGACATCCGCATCAATCTCGCCCTTAACCTTAGTCGCTTCCGCATCAATTGCTGCAATCGCATTCGTCTTCCGATCTGGCAACGAAATGTTACCTGGAACGTGGTCACCATCGATCTTGACGATGCCCGCTTCTTTGGCATTCTTGACTTGTTGAGCATTAAGGGCATTATTAATCGCCGTCTTGGCATCAGCCGCGTCTTTATCGACGTCACCCTTCTGTTTTGCCTTAGCCGCTGCGTCTAGGGTTGTATCGGCATCGATTTCTCCCTTGACCTTGGTGGCTTCCGCATCAATCGCCGCAATCGCTGCCTTCTTTTGGTCGGGCAACGACACACTACCTGGAATGTGATCGCCATCAATCTTAATGATTCCGGCAGCCGTTGCGTCTTTAACTGCTTGGATGTTAGTGGCACTATTAATCGCCGCCTTCGCATCCGCTGCATCTTTATCGACATCACCCTTTTGTTTTACCTTGGTTTCATCATCCAAAGTTTCATCGGCATCGATCTCTCCCTTGATCTTAGTGGCTTCATCATCGATTTGCTTACTATAATTCTTCTTTTGATCTGCAAGTGTTACTCCTGGTACATGGGCGGCATCAATTGCTGCAATGCCATCTTCCTTGGCCTTATCGACTTGGGCTGGCAATACTGCCTTATTGATATTAGCCTTGGCATCCGTGGCCGCCTTGTCCACATCACCCTTTTGCTTTGCCTTAGCTGCACTATCAAGCGTTGGGTCTGCATCAATCTCATCTTTAACCTTAGTTGCTTCCGCATCGATGGCTGTATTAGCGGCCTGCTTCTCTACATCCAACGGGTGGTATACATAGGTGATTTCGTCTGTTCCGTTGCCAAATTCAAAGGCTGAACCTACTGCCACCGTCTGACCATTCACAATCACATGGTCTAAGGCCCAGTTATTGGCATCTGGGGCTGTTGGTAACTTAATCGTTTGGCCCGTTGCTCCTTGAATTACAAATGGCGCATTAGGAATAATTTGATTACCATTTGTATCCATAAACTTCGGATTAATCGTTTGCGAACTCCCTTCTACATAGATTGTAACTACTGGATTATTATCGGATACGACCGTCGTTTTCGGCTGGTTAGGTGCACTTGCTGCGTAGTGGTAACCAGCAGGTACATTGTCTTCAGTATAGTACTTGTTAGTCCAGTCAATCGTGTTACCATAGTTGGCCGGTGTTACACCACCAACCGCTTCTGTACCGGTTTGGCCTGATAACGGTGAAGTCAATACCCGATCTTTATGGTTAACATCTACATACTGGTAGGTAACGTTTTGTTTAGTTCCGTAGACATATACCTTATAGGTATATGTGGTACCTTCCATTGGAACTATCCCAACGGCAGCCTGTCCGTATGTATCACCATTATCATCAGTTGTTGTCGGATCACCGCCACTTTGAGCATCTGCTTTAGCTCCAGGGAAAATTTGATTTCCGAGCGCCCACATGTAGTTCTTAGGCATATTCTTAACAACAATATCACTGGTAATCAGCGGCAGATATTGACCAATATAAGAGTCTTTATCTAGCGGTACTGCCACTGGTCCACCAACATTCTTACCATTTTGGTCGACATATTGCACGTTAACCTTACCAACTGGAATCGCAATCGTCTGTAATTCACGTGTCGTTGGTGTGACAATATTTGAATTAGCGATGGCTCCACTTAAATCAGTAATTACTGCTTGACCATTTCTAACCACCATCTTGGTAAACTTAGCCGTATTGTCTCCTGCAGCACTAGTAGCCTGGGAATTATTACTCAGCCAAGTCTTAATGTTAGAGTTGTTCAGTGTTACTGTACCTGAACCAGAAATAATCCCTGCGCCTGTTGCGACTGGGTTACCATTACCATCTTGAATGGCCAAGTGCAGTTGTTTTGGTGAAATAAAGGTAACACTTGATGTGTCATTAACTCGAATTACCGAGTTATTATATCTTTGGTTAATATCAAAAGTGGTTCCAGCATTAAACTCTGCCCGTTGTGTACCCCACAGCCGAATCGCATTCGGTTGGGTCGTAACTGGAGCAGACAAGGTAAAGTTTTGTCCAAACTTAAACTGCGCGACTGAATTACCACCCTGCGTTCCATTTATAAAGTATTGGAATCCAGATTGTGTCCACTTGACATTGTCACCAGCTGTTACTCCGCGAACATTATTATACATTGCGGGATAGTTGGCAGCCATTCCATTATAAGTATATGCTTCATTAGAGGAGCCATCACCCATCGTGATCTGATTACCATAACCTACACTGGCTTGCGGTGCCACATTTGAAAACCAAAACTCCGAATATCTAATATCGTTGCTGGTTCTGTTCATAGTCACATGGGCATTGTTGGCAAAGTCAATCATCCCAACGCCACGTGTTACCTCGTTAGAGATGTTAAAGACATTGGTACCTGAAAATGTCACCTTGGAATAGTTAGCCATAACCGCATGGATTGGGTTATAACCATTTAACGAACTTGATAGATTGACATTGTCAATATTTACCTTAAGTCCTGCACCATTGCCCCATTCACAGTATACAAGAGCTAAATTATCCCCATCATTTCCTGGAAACCCTTGTTTGAACTTGCCGTTGGTCAATGTTACAGTTGTTAGATTATTATAAGGTACAGCAGTGTAAGTGAAGTTCTGTCTATCTAAATCAATCGTATGACCATTACCATTAACAACTACACTAGCCCCCGCAGCACGAGATCCCATGCGACCACCAGTATATGTAATATCACCAGTAATGTTGATATAGGTTACGCTGGCATCTTTCCAGGCTGCTGCTAAACTATTAAAATCACTTACGTTTGCTACCTTTTGTTTGTACTTATCCGGACTCGTGATTTGATCAGGAGTAGCAATATTCATCGAGGTTGGCGTTGCGCCTGCTGGCTTGTCAACATTCTTATTAAAGTCGTCACGACCACCATCTGGGTCGGCACCAACCGTTACACCTTTTGAAGCAGCATAGCCAGCAATTCCAATATCTCTTGGCTTAGCTTCAAGTTTTGAATCAGCTTCATTTGAATTATTAGGCTTAGTGGCCGCATCATCTGATAAACTCGTATCCATTACGTCCGTTGGAATTTCGGCTGCAGGAATGTTAACTGAAGTGCTGGTAGGCTTTGAAGCGCTCTTCAACAAGTCAGCAGATCGGCTACTCTGCTTTAGGCTAGTTGAACTCTTAGCACTAGCAGCACTTGAATCAGACTTCAAAAATGAGTTGAGGCCAGCATAAGTTGCTAAACTACCTTGAGCGGCAGTTTTTGACTTTTTAGCCTTAAGCTTCTTGGTCTTGGAGCCTGTCTTTTTAGAACGGGCTTTAGCTTTTTTAGCTTTAACTGCCTTAGTTTTGGCAGGTTTGTCTGCTTTTTTGAGCAAACTAGTCCTATCAACACCTGCTTGATAAGTAGCCGTGATATCAGCACTAGCCTTGTCCAATACTGTCTTAAGACCAGCTAAATCATTCGCCGCATTAACTTTATCTTTAGAATCATTAAGTAAAGCGTCAACCGCTTTTATCTGTTTAGCCTTAGTAGCACTGGTTAAGTTTCGATCTTCATTGATCTTCTGCTTAGTACTAGTAGCTACTGTTTCCAACGTGTTTAACGCGGTTTGTTTAGCTTCACTGACCGCCTGATCATCAACCTTTTGTTGGGTCGACTTATCAACTCCAATCTGATTACTTTGACTCTCAATTTCAGCGGCTTTTACTTCTTGAGCATTTACTGAATTAGCCGATTGAGAGAGCATTGCTCCTCCACCTAGCATAAAAGTCAAAAGAGAGTAGCTAACTAGCCAACCCTTTTTACTTTTGTGCATTTTATAGTTTGTGTTTTTGACTTCTTCAATCATTTTAAATCTGTTCAAAATCTTTCACCTTCTATAATTATTGTATTTAATATATTACTACGATATTAAAATAATATCACAAACTATCATTTCTTTCCATAACTAATCTGTATAAATTATTAAATTATAAATCGGTTTATATTTTAAATGTAAATAACGAATATAAATAGCATTCGTACATATCAGGGATATAATTTAGTTATGGCAAGAACTTATCATCCATTATCTTAATAATTAAGCACTGTTTATAGTGGTTTTTATGATATTAGATATATGATTTTAATTTATAAAACTTACTAATATCATTAAAATTACTATAAAATTAATCATAGTAGTCCTTTTGCCCCTCCGTAACTACCTGTTATTCTGCCTATCGTTTGACAGAGGTTACCATTAGCTTTGTTTTACCTGTACTTCTTGAGATTACAGCTATTATAAGTGGCTACTACATGCCCACTACAAAAATTACAACGAAAACCCCCCAGTATCTTCTGACACTGGGGGGTTCTTTGTTATTCGAGCTAACTTATACAATTACTTGGGCCAAATAACCATCTTTTCCTTTATTTTAATGTTCAACGCGCAAAACTTCTTACATTATTTTGGGCAACATAGTATCCATTACCAATTGCAGTAAAACTTTGCCCATTAACTGTTTTGACTTGGCCAGCAACAATTTTGGAACCGGCTTTGAGAATATACTTATCTACTCGCTTTCCGCTTTCATTATAAAGATACGAATCGTGTGAAAGTTCTGCATTTGAGCTTACGCCAGGTGCTAGTGTCTTTCTGGCTTCAATTTGAATTGAACCGAAGTTCTTTGCTTTAACATAATGTTTATTACCAATGATGCTGTAATACTTTCCACGAATCTTCACTGGATCGCCATATACATTAACCTTGCTGCTCTTCTTCAAGAGTTTCTGACCTACATGCTTTCCCTTCTTGTCATAGACAAATGAATTCTTCTTCAAGCTTCGTTTGCGACCAACAACATTATTAACAGCAATGTAGAGCTCCTTACCAATGTGGTAAAATTCACGGCCATTAATCGTCTTGGTGCCATAAGTTGTTATGGTAGACCCCTTCTTAACAATCAACAGGTTAGCCCGCTTTCCTTCCTTGTTATAGAAGTATGCATTATGCTTCAGCACCTTAGATGCTGATTTGGACTGCTTAGGTTTAGTTTCAGGACTGTCAGACCCAGTACTACTTGAATTATTCCAGCTATTTGACCCATTCGAACCGGTTGAGTTAGTTGAAGCACTGGAATCATTCGAGCCAGTGCTACCAGAACTGCCACCCGTATCGCCGGATCCGTTAGAACCATTCGAGCCAGTTGATCCGTTGGGACCATTACTATTGCCATTCACGATATTATTTATTTCATTAATACCATCCTGCTTAGCCTGATCAACTTCACCCTTGTTCTTTGATTTATCAACTTTGTCCTTGGCAGCTGAAGCGGCACTATCAATTGCAACTTTGTCATTTTGCTTTTCAGCGTCAGTCTTATTCTTATCTTGATCAATCTTGTCTTTAGCGGCTTGCGCAGCCTGGTCTACTTCCTGCTTGGCCACTTCTTTTTGATGTTCCAGGCTATTATTTACTACAAGCTGGTTGATCGCTGCTAGGCCATTTTCTTTGGCCTGGTTGACTGCATCAGCATTCTTACTTTGATTGATTTCGGCTTTAGCTGTTGAAGCAGCAGTAGCAACTGCGTCCTTTTCTTTTTGCCTCTCTTGATCAGTCTTGCTGGTATCTTTATCAACCTGGTCTTTAGCAACTTGCGCAGCCTGGTCTATTTCCAGGTTGGCAGCCGCCTTTTGCTCATCAAGCGGCTTGCCCGGTATATATTGTGCATCAATTGCTTTAATACCAGTAGCTTCACAATCAATAACTTCTTGAACATTTTTAGCGCGGTCAAGCGCATTTTGCCCTTTTTCTAATTCAAGGTCAACATTGTGGGACTGCTGTTTTTTAGCATTAGTAGTCAAAGTAAGGTCATTATTAATCGCCGCTTTAATCGTGTTTGCTTCTTGAACCAATGCATTCTTAGCAGTTTGCTTTTGAATATCCAAAGCAGTACCCGGTACGTGTTGCGCATTAATTGCAACTATCCCATCATTATATTCTTTTTGAACAGCTGTCGCATTAGCCGCTTGACTGAGTTGATCTAAAGCCTTTTGTCTCTGTGCTTCGACAGCTTTTACCTGCTTATTCTTAGTAGCTTGATCAAGAGAATTATCGCTATTGATGGCCTCTTTTACTATATTAGCTTCATCATTAATCAACTGCTTGGCACGTTCTTTTTGTTCATCTAAGGACATCGAGTTTGTCACATACTGGGCAGCAATATTGGCAAGCCCATTGGCCTGTGCAACACTAATTTCCTGGGCAGTTGCTGCGACTTGAATATTACTCTTTGCGGTCATTACTTCTTGATCAACAGCCGCAATCTGAGCTACTTTAGTCTTGTCGTCCAGCGTTGCATCATTAGTAATCTGATTCTTGACTTTGGTTGCTTCCTGATCAATTACTGCATTAGCATTGGCTTTTTGTTTATCTAGGCTGTCACCTGTTACATATTGTGCGTTTATATCTGTAATACCATTATGCAGAGCAACCTTGACTTCTTGGGCAGTAACGGCACGGTCAATCGCTGCCTTCGCATTGCTGGCAGCCATATCAACATTGGCCTTTTGCTTTAACTTTTCTGCACTAGTTAAAGTTATATCTGTCTCAATCACTGCCTTAACTTTTTTGGCTTCAGCTTCTATCTTGGTTTGCGCAGCAATCTTTTGATCCGACACCGTGCCATTTGGCACATAATCGCTAGCAATCTTAGCAATACCGGCATTCTTAGCATCTTTTACACCTTGCGCGTCAACTGCCTGCTCAATCTGCTCCTGGACATTGGTTGCATCACGATCTACATTAGCACTTTGCTCAGACTTAGCAGCATCGTCTAGACCCTGATCAGCCGCAATCTGGTCTTTGACTTTTACTGCTTCAGCAGCAATCGCCGCTTTAGCCTTGGCCTTTTGTTCCAACAATGAAATTACACTCTTCACGTGGTCATTATCAATCTTAATAATGCCTAATGCAGTAGCATCTTTAACCGCCTGAGCATTGATTGCCTGATTAATCTGATTTTTGGCAGCAGAAGCATCACGGGCAACATTAGCCTGCTGAATTGCCTTTGTATCATCATCCAAAGTTACATCAGCAGCGATTTCTCCCTTGATCTTAGTTGCTTCTTGGTCAATTGCATTTTGGGCTGTAGTCTTGAGACTGTCTAAGCTGCCATTTTCACCAGTAATGTGTTGAGCAGCAATTGCTGCTATCCCATCGTTTTTAGCCGTCTTAATAGCTTGAGCTGTGGTAGCATGATCAATTGCAACTTTAGCTTTTGTTACCTCACTATTAACATTCATCTTTTGTCTTGCCTTAGTGGCATCATCTAAAGTTGAATCAGCATCAATTTCCGCCTTAATTCGATCTGCTTCAGCATCAATTACCTGTTTGCCTTCTAACCTTTGATCAGACAACGACTTGTGATTAGACACATGGTCACTATTAATCTTGGAAATGCCAGCTTCTTTTGCTTCCTGAATGCCCTTGGTATCGGTCGCCTGATTGATGTTGTTTTTAGCGGCGGCGGCATCTCGATCAACATTAGCTTTTTGTTCATCCTTAGTAGCATCGTCCAAGGACGAATCAGTAGCGATTTCATCTTTAATCTTAACTGCTTGCGCAGCAATTTCCTTAATAGCTTCAGCCTTTTGAGTGGGCAAGGAGGCATTATTAGAAATATGATTACCAGCTATTTTGGCAATACCAGCCTGCTTAGCATCTTTGACCGCTTGGGCATCACTAGCACCATTAATAGCAGCCATAGCTGCTGCAACATCAATATCAACGTTAGTATTTTGAGTTTCCTTTTCTGCATCGGTCAACGTCACATCTGCAGCAATCTCATCCTTAACCTTACTTGCTTGTGCAGCAATTTCTTTAATAGCTTCAGCTTTTTGATCTGGCAGTGGGGTACCAGGAACATGGTCGGCTGTAATCTTAGCAATACCAGCAGAAGTGGTATCCTCTATGGTTTGGAGATCAGTTGCCTGGTTAATGCCTGCCAGAATTGTTGTAACATCGTTATCGACATTGGCCTTCTGCACCGCCTTAGCAGTATCATCCAAAGTAACATCAGCAGCAATTTCGGCCTTAACGCTATTGGCCGCTTCATTTATCTTATTTACAAAAGATGACTTTTGGTTATCAAGTGACGGGCCTGATTGATGAGCAGCATTAATTGCAGTAATCCCATCAACTTTGGCTGTGACCACTTCGTTGGCATTAGTTGCCTGGTTAATATTAGTTTTAGCAGTAGCTGCCGCTTGAGCAACCGCATTTTGCTGTGCAGCCTTAGTAGCATCATTAAGAGTTACATCAGCTATAATCTCGGCCTTAACCTTAGCAACTTCAGCATCGATTGCAGCTTGAGCCTTATTTTTTTGTTCATCTAAAGACTCAGAATTTGAAACATGGTCACCATCAATCTTGACAATTCCGGCTTCCTTGGCATCTTTGACCGCTTGGGCATCATTAGCACTATTAACAGCAGCCTTAGCAGCCGCAGCATCAGTGTCAACGTTGGCCTTCTGCGTAGTCTTTTCAACCGCAGTCAAGGTGCTATCGACATCAATCTCACCCTTAACCTTAGTTGCTTCAGTGTCAATGGCCTGGTTAGCATTAGCTTTCTGAGTTGAAAGAGCTACACCGGGAAGATAGTCAGCGGTGATTTTAGCAATGCCGGCTTCTTGAGCAATAATTACCCCGTCAGCATTAACGGCTTGGTTAATGGCAATTTTAGCAGCGGTCGCATCCGCATCAACGTTGGCTTTTTGAGTATTTTTCTCGGCTACGGTTAAATTATTATCAGCATTGATGATGTCCTTAACCTTGTTAGCCTCTTTATCAATGATTGTACTTGCATTAAGCTTCTGGTCTGGCAAGCTGACACCGGCCGCAATGTGGCAGGCATTAATCTTAGCAATACCATTATTCTGAGCATTTTGCACACTTTGGGAATCACTTGCCTGATTGATGTCAGCTTTTGCTGCTGCTGCTGCTTGATCAACGTTGACTTTTTGAGTTGCCTTCACAATATCTGTCAAAGCACTATCTGCGTCAATCTCGCCCTTAACCTTAGCTGCTGCTTGATCAATTGCTTGAACTGCATTGATTTTCTGGTCTGGCAAGGAAACAGTGTTAGGCACATAAGCTGCATTAATCTTGATAATGCCACTATCCTTGGCATCTTTTACCCCTTGGGCATCGCTTGCTTGATTAATAGCAGCTTTAGCTGCATCAGCTGCTGAATCGACGATAGTCTTTTGATTAGTTTTCTCAATGGTAGTCAAAGTACTATCTGTATCAATCTCACCCTTGACCTTAGTTGCTTCCGCATCAATAGCCTGATTTGCCGCAGACTTTTGATCTACTATTAACTTGCCGGAAACATGACATTTATTGATATGTTCGATACCAGAATTCATTGGATAATTTATCCAATTAATGCCAGGTGCTTGGTTAATAGCATTAATGGCGTAATTTGCAGCGTCACCAACATTGGACTTTTGCGTAATCTTCTCTGCATCAGTTAAGGTAATATCGACAGCGATTTCACTCTTGACCCTGATAGCAGCATCATTAATTCGCTTGAGGGCCTCAGCCTTCCAAGCATCAAGCGAGCCAGGAAGATAGTCCGCCTTCAATTTGGCAAGACCCTCGTCATAGGCATCCTTAACGCCTTGCGCATCAACAGCATTAGTGATAGCAATCTTAGCCGCCGCAGCATCAGCATCAATATTGGACTTTTGCGTGGCCTTATCAGTATCACTTAAACCTAAGTCATTATCAATTAATTGCTTATAATTATAAGCTGCATTAGTAATACCATTAATACTGTTGCTCTTTCGCTCCTCTAGGGTAGAGACATAATAGTGAGCAGCTTTAATTTGCGCAATGGCTTTATCCTTTATTTCTTGAACACTTTGCGCATCAGTGGCCTTCTGAATTTCACTGGTAGAAGAAGTGTAAAACAAAACTATTTGGTTAACTTGGTCTTTTTGAGACTTCTTGCCAGAATTATCTAGGTTTACATCGATATCAATCTCATCCTTAACCTTAGTTGCTTCAGCCTCAATAGCTGCAATGGCAGCAGCCTTAATGGCAGCTAAAGTGCTTTGCAGGTGGTCACCATCAATCTTGACAATACCGGCTGCCTTAGCATCTTTGACCGCTTGGGCATCACTAGCACTATTAACAGCAGCCTTAGCAGCCGTAGCATCAGTGTCAACGTTAGCTTTCTGCGTAGTCTTTTCAACCGCAGTCAAGGTGCTATCTGTATCAATCTCACCCTTAACCTTAGTTGCTTCAGTCTCAATAGCCTGATTAGCATTAGCTTTTTGATCTGCTAACGGTGCTCCCGGTATGTGGTCTGCTTTAATCATGGCAAGACCTTCTTCCTGGGCTTTTTCAATACTGGTGGCAGGATAGGCATTATCAATCGCTTTTTTAGCTGTGACTACATCAGCATCAACGTTGCCCTTTTGCGCCGTCTTTGTGGCTAAATCAAGGGTAATATCAGCGTCAATCACTGTCTTAACTTGATTGGCCTCGTTATCAATTGCTAGCTTAGCTTTATTTTTGCGCTCTAAAAGACTCATACTGCCTGCAGTATGGGCGGCCTTAATCTTAGCGATTCCCGCATCCCGGGCATCTTCGACCCCCTTCAGGTCTGTAGCCTGGTTAATAGCTTCTTTAGCAGCAGCAGCAGCAACAGCAACATTATTGATTTGGACGGTAACATCTTCTGGCACCAAAGCTGGATCTGCACTAATTGCACTATTAACCTCGATCACTTGATTATCGATAGCCTGGTTAGCATTGGTCTTGGCAGCTTGAAGGGAAGTAGTAGTCGGTACATGAACCTCAGCAAACTTGGGAAGCCAAGCGGCTTTTAGTTCAGCTACTTCCTTAAAAGTGGTGGCCTTACCGACAGCGTCATTGGCTGCTTGATAAACTTCACGAAGCGTATCTTGTTGCGCTGTCTTTTCTGTAGCAGTCAGAGCTCGATCAGCATTGATTTCGGCATAAATACTACTGAACTTAGCAGAAAACTCGGACTGAGCATCAATTTTTCTGCTCCGCAGCAGATCTGCAACATTAGGATAAGCATTCTGCATACTAATCAGACCATCTCTTTTGTATTGGGCAATACGATCGGCTGTATTGGTTTCATAACTGTCAATTCTTTCCTTGTACTGTTGAAGGTCATACTGAAGGTTTTGGGTATACCATTCCTTGGCTTCATCATCCATCACCAGATCTTGGACAATCTTCTGTCTAGTTACTTCCGCAGCTTCAGCTAGTGCCTCTTTAGCGGCCGCCTTCTGGTTAGCCAATGAAGCACCAGCAATGTGGGTCTGCATAATAAGGGCTAAACCTTGATCCCGGCTAGCAATAACCGACTGCGCATCAACTGCATTATCGATTGTAGTTTGATGAGTAGTAACAAGTTGGTCAATTTGGTCTTTTTGAGACTGCTTGGTCGCTGCCAAAAGGGTACTATCGGCATCAATTTCAGCCTTAACCTTAGTAGCTTCAGCCTCAAGAGCGGCTTTAGCTGCTTTTTTAGTGTCATCTAAAGACACGGTATTTGAAACGTGGTCAGCATTGATTTTAACAATGCCAGCGTCTCGCGCATCCTTGATAGGCTGCATATAAGGTGCCTGATTAATGGCATCTTTTGCAGCTGCAGCGTCAGTGTCAACGGCGGCCTTTTGAGCAGCTTTTTCGGTGGCCGTTAAAGTGCTATCGCCATCAATTTCGCCTTTGACTTTAGTGGCCGCATCATCAACCGACTTACTTGCTTTAGCTCTTTGTTCTGTTACCGGAACACTACCTGATCCAGGATGCAAATGAACATATTTTAAACTCTCGATACCTTCATCTAAAGTCTGCTTCAAATACGAGGCCGACAATAACAAATTGATTTTTTCTCTTACCTGATCAGATGAAATAACAAGATTAGATAATTCTTGCTGCTTTTCTTCAGCGGTTAAAGACAAATCATCATCAATATCTGCTTTAACCTTATCTACTGCCTCATTATATTTCATTAAAGCTTGTTTCTTTTGCTCTTCTAAAGATACGGGATTAGGAATATGAGATGCGTTAATCTTGGTAATACCCTCATCCCTTGCCGCTATGATAGCTTGCTCATCGGTTGCTTGGGTAACCTTTGCATAAGCATCAGAAAAAACTTGCCCCATTTGTTGCAATTGCTCATTTTTAACATTCATGTCCAATGTCGGATCTTGTGATATATCTTGAGAGATCTTGGAATTTTCTGTGGAAAGTGCCGCTAAAGCTTCTTGCCGTAATTGCTCAAGCGAATCATCCCGGCTAGCAATTACTGGCTTATTGTCCACCAGACTAGTATCTGAAACATCAGTAGTAATCTTATCATCGGGAATATTACCTGATGTACTACCTTTAGAATCAGTGCTTAATGAGTCAGAGGATTGTGACTTGTATAGAGCCCCCTTCGAAGCAGCTTTTGATCTGGTCTTCAAGTATGAATTAAGGCCCGAATATGTTGATAACTTGAACTTAGCCTTATTCTTTACCAATTTAGCCTTAGGTGTAGGAAGATGATAGCAAGCATTAATACTCTCCGTTGTTTTTTCAACTAGTGTTTGTATACTTGCTGGATCTGTAGCACCGTTGATCTTGACTTGAGCATTATTAAGTAGGCTATTGACCGCCTTAAGTTGCTTAGTTTTTTCAGCAGCAGACAGACTCTGACTAGCCGAAATCTTTTGCTTTGTGGTATTAGCTGCTGCTAATAATACCTGATTACCACTTGCTTGGACCTGCTTAAGCGAAGCTGTTTCTGCTTTTGGCAATGCTAGTTTAGCTGTTTCTTCAGTCTTACGCTCAATCTCAGCAGCCTTTACAACTGAAGTCTTGTCAGCCAAAATCACGGAACCCCCGCCCAGCATAAATGTCAAAACCGAGTAGCTAACTAGCCACCCTTTTTTACTTTTATGCATTTTGTAGTTGGTATTCTTAATTTCTTCAATCATCTTCTTATTCAATACAATTCACCATTTCTTTTTCATAAATCTACAATAGTCATATTAATTATCTTTAGACATTTTAATATTTTATCATGGTTTTTAGGGACTTTCTATGACTATTACCATTAAGCTTTTATCCCTTTTTACTTTTACTGGCAAAATATGTTATCGCATTTTAACTTTAGCTAGAGTCTGACTCAATCTTGACAGGTCTAATTACTTCCTCAAGCGCACTTAAAATAAAATGTGGCTAAATCTGTTTTTTGCCACCAAAAAAGCTGATAAACTATGAAGTTATCAGCTCTTGGTGATTTTACCTTTAAATACCTATCTACCAGCTCTACTTAGGCTATATGATAAACAATGGGTACGATAATCACGACCAGCAGAATGATGACAAACAGCCAGTTATTTGGAAGAAATGACGTGCATAGTAAAACCAATCCACCAACCAATTAGGCGATGAGTTTTTTGCCAATTAGTCGAACTGGCTAATGTCCATGGTAATCTAATACCTACGACGCGGTTAGGCCTTGTTTTAGGTAAATAATTACCAAAAATCAGTAGCAAAAGACCAAATAATAAGTTAGCGATAACCGACATTCTTAACCGCTGGCCGAGTGCCACCAGATAAAGCGTAAAGCCAAGTACGTTACTCATCACAGGTACCAACCAAAGTGTAATTTCAACTAGCTTAAAGTTAAAATCCTGGCCTTTAGCTTCACGAGACCAGACAAAGAATACTATCAGCTGTAGCAACAAAAGCAGCAAGGGCATGCCCACTACCACCAAAAACTTATTGCTAAAACCGTTAGGCACATTATTCAATCCGAAATGCGTTGCCATTTTTGCTGGTAGCTTTTGATACAAGAGCAATCCCACTAATAGCGGCAAGACGGTCAATAAACTAATAACAAAAATGTTTTACGATAATTATTTTTTTTCATCCTGATTACCTTTCAAGTCAACTAACCATGCCATTATTTCTTCCAGAATAGAAGTATTCAAGGAATAATAAATGAAATTTTTTTGGCGTTCTTCACAGATTAAATCAGCTTTTTTCAATACATTAAGGTGGTATGAAACAGTGGCTTGCGTCATCTCAAAGTGACTGGCAATTTCACCAGCAGACATTGAACCATGCTTTAGCAGCTGTAAAATCTTCCGTCTGACTGGGTCGGCCAGCGCCTTAAAACTAACCTCGAAACTCACATTTTCTCCTTTCTATTTAGATAATTATCTAAATAGTATCATAATTTTACTAAAAAGAAAAGAAGCTCCTATCTCATTGAAAATAGGAGCTTCTTTGTTATTTAAGTTTACTTATTCGGTTTCCTAATTAACTAAAAGTTCGTTGCTTTAACAAACTTATTGTGACCTACTGCGTAGTATGCTTCGCCATGAATCTTCACTGGACTGCCGTAAGTTCTGACAGTTTGATTCTTCTTCATCACTTGCTTAGCCACCCGGCGGCCAGACTTATTGTAGACATAAGCCTGGGTCTTGAGCGTACGAGTAGTTCCTACAACATTTTCACTTGCGACGTAACGGCCGTCACCAATGGAAACGAAACTTTGATTGTTAATCTGCTTGGTCTCACCAGTTGTAACCTTCGAACCCGCCAGTAGAACATAACTCTCTACCCGCTTGCCCTCTCCGTTATAGACGTACGAGTTATGGAAAATCTCGGCATTTGAAGTTACGTTAGCAGCAAGAGCACTAGTAGCTTCAATGGTGATTGAACCGAAGTTCTTCGCCTTAACATAGCGCTTATTACTAATGACATAATAAGCTTTTCCATGAATCTTCACTGGATCGCCAAACGTATTAACCTTAGTTCTCTTCTTTAAGAGCTTCTTGCCAACACGCTTACCTTTTCGGTTGTATACGAAGGAATTCTTCTTCAAGCTCCGCTTTTGACCAACCACATTATTTACAGCAATGTAGAGATCATCGTCAATTTGGTAGAATTGACGGCCGTTAATACTCTTGGTCCCGTAGGTAGTTATCGTTGAGTTCTTCTTAGCAATCAACAGGTTGGCCCGCTTGCCATCTTTATTGTAGAAGTAAGCATTATGTTTAAGCACCTTAGAGGCTGCTTTAGACTTATCAACCTTAGTAGCCGAATTGTCGGCAGCATCGGAACCATTGGAGCCGTTTGACCCATTTGCACCATTCGAACCATTCGAACCGTTTGCGCCGTTTGACCCATTTGCACCATTGGAACCATCAGTGCCAGAGCCACCATTCCAAGAACCATTCGAACCACTGCTATTTGCAATAGTATTAATTGAATTAATCCCGGCTTGTTTAGCCTGGTCTACTTCAGCCTTACTCTTAGAGTTATTAACTTTATCTTTGGCTGCGGTTGCGGCTGCATCAATTCCTAACTTATCTCTTTGCTTTTCCGCAGCAGTCTTACTTGTATCCCGATCTACCTTATCCTTAGCAGCCTGGGCAGCCTGATCAATTTCCTTATTGGCATCAGTCTTCTGTTGATTAAGACCGGTGACAATTTCGCCGATGGTATTGATTCCGTCTTCCTTAGCCTTGTCAATTTCATCCTTGTTCTTAGAATCATTAACTTTATCTTTGGAGGCAGCGGCGGCAGCATCGATTGCGTCTTTGTCTTTTTGCTTTTCGCTATCGGTCTTGCTAGTATCCTTATCAACCTTATCTTTAGCATCTTGAGCGGCTTGATCAATTTCTTTGTTAGCCTCTTCTTTTTGATGCTCAAGGCTATTATCGATTACAATTTTATCAATGGTTGCTGTCCCATTTTCTTTAGCATGGCTGATTGCATCTGCATCCTGGCCTTTGTTGACTTCATCTTTAGCGGCGGCAGCAGCGGCATCAATTGCCTCTTTTTCTTTTTGCTTTTCAACATCCGTCTTGGTGGTATCTTTATCAACCTTGTCCTTGGCAATTTGAGCGGCTTGATCAATTTCTTTGATGGCTTCAGCCTTCTGCTGATCAAGTGGTTTACCTGGGATGTGTTGAGCATCAATGGCAACAATACCAGCATTTTGCTTGGCATTAACATCTTCAACTGTCCTGGCACGATCAACTGCATTTTGAGCTTTTGCTAATTCCAAGTTAACATTGAGAATCTGTTGATTCCTGGCATTAGTGGTCAAGGTTATATCATTATTGATTGCTGCCTTAATCGTTTCAGCTTCTTTAGCTAATTCATCCTTTGCAGTCTGTTTCTGGGTATCTAATGGAATTCCCGCTACATGTTGCGCATTGATGGCAGCAATTCCGTCTGTATAAGCTTTTTGGACAGCAGACGCATTGGCAGCTTGACTAACTAGGTTTAGTGCCTTTTGTAGCTGCATATCAACAGCTTTAAGCTGCGCATTCTTGGTCGCCTGGTCAATAGAATCATCACTATTGATTGCTTCCTTCACCACATTAGCTTCAGCGTTAAGCAACTGGTTAGCATTATCTTTTTGGGCAGCTAGAGACAGGGTATTAGTTACGTATTGTGCATCAATACTGCTAATCCCGCGATCACGCGCATCTTTAATTACTTGTGCATCTGTAGCATTCTGAACATTAGCTTTTGCCGTTGCTACTTCTTGATCAACCGCTGCAATTTGGGCTGTTTTAGCATTATCATCAAGAGTTGAATCATTAGTGATCTTATTCTTAATTCTAGTTGCTTCTTGCTCAATTGCTGCAACCGCCTTAGCTTTTTGGCTTTCTACGCTGTCACCTGCTACTTGCTGTGCGTCAACGTCAGCAATTCCATTGGTCAGAGCGATCTTGATTGCCTGGGCAGTAGTTGCAAAGTCAATTGCTGCTCTGGCATTACTTACAGCTCGATCAACATTAGCCTTCTGCTGCGCCTTATCTGCGCTAGTCAAGCTATCGTCAGCATCAATTGCGTCTTTGACCTGCTTAGCTTCAGCATCAAGCTTAGCCTGTGCAGCTGCCCGCTGATCTGAAACTGAGCCCATTGGCACGTAATCACTAGTAATCTTAGCAATACCGGCCGTCTTGGCATCTTTTACGTCTTGAGCATTGAGGGCCTGGTCAATCTGCTCCTTGGCAGCAGTTGCATCCCGATCTACGTTAGCTATTTGTGCAATCTTAGTAGCATCGTCTAAGCCTTGATCAGCCTTGATTTGGGCCTTAACCCGGTCAGCTTCGATCTCGATTGCTGATTGAGCACTCTTCTTTTGTTCTGGCAATGATGTACCGTTCTTCACGTGATCACTGTCAATCTTATTTGTTCCTGTATGCGTAGCATCTTTCACAGCTTGGGCATTAGCTGCCTGGTCAATCTTTTTCTTAGCAGAATTTGCATCTAAGTCAACACGAGCTTTTTGAACGGATTTTGTTTCATTGTCTAAAGTTGCATCAGCATCAATTTCATTCTTGATTTTGCTTGCTTCGGCATCGATTACAGCTTGCGCCGCCGTTTTTTGACTTTCCAGGCTGCCATTTACGTTTTCAACATATTGTGCATTGATCGCAGTTATACCACTCATTTTAGCAGCACTAATCTCTTGCGCGTTAACTGCTTGATCAATCGCTTGTTTAGCCTTGGTTATTTCTTTATTAACATTAGCCTTTTGATTAGCTTTAGTAGCATCATCGAGGGTACTATCGGCATCAATTGCGTCTTTGACCTGCTTAGCTTCAGCATCAAGGGCTGCTTTGGCATCCAATTTTTGATCTGATATCGATTTATTGCTCGATACGTGATTTCTACCAATTTTTGCAATACCGTTATCTTTAGCATTATTAATATCTTGAACAGCAGTTGCCTGACCAATATTAGTTTTAGCTACATCAGCATCCCGATCAACATTGGCCTTTTGAGCAGCTTTAGTTTGACCATCTAAACTAGTATCAAGGTCAATCTCGGCCTTAACCCTATTAGCTTCATCATCGATTGCTGCCTGGGCCTGCTTCTTTTGGTCTACCAGCGAATCATTACCAGCAACATGATCACCATCAATCGTAGTGATTCCAGCATTTTTAGCATCAATTACGCCTTGAATATCGACCGCACTATTAATGGCATTCTTAGCAGCGGCTACATCAGCATCAACTTTGGCTTTCTGGGTTTTTTGAGCGAGATAGTCAAGCGTGCTGTCGCCATCAATTGCCGCTTTAATCTTAGCTGCTTCATCGTCGATTGCTTTGACAGCATCCGCCTTTTGATCTGCTAATGGTGTCCCTGGAACGTGATCACCCTTGATTTGATCAATACCAGCAATCTTAGCAGCACTGATCCCCTGGGCATCAACGGCCTGATTAATCGTATCCTTAGCCGCTGCTGCAGTGGTATCAACAGCCGCTTTTTGAGCAGTTTTTTCAGCAGCAGTTAAAGTACTATCGGCAGCAATGTCACTCTTAACTTTAGTTGCTTCAGCGTCAATTGCTTTGACAGCATCCGCTTTTTGATCTGCTATCGAAACATTATTCGGAACATGATTATCATTAAGCTTAGTAATGCCATTATCCTTAGCATCTTTTACAGCTTGGGCGTCAATGGCCTGATTAATCGCATCCTTAGCCGCTGCTGCAACGGTATCAACATTAGCCTTCTGGCTGGCCTTAGTGGCATCATCAAGGGTGCTATCGGCATCAATGTCGCCCTTAACTTTAGTTGCTTCATCGTCAATTGCCTGGACAGCTGTTGTTTTTTGATCTACTAATGGTATTCCTGAAACGTGGTTACCATCAACCTTGACAATACCTGCGCTCTTAGCAGAATTGATACCCTGGGCGTCAATAGCTTGATTAATCGCATCTTTAGCCGCTGCTGCAGCGGTATCAACAGCTGCTTTTTGGCTGGTCTTAGTGGCAGCATCAAGAGTGGTATCGGCATCGATAGCATCCTTTACCTTGCTTGCCTCATCATCGATTGCCTGGACAGCTGCTGTTTTTTGGTCAGGTAAGGAGACAGTATTTGAGACATGGGCTGCATCAATCTTGGCAATTCCTGCAGCTTTAGCATCTTTTACACCCTTAGAATCAGTGGACTGATTAATCGCATCTCTAGCAGCAGCAAATTCGGTATCAACAGCCGTTTTTTGGCTGGTCTTTTCTGAATCAGTTAAAGTACTGTCAGCATCGATAGCAGCTTTAATCTTAGTCGCTTCGTCTTCGACAGCGTTAATTGCCTCAATCTTTTGATCTGGCATAGAAACATCATTAGAAACGTGATCGTCATCAATTTGGTCAATTCCTGCAGTTTCAGCATCCTTGATACTTTGAGCATCACTGGCATTATTAATAGCTTCTTTGACAGCAGCAAGATCGGCATCAACCTTGTTTTTCTGTGCAGCTTTCTCAGTGTCGTCTAAAGTTGAATCGTCGTCAATTTCACCCTTAACGGCTTCAGCTTCATCATTAACATTACTGATAGACATGGCTTTTTGAGTGGCCAAATCAGCACCGGCTACATGAGCAGCATTAATTGCGCTAACGCCAGAAGTCTTGTTACTTTCAACAGCGGTTTCATCAAGTGCACTATCAATAGCTGCCTGATATTGGCTGACATAATTATCAACGTCTGTCTTTTGCTTATTCTTATCAGCATTAGTCAAGGTTACATCGGTATCGATTTCTCCCTTAACCTTAGTTGCTGCTGTATCAAGTGCGGCTTGGGCGTCCTTCTTTTGATCATCAAGCGAAGAACTCTCATCACGATTAGCTACAGTTGACTTAATTTCAGACAAAGTAGACTCTGGTACATCAGTATTAATTTCACTCACGGGAATATTAACTGAAGTACTTGAAGTCTTAACACCAGCGGTCAGAGCACTAAAACTGGGACTCTTCGCCAAGGTGGCTTTAGTAGCAGCACCGGCTGACTTTGTCTTCAAGTATGCATTAAGCCCTTGGTAGGTTGACAACTTAGCTGTAGATTTTAAAGCTTGAGCATTACTTGTTGCTACCTTACCTTTAATAGCAGCCTGATAACTAGTCTTAATGTTTGCTGTAGCAGTGTTCACAACCGGTTCAATCTCAGCAAGGTCAGTGACTGCTGCCACCTTTAACTTGGCAGCACTGAGTGCAGCATCGACATTTTTAGTTTGTTCAGCTTTTACCTCACTAGTTAGATTTTGATCAGCTGTGATTTTTTGTTTAGTGCTGTTAGCAGCAGTTTCTAAAGTAGTAACTGCTGTTGTTCTAGCCTGCTTAACGGCATCGGTCTCGGTTCTTAGTAGCGCGGCCTTATTTACACTAGCTTCACTTGTCTGGCTCCCAATCTCTGCCGCCTTGACGGTTGAGGTGTTATTCGCCAAAACTAGTGCACTACCACCCAGCATGAAGGTCAGAACGGAATAACTTACTAGCCAGCCCTTCTTACTCTTATGCATCTTATAATTCGTGTTTTTAATTTCTTCAATCATTTCTATTTTTTTCAAAACGCTAGACCTTTCTTATTAAGTTTCAACTAGTAACTTCTTGACTAAAAATTCGCTTTTTTCACAAACTCATTGTGACCAACTGTAAAGTATGACTTGCCGTGAATCTTCACTACACTACCATAGGTTTGAATTGTCTTGTTCTTCCTAAGAACCTTTCTACCTAGACGGTGGCCATACTCACTATAAACGAATGAGGTGGTCTTTAATCTACGAGCAGTTCCAGTAATATTTCCACTTGCAACATAGTGACCGTCGCCAATCGCAATGTAGTTCTTCCCATTAATTGTCTTTGTCTCACCAGTAGTGGCCCTAGAACCAGCTAAGAGAACATACTCACCAACGCGTTTTCCAGTAGCGTCATAAACATATGAATCATGTAAGATATCAGCATTAGGATTTACATTTTCAGCCAGCACATTACGTGCTTCTTTCAAAACAGAACCAAAGTTCCGAGCCTTAACATAGTGGTTGTCGCTAGTCATGTAGTAAGCCTTACCATGAATCTTAACCGGATCACCGTACGTGCTGACTACTGAATTTTTCTTCAGCGCATTTTTCCCAATACGTTTTCCTTGACGATTATAAACAAAGGCATTTTTTTGTAGACTGCGTCTTTGTTCAACCGTATTATTAACGGCAATGTAGAGATCTTCATCTATTCGGTAGAATTGCCGATCATTAATCTTTTCAGTTCCGTAAGTTGTAATTGTTGAACCTTTTTTTGCAATCAATAAGTTAGCACGCTTACCTTCTTTGTTGTAGAAGTAAGCATTATGTAGCAGCACTTTCGGACTGGCCTTAGACTTGTCAAGCGGCTTGTCAGCAGCATTGGAGCCGTTGGACCCGTTCGTGGTACCTGCAGCATTTGAGCCATTCGAACCGTTAGCGCCGTTGCTACCATTAGTTCCATTACTGCCCGATCCACCATTCCAGCCGCTAGAACCGCCAGAATTATTTGTACCCTTGCCGCTACCATCAGCAACTATTTTATTAATTTGGTTTATGCCGTTATTCTTGGCATCATCAATTTCATCAGCAGTTTGGGCATTATTAATAGCATCTTTAGCTGCATTAGCAGCATTGTCAACCGCCTGCTTATCCTTTTGCTTTTCAGCATCAGTTTTACTTTTATCTTGATTAATCTTATCCTTGGCCGCACTTACTGCATCATCGATTGCTTTATTTGCGTCGGCTTTTTGCTCATCGAGTGGCTTACCCGGGACATATTGAGCATTAATTGCTTTAAGTCCAGCTGTTTCTTGATCATTGATTTCTTGAGCTGTTGTTGCTCGATCAACGGCGTTTTGAGCCTTTTCAAGCTCGTGATCAATGTTAAGAAGCTGTTGCGCCTTAGCCACTTTATTCAGCCGGACATCTTTATTTATTGCAGCTTTAGTTGTAGTTGCTTCTTGAACAAGTTCATCCTTAGCCGTCTGCTTCTGGGTCGTTAAATCTGTCCCACCTACATGCTGAGCATGAATTGCACTAATTCCTTCGTTGTAGGCAATTTGAACAGCATCTGCATTAGCTGCTTGGTCAATCTTATCAAGCGCTTTTTGCTTTTGATCTTCTACAGTTTGGATTTGTTGAGCTTTAGCTGTTTGATCAAGAACAGGATCATTGTTAATGATTGTGCTGACAATTTTTGCTTCATCTGTCACTAATTGCTTAGCATGTTCTTTTTGTTGCTCCAAAGTTATTGGGTTAGTCACGTACTGGGCATCAATATTGGTAATGCCACGATCACGTGCATCGATAACATTTTGAACTTCCGTAGCATTTTGAATATTTGTTTTAGCAATATCTGCTGCTGCATCTACATCAGCATTTTGAGCATTTTTAGCTTTACTATCTAATGAGGTATCATTAGCAATTTGCTTTTTAACTTTTAGTACTTCTTCATCAATATCCGCAACCGCTTTAGCTTTTTGATTAGCTAAATTGCCGTTTGATACATGTTGCGCATCAATTTTGATAATTCCTTCATCTCGAGCATTCTTAACACCTTGAGAATCCGTTGCATTATCAATTGCCGTTTTGGCAATTGCCGCTTCCGTATCGACGTTGGTTTTTTGCTTAGCCTTAGTCGCATCATCTAAGGTTGGATCGGCATCAATTTCACCCTTGACCTTAGTTGCTTCCGCATCAATTGCAGCCTTAGCATTCTTCTTTTGGTCTGGCAATGGAATATTACCTGGAATGTGGTCCGCATCAATCTTCTTTATGCCGTCATCGGTGGCATCCTTAACCTCTTGTGCATCAGTGGCATTGTTAATCGCCGTCTTCGCATCAGCCGCATCTTTGTCAACATTAGCCTTTTGGGCCGCTTTTTCTGTACTATCTAAAGTTGGATCAGCATCGATTTCTCCTTTAATCTTAGCGGCTTCATCATCAATTGCTTTTTGTGCGTTTTTCTTCCGGTCTGGCAATGAAATATTACCTGGAATGTGGTCCGCATCAATCGCAATAATACCAGCTTGTTCTGCTTCTTTTACACTTTGAGCATCACTTGCTTGGTTGATATTATTCTTAGCGATGGTCGCATCTTTATCAACCTTAGCTTTTTGAGCTGCTTTTTCAGTATTGTCTAAGGTTGGATCGGCATCAATTTCACCTTTGACCTTGGTTGCTTCATTGTTAATTGCCGCAACAGCATTAGCTTTTTGGTCTGGCAGGGAAATATTGCCTGGAATGTGGTCACTATCAATCTGGGCTATCCCTGCATCTCTAGCATCGTTAACTCCTTGAGCATTAGTGGCCGTGTTAATGTTTACTTTAGCTGCAGCGGCATCAATGTCGACAGCATTTTTCTGCGTCTTTTTGGCTTGGGCATCTAAAGTTGGATCCGCATCAATCTCGGCCTTAACCCTAGTAGCTTCGGCATCAATCGCTGCAATCGCATTCGTCTTCTGATCAGGCAAGGAAATGCTGCCTGGAACGTGGTCCGCATCAATCTTAGCGATCCCTTCATTCTTAGCATCAATTACCCCTTGGGCCGTAGTCGCACTGTTGATCTTGTCTTTAGCAGCCGCCGCGTCACGATCGACATCAGCCTTTTGCTTGTTCTTAGTGGCCGTGTCTAAAGTGACATCCGCATCAATCTCGCCCTTGACTTTAGCGGCTTCATCATCAATTGCCTTTTGAGCATTATTCTTTTGATCAGGTAGGGAAATATTTCCTGAAACGTGGTCACCATCAATCTTGATGATCCCCGCTTCCTTGGCATTCTTGACTTGTTGGGCGTTAGTAGCGTTATTAATCGCTGTCTTGGCATCAGCTGCGTCTTTGTCAACGTCACCCTTTTGTTTCTTCTTGGCGTCATCATCTAAGGTTGAATCGGCATCGATCTCACCCTTGACCTTAGTGGCTTCGGCATCAATCGCCGCCAGCGCAGCCTTCTTTTGGTCGGGCAAGGAAACACTACCTGGGATGTGGTCACCATCGATCTTAACGATTCCATCATTCATCGCAGTCTCAGCAGTCTGCACATCAGTTGCTTGCTTAATTGCATCCTTGGCAGCAGTTGCGTCTTTATCAACGTTATTCTTTTGTTGTTGCTTGGTATCATCATCTAAAGTTACGTCAGCATCGATTTCACCTTTAATTTTAGTGGCTTCATCATCGATTTGCTTACTGTAATCTTTCTTTTGTTGATCAAGCGCAATCCCGGCTACGTGAGCGGCGTCAATCGCTGCAATCCCATCTTGCTTGGCCTTTTCCACTCCACTAGGATATTCAGCCTGATTGATATTAGCTTTGGCATCCGTTGCAGCCTTATCAACAGCAGTCTTTTGTTCTTGCTTAGCATTATTATTTAGAGTTGGATCTGCCTCAATCTCACCCTTAACCTTAGTCGCTTCGGCATCAATTGCTTGGATTGCTGCTTCCTTTTCGATCGCTAGTGAGTGATACCGATATACGATGGTATCTGTTCCATTGCCTATCTCAAACACTGAGCCCAGTGATACTGATTGACCATTGATCTCAACGTGATCTGGCGCCCAATTTTTAACATCTGGTGCAGTTGGAACCTTAATACTTTGTCCAGTTACACCGTTGATCTCAATCAAATTATCTGGATTAAGCGTATTCCCTTGCATGTCAACGTATGTCGGGCTGATCTTTTGCGGGTTACCTTCTACATAGATAGTAACTACTGGGTTGATTTCGGATACCTTTGTAGTCGTTGGCTGACTAGCGGCCCCCTTTGCATAGTGGTAACCAGCGGGAACGTTGTCTTCAGTATAGTATTTGTCAGTCCAGTCAATCGTGTTACCGTAGTTGGCCGGAACAAGGTTACCAATTGCTTCTTTACCTGTCTGGCCTGATAGCGGTGAAGTCAGAATCCGATCTTTATGGTTAACATCAACGTATTGGTAAGTAACGTTTTGCTTAGTGCCGTAGACATAGACCTTATAGGTATAAGTGTCACCCTCCATTGGGGCAATTCCAACAGCAGCTTGGCCAAATGAATCACCGTTGTCACCTTCTGTGGTCGGGTCGCCGCCACTTTGAGCGTCTGCTTTAGCTCCAGGGAAAATTTGATTTCCGAGCGCCCACATATAGCCTCTAGGCATATTCTTGACAACAACATCACTGGTAATCAGGGGTAGATATTTACCAATATAAGCATCACTACCTAAATTCAGCTCAACTGGCAAGCCAACATTCTTACCATTTTGGTCGACATATTGAATGTTAACCTTACCAACTGGAATCGCAATAGTCTGCAATTCACGCGTGGTTGGTGTAACAATGTTTGATGTTGCAGTATTACCAGTTAAGTCAGTAACCGTTGCTTGACCGTTAGTTACCACCATCTTGGTGAACTTAGCTGTATTGTCACCATCGGCACTATTAGCCTGGGAATTACTGCTCAACCAAGTCTTAATGTTGGAATTATTCAGTGTTACTGTTCCAGAACCCGAAATAATCCCTGCACCAGTTGCGACTGGGTTACCATTAGCGTCTTGAATGGCCAAGTGCAACTGCTTTGGTGAAATAAAGGTAACACTAGCCGAGTCATTAACCCGAATTACCGAATCATTAGCCCGCTGGTTGATGTCAAAAGTGGTTCCGGCATTAAACTCTGCCTTTTGTGTACCCCACAGCCGAATCGCATTAGGTTGCGTCGTAACAGGGGCGGATAAGTGGAAATTCTGGCCAAACTTATATTGTGCTTCTCGAACTCCACCCTGCATACCATTTAGGAAATATTGGAAACCTGTCTGTGTCCACTTAACGTTGTCACCAACTGTTACCCCATTAATGTTGTTGTACATCGCTGGATAGTTAGCTGGGCGGCCATTGAAGGTATATGCTTCGTTGGAAGAATTGTCACCCATCGTAATGGTGTTACCGTAACCGACACTACCTTGTGGTGCAACATATGACATAAAGAACTGGGAGAACTGAATATCGTTACTGGTTCTATTCATCGTCACATGTGCATTATTGGCAAAAACAATCTTGCCAACGCCACGTGTAACCTCATTTGAAATATTGAAGACGTTATCGCCTGAGAAGGTAACCATTGATCCATTAGCCATCAAGGCGTGAATTGGATTATTGCCGTTAGCAGCACTGCTAGATAAAGTTATATTATCCAGGTTTACTTTCAAGCCAGACCCATCTGGAGAATACACCAAAGAACTTGAATCCCCATCGTTGTATGTATAACCTTGTTGGAACTTAGTATTAGTCAAAGTTACCGTTGTTATATTTGAATATGGTACACCTAAATATGATAGGGTTTGGTTTCCCAAATCAACCGTATGGCCATTACCGTTAACAACTACGCTAGCACCGGCAGCACGACTGCCAATAATGCCACCGGTATAGGCAATGTCCTTAGTAATATTAATATAGGTTACACTGGCATCAGCCCAAGCTGCTATTAAACCATTGAAATCGGCTACATCTACTACTTTTTGTTGATACTTGTCCGGACTCGTTATTTGGTCAGGAGTAGCAATATCCAATGAGGTTGGGGTTGAACCTGCTGGCTTATCAACATCCTTGTTAAAGTCGTCACGATTGCTATCTGGGTCGGCACCAACCGCAACGCTCTTAGCAGCATCATAACCGGCTGCCACGATGGCTCTTGGCGTAACTTCTACTTCTGAGTTAGATTCGTTCGCGCTGTTTTTGCTAATAGAATTATCTGCTAACTTTGCTCCTGAAATATCTGTTGTTATTTCATTAGCAGGTATGTCAACTGAAGTACTAGACGGCATCGAAGTATCTATTAAAGAGCCGTAGTCCTTCAATTCGTTGACAGTCCGCTTAGAACTTCTAGTAGTTGAACCTGCCTTTAAAAAATTATTTAGGCCAGAGTAGGTTGACAACTTTTCAGCTGAAAAGGACTTTAGGCTATTGCCCTTTGGCTTATTAACTTTTGGGACATTAGTTTTTCTCGCAACTGCTTTAAATTCAAGGGCAACTGGCCGATAGCTGGAATTAATACTGCTTACGGCACTATCCAGCAATGTTTTGACGCTAGTTATATCTGTTGCAGCATTAATTCTACTCTTAGCCTCATCAAATAAAGCACTAGCATTTTTAACTTGCTTTGCTTTTTCAAGATGAGTTAGGCTGCGATCAGAGTTGATTCTCTGTTCAACGGAATTAGTAGTTGTTAATAAAGTGTTAATTGCTGCTAGCTTAGCATCATTAACCGCTTGCGTATCACTCCCAGTCGACGCAGCTTCACTTTCACCAGGTTGACTTTCAACTTCAGCAGCTTCTACCGCTGAAGTGTTATTCATTAAAGCTACTGCTCCACTTCCCAACATGAAGGTTAAGACAGAATAACTAATCAACCAGCCCTTTTTACTTTTATGCATTTTATAGTTTTTATTTTTTATTTCTTCAATCATTCTTAAATCATCCAAAATGCAATCACCATTCTTTTCAAAGATTTAACATAGTTATATTAAATTTAATTTCATTACTCTAGTATTTTATCATGATTAGAAAGCTCTTTCCATGTCTATCATGATTATATTTTTACCAATTCAAGAATAAAGAAATAGACGCCACTTGATGTGGTTTGTTTTTTTATTGCTAATATAATATACATTTCACTTATTTATATTAAAATTCAACAAATTCATTAGTTGCGATAAGCTGTACGAAGATATATTATTTCTATGTTTTTTTAAAAAAGTGATAGTTTATTCTCTGTTGATTTTGCAAACAAAAAAGCTCCCATCTCTAACGAGATGAGAGCTTCTTTTGTTACTCAAGTTTTATTATTCGAAATTTTGTTTTTGAATAATTAACTTACCTTTATTTTACTGCCGAACGTTTAACAAATTTATTGTAACCAACTGTGTAATACTTTTCACCCTGAATTGTAACAGCACTACCATAAGTTTGGATTGACTTGTTCTTCTTCAAAGCCTTTCTACCAGCACGGTTACCATATTGATTGTAAACATATGCTTTTGTTCTTAACTGACGACTAGTTCCCGTAATATTTTCACTATCAACGTATTGTCCATCAGAAATCGCAATAAGCTTGCGCCCGTTAACTTCTTTGCTTGCTCCAGTTGTAATCTTAGAGCCAGCTTTAAGAACAACGTTTCCTAATCGTTTACCTTCAGCGTCATAAACGTATGAATTGTGTAAGATTTCAGCATTTGCAGTCACGCCATCAGCTAATACATTGTTAGCTTCGATCGAAATTGGACCGAAGTTCCTAGCTTTGACATAGCGATTGTTACTAATAATGTAGTAAGCCTTACCATGAATCATCACTGGATCACCATAGGTGTCAACTTCACTGGTCTTTCTCAGTATCTTCTTTCCAACTCGTTTACCATTTTGGTTGTAAACAAACGAATTGTGCATTAAGACACGTCTTTGCTGAATAGTATTATTAACAGCAATGTAGAGTCCATTATCAGTTAAGTAGAATTCACGGCCATTGATCTTTTCAGTTCCATAAGTAGCAACTGCAGAACCCTTTTGGGCGATTAACAGGTTAGCCCGCTTACCGTCTTTATTATAGAAGTATGCATTGTGGTAAAGCTGTTTTTGAACTGCATTACCTGGCTTAGTGGCATCACCATTTGATCCGTTGGATCCGTTGGATCCATTAGAACCATTAGAACCATTTGAGCCATTTGAGCCGTTATTACCTGAGCCACCATTGTTTCCTGACCCAGAGTTATTGGATCCGTTGGAACCATTTGAGCCGTTAGAACCATTTGAGCCGTTGGAGCCTGAACCGTTAGAGCCGTTAGAACCATTTGAGCCGTTGGAGCCATTTGAGCCGTTAGAACCATTTGAGCCGTTGGAGCCTGAACCGTTAGAACCGTTAGAACCGTTAGAACCATTTGAGCCGTTTGAGCCATTTGAGCCGTTTGAGCCATTTGAGCCATTAGAACCGTTGGAGCCGTTAGAACCATTTGAGCCGTTGGAGCCATTTGAGCCATTAGAACCGTTGGAGCCGTTAGAACCATTTGAGCCGTTTGAGCCATTTGAGCCATTTGAGCCATTAGAACCGTTAGAACCATTTGAGCCGTTGGAGCCTGAACCGTTAGAACCGTTAGAGCCATTCGAGCCGTTATTAGCAGTAATCTTGTCAATTGCTGCTATCCCGTTTTCTTTGGCATGGTTGATAGAATCAGCTTCGGTACCTTTATTGATTTCGTCTTTGGCAGCGGAAGCAGCTGCGTCAATCGCATCCTTATCCTTTTGCTTTTCAGCATCTGTCTTGCTCTGGTCTTTATCAACTTTGTCTTTGGCAGCTTGAGCAGCTTGATCTATTGCGGCAATTGCATCAGCCTTTTGTTCATCCAGTGGTTTACCTGGAATATACTGAGCATCAATCGCTTTAATGCCAGCATCCTCAAGATCATTTATATCTTGAGCAGTCTGAGCACGATCAATTGCATTCTGAGCTTTTTCTAATTCAGTCTGAACATTAGCCGTTTGAGTTGCCTTAGCAGTAGCCGTTAAAGTTACATCACTCGCAATTGCTGCCTTAATGGTATTAGCTTCTTGCAGAAGTGCATCCTTAGCTGCTTGTTTTTGAGCAGTTAAGTCTTTTGTTACATACTGTGCATGAATTGCAAGGATACCATCATTGTATTCTTTTTGAACAGTCTGAGCATCTAATGCTGCATCAATCTTGTCTAAAGCCTTTTGCTTTTGAGCATCTACAGCTTTAAGCTGTTTGTCCTTAGTTGCCTGATCTAATGAAGAGTCAGCATTAATGGCTTCCTTCACAATGTCGGCTTCATCATTGATTAATTGCTTAGCATAATCTTTCTGATTTGCCAGTGACATTGGATTTGTTACATATTGTGCATCAATGTTTGTAATTCCGTTGGTAAGGGCATCACTAACTGCTTGTGCATCCGTAGCATTTTGAATGTTTGCTTTTGCAATCGCAGCTTCATTATCTACAGCAGCAGTTTGAGCAAGTTTAGTCTTATCGTCTATTGAAGTATCATTAGCGATTTGCTTCTTAGTCTTGGCAGCTTCTTGGTCAATTTCTGCCACAGCCATGGCTTTTTGGCTATCTAAGTTACCATTTGGAATATGTTGCGCATCAATATCTGCAATTCCGCTATTCAATGCAACCTTAATTGTTTGAGCAGAAGTTGCCTTATCGATTGCTGTCTTAGCTTTCGTTGCAGCATCATCAACATTAGCCTTTTGCTTATCTTTAGTTGCACGATCAATAGTTGTGTCTGCGTCGATTTCAGCCTTAATCTTCTTAGCTTCAGCTTCAATCTTAGCTTGGGCAGCTAATTTTTGATCTGAAATTGAAGTTCCAGTTGAAACGTAATCGCCATCAATCTTGGCAATTCCAGCATTAAGCGCTTCTTTAACGCCTTGAGCATTGATTGCTTGATCAATTCTAGCCTTAGCTGCAGCAGCATCTTTATCAACGTTAGCCTTTTGCTCAATCTTAGCAGCATCATCTAAGCCCTGATCAGCATCAATCTTGGCCTTAACCTTAGCTGCTTCATCATCAATTGCCAGTTGTGCGTTCTTCTTTTGGTCTGATAATGATGTACCGTTTGTCACGTGATCATTATCAATTACAACAAGTGCAGCATTGGCAATGTCTTTGACGCTCTGAGCATTAAGTGCTTGGTCAATCTGCTTCTTAGCAGAATCCGCATCTTTGTCAACGTTAGCTTTTTGAGCTGCCTTTGTTTCACTATCTAAAGTTGGATCAGCATCAATTTCAGCCTTAATCTTGGCTGCTTCTTCATCAACTGCCGCTTGAGCCTTAGCTTTTTGACTTTCTAAGCTACCCATTTCACCTGAAACATGTTGTGCATCGATAGCTGTTACGCCATTGTATACTTCAACCTTGATTTCTTGGGCACTAGTTGCATTGTCAATTGCAGCCTTAGCCTTGGTTGCTTCTTTATTTACATTAGCCTTTTGCTTAGCCCTAGTTGCATCATCCAAAGTTGGATCTGAATCAATTTCAGCCTTAATTCTAGCTGCCTCGGTGTCAATTGTTGCTTTAGCATCAAGTTTTTGATCTGATAATGACTTGCTATTTGTCAAGTGATCACTGTTAATCTTAGCGATTCCTGCAGCCTTAGCATCATTGACACCTTGAGCATTAAGCGCTTGGTCAATCTTGCTCTTGGCAGCAGCAGCATCCTTGTCAACAGTGGCTTTTTGCTCACTCTTAGCTGCATCATTCAAAGTCTTATCAGCATCAATTGCGTCCTTGACTCTAGCTGCTTCATCATCAATTGCCTTTTGAGCATTCTTCTTTTGGTCAGCTAGCGGCAGGTTACTTGGAACGTGATCGCTATCAACCTTTGCAATTCCAGCATTCTTGGCTTCCTTGATATCAGTGATATTGGTTGCTTGATCGATCTTGTTCTTCGCATCAGCGGCGTCTTTATCAACCTGAGCTTTTTGCTTAGCCTTAGTTGCATCATCTAAAGTTTCGTCAGCATCAATTTCTGCTTTAATCTTAGTTGCTTCATCATCAATTGCCTTTTGCGCGTTCTTCTTTTGCTCTGGAATTGAAATGTTGCTTGGTACGTGGTCGCTGTCAATCTTAGCTACACCAGCACTTGTTGCATCCTTCACGCCTTGAGCATTGATTGCTTGATCAATCTTGTTCTTCGCATCAGCGGCATCTTTGTCAACGTTAGCTTTTTGCGCATCCTTCTCAGAATTTTCCAAAGTTGGATCAGCGTCGATTTCTGCTTTAATCTTAGCTGCTTCGTTCTCGATTACTTTTTGCGCATTAGTCTTTTGATCAGCTAGTGAAACGCTACCTGCAATGTGATCACTATCAATCTTTGCAATACCAGCTGCAGTGGCGTCTTTCACACCTTGGGCGTCAGTTGCTTGACTAATATTAACTTTAGCTGCGGCAGCATCTTTATCAACCTGAGCCTTTTGAGTTGCCTTAGTTGCATCATCCAAAGTTTCATCAGCGTCAATTTCGGCCTTAATCTTAGTTGCTTCAGCATCAATTGTAGCTTGAGCATTCTTCTTCTGATCTACTAACGACGTACTATTTGGCACGTGATCGCTATTAATCTTCGCAATTCCAGCATTAGTTGCATCTTTGACACCTTGAGCATTGAGTGCTTGATCAATATTAGTCTTGGCTGCAGCGGCATCCTTATCAACCTGAACCTTTTGGGCTTCCTTAGTTATAGTGTCTAAGGTTGGGTCGGCATCAATTTCGGTCTTAACCTTTGAGGCTTCACGATCAATCGTTGCCTTGGCATTAGTTTTCTGATCTGGAAGTGAAGTTGCATTTGGTACATGATCACTATCAATCTTGTTGATACCTGCATTGGTTGCATCCTTAACACCTTGAGCATCAGTTGCTTTATCGATGTTATTCTTTGCAGCAGCTGCATCTTTATCAACGTTAGCTTTTTGAGCTGCCTTAGTTACATCATCCAAAGTCTCATCGGCATCAATTTCAGATTTAATCTTAGTTGCTTCGTCATCAATAGCCTTTTGAGCATTCTTCTTTTGATCAGGTAATGATACGCTGCCTGGGACATGATCGTTATCAATCTTAACAATACCCGCATTGGTTGCGTCCTTGATACCTTGAGCATCAACTGCATTATTAATGTTAACTTTAGCTGCAGCAGCATCAACATCAACATTACCCTTTTGTGCAGTCTTAGTTACATTGTCTAAGGTTGGATCGGCATCAATGGCCGCCTTAATCTTAGCTGCTTCAGCATCAATAGCTGCCTGGGCATTCTTCTTTTGATCTGGTAGGGAAACACTGTTCGGTACGTGGTCGTTATCAATCTTAATAACGCCAGCGTCCCTAGCATTATTCACACCTTGAGCATCAGTTGCTTGAGTAATGTTGGCCTTAGCTGCAGTAGCATCTCTATCAACATTAGCCTTCTGAATGGTCTTAGCTGCATTATCTAAAGTTTGATCCGCATCAATTTCGGCCTTAATCTTAGCTGCTTCTTGTTCAATAGCTGCTTGAGCCTTAGCCTTTTGACTGTCCAAACTACCATTTTGACCTGGTACATATTGAGCGTCAATCGCAATTATTCCATTATCAACTGCAACCTTCACTTCTTGTGCATTAGTTGCATTATCAATAGCAGTCTTAGCCTTCTTAGCTTCAGTATCAACATTGGCCTTTTGCTTGTCCTTAGTTGCATTATCTAAGGTTGGATCGGCATCAATTTGACCTTTAACCTTGGTTGCCTCTTGGTCAATCGTGGCTTTAGCATTGGTCTTTTGGTCAGGTAAGGAAATGCTGTTTGGTACATGGTCACCGTCAATTTTGACAATACCAGCATCAGTGGCATCCTTAACACCTTGAGCATCAACTGCTTGGTCAATGTTAGCCTTGGCTGCAGCAGCATCCTTATCAACATTGGCCTTTTGAGTTGTTTTCGCTGCACTATCTAAAGTAGGATCGGCATCAATCTCACCCTTGATCTTAGCTGCTTCTTGGTCAATCGTGGCCTTAGCACTCTTCTTTTGATCAGGTAAGGAAACACTGTTTGGTACGTGGTCACTATCAATCTTAGCTACACCAGCACTTGTTGCATCTTTAACTCCTTGAGCATCAGTTGCGTTGTTGATGTTAGTCTTAGCTGCAGCGGCATCTTTATCGACTTGCGCTTTCTGAGCTGCTTTGGCTGTATTATCTAAGGATGGATCAGCATCAATCTCACCTTTGACCTTGGTAGCTTCAGCATCAATTGTTGCTTGAGCCGCCTTCTTTTGATCAGGTAAGGAAGTGCTGCCTGGCACGTGATCGCCATCAATCTTGATAATACCTGCATTAGTAGCGTCTTTAATGCCTTGAGCATTGGTTGCCTGGCTAATGTTGGCTTTGGCTGCAGCGGCATCAACATCAACGTTAGTCTTCTGAGCATTCTTGGCTGTTGTATCTAAAGTTGGATCAGCGTCAATTTCGGCCTTAATCTTAGCTGCTTCTTGATCGATAATCGCCTGAGCACTCTTCTTCTGATCTGGTAGTGAAGTGCTATTTGGTACGTGGTCACCATCAATCTTGACAATCCCGGCGTCCTTGGCATCACTTACACCTTGTGCATCAGTTGCCTGGCTAATATTGTTCTTAGCGGCAGTGGCATCTTTGTCAACCTGAGCCTTTTGAGTAGCCTTAGCTGCATCATCAAGAGTTGGATCAGTTTCAATCTCACCCTTGATCTTAGCTGCTTCGGCATCAATGGCAGCTTGCGCGTTCTTCTTCTGGTCCGGCAGAGAAACACTTCCTGGAATGTGATCGGCATCAATCTTATTGATACCTGCATCTTTAGCGTCACTTACACCTTGTGCATCAGTTGCTTGGCTAATGTTGTTCTTAGCGGCAGTGGCATCTTTGTCAACCTGAGCTTTTTGAGCAGTCTTAGCGGCATTATCTAAAGTGACATCAGCATCGATTTCTGCCTTAACTTTATTGGCTTCAGCGTCAATAGCTGCTTGTGC
Source organism: Lactobacillus sp. ESL1191 (assembly GCF_058504435.1). Classification (NCBI taxonomy): domain Bacteria; kingdom Bacillati; phylum Bacillota; class Bacilli; order Lactobacillales; family Lactobacillaceae; genus Lactobacillus; species Lactobacillus sp. ESL1191. Next base: position 1,188,092 of record NZ_CP196365.1, read on the forward strand.
ATTCTTCTTCTGATCTGGTAGAGAAACACTACCTGGGATATGATCGCCATCAATCTTAATGATTCCAGCATCAGTTGCATCCTTGACAGCTTGCGCATCGACAGCTTGATCAATCTTGTTCTTAGCTGCTGCGGCATCTTTATCAACGTTATCCTTCTGTACCTTCTTAGTTGCATCGTCTAACGTTGAGTCTGCGTCAATTTCACCCTTAACCTTAGTGGCTTCGGCATCAATTGTTGCTTTGGCATTCTTCTTCTGATCAGGTAATGAAATGCTATTTGGAATGTGGTCGCCATCAATCTTGATAATCCCGGCATCCTTAGCATCCTTCACGCCTTGCGCATCAGTTGCCTGGCTAATGTTGTTCTTAGCGGCAGTGGCATCTTTGTCAACCTGAGCCTTTTGCGCATTCTTGGCAGTGGTATCAAGCGTTGAATCCGCATCAATTTCTGCCTTAATCTTAGTTGCTTCCGCATCAATGGCTGCTTGCGCATTCTTCTTTTGATCTGGAAGTGAGATGTTACCTGGAATGTGATCCGCATCAATTTGAGCAATACCTGCTGTAGTTGCGTCCTTGACACCTTGAGCATTGGTTGCCTGACTAATATTAGCCTTAGCAGCGGCAGCGTCTTTATCTACGTTACCCTTTTGAATCTTCTTAGTTGCATCATCTAAAGTTGAATCATTATCAATTTCAGCCTTAATCTTTGCGGCTTCCGCATCAATGGCCTTTTGAGCATTGGTCTTTTGATCTGGCAGGGATGTACTGTTTGGAATGTGATCTGCATCAATCTTCGAAATACCTGTATTGGTTGCATCCTTGACACCTTGAGCGTCAGTTGCGTTGTTAATCGCATCCTTAGCTGCGGCAGCATCCTTATCTACCTGACCCTTTTGCGCAGTTTTAGCTGCATCATCTAAGGTTGGATCGGCATCAATCTCGCCCTTGATCTTGGCCGCTTCTTGATCAATTGCCTTTTGGGCATTAGTCTTTTGATCTGGAAGTGACACGGTACCAGGAACGTAATCAGCATCAATCTTAGCAATTCCAGTATCGGTTGCATCCTTGATACCTTGTGCATCAGTAGCATTGTTAATTGCCGTCTTGGCATCCGCTGCGTCCTTGTCAACATTGCCCTTTTGCTTAGTCTTAGTGGCTGCGTCTAAGGTCTTATCGGCATCAATTTGTCCCTTAACCTTGGTTGCTTCATCATCAATTGCCTTTTGGGCATTCTTCTTTTGATCCGGCAGAGAAATGCTACCTGGAATGTGGTCACCATCGATCTTGATGATTCCAGCATCCTTGGCATCCTTCACGCCTTGAGCGTCAGTTGCGTTGTTAATCGCATCCTTAGCTGCGGCGGCATCCTTATCTACCTGACCTTTTTGAGCAGTTTTTGCGGCTGTATCTAAAGTTGAATCCGCATCAATCTCGCCCTTGATCTTAGCTGCTTCTTGATCAATTGCCTTTTGGGCATTAGTCTTTTGATCTGGCAGGGAAACACTACCTGGGATGTGGTCACCATCAATCTTGATGATTCCGGCCTCCTTGGCATCCTTCACGCCCTGCGCATTGGTTGCCTGAATAATGTTATTCTTAGCAATCGTGGCATCAGTATCAACTTGACCCTTTTGCTTATTCTTAGCGGCTGTATCTAAAGTGGAATCCGCATCAATCTCGCCCTTGATCTTAGCAGCTTCGGCATCAATGGCTGCTTGTGCATTCTTCTTTTGATCTGGCAGTGAAACATTGCCTGGAATGTGATCACCATCAATCTTGGCAATACCAGCAGTAGTGGCATCTTTCACGCCTTGAGCGTTAGTCGCATGACTGATATTAGCTTTAGCAGCAGCGGCATCAACATCAACATTAGTCTTTTGCTCATTCTTAGCGGCTGTATCTAAAGTTGAATCCGCGTCAATTTCAGCCTTGATCTTAGTGGCTTCGGCATCAATGGCTGCTTGGGCATTGGTCTTTTGATCTGGCAGGGAAACACTACCTGGAATGTGGTCGCCATCAATCTTGATGATCCCATCACTCTTGGCATCCTTCACGCCTTGGGCATCAGTTGCATTGTTAATTGCAGCTTTAGCAGCAGTGGCATCTTTATCAACATTTCCCTTTTGGGTGGTTTTGGCTGCATCATCCAGAGTTGGATCTGCATCAATCTCATTCTTAACCTTGGTGGCTTCTGCATCAATGGCAGCTATCGCATTCTTCTTCTGATCTGGTAAGGAAATATTACCCGGAATGTGATCACCATCGATCTTGACAATACCATCATCTCTAGCATCTTTAACTGCTTGAGAAGTAGTTGCCTGGCTAATCTTATTCTTGGCAGCAGCTGCATCTGTGTCAACATTGTCTTTTTGGATTTTCTTGGTTGCAGCATCTAGCGTTGGGTCGGCATCAATTTCATTCTTGATCTTGGTAGCTTCCGCATCAATGGCCTTTTGAGCATTGGTCTTTTGATCTGGCAGAGATACACTATTTGGAATGTGGTCACCATCGATCTTGACAATACCAGCATCCTTGGCATCCTTCACGCCTTGGGCATTAGTGGCGGCGTTAATTGCTGTCTTGGCATCAGCCGCGTCCTTGTCCACGTTGGCCTTTTGAGCTGTCTTTTCTTTACTATCTAAAGTTGGATCAGCATCAATCTCACCTTTGATTTTGGTTGCTTCTTGATCGATTGCCTTAATAGCATCCTTCTTTTGATCTGGCAGAGAAACATTACCTGGAATGTGGTCACCATCGATAGCTATAATACCAGCATCTTTAGCATCCTTCACCCCTTGAGCATTAGTAGCACTGTTAATATTATTTTTAGCCGCTGTGGCATCCTTATCAACATTAGCCTTTTGCTTGGTCTTAGTTGCGTCGTCAAGCGTTGGATCGGTATCGATCTCACCCTTAATCTTGGTAGCTTCATTATCAATTGCTTTAATTGCATCCGCTTTTTGCTCAGGTAATGTCATGTTGCCTGGGATGTGGTCACTATCAATCTTAGCGATCCCGGCATCTCTGGCATCATTAACCCCTTGGGCATCAGTTGCTTGACTAATATTAGCTTTGGCAGTAGTTGCGTCGATATCAACGTCACCCTTCTGCTTATTCTTTGTGGCCGTATCTAAGGTCGCATCCGCATCAATTTCAGCCTTGATCTTAGTGGCTTCGGCGTCAATTGCTGCTTGAGCATTGGTCTTTTGATCCGGCAGTGAAACACTGCCTGGAATGTGATCGCCATCAATTTTAATAATACCAGCTTCCTTCGCATCTTTTACCCCTTGGGCATTAGTAGCACTATTAATGTTTGCTTTAGCTGCAGCGGCGTCATTATCAACATTGTCCTTCTGTTTAGCCTTAGTAGCCTTGTCTAAGGTCACATCGGCATCGATTTCATTCTTAACCTTAGCGGCTTCCGCATCTATTGCTTTAATAGCATCTTTCTTTTGATCTGGCAGGGAAATATTGCCTGGAATATGGTCACCATCGATCTTGATGATGCCATCTTCCTTGGCATCCTTCACAGCTTGCGCATTAGTGGCGTTGTTAATCGCCGTCTTCGCTGCTGCTGCGTCTCTGTCAACGTCACCCTTTTGCTTGGTCTTAGTGGCTGCGTCTAGCGTTACATCCGCATCAATCTCACCCTTGACCTTAGTGGCTTCCGCATCAATCGCTGCCTTAGCCGCATCCTTTTGGTCTGGTAGGGAAATATTGTTTGGAATGTGGTCACCATCAATCTTAATGATCCCGGCTTCCTTGGCATCTTTCACCCCTTGGGCATTAGTGGCATTGTTAATCGCCGTCTTCGCATCAGCCGCATCCTTATCCACGTTGGCCTTTTGAGTGGCCTTTTCTTTACTATTAAGAGTGACATCCGCATCGATCTCTCCCTTGACCTTGGTGGCTTCATCATCAATGGCCTTAATCGCATCCGTCTTTTGTACTGGCAGGGAAACGTTGCCTGGAATATGGTCCGCATCAATGGCGATAATACCAGCTTCCTTGGCATCCTTCACACCTTGCGCATCCTTGGCATTAGTGATGTTGTTCTTAGCTATTGCGGCATCTTTATCCACATTAGCCTTTTGTTGGTTTTTAGTGGCCGTGTCTAAAGTGACATCCGCATCGATTTCACCCTTAATCTTAGTAGCCTCGGCATCAATCGCCGCAATCGCGTCAGTCTTCTGTACTGGCAGGGAGATACTACCTGGAATGTGGTCGCCATCAATCTTGATGATTCCCGCTTCCTTGGCATCCTTCACCCCTTGCGCATTAGTAGCGCTGTTTATGTTTGCTTTGGCAATCGCCGCATCAGTATCAACGTTAGCCTTCTGCTCATTCTTAGTGACCGTGTCTAAGGTCACATCCGCATCTATCTCAGCCTTAATCTTAGTGGCTTCGGCGTCAATCGCCGCAATCGCATTCGTCTTCTGATCTGGCAGGGAAATATTGCCTGGGACGTGGTCCGCATCAATCTTAGCGATCCCTTCATCCTTGGCATCAATTACCCCTTGAGCCGTAGTGGCACTGTTGATCTTGTCTTTAGCAGCCGCCGCGTCACGATCGACATCAGCCTTTTGCTTGTTCTTAGCAGCCGTGTCTAAAGTGACATCCGCATCAATCTCGCCCTTAACCTTAGTCGCTTCCGCATCAATTGCTGCAATCGCACTCGTCTTCCGATCTGGCAACGAAATGTTACCTGGAACGTGGTCACCATCGATCTTGACGATGCCCGCTTCTTTGGCATTCTTGACTTGTTGGGCGTTAGTAGCGTTATTAATCGCCGTCTTGGCATCAGCCGCGTCTTTATCGACGTCACCCTTTTGTTTTGCCTTAGCCGCTGCGTCTAGGGTTGTATCGGCATCGATTTCTCCCTTAACCTTGGTGGCTTCCGCATCAATCGCCGCAATCGCTGCCTTCTTTTGGTCGGGCAACGACACACTGCCTGGGATGTGATCGCCATCGATCTTAACGATGCCGGCAGCCGTTGCGTCTTTAACTGCTTGGATGTTAGTGGCACTATTAATCGCCGCCTTCGCATCCGCTGCATCTTTATCGACATCACCCTTTTGTTTTACCTTGGTTTCATCATCCAAAGTTTCATCGGCATCGATCTCTCCCTTGATCTTAGTGGCTTCATCATCGATTTGCTTACTGTAATCTTTCTTTTGTTGATCAAGCGCAATCCCGGCTACGTGGGCTGCGTCAATCGCCGCAATCCCATCTTCCTTGGCCTTATCGACTTGGGCTGGCAATACTGCCTTGTTGATACTGTCTTTAGCAGTTGTTGCCGCCTTATCGACCTCATCCTTTTGCTTTGCCTTAGTTGCACTGTCAAGCGTTGGATCTGCATCAATCTCATCTTTAACCTTAGTCGCTTCCGCATCGATGGCTGTATTAGCGGCCTGCTTCTCTACATCCAACGGGTGGTATACATAGGTGATTTCGTCTGTTCCGTTGCCAAATTCAAAGGCTGAACCTACTGCCATTGCTTGTCCATTGACAATTACATGGTCTAAGGCCCAGTTATTGGCATCTGGCGCTGTTGGCAACTTAATTGTTTGGCCCGTTGCTCCTTGAATTACATATGGTGCGTTAGGAACAACCTGATTCCCGTTAGTATCTACAAAAGTTGGATTAATCGTTTGCGAATTACCTTCTACATAGATTGTAACTACTGGATTATTATCGGATACAACCGTCGTCTTTGCCTGATTAGGAGCGCTAGCTGCGTAGTGGTAACCAGCGGGCACATTGTCTTCAGTATAGTACTTGTTAGTCCAGTCAATCGTGTTACCATAGTTGGCCGGTGTTACACCACCAACCGCTTCTGTACCGGTTTGGCCTGATAACGGCGAGGTCAATACCCGATCTTTATGGTTAACATCTACATACTGGTAGGTAACGTTTTGCTTAATCCCATAGACATAAATCTTATAGGTATATGTGGTACCTTCCATTGGCGTAAGTCCAACCGATGCCTGACCATATGTATCACCATTGTCATTGTCGTTAGTCGGGTCACCACCACTTTGAGCGTCAGACTTGGCACCAGCATATACTTGCTTGCCAATGGCCCACATGTAGCCCTTAGGCATATTCTTGACAACATTAGCTTCTGTAATCAGGGGCAGATATTGACCAATATAAGAGTCTTTATCTAGCGGTACTTCTACCAGTCCACCAACATTCTTACCATTTTGGTCGACATATTGCACATTAACCTTACCAACTGGAATCGCAATCGTCTGTAATTCACGTGTCGTTGGTGTGACAATATTTGAATTAGCAATGGCCCCACTTAAATCGGTAATTACTGCTTGACCATTTCTAACCACCATCTTGGCAAACTTAGCCGTATTGTCTCCTGCAGCACTAGTAGCCTGGGAATTACTACTCAGCCAAGTCTTAATGTTAGAGTTGTTCAGTGTTACTGTACCTGAACCAGAAATAATCCCTGCGCCTGTTGCGACTGGGTTACCATTACCATCTTGAATGGCCAAGTGCAGTTGTTTTGGTGAAATAAAGGTAACACTTGATGTGTCATTAACCCGAATTACCGAGTCATTATATCTTTGGTTAATATCAAAGGTGGTTCCAGCGTTAAACTCTGCCTTTTGTGTACCCCACAGCCGAATCGCATTCGGTTGGGTCGTAACTGGAGCAGACAAGGTAAAGTTTTGTCCAAACTTAAACTGCGCATCTGAGGTACCACCCTGCGTTCCATTTATAAAGTATTGGAACCCAGTCTGCGTCCACTTGACATTGTCACCAACCGTCACTCCGCGAACATTATTATACATTGCAGGATAGTTGGCAGCCAATCCGTTATAGGTATATGCTTCATTAGAGGAGCCATCACCCATCGTGATTTGGTTACCATAACCTACACTGGCTTGCGGTGCCACATTTGAAAACCAAAACTCTGAATATCTAATATCGTTGCTGGTTCTGTTCATGGTCACATGGGCATTGTTGGCAAAGTCAATCATCCCAACGCCACGCGTAACCTCGTTCGAGATGTTAAAGACATTGGTACCTGAAAATGTTACCTTGGAATAGTTGGCCATAACCGCATGAATTGGGTTATAACCATTTAACGAACTTGATAGATTGACATTGTCAATATTTACCTTAAGTCCTGAACCATTGCTAGAATATACAAGGGCTAAATTATCCCCATCATTTCCTGGAAACCCTTGTTTGAACTTGCCGTTGGTCAATGTTACAGTTGTTAGATTAGAATATGGGACCCCTGCATAAGTGAAGTTCTGTCTATCTAAATCAATCGTATGACCATTACCATTAACAACTACACTGGCCCCCGCAGCACGAGTCCCCATACTACCGCCAGTATATGTAATATCACCAGTAATGTTGATATAGGTTACGCTGGCATCAGTCCAGGCTGCTGCTAAACTATTAAAATCACTTACGTTTGCTACTTTTTTCTTATACATATCTGGATTCACTATCTGATCAGGAGTGGCAATATTCATTGAAGTAGGAGTTTTTCCTGCTGGCTTGTCAACATCCTTATTAAAGTCGTCCCGATCGCTGTCGGGGTCGGCACCAACCGTTACACTCTTTGAACTATCATAACCAGCCACTCCAATAGCTCTTGGCTTAGCCGCAAGCTCTGAATCAGCTTCATTTGAATTAGTAGGCTTAGTAGCTGAGTCATCAGCCAATCTACTCCCCGAAACATCTGTTGGAATTTCAGTTGTGGGAATGTCCACCGAAGTGTTGGACGGCTTTGAAGCATCAATCAATGAGCCATAATCTTTAGCCTTAGTAGAAGATTTCTTTGAAACAGTATCATCTGTACCAGACTTCAGAAATGAATTGAGGCCAGCATAAGTTGCTAAACTACCTTGAACTGCCTTTTTCGACTTTTTGATCTTAGAGCCGGTTTTTTTAGAACGAGCTTTAGCTTTTTTAGATTTAACTGCTTTAGTTTTGGTAGGTTTCTTTGCTTTTCTAAGCAGACTAGCCCGATCAACACCTGCTTGATAAGTAGCCATGATATCAGAACTAGCCTTGTCCAATACTGTCTTAAGATCAGCTAAATCATTCGCCGCATTAACTTTATCTTTAGAATCATTAAGTAAAGCGTCAACCGCTTTTACCTGTTTAGCCTTAGTAGCACTGGTTAAGTTTCGATCTCCATTTATCTTCTGCTTAGTACTAGTAGCTACAGTTTCCAACGTGTTTAACCCAGTTTGTTTAGCTTCGATTACTGCTTGGTCGTCAACCTTTTGTTGGACCGACTTGTCAACTCCAACTTGATTACTCTGATTATCAGTATCAGACGTTTTTACTTCTTGGGCACTTGCTGAACTAGCCGATTGAGAGAGTGCTGCTCCTCCCCCTAACATAAAAGTCAAAAGAGAGTAGCTAACTAGCCATCCCTTTTTACTTTTGTGCATCTTATAGTTCGTATTTTTTATTTCTTCAATCATTTTGAATCTATTCAAAACACTCTCACCATTCCCTTTTATTAATTCACAATAAGTTATAACAAATACAATTCAAATTCTAACACGATTATTAAATTCTTTCCATAATTATTTTACTATCTTTTTCTTTATTTATAAACGAAATTAAGGGATTTTCGCTAAAAAACTCCAGCGTTTTTATTGGAAGTTATCCTTTAGACAGATTGACTACTTGTGACTACTTTTACCAAGGTTATTTTATTAAGCAACGTTATTAAACAGTACGGTAAATTCTTGAGTAACAATTAGGCAGTAGGGTTAATTTATTAGGAATCTCAAAACTTAAGTGCCGATCCAAAGAGTAAAATCCTTTATGCTTCAAAAGTTATCTTTTTGTTTTGGCAATCCACTTTTAACCAAACTACCTTTCCTTTATATAAGGATGACAAGTAAATAAAGCTACGTATTATTTTAAAAACCTGGTAATTATCTAGCTTTTTTACCGCTAGTCGTCATCTTTACAATTCTAATCCTTAATATTGTTAATTATGTCAGTTAAAAATTTTGAGTCGGAGTTATAATTGTGAGCTTTAGCTAACTTTCTAAAGCGTTCTCTAACACTTGGTTTTAAAGTAAATGTATAATTCTTGGTTTTTTCCTGTTGTTGCCCAGTGTTAACCGGTGCCACAATCTCCTGCACCTGGTCCTGGGTTGAATCATGCTGAACAGCTCGGTTCTGAAAAGACTGATTTGATTCTTTACTATCAGTAGGAAGTTTAGACATCATTTTTTCTCCTTCGTAATTGTGAACGGGTATGTACATGCATAAGTTTTTACAAACGTAATTACTAATAATAAATATATTATAAATATTTATGCTTTTTACTTATGACTGATTGCTGTTTCATTAGTAACTATTTCATACAGTTGTCTTTTAGGTTGAAAATTTATAAGTCAACTATAAATTTGCTAATCAATTAATTACTAGCTGTTTCCAGCAGAAGTTGCATTTAAGTATCAACTAGTTGAACTATTTTCCTTGTAAAAGCCAACCTTTTACAAGGGCTGTATACAAGTGCGGAAAGGGAGCTTACCTCTTCATCCTCAACTCCCTCTTTCACCCCACATTTAGGGCATCTTTGCATTAACTTACAATGCCTATCCAATAAAGCCACCAGCCATTTTAGATAAATATCTGCTATAGAAATCAGTTCACTTCTACCTTTATTAGCTGTTAAAAAAAATATTTTCATCTTTAATCCTTCCAAATTTGCAAGTACAAATGCAAGTGCGTTTGTACTTATTATTTGCAAATTCATTGCACATTTATATTTGCATAAAAACTTATTTATGCTAAAATTTAATCAGGAAAATAATAATATACTGATAAATATATAAATTTTATGCTTTTAGCAAGATTAAAGTCAACACTTTTATGCTGTTTATTTAATTATTCAACTTATCTTGCCAGTGAAAATTTGCGCTTCTAAACACTGATTGACTTGTCTTTCTATGTGCTTCATAATTAACTTAATTTCAAATTTTCGTTTAAAACCTACCTAATTTAAGTATAGAAAGAAGGCTTAATTAATGTTAGCTAAACCGCAACCACTACAACCTGGCGATCAAGTTGCCATTGTAAGTCTATCCCGTGGAACTCTGGGTGAAGACTTTACTGCTCATCAACGAAAACTCGGCGAGCAAAGACTAGATCAACTAGGTCTTACACCTGTATATATGACCAACAGTCTGAAGGGAGTTACCTATCTCGATGCTCACCCAGAAGCTCGCGCTGCAGACCTTAAAGAGGCATTTTTAAATCCCGAGATTAAAGGAATTATTGCTGCTATTGGTGGATATGACACATATCGTTTACTACCATATCTGATGGATGATCCCGAATTTACGTCTGCCGTAGTAGCCCATCCTAAAGTCTTCACTGGATTTTCAGATACTACAAATAACCACCTTATGTTCTACCGCCTTGGCATGCAGAGCTTTTACGGACCAAGCTTTTTAAATGATCTAGCTGAGTTGGATACTAAAATGTTGCCTTATACGCAAAAAACCTGGTCACTTTTTTTCAAGAAGACTGCAGCCACCAACATTCCTGCTAGCAAGACTTGGTATGAAGAACGCACCGACTTTTCACCTGCAGCACTGGGCATCCCCCGCCCAAGCCATCCAGATACTGGCTATGAAGTTTTACGCGGGCAAGGTAAAATTCAAGGACGTTTATGGGGTGGATGTATAGATAGTCTAAATGATGATTTAACTGGTATGAGATATGACGATGAAGCAGAATTAATTAAACGCTACCAACTGATTCTGTCACCTAAAGAAGCAAGCGACAAGTTGCTTTTCCTTGAGTCTAGTGAGGAACGCCCTAATCCCACTGCTTACCAGAAGATGCTGGCCGAATTGGATCAGATAGGTCTTCTTGCAGCAGTACGTGGAATCATAGTAGGCAAGCCTCAAAATAAGCAGTACTTCGAAGAATACAAGGCTGTTCTTCTTGCTGCCACGGCAAATTATCAAACTCCTATCTTATATAATGTCAATATCGGACACGCATATCCCCGCACCGCTCTACCTTACGGCGCACTAGCTGAAATTAATTTAGACAATCCAGAATTGCGCATTATTGAACCGTGTTTTCCTAATTAAGTTTTATTTACTTACCAAACTGCAACTTTCTAGTTGCAGTTTTTTACTGCTCGCCTTAATAACTATGAAACTTTTAGCAAGTTAGGTCAGCACTAATAAGTTGCTTTTACCAACTGAGAGTTGATAATTTTAATTAAAATTTAAAAACACTATCGACTTTCTCCCAAATTAGTGTATTATGTATTTATAACAGTATTACAAAAGGAGCTTGATGAAATGAGTTTATTAGAAACGCGTTCAATTGAACGTATTTATGGTAAAGGCGCAACCCAATTTGAAGCATTGCGCGGTATCAGTCTACAAATTAACCCAGGAGATACGGTTGCCATCGTCGGGAAAAGTGGTTCAGGTAAGTCGACTTTGATGCATATTATGGCCTTACTTGACCATCCTAGCGCTGGTGAGATTTTGCTCAATGACCAACCAACCGATGAAATTAAAGCTCAAAGCTTAAACAAGTTACGAAATGAAACCTTTGGTTTTGTCTTTCAGCAGTTTTTTCTTAATCCGCAAGACAGTGTTCTGGAAAATGTGATGTTACCACTAAAGATTGCCGGAATAACCGGTAAAAAGCGCCGCGCAAAAGCTATGGAGGCAATTCAAGTAGTCGACCTTGAAAGCAAAGCTAAGAGCAAGGCTAGCAATCTCTCTGGTGGACAAAAGCAACGGGTCTGCATTGCACGTGCATTGGTCAACAATCCAAAAATAATTTTTGCGGACGAGCCCACTGGTAACCTTGACTCCACTACTGGTAACCTGGTTGAGAATACTTTATTTAAATTAAATCGTGAAAAAGGCATTACTTTAATTATTGTCACTCATGATCCCGACTTGGCCCAAAAATGTGATCGGCAAATTCAAATTAAGGACGGCCAAGTGGTCGAAGGAGAAGAATAATGAAATTTCGTGATTTATTAAATTCAGCTGCTACCAACCTTTGGCACAATAAGAGCCGGACTTTACTGACAATTATTGCAGTACTAATTGGATCATTGACAATTAGTATCACGTTGGGGATTAACACCGGGGTTAACGACTACTTGACCAGGCAGGTGGGTAATGTCGGTAACGCCAATCAAATGTTAATTACTCCAGACTACTCAGGTAATAGAAATAATTCTGGACCAGAAAAGTACAATCCTAACAAGAGTAGTAAAAATGCAGACGGCATGATGACTAAGAAAGACTTAGAAAAAATCAAAGAGGTTAAAGGAATTAAGGATGTTAAGGCCTTAAAAGATAGCAACGTGCAGTATGTCCAAGGTCCAAGTAAAACCAAGTATGTACTTGATGCACAGGTGACCCTGGGCGTTGACTATGACCTAAAGATTGGTCGACAAGTTGCAACGCGAGGAAACAAGCAGGAAATTTTGCTTACTAAGGAAATGGTCAAGGCTTTTGGTTACAAGAACGCACGTCAATCTCTGGGGCAAAAAGTCACACTAGTTACAGTTTCACCGATTACCAAGCAAACCAGTAAAATTAGAGCAACTATTGTTGGTGTCCGGAATGATAGCATGGTTAATAGCGGCCAATCTGTCTATAGTTACGGGCTAAGCGAAAAAATCATTGCTGCTAACCAAGATGGCATGCCGCATGCTTTGCGTGAACGCTATGTTCAAGTATTAGCAACGCCAACCAGTAAAGATCCCCAAAAAATCGAAGACATCGAAGCCAAGTTTGCTAAAAAGGGCTATGCAGCAATGACGTTGAAAGATGCCGTAAAACAACTTTTCCAAACCTTTAATGCTGCCACTGGCGTATTAATTATCTTTGGTGCCATTGCCCTAGTAGCAGCAAGTTTTGGCGTAATCAATACACTTTACATGTCTGTGCGCGATCGAACCCGTGAAATCGGTTTGATGAAGGCTTTAGGATTGAGCCAGGGCAAAGTCTTTTCAATCTTTAGCTTTGAAGCAATCCTAATAGGTTTAGTTGGATCCATCTTGGGTCTATTATCTGCAATGGGACTAAGCCAGATTTTAAATCGAGCAGCAACTCAAACCTTTTTGAAAGGAATTGACGGTTTCACCCTGATTCAGTTCAACTGGCCCAGCAGTATCGCCATCGTGGGTCTCATCTGCTTAATTACCTTCTTGGCTGGTACATTGCCAGCGCGCAGTGCAGCCAAACTCGATCCAATTTCGGCTTTACGGTACGAATAAGCTAAACCAAAAAACGCAGGAGTATCCACTCCTGCGTTTTTTCTGTGCTTAAATTTATTTATACTTATACAAGTCAATCAAAATTTTTTATTCAATTATTCTAGCAATTTTAGGAGACAGTAAGTTTTGGGCGAGAGATAAGTCAACCGCACCGTAATCTTCATCGATGCACTCCTCCCAATATTCAAGATGCTTGCGATCAATATAACTTGCAGAATCTTCAACTGGCTTACCACCTTCTCCTTGAATCGTGTACCAATAAAAGTAAGTAGAGCCATCAGAAAGTTTTTCTTTAAAGACGCTCTCAACGTGCATCCGCTCATTTGCCATAGTAGACACTGTAGCAGCATGATGGGCGTTCAAAAAAGCCATCCATTCTTCAGCCTTTCCTTCTTTTCCCCGTTTGATTTTGAATCTGGTTAATTCAATTTTAGTCATTTTGTTTCCTCTTAGATAAAAACGTTCTTTTGTAATATCTCACTTGCGAATAGATTTTTCAAAAAAATCAGAGTAGCAACACTAGCTTTTTCTTCTTAAAATGCCAGTTTAGTCACACTTAAAACTATAAATTATTACTTATTGTTGCAATATTTACAAAATGTAACTTAAAATAATCGGTAATCCACTAGAAAAGCTAACAGAAAAATCCCACTTTCATGGTAACGCAAAACTTATTCAGTTGCGCTTTCCTTTAAGTGGGATTCTTCAAAATGAATTCTTAATAAACTAGCTTAACTATTACAAAAATCAACTTTATTATGCAAGAAAGTTAGTCAACAAAAGTACATCTTATGACAGTTTAGTGATATTTTCACTATCAACGTAATTTCCATCAGAAATTGCAATCATTTGACGACCATTTACTGTTTTGCTTTCACCAGCAGTAACCTTAGAGCCTGCCTTTAAGACACTATCTCCGATGCGCTTACCCTCACTATCATATACGTATGAGTCTTGTGTAATCTCCGCATTGGAAGTCACACCCTTAGCAAGTTCATTATTGGCTTCAATTGAGACTTTGCCAAAGTTCTTGGCTTTAACATAGCGATTACTACTAATAATGTAATATGACTTACCTTTAATTTTGACTGGATCACCATATGTACCAACTTCTGACATCTTCTTAAGTATCTTCTTACCAACGCGTTTACCCTTATTATTGTAGACAAATGCATTGTGTAACAGGAGACGTCTTTGTTGCGTAGTGTTATTAACAGCGATGTATAAATCATTATCAGTTAGGTAGAACTGGCGTCCATTAATGCTTTCAATTCCGTAAGTTGTAATTGCAGAACCTCTTTTAGCAACTAACAAGTTTGCCCGTTTACCTTCTTTGTTATAGAAGTAGGCATTGTGGTAAAGCTTCTTTTGAACAGCTTTTCCTTTCTTGGTTTGTACTCCATCAGAGCCATTAGAACCATTGGAACCGTTGGAGCCAGTTGAACCATTGGAGCCAGTTGAACCAGTTGAACCAGTGGAACCGTTGGAGCCAGTTGAGCCGGTTGAACCATTGGAACCAGTTGAGCCAGTTGAACCATTGGAGCCAGTTGAGCCAGTTGAGCCGGTTGAACCATTGGAACCGTTAGAGCCAGTTGAGCCAGTTGAACCATTGGAGCCAGTTGAGCCGGTTGAACCATTGGAACCGTTGGAGCCAGTTGAGCCGGTTGAACCATTGGAGCCAGTTGAGCCGGTTGAACCATTGGAGCCAGTCGAGCCGGTTGAACCATTGGAACCGTTAGAACCATTAGAGCCATTGGAACCGTTGGAACTGTTGGAACCGTTAGAACTGTTAGAGCCATTAGAGCCATTATTTGCAGCGACCTTATCAATTGCAGACGTTCCGTTTTCTTTAGCCTGGTTAATTGAATCTATATCCGTAGCCTTATTGACTTCATCTTTAGCTGCTGCAGCCGCTGCGTCAATCGCATCTTTATCTTTTTGCTTTTCAGCATCAGTCTTGCTCTGGTCTTTATCAACCTTGTCTTTAGCTGCTTGATCTGCTTGATCTATCGCCGCATTCGCACTAGCTTTTTGTTCTTCAAGCGACTTGCCTGGAACATACTGGGCACTAATTACCTTAATCCCGGCATCCTCTAAGTCGCTGACAGTCTGAGCATTCTTTGCACGATCAATTGCATTTTGAGTCTTTCCTAATTCAAGATCGACTTTACTAATCTGCGCTACTTTTTCATTAGCTGATAATGTTACATCATTATTAATGGCAGCCTTAATTGTGTTTGCTTCTTTTACCAATTCATCTTTAGCTGCTTGTTTTTGTGCAGTTAAATCATTTGGAACATGTTGTGAGTGAATTGCAAGTATGCCGTCGCTATATTCCTTCTGTACGGCTTCAACGTTTGCCGCTTGAGCAATTTTATCTACAGCTTTTTGTTTCTGTACATCTACCGCTTGAAGCTGCTTAGTCTTAGTTGCTTGATCTAAGGAATCATCATTGTTAATAGCTTCTTTAACAATATCTGCTTCATCGCTAACTAATTGCTTAGCTCGCTCTTTTTGCGCATCTAACGTTATTGAGTTGGTAACATATTGTGCATCAATATTCGTAATACCCTTAGCAAGTGAGTCACTAATTGCCTGAGCGTTTATAGCATTTTGGATGTTAGTCTTAGCAGTTGCTACTGCGCTATCCACAGCTGCACTTTGAGCTGCTTTTGCAATATCATCCAGTGATGCGTCATTATTTATATTGTTTTTAACTTTAGTAGCTTCTTCATCAATTGCTGCATTTGCTTTCGTCTTTTGACTATCCAAACTGCTGCCTGGTACATGTTGAGCATCAATATCAGCAATTCCACTAGTTAACGCAAGCTTAATTGCCTGAGCAGAAGTTGCTTGTTCGATTGCTACCTTGCCTTTCAGTGCAGCAGTATCAACATTGGCTTTTTGAGCTGCCTTAGTTATATCATCCAAGGTCTCATCGCTATCAATGTCAGCCTTAATCTTTTTGATCTCAGCTTCAATCTTAGCTTGAGCATCCGCCTGCTGATCACTTATCGAACTACTTGGAACATAATCACCAGCAAGCTTCGCAATTCCAGCAGCTTGAGCATCCTTAATAGCTTGAGCGTTAACTGCTTGGGCTATCTGGGTCTTAGCTGTAGCAACATCTTGATCAACGTTAGCTTTTTGAGCTGCCTTCGCCTCATCGTCTAAGCCCTTGTCTGCATCAATTTTTGCTTTGACTTTTGCTGCTTCGGCATCAATTTCTTTTTGTGCAGCTGTTTTTTGATCAGCCATCGAAGTGCTACTTGCTACATAATCGCTATCAATCTTGCTTATACCAGCAGTCATTGCCGTTTTGATATCTTGTGCATTAAGTGATTGTGTAATTCTATCTTTAGCTGCAGTAGCATCTCTATCAACATTGGCTTTCTGCTCAATCTTAGTCACATCATCTAAATTCTGGTCGGCATCAATTTGCGTCTTGACTTTAGTAGCTTCTTCGTCAATTGCTGTTTGAGCATTCTTCTTTTGCTCCGACAATGATAATCCATTCGTTACATAATCACCAACAATTGTATTGATACTTGTATCAGTAATATCCTTAACACTTTGAGCATTAGTTGCTTGAGCTATCTGCGTCTTAGCTGTAGTAGCATCCAAATCGACTTTTGCTTTTTGTTTAGTCTTCGCTTCATTGTCTAGAGTTGGATCAGCATCGATTTGGGCCTTAACTTTAGCCGCTTTGTCTGCGACTGTTGTTTGAGCCTTAATTTTTTGACTCTCCAAGCTACCAATTGCATCGGAAACATGTTGAGCATCAATGGCAGTTATTCCATCGTAACGCTTAACTTTAACAGCTTGAGCATCAGTTGCATTGTCAATGGCTGCCTTGCCCTTAACTACTTCATTGTCAACATTAGCCTTTTGCTTCGTCTTAGTTGCATCATCTAGACTATCATCAGCATCAATTTCAGCTTTAATTCTAGTAGCTTCATTATCAAGGGCTGCTTTTGCTGCATCCTTTTGATTTGCCAATGTCACAATTGCATGATCAGCATTGATCTTAGCAATTCCAGCATCTTTAGCTTCTTTAACTCCTTGAGCATTTACAGCCCGGTCAATTGAAGCCTTAGCAGCTACTGCATCCCGGTCGACAGCACCTTTTTGCTTATATTTAGTGGCATCATCTAACGCGTCGTCAGCATCAATTTCGGCTTTTACTCTGGCTGCTTCATCATCGATTTCCAGTTTCGCATTTTTCTTTTGATCAGCTAGTGGAACATTATTTGGAACATGATCGGCATCAATCTTAGCAATACCAGCATTCTTAGCATCTTTAATATCTGTGACGTTGGTAGCCTGATCAATCTTGTTCTTAGCATCAGTGGCATCTTTGTCGACATTGGCTTTTTGCTTAGTCTTAGCAACGTCATCTAAGCTGTCGTCAGCATCGATTTCACCCTTAATCTTAGTAACTTCATCGTCAATCACCTTTTGAGCATTCTTCTTTTGATCAGGTAAGGAAACACTGTTTGGTACGTGGTCACTATCAATCTTAGCTACACCAGCATTTGTTGCATCTTTAACTCCTTGAGCATTGAGTGCCTGGTCAATTTTGTTCTTAGCATCAGCGGCATCACGATCCACATTAGCTTTTTGAGCTGCTTTTTCAGCGCTCTCTAAAGTAGGATCGGCATCAATTTCACCCTTGATCTTAGCTGCTTCGGCATCAATGGCAGCTTGAGCGTTCTTCTTCTGATCTGGAAGAGAAACACTTCCTGGAATGTGATCGCCATCAATCTTGGCAATTCCTGCTGCAGTAGCGTCCTTGACACCTTGAGCATCAGTTGCCTGGCTAATATTAACTTTTGCAGCGGCCGCGTCAGTATCTACCTGACCCTTTTGAGCTGCCTTAGCAATATCATCTAAGGTTACATCAGCATCAATTTCAGCCTTAACTTTATTGGCTTCAGCGTCAATTGTTGCCTGGGCATTCTTCTTTTGATCTGCTAATGAAGTGCTATTTGGTACATGGTCACTATCAATCTTGGCAATTCCTGCCGCTGTAGCATCCTTGACACCTTGGGCATTAACTGCTTGATCAATCCTGCCTTTAGCAATAACAGCATCAGCATCAACATTTCCTTTTTGAGCTGCCTTGGTTGCAGTATCGAGCGTTGGATCTGCATCGATTTCGCCCTTGATTTTAGTGGCTTCGGCATCAATTGAAGCTTTCGCACTAGTCTTCTGGTCTGGCAGTGACGTGCTATTTGGAATATGGTCGCCATCAATCTTGATAATCCCGGCATCCTTAGCATCCTTCACGCCTTGCGCATCAGTTGCCTGGCTAATGTTGTTCTTAGCAACTGCTGCATCCTTATCAACTTGTCCCTTTTGAGCAGTTTTGGCAGTGTCGTCAAGCGTTGGATCCGCATCAATTTCAGCCTTAATCTTAGTTGCTTCCGCATCAATGGCTGCTTGCGCATTCTTCTTTTGATCAGGTAATGACATACTGCCAGGCACATGATCGCTATCAATCTTAACGATACCAGCGTTTGTAGCATCTTTAATACTCTGCGCATCATTTGCTTGACTAATATTAGCCTTGGCAGCGGCAGCATCAACATCAACATTATTCTTTTGAATAGTCTTAGCTGCATTATCTAAAGTTGAATCATTATCAATTTCAGCCTTAATCTTTGCGGCTTCCGCATCGATGGCTGCTTGCGCATTGGTCTTTTGATCTGGCAAGGAAATACTGTTTGGAATGTGATCGCCATCAATCTTAATAATGCCCGCATCTCTTGCGTCATTTATGCCTTGTGCATCAATTGCTTGACTAATGTTTGTCTTAGCGATCGTAGCATCCTTATCTACCTGAGCCTTTTGAGCTGATTTAGCTGCATTATCAAGAGTTGGATCAACATCAATTTCATTCTTGATTTTAGCAGCTTCTTGGTCAATAATCGCCTGCGCTTTGGCCTTTTGACTTGCCAAACTACCATTTTGACCTGGTACATATTGAGCATCAATAGCTATTATCCCGTTATCGACTGCTACCTTAATCTCTTGTGCACTCGTTGCGTTATCAATATTGGTCTTAGCTTTCTTAGCTTCAGTATCAACATTAGCCTTCTGCTTAGTCTTCGTTTCATTGTCTAAGGTTTTATCGGCATCAATTTGTCCCTTAACCTTGGTTGCTTCATCATCAATTACGGCTTTCGCATTAGTCTTTTGATCTGGCAGGGAAATACTATTTGGAATGTGGTCGCCATCAATCTTGATAATCCCGGCATCCTTGGCATCCTTCACACTCTGTGCATCTACAGCTTGATCGATATTAGTCTTAGCAGTTGCAGCGTCTTTATCAACATTACCCTTTTGCACAGTCTTGGCGGCTGTATCTAAAGTGGAATCCGCATCAATCTCGCCCTTGATCTTAGCTGCTTCCTGATCAATGGCCGCTTTAGCAGAATTCTTTTGATCCGGTAAGGACACACTATTTGGAATATGGTCACCATCAATCTTGATGATTCCGGCCTCCTTGGCATCCTTCACGCCCTGCGCATTGGTTGCCTGAATAATGTTATTCTTAGCAATCGTGGCATCAGTATCAACTTGACCCTTTTGCTTATTCTTAGCGGCTGTATCTAAAGTGGAATCCGCATCAATCTCGCCCTTGATCTTAGCTGCTTCGGCATCAATGGCTGCTTGCGCATTCTTCTTTTGATCTGGCAGTGAAACATTGCCTGGAATGTGATCACCATCAATCTTGACAATACCAGCAGCAGTGGCATCTTTCACGCCTTGCGCATCACTAGCTTTATTGATGTTTGCTTTAGCAATCGTGGCATCACTATCAACTTGACCCTTTTGCTTATTCTTAGCGGCTGTATCTAAAGTTGGATCCGCATCAATCTCAGCCTTGATCTTAGTGGCTTCGGCATCAATGGCTGCTTGGGCATTGGTCTTTTGATCTGGCAGGGAAACACTACCTGGAATGTGGTCGCCATCAATCTTGATGATCCCATCACTCTTGGCATCCTTCACGGCTTGGGCATTAGTTGCTTGAGTAATGTTTGCTTTAGCAGCGGCTGCATCGGTATCAACATTAGCTTTTTGCTTAGTCTTAGTTGCATTGTCTAGAGTTGGATCGGCATCGATCTCACCCTTAACCTTGGTGGCTTCCGCATCAATGGCTGCTATCGCATTCTTCTTCTGATCTGGTAAGGAAATATTACCCGGAATGTGGTCACCGTCAATCTTGATGATCCCGGCTTCCTTGGCTTCCTTGACACCTTGGGCATTAGTTGCCTGACTAATATTAGCCTTAGCAGCAGCTGCATCCGTGTCAACATTAGCTTTTTGGGTCTTCTTAGCTGCGTCATCCAGCGTTGGGTCGGCATCAATTTCATTCTTGATCTTGGTGGCTTCCGCATCAATGGCTGCTTTAGCCGCATCCTTCTGATCTGGCAGGGAAACATTACCAGGAATATGATCACCATCGATCTTGACGATCCCAGCATCCTTGGCATCCTTCACGCCTTGGGCATTAGTAGCGGCATTAATCGCTGTCTTGGCATCAGCCGCGTCCTTGTCCACGTTGGCCTTTTGTTTTGCCTTAGTAGAATCATCTAGAGTTGGATCGGCTTCGATCTCGCCCTTAACCTTGGTGGCTTCCGCATCAATGGCTGCTTTAGCCGCATCCTTTTGATCTGGCAGAGAAACATTACCTGGAATGTGGTCACCATCGATAGCTATAATACCAGCATCTTTAGCATCCTTCACCCCTTGAGCATTAGTAGCACTGTTAATATTATTTTTAGCCGCTGTGGCATCCTTATCAACATTAGCCTTTTGCTTGGTCTTAGTTGCGTCGTCAAGCGTTGGATCGGTATCGATCTCACCCTTAATCTTGGTAGCTTCATTATCAATTGCTTTAATTGCATCCGCTTTTTGCTCAGGTAATGTCATGTTGCCTGGGATGTGGTCACTATCAATCTTAGCAATCCCGGCATCTCTGGCATCATTAACCCCTTGGGCATCAGTTGCCTTGTTAATGTTGGCCTTGGCAATCGTTGCGTCGGTATCAACGTCACCCTTCTGCTTATTCTTAGTGGCCGTATCTAAGGTCGCATCCGCATCAATTTCAGCCTTGATCTTAGTGGCTTCGGCGTCAATTGCTGCTTGAGCATTGGTCTTTTGATCCGGCAGTGAAACACTGCCTGGAATGTGATCACCATCGATCTTAATAATACCGGCATCCTTCGCATCTTTTACCCCTTGGGCATTAGTAGCACTATTAATGTTTGCTTTAGCTGCAGCGGCGTCATTATCAACATTGTCCTTCTGTTTAGCCTTAGTAGCCTTGTCTAAGGTCACATCGGCATCGATTTCATTCTTAACCTTAGCGGCTTCCGCATCAATCGCTGCATTTGCCGCCTTCTTTTGGTCTGGCAACGTCATGTTGCCTGGAATATGGTCACCATCGATCTTGATGATGCCATCTTCCTTGGCATCCTTCACAGCTTGCGCATTAGTGGCGTTGTTAATCGCCGTCTTCGCTGCTGCTGCGTCTCTGTCAACGTCACCCTTTTGCTTGGTCTTAGTGGCTGCGTCTAGCGTTACATCCGCATCAATCTCACCCTTGACCTTAGTGGCTTCCGCATCAATCGCTGCCTTAGCCGCATCCTTTTGGTCTGGTAGGGAAATATTGTTTGGAATGTGGTCACCATCAATCTTAATGATCCCGGCTTCCTTGGCATCTTTCACCCCTTGGGCATTAGTGGCATTGTTAATCGCCGTCTTCGCATCAGCCGCATCCTTGTCCACGTTGGCCTTTTGAGTGGCCTTTTCTTTACTGTTGAGAGTGACATCTGCATCGATCTCACCCTTGACCTTGGTGGCTTCATCATCAATGGCCTTAATCGCATCCGTCTTTTGTACTGGCAGAGAAACGTTGCCTGGAATATGGTCCGCATCAATGGCAATAATCCCTGCTTCCTTGGCATCCTTCACACCTTGGGCATCCTTGGCATTGTTAATATTGGTCTTGGCAGTCGCCACATCCTTATCCACATTAGCCTTTTGTTGGTTTTTAGTGGCCGTGTCTAAAGTGACATCCGCATCGATTTCACCCTTAATCTTAGTAGCCTCGGCATCAATCGCCGCAATCGCGTCAGTCTTCTGTACTGGCAGGGAGATACTACCTGGAATGTGGTCGCCATCAATCTTGATGATTCCCGCTTCCTTGGCATCCTTCACCCCTTGCGCATTAGTAGCGCTGTTTATGTTTGCTTTGGCAATCGCCGCATCAGTATCAACGTTAGCCTTCTGCTCATTCTTAGTGACCGTGTCTAAGGTCACATCCGCATCTATCTCAGCCTTAACCTTAGTAGCTTCGGCGTCAATCGCCGCAATCGCATTCGTCTTCTGCACTGGCAGGGAAATACTGCCTGGGACGTGGTCCGCATCTATCTTAGCGATCCCTTCATCCTTGGCATCAATTACCCCTTGAGCCGTAGTGGCACTGTTGATCTTGTCTTTAGCAGCCGCCGCGTCACGATCGACATCAGCCTTTTGCTTGTTCTTAGCAGCCGTGTCTAAAGTGACATCCGCATCAATCTCGCCCTTAACCTTAGTCGCTTCCGCATCAATTGCTGCAATCGCACTCGTCTTCCGATCTGGCAACGAAATGTTACCTGGAACGTGGTCACCATCGATCTTGACGATGCCCGCTTCTTTGGCATTCTTGACTTGTTGGGCGTTAGTAGCGTTATTAATCGCTGTCTTGGCATCAGCCGCGTCTTTATCGACGTCACCCTTTTGTTTTGCCTTAGCCGCTGCGTCTAGGGTTGTATCGGCATCGATTTCTCCCTTAACCTTGGTGGCTTCGGCATCAATCGCCGCAATCGCTGCCTTCTTTTGGTCTGGCAACGACACACTGCCCGGGATGTGATCGCCATCGATCTTAACGATGCCGGCAGCCGTTGCGTCTTTAACTGCTTGGATGTTAGTGGCACTATTAATCGCCGCCTTCGCATCCGCTGCATCTTTATCGACATCACCCTTTTGTTTTACCTTGGTTTCATCATCCAAAGTTTCATCGGCATCGATCTCTCCCTTGATCTTAGTGGCTTCATCATCGATTTGCTTACTGTAATCTTTCTTTTGTTGATCAAGCGCAATCCCGGCTACGTGGGCTGCGTCAATCGCCGCAATCCCATCTTCCTTGGCCTTATCGACTTGGGCTGGCAATACTGCCTTGTTGATACTGTCTTTAGCAGTTGTTGCCGCCTTATCGACCTCATCCTTTTGCTTTGCCTTAGTTGCACTGTCAAGCGTTGGATCTGCATCAATCTCATCTTTAACCTTAGTCGCTTCCGCATCGATGGCTGTATTAGCGGCCTGCTTCTCTACATCCAACGGGTGGTATACATAGGTGATTTCGTCTGTTCCGTTGCCAAATTCAAAGGCTGAACCTACTGCCATTGCTTGTCCATTGACAATTACATGGTCTAAGGCCCAGTTATTGGCATCTGGCGCTGTTGGCAACTTAATTGTTTGGCCCGTTGCTCCTTGAATTACATATGGTGCGTTAGGAACAACCTGATTCCCGTTAGTATCTACAAAAGTTGGATTAATCGTTTGCGAATTACCTTCTACATAGATTGTAACTACTGGATTATTATCGGATACAACCGTCGTCTTTGCCTGATTAGGAGCGCTAGCTGCGTAGTGGTAACCAGCGGGCACATTGTCTTCAGTATAGTACTTGTTAGTCCAGTCAATCGTGTTACCATAGTTGGCCGGTGTTACACCACCAACCGCTTCTGTACCGGTTTGGCCTGATAACGGCGAGGTCAATACCCGATCTTTATGGTTAACATCTACATACTGGTAGGTAACGTTTTGCTTGATCCCGTATACATAGACCTTATAAGTATAAGCGGTACCTTCCATTGGAACTATCCCAACAGCAGCCTGACCATATGTATCGCCATTATCATCAGTTGTTGTCGGATCACCACCACTTTGAGCGTCAGACTTGGCACCAGCATATACTTGCTTGCCAATAGCCCACATGTAGTTCTTAGGCATATTCTTGACAACAATATCACTGGTAATCAGGGGCAGATATTGACCAATATAAGAGTCTTTATCTAGCGGTACTGCCACTGGTCCACCAACATTCTTACCATTTTGGTCGACATATTGCACATTAACCTTACCAACTGGAATCGCAATCGTCTGTAATTCACGTGTCGTTGGTGTAACAATGTTTGAATTAGCGATGGCTCCACTTAAATCAGTAATTACTGCTTGACCATTTCTAACCACCATCTTGGTAAACTTAGCCGTATTGTCTCCTGCAGCACTAGTAGCCTGGGAATTATTACTCAGCCAAGTCTTAATGTTAGAGTTGTTCAGTGTTACTGTACCTGAACCAGAAATAATCCCTGCGCCTGTTGCGACTGGGTTACCATTACCATCTTGAATGGCCAAGTGCAGTTGTTTTGGTGAAATAAAGGTAACACTTGATGTGTCATTAACCCGAATCACTGAATCGTTATATCTTTGGTTAATATCAAAGGTGGTTCCAGCATTAAACTCTGCCGTTTGAGTACCCCACAGCCGAATCGCATTTGGCTGGGTCGTAACTGGAGCAGACAAGGTGAAGTTTTGCCCAAACTTAAATCTCGCAACCGAGTTACCACCCTGGGTTCCATTTATAAAGTATTGGAACCCAGTTTGCGTCCACTTGACATTGTCACCAGCTGTTACTCCGCGAACATTATTATACATTGCAGGATAGTTGGCAGCCAATCCGTTATAGGTATATGCTTCATTAGAGGAGCCATCACCCATCGTGATTTGGTTACCATAACCTACACTGGCTTGCGGTGCCACATTTGAAAACCAAAACTCTGAATATCTAATATCGTTGCTGGTTCTGTTCATGGTCACATGGGCATTGTTGGCAAAGTCAATCATCCCAACGCCACGCGTAACCTCGTTCGAGATGTTAAAGACATTGGTACCTGAAAATGTTACCTTGGAATAGTTGGCCATAACCGCATGAATTGGGTTATAACCATTTAACGAACTTGATAGATTGACATTGTCAATATTTACCTTAAGTCCTGAACCATTGCTAGAATATACAAGAGCTAAATTATCCCCATCATTTCCTGGAAACCCTTGTTTGAACTTGCCGTTGGTCAATGTTACAGTTGTTAGATTAGAATATGGGACCCCTGCATAAGTGAAGTTCTGTCTATCTAAATCAATCGTATGACCATTACCATTAACAACTACACTGGCCCCAGCAGCACGAGTCCCCATACTACCGCCAGTATATGTAATATCACCAGTAATATTGATGTAGGTTACACTAGCATCTTTCCAGGCTGCTGCTAAACTGTTAAAATCAGCGACATTTACTACCTTTTGTTTATACTTATCTGGACTAGTGATTTGATCAGGAGTAGCAATATTCATCGAGGTTGGCGTTGCGCCTGCTGGCTTGTCAACATCTTTATTAAAGTCATCACGGTTACTGTCTGGGTCGGCACCAACCGTTACATTCTTTGAACTATCATAGCCAGCTACTCCGATAGCTCTTGGCTTAGCCGCAAGCTCTGAATTAGCTTCATTTGAATTATTAGGCTTAGTAGCTGCATCATCTGATAAACTCGTATCCATTTCTGCAGTTGGAATTTCAACTGCAGGAATGTTAACTGAAGTGCTGGTAGGCTTTGAAGTGCTCTTCAACAAGTCAGCGGATTGACTACTCTGCTTTGTACTAGTAGAACTCTTAGCACTAGCAGCACTTGAACCAGACTTCAAAAATGAATTGAGACCAGCATAAGTTGCCAAACTACCTTGAGTGGCAGTTTTTGACTTTTTAGCCTTAAGCTTCTTGGTCTTGGAGCCTGTCTTTTTAGAACGGGTTTTAGCTTTAACTGCCTTAGTTTTGGCAGGTTTGTCTGCTTTTTTGAGCAAACTAGCCCGATCAATACCTGCTTGATAAGTAGCCGTAATATCGGCACTAGACTTGTCCAATACTGTCTTAAGATCAGCTAAATCATTCGCCGCATTAACTTTATCTTTAGAATCATTAAGTAAAGCGTCAACCGCTTTTACCTGTTTAGCCTTAGCAGCAGTACTTAAGTTTCGATCACCATTAATTTTCTGCTTAGTACTAGTAGCTACTGTTTCCAAAGTGTTTAGACCAGTTTGTTTAGCCTCACTGACTGCTTGATCGTCAACCTTTTGTTGGCCGGACTTGTCAACTCCAGTCTGATTACTTTGGCTCTCAATTTCAGCAGCTTTTACCTTCTGAACACCTACTGTATTAAACGATGCAGATAAAGATACTCCACCTAGCATAAGAGTTAAAAGGGAATAGCTAACTAGCCAACCCTTTTTACTTTTGTGCATTTTATAGTTTGTATTCTTGATTTCTTCAATCATTTTAAATCTGTTCAAAACTTTTTCACCCTCTATATTATTTGTATTTAATATACTACTCCGATATTAAAATAATATCATAAACATTACATTCTTTCCATAAAATCTTTACATAATTAATTATACATAAAATAATAAAGTAATCTTATGCTTTTGCAATATAAAATAAATCCTAGTATAGCTATAGCATCCACACTTTTTTTACATCGAGTTGCTTTTAATCAGCTAATATAATTAATATTAGTTTTTTATACTTGACCCAGAAATATTAATTATCTTTGTATTATCCTATCCTATTTTCATCTTACATAGTAAATTCGGAATGATTAATATCAAATTCCCTATAGTAAATAGCTAATTATTAAAATTCTAAGTGCCAAAAGCATGTTCTTACAAAGACTTCTCACAGATAACCTTCAAAACCTTTTTAGAGTCATACTGATCAACCCGCTATTTAACTAAAAATGACAATTAGTCCTACTCAGGTTTCTTTTTAGCACTTTTAAGTATACAAAAAAGCACCAGCGTATGCTGATGCTTTTTATATTACCTTGCACATAAGTGTAAGACCTTTGGGACATAATCTCAATATAATTAACGCTTACTAAATTGTGAAGCTTTACGAGCCTTCTTCAAACCAGGCTTCTTACGTTCAACCATTCTTGGATCACGAGTTAAGAATCCAGCCTTCTTCAGTGGACCACGAAAATCTGGATCAACTTCCAACAGGGCACGTGCAATGCCAAGACGAATCGCTCCAGCCTGACCTGCAAAGCCACCACCATTAACATTAACTTTAACATCATATTGATTTTCAGTTTCAGTCAAAGTCAATGGTTGTTTTAAATCCTTAACTAAGTTAGGGAATGGAATGTATTGATCTACATCCTTGTTGTTAACCGTAATTTTTCCACTGCCTGGTACTAAACGGACACGCGCAACTGAATTTTTACGCCGACCAGTACCTGCATATGCAACTTGTTGTGCCATTATTTAACCTCCTAGATCAACTTGTTAATGTCTAAATTTTCGGGTTTTTGTGCTTCATGCTTGTGATCGGCATCTGCATAAACATGCATCTTCAAAAATTCTTGGTGACCAAGAGTATTCTTTGGAAGCATTCCCTTAACTGACAATTCAACCAATCTAACTGGGTTGTTAGCAAGTAATTTACCAGCTGGCGTAGCCTTGATTCCGCCAAGAGTACCAGAGTGGTGGTAGTAGATCTTGTCGGTAGCCTTTTTACCAGTTAACTTAACTTTACCAGCGTTAATAACAATCACATTATCACCGGTGTCAACATTTGGTGTGTATTGAGGCTTGTTTTTGCCCCTTAAAATAGTTGCTACTGCAGTAGACAGACGACCTAAAGGCACATCTGTTGCGTCAATAACATACCATTTACGGTTAATTTCATTAGGTTTTGCTAACTGTGTAGTACGCAATTTAATTTCCTCCGTTTATACGTTGCTTGTAACAATAAGATTCCGGGGCTTATCGTGGACAAACATACTTATCTAGGATACGTCGTTTTTGATTGATTGTCAACTTTATTCAAGATCTTGACGATATTTTTGGGGGATTTCACCATAAAAAACATGGTATAGAAATAAGCCGCTAGCTTGCGCCGTCTCCCTTACCTGCTCGCGGTCACACGCGGCAATTACCCGGGGAATATCATCTCGCGGGCGCTTCCCATTACCAATTTCAAGCAACATTGCAACCAGAATACGGACCATGTTATACAAAAAGCCTGAGCAAATAAAATCAAAAATCAACTCATTAGCTGTATCGTCTTTTTTTACGTTGACGTAGTACATTGTCCGCACTTTGTTTTTGATCTGACCGCCACTAGCGGCGAAACTGGTAAAGTCATGTGTGCCCACCAGGTCGCGCGCCGCAATCTGCATCTTAACTAGGTCTACTGGGTAAGGATAATGCCCGCTATAAAAACGTTTAAACGGATCAACAAAGTGATCAAGACTTATGCGGTAGCGATACCACTTTCCCTTAGCGTTATAACGCACATGGAAGGATTCATCTACAATCTCACTTTGCCTAAAAGCAATATCTAGTGGCATGATCGAATTAAGCGCAAAAAGCATTCGTTCTGGAGGGATTTTTGCACCCGGATAATCAAAGTGAATAACCTGTCCCAAAGCATGTACACCCGCATCAGTACGTCCAGATCCTTCGACCAGAACAACTTTCCCCTTAGTCATCTTAGTCAGTGCTGCCTCAATTGTTCCCTGAACTGTTCGTTGTCCTGGCTGGGACTGAAAGCCATGAAAAAGATGACCGTCGTACGCAAGGGTCATTTTATATCTTGTCGTCATTAGTGTGTCCTAAAAATAAGCAATAAAGCAATTAAAGCCAGAAAGTAACCTAAGTTACACAAATCGTAAACAGACCAGTGCAATACACGGAACTTTGTCCTACCCTGGCCACCCTTGTAACCACGTGATTGCATTGCTGTAGAAAGGTCAACTGCAGTTTGTAGTGAGTTGATAAACAGGGGAACCAGAAGCGGTGTGATTGCTTTGGCACGCTTAATTAATCCCCCATTATTGAAGTCTGCACCACGTGATCGTTGCGCATTCATGATTTTAAAGGTCTGGTCAAACAAAGTCGGAACAAAGCGCAGAGCGATCGACATCACCAAGGCAATTTGATCAACTGGAACTCTAACCAGCCTTAGCGGTGCCAATAACCACTCAATAGCGTCGGCAATTTCTAACGGCATCGTGGTAACCGTCATAACGGTTGAAATCAAAATAATAACGGTAAAACGAATAAAGATAAAAATTGCATTGGTGATCCCATAACTTGAAATGGCAAAAATCGTCCACTGCCAGTATACTTTTCCGCCCACAGTAAAGAACAGCTGCAAAAAAGAGGTGAAGAGAATTAACCAAATTAAGGGCTTAATCCCATTCCAAAAAACCTTAGGCTTTAACTTAGTAGCGGCCACAGCAAGCAGGCTGAATAGTGTAATAATCACATAGGTCAACGGATTATTAGCCAAAAAAATCAGCAAAATAAAGAAAATCGTTGCCAGTAACTTGCCCCGAGGATCCATTTTGTAGACTAAGGAATTTCCAGCAACATAGCGACCAATTAAAATTTTACTCACAAGTTATCACCCCTTTAGATTTTGTTCAATTCCTTGAACCAATTCTTTAACCGTTAATGGCGGATTAGCAAAGGTAAAACCCGGTAGTTGTCCAGCTAGTAAAGAAGCTTGTGGCTGATTCAAATGATGGTTGTGTAACCAAGACTGATCACGGAAAATTTCAACTGGAGTGGCATGCTTAATTAGTTTACCTTGCTCCATCACCAAAACATCTTCTGCATAGTTCGCCACATCGTCCATATTATGGGTAACTAAAATAACCGTATGTCCTTCTTTTTGATAGTCAGCAAACAAGTGCATCATTTGTTTGCGTGCCTCTGGATCCAGTCCGGCAGTTGGTTCATCTAAACAAAGAATACTAGGTTCATAGGCCAAAACTCCAGCAATTGCCACTCGGCGCATCTGCCCGCCAGACAATTCAAATGGTGACCGAGTCGCGATAGCAGCCGGCAGACCAACGCGCTTAAGCCAAATCTGAGCACGCTTTTTTGCCTCTTCGTCATCAAAACCAAAATTTTTAGGACCGAAAGCTATATCATCTAGCACTGTATTTTCAAATAATTGTGCTTCTGGAAATTGAAAGACTAAACTTACCTGCTTACGTAGCTCCTTTAAGCCTTTATTGGTTGTTTCAGGCGTAATTTTAGTCCCCGCAATTTCAATTTGACCTGTACTCGGTTTAAGCAAGGCATTAAAGTGCTGCATTAGCGTCGACTTACCACTGCCCGTATGGCCAATAATAGCTGTAAAGGAACCATCTTGCAGTTCAAAACTGACATTATCTAGACCCTTTTTCTCAAGTGGAGAATCAGCGGCATAAAAATAACTTACATGTTCGAATTTAATTGACATAAAAACTTGATCAACTCTTTTTCTGAATTAACAATCGGCGGGATAGGGACGCCAGCAGTTACCAGGGCAGCTTTAACTTGGGCAAAAAACGGAACATCCAAGCCTAACTCCTTAAGTAATTTGGTTTGAGTAAAGATTTCTGTTGTCCTGCCTTGGGTGATTAGTTGTCCATCATTCATTACTAGTACTTGATCAGCTAAATTAGCTTCGTCAATATCATGCGTAATCGAAATGACGGTAAGGTCATACTCTTCCTTCATCTCTCGGACTATGCCCAAAATCTGATCCCGACCCTCTGGGTCGAGCATTGCAGTAGCCTCATCCAAAACAATTATTTGCGGCCTGATGGCCAGTATTCCCGCAATAGCGACCCGTTGCTTCTGTCCGCCCGAAAGGCTAGCTGGCTCAGCATTGGTATAATCAGTCATGCCCACTGCTGCTATTGCCGCTGGCACCAGCTTAACCATTTCAGACCGTGGTACCCCGCGGTTTTCCAACCCAAAGGCGACGTCATCAGCAACCGTAGCACCAACAAACTGGTTATCGGGATTTTGAAAAACCACGCCAATCTTATCGCGGATATTCCAGACAGTATCGTCGTTCAGCACAGTGCCATCGATTTCGATCTTTGCTTTGCTTGTCTCATCTGGAACCAGTAAGCCATTAAGTAGCCTAATAATCGTCGACTTGCCACTTCCATTATGTCCGATAATAGAGGTCCAAGAGCCACGTTCAATATCAAAACTAAGATTGTCAATCGCTGGCGTCTTTGCTTCTGGATAGGTAAAACTCACGTTGCGAATTTTTATAATCTGATCTGCCATATTATCACCATCCTAAACAATCTGACTCAATTGTACCAAAAAAATGCAAAAAAAATCACCCATGAAGAGGGATAATGAATAATTATCTAAGCTAGACTAAACTTTCGTCATCATCTTAGCGCTTATTCTCACTTTCATGGATAATTCTTAATAGCTATTAAGTTGGGTTATTCGATATTAAACTAATTCAAGAATAACCATTGGAGCTGCATCACCTTTACGGGCATTTGCCAGCTTCATAATTCTAGTGTAACCACCATTACGGTCTTTGTAACGCGGTGCAACATCACTAAAAAGTTTTTGCAATGCAGACTTAACTACAACTGTGTCATCTTCTTCGTGAATATCAGCGATTTCATTGCGCACATAAGCAGCGGCTTTTCTTCTAGCAGCTAAATCTCCACGCTTACCTAAAGTAATCATTCTTTCGGCAGTTTTGCGTACTTCTTTAGCGCGTGTTTCAGTAGTAACAATGCGTTCCTTCATAATCAATTGAGTGGTCATTTCTCTCAGCATTGCTTTTCTGTGCGCACTATCGCGACCTAATTTACGGTATGCCATCAGTTTACCTCCTTTTATTTTTGTTAATCTTCTTGACGAAGTGAAAGTCCCAAGTCAGCTAATTTGTTCTTAACTTCTTCTAATGATTTTCGGCCCAAATTACGTACCCGCATCATATCAGCTTCAGTCTTATCAGTTAACTCCTGCAAAGTATTAATGCCAGCCCGCTTGAGACAGTTGTATGAACGAACAGACAAATCAAGCTCTTCAATCGTCATTTCAAGCTTCTTCTCGGCTGTATCGTCTTCTTTTTCAACCATCACATCACTGAACTTGGTATTTGCATCAGCAGTTTCAAACACTTTGAAGTGCTCTACCAAAATTTTAGCAGCAAAACTAAGGGCGTCATTAGGTTTGATTGAACCATCTGTCCAAATCTCTAAAGTGAGTTTGTCAAAATCGTCTCTTTTACCAACGCGAGTTGACTCAACTTGATAATTCACCTTTTTGATTGGTGAAAAAAGTGAATCGACCGGAATAACACCAATTGGCATATCCTCACTCTTGTTGTCACCCGCAGCAACATAACCACGGCCGTTCTTAACCGCAATCTGCATGTGCAAGTGGCCGCCGTCAGCAATAGTACATATATATTGGTCGGGGTTCAAAACCTGAATATCGGCATCTGCTTTAAGGTCATCGGCTGTAACAGTCGCCGGGCCTTCCACATCAACTTCAATCGTCTTTTGTTCATCTGAAAAAGACTTTAATTCAAGCTTTTTCAAGTTTAAGATCATCTTGGCGACGTCTTCTCTCACGCCTGGAACGGTTGAAAATTCGTGCAAAACATCATCAATCTGAACATAGACGAGTCCTGTGCCTGGGATAGATGTAAGTAAAACTCTACGTAATGAATTACCTAAAGTAGTACCAAAGCCTCGTTCAAGTGGTTCAATAACAAATTTACCATAAGACTTTTCTTGGTCTACTACGGTAATATTTGGTTTTTCAAATTCAATCATTACTTGGCCCCTTTCAAAACGTAACGTCCTTCTTTGAGAACAAAATTAAACACGACGACGTTTTGGTGGCCTAGAACCGTTGTGAGGAACTGGAGTAACATCACGAATTGCAGTGATTTCAAGTCCTGTAGCTTGAAGTGCTCTGATTGCAGACTCACGACCAGAACCCGGGCCTTTAACAGAAACTTCAACATGTTTCATGCCTTGATCCATGGCGCTCTTAGCTGCTGCTTCGGCTGCCATTTGTGCTGCAAATGGGGTAGACTTACGACTACCTTTAAAGCCTAATGCACCGGCTGAAGACCAAGCAATTGCATTGCCTTGAACGTCAGTAATCATGATTAAAGTATTATTAAACGTAGAGTGGATGTGCGCAACGCCTTTTTCAACGTGCTTCTTCACACGACGCTTGCGTGCTGTTTTAGGCATCAATAAACCTCCTTATAATTTTTATTTATTTTTTCTTACTACCCTTACGAGTGCGGGCATTATTTTTGGTATTCTGACCACGAACTGGGAGTCCACGGCGGTGACGCATACCACGGTATGAGCCAATGTCAATCAACCGTTTAATGTTCATGCTAACTTGACGACGCAAGTCACCTTCAACACGGTATTTATCAACTTCTGTACGCAGCTTCTCTTGATCATCTGGAGTCAAATCTTTTGACCGGATGTCTTCAGAAACACCAGCATCCGCACAAATCTTCTGTGCTGTTGGTTCACCAATACCATAAATATATGTTAATGCAACAACTATTCTTTTATCTCTTGGTAAGTCAACACCAGCAATACGTGCCATAAATTGCACCTCCTATTTATTTTAACCTTGACGCTGTTTGTGCTTTGGATTTGCAGGGCAAATAACCATTACACGACCATGTCTTTTAATAATCTTACAATGTTCACACATTGGTTTAACAGATGGTCTAACCTTCATGTTTCCCTCCGTTATTACTTTATATACCGATAAGTAATTCTACCTTTTGTTAAATCATAAGGAGAAAGTTCAACAGTAACCCTGTCTCCAGGTAAAATACGAATATAGTGCATTCTAATCTTACCGGAAACGTGTGCTAAAATCTCCGCTCCATTTTCCAATTCAACTTTAAACATAGCATTAGGTAAGGTATCAATAACCTTACCCTTTACCTCAATGACATCATCTTTTGCCAAAGTCGTTCCTCCGCCTTTAAACAGTCATACTTTGAAATTATAACACGGATAAGTAAATATACCAATATTACTTATTGCTTAACACCGCATCAACACTCTCAAAGACCTCTTCGGGATTTCGTTCACCATTAACAACAGTCAACAAACCATGTGCCTGGTAATAATCTTTCAAAGGTGTATTCATCTTTTCGTTGACTTCTAAACGATTCTTGACAACTTCTGGCTTGTCATCTTCACGTTGGTAAAAATCATGGCTGCCACAACGATCGCAAGTGCCCTCAACCTTGGGCATCTTAGTCAACTTGTTGTAGGTGGCACCACAGTTTTTACACATAAAGCGGGCTGATAAGCGCTTGACTAAGGTTTCTTCCTTAACTTCAAGCGAGATTACGCTAGTCAACGGCTTGTTTAACTTTTTGGTGATATCTTCCAAAAGTTCAGCTTGAACAATCGTCCGCGGAAAGCCATCTAAAATATAGCCTTTCTCAATATCAGGTTGCCCTAAACGCTCTTCAACCAACCTAGCAGTAACCTCGTCTGGTACCAAATCACCCTTGTCAATATAACTTTTGGCTTCAAGTCCAACCTTGGTCTCATTCGCCATTGCCTCTCTAAACATATCCCCAGTTGAGATATGAGTTAGCTGATATTTATCAACAATTTGCTCTGATACTGTACCCTTACCAGCTCCTGGCAATCCTAAAAGAAATAAGTTAATCATTAATCCGTCCCTATCTGATGAATCCTACATACTCTCTCTTCATTAATAATCCATTAATTTGACGAGATAACTCCAAGACAACTCCAATTACAATCAATAGACTGGTTCCCCCTAGTCCGATTGAACTAGGTAAATCCCAGAAATTAGTTGCAAGCTGGGGCAACAGTGCCACCAAGCCTAAGAAGACTGAACCAACAGTTGATAATCTAATTAACAACTTTGAAACATAATTTTGCGTATCTTTTCCTGGCCAAACGCTTGGAATATAAGCTCCTTGCTTCTGTAAGTTCTTGGCTAGCTTTTCAGGATTAACCTGAACAAAAGCATAGAAGAACGTAAAGAGCACGATCAGAATTGTATAAATAATTACCCCAGGGGTAGTTTGCATACTGAAGATATTAGTCATCACCTTGTACCATTCCTGATCGCCTTGCGTTCTTTGGAAGGCCATTAGAATAGTTGCTGGCGTGATAATAAACGAACTAGCAAAAATAACTGGAATAACACCAGAAACATTAACCTTTAGCGGCAAAAAACT
The DNA here is from genome assembly GCF_058504435.1 of Lactobacillus sp. ESL1191. NCBI lineage: Bacteria > Bacillati > Bacillota > Bacilli > Lactobacillales > Lactobacillaceae > Lactobacillus > Lactobacillus sp. ESL1191. Next base: position 1,223,573 of record NZ_CP196365.1, read on the forward strand.
TTCTGATCCACTAATAGTTGCCCGTCTGGTATATTGAATTGGAATGCGGCGATCTGCCTGTTCAACCCAAGTAACGATCTGCGTTACGATTAGGATTGCAATGATAATCGCGATGAAGAACAAAATACCTTGCCAGCGATCACTCACACTGTTGTTGATAATTTCATCTTTGTATAGCTGCCATAGTCCGCGAGGGAGTCTGGCAATAATTCCGGCAAAAATGATTACCGAAACTCCATTACCAAGACCCTTATCAGTGATTTCATCACCGAGCCAGGTCAATACCATTGTTCCTGCTGTCATAATGATAGCAATTTCTGCGTAGGTCTGCGGTGTTTGCGTTTTTACTAATCCCATCTGGGTTAACGCATTGAAACCTAGCGTAATACCAATACTTTGAAAGAAAGCCACTGCTAACGAGAGCCATCTAGTTACTTGATTGGTCTTACGGCGACCAACTTCACCTTGCTTGCCCCACTCTACTAAGGTTGGAACAATATCCATTTGCAACAATTGAATAACAATTTGCGCCGTAATATAGGGGGAAACACCTAGTGAAAAAATTGAATAATTATCTAGTCCACCACCGGAAACAGTATCCAACATTGGAACTAAGCCCGTTTGTGCAACTTGAGTAATCGCCTTTGCATTTACACCCGGAACAGTAATATTAGCTCCAATGCGGTAAATTAATAGAATAAAGAGGGTAAAATAAATTTTATTCCTAATCTCTTTATCCTTAAAGGCGTTCTTCAAGGTCGAAAACATTAGATCACCTCAATAGATCCGCCTGCAGCTTCAACTGCTTTTTGTGCAGCGGCGGAAACTTTGCTAACCTTTACGTTTAACTTAACTTTTAAATCACCCTTAGCGAGTAACTTAACGCCTGCTAATTCCTTCTTAACCAAGCCTTTTTCTTTCAGACTAGCAACAGTTACTTCGCTGCCGTCTGCAAACTTGTTTAAGTCGTCTAAATTAATAATTGCGTATTCTTTACGGTTAATGTTATTGAAACCACGCTTAGGCATAGTTCTGAACAGTGGCATCTGCCCACCTTCAAAACCTAAACGAGTATGTCCGCCTTGACGGGATAATTGTCCCTTTTGTCCACGACCGGAAGTCTTTCCGTGACCACTTGAAGTACCGCGACCAACGCGTTTTCTAGTACCTCGTGAACCTTCAGCAGCACGTAATTCATTCAGCTTCATTAATTCAGCACCTCCTCTTTTATTTGTTAATCTCTTCAACCGAGATTAAGTGAGCAACTTTTAACAATGCACCACGAATGGAAGCATTGTCTGGTAGAGTAGCTGTACTGTTAATTCTACCAAGGCCAAGAGCCTTAACAATTTTCTTTTGGTCAGGTAGACGGTGCGCAGCACTTCTAATTAAAGTAACTTTTAATTCAGTCATTTATCTAGTCTCCCTAATCTAAACTTGCGTGACGAAGCTTTTCAACATCTTCACTAGTTCTAAGCTTCTTTAAACCATCAATTGTTGCACGAACAACATTAATTGGTGTATTTGATCCAAGTGACTTAGAAGTAACATCAGCGATACCGGCCATATCCATAACGATACGAACGGCACCACCGGCAGCAACTCCAGAACCAGCTGGAGCTGGCTTAATCAAAATGCTACCTGAACCGTAGTGGCCAATCACTTCGTGCGGAATGGTTGTACCAACCTTAGGAACAGTGATCATGTTCTTCTTACCAGCTTCGACGGCCTTACGGATTGCTTCTGGAACTTCTTGAGCTTTACCAGTACCAAAGCCTACACGACCTTTTTTGTCGCCCACGATTACTAGGGCAGCAAATCTCATTCGTTGACCACCCTTGACAACCTTGGTGACACGATTAATTGCTACTAACTGATCTTCGATGTCGTCTTTGTTTCTGCGATTATTACGAGAATCGTTGCGGTTTGCCATGTATTTTCTCCTTTCCTAGAAATCTAACCCGTTTTCACGCGCGGCGTCTGCCAAAGCTGAAATACGGCCGTGGTATAGATAACCACTTCTGTCAAAAACGACACTTGATATTTTCTTTGCCTTTGCTGCAGCGGCAATTGCCTTACCAACAGCTTGAGCTTGTTCGACCTTAGTTGATCCCTTAACAGAGTCATCCAAAGTTGAGGCACTTGCTAGCGTTACACCCGCTACGTCATCAATTAATTGAGCGTAGATGTTTTTGTTTGAACGAAAAACGCTTAAGCGTGGGCGCTCAGCAGTACCAGAAATTTTGCTACGAATACGTTTATGACGCTTTAAGCGTAATTTATTCTTATCTGGTTTTGAAATCACAATTTCACCTCAAAATTTATTTATTACTTACCTGTCTTACCTTCCTTACGACGTACGTATTCATCAGTATAGCGAATACCTTTACCCTTATATGGTTCAGGTGGGCGTACATCGCGGATTTCAGCAGCAAATTGTCCAACATTTTGCTTAGAAATCCCTTCTACTTCAATTTCAGTAGCTGAAGTAGCTTTAACAGAAACACCTTCTGGTGCAGTCAATTCGACTGGGTGTGAGTAGCCAACGTTCAGAGTTAACTTGCTACCTTGTGCTGCTGCACGGTAACCAACCCCAATTAACTTCAAAGTCTTCTTGTAGCCATTAACTACACCTTCAACCATTGATGCTAAGTTTGCACGTTCCGTACCGTGAAGTGCTTTATCACTTTCACTCGAACGAGCAAAGTTAATCTTACCATCTTCTTGCTTAAAGGTAATTTTTGGATCAAAGTATCTAGTTAATTCACCCTTTGGTCCCTTGACAGTAATGTCGTTACCCTTTTTGGTAACAGTGACATTATCTGGGACTTCAATTGTTTTTAAACCTATCCGGCTCATTGATTATGCTCCTTTCTGTCAGAATTACCAAACGTAAGCAACAACTTCGCCGCCAACGTCTTTTTGTCTAGCTTCCTTGTCGGTAATCACACCAGCAGAAGTAGAAACGATGGCAATACCCAAGCCGTTAAGAACTTTAGGTAAATTTTCAGCGCCCACGTAATTTCTCAGACCTGGCTTTGAAATACGCTTCAAGCCTGAAATGACCCGTTCTCCGTCTGGACCATATTTCAAGAAAATCTTGATAATGCCCTGTTTGTTGTCATCAGTAACTTCGTAATCACGGATGAAGCCTTCGCGTTTCAAAATTTCCGAAATAGATTTTTTAATATTTGATGCAGGAATTTCAACAGAACTATGCTTTGCCATATTGGCATTTCTAATTCTAGTCAAGTAATCTGCGATCGGATCTGTCATGACCATTTATGCTATCCTCCTAACCGTATTACCAACTGGCCTTTTTAAGACCTGGGATTTGACCCTTGTGAGCTAAATCTTTCAGACAAATACGGCATAAGCCAAATTTACGGTAAACGGAGTGTGGACGACCACATCTCTCGCAACGAGTATATTCACGTGAAGAAAATTTAGCAGGACGATGATTTCTAATTTTTTGTGATGTTTTAGCCATTAATGTCCTCCATTATTTTGCAAACGGCATACCAAATTGACTTAAAAGCGCTTGTGCTTCTTCATCAGTATTGGCAGTAGTAACGATAACAACGTCTAAACCTCTTGTCCGATTGACTTTATCAAAGTCAATTTCCGGAAAAATCAATTGTTCCTTAATGCCTAAAGTATAGTTACCACGACCGTCAAACGAACGGCTTGAAACACCGCGGAAGTCACGAACACGAGGAAGTGAAACATTGACTAACTTGTACAAGAAATCATACATTCTATCTCCTCTAAGGGTTACCTTAGCACCGATAGACATACCTTCACGCAAGCGGAAGTTAGCGATTGACTTCTTAGCCTTCGTAACCAGTGGTTTTTGACCGGAAATTAGGGTTAATTCTGCCACTGCTTCGTCCAAGTTCTTGGCATTAGCAACAGCGTCACCGACACCCATGTTCAAAACAATTTTTTCAATTTTAGGTACTTGCATTACAGACTTATATTCAAATTTATCTTGCAGTGCAGGAACAATTTTTTCTTTATATTCTTGAGCTAAATAATTTGCCATTTGTGTCCTCCCTTCTATTTCTTATTCTTTGTTTCTTCTTTTTTGCTTTCAGACTTGGCAATAACCTTTACATTTGAAGCGTGAATTGAACCATTTGATTCAACAACACCACCATTTGCATTAGTTTGTGAAGGTTTTTCATGTTTCTTAATTGTATTAACACCCTTAACAACCACCCGGTTCTTCTTGGTGTTAACTGAAACAACAATCCCTTCTTTGCCTTTGTCTTTTCCAGCAATAACCTTTACTTTGTCACCAGTTTTAACAAACATCAGTGCACCTCACTTATAAGACTTCAGGAGCAAGAGAGACGATCTTCATAAAGTCGTGCTCACGCAACTCACGTGCAACAGGCCCAAAGATACGAGTACCACGAGGGCTTTTATCTTCATTAACAACTACGCCGGCGTTCTCATCAAATTTGATGTATGAACCATCTTCGCGGCGTGCGCCTGATTTTGTTCTAACAATGACAGCTTTAACAACGTCACCTTTTTTGACAACGCCACCTGGTGTTGCTTGTTTGACAGTTGCTACTACGATGTCACCAATGTTACCGGTCTTACGCTTTGATCCACCTAAGACCCTAATAACTAAAAGTTCTCTGGCACCTGAGTTATCAGCAACCTTCAAACGGGATTCATTTTGAATCACTGTATAATCCTCCCCTCACTAAATCCGCAAGTTAAACAGATTTCTTGACAATTTCAACTAAACGAAAGCGCTTTGTACGAGATAATGGACGAGTTTCCATGATACGAACAGTATCGCCAACTTTAGCTTCATTATTTTCGTCTTGTGCGTAGTATTTCTTCGAATATTTGATACGCTTCTTGTATACAGGGTGATTCTTGTAAGTATCAACAACAACTGTAATTGTTTTGTCGTTCTTATCAGAAATTACGCGACCTTGATATACGTGACGATGATTTCTTTCGATTGATTCGCTCAAGTTAATAACTCCCTTCCACTAATCGTTTTTCAATGCTTGTTCGCTAAGAATTGTCTTAATTCTAGCAATATTTTTGCGGACTTTGCTTAGGCGAGCGGTATTTTCTAATTGACCCGTTGCTTGTTGGAAACGCAAGTTAAAGAGTTCTTCTTTGTATTGCTTTTCCTTGTCTAACATTTGATCAGTGGTTAATGCTCTGATTTCCTTAGCCTTCATTAGAATCGCCACCTACTTCCGAACTTTTAGTCACAAACTTACATTTGATTGGTAACTTAGTTGAAGCAAGACGAAGTGCTTCACGCGCAACTTCTTCGCTGACGCCACCAATTTCAAACATAACTTTTTCTCTTTTTACTACGGCTACCCAACCTGCTGGTGCACCCTTACCAGAACCCATACGCACACCGACACCTTTGGCAGTGTATGATTTTTGTGGGAAAATTCTGATCCAAACTTTACCGCCACGCTTCATGTAACGAGTCATCGCAACACGGGCAGCTTCGATTTGTTGAGAAGTGATCCAGTGAGATTCGAGGGCTTGTAAGCCAAATTCACCAAAGACAACGGTCTTACCGCCTTTGGCAGCACCACGCATCTTTCCACGAAATTCGCGACGGTGTTTTACTCGCTTTGGTACTAGAGGCATTATTTGTTTCCTCCCTTCACTTGTTCAGGATTCTTACTCTTGGAAGGTAAGACTTCACCCCGGTTGATCCATACTTGAACACCAATTTCACCGTAAGTGGTGTAGGCATTTACCCAAGCATAATCAATATCCGCTCTTAAAGTTTGTAGTGGTACCCGTCCTTCGGTGTGCCACTCTCTTCTTGCCATGTCGGCACCGTTCAAACGACCAGAGGTTTGTACTCTGATTCCCTTGGCACCAGCACGCATTGATCTCTGTGTAACTTGTCTAATTGCCCGTCTAAATGCAATACGAGCTTCAAGTTGACTGGCAATGCTTTCAGCTACTAACTTAGCATCGAGATCCGGTTTCTTGATTTCAACAATATTAACGTGAACCTGCTTGTTAGTCAAAGCATTCAATTTGCTTCTTAAAGTTTCAACTTCAGAACCGCCTTTACCAATTACCATACCTGGTTTTGAGGTATTGATTGATACGTTAATTCTGTTTGCTGCACGCTCAATTTCAACAGTAGAAACAGAGGCATCCTTTAACGTTTTGGAAATGAATTTTCTGATTTTCAAATCTTCGTTTAAGGTTTCTTTATATCCTCTGTCAGCATACCATTTGGATTCCCAATCACGAATCACGCCGAGACGAAAACCGTTTGGGTTAATCTTTTGACCCATCAATATACCTCCCTTAATCGTTCTTTTCTGAAACAACTACAACTACATGACTAGTTCTCTTGTTAATCGGAGAAGCCATTCCTTTGGCACGTGGCCGAAATCTCTTTAGTGTGGCACCTTCGTTAACGTATGCTTCTGATACGTACAGGTTTGCACTTTCAAGATCGTAGTTGTGTTCTGCATTAGCAATAGCTGAACGCAGAACCTTTTCAACGATTGGGGAAGCAGCTCTAGGCGTAAATTGCAAGATTGCCGATGCTTCAGCAACGTCCTTGCCACGGATCAAGTCAACGACTAGGCGCGCTTTTCTTGCAGCAATCCGAACAGTTCTTGCTTCAGCCCTAGCTGAACTAATTTGTTCTGCCATTTAAGTGTTTCTCCTTCCTCTATTTTGCAGTAGCCTTATCAGCTGATGTCTTGTGTCCACGGAATGTTCTCGTTGGAACAAATTCACCTAACTTATGGCCAACCATGTCTTCAGTCACATAAACCGGGACATGTTTTCTACCATCGTAAACAGCTATAGTCAATCCAACGAAGGAAGGGAAAATAGTTGAACGACGAGACCAAGTTTTAATAACTTGCTTTTTCTCTGTGTCAGCTTGTGCATCAACTTTCTTTAACAATGATGCATCTGCAAAAGGCCCTTTTTTAATACTACGGCTCATTAATTAACCCTCCTTCTATTACTTGCTGCCCTTACGGTGACGAATAATTAACTTCTCACTAGCTTGCTTCTTGTTTCTGGTCTTAACACCACGAGCCTTCTTGCCCCATGGCGTCATTGGTTGCGGACGACCAACTGGGGCCTTACCTTCACCACCACCATGTGGGTGATCGTTAGGGTTCATAACCGAACCACGAGATTGTGGACGTCTGCCTAACCAACGGCTACGACCAGCCTTACCCAACTGAATCAGTGAGTGCTGCTCGTTGCCAACGACTCCAATAGTTGCCCGGCAAACTGACAAGATCTTACGAACTTCGCCACTTTGCAGTCTAACCAAGGTGTATTTACCATCGTTACCTAAGAGCTGGGCACTAGTACCGGCACTTCTAACGAGTTGACCACCCTTACCAGGTCTCATTTCAATGTTGTGAATTGATGTACCAGTAGGAATATCCTTTAATGGTAGCGCGTTACCTGGCTTGATATCAGCATCTGAACCAGATTCAACAATGTCGCCTACCTTTAGTCCCTTAGGAGCTAAGATGTAAGCCTTAATACCATCGGTGTAGTGCAGTAATGCAATGTTAGCTGTTCTGTTAGGATCATATTCGATTGCCTTAACAACTGCTTTAACCTCGTCCTTATTACGTTTAAAATCGATGATACGGTATTTCTGCTTGTGACCACCGCCACGGTGTCTACTAGTAATATGACCATATGAATTACGACCTGCAGTATGTGATTGTGATTCAAGCAAGGTACGTTCTGGCTTGCTCTTAGTAATCTCAGCAAAGTCGGAAGAAGTCATATTACGGCGACCGTTGGTGGTTGGCTTATAAACTTTAATAGCCAATTGACTGACCTCCTATTACTTACTTTCTCCGTTGTTTTCGTCTTTAAAAATCTTGATGTCGTTTGAATCGTTAGTCAAAGTAACAATTGCCTTACGGCTACGAGCAGTCTTACCAAAGTAACGACCAACCCGCTTGTCTTTCCCGCGAACATTCATAATGTTAACTTTCTTAACTTTAACATCAAAAATTTCTTCAACAGCATCGCGAACTTGCGTCTTGGTTGCGGTTAAAAGCACGTTGAAAGTGTACTTCTTATCATCCATTAAGTTCGTTGACTTTTCGGTAATGACAGGTCTTAAAATGATATCATGTGCACTCATTTCTCCGCAGCCCCCTCAACATTCTTTTCAATCACTTCAATAGCATCCTTAGTTAAGATCAACTTGTCGAAATTAACAACATCTTCAACATTCAAACCATTGATCGTAATTACCTTCACGTTCGGCAGGTTCTTAGCTGACAGTTGAACATTTTTGTCCTCTGAAACAACCAATACCTTGCCTTCAACTTTTAAGCCGTCTAAGATTGACTTGAATTCTTTAGTTTTAGGAGCTGACATAGTCAACTGGTCTAAAACAATTAAGTTTTCATCAATCAGCTTTTGGGAAAGAACTGACTTGATAGCCAAGCGACGTTGCTTTCTTGGCATTGAGTACGCGTAAGAACGTGGAGTTGGTCCAAATACTACACCACCGCCGCGCCATTGTGGCGATCTGATGGAGCCTTGACGAGCACGACCGGTACCCTTTTGCTTCCATGGTTTCTTACCACCACCACGAACAGCAGATCTATTTTTAACCTTTGAGGTACCTTGACGCCTGCCAGCTCTTTGTCTGATGATTGCATCGAAGACGACGCTTTCGTTTGGTTCAATCCCAAATACTTCATCCTTCAAAGTAACCTTACCAGCATCTTTACCTTGTTGATCGATAACTTTTAAATTAGCCATTCTAGTCCTCCTTCCTATTTATTACTCTTAACAGCAGTTTTAACAGTAATTAATGAGTTCTTCGCACCTGGAACATTGCCCTTAATTAGCAATACGTTCTTATCAGCGACAACTTTCTCAATTACTAGATTTTCAATGGTAACTTTCTTCGTCCCCATGTGCCCTGGCAAACGCTTGCCCTTTGGTACACGGTTGATAATAGAACCCATTGAACCAGGAATTCTGTGGTATCTAGAACCGTGAGTTTCTGGTCCACGTGATTGGCCCCAACGCTTAATGTTACCTTGGTATCCATGACCTCTTGTAATTCCAGTAACGTCAACTACGTCACCTTCCTTAAATGTGTCCACAGTAATTTCTGAGCCGACTTCGTAGTCCTTAAGCTCAACTCCGCGGATTTCACGTATGAAGCGCTTAGGCGAAGTCTTTGCTTTTTCAGCATGACCTTTTTCTGGTTTGTTGCTCAAAACTTCACGCTTGTCTTGGTATCCTACCTGAATTGCTTCGTAGCCGTCTGATTCAACAGTCTTAACTTGCATAACAACGTTAGGCGCTGCTTCAACAACAGTTACGGGCACAAGGATACCATCTTTGGTGAAGACTTGAGTCATACCGACTTTTCTTCCTAAGATTCCTTTGGTCATGATCACACCTCTTTCTTTTTTAAAAATTATAACTTGATTTCGATGTCAACGCCGCTTGGTAGATCAAGCTTCATTAAAGAATCAACAGTCTTAGGTGTTGGGTTCAAAATATCGATTAACCGCTTGTGGGTCCGCATTTCGAACTGTTCACGTGAGTCCTTGTTCTTGTGTGGTGAACGCAGAACAGTAAACAATACCCTTTCTGTTGGCAGCGGAACTGGACCTGAAATTTCAGCACCAGTTCTCTGCGCAGTAGCTACAATTTTAGCAGCTGATTCATCGAGAATACCATGTTCGTAAGACTTAAGTCTAATACGAATTGATTGACTTGCCATTAAGTAACCTCCTTAACGTCCTCTTTAAAAGATGACTAGCTTCCGCAAAAATTCCCAGCACTACCTCTGTGGCAATGCAGCCAGGTGTGCCGCAACCTTTTGCATCAACGCTTTACAACAATAACGTGCATTAGGGCGGACTACGCCCTAAAAGCACAAAGACTAGTATACCGATCATAAGCTGAAATGGCAAGGGTTTTGGGAGATTTTCTTAATCTTTTTGTTAAAAGTTAGTCGGCCCATTTTTCCAAAAACAAAAAGATACATTTTTCAACTGTATCTTTTGCATTTTAGTTTTTTACTTATTATGCAGACGGTCCAGGCCCTCAGCTGCCTTAGGCCATAATAGGTTGAGTACTAGTAAGGCCGCAATGGCAATTAGCAGAACCCAGCAGCCAGTAGCAAAATTTAGCTGGAGGTTGAGCTTTTCAAAATGATTATTTAGATTGCCCGTGCCCACCTTGCTGCTTGTACACAAAAAGAGACATTGGCTCTACCAATGTCTCGACTTGTAATCTTATATTCAATTTTTACTTACACCAAAATTAGTCAGCGTGACCGCCGCGCGTCTTGATGATCTCTTCCTGGATTGACTTAGGCGTAACCGCATAGTGATCAAAGACCATTGTGAAGGTACCACGACCCTGAGTGGATGACCGCAAAGTAGTTGCGTAACCAAACATCTCAGCCAGTGGCACCATTGAGTTTAAGACTTTGGCCCCAGCACGATCTTCCATGTTGTCCATCGTACCACGACGAGCGGTAATGGAACCCATAACGTCACCTAAGTAATCTTCTGGCGTAATTACTTGCACCTTCATAATTGGTTCAAGAATAACCGCACCAGCTTGCGGTGCAGCATTTCTCAACGCCAATGATGCAGCAACCTTGAAGGCAGCTTCTGAAGAGTCGACTTCGTGATAACTACCATCATAAAGCTTGGCCTTAACATCAATGAGCGGGTAGCCAGCAAGGATACCGTTCTTCATTGATTCTTGCAGTCCAGCGTCGACAGATGGAATAAATTCACGCGGAACAACCCCACCGACAATCGCATCTTCGAACTCATAGCCCTTACCACGGTCATTTGGTGTGAATTCAATCCAAACGTCACCGTATTGACCTTTACCACCAGATTGACGAACGAACTTACCTTGTGCCTTGGTCGGCTTAGTGAAAGTTTCACGGTAAGCAACTTGTGGCTCACCGATCTTAGCTTCAACGTGGAATTCACGCTTCATCCGTTCAACCATGATTTGCAGGTGCAATTCACCCATTCCCGAAATCAGGGTTTGACCGGTTTCTGCGTTAGTTTCAGCTCTAAAAGTTGGGTCTTCTTCAGTTAACTTTTGCAGGGCAACGTCAAGCTTGTCACGATCAGCCTTTGATTCTGGTTCAATTGAAACCTGGATAACTGGATCTGGGACTTCCAAACTTTCCAAAATCAAGGGGTGGTCAGGATCAGTGAGCGAATCACCCGTTGTAGTATTCTTCAGACCAATGGCACCAGCAATATCCCCGGAAAATACTTCAGAAATTTCACTTCTAGAGTTGGCATGCATCTGAAGTAGACGGCCAACCCGTTCACGGCTATTTTTAGAAGCATTCAAAACGTAAGAACCTGATTCAAGTGATCCCGTGTAGATCCGAATATAAGTCAAACGTCCAACAAATGGGTCCGTAGCAATCTTGAAGGCCAAAGCTGAGAACGGCTTGTTATCGCCAGCAACCAGCTCAACTTCTTCGTCGGTCTTAGGATCATGTGCAATGTACGGCTTAACGTCCAATGGAGATGGCAAGTAGTCCACCACACCGTCAAGCATCATCTGAACACCCTTGTTCTTAAAGGCTGAACCAGCAAATACAGGGAAAATATCTAAGTTCAAAGTAGCCTTACGAATGGCCTTTTTTAGCTCTTCATTAGAAATCTCTTCGCCGCCCAGGTACTTCTCCATGATGGCGTCATCAACATCAGCAACTTGTTCAACTAAGTCGTTACGACGCTTTTCAGCTTCTTCCTTATATTCGTCAGGAACTGGAATACTTTCCCAGCTGGAACCAAGCTTGTCTTCATCATAAACGTCAGCAACCATTTCAATTAAGTCGATTACGCCTTCAAAAGTTTCGGCTGAACCAATTGGCATTTGCACAGCTAAAGCGTTGGCATTTAAACGTTCATGCAAAGAAGTCACAGACTTATCAAAATCTGCACCAATTTTGTCCATCTTGTTGATAAAAACAATTCGAGGAACACCGTAAGTTTCAGCTTGGCGCCAAACGTTTTCAGTTTGTGGTTCAACCCCAGCTTGAGCATCAAGAACGGTTACCGCACCATCGAGCACACGTAGTGACCGTTCAACTTCGATCGTGAAGTCAACGTGTCCTGGAGTATCGATAATGTTAATTCGGTAGTCTTTCCATTGTGCAGTCGTGGCGGCTGACGTAATGGTAATCCCACGTTCTTTTTCTTCTTCCATCCAGTCCATCTGGGAGTCACCTTCGTGAGTCTCACCAATCTTGTGGATCTTACCAGTATAGTAAAGAATACGCTCAGTAGTGGTAGTCTTACCCGCGTCGATGTGGGCCATGATACCAATATTACGTGTTTTTTCTAATGGAAATTCACGCTTATTAGCCATAAAATTTTCTCTCCTTAAAAATTAGAAACGATAGTGAGCAAATGCACGGTTGGCTTCAGCCATTCTGTGTACGTCTTCACGTTTCTTAACTGCTGAACCAGTGTTGTTGGAAGCATCAATGATCTCATTGGCTAAACGCTCGTCCATTGTGTGTTCATTACGCAGACGAGCGTATGAAACAAGCCATCTTAAGCCCAGTGTCGTTCTTCTTTCCGGACGAACTTCAACTGGAATTTGGTAGTTGGAACCACCGATCCGGCGAGCCCGAACTTCCAATACTGGCATAATGTTGTTCATTGCTTCTTCAAAAACGTCAAGTGGTTCCTTGCCGGTCTTGTCTTTCACGATGTTGAAAGCATCATAAAGGATTGAAGATGCCTTAGCTCTCTTACCATCAAGCATCAAGTGATTGATCAACTTAGTAACGAGCTTTGAGTTGTAAACTGGATCTGCTAAAATATCTCTTTTAGTTACGTGTCCTTTTCTAGGCATTATTTAACTCCCCCTTAATCTTTCTTAGCACCGTACTTCGAACGGCCTTGTTTTCTGCCATCAACGCCGGCAGTATCAAGCGCACCACGAACAATGTGGTACCGAACACCAGGAAGGTCCTTAACACGACCACCACGGATTAAAACAACCGAGTGTTCTTGCAAGTTGTGGCCTTCACCTGGAATATAAGCGGTAACTTCGATTAAGTTAGAAAGACGTACACGAGCATACTTACGTAGTGCCGAGTTTGGCTTCTTTGGCGTCATTGTACCAACACGAGTTGCAACACCACGCATTTGTGGTGCTGGGTTGGCAACTAGTTCCTTCTTCATACTGTTGTAGCCAAAGCCTAGAGCAGGTGATTTTGACTTAGTCGTCTTGGTGTGGCGACCTTTTCTTACCAATTGGTTAATGGTTGGCATTAAATTTTTCCTCCTAAAATTGATTATTCTGTTCACACACCCAGGAGTTTCTTTTTTATTCCTGAGTTATTCTTCAAAATATACAAAGACTATTGTACGCCCTTCAGTAAAAAAAGCAATCCTTATTCTTAAAAAGATTGCCTGCTTTTTTACGTATTTAATTTGGAGGAGGACCAATAATGAAAGGAATATTTTATCTGACAAACTTCGTCCTGGGAACATGTCTCGCCTCTCACGCAGCCGTTATCTGCGACCGTTTTTTAACCGCTGACTTTATGCTGGGGCGATCACGCTGTTCTGCTTGCCACAGCACACTCAATCTGCTGGACGAGCTGCCAATTATTTCTTACTTCTGGCTGCGTGGCAAGTGCCGTTATTGTCAGGCCTCAATTCCCGTCAAACTACCAATCATTGAAATTATCGGTGGCTTCGCCTATATCAGCCTTGACTTCAGCACTAGTACAGGGTGGTTGACAGCTCTCTTACTCTTCAGTCTGCTGTTGGCTGCCATTTGCGACTACACACAGCAAGAATTTTACTTAGTCATGCTGCTACCCGCAATTATCCTGGCCCTTAGTCAAGTTGGTAACCTCCGCTACTATCACCTGCTTGAATACATTGAATTACTTCCTATTCTTATTACTTTAATTTACTATACCTGTGCCGGGAAATTTGGCAGCGGCGATTTAATCATTTACCTCATTTTAGTGCTTTATTTTGGTCCAACCTTTACTAACCACGTTTTACTTTCCGCTGCTCTTTTCTTTGTGGCACAGTTTTCATTTGAAATAAAGTCAGCTTCAACCCAAAAAACAACTGCCTTCATCCCCTACATCTTTTTGGGACTAGTCGTGCAATTACTGGCTGAATTATAAAAAGCGTTTCTACATTGAATAATGTAGAAACGTTTTTTTAAAGTTTAGGCCTGTGGTTCCTCTGCTTCGTCAGTCTCCTTCATCTCTTTTTCGATGTCAGCGATTGAATAAACAGATTCCGGCTTTTTCGTGTCGGATTCAGGTTCCATGTCCCGATAAACTGGCAAACCAGTACCAGCTGGAATAATCTTACCAATAATTACATTTTCTTTCAGCCCAAGCAGGGGGTCATTCTTACCCCTGATTGAAGCATCCGTCAGAACACGAGTAGTTTCTTGGAAGGAAGCAGCCGACAAGAAACTATTCGTCTCAAGCGCTGCCTTAGTAATTCCCAGAATGACGCTTTGGGCTGTTGCTGGAATACCTCCAGAAATGATTACAGATGTGTTGCGTTCTTTGAACTGCCCAACATCCATAATTTCACCTGGAAGCAGGGTGGTCTCCCCTGGATCAAGTACACGAACCTTCTGCAGCATCTGTCTGGTCAAAACCTCGACGTGCTTGTCAGAAATGTCCACACCTTGCATCCGGTATGCCTTCTGCACTTCAACCAGGATGTACTCTTCGGTTGTTAGTGTATCAGTAACCTGGATTAATTCTTTAGGATCAATTGAACCAAGCGTCAGTTTGTCTCCGCGCTGGACCTCATCACCTTCAGCAACCGCCACTGAAGCAGTATAAGGAATACTGTAGCTTCTAGTGTCGATCCTACCCTTAACGGTAATTTCACGTGTATGCTCAGCCGGATTTTCTTGAATTGCATCAATTGTTCCATCAACCTCGGAAATAATTGCGCGCCCCTTGGGATTACGGGCTTCAAACAGCTCTTGCACACGCGGAAGACCTTGAGTAATATCTTCGGCACCGGCGACACCACCGTTGTGGAAAGTACGCAGAGTAAGTTGGGTTCCTGGTTCACCAATTGATTGGGCAGCTACAGTACCAACTGCTTCCCCGACTTCTACCTCTTCACCAGTGGCTAAATTCATGCCGTAACATTTGCGACAAACACCATGAGAGGTGTCACAAGTCAAAATTGACCTGATTTTGACATTGGTTACACCAGCATCACAAATTTGATGCGACAAGTTTTCATCCATCATGGCATTCGGCTTAACAATTGCTTCACCAGTCTGCGGATCCTTAACGGTCTCAGCCGTGAAACGACCAAGTAAACGGTCATAGAGGGGTTCAATCAACTCGTCGCCTTCCATAATTGCATGAACGTCAATGCCACGGTCTGTTCCACAATCATCTTCGCGAATAATTACGTCCTGGGCAACATCAACTAACCGCCGCGTCAAGTAACCTGACTGAGCCGTCTTTAGCGCCGTATCGGTCATCCCCTTACGGGCGCCGTGGGTGGACATGAACAATTCTAGAACGGAAAGTCCTTCTTTGAAGTTTGAAGTAACCGGGATTTCAAACAGTCCACCGTTCGGAGTGGCCATCAAGCCACGCATTCCGGCTAATTGCGTAAAGTTAGAAATGTTACCACGAGCACCAGAGTCGGCCATGATAGTGATTGGGTTACGTGGATCGTAGATCTGCGCAATCTCATCTTGAACCTCATCCTTACACTCATTCCAGATGCTAATTACCCGATCGTGTCGCTCTTCTTCAGTAATTAATCCGCGTCTAAACTGCTTAGAAACAACATCGACCTGCTTGTGGGCCTTGTCTACCTTTTCGTCCTTGTCATCAATTTCAGGAACATCAGTCATTCCGATAGTAATACCTGAAGTAGTTGAACTGATGTAGCCTAAAGTCTTCAAATCGTCCAAGTATTCCGAAGTTCTTTGGACCCGGTAATATTTGTAAATAGTGGCAATAGAATCCGATAAGAATGACTTCTTGAACGGAGTTGAAACCAATTCGTTCGCCACGTCATCAATCTTTTGACGAATATCTTCACCCGGTTCCAAAAAGTACTTAGCAGCAAGCGGATTATTCAGATTTTCTTCAGTTGGCTCATTAACGTAGAAGTAGTCTTCTGGGAAAATTTGATTGAAGATTACGCGGCCATAAGTAGTGATAAAGATGCCGTGTTCATACCCCTTAGGCCATGCTTTTTGCGGCATTGAATCAGCAGCCATACCAATAATTGAGTGATAGTGAATATCACCATTATTGTAGGCAACAGTCGCTTCATCGGGAGAATTGAACATCATGCCCTCGCCTTCACGACCCTTTTCGGCTTGGGTTAACCAGTAGTTGCCCAACACAATATCCTGAGATGGCGTAACGATTGGCTTACCGTCCTTAGGTGCCAAAATATGGTGAGCGGCTAGCATCAAGAGCCGTGATTCGGCAACAGCTTCATCAGATAAAGGAACATGAATCGCCATCTGGTCACCATCGAAGTCAGCATTGTAAGCTTCACAAGTCAGGGGATGGAGGCGAATTGACTTACCAGGAACTAAAACTGGCTCAAAGGCTTGGATACTTAACCGGTGCAAGGTAGGTGCACGGTTGAGCAAGACGGTTCTCTCCTTAATGACACTTTCCAGTACATCCCAGACATCGTCATCTTCTCGATCAATTTTGCGCTTGGCACTCTTAATGTTCGAAGCTAGCTTACGCTTAACTAATTCGTGCATCACAAATGGCTTGAACAATTCAAGTGCCATCGGGCGCGGAACACCACATTGGTAGAACTTTAATTTCGGCGAAACATCAATAACTGAACGACCAGAGTAGTCAACCCGCTTACCAAGTAAGTTTTGGCGGAAGCGCCCTTGCTTACCCTTCAGCATATGTGAAAGGGACTTCAACGGACGATTACCAGGCCCCACCACAGAACGACCGCGCCGACCGTTGTCGATTAAAGCGTCAACTGCTTCCTGCAACATCCGCTTCTCATTTTGGACAATAATGTTCGGTGCATTCAAGTCAAGCAAACGCTTCAGTCGGTTGTTACGATTGATCACGCGCCGGTATAAGTCGTTTAAGTCAGAAGTAGCAAAACGACCACCTTCTAACTGAACCATCGGCCGCAAGTCAGGCGGGATTACAGGAACGGCGTCAATGACCATCCACTCAGGCTTATTTCCGGAATTATTAAAGGCATCCAAGATATCGAGCCGTCTAATTGCGCGTGTTCGCTTTTGACCAGTAGCAGTTTCAAGTTCTTTTCTTAAGTCCTTGACTTCCTTGCCTAAGTCAACCTTGCGCAGCAGGTCGCGAATTGCTTCTGCACCCATCTTGGCGTCAAATCGATTGCCGTACTTTTCCTTTTGTTCACGGTACTCGACTTCAGTCAATAATTGCTTAAATTCAAGCTCAGTATCACCGGGGTCAATCACAATGTAGGCAGCAAAGTAAATTACTTCTTCAAGTAATCTTGGTGACATATCTAGAATTAGGCCCATCCGTGACGGAATGCCTTTAAAGTACCAGATATGGGTAACGGGCGCCGCCAACTCAATATGGCCCATCCGTTCTCTTCTAACTTTAGAGGAGGTAACTTCAACTCCACAACGATCACAAACGATCCCGCGGTATCTTACACCCTTATACTTACCACATGCACAAGCCCAGTCTTTAGTTGGCCCAAAGATTCTTTCATCGAATAAGCCGTCTTTTTCAGGCTTTAGAGTCCGATAATTAATCGTCTCTGGCTTTTTGACTTCACCATACGACCAACTCCGAATCTTATTCGGGGAAGCAAGACCAATTTGCATGCTTTCAAATTTGTTTACGTCAATCAAAAGTCTAACCTCCTAGTTATTTAGAAATCTTGTTATCATCATCGGACTTATCGACAGGAGTTTCAGACTCGGTGGATTCTACCGGCTCACCGGCTTCACCGTCATCAGAAGCGTCAGCTGTTGCGGCTAACTTCTTCTTTTGCTGCTCCTCAGCCATCTTGGATAGGGTATCGATGTTCAAGTGCTCGTTTGAATCATCATCCATGTCACGCAATTCAATTTCCTTGTGATCCATGTCAAGAACGCGAATATTCAATCCTAACGATTGTAATTCCTTAACTAACACGCGGAAAGATTCAGGAACGCCTGGCTTTGGAATCCTTTCGCCTTTGACCACAGCTTCATAAGCCTTGACCCGGCCAACAACGTCATCTGACTTGTAAGTCAAGATCTCTTGCAGAGTGTACGCGGCACCATAAGCTTCAAGGGCCCAAACTTCCATTTCACCAAAACGCTGTCCACCAAACTGGGCTTTACCCCCAAGCGGTTGTTGAGTAACCAGCGAGTATGGCCCAATTGAACGGGCGTGAATCTTATCATCAACCATGTGGGTTAGCTTCAAGTAGTGCATAATTCCCACCGAAACACGGTTATGGAAGGGTTCTCCTGTGCGGCCATCGTAAAGCACGGTCTTACCGTCGCGGTCAACACCGGCCTTGTGAACCGTATCCCAAACATCATCTTCACTAGCACCATCAAATACCGGCGTAGCAACATGAATGCCGAGTCGGTTAGCAGCCCAGCCCAAGTGTAATTCAAGCAGCTGTCCAATGTTCATACGTGAAGGGACACCCATTGGGTTCAAACAAATATCAACCGGTGTACCGTCTGGTAAGTAGGGCATATCCTCTTCCGGAACAACGGCTGCAACCGTACCCTTGTTACCATGCCGCCCAGACATCTTGTCACCAACTTGAATTTTCCGTTTTTGCGCAATGTAAACACGAACTAAGGTATTAACTCCAGGTGCTAATTCGTCACCATTTTCACGGGTATAGACTTTGACATCGCGGACAATTCCGCCACCACCATGTGGTACTCGAAGAGAAGTATCACGCACTTCGCGGGCTTTTTCACCAAAAATTGCGTGCAAGAGGCGCTCTTCGGCTGAAAGTTCAGTCACACCCTTAGGTGTAACCTTACCAACTAAAATATCACCGTCATGAACTTCTGCTCCGATGCGGACAACACCTTGACTGTCAAGGTCTTTTAGTGCATCCTCACCCACATTAGGTAATTCACGCGTAATTTCTTCAGGACCAAGCTTGGTATCACGTGCTTCTGACTCATAATCTTCAATACTGATTGAAGTGTACACATCATCCTTGACCAGGTGTTCTGAAAGCATAATGGCATCTTCATAGTTGTACATATTCCAAGTCATGAAGGCGATTACCGGGTTTTGACCCAGAGCCAGTTCGCCATGATCCATCGTTGGACCGTTAACAATCACTTCGCTCTCTTCAACCTTATCACCCAACTTAACGTTCGGTGTCTGGTTGTATGACTTAGAGTTATTTGACCGGCGGTACTTTTCAAGCGTGTACTTGTCTAAAGTTCCGTCTGCACGTCTGATTCTGATGGTATTGGCGTCAACGTACTCAACTGTCCCAGCTGCTTCAGCCAAAACCGCAGCGCCAGAATCGTGGGCGGCCCGATATTCCATACCAGTACCAACTAAAGAACTGTGCGGGTTGATAAGTGGAGCTGCCTGACGCTGTTGGTTGGCTCCCATCAATGCCCGGTTAGAGTCATCGTTTTCTAGGAAAGGAATACAGGCGGAAGCAACCGACACAACCTGCTTAGGAATAACATCCATATAGTCGATCTTGTCTGGGCTAACTTCAATGTTGTCTTCCTTATGTCGCGCTAAAATCAAGTCGTCCTCAAAGGAACCATCCGGATTCAACTTAGCGTTGGCACCCGCAATGATGTAATTATCCTCAACGTCGGCAGTTAAGTAATCAATCCGGTCTGTAACCTTGTGGGTCGTCCAGTCGACCCGCCGATACGGCGTTTCAATAAAGCCGTACTTGTTAATCACCGCATAAGTAGCCAGCGAGTTAATTAGCCCGATGTTAGGACCTTCTGGTGTTTCGATTGGGCACAGACGGCCATATTGCGTATAGTGCACATCCCGAACTTCATATCCGGCACGGTCCCGCGTCAAACCACCAGGTCCTAAGGCAGACATCCGGCGTTTGTGCGTTAACTCACCTAGGGGGTTGTGCTGATCCATAAACTGGGATAACTGCGATGAACCAAAGAATTCCTTGATGCTGGCGACAATCGGACGGATATTAATTAATTGTTGCGGGGTGACCGTTGATGGGTCTTGAATGGACATTCTTTCCCTTACAACCCGTTCCATTCGTGCTAAACCAATTCTAAATTGGTTTTCCATTAATTCACCAACTCGACGAATACGGCGATTACCTAAGTGATCAATGTCATCAGTATTACCAATACCATCTTGTAGCAGGAGGAAGTAATTGATTGAAGCCAAAACATCGGCTGGGGTCAGATACTTCACGTTCTCATCAATGTGACCATTAGAAATAAGTTTAACCACACGCTCGGGATTTACCTTGGAGTAGACCTTAATCTCCTGAACGCTAATTGGGTCTTGCAAAACCCCTTCTTTAGAAGGTTCATAAGTAACCATCTTGAAGTCATCACGATCAAGGTACTGCTCAAGCGTTTCCATTAGCTCATGAGTAACTACAGTATCCTTCTTGGCAATGATTTCACCAGTATCTGGGTCTGCTAAAGTTTCAGCCAGTGTTTCGCCATAAAGACGGCTCTTGAGCGACAACTTCTTGTTAACCTTGTACCGACCAACTGGTGCCAAGTCATAGCGACGTGGATCAAAGAAGCGCGCATAGAGCAGTGAACGGGACGAATCGGTGGTCTTCGGTTCACCTGGACGCAAGCGTTCATAAACATCTTTCAGCGCTTCGGCAACCCGTGAATCGGCTGGGTTCTTGTGTACATCCTTGTCTAAAGTGAATTGCAGCGTATCACTTTGACCAAAAATATCTAGAATTTCATCATCTGAACCAATACCAAGAGCTCTAATCAGAACGGTCAAAGGCAACTTACGAGTACGGTCCACACGCACGTATGAGACATTTTTGGCATCAGTTTCATATTCCAGCCAGGCACCCCGGTTAGGAATAACCGTCGTGCCAAAGATTTCACGGCCATTCTTGTCATAGTCACCTGAATAGTACACACTCGGGGACCTAACTAATTGAGAAACGATGACTCTTTCTGCACCATTAATGATAAAAGAACCTGATTCCGTCATCAGCGGCAAATCGCCAAAAAAGACATCTTGGGTCTTGATTTCACCGGTTTTTTGGTTGGTCAACTTCAGCGTGACGTTCATTGGTGCAGAATAAGTTGCATCATGATCCCGGGCTTCATCGACAGTATACTTCGGCTTCTGCAGTTTATAGCCAATATATTCCAGCGATAGCTTACCTGAAAAGTCACTAATTGGCATAATGTCGTCAAAGACGTCCTTTATACCTTCATCCAAAAACCATTGATATGATTCGTTTTGGACATCTGTCAAGTTGGGTAATTTCAGCACTTCTTTAATGCGGGAAAAACTACGCCTTGTACGATGTTTGCCAAAATTTACTACGTGTCCGTTTAACAAGGAGAAAACATCCTTTCTATTCAGAGAAAGCTAATATTACATTTTGGTTACAATTTCAAAAAGCTGGAATTTTAAGCATAAAAAAGACAAAAACAACTCCTGTCGTTTTTGTCCTTTATTATTCTGCTGGACAATAGATCAGCAAAATCCTGAAAATCAGCTTTTTTAATCACCGCTCAATATAGCAAATAAATAGCTAACTGTCAACCTCTTTACCTTGAAGCAACCAGCTTGTTTTTGCTAATCGGTTCAATGTCAAATTTGAGCTTATCATGGTTGCAGCCAATCTTGAGGAGGTCACCAGACTTAAGCTCACCCTTAATTAATAAGGAAGCAATCTTGTCCTCCATGTCAGACTCAATTGCCCGACGTAGTGGCCTGGCCCCCATCTCTGGGTTGTAACCATCCTTAGCAATCTTATCAAGCGCAGCTCGAGATATCTTTAGTTGAATGCCAAGCTTGTGCAGGCGGTCAATTAGCTTCCGGGTCAACAAAGTCACAATCTGACGCAATTGCTTGTGGTCTAATTCATCAAAAATAATGGATTCATCCACCCGATTCAAGAATTCAGGCCGGAAGAACTGTTTCAATGCTTGTTGCACCCGCTCTTGGCGCAATTTGGTCTGACTGGTGTGATCAGCCGCAAAGCCAACCGCCTTAGTTTCAAAGAGTGACCGCGAACCCAGGTTAGAGGTCATAATGATAATCGTATTCTTAAAGTCCACTTTACGGCCTTTGGAATCAGTCAAAAAGCCATCATCAAGCACCTGCAACAACAAGTTAAAGACATCTGGGTGAGCTTTTTCCACCTCATCGAGCAGAACTACTGAATAAGGATGACGCCGAACTTGTTCGGACAGTTGACCGCCTTCGTCGTAACCAACATAACCAGGAGCTGAACCAATTAACTTGCTACTAGCAACCTGGTCCATGTATTCAGACATGTCAATTCTGATTAGATTGTTTTCGGAACCAAAAATGGCCGCGGCAATTGCCTTGGCGAGTTCTGTCTTACCGACACCGGTCGGACCCAAGAAGAGGAAGGAGCCAATCGGCCGGTTCTCATCCTTGATGCCACTACGGCTACGGCGAACAGCTCGACTAACAGCGGATACGGCCTTATCTTGACCAATGATCCGCCGGTGCAAGTCTCCTTCTAAGTTAGCCAACTGCTTAGTCTCGTTCCGGTTCATTTGCGTTACCGGCACTCCAGTCCAGTTAGAGACGACTTTAGCAATATCTTCAGGTTGCACCGCTGACTTGCCAATCGCCGAATTCTCTAAGCGGTCTGCCAACTTATCTTGACGTAATTGCAAGCTATTCTGCTTATCCTGCAGCTCGGCCGCCTTCACGAAGTTTTGATTGACGGCCGCTTGATTCTTCTGTTCAATCACCTTTTTAAGTTGCTCATTTAGCTGAACCAATTGATTGTTTGAACCACGGCCAGACTTAATCTTCACAGCCGCACTGGCCTCATCAATCAAGTCAATAGCCTTATCGGGCAAGTAACGGTTAGTAATATAGCGGCTTGACAGGTCAATGGCATTCTTCAAGGCCGCTTCCGAAATATTGACGTGGTGGAAGTGCTCGTACTTGGACTTTAACCCGGTTAAAATTGCCAAGGATTCTGCCCGTGACGGCTCATTCAGCCGGACAATCTGAAAGCGGCGCGCCAGCGCCTGATCCTTTTCCACGTATTTTTGGTACTCATCAAAGGTGGTAGCGCCAATCATTTGGATGTCGCCCCGGGCTAGCGACGGCTTCAAAATATTTGCTGCATCAATTGAACCCTCAGCACCACCAGCTCCGATTAAGGTGTGCATCTCATCCACAAAGAGAATGATACTACCGTCTTCAGTGATTTCTTTGATAATTTTCTTTAAGCGATCTTCAAACTCGCCGCGATATTTAGTCCCTGCAACTAGTCCGCCTAAGTCCAATGAAACCACCTGCTTGTCCAACAAGTCGTAGGGAACTTGTTTATTAACGATTGCAGTTGCAATAGCTTCGGCTACAGCTGTTTTACCAACACCAGGCTCACCAATCAAGACAGGATTATTCTTATTACGCCGCGACATAATTTCAATTACCCGCGCTACTTCACGATCGCGCCCGATCACAGGATCGATTCGGCCATTTTCTGCACGTTCATTCAGGTTGACTGAAACCTGGTCAAGCGTCGGCGTAGCACTTTGAGCAGCTGCACCGCCATCGTCAGGTCCGCCATAATTCGACCAGCCATCATCACTTTGATTGCTGCTCCCCATTGCCTCATCTTCACCCAAGCTATGAAAGATATCGTTGCGTAAGCCATCCAAATCAATATTTAAGTTTCGTAAAATAACGGTCGCCAAAACCTGTTCATTGAGCAGCAGACCAAGCAAAATGTGACAGGTCCTAATTTTAGCTGAGCCTTCACGTTCAGCCAGAGTACCCGCATAAGCCAAAACCATGCTAAGACGCGGTGACATCTCCATGTAGCTGGTCTTGCCTGCCGAACCGTAGCCGGTATAACGCTCAATTTCTTCACGAATTGTCTTTGGTGTTGCACCCCAAGCTCGCAAATCTTTGCCCGCTTCGCCATCAGACTCAATAACCATTGCTAGTAGCACGTGTTCAGTACCAATCAAGCGATGGTGAAACGCTTGCGCTTGCTCACGAGCAATCTCTAAAACTTGATTTGCGCTCGTAGTATAAGATTTTTTCATCATAGCACCACCTTTAAAAATAATGTGTTTCCACTATAAACTTTTTGGCTAAATTGTAAAATATTCCGGCTCCACTAGCCGGGACTTTTTGGCCCAAAACATTGCCACCATTATAGCAAAGACTACCTCCTGACGCTAATTTTCCTCCTTTTAGCATGTTTAATAAAGTAAAAAGCTGGTAGCTGACCTGTCGTCGACGTCAAGTTAGCTGGTTACTTATAAAGTAATTAATCATGCAAGGCCAATCTAGGTAACTTTTAAGAGAAACAGAAACCAATTTTTTAAATCTTTTTCATAAGGGTATAAATTTAAATTATTTATCAAAAAAGCCACCCAAAGGTGACTTTCTAATTTATATTGTCTGAATAAAACTAAACAACTACTTCTGCTTAAGATATTGTTCGTAGAGATAATTATCTTGTGCAACAAATTCCAGTGTTAATATGTCATTGATATTGGTTGGTTCTTTACTGATTTCGTCAGTTGTGTCAAATTCATAATCTTTGCAATACGATTCTTCGTCAATCATTACTTTTTGTTCATCAACTGAAACAACTCTTCCAGTTTTATAAAGGTCACTTTTTTCATCCGTAATCGATACATAAAAGCCATTGTCATAGCAATATTTCAATATTGCATTAATACTTTGTTTAGGCATTTCTTGATATATTTTTTCTAGATTTAGTGGGTCAAAATTATTATGCTTTTTTTGATAAGCTATATAAAAATCAAACATTTTAGTGTAATTATCTTCACATTCTAGTCTTTCGATATCTGTTTTCTTACACAAAGTGTAAACCAGTAAAGTGCCATTATCATCAATAATTTGAAAAATATAGTATTGTCCTAAATCAGCAACCATGTAGCCTAATGTAAAGGTGCCATTTGATTGGGATTTGCCAAACTTTTCTATTAAAATATCCTTATTAAGATAATTGTTCCAATCTTCTCTCTTGATTATCATAAAAAATCTCCTCTATTTGTTTTGCTTCCAGTTTTTTTTCAATTTTTTCTTTTCGAGTTTATGTTTTCTTCTTTGATGTTTGTTTTCTTACTATTTCTCGCATTAGTCCTATGTTCCTTCTTAACTTAATATTTTTCAAGTTTCTCCATTAGGTATTAATTATCTACTTTTTTACAATTCGACGATTTAAAAAAACAAGAATAAATAATATGGTTATTATCGCTAAAATTATTATTACAACTTCAACTTGCCCATCACAAGCACCATACAAAATAAGATTATACAGACAGTTCAAAACAGAACAACTAAAAAAGCCCACCAATGACGTATATTAGACTAAATGTTCTAAATTCAAAGATTATCCTCCGACTTCATTAAATAAAAGCCAAAATCCCAATAAGACTCCTAAACTATCTAAAATAGCTGATACAATTTTTATCATTTTCATAATTAATACCTCGTTACTTTACAAATATATTTAGGTACAAAAGAACCAACGAAATTTTTGATTAGCAACAATATGTGGTATACCACGGTAATTGGCCAATGCTGACTTTGTTGCTCCCCATCAATAAGCTAAATATACATATTTAGAACAATACGAGGGGCTCTTATGATACAAGTTTATCATATATGATGGATTAGTTTTCCGATACTTGTAATTGTAGGCATAAGTAGCAGCTTTATTTGCATAAGCTGGATAAGATTTTATTGGATAAACAACCACATTTTTTTGACCTCCAGAATTTCTTTAAAAAAAGTCGCTTTGCTGGTATGAGTTGAAATCTTTTTCCCTGGCATTTCCAAAACATATTTTGATGAAGTGGCAATTGCTGCGTGATCCATCATAGAATTATTGATATTCCTACCAAAATATCTCCCACTTTCATCTATAGCCTGAATGAGCAGCAACACTGCCACCTGTACCCTCTTTGATAAGCAATACGAAATTGATTTGATGAACTACTCCTACTGGCTTTAGCCGCATTTACACTTTTTTGGAGCACTAAAGTTAAGAAACAGTGTAATCGAATTATTAGACTCAAAAATTTCAACATTTATATAATAATCTAGCAAAAACCTTTTTTTATTTATTATTGTGGGCGGCAAGTTTATTGGTGTTTATTCAGGTGACGCAGTAAATAATTATCAGTTAGTATTTTTTTGATTTCTCGTATGTTAAAGTTATTTAGTTAAAAAATATATTATCGATTTGATAAGCACTTATTCAGAAAGTGAGAAATTACATGTTTTATGGTTTAGAAGACCCAATAGATTGGATTGTTGTTTTAATTATTAACGCAGGATTATGGACAGCTGCAACATATGTTTTATGGAACAAAGTTACACTATGGATTGCAAAAGACATGTTCAATAAAGAATTGCCTGAAGGGACATGGAAACATGCATTTGTTGCAGGATTAGTGTTAATGTTCTTCATGATTGTTTTAAGGTATTACTAGATAGCAAGTCCGACGATCGGGCTTTTTTATATAATACACACCATCTAATATGGCTTATTTCAGCCCTCTAAACGTCTTCAATCAGCTAAACATAATCTACCAACAGCGATAATAAAAAGGCGTATTACACGCCCTGCTCCTCTTTAGTCCCGTTCTTAGACAGAACATTTTTAAATAGAAGTTTCCAAACCGTTTGACACTCCTTGAAGTTGCCTTTAAATCAACGTTTCTACTATCTTTCATAACTCCCCCACATTAAATATCTAAGGTTAGCCCACTTGCACGTCTACTTAAAAACATGAAGTTTTTTAACCGATTGGGGCCAATTTCAGAAAAGTGCAAAAAACAAAAACGCCTTCATACCAACGCTTTAA
This sequence comes from Lactobacillus sp. ESL1191, assembly GCF_058504435.1. Taxonomy (NCBI): domain Bacteria; kingdom Bacillati; phylum Bacillota; class Bacilli; order Lactobacillales; family Lactobacillaceae; genus Lactobacillus; species Lactobacillus sp. ESL1191. The sequence continues at coordinate 1,250,650 of NZ_CP196365.1, forward strand.
GCCGTTGGTACAAAGGCAAAATTCTCAAAATCGGGAAAACAGGATTCGAACCTGCGACCTCTACGTCCCGAACGTAGCGCTCTACCAAGCTGAGCTATTTCCCGTTCAATAAAAAACCCACCGCTTACGGTGGGTTTTTTAGATAGAGCGGAAGACGGGATTCGAACCCGCGACCCCCACCATGGCAAGGTGATGTTCTACCACTGAACTACTTCCGCAAGACAGATATTATTATAGCAAACCAAGTTGAATTTGCAACTACTTTTGCCAAATAATTCAAAAAATATCGGTATGGGCAATAAGACATGGCTTATCAATGTTAGGCAATGCATGCTGAATGACTTTGTCAGACTTGACGCTTGCTTCCAAGAAAAGCTATTATTTACCTACACGATACCGATTTTATCAAGGAGCAGAACATGCAGACAGCTATCGAACAACTCGCCCAATCGTCCGACCAAGACTTGCGCTTCACTGACGCACAAGTCAACTTTATGCTCAAGAATGTAGGTAATCTTGATCCGCACCTACGCGATGAACTGGTCTATACCCTGTTTGCTCGCGGCTTTAATCTTGATGCCTTTACTTCCCAGCAAGTGGAAACAATTATTGCAACCTTTATCAAGGAACAAAACTTATTTAAGGGGATAGGCCAACCCCAAAACGACTTGGTTTTCTTGCGCACTTTTAGTGCGCTACTGGGTGGATTAATTATAGACAAGGACAGCAAGCAGGCAATCCTAGCGGATAAACAGCGGCAACTCCTATTTGATTGGAGTATTGCCTATTTAAACCAAGAAAAAGACTACCGCGGCTTCGTCCCTGGTAAGGGCTGGGCTCACGCTGTAGCCCACGGCAGCGACTTTCTAGGTGCCACACTCCGTCACCAAAAGTTCACCTGTACTAATGAAGACGAGCTTTTTACTCTAATCAAAACGATTTGGCACAACATGCAAGCGCCCTTCATCGATGATGAAGAGCAGCGCACCGCCTCTGCCTTTTATCTGGGCGTTCATGCTGGAAACGTCACTTCTGCTGGATTTACACGTTTTGTCTGCCAGTTCGATACAAGCCTGAACCAGGAGATTGACTGGGCTAAGCAGGTCGACTGGTACCGCCTCTCCAGTTGGCAACGACTTTTACAGAATTGGTACTTTTTCTTTTCGCAAGATGAAGAAATCCGTACTGTCTTAAATGCGAAAATCATGGCCTACTATACCCAAATGGGTTATCAAGTTGACTAGCGACTTTTGTTAGCTGCAAAAATCAGCTTAAACACATAAAGTCCCAAAGTCGTTTGGCTTTGGAACTTTATTCAAGCATAATTTATTTTTTACATCAGCTGCCGTATTTATTGGCTGCAGTTGGTTGCCATAGTTGTATTTTACAGTTGAGTTGCGATTTCTTTTGCACCTTTCTCGGCAACAGGAACTGTCTGCGTGATTTTACTAGGATCAGGTCTATTCCAGTTTACCAATACTTCTTGAAGTTCGACAGTTCTGTAGCGTAGCTGCTCAGCTCAAATTGGGCGTAATTTCAATATTTTCATCCGCCAGCTTAATAACGTAATCACATTGCTGCCAGACTGCCGGGTCGTGCGTGGCAATCACAATCGTGGCCGCTGGATCAAAGCTTGTTAGAAGGACCTTGATTACCATTTGCCCGTTCTCTGCATCAAGCGAGCCCGTTGGTTCATCAGCGAAAATTACCTTGGGGTTCTTTAACATTATGCGCGCTAGCGCCACCCGTTGCTGCTCGCCGCCACTTAAGGTGTAGACCTTTTGTTGCAGGGACAAGTAAGCAAGTCCTACTTGTCTCAGGGCTGCCTGCAGCTTGCTATCTCTTGCCGCTTTAGCTAGCTTCTGATTAGCTAAGCCCAGGCGCAGGTTCTGCTTAACTGTCTCCGTGTCAATTAAGGCGAAGTTTTGAAACAGAAAACCACAATATTCGCGGTAGAGCTTCCGCTGGTTTTTGGGTTTAACGCTTAAGTCATCAATCCATACTGTACCGGTGGTCGCCTCTTCTAAGCCGCTTAAGACGTTGAGCAAGGTTGTTTTACCTGTACCACTCTTGCCCACAATGGCATAGCTCTTGCCAGTCTCCAGCCTGCAATTAATCTCTGCCAAAATCGTTTTTTCTTTGAATTTTTTGGTCAGGTGTTCTACTTTAATCATTTTGATCGCTCCTAATTTCCGTGGTTGAGGGTAGTTAATAACTTATGCTCTGCTCGCCGCCAGGTCAGTAAGATCACTAGCGCCTCGATTAGCAGGTAAATTAGCGCTCCTGGCAATAAAGACAGGGCCTGCAGCTTGGCTAAGACCAGGGCCATGATCACCAAGTCTAGGCCTAGATTCGCAAGTAAGAATAGCCCCACCAATCTGGCATTAGACTTGCCAAAGACCCGGTAGATTGCCATTCGGCGCCGCTGACTCTGCAAGAAGGTTGAACTAACGAAGACGATAATGAACAAGAGCTGCAAGAATGACAATACCGCCGTAATGGTCAACATGAGCAGCTGCTTTCTGGCCCTAGTCTGGTATTTTGCTAGCAGTGCTTTTTGACTAGTAATACCCGTAACATAAGGAGACAAGCCTAGCTGCTTAACCAATCGCTTAAGCAGTTTAATATTTGGAAATCGAACCATTTTTTGACTAATCGTTGCCAAATAAAAGTTATCTGATAACAACTTATCATTCACAAGGACAATCAAGGGATCAGTCGAGATGGCCGCTAAAATATCATTATAGCTAATTGTATAATTAAAAATCCTTTGACCACTAGCAATGGGAACAATCTCAATTGGCGGCAGCTTTTTTCTTCCTTTATGATAGTAATTGGGTAAGGTATTTTGAAAATTAATTAACCTTTTTAGTTGCTTTTTAGCCTGTTTTACTTGGCCTAGGCGGTCTTGCGGGACATAGACAACCACCTTTTTGTTGGCATTTTTAATCTGCTTAGACTTGAGCTCACTCTTCTTGATAAAGTCATTATTGGCAATAATTACATTGCCATTTTCAGGATCCGTATCTCGCACAGGTGGATAATATAGTTGAGAATTACGTGTAACTATTACCCCTGGTGTTTGCACTACTAACTGGTGGGCCATTTTACCTACTTGCTTCTCTTCGCGCCCATCTTGAGTTTGCCAATTAATCTCAAGTTGATAACCGCCTTTTTGTGATTGCACCTCTTTAATTATATTGGTGTCCCTAGTATAAATCCTACTGTGGTTAGTTAAAGAAATGCCATTAGCCATAATCAAGGCTAGCAAAAGTACTTTCAAGGCATAGCCAATCAGTAAAAAGGGACGCGTATTTTCTGCGCCCTTGATTGCCGCATAAGGATCAATTAAGACTAAAACAAGATAAGATAATGCATTGAGGCAGAAAAAGACCAAAAATACTATTAACAACAGGGCTAAAGCATAGGGCAAAAAGAAGAACCAACCGCTAGACGTGAAGGTAACTAATCCCCAAACAACCATTACTACCGTAATTATGCCTAGAGCTAAACTTAATAATGGCAATTCGTCTTTTAAATCCGACTTGATTATCTGCCAGTTCCTTAGACCATTAATCTTCATGACGGCGTAGGCCTTGAAACGGTAGACCTTCTCCAGAACCATTACAATAAATAAGATGCCGATAATACCAAGAAAGACAATTAGATTGTCTTGAGAAAGATTAGACAAAAGCAGCTGCAGGAAAGTTTGCGGTGATAGGGAGATATCCGCAGCACGGGCATTTAATCCGTGTACACGAAGTTCCGCAAGCAACTGTCCTAGAGTATCATTATTTGCATTGGTACAATAAATCCCATTAGTATCTTCTAACTGTAACTCTTTATCCGTGAGTTGTTTAATGGTCTCGCCTTGATAAAGTGAGTAGTCGCTAGTCTTGCCCCCAAAGTCATAGACTATTTTGCTTTGGTGGCCGTTAAACTTATTGATACGTAATTTAACCAAAGAAATATTTTCGTCCCCAGCGAATTTTTTTAATTCATTAAAAAAAGGCTTTTTACTAATTTTTTGGGTGACCTCTTTACTAGTAAGTTCTTTCCTCCATTTGTTAAGCAGCTTGGTGTTCCACCCAGCAACTTCCACAATAGTAGTATTATGCGGAATCGAGTTATTATCATATTCACGAACCAGTCCAGCAAATAATGCGATTGCAGCAAGAGTAATTAGTAAGTAAAGGATGATTTTTAGTTTACGCAACATCTGTAAAACCTCATCTTATAACAAAAACTCACGATTAAATTTGTATCGTGAGCTTAAGTAATATTAATTAATCCACATTATAAAACATAGCGTTTCCCAACTTAGCTTTGGGAGCGGACGCTCTTGATTGTGTACCTTTTTGCCGCCAGCCACTACTGATAGTATCAGCTAAATATCCTGGTCTTACAGATGATTTATGCAACCTACGTTTATGTTGGTAATATGACCAAACATACGTACTGCCGACACCGTAATTCCAAGTTCCTCCGTCTCTTTCCTGAGTTGTTCGTGAACTTAAACTGTTCGCACTATTTTGATCTACTACCATTCCTGAATGTGCTTCCTCGCCAGTCGACGCAAGGGCAGGAATACCAGTCATGCCAATCGTAACCACTGTAGCTACACTAGCTATAATTTTATTTAATTTATTCATAATATTTCTCCTTTATAATCCTTTAACCCAAAATTTCCATAATTGTAATTTGGGGTTAGTTTTTTATGTCATAATACATAGCATTACCAAATTGAGCTCTTCTAGCAGAAACTCGTGCTTGTATGCCTGGAGCAACCCACCCACTGGTAACTATACCTTCAAAATATCCTGGCCTCACTGAAACTTTATGAACTTTATGTTTATGTAGATAATAAGACCAAACGTATGTGCTACCAACGCCGTAATTCCAAGTTCCCCCGTCTCTTTTTTGGGTTGTCCGTGAACTTAGGCTATTGGTACTACTTTGGTCTACTACCATTCCTGAATGTGCTTCTTCGCCAGTTGACGCAAGAGCAGGAACGCCGGTCATGCCAATCGTAATTACTGTAGCTAAACCAGCCACAATTTTGCCTAATTTCTTCATAACATTTCTCCTTTATTAATTCATTTGCATAATATATTTTTCGATTATATGCAGTACTACAATTACCATTATTCTCCCTCTCCCCTCTTTATATTTATACTCAAAGTGTATTTTAAAAAACCTATTTGTGATCGAATTTGTATATTTGCAAATTTATGGGAGATTCATAGTGAAATCACTATATCCTGCCACTGTTAACAGTTTTCTAATTTCTGCCATTCTAATATCGTCTTTAGCAAACAAGGCTTGGAAATAAACTCCCAGCAGCCTATACATCAACAAGTCTGGATCGTTAGCAATATTATTCAATAATCTCAGCGTATCTTTAACATGTAGCTTAATCTGCTTATGATAGCAATTAGTCAAATAGTTGACACAAATTCCAGCTATTCTGCGTTGTATTATAAAGGTCTGCTTATGTAGGCTATCTTGATAAACAACAATTATCTTCTTCATGTAGATGCCTAATCTTTCGATATTAAAAATTATCATTGTGCTACCAAACAACTGTAAGAAACTCTTATCATGCACCCAGTCATCACTCTTATTAAGTTCATCTGATAACTTTGTCTGGGTTTCCTGGCTGATATTTGCAACATTATTTTCCAGCACTGCAATTATCAATTCAAGCCGCAATACTAACGTCTGATTGTATGAACCTCTTTTTAGTTCACTTTGCAATTGCTTAAGCCTGGGTAAGTTTTGATTATAGAAATTTTGTGCAATAATATTTAACACTTCGTCTTCAGGCAATGGACAATCTAGTTCACTTTGCAATACAACTTCTCTAATAAATTGCTCGATATTTAGCTGGTTTTTACTGAGAATCTTAAGCAAATTAGCAACCTTTAAATCTTGCTCACCATTCTCTACTCTTGAATATTGCGAAACAGACATAACACCTTTAACAAATTTTTCTCCGGTTAAGCCTAACTTTTTTCTTTCTATTCTTAAAAGTTTCCCTATTTTAAAGTCATCCATTTAATCACCTAAAAACTATTTTATTAACTTGCTTCCTTATTTGAATTCGTATTGTCCTTTACGATTTATTAACCATACAAATAGATTTGTTGACTCAAAATTATCAACAACAAAGATTCGTTCTTTTAGTTTTTTTAGAGTAGCGGTATTAATGCTAGTATAATCATCATCAATAATGGCCAAGTAGATATCAATCAGCATTAGGTGATCTTCATTATTCAACAAATCGCTGTGGACAATTTTATCGTAGAGCTTGAGCAAGTCAGCTTTTGCCCCGCTATAATACGCCTTGTTAATAGCAAGATATAGCCTGTTCTTCTTTGTTTATGCGGTAATCATGTGGATCAAGCTGTTCAAAAAACTTTATTACCGAAATTTTATTTGCATGCAATAGCCTAATCAGATCTTCTGCCGAAATTCTGTTTAGCCCTCTTTCTACACGTGCATAAAAAGACGGACTAAGTGCAGTTCCCGCCCATTCTTTTTTAGTTTTTGCCTGCGTTAAACGATACTTTCTTAGTAATTCACCGATGGTCATTTTTCTACACCTCATGACGTTATTTGCTAACCCAAGTTTAACTTATTACTAATAATAATGACAGCTAAACTTAATGTTCTTAAAGATAAGCAACATTAATAGCGCTTGTTTTTCATAAAAAATTATACAAAAAAAGAGACCTCAGTCTCTTTTTTGTTAGCTAGCCAATCAGCTAGTATTACTTGTTTTTGTGTTCCAGATCTGCTTGCACTTCGCGTTCGATATCTTCAATCTTCTCAGGACGCATCGTCGGAAAGAGCAAAACGTCACGGATTGCTGGCGCATCAGTCAAGAGCATGACCAGACGGTCGATCCCAATTCCAAGGCCGCCAGTTGGTGGCATACCATATTCCATAGCCCGCAGATAGTCCTCATCAATCATATCTGCTTCATCATTTCCAGCTTCACGCTCAACCATCTGTGCCTCGAAACGCTCACGTTGATCGTCTGGATCATTGAGCTCAGAGAAGGCATTGCCATACTCTTCACCCATGATGTAGATCTCAAAGCGATCAGTGAAGCGAGGATCATCAGCGTTCTTCTTCGCTAGCGGAGAAATCTCTACTGGGTGACCGTAGACAAAGGTCGGGTCAACGATTGTTTCTTCACAATACTTCTCAAAGAAGGCATCAATGATGTGGCCTACGTTCCAAAAACTTTCAACCTGAATCTTATGATCGCGGGCTACTTGTGTTGCCTCTTCCAGACTCATCTGCTGCCAGAAATCAACACCCGTCTTTTCCTTAATGAGGTCGACCATATGCACGCGCCTAAACGGCTTACCTAGGTCAATCTCAGTTCCCTGGTAAGTAACCTTACCATCGTCAGTAACAACGCTGGCGGCAGCGCGGATGATTCCCTCGGCCTCATCCATCACGTCGTGGAAGTCCCAGTATGCAGCATAAGTTTCCAACTCGGTGAATTCTGGGTTATGGTGGGTATCTAGTCCTTCATTTCTGAAGACCCGGCCAATCTCGTAAACCCGTTCCATATCACCTACAATTAGCCGCTTAAGTGGCAGCTCAAGGGCAATTCTCATGTAAAGGTCAATGTCTAGAGCATTGTGATGGGAAATAAAGGGACGAGCTTCAGCCCCGCCTGGAATATTATGCAAAACAGGGGTTTCAACTTCCAAGAAATCTTTATCATTCAGGAAGTCCCTGATTGCCTGAATAATCTTGGTCCGATGAACAAAGCGCTCGTAACTAGCCCGGTTAGAAATCAGATCAAGATAACGTTGACGGTAGATCTGCTCGACATCTTTCAGGCCATGATACTTATCTGGCAGGGGCCGCAAGGCCTTCGACAAGAAGGTAATGTGTTGCGCACGAAGCGTCAATTCACCCGTGTCTGTCTTCATGACTTCGCCTTCAATACCCAAGAAGTCACCGATATCAGCTTTTTTGAAAATCTGATAGTTTTCTTCGCCAACCATATCCTTACGCACATAAATCTGCACTTTGCCTGTACGGTCATAAAGATCAGCAAAACCGACCTTACCCTTGCCCCTTTTTGCCAGCATTCTGCCGGCAATCTTGGTTTTAGGCAATGCCGCGTTCAACTCATCCTTGTCTTCACCAAGATATTTTTCATTCAAGGTACGCGCTAGGTCTTGCCGGTCAAACTTCCTCATGCCAAAAGGTTCAATGCCCTTTTCCCGCAGCTCTTCCATTTTTTGGCGACGAACAATCAATTGGTCGTTCATTTCATTTTTAGCCACTTATTTTTCCTCCATTATACTTTTGCTTCTGTTCTAGCAGCGCGCTGAGCCTGCCTTTTTTCATGATCTTCAACAAAGTTATCCAGCAAATCATATACTTCTTGTGCAGTCCAAACTTCGTTTATTTTAGCACGGGTCCGCGCCGAGCGGGGAATTCCCTTTAAGTAATAGGCCGCTTGTTGCCGAAATTCTGGCACGGCGATTTTTTCGCCCTTCAGTTCAACTAGGCCGCGTAGCTGGTGTTCAGCAGTTGCAACCCGCTCACGCACGCTCTGCGGTGGTAACTTTTCACCAGTTTCCAGGTAGTGCACCATATCTTTTAAAATCCACGGGTTACCTAAAGCGGCGCGTCCGACCATAACAGCAGTGCAGCCGATTTCCTTCAGGGCTTTTTCAGCCAGTTCAGGCGTAGCCACATCACCATTAGCCACAAACGGCACGTCAAGCACCTGAGCAACATCATGCAGTGTTTCCCAATCTGCTACTCCCTGATACATCTGCTTGCGCGTTCTGCCATGCATTGCAATCATCGCTGCTCCCGCCTCTTGAACAGCTAAGGCATTTTCGACGGCAAAGATATGTTTACGATCCCAACCTATCCGCATTTTTACGGAAACTGGCTTAGACACATTTTGTACAACCTTGTGCACCATCTGGTAGATCTTATTGGCATCAAGCAACCACTTAGAGCCAGCATCCGTCTTAGTGATTTTCGGAACTGGACAGCCCAGATTGATATCAATAATATCAGCTGCCGTGTGCTGGTCGATGTACTGCGCTGCTTCTAGCAGCGTTTCTTCTGATCCGCCAAAAATCTGAATACTCATTGGGTGCTCACGCGGATCAACTTTCATCATTGACATTGTCTTCTTATTGCGATAAATAATTCCATGATCGGAAATCATTTCGCACACTACCAACCCAGCACCAAATTCTTTGCAAATTAACCGAAAAGCCGAGTTTGACACCCCAGCCATCGGGGCCACAACAACTCGGTTAGGTATGGTTATATCGCGAATCTTCCAGCTATTATCCACCAAATCATCCTCTCATTCCTTTAATATCATAACAAAAGGGACCAGATAAGCAAAATATCAAGCTACCAAGTAGATCAAATTACTTTTCAAGCAAAAATTTGCCAGGAGCGATCCGATTATAGTAGCGCAAAAAGGCCTTCTTGCTAGAATCGTCAACTGCCAGATGGATTACGCCAGCATTTTGCACTTCACCAATGGCCGCAATGCTTGGTACCTGCAGAATTTTTTGAACCAATGCCCGTGAAGCTGTCCCATGAAAAACAAGCATCACAGACTCATCCACATGCTTTTGCACAAGGTCTTGCCAGAAGTCTTGCAAGCGTGCACCTAGGTGTTCATAGCTTTCGCCAGTGGAATATTCACTATAATTTTCAGTAAAATAGCCCAGTTCATCAAAAACCTGAGGATAATTGGCGTTAATTTCGGCAATCGATTTACCGTCCCAGTTACCATAATCCATTTCTTTCAAACGATCATCAAAGATAATCTGGTGCCTGCCTTGGTCAACTATTTCAGCGGTCTCCTGGGCGCGCGCCAGCGGACTTGCATATACATGGTCAATCTTACTAGTATCAAAACTGTCACGTAAAGTCTCAGCCTGCTTAATTCCGGTTTGATTTAAGGGCAAGTTGGTTCCTGAACCATTAATCGCATCGGTCTTATTGGTATCAGTCTGACCATGACGCACAATATACACATTTAGCATTAATTACACTCCTTATTTACTAATTCAACTTCCTAATTATAGCAAAGTTGGTTGTTGCCGCCCACCTGACCTTGGGGCTAAAAAGCTCTGCTACATGTTTTCTGGCAGGCGAACGACCTCATCCTAATACTGGAGTTCAGCCGTTCGGTGCACAATGCTGATAACAGTTGTTTGTGGCAAATACTTGACAATCATCTTGTAAAGCTGGTCAATTGATTTTTCATCCAAGTTACTCGTGATTTCTTCTAGCAGTAAGACCTCTGGTTGCATCACAATTGCCCGTAAAAAAAGAATCTTTTGTTCCTCAACGCATGAAATTTTGGTTTTGAAATCACCTGGGGTTTTACTGGTCAGCTCATTAACCGAGCTAATTAAGGTGTCTAACCCAAGTTCATTATCCTTCCTTATTGATATCAGCCACTTAGCCTAGTTGCTAGACCGGTTAGTCAAGATAGTTGCGAGCTCTTGTTCAGAAAAGTTGTACTTCTTTCCACAAAAGTTGCAGGTTAGTTCAGCACCATGATCTTCTTTGATCATCTCTTCCAGTTGCTGCGTTTTGATTGTTGCTAAGATTTTACCATACTTTTCTTTGGAACAATCACACTGATAAGCAACCGATTCCTTAGCTAAAATCTTGCAATCTGTCCCCAAGATTTTGACTGCTAGCTGTTCGGGAGTCATTCCATCCAAAAAAGAAGTCGAAAGAACCGGCAACTCGTTAATCCGTTCAATTGTCTTAGTAATCAAACTGTCGCTAGCTCCCGGCAGAGCCTGTAACATAAAGCCACCGGCTGCACCAATCGTATTATTAGGATTAACAAAGACTGACAATCCCACCGCTGATGGAATCTGTTCAGACTTAGTCAAGTAGTAAGCCACATCTTCTGCAATTTCGCCTGAAATAATCGGGACTTGCCCCGTATATGGCTCTTTCAGGCCAAGATCTTTAGTTACCTCGAGCCACCCCTTACCGACTGCCGTTTTTACATCAATATGGCCGTTTGCTTTTGCTGGTAAGGCAATATGAGGATTTTTTACGTAGCCCTTAACTGCTAAATCAGACTGCGCCGTTACCACAGTCGGCCCCACCGGACCGTCACCAAGCAGACGTACAGTTAACTCCTCTTGGTCAGTTAATTCAGCACCCGCCAGTAGCACACCTGCCAGCAGCGTCCGGCCGAGCACGGCCGAGGAAGCAGACCAAGTATCATGTCTAGTCTGTGCTTCTTGGACAAGCTCTGGGGCTACAATTGTTAATAGCCGCAAATTTTTACTTTGATCAATGGCCTTAATTAAATAATCACTCATCTTATTCTCCTAAAAAAATAGAGCCTGGTTAGGCCCTATTCATTATTAAATTTACTGATCGTCATCTTGGTTAGAATCAGATTCTGTTTCACTGTGCTTAGCATCAGACTGAGCAGAAGTGGTTTTGCCGGAAGAGCTATTTGCAGATCTGTGAGGACGTGCAGGTTTTTCTGGATTTTCCGGATTATTTTCTTCGGTCTTTAGATTCTTCTCTAAAGGTGTTTCAGCCTTTTCAGCAGTAGCCGCATCCTGATCTCTAAGTTCTTGTGCTTCTACAGAATTTGCTGTAGTAGCTTTCTTCTCAGCAGCTGCCTTAGCCTCTTCATAAGTTGAAGCTTTAGACTCACTTGGATATTCTTGCTCTGCTTTTTCTGGCATCTTACCAGTTTGGTATAGCGACATAATCTGCTTTTCATCTAGAGTTTCATACTTCAGCAAGGCTTCTGCGATAATCTGATGTTTTTCACGATTATTTTCAACAATTTCAACGGCCTTGGTGTGGGCCTCGTCAAGCAATTTTTTAACGGCTTCGTCAATCTTCGCGGCAGTTGCCTCACTGTATGGCTTAAAGCCATAAGGATTGGACTCACCCTCTTTTTCGAGTTCAACCATGCCCAAGGAATCAGTCATACCATAATTTACTACCATGCTATGAGCAATCTGCGTTGCCTGCTCAAAGTCGTTAGAAGCACCAGTTGACTGGTCGCCAACCACTACTTCTTCACCGGCGCGGCCACCCATCAGACCGACAATTTGTTCCATTAACTGCTTTTTAGTTAACAAAAATTCGTCATCTTTAGGCAACATTAAGTTGTAGCCACCAGTACGCCCGTGAGGCACAATTGTCACCTTGCGAACAGTCCGTGAATCGCTTAGTACCAACCCACAGATCGAGTGACCTGCTTCGTGGAAGGCGACCCGGCGCCTTTCCTTCTTTGAAATCAAGCTGTTCTTCTTGGCTGGACCAGCGATTACCCGATCTTCAGCCTCGTCTAGGTCAGCAGCTGCAATCTTCGATCCATCACGCCGGGCTGCTAGCAAAGCCGCCTCGTTCAACAAGTTAGCTAGGTCAGCTCCAACAAATCCTGGAGTCTGACGGGCAATTTCTTTTAGATCAACGTCAGCCGCCAACGGCATATTTTTGGCATGGACCCGTAAAATCGCTTCCCGTCCCCGAACATCTGGACTACCAACTAAGACCTTTCGATCAAAGCGACCTGGACGCAGTAAAGCTGGATCTAGAACATCAGAACGGTTGGTAGCTGCAATGACGATTACACCTTCGTTACCTTGGAAACCATCCATTTCAACCAGTAATTGGTTCAGAGTTTGCTCACGTTCATCATTACCGCCACCAGCGGCATTACCACCCCGACGCCGACCAATTGCATCGATTTCATCAATAAAGATAATACTTGGTGCACTCTTTTTGGCATTAGTAAACAGGTCACGCACACGGCTGGCACCAACACCGACGAACATTTCAACGAAATCGGAACCTGAAATTGAGAAGAACGGTACATTAGCTTCACCTGCAACAGCACGCGCAAGCAATGTCTTACCAGTTCCTGGAGGGCCTTCAAGTAGAACCCCGGATGGAATCTTAGCCCCGAGCTTAGTAAACTTGGCCGGATTCTTTAAAAACTCGACAACTTCGACTAACTCCTGCTTTTCTTCTTCTTCACCAGCAACATCCGAGAAACGAACCTTGTTCTTCTTAGGATCTTCTGGCTTCACATGCGAACGGCCAAAATTCATAATGCCGCCGCCATTACCACCGCGACCACCGCCACTGCTCTGGCTAATCATCATCCAGAGCATGACGATAAAGAGCACGGTCGGAATAAGCAGTACCACGGTTGAAATCCAGTTGCCCGACTGCGACTCTCCTTGAGTGGTCATCTTAGTATCGCTTTTTTCAGCTAAACCCTGTACATCAGACACACTCGCATCATTTTGCAGCATTGTAGTTGAAAAACGTTCTACCTTAGATTGTGTCTTACCACCAAAGAAGTCAAAACTATTCTTTGACTTACTTTGACTTTCTTGTGCCTGGCGATAGCTACCTGACACAGTATAAATGCCATTGGCAGGCTGAACATTGAAATTCTTAACTTTGCCTTGGCGCAAATCTTTCACAAATTCTGAGTAGCTAATATTCTCGCTGCGGCCAGAATTATCATTTCCGCCGAGTGCCCAGTTGATTCCGCCAATTAAGACAAGGAAAACAACTATATAGAATAAGCCATTTGAAAACAGCCGATTCCGGTTATTCTTCATAAAAAACCTCCGCAAAGTCTCTAAAGGATATACGAATAAAAGTCTATCACAAATTCTACCTTTGCTCTAACATTTTAGATTTTCTTATTAATTCTCAACATATAGGTAATATTCTGCTAAACCGGCAGCGGCCTGCTGATTACGATATGTCTCTTCCACAAAGACTACTTGCTGGTCGGCATAAATCGCCAAACAGTATGGTCGCAAAGCGTTGGGTATCCCAGCTTGAGCGAACTTCTTTTTGCTTTTGACATGCTTGCCATTCTTTAACAGTAGTCTTTGTCCCTGTTCTAGCGGACCAACCTTGAAAGCCGCCGCACGCGGGGCAACAAACTGGCCCAGCAAGTGGCCGCCTACGCGGGCCTGCTTAACAAGGATGAAACGGCGCGGGCCATAGGAGAATTCGTGCCCTAATTCAATTGCAGCCGGCGCAATCGTGAAGGTTGGCCGTTGTTTAAGCAGGTAAAAGTACCCCTGATAAGTTAACAGCTCAAACCCAGTTAAATGGTCATTGACTCGGCGGTGCCAGTTCTGCCAAATAAAGTACTGCCAGTATTCGGTTTGCTGGTCAGCTGATAAATGCGCTAACGCGCTTTGAGGCAATCGCAACGCCACCGCCAGAAAACTTGTAGGCTGAGGCAAAGAGGCATAAGACTGTGCAACTTGGCTGGTCATTAAATCAACCTGCTTGCTGAAGCGCAAGGCACTCTGCGTGAGCTGAGGATTTTCCTGCTTTAGTAATGGAATAATATGATGGCGCAGTCGATTGCGCTGCGTGTCATCTTCTTGATTAGACTCATCTTCAACAAAGGGAATCTTATTCTCCCGGTCGTAATTCAGCAGATCAGTCTTAGTAACCGTCAAAAGCGGCCGCAACAATAGCTTGCCATGCATTCTGCCAACGGCTTTAAGACTGTTCATTTCACTAGGATTACCTGAGCGAATGAACTTCAGCAAAATATTCTCAACCAGGTCGTCGAGATGGTGTGCAGTCAACAAATAATCGCCACCATTTTGCTCCATTACCTGGTCTAAAAACTGATAGCGGGCCAGCCGAGCCGCTGCTTCAAGTCCAGAATCTGGGTGCAAGCGCTGGGGCCAGATGCCATCTACAACTTTGATTCCTTTATCCTGGCTATACTTAGCCAGCGTCGCGCTTTCGCAGTGCGAAGTCGGTCTCAATTGATGGTCGAAATGGGCGGCCAGCAGCTGAAAATGATACTTTTGCTTTAGCTGATTGAGCAGGTCAAGTAAGGCCATTGAATCAGGACCACCACTGGTCGCAACTACCAGCGTTTTATCTGATAGGGGGATTGCACTGCCTTTAAAAAAACCTTCAATTTGCATATTTAGTCAGTTCTTGTTCTAGTTTTTTAATTTCAACTTGAGCGCTCTCTACCGTCTGAGATAACGTCGGCAAAAAGTTCACCGCAGTTATCTGCGTAAACCGGTTAGTCGGATCGATTAGAGCCGGATCATTGACCCGCATTCTCGACAAGCCTATTTTGCCGCGATTAATCTGGCTTACCACCACGCGCAAGGTCTGACCAACTTGATATCGACGGCGCTCACGGTGCCAATTATCACCAAAGTCACTATAGTGAATCAAGCCAGATTTATTATGGGCTAACGTTAAAAAAACACCCAAATCACTAACATTGTTCACGACGCCAGTAAGACGTTGTCCAACTTGATATCTCATTAATTGTTAGTTTTTCCCTCGGGTAGATTATAGACCACCTCGTTAGGCTTGGAATATAAGAACTTAGAGCGCACTAACTTGGCAACATAATCTGGATCTTTAAGGTCATCACGCTTAGCGGACAAAGTGCGTTTTTGGTCGTTAATCTGCTTGAGTGACTGTTTAGAAGCCTGTACTTGCTCATTAATCTGGTTGGTCTGCCGTTGTGCAAAGACAATTTGGCAACCTAAAAAAATAAACAAAAGCGTAAAACCCGCGATAATACGATTACGCCGAACCCGGTGTACTTCTTTGGCTCGTTTTTCTTTTTTATTTCTTAAACGCGTCATCCGTTCTTCGGGGCTAAGCGAGTTATAGATACGTGGTCCTTTCATGATTTTTACCCTCTATTTACTAAAACAATACTGGATTTATTATAACAATGGACTTTCTAAAAGTCATTACCTATCCCGAAATTAGTCAATTAATTCATATAATTCACTGGCCTCGGCCTTTTTGGTGGTTTCACGCACTTCACAAACTCTGGCCTTAACTTGCCGAGAGCCATAGCCAACCTCAATCACATCGCCCACCTTGATTTCATAACTGGACTTAACTACCCGATCGTTCACCTTAATGCGGCCCTGATCAGCCATTTCTTTAGCGATTGGCCGGCGTTTAACTAAACGTGATACTTTTAAAAATTTATCGATTCTCATTTTTTACCTCTTTAATTATCTTTGAATAATGGCCGTCACTGCAGTCATGAAGGTCATCAATTCATTGAATAAGCTACGTGTCTGCAGTCCGGCTGGTAATTCTAACAATACCACTAACCGCTTTTGCGGCGTTAAATTGATTTTAGTTTTGAACGAGACATGTTCCAATGCCTTAAAAATATTTGGTCCGGTCAATTCCGTGGATGCCTGTACTTGAAACTCCACTTTGACTTGCTGCTTTGCCCTCACCATGGTCAGAACCTGAGCTAAATCCGCAGCAGCCTTGACCTGAGAAATAGCTAGTAAGTTTTCCACGGGCTTAGGATAATCACCAAAGCGGTCAATCAATTCATCCTGAATTTGGGCAATTTCATCTACCCCTGCTGCCTTAATTTTCTTGTAAAATTCAATCTTTTCTTCTTGGTCAGCAATGTAGCTGTTGGGAATATAGGCTTCAAGGCCCAAGTCAATTTCAGCATTACTCTTTGCCCGTCTGGGCTTACCCTGACGGTCTTTAATGGCATCAGCGAGCATTTGAGAGTAGAGGTCATAGCCAACACTATCGATGAAGCCGTGTTGTTGAGCGCCGAGCATGTTACCAGCACCGCGAATTGATAAATCGCGCATGGCAATCTTGAAGCCTGAACCCAGTTCGGTAAAGTCCCGGATTGCTTCCAGGCGCTTTTCGCCTACTTCAGTTAAAACTTTATTAGGTTGATAGAGGAAGTATGCATAAGCCAAACGCGCACTTCGGCCAATCCGGCCGCGTAGCTGATATAATTGACTTAGGCCGTAGTGGTCAGCATTTTCAACAATCATCGTATTAACGTTCGGCATGTCAATGCCCGTTTCAATGATGGCTGTTGTTACTAAGACGTCAAATTCTCGGTTTAAAAACCGGTAAAGAATGTCTTCCATCTGATTCTTACTCATCCGGCCATGGAGGCTGGCAATGCGGGCAGTAGGCAGTAGCTTTTGCAATTCAGTAACTACATCATCAATATCACCAATCCGGTTGTGCAAGTAAAAGACCTGACCAGCGCGTTTCATCTCCCGCAAGCAGGCATCCTTGATGACGCTGGGAAGCTGTTCCATTACATAAGTCTGAATGGGATAGCGATTCGCTGGCGGCGTCTCCATTACCGACAAGTCGCGCACGCCGACCATTGACATGTGTAACGTCCGCGGAATTGGCGTTGCCGTTAGAGTTAAGACGTCGATATTAGCCTTGAGCTCTTTTAGTCGCTCTTTATGTTTAACGCCAAAGCGCTGCTCTTCATCAACAATTAACAGTCCCAAGTCCTTGAACTGAACATCCTTAGACAAGAGGCGGTGAGTTCCAACCACCAGATCAAGCTCACCAAGCTCCAGCCTATGAACAATTTCTTTAGCTTCGGCGGTCGTTTGAAAGCGTGACAAAACTGCATAGTTAACCGGAAAATTTTTGAACCTGTCCACAATTGTTTCATAATGCTGCTGGGCTAAAATGGTCGTTGGCACCAAAAAAGCAACTTGCTTGCCAGCCTCGATTGCCTTGAAGGCAGCGCGCAAAGCTACCTCAGTTTTACCAAAGCCAACATCCCCAACCAGTAAGCGATCCATCGGCCGCGCTTGTTCCATATCGTGCTTAACTTCAGCGATTGACCGCAACTGGTCAGGAGTTTCTACATAAGGGAAGGCGTCTTCAAACTGGTGCTGCAATTCATCATCTGCAGCATAGGCGTAACCCTTTTCTGCTTCACGCTTGGCATACAAATCAATCAGGTCATCAGCAATATCTTCGACCTTGGATTGTACCTTATGTTTGGTTTTGGCCCACTCGCTGCCACCCAACTTGTTAACGTGTGGTCGCTTCCCCTCTGAGGCCACATACTTTTGCACCAGCTTCAACTGGTCAGCTGGTACAAACAGCTGGTCACCATGCTGGTAAGTGATGGTAATATAATCGCGCTTAAGGCCGTTATTTTCTAGTGTTTTAATCCCTTCAAAGCGACCAATACCATGATTCACATGGACAACATAGTCGCCAGGCTTGAGTTCCGTGTAACTGCGCAACCGTTGGGCATTTTCCAGCGTTTTAATCCTGCGAGTATGGTGGGTAGTTTTATTAAATAATTCGTGTTCAGTCAAGTAGACTAAGTTGTTATTAGGTAGGGTAAAGCCGCTGGCAAAAGCACCAACCATAATCTGCGTTTGGCCTTCAGTCAGTTGATCTGGCTCAACTATTGGCACTTCTAATCCAAATTCCGTCAAAGTCTGGTTAATTTGTCTTGCTCTTTTGGCATTATCAGCCTGCAAGATGACGGTCTGCCCCTTCTTTTGGTAAGAAGCCAGTTCTGTCTTCAACAAAGGCAGCTGACTAAAGAATTGTTCGGGCTGCCGCGTCGGCCAGTCAAATAACTGCCCCAACCGAATCCGACCAATACTCCGCTGAAAAAGTGAAAAGTAAATATGATGGTGCTGATCACCAGACCAAGTTTGCGAAAAGTTCGTCCGCAGTTCCTGCCCTGGAAGCATTGCACCCGTTTTGAGTTCATCATCAACAAAGCCAGCATTCTGTTGGTCAACCGTCTGCACCGCTTGATCGATTAGTGGCCAGTCATCAAGCATAACCAAACCGTCTTGCCCCAAATAATCGAGTAGAGTACTCGGTTGCGCAATTAGGTAGTCAACTAAAAAAGCATAATTTTGCGGCAGCGTTGCGTTTTGCAAGTCATCGACAACTTGGGCAAAATGCTCTTGGACTGCTTTGGCTGGAGCCGGGGCCGCTGCCATCGCCTGCGTAATTGCCGCCGCCGCGCGCTTGAAGTCGCTCTCCTGAAAAATCCGGTCTTGAGCCGCTGACACCACAACTTGGTCTAGTTCTTTTTGGCTACGCTGACTGGCTAGGTCAAACTCCTTAACCGTATCAACCTCATCGCCAAAAAATTCAATTCTGACCGGATTTTCACGGTCTAATGGGTAAATATCTAAAATATCCCCCCGCAACGCAAATTCGCCCGGTTTGGCCACCAAATTTTCCCGTTGGTAACCCGCACCAACTAGCCAGCTGGCCAGCTCAGCTAAAACATATTCAGCTCCCGGCTTTAACGCACGTTTAGTAGCTGCATAGTCTTCAGGTTGCGATAACTTGTACTGCAAGCCTTGCGGTACCGTCACCACAATCCCCTGCCGCTGACTTAACAAAAAGTTGAGTGCTTGAATGCGGCTGCTTAATTCATCCGGCGAACTGACCGCGGTCTGCGTGGCAATTGTTGTGTCTACCGGAAAGAGCTGTACACTGCCAACTGGCATCACTGCAACTAATTCACTGAAAAGTTTTTGAGCCTTATTTTCATTTTCTTCAATTAAGATCAGTGGACGGTCAAGTGTAGTCACTATTTGTTTTAAGAGCAGACTAAAAGCACCGGCATTGGCGCCCGTGATTAACGAGTTTTCAACTTTGACCGTCTTGGCAATGAAACTGGCCAGGTCACGGTCTTTAGCAATCAGCTTGGTTAAACGCATTTTAATTGTATTGATTCATCAAATCTTGGCTACTTTTTCCGGCAATAAAGTCACCAATTACGTTGCTGGCAGTATCAAAGGCCGCGTCCATCAGCTTTTGCTGGTCCTGGTCGAAGCGGGAAAGAACCCAGGAAACAACCGCTGCTGCACTAGCATTATCGGGGTGACGAATACCGATTTTAAGGCGGTTAAAGTCACTTGAGCCTAAGTCACGGATAATACTTTTGATCCCATTATGACCACCGGATTTGCCATTGGCTCGAATGCGAATTTTGCCTAGTGGCATGTCCATATCATCATGGATGATCAGGATATCCTGCGGTGCAACTTTGAAAAAACGCGCAAATTGGGCAACAGCACGCCCCGATTCATTCATATAAGTTAATGGCTCAAGCAGAATGACGGGGGTGCCGTTAATCACTTGTTTACAATACTTACCTGTGAACTTTTCGCGATCCAGCTGGATGCCATTTTCTGTTAGATACCGATCTAGCGCCATAAAACCAGTATTGTGCTTGGTACCATCGTTCTTTTTACCTGGATTGCCCAGGCCTGCTACTATTTTCATCAAATTTCCCCTTATTTTAGTCGTATTAATGATAGCACATTCAGGCCAGTTCAATTGCACCAGACTATTACACTTTGATTGCACTACTTAAAAAGACTTTTTAAAATGCCCTACTAGTGCTACACTCTAGTTAATTGACATTTTGGCTTTAATTTAACTTTAATCATAATGCACACTATGGTATAATCACTTGAATTATTTTTTGCAATGGAGGCAGTCTCATGCTGATCAAATCTTTAGTTATTAAAAAGGATTACTTAACAACGGTTAACGAACACGCTACGCTTGAAGAAGCATTAGCAATTTTAGAAGATTCGGGCTACCGCTGTGTGCCAATTTTGGACGATACCGGTACCATTTTCCGTGGTAATATCTACAAAATGCACATCTATCGCCATAAGTCCCAAGGTAAGGATATGAGCCTACCGGTCACTTACTTGTTGAAGAATGCTACTAAAACCATCAAGGTTAATTCACCATTTTTTAAAGTTTTCTTCACAATCAAAGACCTACCTTATATTACCGTTCTAGATGAGAGTGGCAAGTTTTATGGGATTCTAACTCACTCACGCCTGCTCGACATGTTATCAGCTGCCTGGAACGTAAAAAGCGGTTCTTATGTGCTGACTGTATTAACTGACAACTCACGCGGTAACTTGGTCAAGATGGCCAAGGTCATTAGTAAGTACACGGCCATTGCAGGGACAATGAGTTTGGATGGATCAAGTTCAGCAGAAAACAGTAACTTTGTGCGGCGCATCCTCTTCACCCTACCGGCGGGCGTATCACTTGAGACCTTGAAAACAATCGTCAGCAAGCTGGAACACAAGGGTTATGTGGTGGCTGAAATTGAGGACCTCCAGGCCGGCATGACCATTATGAGCGACGAAAATCCGGGTACTTATCTCAGTGAACCAGAAGATAATTAATTATCTTCAAGGCGCACAACCAAAAAGCACTGCTTATCTATTGAAGCAATGCTTTTTTTGTTATCTGCACAAGTAATTATAGTCAAGTATCTAATGACTTCCCCTCGCGCATACCGAGTAAATCTTAGTCATCAGCCAAATATGCTTTGCGTTGCTTTAGCCAGTAGTCTCTATCTGCTGCAGAAAACGTGCGAATTACCCTAGCTGGATTACCAACGGCCAGACTATTTTCAGGTAAGCTCTTAGTAACCACTGCTCCTGCTCCCACTACAGTCTTAGCACCAATCGTTACTCCCGGCAGAATAACTGCACTACCACCTATCCAGACGTCATCCGCCACTGTTATCGGAAGACTATATTCAAGCCCTGCGCTTCTAACTTGAGCATCCAGTGGGTGACCAGCAGTATAAAAACTCACGTTAGGACCGACCAAGATGTTGTCGCCAAAGGTAATCAAATTTACATCTAAAAAGGTGCAATTTTGATTAGCATAAAAGTTATCCCCTAAGCTTATGTGGCGGCCATAATCTACATACAGTGGTGGATTAATATAAAGATTCTCACCTGCTTTTTTCACCAATTGCCGCTCTAGCTCAATAATTTCAGTTTTATTTTGAATCGGTAATTGATTTATTTTTTGAGCTATTATTTTTCCGTGGATCGACCTGTTTTCAGGTTTAATTCTATCTGCCCGATATAATTCTCCGGCCAACATTTTTTATATTCTTTGTCTGTCGGTTGACTATTTTTCATAACCATTACTCCCAAATTGCTTAATCAGCAGTCATAATGTTGTCCACATCGGCCAACCTTGTGCCACGATTTAATAGCCGTTATAAACCTTCATAATATTCCCGCGGCAGGCGGTCAGAAAGCAGGCAGGCAACTTCATAATGAATAGAATCAACATAGTCAGCCGCTTTTTTAATGCTGTTTGGTGCCGCTGGATCATTAGCAATCAAGACCACTTTCGTACCTACTGGCATTGCATGGGGCAAGCGCACCATCAATTGATCCATACAAATACGACCAACAATCGGACAGTAGCAGTCGCCCACCTTGACGGTAAAACCCTGAAATTTACGGATAAAGCCATCAGCATAGCCCAGCGGAACCGTCCCAATGACTTGGTCACGCTCCGCCAGGTAAGTTGAGCCGTAGCCCACACCTTCTCCTTTGACTACCGTATGAACCTGGACGAGCTCGCTTTCAAGCGATAAGGCCGGTTTTAGATTAACTTTCATCGGCAGTTCAGGACTGGCCGGATTAGCAGACGGATTAAGGCCATAGATGCCAATCCCGAAACGCACCAAATCGCTCTTTACGCCCTTGTCATACACACTGGCGGCCGTGTTGTCCACATGAATCCACTGCGGCTTTAACTTAAGCAGGTGCTTAAAGTGATCAAAACGGGCTACTTGCTGCTTAAAGTAAGTATCATCACTACTGTCAGCTGAAGCAAAGTGGGTAAACATTCCTTCAACATCAAAGTGCGGATTAGCTTGCAAAAAGTCGTTAGCTGCAAGAAAGTCTGCATCCTCACTAAAACCAATGCGATTCATGCCAGAATCAACTGCTAAGTGAACTTTCAGGCGCAGATTGGCAGCTGTTAATTCTTGGTCGGCCGCCTTGAGCCAAGCTAAAGTTGGTACCGTTAACGAAATATCTGCTGCTGCCGCTAGCCCTGCATAGGCTTGCGGCGTTACCCCCAACACTAAAATGGGCTGCGTAATGTCTGCTTTACGTAGTTCCAGTGCCTCATCCAAGATTGCCACACAAAAGCCACTAGCACCTGCCTTGACCGCCTCACGAGCAACTCTCACTGCACCGTGGCCATAGGCGTTGGCTTTCACAACTGCAAACAACTTTTGTCCTGGCTTTAAATGGCTTTTTTCTGCTTTAATATTATGTCTTATCGCAGCTAAGTCCACACGTACAAGGGCTGGGCGATGTATTCCTGGCACCATTCTTACCTCTCCAAAACAATTAAAGTGACTATTTCATGATTATCATGACTAATACTTGGGAAAATTTTCCCTGCAAACTTACTTGAAGTAGTCACGGGATGACCAAGATCATCCCATAATGTTTCTATATCTTGCAAGCCAATTTCTTTACCCAGGCCAGTTCCCATCGCCTTAGAAAAGGACTCCTTAAGCGAAAAGCGACCGCCTAAATACTCAACTTTGCGCTTGCCTTGCATCTTTTGGTACTGGGCAAATTCATTGGGGGTTAGCACCTTGCGAGCAAAATTATCACCTTTAGCTACTAATTTTGCGACCCGTTCTACTTCAACTGCATCAATTCCTACACCAGCTATCATTTTTCCACCTCACTGTAAAAATTATAGCCTAAAAAAAGAGTTACATCTTAATGTAGCTCTTTTTTAGTAAAAATATTAATCTTTTTTGTTCTTAATCACAAAGCTGTGACCCCCACCTGACCGGTGTGAGTTATTACCGCGATATCCACTGTGGCCATGATCATTATGACCGCGCTCACCGCCGCGATATCCACCGCGACCGCGGCGGCCCCGGCCGCCGCCATGACCGTAATTGCCCCGGCTTCTACCACCACCGCGGCGGCCGTTGCCGCCACGTGATGGCAATGGTTTTTGTGAACTTATATTAACCTCAACATCAGCTGAATCCTTAGACAAATTCTTCAACAGTGCAGCTGCAAGGTCAACAGCAGAATAGTTTTCCAACAATTCATTGGCATCATCAGTGTACTTGGAAAGATCTTCCTTCATCAGGTCTTCAATCTTGGTTTTAGCAATCTTAAGTTGACCGTGCAAAGCCTGGTCATCCGTTGGTGGAGTGAGCGGCATCATCTTTTTCTTAGTCAACCTTTCGATTGTCTTCATATAGCTCATTTCACCAGGCGTAACAAAGGTAATCGAATTACCATTTTGCCCTGCCCGACCAGTACGACCAATACGGTGAACGTAAGAATCTGGGTCTTGCGGAATGTCGTAATTGTACACGTGGGTTACACCTGAAATGTCAAGACCACGAGCAGCAACGTCGGTTGCTACCAAGATATCTAATTTTCCTGCACGGAACCGCTTCAACACGCTAATCCGGCGCACTTGCGACAGATCGCCATGAATACCAGCTGCATTGTAGCCACGTGCCTGCAAGCCGCGCGTGATTTCATCAACTCGCCGTTTAGTCCGGACAAAGATAACGGCTAAGTCAGGATTCTGAACATCGAATAAGCGACACATAATGTCAAACTTTTCGGAATCTTTAGCGCGCACGTAATACTGATCAATCAGGTCGGCGGTCAGCTCTTTGGCCTTAACCTGCACAACCTCAGGATCATGCATGAACTTTTCACTAATATTTAAAATTGGCTTAGGCATTGTCGCACTAAACAGCAATGTCTGCTTCCGGTTCTTCACATAGCTTAAGATGCTTTCGATGTCTTGAATAAAGCCCATGTCAAGCATTTCATCAGCCTCGTCTAAGACGATCGTAGAAACGTCTTCCAGGTTGACCGTTTTCCGCTTCAAGTGATCAAGCAAACGGCCTGGGGTCCCAACTAAGATGGCTGGAACATTATTTTTAAGTGACCGAATCTGCCGGCCGATATCAGCTCCACCATAGACAACTTGCACACGAGCATGTTCGTCACGGCCTAAACGGAAGAGTTCTTCCTGGGTTTGGATGGCTAATTCACGCGTAGGTTCAATAATTAACGCTTGAATTACCTTCTTATCCTTATCTAAGTTTTGTAAAATTGGCAGGGCAAAAGCGGCCGTCTTACCGGTACCCGTCTGGGCCTGTCCAATTACATCCTTACCCGCTAAGGCAAGGGGAATTGTTTGTTCCTGGATTGGCGTTGCCTCCTCAAATCCTGAACGTTTAATGGCCTTCAATAGCTCATCATTTAATCCTAATTCCGTAAATTTCACTAAATTCTCCTTATCTAAGCCGCTCTACTACCTTTTCGAGGTGCATGCCATGTGATCCCTTAAGGACAACTATGTCGTGCGGCTTAATATCATTTTTTAGATCAGCAATCATGTGCTGCATCTGGTCTTCTAGGTAGTAATGCATATGTTCTGGATCATAACGATCCTTTAGTGCAGTGGCTAAATTCTTCATTTCTGAACCAAATAAATATACTTCGTTAATCACTTGAGGATCAAGGCAATCTGCCAGGTTCCGGTGCAATTCTGCTGACTTTTGGCCAAGTTCTAGCATATCACCTAAAACAGCTATCCGGCGGCTACCTGCTGGCACCTGAATTTGTCCAAAACTGGCTAACACCGCACGCACTGCCGTCGGATTGGAGTTATACACATCACTCATGATGTCTTCACCCACATCGCCTTTTTCCCATTCCATCCGATTGGCGGTTGGAGTAAAACCGGCTAAGGCAGCCGCAATTTCTTCATTGCTTTCACCAAAGTGCCGGCCAACGCACAAAGCCGCGAGCGCATTCGCTACGTTGTGCTGGCCAATCATCGGAATGGTGAACTTGCAATCGGAACCATTCACCGTAAATGATGCATGATGCTTATAGCTACTAAAGCCAGTTGCATAAACTGTATCATCTTTGGCAAAACCAAAGGTAACTTTTGCTTGATTGAGCTGCTCTGAACGTTCTCGTAAAAGTGGTTCATCCCCGTTATAGATGAGTTCACCATCTTCTTGTAAAAAGTCGGTGATCTCCAGCTTGGCATCCGCAATTTTGGCGCGAGAACCAAAAAATTCAATGTGGGCTTCACCAATCATCGTAATCACCGTCACATCAGGATGGGTCAATTCACTCAATTCGTGTAGTTGCCCGGCATGGTCCATCCCCATTTCAAGCACCAGGATTTCAGTATTGGGTTTCATGCCCAAGATGGTCATCGGAACGCCAATCTCATTGTTAAAATTTGCATCCGTCTTGTGCACGTTAAAGCGCTTGGCTAAGACAGCCGCGGTCATATCTTTAGTGGTGGTTTTACCATTTGAACCGGTAATTCCAACAACAGTTGGGTTTACCTTGCCCAGGTAATACTGCGCCAGCTTTTGCATACTCTGCAAGGGATCTTCCACCTCAAGTAGCGCAATCCCGTTGGGCTTGTTCGGGTGACCTTGTTGCCACAAACTGGCACTAGCTCCCTGACTGATTGCACTACTTACAAAGTCGTGCCCGTCGCGTTCTCCCTTGAGCGGAACAAATAGACCACCAGCCTCAATCTTGCGTGAGTCAAAGGCAACAGAGGTAATAACAGCCTGATCGTTGCCTGTGCATGTTGCATTAATTGCCTTGGCAATTTCTGCCAGTTGCATTTTCATCTATTTTTCTCCTAGCTAAAAATAAATTTGGTAAAGCAGCTGCTATGCTAGCCTCAGATTTAGTATAACCGTTCAGCTTTACATAAAAAAGCAGCCCCAATGGGACTGCTTCCACCAGATCAAAGATACTACTTTTCGTTCATACCATACTTCTTGTTGAACTTGTCAATTCGACCATCGGCCTGAGCAAACTTCTGCTTGCCAGTGTAGAATGGATGCGAATCTGAAGTGATTTCAACCCGAACTAGGGGATAAGTCTGACCTTCATAATCTACTGTTTCGTCTGACTTAATGGTTGAACCAGCAACAAACTTAGCGCCGGTTGCGGAATCCATAAAGACAACTTGTTGGGTATCTGGGTGAATGCCTTGTTTCATGTATATTACTCCTTTGCCATGACTTTATCGCAAGCCATAGATTAATCGATTAACGTCTAATACTTTACCATTTTTAAAAGTAAATTTCAATACTTCTGCAAGATATCATAATTTAAGGCGTTGGCCACCAATTCTGCCACTGCGACCAAGTTTATTTGACCTGCTCAATTTCCTTTAGGTAAGGAATAGCTGGCTGAGCGCCGTATCGCTGAACCGTCAAAGAAGAGGCCCGATTAGCAAAATTAATTGCTGCCTTAAAATTACTAAAGTCCGGTTTGAGCATACTAGTCATTGCTCCAATAAAGGTGTCACCCGCTGCAGTTGTATCCACCGCCTTAACCTGGTAGGCCGCTACCAAGCCGCTCTGCTCCTGATAGTCATAAAAAGCCCCGTGGGAACCAATCGTAATGATAACTGCTGCCACTCCCAAGTCATGAAGTTTATGTGCTGCCTCACGCGCGCTTGCTTCGTCAACTACTTCAACATTGGTAATCGTTGCCGCCTCAGTTTCATTAGGTACAATCAGGTCCGTCAACTGGAGCAGGTCAGCAGGAATCTGGGACATCGCTGGGGCAGGGTTCAAGATCGTTTTGACTCCGGCCTGGCGCGCCATTTCAAAAGCGGCAAGCGTTGCTTCCACTGGCGTCTCAAATTGTGCAATAACAAAATCACTGCCTGCGATCAACGCCTGCTTTGAAGCAATAGCTTGGCGGCCAAAGGCAAAGTTAGCTCCCGCATAGATGGTAATTGCATTTTGGCCTTCATCATCAACGGTAATGAAGGCTTGACCCGTTGATTCCTGGTCAACCACTGCAATGCCTGCGAGATTGATCTTGTCCTGTTTAAGTAGGGCCAACATTTCCCTTCCCGGTGCATCATTACCCACCGCACCAATGAAGTTAACGTGGCAGCCTGATCGAGCCGCCGCCACGGCCTGATTAGCCCCCTTGCCGCCAGCTGCAGAATAGTGTTTCTGCGCGTGAATCGTTTCACCTGGTTTAACCATCCGTTTAACACGCAAATTTGTATCGAGATTAATACTGCCGATAACTGTAACTTTGTTCATTTTTTCTCCTTTTATACTATTATGTAGAAGGAAAGTTTAGCCATTTTGTTTTACCCAAATAATATCACATTTAACTTCAGCTAATCTTTTTATTTTGCCGGTTATCGCCTATAATTATGTTTATCATTCACTATTTAGACAGGAAATAAAACATATGAAAAGACAACTCAACTTTTTTGCGGCACTGGCAACTGTCATGGGCACCATGATTGGTGGCGGTACTTTTTTTAAAATTGCTAATGTTTCTGCTTTAACCCACAACGCTTGGCTCAGTATCCTCGTCTGGCCGCTTGCAGGCTTTGTTACGCTGATGGCTGGGCTTAGTATTGCCGAACTAGCCTCCGTCTTTCCGGAAGATGGTGGTCCCGTCAAGTACCTGGAAGCAATTTATGGCTCCAAAATCGCCTTCCTGTTTGGCTGGTCACTGATTATTATTTATTACCCCGCTAATATTGCGGCTCTTTCGATTGTCTTCGCTACCCAACTTAAGGGTATCTCCGCTTTCAAAAATCTCCCCACAACAGTGGTTGCACTGGCCGTCATGCTGACGATCTTATTCATCAACTGGATGGGATCCAAGTTAAGTTCGCAAGTCCAAAAACTGGCCTTGATCATCAAATTGCTACCAATTGCAGCTATTATTGTGTTTGCCTTCTTCTATAGTGGACCTAACCATTTAGCAGCCGCGCCCGCCCCGCACATCAGCTCAGTATCTGGGGCTGCAGCTTTTGGCCAAGCCCTACTGGCCGTGCTCTTTGCCTATGATGGTTGGCTCAGTATTGGCAATTTGGCAGCTGAAGTCAAAAATCCCGCTAAAACTCTAGCTCAGGCCATTATTTGGGGACTCTTTGGTGTCACTATTTTATATACTTTGGTTAACTTGAGCTACATCAAAATCATTCCTTGGAGTCAAGTAGTGGGCAACCAAACTACTGCTATCTTGACCGCACAAAAACTCTTTGGCGACCTTGGTGGTAGCTTGATTGCCGCCGGCATCCTTGTCTCAGTCTTTGGTGCAATTAACGGTCACCTGCTACTAGGTTCCAGGATGCCCTACATCCTCGGCCGGGAAAAGAAGCTTCCCGCTGCTGCTTTTTTTGGCAAATTAAACTTGAGAACAATCGTCCCTACCAACAGCATGCTCTTTGAGTGCGGAATAGCCACCATCATGATTTTTTCGGGCACTTTTGACTCGCTATCTAACATGTTGGTCTACGTTTCCTGGATCTTTTCTATCCTCCTATTTGCCGGAGTTTTCATCTTACGCCGCCGGCAGCCAGAGTTATTGCGGCCCTATAAAATCCCCTGGTATCCGCTACCGCCAATTTTGGCAATCTGCGGCGCACTCTTTATCGTTATCAGTACCTCTATTTCACAGCCGCTGCTAGCAATTACCGGCATCTTGTTGACCTTAACCGGCTGGCCAGTATACCTCTATGTTCAGCACCAAAATAACAGCACTTCGGAAGCGTAAGTATTACCACCGCAGTTATTTTGCGCGGACCACCAGCTAAACCCAAAAAACGATTTGTTTTCAGGCAAATCGTTTTTTACTAACTTAAATTTTCAGTTTCTTAATTGACCTTACAAAACTCTTCAAAGCTTTAGATTGATTATTTTTTAAATAAATTAGCTGCATTGCATATTGCTGCTTCTGCTGTGAATGAAAGCGCCGATAGACAATCTCAGGATCCCGTCTCATTATCTGATTGATTAATCCCTTGGGAATATAGGCAAGCCCCTGGTTCAAAGCTGTACTGGTCATTAATTGTTCAATGGAAGATACCCGCATAATCTGGTAATTATTCATATTCTTGTGTAAGGTAGCGGTAAACGTTTTACGCATAAAATCAGAGTTTTCATGACTATAATAAAATAAAGTCTGCCCTTCTAGGTCCTTTTCAGTCAGGTATTGCTTCTTACTTAGCACATTTTGTTTGCTAATTCCCATTACCATTTCGTTGGCATAAACGGGCACAAAGTCATAGAGCTCTGCTTGGGGAATATCGTAACTACCATATTGGTTAATGTATGCACAATCTAGTTTGTTTAAGGCCAAATCAGCCAGCAGGTGTTCAACGCTTTCTTCCGTAGTAGAAAAGTCGATTTCCGGTTTTAGTTTTTGGGTTTGGTAATTGATAATTTCTTTTTCCATAATGAAGGCATCAAAAATCGAAAAATAGCCGATAGAAAGGGTATTCCCGGTGGCTTTGGCGATTTTTTTCAGTTCTATGACTGTCGCATCAAAGTTATTCAAATAATCCTGCACGCGACCGGCAAAATATTTTCCTGCCTCCGACAAGCTAATCCGGTTATTCGTGCGTTCAAACAACTTAATTCCCAGTTCATTTTCTAGTCGAGCGATTTGCCGTGATACTGCTCTTTGCGTGACGTATCGCTGGTCTGCTACACGTCCAAAACTGCCTTGTTGAGCAACTGCAAGAAAAACCTTTAATTGTTCATTATCCATCTTTTCACCCGTACATCTACGTTCTAGTGGCGACTAAGTTAACTATAGCACATTCTTGATGTAAGCGGTTATACTTTTGGGTATAAAGATTTGTAGGAGGTTTCACATGCAATCTAAAGAAAATTACGATGTAGTAATTGTTGGCGGCGGCGCAGCAGGTTTTGCGGCGGCATATCAGGCGAGCCATCGCGGGCTGAGCGTTTTAGTGGTTGAAAAAGGCCACAATACTGGCGGAAGTGGCGAACATATTGAAGGTGCTTTTGCGGTTGATTCATATTTACAAAAACAGCATAATGTTAAGCTGACTAAAGAAGAGGCTCTGGAAGAAGAACTGAATTATTCACACTACCGGGCCGATACACAAGTTTGGAAGGAATACATTGCTGCTTCAGCCGGCATTATTAAGTGGCTGGCCGATCTTGGAGTTGAATACTTGGATGTTGCCCCTCTTGGTAGCGGCTATCGGACTTGGCACTTATTTAAGGGACTGGGTAAGTCGGTTATTCATGACGTCTTGGAACCTAAGGCTAAGGAGCAAGGCACAGACGTTTTGACCTCAACCACTGTAACTAAAATCAACTTGAGCGATCAAGGCCAGGTTGAAGGGGTTGAGCTTGAAGATTTAGGTAATCACGCTACTAAGACAATTGCTACTAAGTCCGTGGTCCTAGCAACCGGTGGATATCTGAATAACAAGGAGATGATCAAAAACGAAACTCACTACGATGAGCACCAACTCATCCCAGTTAACTCGGAAAAGAATACCGGAGACGGTCTTAAACTTGCTTGGGCAGTTGGTGCACAAAAGTACGCAATGGATATGGCAATGCTTTTTGGTGGTTACTTGAAAGACCCCACTAAACCCGGCTACATCTACCGCTATTCCGAATTAAACGGTGCAGCTGACCAACAATCATTACTTTGGGTTAACGAAAATG
Source organism: Lactobacillus sp. ESL1191 (assembly GCF_058504435.1). Classification (NCBI taxonomy): domain Bacteria; kingdom Bacillati; phylum Bacillota; class Bacilli; order Lactobacillales; family Lactobacillaceae; genus Lactobacillus; species Lactobacillus sp. ESL1191. Next base: position 1,281,848 of record NZ_CP196365.1, read on the forward strand.
GTCACCGGTTTGTTAACGAAGAAGTTGTTGATAACTTCTCGCTAGCGGGAAATGCGTTAACTACACAAGGTAAAGTTTTCACAATTATGGATCAAGCTACCATTGACCACCTCGCCGATGAAGGCCTGTACAAGCAAATGGGAACTTGGGATTACCACGATACCAGACTGCCGCACCTGAAAGAAGAAATGCAAAAAGCCTTTGATGAAAATGCACCATACATTACCAAGGCCGATTCAGTCGCCGAACTAGCTCAAAAAGTTAATCTGCCAGATCTTGAACAGACGATTAATCACTACAACCAAATGTCCCACGATGGTCAAGACCTTGACTTTGGCAAGAAAGCTGATTTCATGATTCCAGTTGAACAGGGACCATTCTATGCCTTTGAACTTGGCATTGGTGCTTTTTGTACGATGGGTGGCTTGAAGACAGACACGGAGCACAAGGTTTTAGACCAAGCTGGTCGTCCAATTAGCGGTTTATATGCCGCTGGCAATGACGCTGCCGGTATGCTGATTGGCGATACCTACGGTCCAAATATGCCAGGAACGGAAGCTGGATTCACCTTCTATTCTGGTAAACATGTGGCCAATGTCATTTATGATCAAATTAACCGGTAACTAATATTAAGTTTAAAAGCCTTTGCTCTAAGCAAAGGCTTTTTTGCTAAGACTTATTAAGCAAATCCCCAAATCAACTGTATAATTAACTAAATCTAAGGCTTTACTTTCAAACTCATTTTGAACTTTCACTAATTTAAACTAACAATCAACATGTTAAAAAATTCAAAAGATAATGAAACTAAATAAACGGCTTTTAATAGATAAAACAAAATTAATTGAAAAGTATTGAAATTTTTCGAAAGCAGTGCTATATTAGAAATTGTTCATGAACGAAGGTAAGAAAATGTATAGTGAAGAACGACGCAACTACATCAATCAACTTATTAAGGATCAGAAACAGGTCAAAGTTTTGGATCTGGCAAACAAGTTGAAAGTATCCGAAGTTACGATTCGAAAGGATCTGTCTGAAATGGAAAAAGCCGGGTTACTCAAGCGAACCTTTGGCGGAGCGATTGATCTCTCGCTTTCGGTTACGGATAAACCGTATAAAGTCAAAAAGAGTGAATTTATCGAGCAAAAAGATCAAATTGCTCAATATGCAGCTTCTTTTGTCAAAGCGGATATGACCATTTTTCTTGATGCCGGATCGACCACCCACTGCCTGATCAAATATTTAAAAAATATTGCCGGCTTAAAGTTGGTCACAATCGACTTAAATATCGCATTAAAACTGTTAAACGACGGCGCAGAAAATGTTTACTTCGTTGGTGGAAAACTGTCCACCAAAACGAATTCATCGGATAGCGTCAACACTGTTACTGAACTAACTAAGCTTAATTTCGATTTGTCCTTTATTGGATGCGATACTTTTTCACTTAAAAATTTTCAAACCGGATCAGAGTCAAAGGCAAAAATAAAAGAAGTCGCTTTTAAGAATGCTTCACTGGGAGTAATCCTAGCAGATAGCTCAAAATACAAAAAATCACGCTTTATTAACTTTTTAGCTGTTGATGAAGTTGATTATGTGGTAACCGACCAGGGCTTTAAAAAATTTCTTGTAGGTCAACCACAAAAGCTAGCAGACAAGTTTTTAATTGCCTGATTAATGGAGGAATTAGTTATGGAAAGAGAATACATCGTTATTACTATGGGTGACCCCGCAGGAATTGGGCCCGAAGAAGTAGTTAAGTCGCTAAGTAAACCAGAAATACACCAAAATGCCAAAGTTTTAGTGGTTGGTGACAAGCGCATCCTGGAAAACATCAGCAAGATTGTCAAATCTGATATTAAGATTAATGTGATTAATGCCCCTGCAGAAGGTGATTACCGCGCAGGCGTACTCAACTTAATTGACCTTGACAATATTGATATGAATACCTTTGAGTATGGCAAAGTCCAGGCCCAATGCGGTCAAGCTGCATATGAATACATTGAAAAAGCCAACGACTTGTGCATGCATGATGGGGTGGCAGCAATGGTGACCACCACTCTAAATAAGGAAGCACTGCAACAGGCTGGCATTACTACCCTTTGAGTCGCCTTGAAATACGTTTCTCGCTTAAAAGCTACAAAAGCACTTTAGAGAGTATTAATTGCGAAATGACTAAATTTGATTTACTGCAGGGGTGCTACTAGCAAACCCAAAACCGTGATATAATAATATCCGGATTCTCATATTCGTTCACGATAGATATAAACTGAGGGATGTAGATATGAAACCAATACTAAAATACCGTGGAGGGAAATCGAGGGAAATTAAATATTTCAAAGATTTGTTTCCAGATTTCGACACTTATATAGAACCGTTTTTCGGTGGAGGTTCTGTTTTTTTTGATTTAGAACCCGAGAAGGCAATCATAAATGATATCAATTCATCATTAATAAAATTCTATACAGAGGTTCGCGATAATTATCCAACTATGCGGTCGGAACTCGATTCTTTGCAAGAAGAATACGAAAACAATCGAAAAAAATTTATGCTTCTTAAAGCTGATAACCCATATGAACGTGTTCATGATGAAAACGAATCTGTCTATTATCAGATTCGGGATATGTTTAACGAAAAGACTAAACAGACCCTTTCTTATGGAACTATTTACTATTACATCAATAAGACTGCATATGGCGGCATGATTCGCTACAATAAAAATGGAGAATACAACGTACCTTATGGAAGATATGCAAATTTTAATACGAAATTGTTAAACGAAGACCATAGTTCACTATTAAATAACGCTACTATACTCAATGGAAATTATATAGAAGCCTTCAAAAAATCGACTTCAAGCGATTTTATCTTCCTAGACCCACCTTATGACACAATTTTTAGCGAATATGGTAACGAAGCATTTACCGGTGATTTCGGGGAAGAGGAGCATAGAAAATTAGCAGAGGACTTTCGAAATTTAGATGCTAAAGCTATGTTAGTTATCGGCGAAACCCCATTGATAAGAGAATTGTATTCACCTTTTATTTATGATAGTTATGGAAAATCTTATGCAGTGAATATTAGAAATCGATTCAAGTCTGTGGCCAACCACCTAGTTATCACCAATTATCTTGGAGAAAAATAATCTAAAAAGCCAAGAGACACCATCACTTTGAAGTTAACCCACTAGCTTGAATCTAAATCAATCTAGTGGGTTTTACTGTGGTTAAAGTTGCCGTCTAACGAAAATCAAAAGGAACTAACTTGATTAATAGTGGCTACAGCAGCCGCTCTATGGCCCAAATAATTGGTACTGGATCACATCAAACAATTTATACTAGAGTTTTGACAAAAATGAAAATTCAGCACACATCAAACTTATCGTGGTCAATTTAGGCTTCAGTCTTTAACTAGTGGATAAAACATGACTAGACCAAACAAATACCGTTATTTTCTTCAAAATTGTCACTTTAAAAAAATGTTTCATGAAGGCGGACTTAATTGCGCTCTTTGCCCAGCGAGGCCGACCACCGATGAATAAATCACCTAAAAAACCAGGTAAGTATACCAGCAGCGAGTTATCTGAATTAGAGCGGCTGCGCTTAGAAAATCGCCAGCTCCACATTGAGAACGACTACTTAAAAAAAGTCGAGGCCTTAGCTCGGCGCAAAGACGCTCAACGCAAGAAGAACGGACCATCATCCAAGAGCTAAGGCACGAGCATAACTGTCAACTGCAAGAACTATTGCACTATAGCTTTTTAGCCAAGAGCACCTATGAGTATCACCCGAGCAGCAGGCGAAAAAGGTACAGCGATCTGGCTTTACTGTCGCTAATTAAAGTGGTTAAAAGGCATAATCCCAGCTTTGGCTACCTGCCCATGACCGATACGCTAAAAATCAAGTATGGTCTCAAGGTAAACCATAAACGGGTTTACCGGTTGATGAAAGAACAAGGTCTGCTGGCGTGCAAATACAACCTGCGTGCAGGCAAGTATGATTCATCCAAGGGTCCTCAAGGCAAGAAGGCCAAGAATCGCTTCCACCAAAAGTTTAAGACGAATCGGCCCTATCAAAAGATAGTCACCGATATTAGTGAATTTCGCTATGGCAATAAGAGCATGAGTGAACGGATATATTTCTCACCTTTTAAAGACCTTTACAGTGGTGAAATCATCAGCTACACCATTAGTCAGCGGCCACAGACCAAGTATGTGCTGGATGGACTCAAACAGGTTTTGGTCAGCCGGCCTAAACTGCCTTACCGCATGACGATTCACAGCGACCAAGGCATTCAATACCAGTCCAAAGCATATTGCCAGACCCTAAAGCAGCATCACATTTTTTAAAGCATGTCGCGGCGAGCCACCTGCCACGACAATGCGGCCTGCGAGAGTCTCTTTCACATCATGAAGGTTGAGCTAGACTACTACACCTATACCTATCCTACTAAGAAGGTGCTGCAGGAGGCCATGGAAAAGTGCATCAAATACTACAATCAAACTAGAATCAGGCACACGCTAAAAGGCCGCACCCCGATTGAATATCGGAACACGGCCTTAGCAAATATGAAATAATGTTAACGTCCAACTCTATGGGTTAACTTCACTTGGCTCTTCGGTTTCTATATCGACAAAACATACTCGTGAATCTGCTCAAGCCAATCCACCTCATCTGCCGCACGTTTAGCAAATTCTATTGTCTTAGTATAAATACTTTCTATGTCAGATTCATTCAGTCTCTGAGGGCGTGTAACCGAATGAATGAAAAACTCAACGAACTGTTCAATCGTAAATGGAATAAACTCAACCGTTCCATTATAAATTCTTGTGGGAATTTTATGTTTATAGAAAAGTTCTGCAACTAGAGAGTCGTTAATCCTGGGGGCGATGAATAATCCAAAAGTGGGTTTTGAGGTTTTTGTTCTTAATTCACCTAGGTGTCTGGCAATTGGCTCATTTTCCATCTCGTATTGCCTTTTTCCACCTGACATTGTGACTTCACAAATCATATTGAATTTTCCGTAATTTCCTACAATGTCAGCTGTGTTCCCACCAGCAGTACCAATAGGTTCCCCGCGGGTATTTGTCTTAAATCCGCCGTGGATAGCCCCATTATTTATCATGGTTATCGCTCTCCAAGTATTCCACTCTAAAAATAGCGGATTGTCAAAGTACTCTTTATTTCGAATTCCTTCAAAGGTATCTATTATATCGTCAATTTCAATTTGATCATATCGTTTTAATTTGACAGCATATTCTCCAACAGCTATTTGTTTAAGTTTCTCCTCTTTCTCGTATAGTTCCGCTTTCAAATCAACAATCGAGGTACCGCGTTTTTCTATAAAATCTAAACCATCATCTCCAGTTAAGTTTGAAGAACGTTCAATAAGATTCTCGTTTACTGCAAGAATTTTTTTGTTTAGCACCTCTACATTATCAGTGAGTAATGAGGGAAGCGAAGGCTCAAAAAGGATTTTTTCATACTCCTCAAGAGTATAGTCAATTGCATCTCTTGAGGTGTTTTCTAGAATATAGTCAACATCATCATATTTATCCTGAGAGATAACAATTTGTTTATTTTTAGTTACTAGGACTAATTCAGTGCCAATTAGAAATCGTAGATATGCATCAGCGTAGTCTCTGATATTTGACATTTTAGTTTTTATGAACTTATGAGAAGAGCTTGTCCTAGATTCACGTACTGCGACGGCTCCCTCTGAGATTTTATCAATATACAAATCTGATATGTACTTCTTCATGTACGAATCATAAAATTGTCTTTTGGGAAATTTGCTACTTTTCTCAGCAAGACGATACCTATAAATATCTTCTACGACTCCATCAAAAGAACGATAATCAGTCATCGTTATACCAAAAGCACGGAACTCATTTCTAGAAAGAGCCCCTACCTTTCTTATTAATCTGAGTAATTCAAGAAATGGTTTAATATTAAAATATCCTTTATTTTCTGAAGTCTCTGGTAAGATTGGACTCGGTAATTGATATTTTAGAGCTTGCCTTATTAACGTTTCGGTAGATAAATATGGATTTAGAAATGCTTTTGCACTATCAGTAAGCTCTATTGTAGGATGTAATTTTACAAAACCAAAAGCTTTTGGAGCCCGAGTAATTTTGTCTCTTGCTGAGAAATCAGGATTTTTCGAGTGACCAATTGCAAAATCTCCCTCTTGGTTTTCAACCATTCTCTCATAATACTTTTTTTGTGTATCCTTATTCCATGGTTTTCCTTCGAATTCTTGCAATAAATTTAGGTAATGAATCATTCGATATGGAGACCTAGGACTAGTCGAAATTGTCATAAATCGGCTTTTAAAACCTGCCATCTCATACTCTCCTTAATGTTTTACACAATTATATCATTGGAAACAATTTCAATTAAAGTATAAATAGAAAATCCTCTCACCGAATACTTTGACTCTATAATTATGGGACTGACGGATTAAAATTGATTCTTCAGTCCCATCTTTACTTTAGACTTTAAAAAACATATCGTTCTCTTGTACGATTAAATCACCACAAAATAAACAAACTGAGAGGACGATATGCTATATGAATGATTCTATCAAAAAATGCTAAGATTAATGGATAAAGGTTTGATGATTACAGAGGTCTCTTTCGAAGCCTTTCAAAAGGAAAAGACGTTGATCGTCGATGCTATTCCCTCACCTGCTCCGCGTGCCTGTAGAAGTTGTGGTTCTACTGCGTTAGATGGAAACTGGGAAGCAATTATAGTAAAAAATGGGAAGAAGGAAACTATTGTCTGCTTTGAACAATACAATCTTATGCCAATGGTTATGCGCCTAAAAATCAGCGCTATGCCTGTAAAAACTGACGAACCCATTAGACTGCTCAAAGTTATTTTGTCCGATTCAAACATTCAATCGCAGATCATGTTAGATATAAAATTGCTTCTTTACTGAGTTGAAAAAACATCTTTATCTTTTTTTCGAAAAGCTGTCAGGTATCTTTGACCACCGTTATTCGTACATTGAAAGATTTTAAAAGCTATTTACCAAAGCAATCTAAGAAGGGTCTTCCCAGAGTATTGATGGTTGATGAATTTCCTTCGCACACTTTCTTATAGAAGATAAAATAGCTTTATTTGAGATGACAAAACAGGTAAATTAATTGATGTCTTGCCTACGCGTAAATCATCTCGATTAACAAGTTATTTTTAGGCTACACCAATCCAAAAGAAGTAAGATTCTTGGTTACAGACATGAACGCTGCCTATTTCCAGCTCACCAAGCGTGCTCTGCCAAATGCGATAAAATCAACGGTTTCGGATCTATCGATTGTCATTCTTTTATTCCCACTCAATCGTTGATGGTGGCTTGCTGGTTATGTCGTAGACGACGCGGTTGACGTGGTCCACCTCGTTATTGATACGAGTTGAGACCTTTTGCAAGACGTCCCAGGGCAGACGGGCAAAGTCGGCGGTCATGCCGTCAACCGAGGTCACAGCCCGGATACCAATGGTGTAGTCGTAGGTGCGGCCATCGCCCATCACGCCGACCGACTTAATGCCGGGTAGCACTGTGAAGTACTGCCAGACTTCTTCTTCAAGACCTGCATTTTTAATTTCAGCGCGCAAAATAGCATCGCTCTTGCGGACTAAATCTAGTTTGTCTTCAGTTACTTCACCAAGGACCCGGATACCGAGTCCCGGACCAGGGAAAGGCTGCCGCCAGACCAGGTCGTGCGGAATGCCGAGCTTTTCGCCTAAAACCCGCACCTCATCCTTAAAGAGCTTGCGCAGCGGCTCGATTAGCTGGAAGTGCATGTCTTCAGGCAAGCCGCCAACGTTATGGTGGGACTTAATGGTCTGGGCAGTGTTGGTGCCACTCTCGATCACGTCGGTATAGAGTGTGCCCTGGGCCAAAAAGTCCACATTGTGCAGCTTTTGCGCCTCTTCGTTAAAGACCTCAATGAATTCTTTGCCAATAATCTTACGCTTTTGTTCCGGATCAGTAACACCGGCAAGCTTGTTCAAAAAGCGGTCTTGTGCATTCACCCGGATGATGTTCACGCCGAGGTCACGCTTTAGCGCTGCCATCACTTCGTTGCCCTCGTTCTGGCGGAGCATCCCGTGATCGACAAAAATTGCGGTCAGCTGATTGCCAATCGCCTTGTGCAAAAGAGTGGCCGTGACGCTCGAATCGACGCCGCCAGACAAGCCTAAGATAACCTTTTTGTCGCCGAGAGTCTTTTTGATGTCGGCAACCTGCAGGCCGATGAAGTCATCCATCGTCCAGTTGGTATGCGCACCACAGACCTTGAAAGCAAAGTTACGCAAGATGTCCAAGCCATACTGGGTATTGCGTACTTCGGCGTGGAACTGAATGCCATAGAACTTTTTGCTATCGTTAGCAATGGCAGCAATGGGACAGTTTATGCTGTAAGCAACCGTTGTAAAGCCTTCCGGCGCCTGCTTAACTAGGTCGCCATGGCTCATCCAGACATATTCTTTTTGCGGCAGATCACTGAACAGCACGCTGTTTTGGTCCTCAACCTGAATATCGGCGCGACCGTATTCAGAGTTGTCCGCCGGCTCGACCTCGCCATTGAGATAATATGACATCAGCTGCATACCGTAACAAATTCCCAGAATTGGAATTCCCAATTCAAAGATTGCCGGATCAACCTTCAAAGCACCCTCAGCATAGATACTGTTAGGGCCGCCAGAAAAGATGATGCCCTTGGGGCTGATTTCCTTAATCTTTTCAATGCTAATGTCGTGCGGCAATAATTCCGAATAAATACCAAAATCCCGCAAGCGGCGAGTAATCAGTTGGTTATACTGACTCCCAAAATCTAAAACAATAATCTCATCAAAGTCGTGAACATGATTTTTCACTGCCATCCGAGCTCCTTTACTAACAAACACTAAATCATTTAAACTGTAATAAAAATTGTTGTCTTGGTCAACTCTTTTAAGCAAAAATGCAGGTATTTGCGAATTATTTCCTACCGATAAGCTGAATAATTCGCCTTTTTGTTATAATAAATTTAATATTCAGCAATTGTCACAATTACAACTATTTCACTTAAATACTGAATTGATAAAAATAACATCATTGTGGTAAAATTAATTACGCTTATTTTATTAGTTTTATTTCAACAAAATACAAGGATTTTTTAGATGGCCAAAAAATATCTAAGCCAGCATTCTAGAACACGTCATACCTATCAATTTTTTAAAGAACGGCGTAATGACCCTAAATGGCATGACGATTATTTACGTATTCGTTCTTTACGCTTACGCTTATTTTTAATTCAAGGCATGGTAGTAATACTACTAGCAATAATTGGTGGTGCTTTTTTAAAACAGCATACTGCTAATCAGTCTCAGGTTCCAAGCAGCACTACTATCACTTCAACTAAACCCCACAAGACTAAAAAGAGCTCAATTGGTAAAAAAATCAAGAAAAATATGCGAGCCGCTCAACATACCATAACCAAATCCATCCCTTCTAATCATCGACAAACTAAAAAGAGTGACAACAAAACAATCGTAAGAAATTTTATTCTTCATCAAGGATATCAAATTGAGCCAAAATTAGTCGATAATGAGCCCATTGATAAAGCAATGGCCGACGGGAAAGCACCGCAAAATGCTGTTCATGACGGAGTCGTGACAGTGTACTTTGCTGATTCTTCAACAGTTATGGAGACCCTCTTAGGTAGCGACAATCCTAAGTTTGAATCACGATACTACATTACAGAAAATAAACTTGTGTTGGGAAAACACCGTCTCCCATACAAAATCAATGGGACGCAGGTGATTTTTAAAAAATGGCTTGAAAATTTTGACGGCCATGAATATACCTATGAATTCAAATCATATCCGGAAGCTAAACAACTAATCGATAGTAAACCTAAGCAATAGCTTTAGAATAAGTTTAAATAACTAACATGTCTTAATCTTGCGCAAGCTCTTTTTATTATGTTAGAATGCATTCATTAAGTAAATACAGGTCTATATATTGCCGAGATAGGGTCGGCAGTTTCTACTCAGAACCGTAAATTCTGAACTATGGATAATCCAGCAAATAACAGCCCAGTAGCTGCTAACAGAGGCTTCTTTACCATAGTACGGTAGAGAGGTCTTTTTTTGAGGAGGAAATCGTGAAGTTATTAGAAGATCGCATTCGGCGTGACGGGGACGTTTTACCCGGAAATGTACTGAAAATCAACTCGTTTTTGAACCATCAAGTCGACCCTGAGCTGATGATGGCCGCAGGGCAAGAATTCGCGCGTTTATTTAAGGACAGTGGCGTCACTAAAGTTCTGACTTGTGAAGCCTCGGGGATTGCTCCGGGCGTCATGGCCGCCTATGAACTGCACGTGCCGATGGTCTTTGCCCGCAAGAAAAAACCTGCCACACTCAATGACGCTGTCTACTGGGCTGACGTATATTCATACACCAAGAAGGTGACCAATCAGATCTGTGTTGAACAGAAATTTTTGCACAATGACGACAAGCTACTCATTATCGATGACTTTCTTGCTAACGGTGAAGCCGTCAAAGGCATGATTAGTGTAGCCCAGCAGGCTAACGCCCAGGTTGTGGGAGTTGGCGTGGTCGTCGCCAAGACTTTCCAGGGCGGCACAGCTTGGCTTAAGGAACACAACGTTCGCCTTGAAGCCTTGGCCAAAATCGCTAGCCTGGCTGATGGTCAAGTTCATTTTGCAGGTGAGCAGTAATGCAGTCCAAGGAAGTTAGCCACCAAAAAGCAGCCGTTCTAGGACTACAACACCTCCTAGCAATGTATTCTGGAGCTGTAACCGTGCCCCTGTTAATCGGTAGTACCCTGCACTTTTCCGCCGCACAGCTGACTTACTTAGTCTCAATCGACATTTTCATGTGCGGTCTAGCCACCCTGCTCCAGCTTTTAACCAATAAGTTTTTTGGTATTGGTTTTCCTGTAGTCCTGGGCTGTGCCATTCAGGCAGTGGCACCATTGCAAATGATCGGGCAGAAGTTTTCGATTAATGACATGTATGGCGCAATCATCGCTGCAGGCATTTTTGTTCTGCTGATTGCGGGTATTTTTGCCAAAATCAAGCAATTTTTTCCGCCCGTAGTCACAGGCACCCTAATTACTACCATTGGCCTCACACTTATTCCAGTCGCTGTCCAAAATATGGGCGGGGGCAACGTTGCAGCTAAAAGTTTTGGCAGTGGCCAAAATCTCATCTTGGCCTTCTGCACCATGTTTATTATTCTAGCATTAGAGACTTGGACCAAGGGCTTCTTGAAGTCGATTTCGGTTTTGCTGGGATTGATTGCTGGCACAGTTATTGCCGCTTTGATGGGACTAGTCTCATTTCAACCCGTACTGGCAGCCTCCTGGTTCCACCTGCCTCAGCTCTTTTACTTCGGTATGCCCCACTTTGAGTGGTCATCGAGCCTGACCATGATCATTATTGCTCTGGTATCAATGATTGAATCGACTGGCGTCTTTTTCGCCACTGGCGACTTACTGCACCACCAAGTCACCGAGGAAGACCTGAAAAAGGGCTATCGCGCAGAAGGACTGGCCCAAATTCTGGGTGGCCTTTTCAATGCTTTTCCCTACACGACTTTTTCCCAAAATGTTGGCTTATTACAATTATCAGGTATTAAAACTAAACGCCCAATCTACTGGGCCGGTGGCCTGCTCATGGTCATGGGGCTCTTACCCAAAATCGGTGCATTGGTAACCATTATTCCAACTCCTGTACTGGGTGGCGCCATGCTTGTTATGTTTACCATGATTGCCGTCCAGGGTATTAAAACCTTGACTCAGGTTGACCTAAGTGTGAACAATAATGTCTTAATCATTGCCATTTCGATTGGTCTGGGGCTCGGTGTCACTATTTACCCCCAATTCTTCCAAAATCTGCCGGCTACCGTGCAATTATTCTTGAGCAATGGCATTGTGATCACCAGCCTGTCGGCTACAATCCTAAACTTGTTGCTTAATGGCATTAACGGCAAGACGGTTCATCAACTAAAACTTCATAAAATCTGCTAATTACAAAAACATCAGTCATTTTGTATCTAAGGGGAATTTCCCCAGGCAAAGGCCCATACAACCTCAAATAAAAGTTACAGCAAAACTAAAAAACAAAAAACAGTATTATTCTTAGATTATTTATTTTTTTTGGTGTAAAATACAAAAGAAAGTAGCTAATAATATAGTGGGGTGGATTTATGGCAAAGAACATTTCAGAAGAAAAAAAACTAAAATCAAAATTATTCCTTTTCATTATCTTTTTTATTATTTTAACAGGACTTCCTTCACCACATAGTATTCCATTAAAGATAGTGATTATCACTTTAGGCTTTTTTATGGTTTTAGAGATTATAAAGCTTAAAAAAGTTAAAAATTTGCAAGGTTGAAATGCTTTAGAGCTTTGAACAAACCAAATATCCCGTTTACCATAATAATAAAATTTGATTTTTGTCTTTAGATAATTTAGTCATAAGAAAAGCCCTGAAAGTTAAACAACTTTCGGGGCTTTTTTGCTCGCAAGTCAGTCTAGTAAGTTACGGACAGGGTCTGCCCCCACTAATCGACTTTAATCATGCTGTTTAAGATGGCAGTATCTACCTCTCGCTTGGACCTCTGTTGCTGATTTAGCAGACCTTTTTGCGTCAACAAACAAGTCGGCGCGGCAAGCATCCGCAGTCCAACCGCCTTAAATTTAGGATCGTCAATCTGGTCAGTGTACTTCATAATACCGATCGCCGTCATAAAAATTAAAAAGGCCTGCGTTTCTTCATGGACCTCTACCTGCAGTCCACTACTGGAATACCCATCTAAAAAGGCCTCAATCAGTTCTTTATCCAATTCGAAGTCTTGGTAAAAGAGCTTAACAAAATCTAAGTAGTTAACGCCTAGGCGAGCCCGCTCAAAGTCAATCAAAACCAGGCTGCCGGCAACGTACTGGTAATTACGCACACCCACATCGCCGTGCAAGACATACCGACTATTGGACTGGATATCAGCCACAATTGGTGCTTCAAGCTTGCTAAAGGCGTCAAAAAGTTCTTCAAACTTGTCTCTCACATCTTGATCTTTTAAGTTGGCAATATCACCCTGAGCTTTAACAAAAAGAGCAGCAGAAGATACGATGCCCGGAAATGGTTTTACTTGCCGATGAAAGTCGGCCAGTCGCTCACCCATCGTGTGAGCCACCTGCGGTGTAATTTGGCCGGTTAGAGCAACTGGTGCCAGATCAGTCATTACCAGAGCAAATAAGTCTGCGCCCTCAAGCCTGAACCATTCGAGCACCCTTGAGTTAAGCTGTTGGTTGACCGCCTTTTCTATTTGCAGTTTGCGGAGTTGGGCAAAGACCTTCACGAAGACTTGCCGATTGTACTTTTGGCTATAGCCGACCAAGGTGTGATTAAGTGATTCGTGATCAATCGGGTTTAAATCGGCAATCAGCCGGTCCTCCAGAAGCTGCTTAAGTTTAAGCTTTTTTTCCATAATTTGTTCTCTGGCTAAAATTACTAAACATAGTCGTTAAAGTCAAGCACCTGGTCATAACGAGTTAATTCTCCTGGTTCGTAGTGGTGGATGACTTCGATAAAGGTACGGTTGGAATTAAACAAATAGTCGTGCACCTGCCGAGATGTCGTCTGGTCGAGCGAGGCGTTGACCTCATCGAGCAGGAGAACCGGCCGCTGGGACAGGATTGCCCGGGCGAGTTCAATTCTTGACAGTTGGCCGCCCGATAGTTGGTCAGCGTTATCGCCCAGCTGATAGTTTAGACCCTTGTCTGCCACTAATTCACCTAAGCCCACACCCTCGCAGACTGCTAGGACGTCTTCTTGCGGGAGCTTGACGCCCAAGGTAAGATTGAACCACAACGAATCCGCAAAGATCACGGCGCTTTGGCTGGAATAGGCGAAAAGCTCAGTAAATTCACCTGCCCTTACTTGCTGGTAATCAAGCACGATTTGATCAGCCTGACCGTATTCACCATACAATAAAAACTGTAGCAAAGTTGACTTACCTGCACCAGATGGTCCAATCACGGCTACCTTTTGCCCGGCTTTCACATCAAAAGCAATATTGCGGGCCAGCGTCTTTTCCTGCCTAGTCAGTGTTAGACCTGCAACTTCCATTTCAGCAAATTGATCAACTACTGGCATTGAGTTCTCTTGATAGCTTTCAGCCTTTTGGGAAAGTTGATCAATCCGCTCCACAATCCCCTTAGTGGTAGACAGGTTATTGCGTTCATTGAGAATTTGCAGGATAGGATTAACAAAAGAATTCGACAATTGTAGCACGCCAAATAGTGCGCCGAGGGTGGTAAAGCCCTTAATAACCAAAACGATGCTAACAGCAAAAGGAATTAAGAAGGTTCCGCCCATCACGATAATACTTAGATAGGCATTAGTATTGTCTTTCAAGAGGTTCATTTTAGCCAACTTGGCTTCTAGCAGCTTAATAACGGTCTGGTTGTGCGCAACCGCCTGCTCCTGCCGCTGATAAAGATTAAAAGTTTCCGTCCCGGCCAGCGTATTTTTAGTTTGGTTGACGTATTGATCGCTAGCCTTAGTCCATTCAGCAGAAGCATTTTGAATTGGCTTCTGCAAAAAGTTAGAAGCAATCATCGGAATCAGTGAACCGGCAAAGAACATAATCGTTAAAACTGAATTCAAGTAGAGTGCGTAGCTCAAGGCCAGCACCACGGTATACAATTGAGTCAAAATTGCCAGTTCCGCCCCATAGCGATTAGTCTCCAGCAGCTTAAAGTCGTTAGTCAAAAAGCCTAAATTGTTTGTATCTTCGCTATCGTTTATGAGCATCCCCTTGAGTACCTTACTCCGCAACTTCATATTGGTCTGTTTAATGGCATCGGCTTTTAGGTAATTAAACAATAAATTAGCCAGTAAGACCAGCACTAGGCCCAGCAAAACTTGCCCAATCAGCTGTGGCATCTTGCTGAACTCATGAGCAGTTGCCATATTAGTCAGCGACCCGACCATGTAGGCAATAATAATGCTTTGAGCACTATAAATAAGCCCAAAAACATTCAGCCAGAAAAATCTAATGTGCGAGTAGTTTTGAAAAATCATCCTTTGCCCTCCAATAAGGTTTGGTACGTCCTACACTTACTAATTATTAAACGTTAAGCTTTTTATAAAAGCTAGCTCATTTTAGTAAGCGGTCGCATTTGCTGAGTAAGTGGTCAAAGTTGAAGCAGTAAACGAGCTCCTTGCCCGAAAATCCGAAATTACTTCGCCTTGTTCAACTAGCAGAAATATTTTAAGCAAGATTACGCCAGATCTTTGCAAACACCCGCTGTTTTCTAATACAATAGGAAATAAGAAAATTTGAAAGGACCAATTTTTATGAAACAAACAGAATGTACGACAATTCTAGTCGGCAAGGATGCTTCTCTTGACGGCTCAACGATGATAGCCAGAAGTGAGGACGGCGGCCGCGAGATTATTCCCGAGGGCTTTGAGCTGGTAACCCCAGACAAACAACCCCAGCACTACGAAAGTGTCATCAGTCACCAGAAGATTGATGATGCCGATTTGCCAGCTAATCCGTTGCGCTACACTAGTGCGCCTGACGTGTCCGGTGAAAGTGGCATTTGGGCTGCTGCCGGCATTAATGCTGCTAACGTGGCCATGACCGCAACCGAAACCATTACCACTAATGCCCGTATCCAGGGCATCGACCCCCTGGTTGATCAAGGGGGGCTCGGTGAGGAAGACTTCGTTACCCTGACCCTGCCTTATTTACACAAGGCGGTCGACGGCGTTAAGCGCGTGGGCTACCTGCTAGAAAAATACGGTACTTATGAAATGAATGGGATGGCTTTTGCCGACCATGATGAAATCTGGTACCTCGAAACCATCGGTGGCCACCACTGGATTGCCCGCCGCATTCCCGATGATGCCTATGTCGTTGCCCCTAACCGGTTGAACATTGATGAATTTCACTTTGGTCAAGACGGCTTCATGGCCGCTGAAGGCTTAGAAAAGCTGATCAAAGAATATCAGCTGAACCCTGATCGCAACGGTTACAACATGCGGCACATCTTTGGTAGTTCAACGATTAAGGATGCCCACTACAATAACCCGCGTGCTTGGTTTGTCCACAATTACTTTGACCCAGAATTTGGGGGCCAGCCCAGTGACCAAGACCAGCCATTTATCTGCCATGCCAACCGCAAGATTAGCATTGAAGACATTAAGTGGGTTGAAAGTTCCCACTACCAGGACACGCCATATGATCCATACGGCGACCAGGGTACGCCCGAGCAGAAGAAGACCTTTAGACCCGTCGGTCTCAACCGCAACTTCGAGACCCACATCCTGCAAGTCCGCAACAATGTGCCTGACGAAGTAGCTGGTGTGCAGTGGCTTTGCTTTGGACCGAATACCTTCAACAGTATGGTGCCGTTCTACACCAACGTTAAGGATACTCCGGCCTGCTTCCAAACTGGTCCCAAGTTTGACCTCAAGCAGATTTTCTGGCTCAACAAGTTAGCGGCTCAACTCGGCGACACCAACTTCAAGGTCTATGGCGAACTTGAAACCGACTTTGAACAGAAATCGCTAGCCCAGTGCCACTTCATTCAAAACGAAACCGATCGTCAGGTCACAGCTCTCTCTGCTGAAGCAGCAGCGGAAGCCTTGACCGCAGCTAACCAGAAAATGGCCGACCAAGTTTACAACAACACCGTAGAACTACTCGGCAACATGGTTAACGAAGGTCACAACCTGATGACCTTGAAATTTGATTTATTAGACTAACTTTTTAAGACCAAAAATAGCGACAAGTGATTAGACTTGTCGCTATTTTTTGAATTTTTACGAATAACACACTTATTTATCAAAGCAGACGCAATAAATAAGGAACCAGGGATAGCTATCTACTTCTTGATTTTGTATAATTAATTTAGCGGAGAAGTTAAGGTCGGTGGCTATTTCTTAAGCAAAAGGAGGTGGTGCTGATGGTGCATTTGCACTCAAAAGCCCAAAATCCAGCTGAAAGGAGTAGCTTGAAGTGTCTGTTAAGGATGCTTTGCAACTAGCAATTGGCGTTGGTGTTTTACTCATCAACTTAATTGCTCTAGTAGTGAATCTGATTAACAATCAGACGAAAAAATAACCGCCTTAGCTTGGCAGAGCTAGCGGTTATTTAATTAACCTATTAGCAGCCACCGCCTTGAGCGGCTCTGCTGAAGGCAGTTGTACTTACGAGCAACTGCCTTTTCTATTTCACATTATAGCATGGTTGGCAATACACTGCCAAGTGCTTAGATTCAAGAGCCATACTTGTATTTATCCTATCAAAATTTACCCAAAGATTATATTTTTCAAGTGCCAAAGTCTGACAGGTTCATCATCACTAAAGTAATGCCCTTATTCTCTGAGCATCCGTTTAGCAAGCGCAAAGTCACCAACGGTCGCAGAGCCGTTATTGCTAATCTCGGGCAAGGTAATATATTGATCAAGTGGGGGAACGTGGACGTAGCCGTTCAACAACTCAGCAAAATCACGGCGTACCTTTTGCAAGAAGTCCACGCTCGTAACACCGCCCCCAAAAACAATCTTGTCCGGGCGCAAGATTAGTGTGACCTGAAGAGCTGCTTGAGCCACATAATAGCTCATGATGTCCCAAACGGGATCACTCAGGGGAACTTCCTGGCCCTTCTTATTCATTCTCGCCTCAAAAGTTGGTCCAGACACAAGCCCCTCCAGGCAATCCTGGTGAAAGGGACAAATACCAGCAAAGTCCAAGTCATCCGGATGACGCTTTACCCTAACATGGCCCATTTCAGGATGGCCAGCAGAACCAACAAGCTTACCGTTATTGATTGCTCCTCCGCCAACACCGGTCCCGATTGTATAATAAACCAGCGAATCAACATCTTCGTTTGCTAGTTGTGCCATCACATACTCACCAAAGGCTGAGCCATTCACATCAGTCGTGAAATACATCGGCACATCAACCGTCTTTTTCAAGAAACCCACAAAATCAGTATTGCTCCAGCCAGCCTTAGGCGTATCCGTAATGTAGCCATAATTTGGCGCTGTCTTGCGCACTTCGATTGGTCCAAAAGAAGCGATACCGATCGCTTCCACGCCAGCGTCTTTAAAGTAGTCAGCAACTTTTTGTAGTGTTTCTGCCGGTTTAGTGGTTGGAATCGTCACCTGGTCCTTAACCTGGTAATTTTCATTGCCAATTGCACAAACAAACTTGGTGCCCCCGGCCTCAATTGATCCTAATATCATCTAATGCTCCTCTCAGCTTTTTGTTATACATAATATAGTGATTTTTGCCTTTTTAAAGCAAAAGCTCGTCTTCCAAAATCCGATTGGAGCGAGCTTTCAGCTAAATAAAATTACAACTTTTGACAAACCTCAAAAATTTCTTTGTTAGGTCTAGTTCAGTGAAATCAAGAATTCTTTGTTTCAGCATACGAACCTCCGCCATTGTAATTAATCGCTTTCATGGTCCATTGTACCGCAATTAATTAACACTTTCGGCTCTTTTTCACGCTTTTGTTCTGTGAAAAAATTCTTTAATAGCCTTTATTCTTGTCAAAGTGCTGTTATCAATGCATTGATTTGATCATGATTTTCTAGTAAATTTTTTCTTCAGTTAGTTAGTGTGATTTTTTATCATTAGTGTGAAAGCTTGTTAAAGTAAAAATCAAATAGCTTTCACTTTAACTATTTGCATTATATAGCCGACGATTCGCTAACAATCGACGGGGCAATGGTTTATTTTAAGATATTATTGAATGATTTTTTATATCAGGTATAATCAAAAAAGTTTACAAATAAACTTGCCATATTTTTATATAGTTTTATACCAGGAGGAATAACATGAAGAGGAAAAGATTTTTTAAAAGTGGACTTATTGCATTAGTAACTAGCTTGTTATTAAGTACAACTTCTAATAACAATACTAGCCGCTGCGCAATCTAGTGAAGAGGTTACCAGTGCTCGCACCGGTCAAGCAGGTAGTAAAGCTTCCGGCGCCTTAACTCGTAAGAAGAAAACTAAGAAAGGTAAGACAAAAACTGGCGGTACTGCAGTTGTTCCAGCTGCAGCAGGCCTTTACTTTGTACCTGGGTTGGGACAAGTACTTATGACTGCCACTGGTGCTTTAGTGATTGGTGGCGTAACTTACGCGGCAGGTTCTGCAATCTATAACATCGCACGAAAAGCTTTCCAAAACGGAACAGCTAAAAAAGTTAAATCATCATCGAAAAGCAAAGGTAAAAGTAAATCTTCTAAGAAGAGCAAGCCTAAAAAAAGCAAATCCAAAAAAATTAAAAACGGAATTTCAGCTACCGTTTTAGCCATTTCTAAAAAGATTCCGAAACGGCTGAAAAAAGCAATTGACTATGTTGACTTGAAAAAGTTTTATAAAAAAGTGCATGACGGTATTCGTAAAGAAAAAAAGGTTGGTCATTTGAACCTGATAATAGTCCGGGAAATCCTCACGGTGGAAGCAGATGGAAACTTAAAGACAAAAAAGGAAAAAGAATTGGCACTTTAGATGAAAATGGAAAAATTTTACGAAAGTAAAGGGGATTATTTTATGAAATCAAGTAAAGCTTTTAATATTATCGATAATCTATATAAACAAAAACAAAACGATTACTACATTGATTTTGTTCCCATTACTTTTCCCAACGAAGACTTTGCGGAATTAGCCGATTATCTTGAAAAGCACTATAAACCAGACTTTGCTAACAAAATCGTTTTTATTGCTTTTACCATTATGCATTACTATGAATCTTACGTATTTTTAGATAATACTGCTGAAGAACCCATTTATCCTGATCTAGTCAATAAGGATTTGCGCCATCTGGGATTAGACGAGCTGTCAAAACTCATTCATAAAATAATTATCGAGAATTGGTCTGGATTAGATATTATTTTTAAAAATGGAGACCAGTTCTCGCTCATGTGTATTGAGGACGAATACGATACCTATTTTTGCAATCTTTCTGGTAACGCCTTGAAGTTAGTCGAGCAATTGGTCAGGCAACAAGGAATATATTTAAAAAATTAAAGAACTAATGCTACAAGGATTTAAGTCATGAATTCAAAAGAAGCAAACAAAATGATCAGTAATAATTCCCAAACTTGTATTCAAACAACACAAGGAGACCTAATATGAACGGAAAAAGATCATTCAAACTTATTAATAATTTATTGGATAAGAATCAAGGTAACTACTATGCTGACTTTGTTCCGATTTCCTTTCCGGACACCGCTCCGGAGGAATATGCCGAACTAGCAGACTATCTAGAAAAACACTATAAGCCAGACTTTGCCGAAAAAATAATTTTTATTGCCCTAACTATTCGCTACTATTATCCAACCAATATCTTTTTAGATGGCAGTAGCGAGGACAAGCGCAACCTTTTGCCAGAGGAACTCGCAGACTTGATTAGAGAAATGATTATTGACAACCGCATCGGCTTAAATATTCTCTTTAAGAACGCCGACCAATACTCACTAATGCGCATTGAAGACGGTTACGACACCATTTTCTGTAGTCTTGCTGGTGAAGGATTGTCGGTAATCGAACAATCGCTTAGCCACCAGGGACTGTTCTTGAAGCAGTACGATGGCGCCTTTGGGAATGAAGTACAAGAAGCAGACGACGGCCGACAGATTCGTCCCAATAACCGCAAAGGCGACCATCCTCATGGCGGCGGCCGGTGGAAGCTTTTCAACACTGATAAACTTCGGCAGCGCATCGCTATTCTGGCCGCTGATGGCACCATTCTAAGAGCCTAAATTATCTTTATGACCTACTTGTCCCTTTTAGACAAAAAAATAACCGTTTTAACGGTCACTCCTGGGCAGATTCACAATACGTGAGTCTGCCCTTGCTTGTTTACAACTGGCTTTATTCTTGTCCAAAGAACAGTACTCCCCCGCAAAATAGCGGTAAGCAAAGCAAAACCCTCCAGGCTAGAATTTTTCCACCATGGAGGGCTTTGTTTCGTAGCTCATAATCAGAGCTAGGGGTTATTTAATATAACTTATTGTTGCCGTCATAGACGGCTCAACAGAAAGTCTAGCTAGAGGCTAAACCTCCTGTTCCGAATTATATTATACCATTTTTTCTAAATATTACTAATAAATAATTAACTAATAAATTAATTTTACAGAATTTTTTTATTTATCTGGTACATCCTGAATTGTTACATCTGCACCAAGCAAATGTAACTTCTCCTCTACTCGATCATAGCCACGTAAAATGTTGCCCGCATTATTAATCACGGTTTCACCGTCAGCCATTAGACCAGCAATCATTAGACAAGCCCCAGCCCGAATCTCTCCTGCCGAGACGGTTGCACCTTGTAAATGCTCGGTCGGATGAACCAGGATAATATTGTCTTCAACTTGGATATCAGCGCCCATTTTACGTAGCTGCCCAATATGGCCAACTCGTTTAGGGTAGATTTGATCAATAATGACGCCCTCACCGGTCTTAGCCGTTAGCAAGAGGGGCGTTACCGGTTGTTGCAAATCCGTCGCAAAACCCGGATACGAGCCGGTCTGAATTTGCGTCATCTTTAAGTCACCGGCCGGATAGACATAGAGTGAATCTTCATCAGCTTCAATCACGACACCCATTTCTTCAACTTTCGCCAGGTATGAGTCAAGGTGTTCCTCGATGATGTTATGAATACAAATGCCATTACCGATGCAGGCAGCAAGAGAAATATAGGTACCGGCCTCAATTCGATCAGGAATAATTGTGTGCGGTGTCTTGGCCGCAATCTTTTCAACTCCTTCGATACGAATTGTGTCCGTACCGGCACCTCGGATAACCGCTCCCATGTTATTTAAGAAAGTCGCCAAGTCAATTATTTCCGGTTCCTTAGCAGCATTAGCAATAACCGTTTGTCCCTGGGCGGTAACTGATGCCATGATAATGTTCATCGTTGCACCAACTGATGGCATTTCAAGGTGAATCGTTGCACCTTGCAAACCTCCAGCTGGAGCAGTAATTGTTATTTGGTCGTTTTCATTTTCAACAATCGCACCTAGGGCTTCGAAGCCCTTAATATGCTGGTCAATGGGACGAGGACCAATGTCATCCCCACCGGGAAAACCTACAACTGCCTTACCAAAGCGGCCAAGAAGGGCCCCCATAAAATAATAGGAGGCCCGCAAACTCTTGATTTTACCGCTCGGCAATGGGCTCATCTTAATGTTCTCTGGGTTAATGTGCAGGGTAGTCTTGTGAAAATCACTTACGACATCCATTTCGCTCAGCAGATCCATTAAGTTGTCAACATCAGCAATCCTCGGAACACCTTCCAAAGTCACCGGTGCATGTGACAAAATTGACGCAGGAATTAGCGCCACCGTTGAATTTTTGGCGCCACCAATCCAGACATCACCCTGCAGGGGTTTTCCACCATGAATTATCATTTGCTTCATTGGCGAAAATATCCTTTTCTATTTTTTTCGTTACCATCATGTTAAAGGAAATCACCCGAAAACACAAGGGCTGAAACCTGTCTTCTCCAAGCAATATACATAATTTTGTATTATTCAAATTCGCCGCTTAAAAACGCTCTTCGGTTAAGCCCGATGCAGCACCAATAAAAGCCTTGTATAGACCTTCTGGTCGCTGCGGCCGACTCAAAAATTCAGGATGATATTGGGCGGCAATGAAAAACTTATGCTGTGGCACTTCAATTACTTCAACCAAATGATTGTCAGGCGAAACTCCGGAAAAAGTCATACCAGCTGCTTCAAACGCTTCCCGGTATTCGTTGTTAAACTCAAATCGATGACGGTGGCGCTCCTGAATCACATCCTGATTGTCATAGGCAGCAGCTGTCTTCGTCCCCTTCTTGAGTGCAGCCGGATATAAGCCCAAGCGCAGGGTCCCACCAATATTTTCTTCATCACGTTTGTCAGCCATAATATCAATCACATTATACTTAGTCTCTGGATTAGCCTCGGTTGAGTTAGCTCCGGTTAACCCCACCACGTTGCGCGCGAATTCAACAGTTGCCATCTGCATACCTAGACAGACACCAAGGAAGGGCAGGTCGTTTTCACGAGCGTACTTAATTGCCGTAATCATCCCTTCCAGGCCACGCGTACCAAATCCGCCGGGAACAATCAAGCCAGCAGACCCTTTCATGTAGTCGCTGATATTATCAGCAGTAACGTCTTCTGCCTGGACCTTATTAATTACCACATTGGTATTATACAGGTAGCCCGCATGCTTTAAGGCATCAGTTACTGAAATATATGCATCTTCAAGTTCAATATACTTACCGACTAAGGTGATTTTAGTCGTATGCTGCAAGTTCTTGGTCCGGTCAGCTAACTTTGTCCACTCGGTCATATCCGCCTTGTTTTTGGGACTTTCAAGCTGCAAAAAGTCGCAAACTTTCTGGTCCATGCCTTGCTCTTGAAAAGACAAAGGCAAATCGAAAAGCGATGGTGCATTGATTGACTCAATAATGCGGTCAACAGGCACGTCCGTAAAGTTGGAAATCTTATCTTTGTGCTCCTGATCGATTGGCTTTTCGGCACGTAACACTAGCATATTGGGTTGAATTCCAATACTTCGCAACTCGGCAACCGAATGCTGGGTTGGCTTAGTCTTCATCTCACGCGCGGCATGCAAATAGGGCACAAGCGTACAGTGAATGTACATCACGTTCCGTTCGCCCACTTCTCGTCGCATTTGCCGAATTGCTTCCATAAAAGGGGTTGATTCGATATCGCCAACTGTCCCACCGATTTCCGAAATAACAACATCAGAATCAGTGGTCAGGCCTACCCGCATGATTTTTTGCTTGATCATATCGGTAATGTGGGGAATAACTTGGACAGTAGCACCGTGGTAGTCACCCCGCCGTTCCTTCTCCAAGACTTCCTTATAAATCTTACCGGTGGTGACGTTGGAGTACTTGCTGGTACGTACATCAACAAAGCGCTCGTAGTGGCCCAGGTCGAGATCGGCTTCCGTACCATCATCTGTGACAAAAACCTCGCCGTGCTGGTAAGGATTCATGGTACCCGGGTCAATATTGACATAGGGATCGAACTTTTGCATCGTCACCTTTAAGCCCCGATTTTTGAGCAAACGTCCTAGGCTTGAAGCAGTAATGCCTTTACCCAAAGAAGAAACAACGCCGCCGGTAACAAAGATATATTTCATCATTAGCCAAACTCCTTTTACTAAAATTACTTGGAAAAATAAAAAAAGCTCCCTTACGGGAGCATAATTGCACATAAGGTGCCCAAATTAAATATTATCTATTTTAGGCTTTGAAGTCAAGCAAATTATTCCTCTTCATCATCGTCAGCTAATTCAGACAGCTGTCCTTCAATGCCATCAGGCAAGTCAGTATCATCATCGTCATCAGTATCTTCAAAGTCATCATCAGCACTAAAGTCATCGGCCACAGCCGCGTCTAGGTCAGCATCTTCCGGATCGTCGTTATCGTAGTCAATAATGTCATCGCTGCCCGTTGCGCTCGCTAAGAAGGCATTAACCTTCTTATGGTGTGTGCGGGTGTCTTCTTCATCCTCATCTTCAGGGTGGTTAACTTCCTCGTCAACTGATTCATATGGAAACCATGAACGCAGGGCCCAGATATTTTCACCCATTGAAATAAACTCACCGTTAGTGTTCATGTCAGTATAGAATTGGGGCAAACGCTCCCTGATTTCTTCGTCGCTCTCATCCATAAACTTTTGAACGGCATTAACAATATCAGCAAAGGCCATTCTCTTATTGTTATCTTCTAGTATTGCGCGAGCAACTTCAATCATTGATAATTCGTTGCGATTTTTGTCTTTAAAGTCGTTTAATCCCACAATCATTCCTCTTTCTTAACAGTTCTTCTTATTTTACTAGGCGGTTAGGTAAAAATCAACGTAACAACATAATTTCCTACTAAGTATAGACCACTGAAGAGGTCATATTCAATCTGGAGTTGCTGGGTACCATCATTCTTAGTAAAAAATTCAATTACTTTGGTTTGACTTTTGAGATCCATCTGGTAGCCTTGCGCTACATAGCGGCATGCCTTCTGCTCACCACGCTTAAAGTGAAGCTGAGAATAGTCGGTATTATCTGATCCGCGCCTGATAATCACGTCATCCTGCCTAATCAAGACTTTAACCGGCACCCTTCCCTCTTCTAAATAAGCCACCCGAGTCACGCCTGCGGCTTGATTAAGTTCACCAATACCAGTCTTTTGGAAGGTTGCGCTTTCGTTTTCTTGGGTAATTTGACTAATGAAGTCTACTTTTATTTTGGTCATTGCTCTGCTTCTTTAAACTAAAAAAGCTAATCAGACTGACTAGCCACAAGATTAATAATCCTAACTTACTATATAGATAATACTTATTAAGTGTTACCCACTAGTATAAGGTAATTGGGATTTTTTAGCCAGAATTTCACTGTCCCTTAATGGGTGTCAGCTAACGAGGAAAAAGCATAATCAGGTCTATCAACCAGCTTATGCTTTTACCTTTATTTGTAAGGAGATTTTTAAAATGTAATCAATGTCTAATGACTTACATCCTAACTGACACTGACTGAAGTCGTCTTATCCCGCGGCAACATGTCGTCGGAAAAGCTCTGCAGCTCAGTCTCAAGGATGCGTAAATTTTCTGTTTTTTCTTTCAAATATGCGACTGTCAATGGCAATAAATCAATCCCCTTATGTGGATCAAAGTCGGTAACAGACTTTATTTTCTGTAACCGATATTCCACTGTCTTAGGGTGAACCATTAAAATTTCTGCTAACGATGACATCGACAATTGGTTTTTAGTATACAACCATAAGGTCGATTTGGTGTCTTCGTCAATTGTGCTTAACTTTTTTCGTATTACAGGATAATCCAACGATGAGTGTACAATAGCAGACATGTTTGCGAGTTCAGTATAATGAACAATTGGGTCGAACTTATTCGTCAGCATCAAGGCTAGCAGTGCTTCCTTAATGCTCCCTGAAAGGTCGAAATGACGACTGCCAATTCCAACACAACTATTACGTGGCATGTTGGCTAAAAGTTCATTTTCCTTATCCGGTCGAACAACGTATACGCGTTTGTTTTTGTCTAAGTTAAACGCTAGCCGCCACTCAGGCAACTTGTTGCCAACAGTAGATGCAACTAAGGCAACATACTTAACGTCTAAATCAACACCATTTAACTTAGCCCGACCATCAAAGCCATTGTTAGCAACTGGAACATCATAGTCTGAAACATATAACCACTCATGCATAAATTTTTCAAGCATACTCATATTCTCCCATATTTTTGGAATAGTTACACTATAAATTTTTAATCAATAGGTGTTGCTAATTACAAAAGAGAAACTCAATCAGGTAAATCGTTAATAATTATGCTTGGATAAATTTTGCTAATTAGGGGTGATTACCGTTCCATCACCATTAGTCAAGTATTGTGACACATTATTTAAAGAGGTGATGACTGCTTTTCGCTTAGTCGATTCAACAAACGAAACTGCCGCTTCAACCTTTGGTTTCATTGAACCACCAGCAAACTGGTCTTCTTCCAGGTATTGCTTCATTTCTGCTACCGAAACTTGGTGCAGGTCTTTTTGATTTGGTTGTTTATAATTCAACGAAACATATTCTACGGCAGTCAAGATAATCAACTCATCAGCTTCTACTAGTTCTGCTAGTTTGGCTGCTGAAAAGTCCTTATCAATAACCGCTTCAACTCCGCGAATTTGGTCCTCCGTTTTTACTACGGGAACACCACCACCACCAGCAGCAATCAGTGTCATACCCTTGTTGACCAAGGTTTTGATAGCGTCAGTTTCCATAATGCTGACTGGCTTGGGTGAAGGCACTACCCTTCTAAAACCACGTCCAGCATCTTCCACAAGTTGCCATTCTGGATACTTCTGACGAATTTCAGCCAGTTCAGCTTGTTCGTAGAAGGGACCAATCGGTTTTGATGGTTCCTTAAATGCCGGATCTTCTCCATCAACTACTGTTCTCGTCAACATCGTCATAACATCGATGGGCAAGTTACGTTGATCTGCATTCATATTCAAGGCATTTGCTAGCCACAACCCGATTTCACCCTGAGTCATCGCGCCGACTGTATCTAGCGGCATGGTCGGATTTTTTTCGGTGCTGCCATCAAGTTGCTGCAACAACAAGTTACCAACCTGAGGACCATTACCATGAGTAATCACTAACTGAATATCACCCTGAGCAATAAAGTCCATCAGATAACCAGCTGTTGTCATCAGTGCCTGCTGCTGTGCTTGTGCCGAAGGATCATCCGTTAAGATTGCATTACCTCCTAATGCAACAACAATTCTTTTCATACTTTCAATTCCATACTTTCTATATTTTTATTTTTCCCATTACCAGGGCAATTATTGCCATTATCGCTAACAAGCAGATGATAATCATTAAAGACCATTCCAACTTGCTAATCGGATGACTTTTTTCTTTGCGGGCGCGGTAGTACAGGACAAAGCCAATTACATAAGCAATTGTACAGAGCCACAAATACTGCAAGCCTGAAAAGATGATCGCCATCACTTCAAACACTAGAGCAATTAAACCGGCAAGGGTTGTCTTGAAGTTTTTATTTTGCCACCCTAGTTTAAGCTGATAAGCCCCAACCAATGCGTAACAAACCACAATCGCTGAAGTACACAGCGAGTATGCAAAATTGTATGCTTGGTTAGTAAACAGCAGGGTAATGAGGAACAGCTGAATCAAAACCTCTGTTAACCAGAGTGAGTTAGCTGGCGCACCATGCTTGTTCAGCTTACCAAACCACTCAGGGAGTAAATCTTGCTTGGCCATTTGAGAAGTAGCCTCAACTGGCAGCATAGTCCACGACAGCCACGCCCCAAGAATAGAAATGATTAACCCAATAGCGATAAAAGCACCACCAAACGAATTGGTCATATCTCTAAATAAGTAGAGCAGGACCGGGTTACGCATTGTCTGAAGCTTGGAAAGTGGTAAGTAACCATATGGCAAAATGGAAACCACAACATAAATGATTAGTAGTGAAATCAAGCCAATAATGGTTGCTCGACCAGCATCCGATTTTTTCTTAGCCCGGGCAGCCATCGTCGTAGCCCCTTCAATGCCGACAAAAACCCACATCATCACCATCATACAACCCTTAACCTGGTCAAAAATACCAGCAGGAGTCGCATTAGAGTAAGTTATGCTACCACTAATATTGGTAGCTAAGTTCACCCAAAAGTGACTGGTGAAGACACCCGCTTTGAAATTAAGAATGGCAACTACTACGAATGCAAAAATCGGGATCATCTTGGTAACCGTCACGATTGCATTAATAAAGGCAGCAGATTCTATTCCATGCGTGACTAGGATTGTCAACGCCCAAGAAATAACCGAAGCCACAATGATTGCCGCTATGCTGTTACCCGACTTCAGTGGCGGGAAGAAGTAGCCTAATGACGACATCAACATCGTCGCAAAGGCCACATTACCCAGCCAAGCAGACAGCCAGTAGCCCCAACCGGAGATAAAACCAGCAAAGTCGCCAAAGCCAGCTCGAGCATAATCCGACACCCCGGTCAGTTCTGGTTTGTTAAGAACCAGATTATTCAAGCTCAAAGCCAGGGCCAAAATTCCGATTCCAGTAATGACCCAGGCCAGCAATGCCGCGCCTGGTGTCGCTGCTTTAGCTAGAGTAGAAGGTAAATCGAAAATCCCTGATCCGATTGCAGAACTCACTACCAAAGCAATTAAGGCGGGAAGTGCAATTCCTTTTTCCTTTGTTTCAGCCATTATTTTCTTGCATCCTCAAGTGGGGGAACAGCAGGGATAAAGAGGTTACCTAAAGTGGCAGCCATGATTGCCTTGATCGAGTGCTTACGGTTTTCTGCTTCTTCAAATTGACGTGCATATTGACTACGGAAAACTTCATCGGTAACTTCCATTTCAGTAATACCGTATTTTTCTTCAATATCCTTACCATACTCGGTTTTAACGTCATGGAAAGCTGGCAAACAGTGCATGAAGATCAAATCATCCGGTCCCATGCCCGTCTTCTTAATCATTTCCATATTAACTTGGTAAGGCTTGAGGAGCTTCACCCGGTTCTCCCAGTCAGACTCACCCATTGATACCCAAACATCGGTATACAAGACATTAGAGCCCTTAACGCCCTTATCAATGTCAGCAGTAACCATTAATTGTGCACCAGACTCAGCAGCAAACTTATTAGCCAAGTTAACAACTTCTTGTGCTGGATGTAATTCTTCTGGAGCAACGATATGAACGTTTACGCCAAGCATTGCACCAGTAACCAGCAGTGAGTTGGCCATGTTGTTACGTCCGTCACCAATAAAGGAAAGCGTTAAGCCACGTAAGTGACCAAAGTTTTCTTTAATAGTCATGAAGTCAGCAATCATCTGGGTAGGGTGCCACTCGTCCGTCAAACCGTTCCAAACTGGTACACCTGAATACTGTGCTAATTCTTCAACGTCAGATTGCTTGAATCCTCTGAATTCAATTCCGTCAAACATCCGACCCAAAACAATCGCAGTATCTTCTACTGATTCTTTTTTGCCAAGTTGAATATCATTGGAACCTAAGTATTCAGGGTGCGCACCTAACTCAATGGCAGCAGTGGTAAAAGCTGAACGGGTTCTAGTTGAAGTCTTTTCAAATAAGAGAGCAATATTCTTACCTTCTAAGTAGCGGTGGGGAATATTCTCGTGTTGCATTGTCTTCAAGTGCAGACCGAAGTCAACTAAATATTGAATTTCTGCAGGAGTGAAGTCCTTCTCTGCAAGCAATGAACGTCCTTGAAATACTGAATTAATCGTCATGTCATTTTTTCCTTTACTATTTACTTACTAAAACCTATAAATCTTCACGCCACAGCGGTTGTGACATACAACGCGGACCACCACGACCACGAGATAATTCACTTGAAATTACCTCATGCACAGTAATGCCGTGCTTACGTAGAATCTCGTTGCTGACATAATTACGGTTATAGGTAACTACTTCACCTGGGGCAATTGCCAGTGTATTTGAACCGTCATTCCACTGCTCCCGTGGCGCCACGATCGCATCACCTTCACCAGTGAGAATCATGTCAAGTTCTGACAAGTGCAAAACTTGTTTGAGCGTCTCAGTTAAGTCGGTGTGATGTTCCATCTTAATTTTGCCGTTGTCGCCTGGTGTTAAGACAAATATGTTCATCTTGCCAGCATCGTCCATAATTCCTGGGAAAACTGTAAATTGATCACGGTTGACCATTGTGAAAACAGTATCCAGGTGCATCATCGCATGGTTATGCGGAATCTCAACTGCAACCACAGTATCAAACTTGCTATCACTACTTGTGAAAAGCTCCTTGGTAAGTGCCTCAATTGTCCTAGAGGACGTCCGCTCTGAGATACCAATTGCCAGAACATGGTCACTCAAGACCAATTCGTCGCCACCCTCAATCCGAGTGTCATGGTTGCGGTCACGCCAAACATTGACATGGCCAGCAAAGCGCGGATGATAGGCCATCACAAACTCAGTAAATAATGACTCTGGGCGCCGTGCCTTAAAAGTCATGTGATTAATTGTTAGGCCTGAACCAATAGACGCTTGTGGATCTCTGGTAAAGTATGCATTAGGAAGCGGGTTAAGTAGGAAAGGACTACTTGCATCCCCACCAGCCAAATCGTGTAAAGCCTTGTCTTTTAAGGGAATGTCTAGTTCGTTACGCCGAACTCCGCTGTAAAGCTTAGTAACCATCTCGCGAACAGTTAACCCCGTGAGATACTCCCGCAAGATATCATGCGTTACGCCCTCACCATAGTTATGTTCACTAAGATATTGCTCAACAAACTTTTGCTTAACTGTCTCATCTTGCGAAAGCGCCTCAACGGCCAATTCATCAATGTACAGTGTTTCAGCCCCATTTTCTCTGAGGGTTTCAGCAAAGCAGTCATGTTCTTTTTGTGCCATCTTCAAGTATGGGATGTCATCAAAAAGAAGCTCTTCCATCGAATCAGGGGTAATATTCTCAATTTCATCCCCTGGTCGCTTTAGTAATACTGTCTTTAATTTCCCGATTTCCGAATTAACATTTATTGCGGGATCTTTCATAATTACTTCTCCTTATCTACCAACCGTGAATTCTGGTAAAAGCGCTTTCTCTAATTCACGAGATTATTATCACAAATTAGCTTTTTTAGTAAAACGGCATTTTTGATAGACTTTTTTATCCATTTGGATAATTTGTCTAAATCATCCCACCAGCAAGAGTCAAACACAAGGGCTTAATAACCGTTGTAGCAGGACTTACCACTTTTATGTAGAAATTCTTGCTTTTACCAACTGAAGTTTTAAAATCATAAAATAAGCTGGTAATTCTCTTAATAAATACTTGTTATTAACTTAACAAAATAAAAAGCGACTGCTAGCAGTCGCTTTTCTAATTACATTCATCAAATCCACAAATTAGTGGTCACAGTAACACGATAACCGTAAGTTTGCTATAATTTAGCTAATAAAAGCATTTTTATCTCAAGTTCCGAGGAATTTATATGACTAAATTTCAAAATACCAAGTTAAACCAAGAAGTTGTTTTGCGCGATCCTGTGCACGAATATATTCACATTGAAGACCAAGTAATCCTAGATATCTTAAAAACCAAAGAGTTTCAACGTATGCGGCGCATCAAGCAGTTAGGTCCCATTGCCTATGTCTTTCCCGGTGCTACCCACACTCGCTTTGAGCACAACCTAGGTGTTTATGAACTGACCCGCCGCATTTGCAATATTTTTGCTGAAAAATACCCATCACGTACATCTGGAGATGGCCTTTGGGATGATGGCAACCGACTTCTAGTTGAATGTGCTGCCTTGCTCCACGATATTGGCCACGGTCCGTACTCGCATACCTTTGAGCATCTTTTTGGCACCAACCACGAAAAAATCGGTCAAAAGATCATCACCGATCCATCTACCGAGACAAACCAAGTTTTGCGTCAGGTGGCACCTAATTTTCCCGAGTTAGTGGCTAGTGTAATTGCTAAAACCTACCCCGATCCACAGGTAGTCAAGCTGATTTCTAGTCAAGCCGATGCTGATCGGATGGACTACTTACAACGTGATGCCTACTACACCGGCGTGACCTACGGCGAGTTTGACCTGTCACGGATCTTGCAGGAGATTCGGCCTTATAATGAAGGAATCTGCTTCACCATGGCCGGCATGCATGCCGTTGAAGACTACGTTGTTTCACGTTATCAAATGTACCAGCAAGTATACTTTCACCGGGTGGGCCGCTCAATGGAGGTAATCCTGCAGCACCTGCTGGAGCGCGCCAAAATCATTTACCAGCAAGGCAATTTACAGGTAACACCTAGCTTAGCTAAATTTCTAGCTGGTTCCTGGACCCTGGATGACTACCTCAAGCTAAACGATGGTGTAATGGAGACCAACTTTTCAATGTGGACCGATTCTGCCGATCCGATTTTGGCCGATTTGACCAGCCGGTATCTATACCGGAAGCCGCTGGCTAGTGTTTGTATCGCTGACGAAACCAGAAACTTATTGCCCAAAATGAAAGACTTAATCAAACAGGCTGGTTTCGATCCAACTTATTATACTGATACCAATTCTGCTTTCGATGAACCTTATGATGCATATAAGCCGAGCGGCAAAAACGCTAACAGCCAAATTGAGATCATGCAGGATGACGGTCAACTGATTGAACTCTCCCAACTAAGCCCCCTAGTCCGCGCCCTCAACGGTACTTTGCAAGGGGATGAACGCTTCTTCTTTCCCAAGGTCATGATGTCAAGCAGTATCGATGTGCAAATCTTTGATCCGCTCTATCAGCAATTTCAACGCTATGTAAAAAATGGTGAATTGCGCTACTTGAGAAGACCAAAAAAGTAAAAGGATTAGCTAGTTCGTTTTACAACATCAACAAAAAACCTGCTTTTGTTAAAAAGCAGGTTTATTTACGGTATCATTTTTTGAGGAAATTAGTGTTTATGTTCTTCATATCTGGTATTGAACAATGGGCTAAGCGGCTCATTCTTTTGAATACATTTAATTGCATCCCCAATAAGTGGTCCTACAGATACAAGTAAGGTCTTGTCCAACTTCTTTTCTGCTGGTTGGTTAATTGAATCAGTCAGTACCAAGTTTTTAATCGGAGAATTATTCAACCGCTCGGTTGCTGGACCTGATAAAACAGCGTGCGTGGTGCTGGCATAAACTTCAGTTGCGCCGGCATC
This sequence comes from Lactobacillus sp. ESL1191, assembly GCF_058504435.1. Taxonomy (NCBI): domain Bacteria; kingdom Bacillati; phylum Bacillota; class Bacilli; order Lactobacillales; family Lactobacillaceae; genus Lactobacillus; species Lactobacillus sp. ESL1191. Next base: position 1,315,132 of record NZ_CP196365.1, read on the forward strand.
AATCAATGCTTGTGCAGCTAGCGTAATCGTTCCAGCAGTATCAATCATGTCATCAATAATGATGGCACGCTTACCCTTAACCTCGCCAATAATATTCATAACTTCGGCGACATTGGCACGGGGCCGACGCTTATCCACAATGGCAATCGAGGTACCCAAAAATTCGGCCAGTTTCCGTGCTCGAGTTACACCACCGTGGTCAGGCGAAACAACTACGGCATCCTTTTCAAGGTGATTACTTAAGAAATAATCTGCTAAGAGCGGAGCACCCATCAAGTTATCGACTGGAATATCAAAGAATCCTTGAATCTGGGGTGCATGTAAGTCAAGTGACAATACTCGAGTGGCACCTGCTTCTTGCAGCATATCAGCAACTAACTTGGCAGTAATCGGTTCGCGAGGCCTTGTTTTACGGTCTTGGCGGGCATAACCATAATAAGGAATAACGATGTTGATGGTTTGCGCACTAGCACGCCGCACGGCATCAATCATAATGAGCAGCTCCATCAGGTTATCATTAACCGGCACACTCATCGACTGAATCAAGTATACGTCCTTGCCCCGCACTGATTCATCAATGTTAATTTGAATTTCACCGTCACTAAAGCGTTGCACACTGGACTTGCTGAGCGAGATCCCAACGCGCTTGGCGATTTTTTCAGCAAGCGGCACATTCGAATTAAGGGCAAACAACATCATATTGTCTTTATAAGACATAATTTCCTCCGTAAAAAACTGTTACAACATCTCATTTTACCAAAAGTTGGTCGAAAAAGTTATCTCTTATACCATTATTCAACTTTAGCTAGTGACATTCAAGCCTTTACGCCCAGATATGTCGCCTTTTTTCTATTTATAGATAGAAAAGCACTACTTTCACCGGCTACTTTTTTGTCTTGGGATTGACAACTTCCAGCAAGTAATATTTCTACATTCTCTTGGTATAACTGGCTGTATGAGGAACAAACAGATTAAGATTATCCGTAAACGACTTGTCGCCAAAGACCAGTTAGTGCATTATAAGCTCCAAATTCATTGGACTTTATACTTATTAAAAAACTTTTGGACCTCTGCGCCAAACTTTGGCAGCCCCAATAAGGTGAAATTGTTAATGGCCAGCTGACATTTAGCCAAATATTCTGATCGCTGATCATCATGATAGGCGACCATATTTTCTAGCAAAATCAAGCCATTCTTATAAAAGAACAAGGTTGGGACAATGGTAATCGCATCGGCAGCCTGAATGAAAAAGCTAGTATCCGCATATCTGTTCTGCTCAATGCACTTAATTATGATGTTCTCGCTCATCGCCAGTAGAGCCTCTTTAATACTTACCTTTGAATCATGACAAAAAATTTCAAGCAATCGTCTACCAATCACCAAATTGCCGTCCAGGTCATAGTATGGAACTAGATTAGCAAACAGTCTTAACTGCCGCTCATTAATGTGGTCCGAATTAAAGATCTCTTCCTTAACTTTTTGAAGCTGGTCCTGGTCCAACAGCTCAGGATCATCTTTAACTGCAGCAATAGTTTCATCAAGGAGCAGCAGTTGCTGCTCCTTGTTGGTTAACTTGCTACGCTCAACAGACGCCCTAATACTCTGCAAGCTCGCCTCATCATTTTGATAGTAGGCCTCATTAATAGATCGGGCAAGCTCCCGACTCTGGCTATCCTTAACCTGATCAGCCCAGTTTAACCGACTGAAAAAGTCCAGGGGATTCACATCATTGGCCCGCAGGATTTCAAGCAGATCTACAACCGTGATCCGGTGGACGTCCTTTTCCACCTTGGAATAATATGACGGACTGACCGTAGTACCTGTCCACTCCTTCTGGGTCTTACCTTGCTCCATTCGATACTGCCGCAACAATTCTCCAATTGACATAGCTTCCTCTTTCTTATTCGATTAAAAAATGTCAAATACGACATTTCAGCTAGTTAAAATTATAGTACAAATATAATTAAAATATCATAAAATTTATGAAATAGGAGCTAAAATTATGGATATTTTTTTAAAGAACAAAAATTTTCGCAAGTTTACTATTGCTGGCTGGCTATCCAATGCCGGTAATATTCTCTTCTACCTGGCACTCATGACTTACGCCAGCAGACTGCAAAACTACACTTTGGCCCTTTCGCTAATTACCATTACCGAGGCGTTGCCAGATTTGATTCAGAGTATTAGTGGCTACCTGGCAGACCGGACCAAGAACAAGTACCGGGTCATCGTCTGGCTTGCACTACTTCGTTTTGCCCTCTATCTGTTAGTTGGGGTGCTCTTTGTCACCAATATTGCTGGTTGGGACCTAGTGCTAATGGTCATCGGCATTAACTTTATTTCCGACCTGTCCGGGATGTACTCCGGCGGCCTCCAGACACCCTTAATTGTCGACTTAGTCGGAAAAGACGAAATGGCCGAAGCCCAAGGCTTGTCTTCCGGCATTTCCCAAGTGATTACAATGGTCGCCCAGTTCGTCGGTTCTGGTCTCCTGCTCTTCATGTCTTATTCGGGATTGGCCATAATCAACGCACTGACCTTTTTAGTTGCTGGACTACTCTTTGCCAACATTGCTGCTAATGTAAAAAAGCAGCAACCCCAAGACCAGGTTGCCGCCGTCAACGAGCAGAACTTCTTTGCAACCATTACCTCTTCACTCAAGCAGGTCAAGCGTGCCCGCGGCCTGTTAACCATTGTCTTGGTAATTGCCATGCTCAATGGACTGCTCAGTTCAGTTGAACCCCTAATCTCAATTGTCTTGGCCGGTAATAAAGACATGCTAATTGGCAGTTTTAGCTTCACTTTGGCACTGATTAATGCTTTAATTGCTAGCGGTATGGCTCTGGGGAGTACGTTAGGAACTAAGTTTTTAAAAAAAGCCTCACTATTTCAAATTGCCTTGCTCGCTACTCTGATTAGTAGTGGCATGGCCGGCGCCATTTTATGCAAGAGCACCATTGTCATTTTAATCCTAGGCTTCGCCATTGGGACCGCAAGTCCCAAGTTAACGCAATGGCTAGTAACTTCGGTCGATCGGCAAATCCTGTCTTCTTCGGTTGGTTTATTAAACACCATTTTGGTAATTGCCGGCCCCCTCATGACCACTATCTTTACCAGTATTGCTGGAGCTGTTGGTATCAACTATGCTTTATCTGGGATTCTAGGCTTCAGCCTGATTGTTTTCGCCGTTACCTTGAAAGTAATGCTTAATAGCAAGGCTGGCAAACAGACCGCGGAAGTAAAAGATAGTTAGTGGAGACTTGTTAAGAATTTTTTATTGATAACTTATTGATAATATTCGTCATCCTACCCCAAAATAAAGAGACTAAACAATCTAGATATTTACACCTTATCATGAACAAAAGAAACTTTGAACCTCCAAAATAACCGCGGCTAATACAGCGCCAAAGGCTGGAAACTTTAAATTTTTAGCGTGATTTTGGTACTCTTTGTTTGCTACTTTTACCACGAAATCCGGTAAATACGATTACCAACAGTTCCCCAAACTCCACTTCTTAAGAAGTCATGATAAGCCACAGTTAGGTACAGGTCATTTCCCCCAATAACTTGAATGCCTTCGAATTCAGTGGGTTGATTATCGTGATCAATTGCTAGGTTGTCTGACAAGTTCACATCAGCCCAATTCGACTTGTTTGCTTCACCCCACGGAATTTTATACAGATGGCGGGGCTTAGAGGCACCTCCCTGATTGGGGGCATATTCACTGGAAATATAAACATTAACCTGTTCACGTCCTTGTTGGTCAACCACATGATCAATCGCATAGCCTTGAATAGAACCAATTCCTTGGGAGGAGTCCGTCAGGGCAGGGACTTTAAACGGACTGAGTCCTCCGCCAAGCGGTGTCAACTTGCCAATATTATAGGCAACAATCCGCGCGTGATCTAATGCCTTGTTTACATCAGACAACTTATATAAGGAAAAGTATCCCGTCCCTGCCTGATCAATAGTAGCCACCAAAAAGTATTGATAGTCCGGTGAAACTGCTGCTTCAGAGCGATCAAGACTTGCTGCCGGAATATTAAAGTTACCTGCTAAATTTAAATGGGCCAGGCGCGGTAACCTCAGGTTACTCCGATATATCGCTTGGGATGGAACTTCAAGGCGGGCAATTTGTGTGTCCCACATATAGCCCCCACTGCCCTTTTTACCTTTAGTACCAATAAACCAGTGGGTTGCTTTACCCGCCGGCACTAAAGTCTGGGTATGACCCCCAGCAAGGTCCCCAGTTAATCTAACCTCTTCCCTACCAAAAATAAGGTGGGCACTTAACTTCGTGCTAAAGATATAATTATCACTACCATGATGTAACAAAACATAAACGGAATTCAGACCGATATTGCTTTGTTGGACCACATTGTGGTACAGTCCCTGCTTACCAACTTGACAGGTTGATAAGGTATGCATTAGTGTGATTACAGGTTGATTAATTTTGCTCATAATATTTTTCACAAACTTTCTAGTCATAGCGGCTAATATCATAATTGACGTAACACATCGGTTTACTTAGCTAAACTCAAATTCACAAAAATATCCCAGCTATAAACTAGGATATTTTCACACTATTTGATAGGACTAGTATTTCTTAGCAAGTTATCAGCCATTGTGGTTTCTGTTGTTGAATTTAGAAGTGTTTGCTGTTGTTGGTCTAATAACCAAATAGCTTGCTTGACCTCTGCGATAGTGGCTTTTGGAGAGCTGTTAACTTCTTTGGCAATTTTTAATGCTGTATCGTAGCTGCTAATGTAATATCCAGTATATTTTGAATCCAAATAAATATGAGAGGTCTTAACAGCAGTTTCTTGGTCAATTAATTTTTGTAAATTTTGCTTGTCGTCAGCTGTGGCAACTTTAGCATTATCCTGAGCTTCTTCAGGACTATTCGTAGCAGTCAAGTATGGACCAGAAATGTACTTTGCATCGCTAGCTTTAATGTAGCCACCAGCACCGATGCCATAGTAATATTGCCCCTTTATTTGTTTATAGGGAAGCCAGGACTGGCTGTAGTTATCATCATCGAGCAAGAAGAAGCGTTTGCTGCCGCGCTCGGTGGGGTTCGATTGCACCAGTAAATTAACGGTAGCGCCTTTTTTAAGGTGGGTCTTCCATGTGCTGCCGCGATAAGTACGAAGGCGTTTACCAACTTTGTTATAAACATAGGCACCATGGGCTAACTTCAAGTTATTAATTGAAGTGGCAGCAGTGACTGTCTTGCTAGTAGTGGTTGCTAATGGAATCGCAGCACCGAGAGCCAAGGTGCCAGCAACTGCTCCCAGGATGAGTTTTTTACTAATTTTCATAATAATACCTCGAACATAAAATTAATCTCTCATGCTAATTATAGTAGCAAATTGAGGAAATAAAATGGGCAGAATTATTTTTATCAAAAAATTTCACAATTTATTTATCTAATCTTTTGACATGAACTAGCTTTTTCTATCCTGATACCAGTCATAGATGTCCATGATCTTGCAGATCATAAAATAGGTAAATAAAATGACAAAGGTAACTACAACCGTCTTAGCAAAAACGCCAAAGTCAAACATCACTGCCCAAATTAGAAACACCACGTAAACTGCCGAAAGCGGCAAAATGATTTTATCAACTTTACGTTCCTGATTAATCAGGTGGAAAATACGGCCATCATCTAAGTCTTTAATCGGCTTTTTCGCCATAATATTTCCTCCTAGCTCCAAAATTTCACCTTATCTTAGCACCTTAAAATTAAAAGTCAATTAAAAATAGCCCCAAGCATGATTACTTGGGGCTACTTTTTAGCTTAATGATCAATTAACTAGCATAAACTCATCGGTAGTCAGCCGGTGCGCTCCTAGCTTAGTCAATAACTGATTGTAATGGTGGCGCATCGGCTTGACCAGTGAATCATGACCATCTGAAATCAAGGTAACAGAATAATCACGATTTAAAGCACTCTTCACGGTCGACTGCACACAGGCCTGGCTCATCAGTCCTACGACAACCACATTTTTAGGGTGTTCCTGCTCAACCTTCTGAGTAAAACTAGCTTCCGAAAATGCACTAGGCTCTTTCTTGGTAAAGACTGGCGCATCATTATCAACCACCAATTGAGGATAGAGACTGCCCATGTTTTTTTGTTTGACATAAAAGATAGGCTGGCCTTTTTCCTGGAAAGTCCTAATAATGCGGTTGACACGCTCCAAAAAGGAAGTTTTTCCACTTAAAAAACGCATCGTTTGTTCTTGGACATCGACTACTAATAATAAATTATCGGCTGGCATTGTTTTCCTCTCGCTTGGTAAATAAAACATAAATTCTAGCATTGACACTTTATGAATTCGATTACATTATAACGCTTTGACCTTAACATTCAATACCTAATTTTGAACATTTTTAAGCTATTTTATAAGCTGAAAACACGGAAACAAAAACTCCGAAATTTGAGCTCAATTTCGGAGTTTATGGCAAAAGTCTTACACTTTTTAAAATTAATTATTATTTAGCCGCCTCTTGCATCATGAATGTACTCCACGGTTCAATCCAAGCTAGCAAATCGAGGTCATCATGCTTTAGCCGACCGACCAAATTGCGCCGACCATCATTTGGTAAGGGCGTTTGCACAATCTGCAATTCACCCTTGTAGCGCGAGTAATCATCATTAACCACGACTACATCTCCCCGTTCAAAGTTAGATTTATTGGCAGAGTGCGCAGGTATGGACTCCTCGGCATAAACAACCCGTGTCTTAGTGTCGCGCAAGAGATAATCTGAAGCATCACCGCGGTATAGATGCGGCTCTTGCAAACAAATTTTACGTTCAAGCGGCTGTACGCCCTCTTCAAACTCTATTCCCAAAACTGGGAATGGGCTATTAAAGGCCTTAGCAACACTAGCTAGCTCAGCTTCACTGGCGAAGGCATTACCGATGATAATATCATCGATCATCTTGCTCAAGCGTAAATGGGTCACTTGACTAAAAATATCCCGTTTACGGTCGCTTTCCATGGTCGGCAACCCTTCATGAACAGGCCAAGGACCGAACTTAGCATTTTTCGAAGAGACAAATGCGGCGGTATGCAAACCGTAATCACGGTACTTTGCTGAATAGTCAAGAAAAATTGCTTCTCCCAGACCCGTATATTCCTGCGGATAGAAGTTGTGACAGCCGATTAAGTTGTCAATCTCTGGATCGTAAGCCATAATGCTGTCTAAGTAGTTGGTGCCCCGACTCATGTTCAGCTCGATTTTTAAACCGTACTGATTATGCGTCATGATAGCTTCTTCCATGCCGCTGAAGCCTTCATCTAAGCGAAGCCCCCAAACTTCTAGCTCATGGAAGAAAACTAAATCATTATAGTCAATTTGTAGTTCCTTGAACAAGACGGGGTTGATGTCAACAACCGTCTTAAAGCCCAACTGATTAGCGTATGCCACATCTTCTTTGAGGCGGGCTAGTAAGTCTTCACCCGTGCTACTTTTTAGTTGCAGTAGCGACATGAAGATTCTCTGATAGCCGTAGTGATGTGCTAAGTCGATGTATGCTTTATCCTGGTCAAAAGTGCTTTGCTCAGGGTAAAGGGAAATTCCTAATTGCTTCATGTCTCGTTACTCCTTTAGGCTACATCTTCTGGTTTAATGTTGTTGGAAATCTTGACAAACGGAACGTAAATCAGGAAGCCCACAATCATATTAACCACTTGCAGAACCACCGCACGCCAGTCCAATGTAGCCAAGAAGGCGTTGATGAACGGTGGCATTGACCATACCATCTGATTTCTAACTGGGTCCACCCAGCCGAGGCTCAAAGCACCATAAGCGATTGAGACCATGACCAATGGTGCCAGCACAAATGGAATAAAGTAAATGGGATTTAATACAATTGGCAAACCGAACATGGTCGGCTCGTTAATGTTAAAGAAGCCAGGAACGAGTGCTACCTTAGCAACAGCACGCTCGTCTTCCCGTTTAGAAAAGGCTAGAATTGCTAATAACAATAACAGGGTCGAACCAGCTCCACCAATCCAAGCATAGAGATCAAAGTTGGACCGGGTCCACATATAAGGCAAAGCTTTGCCGGCCTGGCCAGCATTAATATTAGCGATCTGGGCCGTCAACCAAATACTGTCCAAAACCGGAGCAAGCACGTTGGAACCGTGAATACCAAAGAACCAGAAGAGTTGGACCAAGAAAGCCATCAAAAGAACAGAACCGTAACCTTGACTGACATGCATCAGTGGCTCTTGGATAGTCTTAGAAATAAAGTCAATCACCGTCGTCTGGTTAAGACTAAAGAGATAATCAATTACACCAACCGTGAAGAGTCCAGCGGTTGCCGGGATAATACCCGTGAAAGCATTAGCAACTGCTGGCGGTACACTGTCCGGCATCTTAATGGTAATCTTCTTCTTCATAAACCAGATATAGATAGTGACCGCAATGGCACCCATAATCATGACTGTGAAGAAACCAGCCGCACCGAAGTACTTGTTAAAGTTGAAGTAACCCCAGGTCGAAACGTTCTTGCCAGTAACGGCAGCTCCGGCATCAGTCAAGGTCTTGGCATCACCCTTAGACAGGGTTTTCGCCAAATTCATAGTGAAACTTTGCGGTAGACCCATGATAAAGGTACCAAGACTGACCAAACCACCGGCTGTCGGCTCAACCTTGTATTGAACCGATAGTTGGTAACCAAAGGTAAAAGCAAATAGTAAAGCTAAAATGGCTGTTGTCCCTGTCCAAACCACAGAATTAATGCCAATCAGCCACTGCATCGAGTTAACAATGCCCATCCAACCCATTTGAGTTGGCAAATCCCTTATTAACGCGTTAATAACACTGGCCACAGCACCAGCCATAATCAACGGCATAATAGAAATAAAGGCGTCACGCAAGGCTACCAGCCAGCGAACTTGCCCTATCCTAGCTGCGATTGGAACAACATGTTTGTTTAACCAATCAATTAATTTATTCATAATATTCCTCCTCGCTATATCTCATAACAATTGTAGTATAACACATTTCCTTGGAAGCGGTTTACTTTAAATTGCCGAAAAGTGCTGGGGCTGTAAGCTCTCAGCCTTTGGTATATGCCAATACTAGCCATGTATCCGATAGCTGGTGGCTTTTTCAAATAAGCGGTATAGGCCAAAAATATTTTTATAAAATTTTGATATATGACCTATCCTCTACTATAATTTTGTGTTCATATTGTCAATAGTATACTTTTTGACCAAACAAAAAAGCGATACCAACGGTATCACTTTTATTGAAGCAACTTACTTTGCAGCAACTGCGTAATCGGAAATGTTCAAGGTTTGCTGAAAACCATTCGCGTTCGTAACAGTTAGCACTGTGTTGTTGTTACTAAACTGCACTGCACTTGCATCAACACCATTGGCAGTGGCGGCTAACTTAACAATTTGGTTAGCCTCATCAACCGTTAAGTTGGTCAAGTCCTTAACCTGAACTTTTTTGCCATTGAGAGCAGCCTTAGCCGTATTAAGCTTAGCTACTGCACCGTTAACTTGAGCGATCGTCGAAACGGCCGCATTAATCTGGCTTGCTGAGGTGACAGCCGCATCATAGGCATCGCGGAGCGACTTAGTAGCAAGCTTGTAGGAATCATCTGCCTTTACCTTGGTAGCATCTGTCAAAGCATCCTGCAGTGCCTTTTTATCAGTATCTGTGGCAGTTACCGTTTCATTTTTGGCTGTTTCAGGAGTATTGACTGGCACTAATTTAGCCCCACTAACCATACTAATATCAGCTTCCTTCAAGTAGCCGTTCTTGTCGCTTTGCAGTTTGTAGAACAGTTCTGCCTTGTTATCTGCTTCAACCCAAATGTAACGCAGTTCAGTTACACGAGCAGTATGATCCTTGGCAAAAGTCTTGGTTGACTGTTTAACACCCTTGTCGTTATATACATTAGCATTGCGGGCCAAGGTAACCGTAGTTACCGTCTTGTCTTCTTCGGGCATGGCGTTTACTGGTTTTAATTGCTTACCGGCAATCACACCAACGTTACTCTTCTTAACCCACTGGTCAGTGCCAGGATAGTTACTATCATTAATGCGGTAGTATAACTTCTTACCAATGTACTTGAGTTGGTCAACCTTTAATTGTTGACCCTTCTTAATTAAGGTCTTGCTCGATTCACCGTTCCCATCATAGAGGTAGGCATTACGGCTCAACGTAATAACTGTCTCTTTATCATTTGGTAAACTTTCATCTTTAGCCGGGGCCGATGTGACTGGCTTAAGCTTGGGGCCAGTAACCGTCCCCACGTTAGCAGCCTTGATGAATTGGTTGGTCTGGCCACTAATCCTATAGTAGAGCTTTTTACTGATGTAGATCAACTGGTCCACATTGACAGTCTGACCTTTTTTAAGCTTTTTCTTGTCAGTCTTGCCCTTGGCATCATAAATGTAAGCATTGCGCTTAATCTTAGCCGTAGTAGTCTTCGTCGCCTTGACGACCTTTTTACCATCAACGTAACCAACATTAGCAGCCTTAACAAAGGCGCCAGAACCAATATCATAGTAGTCCTGGTTGGCAATAGTTACTTTTTCGCGATAATTCAAGAGCTTATCTTTAGGGATCTTAGTGTACTTTGCACTACCCATATAAGTCTTCAGCCGTTTACCGTTTTTATCATAAACATAAGCATTATGACTTAACTTGATAGTACCCTTCTTTGAAGCCTTGGTCTGCTTGCCGCTTCTGTCATTAATTCCAGCGTTATCGCTGTCTTTCTTAGTTGCAGACTCGTTAGCGGCCTGAACTAAGACTGGCGCACTAGCACTGATTATTGGACTTACACCAATCAGTGCAGCTGTTGAGACGATCATCATTTTATGACTTAAATTCATTTAATTCACTACCTCGTAAAAAATTTAATATCTATATTGTATACCAAAAGCCGAGTAAATAAAGCAGGAAGAGCGATAGCTTACTTTTTCTTAATACTCCTAAGCAATTGCTAAGTACTGCCTTCTAGTATATTTAACAGCATTTATCAGCTACTTACTAATAAATTGATAACAAGAATTATAATGTTACTAAAATTTATCTGAATTCATTATTTCCACTGTGGATCATTCGCAAGTGGCAATTTTTGCCAGTAATCAGGTTTGTTGACCTGCCGGCCACGGGCAATTGCCAGCTCATGCCGAGCTACGTCCTTAGTAATTGTAGAATCGGCGGCTATAAAGGCATGGTCAGCCACATTGACCGGGGCAACCAAAGTTGCACCTGAACCGATAAAGGACCGGTCACCGACATTAATATGATCTTTTTGCACGCCATCATAATTAGCGAAGATCGTTCCGCAACCCACGTTAACTTCCTTGCCCAAGGTTGCATCGCCTACATAAGTCAGGTGGCCAACCTTGGAATTATTTCCAATCTCAGCGTTTTTCACTTCAACGAAGTTGCCAATGTGTGCACCCGCACGAATAAGCGACTGGGGCCGCAAGTGTGAATTAGGACCAACATCAGAGTGGTCATCCATCTCAGACTGCTCAATTGTCGAAGACGTCACCGTGACGTGGTTGCCTAGTTTTGCATCAATAATTCTGGAACCAGCTGTTATCAAGCAATTGCTACCGATTTCAGTTTGTCCCTTAATCACCACATTGCCTTCAATTTGGGTATCACTGGCAATCTTGACATCAGCATCAATATAGGCTGTATCAGGATCGACAAAAGTCACCCCATTACGCATGTGCTTTGCATTAATTCTTTTTTGCATGATCTGGTTAGCTTGTGCCAGGGCAATCCGGTCATTGACACCAATACTTTCACTGAAGTCACGCATCTTATAAGCCCCAATGCGCTGACCCTTATTTCGCAGAATCTCCAAAACATCGGTCAGGTAGTACTCGCCTTGGGCATTATGGTTACCCACCTGCTTGAGCGCGGCAAAGAGTTGTTCATTATCAAAACAGAAGACACCGGTGTTAATTTCTTTAATAGTTAGTTCTTCTGGACTAGCATCTTTTTGTTCAACAATTCGTAACACATTATCCTGTTCGTCACGAATGATGCGGCCATAACCGTAGGGGTCAGGTGCCTGTGCGGTCAACACAGTAGCTGCATTACCCTTTTTCTGGTGGTAATCAAACAATTTCTGGAAAGTTTGGCTGGTAAATAGTGGGGTGTCGCCGGTAATCACCAGCGTCGCGCCGGACTTGCTAGCCAGCAACTTTTCTGCAGTTAGTACCGCATCACCCGTACCCAACTGCTTTTTTTGCAGGACAAAGTCTGACTTACCCTTTAAAGTCTTCTTGACTTCTTCGGCCCCATTGCCAACAACAGTAACAATCTGATCGGGGTCAATCGCTTGCGCTGCTTCAACCACATGCTCAACCATGGCTTTACCACAAACTTGGTGCAAAACCTTGTATAGCTTGGACTTCATCCGGGTACCCTTACCAGCTGCAAGAATTACTACAAACTTTTTCATTAAATTCAGCCTCTTCTATCTTACTTCCTAATACTAATATTTTAGTATATTATCCCTCAAGTTAAAAGCGACTATAGTCGGTATGCGCCACCAATGTTCCGGGTTCGGCCACAATGACTTTTTGCTCACCATCAACTTGCTTAATCTTCACTAGTGAAAGGTGGTCCTCAATCAGCTTTTCATCATCCCAATCAGCCTCGCAAAGAACACAAACACCAGCAATATTGCCGTTGAATTCTTTCACTAGTTGCTGCATCCCAGTCAAGGTGCCGCCAGCCATCATAAAATCATCAACTAGCAAAACGTTCGCATCATCTTTCAAAGCTCTAGTTGGTAATTCCATCTTAGACACCCGATCAAGTGAAGATGAAATATAGTTAACCGAGACCGTTGCTCCTTCGGTCACTTTGGACCGCTTCCGCGCAATAATAAAAGGGACATTTAAGTAACGCGCAACGGCCTGAGCCAGAGCTATTCCCTTGGTTTCAATCGTCATAACCACGTCAATATTAGCGTAAGCATAACGGGTTGCAATTAGTTTGCCAATCTTTTCTAAGTCTTGCGGATTCCCCAAAATATCGGATAAGTAAACAAAACCACCGGCCAAGATGCGCTGTGAGTCCTCAATGCGCGACGCCAAATCAAATAAGTAGTTCTGGGCATGCTTTTTGCCCCAAAAGGGAACATATCGGACGCCACCAGCAGCGCCGGCAACTGTTTCCAAAATACCATCCTGCTTATCAGCCAGCGTGTGCTTCAAGATTGCCAGATCTTCAGAAATCGATGATTTAGCCGCACCGTAGCGCTTAGCAAACAGTGGTAACGGGATTAAATCGTGGGGGCGCTCCATTAAATACTTGGTCATATCGACCAATCTCTCTGAACGTTTCATAAGTTATCACCTCTAATGTTTGTCTTTTGTCTGTTACTACTATACACTGAACCACCAAAAAAGGCACTAACATTTTACAAAATGCCAGTGCCGATAGGTATCTTTCTCGCTTGAATTTTATCTTATTCAGCTACATCGTCAAATTTCAAGGTAATATTCTTGGTTAACAAGTCAGTATAACTATATGAGACATGCTTAAAGTTATTTTGCTCCTGGTCCAAGTCGACTACAAAAACAGCGGGAAAGGTCTCCCGTAAAACTCCACGTCTTTTTGTAACTTTCTTACGTCCGGCTCTAGCAACCACTGTTAGTGCGTCACCTAAGTGCGAATCCAGTTTGTCCTTAATGGTATTAATTGATGTTGGCAATAGTAACAGCTCCTTTAGCAGTGATTATACCACTTCACTTGATCTTTTTCAATATTTTTTAAGTAAGATAAGATTATTTTTTAATTGGAACCGCTTGAGCAATCTGAATAAATTGGCTAATAGTTAACTGTTCTGGCCGCACCCGGGGATCAACTCCTAGCTCCGCTATCAAACGCGTACGCTGTTCTTGATCTGGCAGCAAGTTTTTCAAATTATTATTTAATGTCTTACGCCTTTGAGCAAAACACATCTTAACCACCCAATTAAAATGCTGACGTTCTCCAACTGCTGGCTTTTCTGCCAAAGGTCTTAAAACCACCACACTAGAATCTACCTTGGGACGGGGAATAAATGATGTACTGGGAACGGTTAAGGCAATCTGGGCACTCATTTCAGTCTGCACAGCAATCGTTAATGGACCATAGTCCTTACTGTTAGGACTAGCTTGCAAGCGCTCTGCCACCTCTTTTTGCATCATCAAAGTTAAGCTAGAGAAGTTCAGTCCAGTATTGCCCAAAAAGAAAATAATCGGCGTCGTGATGTAGTACGGTAGATTTGCAACTACCTTAACCGGTCTGGTCATGTCAAAGAAGTTACTAAGGTCTTGGTCAAAGTTTGCTTTTAAGATATCCTTGAGTATCAGCTTAAAACGCTCTGCGCGCGGAATACCATTTATTTTATTCGGTAATTCATGCTCCAAAATTGTCGGTAAGTCTTCGTCAATTTCATAGGCGAAGACCTTCGCACCAGCTAACAGGAGCTGCTCAGTTAAAGAGCCAATACCTGGTCCGATTTCAATTACTTGGTCACCTGGCTCAACTTCAGCAGCATTAACAATAGCTCTGATTGCATCCAAATCGACTAAAAAGTTTTGACCCAAGTTCTTCTTCGCCCGGACAAAATACTGGTTGATAATTGCCTGGGTTCTAACCGCCGATCCAATGGGAATTTCGTTATTCATGCTTAACCTCCTGGACGGCTTGTTCAAGGTCATTCAGCGTCACGCCAAAAGTTTGCAAGCGTTTATAAAACTGCTTGGCATTACCATAGCCAATCCGCAACTTAATGCCAACTTGTTCACGCAACTTACGTGCACCTTGACCGCTAGATAAACCCAGCCGCTGATAATCTCCAATGGTTAAATCGCTAGGCAAGGCCTGCGCTTCATGCAGCTCACTTAAGGCCTTAATCAGGGCTGCTCGCGAGGCATGTTCCACGCCCAGCGAATTACCTCGTTTGTGCGGCTCACCTTCCTTGCGGGTAATGAAAGCCTGTTTAGCATCAGGTACTGCAGCCGTTACTAATCGGCGAATGCGTTCGCCATTGAGATCAGGATCCGTCAGAATGATAATTGGTCTTTTTTTGGCTAATTCTGCAAGTTCAATCAAGACCGGTTCGGGTACATCTGAACCGTTAGTTTCAATTGTTTCAATCCCCGGGAAAAATTGTTTGAGTCGGGTTGTGTCATCTTTACCTTCAACTACTACAACCGCATTAAATTGTTTTTTAGTTAAGACCATAAGCCCTCACTGTATTTGCATATGTTGCCTGGGCAACTTCTTCTAGTGGAATATTTTTCAGTTCAGCAAGCGCACGCGCCACGTAATAAACATTCCCCGGTTCATTCTGGCGACCGCGGTATGGTTTGGGTGTCAGAAACGGGGCATCAGTTTCAACTAAAAGCCGGTCTAGCGGCGTTTTTTGCGCAGATTCATGAACTTCTGTCGCCTTTGTAAAAGAAACTACGCCGGAATAGGAAAAATAAACATTCAGATCGAGAAACTTGCTTAGCCACCTCGCATCGCCATTAAAGCTGTGCAGAATTGCACCATATTCTAGGTTGCTGCTTTGCAAAATCTCGTAGCAATCACCAAAGGCAGCCCGCGTATGGATGTCCACTGGCATTTTTAGTTCGTGGGCTAGTTCAAGCTGGCGGGCAAAAACAGCCCGCTGCTGATCGCGAGGCGCTTCATCCCAATAATAGTCCAGCCCAATCTCGCCCATTGCGACTACACCAGGCAGTTGCAGTTGTTCAATCAGCTCATCTTCAGCCGCTTGATTATAATCCCCGGCGACGTCAGGACAGTAACCGACCATGGCATAAACTTGATCAAAGCGCTGAGCCAAGTCAATTGCCCTTTTATTAAAAGTTGGATCCTGACCCACACAAATCAGCTTGGTCACACCTAATTTCTGAGCGCGCTCAAGATAATATTCTTCTTTGCCGCGAAAAGGTTCATCTTGCAAGTGAGCATGATTATCAATTAGTTCCATTAACCTAATTCTGCTCCCACTTCGTGTTCATCGCCTACTAAAGCCAACTTAACCATGCCACCTTGTTCACTTGAAAGCAGCATTCCTTGGCTCAAGTGCCCGAGCATCTTACGCGGTTTTAAGTTGATCACAGCCAAGACCTTCTTATTTAACAGTTCACTGGCATTAGGGTAGAACTTGCGGATACCACTCAAAATTTGCCGCTCATTGCCATCGCCAAAGTCGAGCTGGAACTGCAACAACTTGTTCGAACCTTTAACCGGCTCAACTGCCAAGATTTTGCCGACCTGAATCTTGATCTTGTCAAAGTCATCAATTGTGATTTCCTTGACTTGGCCCTGTTGGCTACGACTCTGCTTCTTTGGCTTGGCCTTGGCCATCTCATCTTTGATGTACTTAATTTCTTCTGCTGGCTTTAAGCGGGGATAGATTGGCGCAGCCTGTTCAATCACCTTAATTTGCCAGTCAAAGCCCCCAAATTCAAGGGTCTTGTGACCCTTATCCTGCCAGTCAAGACCTAACTGTCTAAACATTTCAACCGGTGTTTCAGTCATAATCGGGGCAATTAAGAGCGCAATTAACCGCAGACTTTCAGCCAAGTTGGACATTACCAGAGCTAATTCAGCCGTCTTCTTGTCCTTATTCAATGCCCATGGCCTTGTCTCATCGATATACTTATTAGCACGACTAATTAGTTGCCAGATATCCTCAATGGCCTGGGTAAAGTGAAATGTGTCCATCTTTTCCTGGTAGTCCGCAATAGTCTCACTAGCAATGCGGGCTAAATCTTGTCCAAACTCATCCTGGTCACCAGCCACCGGTTTGACTAGGCCAG
Organism: Lactobacillus sp. ESL1191; assembly: GCF_058504435.1. Lineage (NCBI taxonomy): Bacteria > Bacillati > Bacillota > Bacilli > Lactobacillales > Lactobacillaceae > Lactobacillus > Lactobacillus sp. ESL1191. Next base: position 1,331,964 of record NZ_CP196365.1, read on the forward strand.
CTTGATACTGATTAATCATTGAAACTGTTCGATTAAGCAAGTTACCTAAGTCATTGGCCAAGTCATAATTGACGCGTTCAACGAAGTCTTCAGGAGTAAACACCCCATCTGCCCCAAAGGGTAGCGCCCGCATCAAGTAGTAACGCAAGGCATCAACACCATAACGGCTGGTAATTGATTCAGGATAAACGGCATTACCCTTGGACTTGGACATCTTGCCATCCTTCATGAGCACCCAGCCATGGCCAATAATATGTTTAGGCAGGGGCAGCCCTAGGGCCATCAACATAATCGGCCAATAAATCGTATGGAAACGCACAATTTCCTTACCCACCAAGTGAATATCAGCTGGCCAAAACTGCTTAAATAGAGAATCATCCTCAGAACCATAACCCAGTGCCGTAATATAGTTAGACAGGGCATCGATCCAAACGTAGACCACATGCTTGGGATCACTTGGGACCGGAATGCCCCAAGAAACCGTTGTTCTCGTCACAGATAGATCTTCTAGGCCTGGTTTAATGAAGTTATTGACCATTTCCTTTTCACGGGAATGCGGCAAGATGAACTCGGGGTGGTCTTGGTAGTACTGGTAGAGGCGGTCAGCATACTTACTCATCCTGAAAAAGTAAGACGGTTCTTTGACTAGCTGAACCTCGTGCCCAGACGGTGCCTTCCCGCCGATTACATTGCCGGTATCATCCTTATAGACCTCGGCTAGCTGGGACTCAGTAAAGTATTCTTCATCTTCAACCGAATACCAACCGGTGTATTCGCCCAGGTAGATATCACCTTGCTGCAAGAGCTGTTCAAAAATCTGCTGCACTCCCCGGACATGCTCCTCATCAGTGGTTCGAATGAACTTGTCATAAGAGATATTCAGACTTTTCCACAGCTTTTGATAGGTCGCTGCCATTCGATCCACAAATTCTTGCGGCTTAATGCCTTGTTCTGCAGCTTTTTGTTCAATCTTAAGACCGTGCTCATCGGTCCCCGTCAAAAAGAAGGTATCATAGCCCTGACTCCGCTTGTAGCGCGCCATTACATCGGCTGCAATCGTCGTGTATGCATTACCAATGGTCAAGCGACCAGATGGGTAATAAATTGGGGTCGTGATATAAAAAGTTTTTTGCTCAGCCATATTTTTCTCCTTAAGTTTTGTCTAACTTCATTATATTATACTACATCACTAAAAAAGAGAATTCCGGACGGAATCCTCTTTTCAAATGTGCGCTTTTTACTAGTAGCGCTAAATTAAGAACTCTTCACTTTTCAGGTAAAAGTGCTTAATCACCGTGGTGAGTAAAATATAGAGCACTAAAATTCCTAGCACAATCCACATGAAACTCATTGGGAGCTCGCCAAACTTTAGTTTGTTGCTCAAAAACGAGAATGGAATCAGCGTACCAATAATACTTGCACCAAAGGTGGACAAGATGACCGTGGCCGTAGCATGCTGACCCACAAAAGGCAAGCGCGGATCGCGCAGGGCATGGATAACCATTTCTTGAGTCCAAAGCGACTCAATAAACCAACCCGTGTGGAACAATGCAATAAAGGCAACCTGTTGAACGGGGCTAATCGCATTATAGTTACCGCCAACTAGGTGCGGGCAGATCACAAAGTACAGCAAGCCAAAAGTTAAAATATCAAAGACCGAGGAAGTCGGTCCAAAGTAAAACATAAACTTCGGCAGTTTTTTTGTTGACCAAGTCCGTGGTACTTTCAGGTACTCATTATCCATATCATCAAAGGGTAGTGACAAACAACTGGTGCCATACAGCAGGTCCAAAACCAGTAACTGGAGCGGTAGCATCGGCAAAAATGGCAAGAAGGAGGAGGCCACTAATATTGACAAGATATTACCGAAGTTGGAGGAAAGAGTAATCTTGATATACTTCATCGTGTTGCCAAAGACTTTACGGCCAATCCGAACCCCCGTTTCGAGCACATTGAGATCCTTATGCAACAAGATAATATCAGCAGATTCTTTGGCAATATCAACGGCCGTATCAACTGAAATTGAAACATCAGCGGCTTTCATTGCGGGAGCATCATTAATCCCATCGCCCATATAACCGACCGTATGCCCGTTTTGCTTCAGCAAGTTAATAATTTTAGTCTTATCTTCTGGTGAAAGTTTGACAAAAATATTGCATTCTTCAACCATCTTGGCTAGCTCTTCCGGTTTTTTACCTTCTAAATCTGCGCCGGAATAAACCGTATCAACATTCAACCCCACCTGCAGACCAACCGTTCTGGTAACGGCCTCATTGTCGCCAGTCAAGATCTTAACGGTGATTCCATCACCCTTAAGACGGGCCAGAGCGGCTTTGGCACTCTCCTTGGGCGGATCAAGAAAGGCTAAAAACCCGCAAAGAATTAGCTCATTTTCATCCTTGACCGAAAATTCGCCCACTGGGGCCGGATTCCGCTTATAGCCAATCATAATCACGCGCAGGCCATCATCATTCATGTTGTTGACCTTTTCCATTACCTTTTGTTTACGCTCTGGGGTTAGCGGCAGAATCTGGCCATCAACCTCAAGCTTGGTAGCAACAGCCATCATTTCTTCAGAAGCGCCCTTGGTTACCAGCAAGTGTTCGCCATGTTCACGATCAGCATTCTCAACCACAACACTCATGCGTCGTCTGGAGAAGTCGAAGGGGATTTCATCAATCTTGTTATAATCACGCTGGATTTCACTAATATCGAGTTCGTCACCGGAAGCCTCGATAATTGCCTTGTCAATCAGATTTTTCATCCCCGTTTGATAATTAGCATTGATGTAGCCCATTTCCAAAATCCGCGGGTTTTCGTGCAAGTTCAAGTCATAATGGCGTTCTAGTACGACCTTGTCCTGGGTAAGTGTTCCCGTCTTGTCGGTACACAGGATGTCAGCAGAGCCAAAATTCTGAATTGAGTTCATTTTTTTGACGATTGTCCCCTTTTTGGACATCTCAATTGAACCCTTAACCAAGTTAGTGGTAACAATTACCGGCAGCATCTCTGGAGTCAAACCAACTGCGGTCGCAATCGAAAAGATCAAGGCATTAACCCAGTCACCCTTAGTTAGACCATTAATAATTAATACCAGCGGCGCAATGACTGCCGTCATAACAATCAAAAGCTTAGAAACGTTCTTGATTCCCACGTCAAAAGTCGTGTTTTTAACATCACTGTGGGCAATGTCATGCGCCAGCTTGCCAAACATGGTCCGCTCACCCGTGGCAAAAACTACACCTAAGCCAGAACCAGAAACAATTGTCGTTCCCTCGTAGAGAATGTTGGGGTAATCCAGATAGTCACGATCTTGACCTAATTGCGGTTTCTTAGTCGCAATTTTTTCAACTGGATTTGATTCACCATTGAGCGAACTAGATGAACAAAAGAGGTCTTTACTAGTAAGTAACCGCATGTCTGCCGGCACCATATCACCAGCAGCCAGACGAATTACATCACCAACCACCACCTTGCTGGTATCGATCTCCTGGTCCTTGCCATCCCGGATGATATCCGTGGTAACCGAAACCATTTTTAAAAGTGCTTCAACGGCACTAGAAGATTTGACATTTTGGATAAAGCTAGTAATCCCTGAAATGACCACCATCGTGAGCATGATGGCAACTGTACTCAGATCTTTTTCTCCGGCCGGTACAAAAATATAGTCGGTACAGAGAGAAATTGCCGCCAAGGCTAATAAGACCAACGTAAACGGCGTTATAAAGGCCTCAGCTAGAAACTGCAGCTTAGAGTTGCGCTTACCAGACGCGATTGTATTGGAACCAAATTCCTCCCGGTTTTTTTCTGCTTGACTACTGGTCAGTCCGTCGCTGCTTGCATGGAGCCTTGCGAGTGTCTCTGCCCTATCCTCATTGGCAATGGCTTTGACTAGCTCCAGGTCCTTGTTGCTAGCAACTTCAGTTGGTTTTCTCAGCATCTTCATCACTCCTTTTCTTTCCAAAACGCAAACAAACTAAAAAGAGATCGCCCTCATACCGCTGGCGACCCCCTTTTAAACAAGGTATCATTAATACTCGTCGTTCAGTTTTAACACTACGTGACGTAAGCTCAGGCTAGCTATCTGGTTACCGCCTTATCTCGACGGTAACTATTTAACTCATTGGCATCTCTGGATGTTTCTGAGCGATAGCATTTGTTCACGTAGGAGTCTCACCTAACAGTTTATTTGTTTTATTTGATTTGCACTGTGAGTGTAATACACATCACCAACCCAAGTCAACCCATTTACTTATTTTTTGGGTGCAAGTTATTTTTAAAGAATAAAGCCAGTCCCCCCAAAACGACCACAAGGGCTAGGGCAATCGGAAGTGCTAGCCGGTGGGGATGCGTGATTTGGGCGCGTTCCTCTGCCGACAAGTCGTACCTATCAAGCGAATACTGATACTGTTGGTCAATGGTGGTCGCACATGCTCTAAAGACGAAGCGTAAGCCTTGATTAAATTTTTGGCGGTTATTGCTGCGCAAGCGGTCGGACTGTGCCCGAATGATGCTACCGCGAATATCCGCGGTAAAGCCGCCGTGTAAGTCCTTACTGGTATAAATCTGGACGTTACGCTTCTGATCTTTACTACCTACCACGATAAAGACGGTGTGTTTATACTTACTCAGTTTTTTGGGCGTTAAATGATTCACCCGGTTTACTGTCTGCACAATAATTCGCGGTTGCTCACTCGTCTGCAGATAACGATCGTTCTTAGCCATAATCAACTTACTGGTTTCACGGTCCAGCAGATGACTATTGTCTTTGACGTTGGGATTGGTAAAAGCCGTCATCGTGCAAAACACCCCCACCAAGGCAAGCATTAACGTCAACTTAGTTTTCAACGTCTGCCAGCATTTGAGCCAATTGCTCCACGTAGTCGCGGTCAATTTTAATTTGCTCATAGGGTACCCCACATTCTTTAAACAACGCTATAGTTAACGGACTATCATGATAGTCAAAGTAATAATTAACTTTTTTGACTCCGGCCTGCGTCAGTGCTTTGGCACAATTGTAACAAGGAAAGTGCGTTACGTAGATTTCCGTAGCGGCAGTCAAAACTCCGTTCTTGGCACATTGAATCAACGAGTTCATTTCCGAGTGAATTGTCCGCACACAATGCCCATCCACCATCTGATGACCGACGTCATCACAATGCGGAGCACCCGTCACGGAACCGTTGTAGCCGGTTCCGATAATTCGATTGTCCTTGACCAAGACACTACCAACAAGCGCTCGCGCACAAGTTGAGCGTTGGGCAATCACCAGTGCTTGCATCATAAAGTATTGTTTCCAAGGAATCCGTTTACGCATTTTTTACCTCTTAAAGTAATTCAGGCCAATTGCCTCACGCACCTCAGTCAGAGTTTGATTAGCTACTTGATTGGCCTGGTCTGAGCCTGCTACTAGCATCTCCTCAACCTCAGCTAAATTTTGCTCAAAGTGGGCTCGGCGAGCCCGAATTGGACTCAATTCTGCTTCCATTACTTCGTTCAGGTAACGTTTAATTTTGACATCGCCCAAGCCACCTTTTTGGTAATCTTCTTTCAATTCTGCTACCTTATCCTTATCAGGGGCAAAAATATCAAGATAGGTAAAGACCGTATTACCTTCAACCTTGCCTGGATCCTCGACATGAATATGCCCCGGGTCAGTATACATTGACATGATCTTCTGCTTGACAGTTGCTGCATCATCAGACAGGTAAATCGCATTATTCAATGACTTGGACATTTTGGCATTGCCATCGAGTCCAGGCAACCGCCCTTGGCCTTGGGTCGGAAAATAACCTTCCGGTTCAACCAGCACCTGACAATTATATACACGGTTGAAAGTCCGCACGATCTCACGGGTTTGTTCAAGCATTGGTGCCTGATCATCGCCAACCGGCACCAGTGTTGCTTTAAAGGCCGTAATATCGGCTGCTTGAGACACTGGATAATTCAAAAAGCCTACTGGTAGGGACTCAGCAAAGCCTTTTTGCTTAATTTCAGCCTTCACAGTGGGATTACGCTCCAAGCGGCTAACCGTTACCAGGTCCATATAATAAGCTGTCAGCTCGAACAAAGCTGGAATTTGCGACTGCACGAAGATGGTTGAAATAGTTGGATCAAGCCCCACCGCCAGATAGTCAAGGGCAACTTGCACGAGACTGGTGCGGATTTTTTCGGGATCACGGGCATTGTCAGTCAGGGCCTGAGTGTCGGCAATCATAATGAACGGGTGGTAATCACCAGTATTTTGCAGTCTAACCCGATTTTTTAAAGAACCAATGTAGTGGCCCACATGCAATCTCCCAGTTGGGCGATCGCCTGTTAGGATAACTTTCTTATTCATTCTATCTTGCCTTCCTTGAACTTTTAAAACCTATTTCATCTGCTAATTATAGTCAATTCTACCAAAAATCAAGTGATGATTAAATACGGAGAGAAAAATGTTCAATCAATTTCAATTAGCCAGTCTGGCCGAAATTAGCAAGTATCTGATACAGGACTTGAACTTACCACTAGTCGAACCAGCTGCTCAGCTTCCGCAAGCGCAGCAAATCTTTCCCCAAGCGGCTGCACCTGTCTTGCTTTTTCAAGATAAGCAGTTAATCTTAGACAAAAAGACCTGGGGTTATCCCAGCCCATTCGCCAACAAGGTAATCTTCAATGCTCGTATTGAACGCTTTTTTGCGGAAAAACCGTCGCTGTGGGACAGCTCCTTTGCAAAACGGCGTTGTCTCATTATTGCCAAGCAATTCTTTGAATCCGGGCCGCAAACTTATCTAGCTAGCAACGGCCGCCGTTACCATGAACGTTTCAGTTTTCGCAATGAAACTGAACCATTGACCTTAATTGCCGGAATTTATCAAGAAGACCATTTCGCCATGGTGACGACTGCCCCTAATTCAGTAATGGCACCACTTCATGACCGAATGCCCTTAGTCATTCAACCCCAGGAATTGCGGCAGTGGCTCTTTCAAAACTTCACTTCATTGCTTGACCGTAGTCAGATACCCCTAGCCGTCAGCAAAATACCGCAAAGACAATAGCCAATCTGCTACTTTTGCTAGTTACCGGTCTAAATTTTTTAAATCGAAACTTGGATTTAGACCAAAAACATGGTAAACTGGTTCAGTAATGCGGGTATAGTTTAATGGTAGAACGTTAGCTTCCCAAGCTGAAGATGCGGGTTCGATTCACGCTATCCGCTTGAAACAAAAAAGGCAATGACTTAAGTCATTGCCTTTTTTTGTTAGGTCATAATAACCAAGATCAATCCGTTAACTATTGCCAAGTAGACAGGCATCCAGAGCGTTTGGGTATAGAGGTAAGACCAAGCAAAGATGGCACCAAAGATCAAATTGACCACCAGTAACGGCAGCGAATTTTGCCAATTGAGCAGGCTAAAGACCAAGCCCGAAGCAAGTGTCCCCAGCGCAGCTGTCATTACGGTGTTACGCCGGAAGGCATAGTTAAACAAAAATCCAGTCGCCAGAAATTCCTGCAGCACAGGTACGACAATACCTACTGCCAATAATAAAAACCAGTACGTACCACTTGCTTCATGGTGCAAGTAGTCAAGCTGAAAGCCATACAGTTTGAGTTTGCCATAAGACTGTAACCACGACACGCTAATCCGCAGAACCGTCACGACCACCGTCAAGCCCACAATAAGACCGAATTCACTCAACCATGAGCCCGTGAAACTGCGGTCGAAATAACGCTGCTCCCGGTTAAAACGATAAATAAAAAACAACAAAACCATCAGTGAAATCGTGACAAATAAAATTAAGTCCCAGATGTGAATTGGTGAATTGTTAGTAACAAGCTTAACTACGCCAGCAACCATTATGTAGCCAATTAAGTAAATGGCATAGCGAATTAGGTTGCCTTCTCTTGATGCTGGTGTATTCACAAAAATTACCTCTATCCAATGTGTACCTTACAAGTCCCATATTATAGCAAAAAAAGGCCGCTTTATGAAATGCCAGCTGTTTTTTCTCCTGCAGACCGGCCATAATGCTTACTCATAAGCATTACCACCATTGTGACCACCAACCAGGCTGCTACGTCTGATGGCGGTCGCCCCGGGCAACAGACTGGAAGCCCGGATTAGACTGGTAAAACCGTACCTTTGTCTAATCCGATCGATAGTCAGATCAATGGTATGTTTTTTTAGCTGTTCAGCAGGTTGAACAAAAAAGGTTAGCTGGTCGCTAGTTGCAGGGACCAAGTGGCCACAACTTACTCCTATTTCTCGGACAGGCTCGCCATGCCAATTTTTGCGCAAAAGTGCAATGAGTTCTTGCGCCAGCAGGTCATTGTCATTAGTGGGGAGAATTTTTTGCTGAACGCTGAAACCCTTGCGGTTGCCATCTTGCTGATATCGTGAAAAGCCAATATGTAGACTAAGGCAGCCGGCCTGCAGGTGATGTGCCCGAATCCGAGCGGCCACCTGCTCACCAATTTCACGGAGGACGATTTCCAGCTCACGTTGGACCGTATAATCCCTTGTTAAGATTTGCGAATTACCATAGCTTTTCGTCCGCGGTTGGTACTTTTGACTGATGATACTACGGTCAACCCCCCAACTCATGGCAAATAATTGTGCGCCAATAACCCCGAATTCTTTTTGTAAAATAGCCGGATCAGTGTGAGCTAATTCATACATATTATTAATCTGTAACCGGTGCAGACGCTTGGCCGTTCTCTTGCCAATCCCCCAAACATCTTCTAAATTAGGAAGCCGCCAAATTGTGTCGGGCACATCAATGTAGTGCCAGTAATCAATCATCGATTCCCGGTGTTTAGCCGAAGTATCCATTGCCAACTTGGCCAGTAGGGGATTTTCACCGATCCCACAAGTCGTGTATAGTCCCAGCTCCTTTCTAATTTTTACTTGAATTTGCCGTGCCACCAAGTAAGGATCGTCACCAAACAAGTGCCAGGACTTGGTCATGTCAATCATCGACTCATCAATTGAATAAGCATGGATGTCCTCCTCAGCTGCATATTCCCGCAAAATGTCCAGCACTTGCATGCTACGCCTGATATATAAGTTCATATGTGGTTCTACTAAGATCAAATCGGGGGCCGCATCACTATTAGGTAGGTCACGTACTCGCATCACATTAGTCAAACCATACTTCTTTTTTGCCAGTGGCGACGCTGCCATGATTAATCCCGCGCCCGCCTTACTGTCAGGCTGGTGGGAAACCACTGCTAATACTGCCTTCATCGGATTGAGTCCCCACTTAAGTGCCTCACAACTGGCAAAAAAAGACTTGTTATCAATCATTAAAATCACGCGATGCGGTTCATAGCGGTAATCATACATCATCTTCACCCTCTGTTCCAAACTACTGTTCGATTATCAATTATAGAAACATACGTTTGAACAAGCAAGTAAAAACTTATTTAATCGCAATGATAGTTACCTGGTATTCACCAGCTGGTGCTTCTACCTTAACCTTACTTCCGACCGTTTTTTTCATGATGGACTGTCCCAATGGTGAATCATAGGCCACCTTACCGGCTGTAAGATCGGCCTCCAGCTGGCCCACAAGTTGATACTCCACTGTTTCTTCCTCATCAGCAAATTTCAAAGTGACGGTTTTGCCTAAGTCAACCTTGCCGTCTGCGCTTTTTTCAACAATTTCGGCATACTTTAACTGCTTGTCCAAGTAACGCAACCTGCTCTGCAAGTGTCCCAAGTCCCGTTTAGCTTCCGTATATTCAGTGTTTTCTGACAGGTCGCCTAAGGCTCGTGCCTCCTGCAAAATCTTAATCCGACGGGGCCGGTCCTGCTTTAACCGAGTAATCTCATCCTTGATTTTTTGGTAACCGGTTGGTGTCATTTTTTGATAATAAACCATTATTTTCTCTCCCTACTTTTTTAAAAAATTATCCACAAGCATTTAATGCTATTTTACCAGCATTTAAGCGACTTATTTGGCACTCAAAAATAAAGAGTGCCAATTATTTTATTTTTCCTAATCTGCATACTATAATAAGCAGTGTAAGGAAGAAATGAAAGTCTTCCGTTACAAAATAAAGTTAATTTGAAAGGAAGTTTTTACTATGGCAAATGAAATGATGAATCGGCACAATGACATTTTTGATGCGATGAATGACTGGTTTGATCTTCCAAAGAAAATTTTTGACAACAATGAAATGGCAAAATTAATGCAGGCAGATGTCGTGGAAAACGACCACGAATACGTTATTAAAGTTGACCTGCCCGGCATGGATAAGGACAAGATTAACCTTAGTTATAACAATGGTATTTTGAGCGTTTCAGGTTCGCGCAAGTCCTTCAAGGACATGTCCAAAGATGGTAGTCTTATCCACCGCGAAAGAAGTGAGGGTCACATCTCCCGCAGCTTCAGGCTCCCAAATGTTGCAGCTAGTGACATCCATGCCAAGTATGACAATGGGGTACTGACCATTAACCTACCAAAACAAAGCGCTAGTGAAAGCGAAAACTCGATCCAAATCGACTAGCTATCCAGAGCGTTTTAGGACAGCCCAAGATAATTACTTTGGTAAAACGAGTTCAAATATTGAACTCGTTTTTGTTTTGGCTTAGAATAGAAGATAATTTAAAATTAAATTAAAAAGGAGATTAATTTATGGGACATCAGGTTACCGTCCAAGAAATCGAAAAATTTGCAGACCAATTCAATGCCAACCCTAAAAATCAAGTTATTGCCCGCGCCGCTCAAAAGAGTGGCGTACAGGCAGCCGCATATAACGAGCGGGTGCAAGCTGAATTAAATCGGGTTTTTTCAACTGAACTAGACACTGAAAACGTTACTAATCAGCGCCAATCGGGGCGCTGCTGGGAGTTTGCGACACTCAATATTTTGCGCCATAACTTTGGCAAGCAGCACCACGTTAAGAACTTCACCTTCTCGCAAAGCTACAACTTCTTCTGGGACAAGATTGAACGCGCAAATATTTTTTATGAGAACATTCTAGCTACTGCTGACCAGGCACTAGACTCCCGTACCGTTAAGGCTTACCTTGAAGATGCGGGAGCAGACGGCGGACAATTTCACATGGCCGCTGCCCTAATAGCAAAATATGGGGTAGTACCATCTTATGCCATGCCGGAGAATGCTAACACCAACAATACTCATGCCTTTGCCAAGACACTTGGCGACAAACTGAGAAAAGATGCCCTAGTGCTGCGCGCGTTAAAGCAAAAAGGTCAGGAAGATCAACTTGCCAAAGTACGCGAGCAACTCTTGAGTGAAGTGTATCAAATGACAGCTATTGCAGTCGGTGAGCCGCCCCGGAAGTTTGATCTCGAATACCGCGACGACGACAAAAACTACCACTTGGACAAGGACTTGACACCACTCGAGTTCTTGCACAAGTATATGGGCGACGTTGACTTCGATGACTACGTTGTCCTAACTAACGCGCCCGACCATGAATATAACAAACTGTATGGTTTACCCTTTGAAGACAATGTAGCAGGATCTTATCGTATCAAGTTTCTCAACGTACCAATGGAATATCTCGAATCAGCATCCGTTAGTCAATTAAAAGACGGCGAAGCCGTCTGGTTTGGCAATGAAGTTGGTGCCCAAAGCGACCGCCAGCAGGGTTACCTCAACAGCGACCTGTACCAGTACACTGACTTATATGGGGTTGACCTCAAAATGTCTAAGGGTGACCGACTACGTACCGGAGCTGGAGCTTCCACTCATGCCATGACCATTGTGGGAGTTGACGAAGACCAGGGCCACATCCGCCAATGGAAAGTGGAAAATTCCTGGGGTGAAAAGAACGGCGACAAGGGCTTCTTTGTCATGAATAACGACTGGTTCAGAGACTATACTTATGAAGTAGTTGTCCACAAGAAGTACCTAACCCCCGACCAAGTCGCCTTGGCAGAAGGCCCAGTAACCGACCTACCCGCCTGGGATTCACTTGCCTAGTAATAAATTAAGATGCAAACAAAAAACGAGATTCACAAGAATCTCGTTTTTTTAGTTAGTTCGCATGAGCAGTTCATCAAACCGCTGGAAAAATTTTTCTTTATCAGCCTTGGTTACTAGGGTAAGCTCGCGACCATTTGGATCATCAACCAACCGGCCAGCAGCCACGCCAGCGGTAATTACCTTGACCCGGTGCTGCTCTACCCGCGCAACAACTTCTGGATAAAGTGCACTAATAGTCGTCAAAACATCCCAGAAGTACAGCTGAGCGGTTTGAATCGGTGGATTAACCAAGAGACTGTAAGCTTGCCCCACTAAGTCAATGGCTGGGTACTTGCGCAGGCGAGCCCAATGCATTCTGAGTTCATCGGTTAAGGGTAATTCTTCGCTACTTTCAAGTCCCACCACCTGCATTGGAATAGCCGAGTCTAAAACGCGAGCAACGGCATCTGGGTCCCAGAAGGCATTCCATTCCTGGCTGCCGTCAGCATTGACCTGAACCACATTGCCATGGCCATCAAGTGACCCACCCATCCAATAAAGTCGAGCAATTTTAGTTTCAATTGCCGGACTGGCATCAAGTGCTCGGGCTAGATCAGTTAAAGGTCCGGTCATCACCAAAGTTACTGGCGCGCTCGCCTGTTCAAGCTTGGCTATCATATCTAAGTGCGCCGGCTGCTGCGCCTGCTTAGTGACCACTTTACCTGCTTCATTTAACATTGGCAGGTAGTTGAAGGAATATGAGGCCGTCCGCCACTCTGCTGGAAACTGATTGACGGCGCGAGAAGTTGACCTGGCAACTTCTAACTTGTCACCACGTAAGTTGAAACGGTCGGTCAGCTTTTGACAAACTGCGACAGCTGGATCTACATAGCCGTCGGCATCAATTGCGCTAACACCTAATAGTTTAATGTTGGGGGCTTGCAAAAAAAGCAAGTACGACACCAGGTCATCAATATTGCCGTCATGGTTAAAATAAATTTCTTTCATCGTTCTCCCTACTTAGACTTAATATAATTTTGGCCGTCGGCTGCAGGTGCAACTGACTTACCAAAGAACAAAACCAGTATCACAATCGTAATCACATATGGTGCAATCTGCATGTAAACCGCCGGAATATGGTTGAAAAACGGCAACTGATTACCGATAATGCTAAGACTCTGGGCAAAACCGAAAAATAGTGAAGCAAGCATCGCGCCAAGTGGGTTCCATTTACCGAAAATCATCGCGGCTAAGGCCATAAACCCTTGACCAGCAATTGTAGAAACGGAAAAGTTACCAGAAATCGCCTCTGCAAAGACCGCCCCACCAATGCCGCCCAAAAAGCCAGAAATCAACACACCTGCGTAGCGCATACCGTAAACATTGACCCCCATCGTGTCAGCCGCCTGTGGATTTTCCCCACAAGAACGCAGCCGCAAGCCAAGGCGGGTCTTGTATAACACCCACCACAGGATGAATGCTAGGACAATGGCAAGCCAGGCTGGTGCAGACGTATCCTTAAACAGAATAGGACCGATAACCGGGATATTAGCCAAGCCGGGAAAGCTAAAATATCCAAAGCTCTGACTAATATTTTCCGTTTGACCTTTGTCATAAATAGCTTTAACTAAAAATACACCTAGTGGCGGGGCCATCAAGTTCAAGACCGTTCCACTGATAATATGGTCAGCGTGAAAGTTGATTGTTGCAACTGCATGCAGGAGGGCAAAGAGAACGCCAACCAGACCACCAACCACAATTCCCAGCCACGGCGTCAGGGTACCGAAAGTCGAGGCAAAAGTCAGGTTAAAGACAATTGAAGCAAAGGCGCCCATCGTCATAATCCCTTCTAGACCAATGTTAGTGATACCGGAATTTTCACTGTATACCCCACCTAAAGCAGTAAAAATTAGGGGCGTGGAGTAAACAAAAGTCGAAGACACCAATAAGGGTAAAATTGTCATTAGATTCATTAGACCTGTCCTCCTTCACTAGCCTGCCGGGGGCTAGCTGATTCTTTGGTAATTGTTCCCGGGCGCTTGCTTTGGGTGGTTTGCTTATTCTTAAATAGCAGCCCAATAACGTATTGGATTGCTACGAAAAAGATGATTGCGGCAATCACAATAGACACAATTTCATACGGAATCCCGGCAATTGTTTGCATGCCTAGACCACCAATCTTTAAAATTGAAAACAAGATGGCGGCCAGCAAAATACCTAACGCGGTCCCACCTCCCAAAAGGGCAACGGACAGTCCATCCCAACCAATATCAAGACTAGTGGTTTGCGTAAAGTAGTTCTGGTAAGTCCCCAGACCTTGGACGACACCGCCCAAACCAGCAAAGCCACCTGATAGAAGCATCGAGATCATGATATTCTTCTTAGTCGACATGCCAGCATACCGACTAGCAAAGGGATTAGTTCCAACCGCCTGGATTTCAAAACCAGTTGTCGTCTTTTTCATTAGATACCAGTAAAAGAAAACAGCCACGATTGCAATGAAGATGCCAGCATTGATCCGCGAATCGCCAAACATCGTACTCAACCAAGGAATCTTCAGGCTACCGTTAGCGCTGATGGTCTTAGTCGTGTCAATATCTAGGCGTAGCCTAGCCGGCATCACTTGCTGAGTTAAGTACTGACAAGTATACAAGACAATGTAATTAATCATAATCGTCGTAATTACTTCGTTAGTGCCAAACTGAGCCCGCAAGCCGCCGGCCAGTCCTGCCACTACAGCACCAGCTAAGACGCCGCTAACAATGGCCAGCGGAAGCAGGATAACTTTAGGCAGTTGCGGATTAGCTAGCACGACCCAAATTGCTGCAAGCCAGCCAGCCTGCGCCTGTCCTGGCAAGCCAATATTGAAAAAACCCGCCTGCGAAGCAATGGCAAAGCCAATAGCAGTAAAGATCAGGGGCGTGGCTTCACGGATGGTCTCACCAAGCCCGTTCAAGTTGCCCAGAGCGCTAGTAAACATCGACGTGTAAGCGTCCAGCGGATTGTAACTCCACACTAGCATGATCAGCGCACCGATTAAAAAACCCGCCATAATTGAGATTAAGGGCACCAAAATTCTTTTTGTTTTAGGAGTCACTTTAAGCAAGAGTTGTACCTTCTTTCTTGAAGCCCGTCATTAGCAGGCCTAGTTCCTCATCACTGGTTTCTTCCGGCTTTACTTCACCCGAAATAGTGCCGTCATGCAGGACAATAATACGGTCTGAAAGTTGCATAATTTCATCCAATTCATAGGACACCAGCAGAATCGCCTTGCCCTTGGCTCGTTCAAGCAATAACTGCTGGTGAATGTACTCGATTGCACCAACGTCCAAACCGCGGGTCGGCTGAAAGGCAATAATCAGGTTACTATCACGACTCAACTCGCGCGCAATAATGACCTTTTGCTGATTTCCACCAGATAGGTCGCCAACCGGTTCTGCACTACCCGTTGTCCTAATATCATACTGTTCAATAAGATCATCAGCGAACTTATTAATAACCTCATGGTGCATTACATTGTACTTTGAAAACGGTGCTTGATAGTAGGTCTGCAGACTAAGATTGGCCGCAACCGAAAATGGCAAAATTAAGCCGTATTTTTGGCGGTCAGCTGGAATATGTGCAACCCCGCTAGAAGTGATTTTACGCACATTTTGGTTGGTCATGTCCTGATCAGCAATGATTACGTGCCCTGAATCAACGTGCTGCAAGCCAGTTAGTGCCCGCACTAGTTCATCCTGACCGTTGCCGTCAATCCCAGCAACACCCAAAATCTCACCGCCCCGCAGGTCAAAGGACAGCCCCTTGAGTGCCCAAACTGCTTGCCTATTTTTCACTTTGAGCTTGTCTACCTTCAGCATGGTCTGACCCAATTCAGTGCTGGACTTATCCAACTGCATATTGACGTGCCGCCCAACCATTAGCTCCGCTAAATTATTGTCCGAAACCTCGTTTACCTTAAAGGTGCCCACGCTTTGTCCAGCGCGAATAACCGTTACCTCATCAGCAGTCCGCTTAATTTCCTCAAGCTTATGGGTAATTAAGATAATGGACTTGCCTTCAGCGGCCAGTTCCTTCAATATTTGGATGAATTCCGTAATTTCTTGCGGGGTCAAAACAGCAGTTGGTTCGTCAAAAATCATGATGTCAGCACCGCGGTAAAGAATCTTAAGAATTTCTACGCGTTGCTGCTGCGCTACCGTAATCTCACTTACCTTTTTGAGCGGATCAACGTTGAGGTTATAGCGATCCGACAAGGCCTCAATTTCCTGCTTGGCCTTGGTAAAATCCAGCTTCGGGCCATGGCTTGGTTCATGGCCCAGAATAATGTTTTCCAGAACAGTAAAGGAATCCATCAACATAAAGTGTTGGTGCACCATTCCAATTCCTAAATCTTTGGCAACAGTTGGATTTTTGACAGCGACTTCCTGGCCGCGCACCTTAATTTCACCCGCAGTAGGCATCATCAATCCGGACAAAATACTCATTAAGGTTGACTTACCGGCGCCATTTTCACCAAGTAAAGCCAGAATTTCGCCCTGCTTTAACGTTAAATTAATGTCATCATTAGCCTTGAACCCATTGAAATCCTTGACGATGTGCCGCATTTCAATTACATTTGTCGTCTCGTTCATATTATTGTTAATTTCCTCTGTAAAAAACTCTTTGCATCAGCATACAAAGAGTCTTTAAAGCAACTTACTATTATTTAGCCGGGTGCAGCGGCACCTTAATTTTACCGTTTATAATGTCTTGGCGTGCATCACGGGAATACTTCCAGGCCTTAGCACTAACTTTTCCCCGCTTGATCGAAACTCCATCCGTCTTTAGCCCATAAACCAGGTTTTGCCCACCAGGGAACTTGCCCTGGTATGCTCGGTCGGAAATGTCCTTGGTTGCAATATCAACCCCGGTAATAACTGAAGTCATCACAAAGTTGTCTTTCTTGCCATCCTTAGTCTTATAGTTGCCAAGGTATGATTGGTCTGAGTCGACGCCGATTGCCCACACCTTTTTATCAGCAGGACGATCTTGGTTAATGGCTTTGGCCTCTTGGAACAGTCCATTACCAGCCAACCCTGAAGCATGGAAGATAATATCAGCCTTTTTAGCATACATTGAACGAGCAATGGCCTTTTCTTTGTCGGCGCTCTTGAAATCACCCACGTACTGGTTCAGCAGTGTAATTTTCTTGCCCAATTTTTTGGCTTGATCGTGGACGCCCCGCGTAAACCCAGCATCAAAGAGGTCAATAATGTCGCCGTGAGCACCACCAATGAAGCCAATCGTATTTGTTTTGGTTTCTGTTGCTGCGACTACACCAGCCAGATATGAGGCTTGCTCACTTCTAAAGTTAGCAGAAGCAACGTTTTTCTGACCCTTAATTACTTCATCGACAATAACAAAGTTCTTTTTAGGATACTTCTTAGCAGCTGCACTAACCGCATCCTTTAAGCTATAACCGATACCAAAGATTGTTTGATAACCAGCCTTGCTAGCCTGGTCAAAGTTGGGCTCAAAGTCAGCGGCTCCACTAGACTGAAAGTATTGGTAACCATTGCGGCCCCGCTTTAAATCGTGTTCCTTACCATAATCCTTAAAGCCTTGCCAAGCAGACTGGTTGAAGGAGTTGTCATTGACCCCGGCAGTGTCAGTAATCAAGGCTATCGAATGCTTGGCACTATCACTCGAATTACCACTGCCACCCTGTTTTCTGCCAGCACACGCAGTTAGTGCCACTCCCGCAGCAACGGTTACCGCAGCGAGTGAAAAAATCTTCTTAACTTTAGTTTTCATGTTTGCCCTCCTGGTTTTAATTCCAGTTACTAAAATATCAACATTTAGTGGTTATGTCAAAAATTGAACACAAGATAAAGTGTTGATGTGACAATGTTCTTAATTGGTATAGACCACAAAGTAAGCTAGATCTAGCAAATTTTTGTATACAGCAACGAAAAATTTTAAAATTTTTATTTTTTCGGCCAGTGATCGGACAAATTTCATTAGTCACTTTGCTATTAAAATGGCCATTATTAGACTAAAATTACTAGTGAAATTATTTGCGTAAAAGATTTTTAGGGGGAGCCAGGCCATGCTGCACCAAATAAGCTATCAATCGAACTTGGGTAAAATAACCTTACTGAGCAATGATTATTACTTGCTTGGGCTATGGTTTGCAGAACAAAAATACTACGGCGCTCATTACAACTTGGAGCAAGCTGATAACGTTGTTTCCCAACCACTAAGTCTTGCGGTCAACTGGCTTAATGACTATTTTGCCGGGCGAAATCCGGATCCGGCCGCTATCCCTATCAAGCTTGACGTTACGCCTTTTCGCCAAAAAGTACTCGGTGAATTACAAAAAGTTCCTTATGGTCAAACAGTGACCTATAAAGAACTTTCTCATTGCTTGCAAGCAGGACAGACGAACAAGGTCAATCAGGCCCAGGCAATTGGTGGTGCAGTTGGCCACAATCCCCTAACCTTGATTATTCCCTGCCACCGCGTTATCGGTAGTAACGGTTCACTGACGGGCTATGCTGGTGGAATTGAGCGCAAAAGGGCCCTCTTACGCCTGGAACGACAAACTAGCTAGACTTCCCACTCGTGCTTGAATTCAGCAACAAAGGCCCGCATGAACTCGGTCCGATCATGTGCTAACTTGGTACCGCCAACCGTATTCATCAAGTCTTCTAACTGAAATAGCTTTTCATCAAAATGGTTAATCGTTGTTTCCGTGTGCTTACGGTACTGACTGTGACTGACCAGCTTTTGTGGTTTAATCTGGGGATCATAAATCACATTGCCATGTGCCCCGCCAAAGGTAAACGCACGAGCAATTCCGATTGCTCCTAAACTTTCAATCCGGTCTGCATCCTGGACATATTGACCGGACAGGGGTAGCTGATAGCGGTGCTCAATGTTCTTAGCAAACGACATGTGCTGCATTGTGAACAAGATGTCCTTGGCTTCTAACTCACTAAAGCCAACTTGCGCCAGCAAACCCGTAAGCTGCTTCAAAACCGCCTCAGGGTCCGCACAGACCTTTTCGTCAATTGTGTCGTGCAAGTAGCCGGCTGCCTGAATAATTGCTACCATCCGGCTGTTAGGGCGTGCATCCGCATTGTCCTGTAAATAGAGTTTACTAGCCAAGTGGGCCACACGTTGCCCATGATAAAAATCATGACCGGTTTTTTCATTTTTTAATTGTACTTTGACAAAATCTGTTATTTTAACTAAATCCACCTTAATCAACCCTTCTTATACTCAA
Source organism: Lactobacillus sp. ESL1191 (assembly GCF_058504435.1). NCBI lineage: Bacteria > Bacillati > Bacillota > Bacilli > Lactobacillales > Lactobacillaceae > Lactobacillus > Lactobacillus sp. ESL1191. Next base: position 1,351,155 of record NZ_CP196365.1, read on the forward strand.
ACTGCTAACGAATAACCACGGCCCGTGAATGCTGCTTGCGATACAACTGCATGAACTTACTAGTCGACAGCCAAAAGACTTTGTTGGGTGAACTCTTTTTCATATAGGGATCGGCCACTAAAAAGCGGCCGGGCTGGTATCCTACCAAGGTCAATACATGATACGAACCGCGCTGTTGCATATGTAATGTACCAGCAAAGATAACTGGATTGCCGCGCTTTATTTCTGTAATCAAAGTTTGCTTGCCTGCCCCCGAAAAGTTAGCTACAAGCTTAGTATAAGTCTTAGCATAGTTGGTCAGTGGCCCAGGATAAATTGTGCGAATTTCACCCGGTTGGCTTTTAGTGTATGGATCACCATTAAAGCCCGCAGTCGGCCTTGCCGCTCGAGGCATCTTAGCAATAATCGACCTTAAATCCGTCTTACTGGCAATGCCCTTAACTGACAACGCCATTTTCAAACTAGCCGCTTCACACCCATTGGGTGCATAAACGGGATACAACTGGCTGGTATAGGTGTACGGCAACTTATAAACGGCCGGTAAAGTCAAAGCGCCAGCATTTACCCACCCATACGTACGACCACGCCGACTAATTTGAAAGTAGGTGCCGCTCTTAGTGGTAGCAACCTTATCTAGTTGCATTAACTTACCCGCTAGCGACCTAGTCGTCCCCATCGTTTGGCTACCTTGGGTATATGGCTCAGCCCACAACTTCCAGTTGCTACTTCGGACTATACGGCTACTGTAATTTCGGGCTGACTTGATGGTAGCGCGATTGGCTGGAGCTATTCCAATCACTAAGCCAATTCCTAATACCAACAAACTTAGCTTAACCAGTTTTGAAGTTTTCATTTCCGCGCTCCTTTACTTAACTACTACGTGGTAGCTCCACGTAAATTTGCTAACCAGCAGCCAATACTTACCTTGATTAGGATCAACCATATAATCGGTCTTGTTTCTTTGAGTTAAGCCGCTTCCCAGATTTGAACTGGGGGCCTCCTCCTTACCACGGCGGTGCTCTACCTGCTGAGCTAAAGCGGCACTTCAATTCTACCAAAAAAGTACCCACGTCGCGACAGTGGATACTTTTTTGATCTAAATAGTTAATTATTCTGCATTCGTGGTGTATCGAACTGCCGTACCGTAGGCAACAACGGATTGCATATCGCCGGCAATGGAGCCTGAGTCAAAACGCATCATCACCACTGCATCAGCTCCCTGTTCACGAGCTGATGCACGCAATCGGTCTAAAGCCTGTTGACGCGACTCTTCCAGCATTTTGGTATAACTGCGAATTTCGCCACCAACCATTGATTTTAACCCCGCCCCCAAATCTTTGAACATATTCTTTGACTGGGTTGTCAAACCAAAAACTTCACCAATCACTTCATATTCGATACCAGGGATTTTTTCCGTAGTGGTAACCAAAAGTTGACTATCGCTCATATATTGTCCTCCTATAATGGGCTCTTAAAATAACTTTGTTAAAGCTAAATTATGAATTTATTATGCCAACTTGTCAACCTTAAAATAAGTTAAGCTGGTTCACTTCAATACCGCCATAATCTTGCTAGCAATCTTAGGTGGCATCAAGTTAATTTTGCTCAAATCGTTTAGGTCAACCCATGCTGGCTCATAGACATTATCGCTACCAGCTCGATCTCTTTCTTCTCCGCCAATCTTGGGCGCTGTAGTTACATCAACTGCCACCCAGAAAATCAACTGTTCTTCGCCGTGGTCCTCTACCTTAGTCAGCTGCTGCAGACTAGTTGGCGCAAGCTTAAGCCCCAACTCCTCTTTGACCTCGCGTACTACCGCTTGAAGAGGCGTTTCTGCCCCCTTGGCGCCGCCCCCTGGTAGTACCCAGTAGGCTCTTTGGGCTTTAATCCGGTGAATTAGTAGAATGGCCTTCATTTTTGGATTATAAAGTACTACTCGTGCTCGCATCTGCTTGCCTCCTGCTTAGTTAAAAACCACCACTTGTAGGTCGCGTCTTATGCCCTAGTCCTTAATACTAACCAAAGTATACTTTCGCTTACCTTTGCGGACAATGACATATTTGCCATCAAATGCCTTGGACGGGTCAACCTCAAAATTAACTGATTGCTGACGCTCACCATTGATATAAATTGCCCCATTCTGAACATCCTCACGTGCCTGCCGCTTAGACGGTTCAACCTTGATATCAACAAGGAAGTCAATAATATTTTGACTAGTAGTATCCTTTTCAGCCGCTGGTGCATGCTTGAGTCCCTGTTCAATCTGCTTAACGGTCAGGTCTTTAACATTTCCTGAAAAGAGGGCTGCAGTAACCAGTTCTGCTTCCCGCAGTCCTTCCTCACCGTGGACAAACTTGGTTACTTCTTGGGCTAGAGTCTTTTGGGCCGTCCGCTTCCAGGGCTCACTCTTAACTTGCTCTTCCAACTCATTGATTTCTTCATGACTTAAAAAGGTGAAGTACTTCAGGTACTTGACCACATCGCGATCATCTTGGTTAATCCAGAATTGGTAAAACTCGTAGGGACTGGTCTTCTCTGCGTCAAGCCACACAGCTCCACCTGCAGACTTACCGAACTTAGTTCCATCTGCCTTGACCATTAACGGTATAGTCAAGCCAAAGGCCTGACGATTTGTACCTGCCAGCTTATGAATCAAGTCAATCCCGGCCGTAATGTTACCCCACTGATCACTGCCACCAATTTGCATTTGGACGTCGTGGTCCTTATTAAGACGGTAAAAGTCAATAGCCTGCAAAATCTGATAAGAAAACTCAGTAAAAGAAATTCCATGTTCCAACCGGCTCGCCACCACATCTTTATTAAGCATGTTGTTGACCTGGAAGTACTTACCATAATCACGCAAGAAGTCAATCAGACTAATCTGGTCAAGCCACTCCGCATTGTTGATGATTTCGAAGTTATCTGTACCAAACAAGCGCTCCATTTGGGCAGTTAACGCCAGTTCATTTTGATGCAGCTTTTCAGCACTCAGTAGCACCCGCTCAGACTTACGACCAGAGGGGTCGCCAATTGAGCCAGTCCCACCACCAATCACAATTACCGGGTGATAACCTGCTAGCTGGAACCTTTTCAGAATCATGAAGGGAATCAAGTGGCCAATATGGAGCGAATCGCCGGTCGGATCGGTTCCGCAGTATAAGGCCAGGTCATCATGCTCTTGCAAATACTTAGCAAGACTCGCTTCGTCTGTTTGCTGGTTAATGGCACCGCGCCACTTTAAGTCTGCCAAAATATCGAAATTCGCCATTTGTTTTCCTCCAATAAAAAAGTCCCTAGATTCAGGTATGAATCTAGGGACGACTAAATTACTGCTCTTAGCCGTGGTACCACCCACGTTTGCACCTTAAAAAGGGCCTTATTAACGGTCTATACGGGAACCACCCTGCTCGTAATTCGTTGGCTTCGACCTGCCTAGTTTGCACCATCCACTAGTTCTCTGAACTCTGAGTCGATCAACTACTGTTTTTTTCTTAAGTGATCATACTAATTTTGGACTGGTAAGTCAATACTATTTGTAAAAGCCCTTCATCTGTAAGCCGTAAGCCTTACCAGCGGTCATATCATACTGCACCGTCTCGTAATCGGCCAATAACTTCTGTTGCTTCTTAGTCAGGTATTTAGGATCGATTACTTGACCCTTGCGTCCAATTAGCTCATAGCCTTTGTCACCATTAAAGTTGATTGTAATAGCTGGCAGTTTCTTGTGTACTTCAGTCAGCAGGGCCTGGTAAGGCGTCACTTTTGAATCAGTCTGTTGCAGCACCATAGCGATGAAGTCACTGGAGCTGACAAAGTTATTGGCCTTGCGTGGTAATCTGGTCTTGGCACCGTGGTCACGAGCGTACTTGTTAGAATAAATAAAGTAACGGGTTGAGTGCATTTCTACTGGATACTTGGCCGTGTAGCTTTGCGAAACAACACTTGGGTAGTGGTCGCCATAGAAGACTACCGTAATTGGTTTCTTGATGCGATCAATTTTGCCAATAAACTGTTTGACTGCTTGGTCAGTATATTGTGTTCCCTTAACATAGGTCGCCATTTGAACCCGAACCGCTGGTGTATTGAACAAGTCTCCTGAAATCTTACCCATGTATTCGTTATTAGCATACCAATTGTTATACGGCATGTGATTTTGAATCGAAATTAAGTTGATGAATTGGCCATCTTTTCTCGAATTAATTTGCTTCAAACCATTGGCATAAGTAGTGTAGTCAGAGTTATAGCCACTCTTGCCCAATTTCTTTTGGTCAATGATCTTGTACTTCGAACCACTATAAACAAACTTATCAAACTTAAACCGGTGATAGTCTTCACGCCTTGAGTAATAAGTACCAATGAAGGGGTGCACTGCAGACCGGTAATCGAAGTTCATCCCAATTGTTGGGTAAAAGTCGTAGTTAGGGACAACCTGAACATAAGGCGTTAACGTGGACTTAAACAGGCCCATATTAAGCCCAGTCAACGTTTCCCATTCCATGTTGGCCGTGCCACCACCGTAACCGGCGCTAAGCATGGTGCCATATGAAGACCGTGATTTCATTGACTGGATGAACTTGACCGGGTTAGGAACTGAACGGTCAAACCTAATCGTCGGGAAAGTATTGGGATCAACAAAACTTTCACTTAAGTTAAAGACAACGGTCTGGTCGCGCAAATCGTTCTTCCGGTTCTTGTTAATGCGCTCCGCAATCTTACTATATTTATCATTCAGTTGCTTCATAGTGGAAGCTGAATAGCCAGTTGGTTTGTCCATAATCTGCAAGTCAATGTAGTTAAGAAAGTTTAAAACTGGACCATTCACTTGGATATCACGTTCTGGATTACGGAAGCGTTGCCGGTTATCAAAACCACGGTTAATATGGTAAATAACCCCGCCATCGTGGTTAAACCGCAAGGGCGTCATAAACAGCAGCAGGCTGAGCAGAGCCCAGATACCGCGGCGCTTCCACGAGCCATGCTTCTTGATCGGAACCTTGCGCTCCAAAAAGAGATCAAGCACAATGACAGCAATAATCGCTACCAAGATAGCAATCACGGTAGTTTTACCCACCATTGGCAACAGGGTCTTCCAGTTAACAATTTCACTGATTTCAGTTGGGTAAATAGGCTCACCCCGGAGCAGCAACTTAATCTTGTTAGCAATTGCCCAACCAATTGCAATCAAGCTAACCAGCATGTTGGAGGTCCAGTAACGGGTAGTCACAAAGTAAAAGATTGAGAACAGCGCATCAAGAAAGATGGTCGTCAAAATAATGGCAAAAAATTTCGTTCCCAAGAGATAGACAATTGCATTAATGGTAGCAGCAGTACTGATTTGAATGCGCAGATTGTCCGCTTCAATTAAAAAGGAGCCAAAACTGAGTACATAGAACCAAGCCCAGGTAAGCAGCTTAACCCGGTTATTGGCAACAAACCGGGTGAACCGCGACCAGATTGCTTCACAAACCTTGGCCAGGTTCGGTTCATTGTCTAAGTAGTCAATCGTCTTAGCCAGTGGCTTGATTCTAAACAAGTAGCGCTCCAGCACTGCCGCCCAAAGCCAGGCAATTGCAGTCATGACCACAATCATGATTAACTTGTCAAGCGCACCCGACCCAGTAAAGTGAAAGTCATTCATAAATCGCGGCGAAATCGGTGCATCCATAAAAATGATCACCGGAATAAAATACCGCATGTCTTTCTTAGTAAGGGTCATGATGACCTTTTTAAACAGTAAAAAAATTGCTACAACAAGCAAAAACATAAAGGGCGAAGACGGGTTATTCAAAAATTCCCGGTTCCAGTCACCGCCACCGTTACCAGAGATAATCTGTGACCAGTAAACCGCATCAAAACCGGAGACACCAATCACCACCACCAAGAAAGAGATAACACCACTGATTAATGAGAGTGTTAACAGCTTCCCATTGATTGGAAGATCAGCTAAAAACATACCCCATGCAAAAAACAGCACCAGATATAATCCATAAATGGAGTATTTGAAAGATAAGTTGCCCGCGCTCAAGGCAAAACCCAATAACGTGAGCCCACTCAGTACAATTAGATTCTGCTTTACAGTTAATTTGTGCAGTAGGTCAGATAAATGTGACTGCACCAACAAACTGAAAAACAATCCAGCAAATAACACTGAAGTACTAGTAATGATGGGAAAGAGCATGCCCCACACCCGCCACATATTGAAGCGTCCTGGCACCTTAAAGAAGAAGAGTACGTAATAGACCAGCAAGGTGGCCATAGCCAGCAGCCAATACTTATAGCTTTCACTAGCACTCTGCTTCTTGCGGCTATACACCGCTCCAAAAATCATTGGCACAATCATCAAAGTCGCATTATGCATCATGTTAGGCATAAAACGGACAAAGGAGTAATGTGCTTGCGCTGCTACACCCTTCAAACTGTACATCTGCACTAGCATGAACAAGGTTGCCGCCAGCATGCAAATAACTTGAACCGCTTTTAACGTTTTTTTGTTTTTATTCATATTCCAGTCTATGTCCTTACTAAATTAATGATGCGATCGCACACCTCTTAAACCCGCTATCTAAAATACCATAATCCAGGTTCAAGGAGCATTCTTAAGCAACAGGTCATAAAAGCAGTTTCCGTGCTAAATTGTGACCAAAAGAGTGCTATCCAATATTCTACAACACTCACAAAACTAAATTTGCAATTATTACCAGTATACAATATTATACTCCGTTTTTTAGCTAAAACGATAGTCCGCAAAAAACCGCTGGGCCAACTAAGTGGTGCCAGCACTTGAGCGGCGCACCTTTAATTCCCACCAGCTTTTGGTTCAGCATAATCTAAATAAAGGTGGTACTCCTGTGTTGCTAAGTTGCTAAAGTCAAAGCCGCGCGCCACATTACGTTTATTCTGGTAAGTTTCATTGTTTTTGAGCGGCAGTAATTTAAGGCCTAACTCCGCACGCAGATAATCTGATACCCGTTGTAATTCCTTGGTTGACTGCACCTGGTAAGAAACATCGTCAATCGTAGCATTATGACCGTGCAGGTAGTCGCTTTTGGCATGCTTAGTGGTATCACGATAATTTAACGCAATCTGCTGGAGCGCGGCAAAAGTCAGATTAGTCTTAACATTACCGGAAATTGAAGTCAAAACTGAATCAAGCTTGGTTAATGTATTAAGTGAAATCGTTTTTTGAATCAGGGCTGTAATCACTTGGCGCTGGCGCTGTTGGCGACCATAGTCACCCTTGGGATCATCATAGCGCATCCGTGAATAGGCCAACGCACCACCACCACCCATGTGAGTTAACTGATTTTTCTTAAAAATATAACCACCATACTCAAAGCTGAGGTTAGGCCTAATGTCAATCCCGCCAACATAGCGGATTAGCCGCATAATGCCCTTCATGTTGACCAAGGCATAATACTTGATGGGCACGTTAACCAGTTTTGAAACGCTGGCCATCGACATAGCTGCACCCCCAAGCGGATATGCCGCATTAATCTTTTCGATTTGAAAAGTTTCTGCACCCACCATCTGGGCCATCGTATCACGTGGCACCGACATTAACGTGTAGCGCTTTTTTTCTGGATTGACCACAGCAATGATTACCGTATCGGAATTACCCACTTTTTCCGTGCGGTCCAGCGCACCCGTATCAGTCCCTAGCAGCAAAACCGCAAATTTACGCTGGCCGTTGAACTCACCCTGCTTAATTTGAACGTGATTACTGCTGTCATAAGTACTATCAATCGCATTTTTGGTGCGAACATAAACATAGGCTGAATAGGCCGCAACTACCACTGTTGCAAGAGCAAGAACACTCAATACCCACGCCCAAATCCGCCGCTTCCTCTTATGCTTTTCGGCATGTAATGCGACCCGTTTGCGAATGGGCTGATTATCATTATGATCCATCGTTTTTATTTACCAATTATCAATTATTAATACTAATTACATGATTATATCATAGCAAAAAAGCAAACCGTTGCCGGTTTGTCTATAATTTCTTATTAAAATCGTTAAACTTTAGCTCACCGTTAAAGCCAGCTTAAATTCCACACTAGCATCACTTTTCAAAGTAGAGTCATTGGCAGCAATGATTTGCTCATTTTGAGCTAACAACTCAAAGTTGGTGGCCTCCGCTTTTAAAGTTATTTCATCTCGTGTTAGTTCAAGTTCATTCACCCTTTCGGTGATTGACCATCCTGCAAAAACCGGCAGGGTAAAAGCAAAGGAAAAAGGCATATCCTTATGTGAGTTATTTTTTAAATAACACTTGAGTTCAACCCGGTTACCTTCTAATAGATAGGTCAAAATTGCTTCAAAGTGATAGGGAAACTTCTGATAACTGTCATTATCATCAATCAAGGCCAAACTAACCTGCGCATCCCCCTTATCAATGACGGTCCAAGGTAAGAGCTGGGCCCAGTTTTCACTGCGGTCCGCCCCCTTAAAGGCAACCTCTAAATTTTTTCGCGTATCCTGGTCTCTGAGATAATCAATTTGATTATTTTGGTTAACCAGGTTTAACACTTGGCCGCCCTTTTCATCAACGGCCACGCGCAAAACAGAATTTTCAATTGTTTGCATAGCACACTCCAAACTTTCTTCTTAAGAAAATAGCATTTTATCGGTGTTGGTGTCAATTCACGCTTGAAATCTAACTAATTGGCAGCTAGAAGAGCTTCATTTAAATTATTGAAAAAGAATTATACTACAAAAACTTTAATTAGGACCAAAAAATAATTAGGGCAAAACACAATTATCAATAACTTTCCTAAAAGAAAAAGCACAAAACATTAGCAAAATTTGCTCTGGTATACTATAATGTAATTGTTCCCGAGGATTATAAATTTAGTTTTTGGAACAAGTTAATAAAAAGAGTACCCCAAGCAATTGGGGTACTTTTTTCTATATTCGATAATTAATGCGCGCGTGCGCTGCTTCGGTTAGGTCTGCAGAAACTGGCGCAACAAAGGAGCCATCGTTAGGCACTTCGACTTCACTAATTTTACTCGACTGGGGCAGGTCCGTCTTGTTATATAACCGGCTGGCAAGGGTATCAGCAGCCATCTTCATTGCCTCACGCAATCCTTGGCCTTCAGTGATGCCACCCTTAATATCGGGAAAGTTAATGACATAAACATCATTCCCCAATGGCCGAAAAATGGCGGGATAAGTAACTATTCTGTGCTTCATCTACAAACCTCCTTAATTTGTATGTACTCTTACCTATCATATAACAAAACCAGTGAAATTTAATAAAAATTAGTGAAAAATTACGTTTTAACAAAGAAAAATTTTTTCACTTTCCTTTTTTAATAATTTTCTCCTCTTCTTTAAGACGAGCTTAATTGACCAATAAAAAAGCGCTACATCAACTTGTAGCGCTTTTTTTCGATTAATCTTAAAATCCTAAACCTACGGATCAAGCCTGATCACTTAATTCTTTTTAAATAACCGCCAGCCACTCAAAATTACAGTCACCAAGCAGATAAGTAGTGAAATAATGAAAACGACGTGCATACCGTAGATAAAGATTTCCGGCTGCTTGGGCAAATAGCCCGTTACCCGCGCCCCCTTGGCTTGGCTCATGGCAGCAAAAAGAACTGTGGTTGCACTTGAAATCCCAATTACCATACCCAAATTACGGGAAAGTGAGTTAATACTGCCAGCAATGCCCAAATCCTTTTGCTCAACTGAACTCATTACTAAAGAATTATTCGGCGAGCTGAAGATACCACTGCCGAGGCCCATGATTGCGATGCTGACTACAAAAAGCCAAGTAGGTGAATCGAGGTTGCACATCGTGTAACCAATCTGGCTAATTAGCAGTAATACTAACCCGATAAAGGTTATTAACTTGGGACCAATCTTATCAGAGAGTGTCCCGGCAACTGGCGCAGCAAAGAGCTGTACCACTGGCAAAATCATTAAGATGTAACCCGTCTGGCTCGGTGCCAGGTGCCGCGCGTTTTCCAGGTAAAACGGCGTAACTACATTAAAGAAGAAATTAGTAATAAAAATCAATAATGCACACAGCAAACTGACTGAAAAATCCGGGTTTTTAAACAGTTTAAACTGTAGCAAAGGGTTAGTGGTGTGCTTCTCAACGTATACAAAGCTAACCAAACTGACCACCCCAACTAGTAGCATTGCTAAGACAGGGAGAGCAGTAAAGCCCAACTGTTGTCCCAAAAAGACACCGCCAAACAGGGAAATCATTCCTAAAGCAAAGGTAAACGAACCGGTCCGATCAAGTGGTTCATTGGTAAAGGTAATGTCCTTTGGCAGGTAAATAGCTCCGATGATGGCAGCAACAATCCCAACTGGAACATTCAACCAGAAGATATATGACCAAGATAAATGACTTAAAATCAGGCCGCCAAGTCCTGGCCCTGCAATCGAGCCCAGCGCTACAAAGGAGCCAATAGTTCCTAAAGCCTTGCCCCGTTCAGTATTAGGAAAGATTTCGGTAATAATACCATTATTGGTTGCCATCGTCATGGCTGCACCCAGAGCTTGCAGGGCCCGGGCAGCCAAGAGAAATATCAAATTAACCTTAAAGCCAGACAAAAGTGATCCGGCAATAAAGAAAATTGCTCCTAAGCGGAAAATCTTGATTTTTCCGTGTAAGTCGCTCAATTTCCCAAAAAATAAAATAAAGCTGCAGACAATAATCAAATATAGTGAAACTACCCATTCAGATTGACTCATTGGAATCTGCAGGTCCTTGCTGATTACCGGCAAGGCAATATTGACAATGGTCCCATCAAGCGTCGACATGAAGGTAAACAGCCCTACTGCCACTAATATCCACCAGCGATTTTTTTGCACCTTTTGGTTAGTTTGATAACTCAACTTTTCTGTCATTTAAACCAATCTCCTTAATTTCTAATTTAGTTAGGTACCTTATTAGAATAGATTATACTCTTTTTTTCTACGCTGCCAAGTAGCAAATGTATTACAATTGAACTTAACGATAAAAATCGAAAAAAGAAGCTGATTAGGTGGGAAAACTGCTAATACCAATATCATCGGCGTCCAGAATATCGATGGAAAGAGGACTAAATGATTGAGAACATCCCTCACAAAACAAAGGCTTATCTTGCTGGCGTCAACTTGTCTGATGCAAACTTTGAATACTACATGGCCGAACTAGCCAACCTGGCAGCAGCAGCCAACCTGGAAATCGTGGGACAAGCGCGGCAGAATGCTGACCACATTGTCAGCGCCACCTACCTAGGTCTTGGTAAAGTCAATGAAATTAAGGAGCTGGCCCGTGGACTAAAAGCGAAAGTCCTAATCTTAAACGATGAACTGTCGCCCGTCCAAATTCGCAACTTGGAAAAATCGACCAAACTGCGGGTAATTGATCGAACCGAACTGATATTGGAGATTTTTTCCAATCGTGCCCGCACTAAGCAGGCAAAACTACAGGTGCAGTTGGCTCGGCTACAATACGAACTGCCCCGGCTACACCCTTCAGAAAATACCCTTGACCAACAACGCGGCAATGGGGGAACAGCTGGCGGCGGATTTGCTAACCGTGGCGCCGGTGAATCAAGGCTAGAACTGAATCGGCGAACAATTGGCAAGCAAATCGCCACCATCAAAAGTGAATTAAAAACAATTGTTAGTCAAGAAGAAATTAAGGCGAAACGCCGCCATGACAGTCATATTCCCAAAGTAGCTCTTGTTGGTTATACAAATGCTGGCAAATCAACAACAATGAACGGCCTGTTAGCAGCCTTTTCCCCAGAAAATAGGTCCAAACAAGTACTAGTTAAGGATATGCTCTTTGCAACGCTTGATACCAGTGTTCGCCGCATCGATTTAGATAGTAACTTTAGTTTTATTCTTTCCGATACCGTTGGCTTTGTTTCTAAACTGCCTCACAGCTTGATTGAATCCTTTAAGGCTACCCTGCAGGAAGCTAAAGACGCTGACCTATTAATCAATGTGGTAGATGCAGCTGACCCGAACATGATCCAAATGATTCGGACAACCCAAACTGTTTTAAGCGAAATTGGTGTGACAGATATCCCAATGATTACGGCTTATAACAAGGCCGACAAAGCCCACCGTAATTACCCACAAATTGAAGGAGACAGCATTCTATACTCCGCAACCGATTCCACATCGCTAAAAACCCTGGCTAAATTAATTACCAAGCGAGTCTTTGCCAACTATCAAAAAGTCAACTTGCTGTTGCCGCTAAGCGAAGGCAAAGACTTGGCTTACTTGCATACACATGCCCAAGTTATGGCAGAAAAATATCAGCCCGATGGTGTGCACGTAACCGTACGACTGGCTCCAGAAAAACAGGCAAAATTTCAGCGCTATCTTGTAAACATGAACTGACTTGCATAGCTTCACCATGATTTATTTACTTATATAGCAAAACAACAGTTTACTTCAATTTAGTAAACTGTTGTTTTTTATTCATTTTATTGAATTACTCGTTTAGCAACACAAGGATAAAAGTAGGAGCTAATGACCTGTAAAACCACCCCTTGATCAGGAGTAGCTGCATGAACATACTGATTGTTACCAATATAGATACCAACATGGTATGGCGCATCCACTGATCCCCAATACAAGAGGTCTCCTGCTTGTAGTTGATCCATTGCAACGGTTGTACCGACCTTAACCTGGTCAGTGGTCACGCGGGGCAGCTGGACACCCCCCACTTGGCCATAGATGAACTGGACAAGACCGGAACAGTCAAAATTGTCCGGACCATTGCCGCCCCACGCATAGCCCTTACCTACTTGACTCTTGGCTAAGTTCACAACCGCCTGCGCCCGCTGTGAGCTGGGGCCCGTTGGGACTGGGGCTGGGCTTGGACTAGTTACGGCTGGCACGGTACTCGGGCGCGTTTTGCTAGGCTTGGTGCTAACCGGAACTGGCTTAGGTGCAGCCGGCTTGACTGGTTGCTTGGCTTGGCTTTGAATTTCCGGCTTTTTCTTTGCTTTCTTTACCTTTTTTTTAGGTGCTTTGGTAGCAGCCGGCTTGTCTACCTTACTGCCCGCCTCTTTTTCTTCTAAGTCCTCAGTGTAGCGCGCTTGAATCCACTCATCATAGCCAATCTTATACCACAGTCGGCCCTTACGATCGACAGCCGTCTCGGCAACATTCCACTTACTCTTGTTCTTAGCCTGAAAGTTGATTAGTTGGCCACCTTCGTAACTTGTCCAAACTTTGGCGCTTTTTCCCGGCAGACAATTAATCTGCACCCGCTTGATTGGCTCTTTGAGTATGGCCGCATGGACCATCTTCTGTGGTACAGCCGCGACCACACCCGTTAGCGTCAAGGCGGTCGCGAGGCTCATTTTCCAAAAATTGCCTTTCATTAAATTATTCTCCTTTGGTAGCAAAAATGTGATCGAGTAAAAAGTACTCGTCTTTATTTTAGTCGTTTTATATATCTATAATCAAGTTACACCGACAAATAAAAATAAAAAAACACTTAGAATAGTTCTAAGTGTTAAATAATCTTTGCTTAAATTGCTAGTCAAGCACCCGCTTGGCAACTGAAGGATAAAAGTAAGAGCTCAAGCTAGCCTTTACAACACCTTGCTTAGGTGCAGCAGCATGAACGAATTGGTTGTCACCAACGTAAATACCAACATGGTAGGGAGCTGAAGCAGAGCCCCAGAACAACAAGTCACCTGGTTGTAGGTTCTGCATCGAAACCTTCTTGCCTTTCTTCACCTGAGTGTAGGTAGTGCGACTGATTTGCTTGCCCGTAGCCTTGCTATAGACGTACTGCGTCAACCCTGAACAGTCAAATGCACTCGGACCATTGCTACCTTGAACATAAGCCTTGCCAACAGCTGCATTAGCAACGTTAACAACTTTTTGAGCCTGGTCTGCTCTATTACTTGCCTGGACACCTTGGCCAACTTTGGAGCTTATACTCTCCTTAACCGTATACCGGGCCTGAATCCATTGACCCTCGCCAATTTGATACCAGCTTCTGCCCTTTTGGTCAATTGCACTAGCCAAGACTGTAACTGTCTTACCATGCTTAATCCTAGTACCGGTAAATTTGGGGTTCTGATAGTTGTCCCACACATTAATGCCGTAACCAGCAACATAATTGATTCTGACTCTTTGAGCAACAGTTGCAGCTTCGACGCGGGCAGGTCCAAGATTTGAACTAACTGTATTAGCAACCCCGACTCCAGTAACTGTTAAAGCTGCAGCTGTAGTATATTTTACTAAGTCACTCTTGATCTTCAAAAAAATTCCCCCATACAACTTCGCATTAGTCATTACACCTGTTTTTATTTTTTGATTTTAGATTTTATTAGTTAGGTAGATTACAGTAATTAGTCTACTCGTAAGATATTACAAAAAGGTTACAAAAATGATACCGGTAAGTAAAAAACCTCACCAAGATACTTTGGTCAGGGTAAAAGCGAAAATTTTGCAGTTTTATTGGTTGGTTTAGCTTTGGGGTTATTCAAGCACTCGTTTGGCGGCAGCTGGGTAAAAGTAAGCGCTAAGCGCTTGTTGACGAACACCTTGCTGGGGTGTGGCAGCATGAACAAATTTGTTACCACCCACATATATCCCAACGTGGTTCGGCTTAGCTGCTGAACCCCAGTAGAGCAGATCGCCCTTTTTAAGTTTTTTTAGAGATACCTTCTTGCCAAGGGCCACTTGAGTATAAGTTGTTCTAGGCAGGTAGGTATTACCAGCTTGTTGGTAAACATATTGCACAAGCCCCGAGCAGTCAAAGGCAAACGGTCCGGTGGCACCATAAACATAGCGCTTGCCTACTTGCTTTTTAGCAAGTTTAGCAACAGCATTGCGCTTTTGTGTTATCGAACTATCATCACCTTGTTCTGTCGTTGCTGCATTAGCTACATTAGTAGTTGCTATCCCTGTAAAAAATAGAGACATCAATGCAACTAACTTAATTAACTTTCGACTATGCTTCAAACCTGTTTCACTCTTTTCAACTAAATATTTCTTTGTCCTAGTTAGAATTAACTATCTTTAAGTTGTTTTCCGTAATTGGCATTCTATATATTACCCATTGAATGTTACACATTCGTGTCAATCGGACTACAAATTAATAAGAAATACTTGATGAAATTGAAACAAGTGGTAAAATCAGCGTTGCAGTAGGCTTTCTGCTAGCTTGTCCAATTCTTTTTTAGTCTTGGACCAGTCATCATTAACCAATATGTGGGCATCCTGCGCAAGTTCCGGTGGCAACTCATTCAGTTCACTGCCGCTAAGCCGGGCTTGGATTTTAAGTGGATCATCACCGCGTTTGCTTAAACGCTCCTGCAATTCTGCCCTGGTAGTGGTGGTGACATATAGAAAATAAACTTGACCCTTAATTACTTGGAGGTAAGAAGCGGCCCCCTTAATGTCGACAATTAAAGAAACCAGTTCATGCTTACGCCAAGCCTTTCTCAAGGCTTCTTCACTTGAACCATATTGGTAAGAGCCATATTTGACATGTTCAAAAAAATGAAGGCGACTAAAAGTTGCATCACTTTCAAAATGGTAGTCGCGGTCTGGCTGCTCCCCTACACGTAGCGGTCTGGTGGTATGGGTTAGGACCCGCGGAATGTTAAAATTAGCCCTTAGGTAGTCTGAAATAGTCGTTTTACCAGCACCACTAGGACCGGCAATTAATATTAATTTTTGCAAAATCCAAGTCCCCTTTACTTGAAAACCATTAGTTTTTATAATACTATCTTTCTATTATAATTAAACCCGATGATGAGAGGAAGTAAAATTCATCATGAAAAAAGCAGACGTCAAACCAAATAGTATTGTGAGTGCAAAGTCTGAAGAAGAACTGACCAAGCCCTTTTTAGGCAAAGTGGAAAAAATTTACGAAAATTCAGCAATGCTAGCAATTATCGACTTTGATCAAGAGGATGAAACGGCCGTTGGTGACTTAAACAAAAAAATTGTGGTTAACTTCAAGAATCTGAAGAGTGCGCCCAAGCGCAAACTCAAGGAAATTGAAGCTCTAGCTAACAGTGATGTTAAAGTAGAGAAGATTACTCCGACCAAAAAGGCTGCAGCCCAAGCTGATAGCACTACTGAAAAGAAGAGCAAGTAGGATTTTTACTTAAAAAGCAGCAATTATTCCTGACTGCTCTTTTTTTTTGCCGCTTTTTTGCCTAAAATTAGGCTAGTTAATATTTTATGGAGAAGATAAAGTGAAAGATAAAACAAGAACCATCTTATTTTGGTTTATTCTCATTCAGCCGTTTTTAGACTTGTATTGGTTCTACCACGGGCAACTGGCCAATCTCTTACCTTTTACCCTACCAACCATTATCCGCATTTTAGCGGTTGGCGCGCTACTCGGTCTTTACTTTAGCCAAAGAACGGCTTGGCTCAAGCTCAATAGGCAAAAGTGGCTCCTGCTCTATCTAGCGCTTTTGCTTGTCTATTCAGCACTACACTTAGTGCATGTGCGTAATTTTACCAGCATCAGTCCCACCAGCTACGGTTATTCACTCAGCAGTGAACTTTTCTATCTAATTAGAATGACCCTGCCCCTAGTAGTTGTCTATCTTACTACAGAGCTGCAATTTAATCAGAAGCAGTTACGCCTGGTAATCGAGGGCATTGCGGGGCTTTTTTCTGGTACCATTGTCATCTCTAACCTCTTGGTCATTTCGCTGAAGTCCTACGAAACTGGTACTATTAGTGCTAACATCTTTGCCTGGTTTTTTGATTCTAACATCGGATACTCCCACATGGCTTCCAAGGGCTTTTTCAACTTTACCAACATGGTTTCAGCCGTCTTGTTCATGCTGCTGCCGCTGGTATTATACTACTTGTTTACCGCCTTCAGCTGGCATACTGTAACCCTAACCGTGGTCCAAACGCTGGCCATGATTGAGATTGGTACTAAGGTAGCGGCCATCGGCCTGCTTGGTGGCATTGCAATTGGCATTACATTATTTTTGTTTCACCGTTTCGCACTTAAAGATGTCAAAAAAGGGGGCCGACCCCTTTTAACTGCGGTCTTGCTTGAAGTTGCTGCATTAGCTATTTTGCCCTTTGGCCCAGCCAACCAGCGTTACCATTACGAAATCTACTTGGCCCAGCAGTCTGATCATGACTTAACGCGTCCCAAGCAGGAATTAGCGCAGGGGCTCCATAAACATCCCACCGAACCCGAACGCACCGCCTTTTTGCGTGACTTCATTAAGAAGAATTATCGCGTATATGCGCTTAATCCCAAATTTGTTTTCAAAAGCTATCCCTACCAGGACGACCCTGAATTCTGGCTGCAGATCATTCGTGAACCAGGTCAAAGCCGCATGGAAAACCGGCACGTGGAAGCGGCCATGCTCAACCAAGTGGTAAAAACCAATAACAACCACTGGGACAAGTTTTTGGGCATTTCATATACGCGTGAAAATAACATCTTTAATCTCGAACGTGACTTTGCCGCCCAAATATATTCCTTGGGCTGGTGTGGTATGCTGCTCTTTTTAGGGCCCTACTTGATCATCTTAGCCTATTCTGCATACAGGTGGCTTAGGTTCAAGCCTGTTCGAACTTACTTGGTTAGCTCGCTCATTGTTTCTACCAGCTTTGTCCTGCTCGCCGCCTTTTCTTCTGGTAATGTCGTTGACTTCTTGACTGCTAGCTTCATCCTAGCCTTTGTTAGTGGCAACCTGCTGGTTCAAGTACGCAAAAAAGCCTCCTAAGAGGCTTTTTTGTGTGCTTTTAATTAATTGTTTTTGATGAAGGAAGCATCCGGTACTCGGATCAGATAGTAGCGCATGGCATTGCGGCCTGCATGCATGCCAAGTCCATTTTGCCAGACCTTTTTATAAGTAGCGGTATAAACCGCCACATAAGCATGCTGGTATTTACGATCCATCTTCTTAAGCATCTTTTCGTTATATGGAATCCGAGCCGCACTGATGTTAAGCGGGCTCTTGCCATAGGCCACTGTCGCAAAGTCACTAGTCACCTTGGCCTGTTTGCCTGGACGATAATAAGTATAAGTCTGCGTACTAATCTTCTTTTTCTTGGAGTCAACCATCACATAAGTTGAGTTACCAGTGCCCGGATTCACCACCAAGGGTTCGTAAGTGATCTTGGCTGAAATCTTACTTGTATCCGTCAAATCGGGATTATCCAGCATGGTCTGACTAAACAACCAGACGGCACCGATCAGCAAAACAGCGACTTCCAAAATATCAACGGCAAAGTTGGGCCAGCTGAATTGCCGGTGCTTTTTGATAATCATCGCAATCCGGCGTCTACGAATATTCTGAACCACAAAGACGAAATAAAGTATGATGATAACCCATAATAATATACCGAGTAGGTTCCAGTTGAACATAACAATCCTCCCGTAATGTTTCTAGTCTAATAGTTGACTCCGCTTATTTGGAAGACTTAGTGGCTTTAGCCGAGACTTTGCCAGCTTTCGTAGCCGATTTCTTAGTTGCTGCCGGCTTAGCTTTACTTGTTCTGGTAGCTGTTTTTTTGGTGACTGTCTTTTTAGCCGCTGGTTCGGGTTTCTGGTACTCACGTACTTCCTTTAGTTTGACCATTATAGCGTTGGTTAAGTTGGCAATAACCTTGTCTTCATCCGCCGCAAGCTCTTCTTCGGTCGCTAGTTGGTCGATCCTGAAGCCTGAAGCATTGAGATAGTCCGACTGCGTCTCAAAGTAAAGCCGCACCGGATAATCTTTGCCTGCTTCAAAAAAGTTGGCCACCTTCTTGTAGTTGCTATAGGGCAGATTAATAATATTATTTTCCAGTGCGAACACAATCGGTCTTTGTCCAGTCACTTCAAGCGCAATATGACTTAAGGAGTTATGCTTGATGGCAGTAGCAGCTTCTCGCACCATTTTGCTAGCTTGTTCCTTAACCCTGGCCTTAGATTTACTGAGATCCGCATATTTAATGGTGGCTAGGTCTTGTAAGTAGTCTTGTTGTTCAATCTTTTGAGTTAAATCATCCAAATTAATCTTCAAAGTAAAAGTCCTTCAAAATTCAAATTAGTTTTTTGTTCTTCATTTACGATACTCAAATTTCCCCCCAAAAACAATTTATTTTTATTTCTTTTAAAATCTTTTTAAGAACATGCGCTTTAAAAAACATCGATTCCGGCAAATCAAATTGGATTATCCCTGTTAAGATTCAAGCTATACTGGGCTATTCTGCCGATTAAAAAATAACAATTTTGATATTTTACTTCATAATGCATAACACTTTAAGTTGACTCAGAAAAATTTGCTTTTAAGCTCTTTACAAGCGTTTTCACAAAGTGTAAATTGAGTATGTAACTAAAAATTTTTAAGTAAATTTTTTAACTGAAAGGTAGACAGATATGTCAGATAAAGTTTACACAGATTATTTCTATAATTCAGAAGATTTTGATAAAAATCACGGTATGGGCTACCAAGACCTTCATATGCCTGAAGGCGTTGAAGCGCAACCGCTGATTGTGCCACCCGTTCTAGAACCTGATAAGCAGGAAGGCAATGACGTTTGGTTTACAATTGAATCCCAAGAAGGTGAATTCCAATTCTTGCCAGGCAAGAAAACCCACACTTGGGGCTATAACTTCCCTGTTCTTGGTAAGACTATGGTCTTGAAGACTGGTCAACACGTTCACGTAACCTTGAAGAACAGCTTACCAGAATTAACCACATACCACTGGCATGGTATGGAAGTTCCTGGACCTGGCGCTGATGGTGCTTGTCACTCACCTGTTTATCCTGGTGAAGAGAAGCATATCGACTTTACGGTCGATCAACCGGCTGCCTTAACTTGGCTACACGCTCACCCATGTCCATCAACTGCCGAACATGTTTGGATGGGACTGGCCATGGGAGTTGTTATCACTGATGACAACGAGGCTAAGTTACCTATTCCAAAGACCTACGGTAAAGACGAATTTCCGATTATTTTACAGGATCGGATCTTCCACGAAGATAACCAGTTCAACTACAAGGCAGACTACAACCCAATGGGGATCTTTGGTGAAGTACCAGTGATTAACGCTGTAGTTAAGCCTTACGTTGATGTCACTACACAGAAAGTACGTCTGCTCTTCTTGGGTGGCTCTAACCGCCGTGAGTGGAGACTGCACTTCACAGATGACTTGGTAATGACCCAAATCGCTGGTGACGATTCCTTCTTGGAGCATCCAGTTAAGGCAACTAAGTTGCTGATTGCTCCAGGTGAGCGTCAACAAGTTGTTGTCGACTTTGGCAACTATCAGGAAGGTGACGTCGTTAACCTTTACACCGACGACTTTAAGCTGGTTGAATTCCGGATTCACAAGTATGAAAAAGATGATAGTGTCATTCCTGATACCTTGTTTACACCACATGATCCAGAAGTTAATCCCGAAGCCGAAGTGCGCAAGGTTACGATGGACAACCACAACATGATCAACAATAGACTCTTTGCAATGGACCGCATTGACATGAAGCAAACGTTGATGAGTACCGAATATTGGGATGTTACTAACACCAACGACAAGGCCAACGGGATGCTTCACCCATTCCACATTCACGGTGCTCACTTCCTCGTTGTTTCCCGTGACGGTAAAGAGCCTTACCCTAACGAAAGAAACGTCTACAAGGATACAGTTGACGTTGCCCCACAAGAAACAGTTCGTTTGAAGGTTTACTTCCAAAACGCTGGTATCTTCATGTATCACTGCCACATCATCGAACACGAAGATGCCGGCATGATGGCACAAATCCAAATCGTTGATCCAAAAGAGCCAGACAAGAAGTATGACTTGATGGACATGGAGACCCTGACTAAGGCCTTTGCCGAAGAAAGAGGTATTCCAATGGACGAGGTTTGGTGCCCAGGAATGGATACTGAAGGTATGGAAACCAAGGGAATTGACCATACTATGGATTCACTCTCCGGAGCCAGCCACCACTAATTTATTATTTACTGACTAAATAATAAAAATTCATAAAACCACTCAATAATTTGAGTGGTTTTTTGCTTTTCGCAAGCTTCCTATGATTAAATAGCTGTATCATGAGTAAAAAGATTTCTGCCAATAAACCATTAAGACGATTTTTGTTGGGACTATTAGTCATCGGCCTGATCCTAACTGCTATGAACTTCAATGATCTGAAGGATCGCTTCGCTTGGCTAACTATGAAGCCAAGCCAACAGTTAAACGTTCCCATCGAAAATCAGTACCCAGAACTACCTAATGGCTGTGAAGTGACCTCCCTCTCGATGTTACTGCGCTATTATGACATCAAAGCATCCAAGATAGACTTATCCCAGAACATTAAACATGTTGCCTCCTATACCAACAATGGTCACTATCGGGGTAACCCCCACGCCGGCTTTGTCGGCTACATGAGTCAAGCTAATGCGGGTTGGTGTGTTTACGACGAACCCTTAGAAGCGGTTGCGAGCACCTACACTAACCGTATTCGTAACTTTACTGGCCATGATTTCATTCAGGTGTTAAAGCTGGTATCTGATGGGCACCCTGTTTTAATCATTACAACCACCAACTTCAACCGCGTTAAGAACATGCAAACGTGGAACACGGCCCAAGGAAGGGTCCGTGTTACCCCTTCTTCTCATGCCTGCATAATTACCGGTTATCGCAAAAAGACTGGCACCATCTTGGTCAACGACCCCTATGGCCATAAAAACAAACAAGTACCCTGGCAAAATCTGGAACGAAGTTACAAGCAGCAAGGCAAACAAGCACTATATATCAACTAAAAAGAGCAAGTTCAGTTAAGAACTTGCTCTTTTCAAATCGAGGCCTGTAAAAACAGGTGACTACTTCTGTTCACATCAGGTTGGTCAAGCGCCAACACTTCCCGTGTCTGCCAGTTAAGGCGGGCGTCCTCATCCAAATACGCATCTCGCGTTTTTGTCGACTCGCAGTACTTATTGTACCTTTTTTAACCCTGCTTGTAAAATTTCTTTATTCTAAAAAAGATTTCGACGAACATGTTGGACAAAAGCATCCCCAAGGCACTTGACCCCGTGACAATAATCACCCGCAAAACTGCATCGTTGGCCCCCGTAATGTTTCCGGCGGTCAACTCGCGAACAGCCTGGTAGGCTGGTACACCGGGAACAAGCGGTACAATCGCAGGAATATAAAAAACGGTAGCCGGACATTTATGCTTACGAGCAAAGACTATGCCGAGAACCCCAATTGCAAAGGAACCAAGCAAGTTCGACAACAGTCGCCCCATTGCCGCCTGCATGGCTAACCAGTAAATCATCCAGCTGATTACGCCGCTAAGTCCAGCTAGGTTGAGTACCCGACAGGGAACGTTAATAGTCAAAGCAAAACCCACAGAAGCGAGGTAGGCAAAAATAACGTTAATCATAAATTCTAACCAAAAAGGCATCATTACGCTCCCAAAAATTTCAAAATAATTCCGACTCCGCCGCCAAGCGCAAATGCCGTTAGCAGGGCCTCACACATTCGTCCCATCCCAGAAAGCAGATCTCCCTTAAACAAATCGCGTAGCGCATTAGTTAGGGCCAACCCTGGCACCAGAGGCATTAGTGCACCAGTTAAAATATTATCAATCACCAGTTGGGGGTAGAGGTGAACAATGCCAACTGCGACGGTAGTCATGATGAGCGCTGCTACCAATTCAGACAAAAATTTAATATTGGTGTAGCGCTTGAAGTAGTAAAAAGAAACAAACCCAATGGCACCAACAATCGCCGCTACGGGAAAGTCCAACCAATCATAATTATCGATGAACATTACCATCAGCGTTGCACTTAATACGGCTGCACCAATTGTTTGCAGCCAAAGCGGAAAAGTCGGAAAATCACCCTTAGCGATTTTTTTCACCTGCTGTTTGAACTGCCTTAACGTAATCTCCTTAGCTGCAAAGGCACGGGACAGGGAATTGATGCGGTCAACTAGCTCTAAGTTGATATTACGCTCCTGCACTTGAATACTCTGGCAATAATTGCCTTGATCCAAACTCATGAAGATCCCAGTAGGCACAATAAAGACCCTCGGATCAGGTTCCCCGGCACTTTTGGCAATGCGTAGCATCGTATCTTCGACCCGGTACATCTCGCTGCCGCCTTCAATCATCAATTCACCGGCAGTCAAACAGGTATCCAATAAATTTTGGTAAAAATACTTGTCTTGCTTAATCCCCATCTTACGCTCACACCTTGTTCATCGTTTCAATATCAATCGTTTTGTCAATCCAGTCACCCTGGAAAAAGTCCCGCTCGTGGCTGACAATAATTACACCACCTGGAAAGTTGACAATTGCTTGTCTTAGGGAGTCTTTAGCATCGCGGTCCAAGTGGTTGGTCGGCTCATCCAAAAGTAAGAGGTTAGCTGGTTCAAACTGCATTTTGGCCAGCTTAACCTTTTCCTGTTCGCCCCCTGATAACTTTTTGAGTGGACTCATCGCCTGCTGACCCGTCACTCCAAGCCGGGCTAAGGCTCCGCGCAATTCTCTGGGCTTTTCCCGCTCAAACTCTTCTTGCAAATACTGCAGCGGTGTCATATTTTTGTTGGGCCAACTTAAGTCCTGTTTAAAGTAGGCAACCTTAGCAGTAGTTGACAGCTCAAACGTACCAAAAATCGGCTCTAGCTGGCCTAGCAAGGTCTTGAGTAAGGTCGTCTTACCGATCCCATTAAAGCCCGTAATTGCCACCTTTTCACTACCGCCAACTGAAAAATTGAAGGCTTCCTTAACTAAGGCCTGATCATAACCGATGACCAGATCCTGGGTCTGCAAGAGTAAGTTGCTCGCGGTCTCCACATAAGGGAATTCAAAGCGCGGCCGTCGGTTGCCCTTAGGCGGACTGAGCACCTCCAGCTTGGACAGTTGCCGTTCACGCGACTTGGCACTCTTTGACCGAGTACCAGCCTTGTTCTTCCGAATATACGCTTCAGTCTTGGCAATCTTCCGTTGCTGGTTGCTAAAGGCCTTTTGGTAGGTTTCACGATTAGCAGCCTTCTGCCGCATGGCCTGTTTGAGTGACCCAGTGTAGCGCGTAATTGTCCCGAGGTCGACATCAATCACGCAGTTAGTAATCCTGCCCAAAAAGTCATAGTCGTGGCTGACCACAATAAAGGCACCGGAAAAATCGTTCAGATAGTCGACTAACCAGTCAATATGACCGATATCCAAATAGTTAGTTGGTTCATCTAGGAGCAAAACCTCTGGACTCTGGAGTAGCAGTTTGGCCAAAATAATCTTGGATCGTTGCCCACCTGATAGCTCGGCAACGTCGTGATTATAGCCCAATTCGGCCAAACCCAAGCCTGAAGCCACGCGTTCAATTTCGGTGTCAATGCCATAAAAATTATTCTCTTCCAAGTAAGTCTGTAACTTGCCCGCCTGCTCGAGCAAGTCACTGTCTCCCTGATCAGCGTACTGCGCATAAAGTTCGCCTAATTCTCGTTCTTTCTGGTAGAGTGGTTCAAAGGCTGTCCGCAAAAAAGACCGAATGGACACTCCCGGCATGAGTTTGGCATACTGGTCAAGGTAACCAACAGTTACATGGTTCTGCCACTTAACCTGACCTTCATCGGCCAGCATCTCACCCGTCAAGATTTTAATTAAAGTTGATTTGCCGACCCCGTTTTGCCCGGTGACCCCCATGTGGTCTTCCTTGTTGAGGACAAAACTGGCATCTTCATAGAGCGTCTTGTCCACAAAGCTCTGGCCCAAATTTTTAACCGTCAATAAACTCATTATCTATCCTTTTCAAAAAAACAACTTGCTCTAGTATATAATAAAGTGACGTTTTTGGCTCGTTCTCTAAACAAAAACAATTGTGCAGAGAGACATTTCAAGATATAATTTAGGCATCAGCAAACTTTAAATGTTTAGGAGGGAAAAATGAAGAAACTAAAGAAAATTTTAATTACACTTGCCGCACTGGTTACAGTGGGAGGCGCTAGTAGTGCTGCGTTCAGCCTGCCCCGAGCCGTCCAAGCCCAAACAACTAAGACTGCCACAGTCTTTCCCAATAAAATGCGTGGTACTTGGTACTCTTATGACACTACCACTAAAAAGGTCAACAAGCTTAAATTCACTAAAAAGACGCAAATATCGTTTGATGAACAGGGTCAAAAGCTAGTTCAGACACTGCACTCGAAAAAAACGGCTCCGCTCGACCCACAATTTGACCAAGACTATGTCAATTGGATTGTAATTGCGGGCCAGCCTAAGGCCCATGGCCGCAAATGGTTGAACATCGAGGGCTTTGACCACGGCGCTGGTGCTGGTGTTTTTTATAATGTTGCTCAACTTAAAGGCCATCAGGTGCTATCGACTGCAGTAGGGGCGGGTATCTGGCAAACCAAGCACGCCTATAAAACAGCCAAACTGGCCCAAAAATTTCAACAACACCACTATCCTCACTTTGAATATTAGTAAAAAAGAAGTTCTAATAAGAACTTCTTTTTAATTAAAATCTTTTTACTTGTGCTCTCGCTCATACTTCTGCAAAGCGTCCAGTACCTTAGGCCAATAGTGCTTGGGCAGGATCAACTGCAACTTGTCATGATAGATGGGAAAGTCACTGCTCTTCATCCCCGTAATCTGGGCTAGTTCTTCATCAGTCAGGCGAAGTTCGCGGACAATGCGCTTGATTTCCACTGAAGCGTGTCCCCGAAACCAGGAAAGACCGAAGAAGAAAACAGCAAAGAGGCTGGCAGCTAAAACCGCAATGGGAAGAACCCAATGGAAAGTCCGCAAACAGATGAAAAAGGCGGCGATAAAAGCAATCAGGGCCGAAATCAACCCGTAAATCACCGGAAACAAACGCTGCTTGTTCATTTTGCAAACCCCCTCAAGCTTTCTGACTTATTGCCCATAAGAATTGTCATTTGTGTTCTGATTGTTGTCCGCTTCACTGGAAACAGCTGACCGGTATATTTGGTAGTTAGTGAAGGCGTTGGGATCCTTCCACTTAATGTTGTTATTTTGTTCATTTAACTTATTGAGCCGGGTCTCGTCATTGTCGAGGGTCTTCTGGTCCAGGTCCAGGTTCGTGCGAATATGATCAGAAGCTTTTTGCAAGGCCGCGTTAGAAGCGACCTGAATTGAAGAACCGTTAATCCAGGCATCATGACCCTGAATATAACCACTGGCAATGTTGCTTGAGCAGCCCCGGTAGTTCAAGGCCAGAGCCAACATGTCATTGAAAGTCAAATTCGTCTTAACATACTTGGTGAAAATTTTGACCAGATTACGGTAATTAGCAATCGAGTCAACTGAAATGGCCTTGTGCACAACCGCTTCAATCACTTGACGCTGCCTCATCTGCCGCCCATAGTCACCGTGCGGATCATCATGGCGCATCCGCACATAGGCAACAGCATGACGTCCATTTAGACGCTGCTTACCCTTATGAAAATCGCACCAGTCATAAGTGAAGTCAAAGGGCACCTTAACCGTAACCCCGCCTACGGCATCAACCAGACTCTTGAGTGCCTTCATGTTAACTTCAACATAGTAGTGGATGGGTACGCCCAGTAATGCTGAGACGGTTTTCATTGAAGCCTTGCTACCACCGACCCCATAGGCAGAATTAACCCGAAACATGTTGTACTTGTCGCCTGGATCGCCTAAAATATTAGCTAAGGTATCCCGCGGAATGGACGTCATTGTCGCCTTGTTCTTGCCCGGGTTAGCTGTAGCCAAGATTAAAGTATCCGAGTTCCCCCGGTCGTGGCGACCCTCGATTCCCTGGTCAACTCCAAGGATTAGCATTGAAATTGGTTGCTTGTTGGCAATCCGGACTGAGGTGGCCGAATTACCGTTTTCACCGTCGATTGCACTATGCAAGGCGAAGTACAAGTGGGCGGCCCAGGCAAGACCAAAGCACACACACATCACGGCTACAATCCCGCAAATTCGACTAATGGGGTTGCCCGTCAGTGCTGCAGCAGGAGCGGCCCAGGCATGATTACGATGAAGATTGAGAGAACGACGTGCTTTACGGTAGTCTTCTCTGCGTTTTGAATTAGAATTCATTCCACAGTTAATTCCTTCCATTTTGTCCTTGTATATTTGTATCACTTTTAAGTCCGAATTAAAATATCAGCTAAGAGAATTAATAATATCTTATTTTTTAGTTTTTAACATCATTTTTACCATGAAGGAGATTTTTTATGAGCATCCCTAAAAGAAGCGAAGTTCCAGATGAACTTAAATGGGACCTTACCCGGGTCTTCAAAACCGACCAGGACTGGGAGGATGAATATCACCGCGTTAAGCAGGCCATACAGCAGTTGACTGACTTGAAGGCTGACTTCACCGCCTCAGGGCGTAACTTATATGAGGGCTTAAGTCAGATTCTAGCCGTCAGCCGGCAACTAGAGCAGGTCTACGTCTATGCCTCCATGTCCAGTGACGTTGACACCAGTAATGCCCACTACTTGGGTTATGTAGCCCGCGCCCAAACGATCGCAAGCCAACTAGAGGCGGCTACCGCTTTCATGAATCCAGCCATCCTAAGCCTTACCCCAGCAGAACTGGCACAATTCAAACAGGACGAACCACGCCTGGCAAATTATGACCACTTGCTAGAGCAAATCATGCGCCAGCGCCCGCACACGTTATCAGCTCAGGAAGAAAAACTGATCGCTGATGCAGGCGAAGCCATGTCGTCAGCCGAGAATACTTATAACGTACTAACCAACTCGGATATGGAATACGGTTACGTGCAAAATGACGACGGCGAGATGGTGCAGCTATCTGATGGGCTCTACTCCTTACTGATTCAATCACAACAACGGCAAGTGCGCCAAGATGCTTTTGATTCAATGTACGCTACTTATGACCAATTCAAAAACTCCCTAGCTTCAACCCTGGCTGGAGCAGTTAAAGCCCACAATTACAACGCCCGGGTCCATGACTATGACTCAGCTCGCGCTGCAGCTTTGCACGAAAACAACGTGCCAACAGTTGTCTATGATACGCTCATCAAGGAAGTGGATCAGCACCTTAACTTGCTCCATGAATATGTGGACTTGCGCAAGCAAATTCTCGGTGTGGAGCAATTACAGATGTGGGATATGTATGTGCCACTGACGGGTAAGCCCGCGCTCTCCTATACCTTTGACCAGGCTAAAGCAGAAGCCAAAAAAGCCCTGCAACCGCTTGGTGCCGACTACCTAAAGCACGTCGACTACTTATTCAATAACCGCGTGCTTGACGTAGTAGAATCACAAGGCAAGGCAACCGGTGCATACTCTGGCGGCTCTTACGACACTGACGCCTATGAGCTACTCAACTGGGAAGACAACGTGGACTCACTCTATACCCTAGTCCACGAGACCGGCCACTCCGTCCATAGCATGTATACCCGGGAAAGTCAGCCTTACGTCTACGGTGACTATCCCATCTTCGTGGCTGAAATCGCCTCAACCACTAATGAAAACATTTTGACGGAATACTTCCTCGACCACATTACCGACCCCAAGACTCGGGCCTTCGTCCTTAACTATTACCTTGATTCCTTCAAGGGCACTCTGTTCAGACAGGCCCAGTTTGCCGAGTTCGAGCAGACCATTCATGAACTGGACGCACAGGGTGAACCACTGACAGCCGACCAACTTGATGACCTTTACGGTGACTTGAATCAGCGCTACTACGGTTCTACTGTTGAACCCGGCAGTGCCATTGCCAAGGAGTGGGCCCGCGTGCCGCACTTCTACTATAACTTTTACGTTTACCAGTATGCCACTGGGTTTGCGGCTGCCACCGCCTTAGCCAACAATGTGGTGCACGGAACGGCCGAACAGCAGGCAGCCTACATTAACTTCCTCAAGTCTGGTTCTAGCGACTATCCCACTGAAATTATGAAGACGGCCGGTGTCGATATGACCCAACCAGCTTACTTGGAAGAAGCCTTCACCACCTTTACTAAGCGCTTTACGGAATTCAAGGAGATTGTTCAAAATAACTTCAAGTAACAAAAAAGCCCCATTAGGGGCTTTTTTGTTTACTTACACCATCACACAGTAAAACAAACTTAATCGCACTCCTAACAGACATAAGCAGACCAGCAGGTTCTGCACTAGGAGTGGCTGCAAGTAGGCCGGAAAGAAAACAATAATTAGCCAGAGCAAGGTCATTACTAATAGAAGAGCCATGGACAACCATAACTTAGCAGCTGGCAAGTCACCTGCCCAATTCTGCCGGGCCAAGACCAGTAATAATGCTGTTATTACCGCATAAGCCTAGTAAGAGAACTTCTTATTCATCACTAATAATTCCGTCATGTAGCTTCAGGCGCCGGTCATAGTCAATTGCGCTAATATCATCATGGCTAGCCACAATCACTGTCTTATTTTGCTCTCTTAACTCATGCAAGAGAGCAACAAATTGATCGATACTCTCATGGTCAATGCCTCGAGTTGGCTCATCTAACAGAATAATATTCTGCTCTTCCATCACAGCTTGGATAATACCCACTTTCTGGCGCATCCCAACGGAATAGTTAGCAATCGCCCGCGTATCATCTGGATCAAGCTCAAAGTGCGCCAGCAATTCGCAGACCCGGTCCTCATTGAAGCGGTGGTTAAGGTTAGCTAGGAATTGCAGGTTGGTCATGGCCGACTCATATTCCAAAAAGCCCGGATTCTCGATCAGAGCTAACTATTATTTTTCCTTTATTAACTCAACTATACAGTAGCTCACAGTCTATGTAAACGCTTTTACAGTTTAACTGATAACTATTCCGGGTTATAATGGCATTATGCAATAGCTAAATTAAGCTTATCTTCAACCTATTTACAAGTATTAATATATTTTTGCTAAACTGATATCTGACCACGAAAGGACGGCGAAGTTGATGAACACTAACCAACTACTAGAGCGCTATTTAGACTCTAACGGTAGAGTGAAGGCTTGGCCCGGCAAGGCCAAGAAGCGGCTACTGGTCTTGGCTTATCTGGCCTCTAAATTTGAACCGAACACGAAGTATTCAGAACAGGAAGTTAACGCCATTTTGATGCCATTGATTGCAGATTACGTAACCAGACGACGTGACCTAATTGAATATCATTTCTTAAGTAGAACTGCTGACGGCAGCCAGTATTGGCTAAATATGGCTTCTACCAACAGCTGATTTCAAAGCAAAAAAGGGAATATACCATGTTAAACAGTATATTCCCTTTTTTAGTTTTTTGATGTTTAAGCATATTCCTGCCAGAAGCGCAGTGCTAACTTCTGGTAAAGCATGCAGCCAGCCAGATAATCAGCAATAGCTACGAATTCATTGGGTTCATGATCCGTTGTCCCTGCAGCAGGACCCAGAATAATAATGGGAAAGGCACCTGCTTGAACATATTCAGAAGCATCAGTTGCACCAGTGCCAGCGGTAAGTTCACATGGCCGCCCCACATCCTGGCGAACTACTTCTTGGGCAAGCTGGGCCAACTTAGTGGCTGACTGGTCAGGGAGCGGCACCTCTGGAAAACTATAGCGAATTGCTAGCTGAGCTCCTTGATCATTAAGGTCAGCAATCAGTTCTGCCAGTTCAGTATAGATCTGCTCGTTGTCATAGACCGGCGTTGTCCTGATATTGCCGGACAACCACGCACTGGCTGGCACCGAATTAATCTGGTCACCGCCGTGAATCTGGCTGATTACATGAGTCAAGGAGCCTAGAACGGGATCCTGCTTCTTATGACTGTCCATCAGTTCCTGGGCCCTCAACGCAAAATCCATAAGTGGCATAATGGCATTCTGACCCTTATCTGGAGTTGAGGAGTGAACACAAACTCCCTTAGAAGTTACATAGTAATCAATCACACCTTTATGAGTCACGCGAATGTTGAAATGCGATGGCTCACCAATTACCAGACCGTCTAAATCACTGGCGTAGCCTTCCTTGACCAGTTGAGCTGCGCCGTACTCACCCGTTTCTTCACCAACTGAGGCTAACAGGCGAATCCGCCCCGGCAAAGGCTGCTTACTATCCAAGAGGTCCAACATCCCAACTACCATCGCGGCCAGGCCTGACTTCATGTCACTAGTCCCGCGGCCAAAGAGTTGGCCGTCTTTGATAGTAGGGCTAAAGGGTGGCGTTCGCCAACTAGCTAAATCACCTGCCGCAACTACGTCTTCATGGCCCGAAAAACCCAACAAGGGTCCTTGTTCACCCATTGTGACAACCAAGTTGTCGCGCCCTGGGGCATAGGTTACCCGTTCTAGCTTGACGGGATACCCTTTAAATAAGTCGCTCAGGTAGTCGGCCACCAGACTTTCATGGTCATTAGCCGACTCAATTCCAATCAAGTCAGTCAGTATTTTTACCGCACGCTCTTGTTCCACTGTCCTGCCTCTTTCCTATGCTTCCAATATCTTAGCCAAAAAGTCTTGTGCTCGTTCCGTCTGGGGCCGCTCAAAAAAGTCCCGCGGGCTCGCCTGCTCCTGAATATAACCATCCGCCATGAACCAGACCTCATCGGCCACACTCTTGGCAAAGCCCATCTCATGTGTAACGACCACCATCGTCATCCCCTTGTGGGCCAAATCCTGCATTACCTTAAGAACTTCGCCAACCATTTCGGGGTCAAGCGCACTAGTGGGTTCATCAAAAAGCATCACTTCCGGATCCATCGCAAGGGCCCGGGCAATTGCTACCCGTTGCTGTTGGCCACCAGACAAACTGGCTGGAAACTCCTGCGCCTTATCACTCAGACCTACTTGCGCTAGCAGCTCCTTCCCCTTAGTTGTTGCCTCGTCATCACTGCTATTCTTCACCTTCAAAGGAGCCAATTTAATATTTTCGATAATGTTCATATGCGGGAATAAGTTGAATTGCTGAAAGACCATCCCCATTTTTTCGCGTAATTGGTCAAGTTGGTCTTCGCTCAAAGCGGTTAAATCAGTTCCTTCAAATAAAACATGCCCCGTCGAAGGCTGGTCCAACATGTTTAAGCACCGTAAAAAAGTACTCTTACCAGCTCCTGATGGTCCCACCAGGCAAATGACCTGACCTTCATTCACGGTTGCACTAATATCTTTTAGAACATCATTCTTACCAAAGGTCTTGGTCAGGTGTTCAACTTCTATAACTGCCTTCTTAGTCATGGTCCATTTTCCTTTCAAAGTGTTTCATCAGAGTAGATAAGCTAAATGTAATAATAAAGTAGAGCACCATCGTAATTACCAGTGGCATTACCCCGCGGTAAGTATCAGCCTGGACAACTCGTGATTGATAAATTAGATCCGTGACTCCGATGACCGAGACAATTGAACTTTCTTTGATTAGTGAAACAAACTCATTGCCTAAAGCTGGCCAAATATTTTTCATAGCCTGCGGCATAATGACGTAACGCATGGTCTTTTTTCGCGATAGGCCAAGTGAACGCGCCGCTTCAGTCTGCCCCTTCGCAATTGAATTAATCCCCGACCGAATGACTTCAGCCACATAAGCCGCAGAATTGAGCGCTACTGCAATAATTCCCGAGAGTAACGCCGGAATGTTAACTAGCAGACCCAAGCCAAAATAAATAAAGAGCAGTTGCACCATGAGTGGTGTGCCTCGAACAAATTCAATGTAGGCCGTTGCGACAGCATGAATCAAGTGATTATGACTGAGCCGCATCAGTGCCAATAAGGCGCCTAACAAGAAGCCAAAGAAAACCGCAATGGCCGAAATAAAGAGGGTGTAGCCCACTCCAGCAATGAAGAAGTCTTTATAGGCCCACATGGAGTTGGACGTCTTAGACTTGCTGTCGGCCAAATATTTGCCCGCCTGTGGTAGGTATTGCTTGTTGATTAAATTTTGCTGTTTAATTTCAGCAATCGACTTGTTGGCTGCCTTAACCAGACTCTGCGCCCCCTTGTGAAAGGCAATCGCTGATCCGTTGGAGTCAACCTTGAAACCGGAGCGAATCGCCGTGATGCCGTCCGTATTCTTGACAAAGGCACTGGCAGTGGCCGTATCTACTGCCACCGCATCAAACTTATTCGTCTTAAGTCCAAGAATCAGATCACTATCCTTGTCCATCGTCTTCAGTTTAGTCTTCTTAGCCTGTTCTTTAATTAAAGTAGCTTGCAAACTGCCGGTCTGCGCACCGATCGCTTGCCCAACAAAAGACCGATAGTCATGGTACTTGTCTTTGTCGGTGGTCCGAATTAACAAATCTTGACCGCTCTTGTAGTATGCCTCACTAAAGGCCACACTCTTGGCGCGCTTAGGCGTAGCCGACATACCCGAAATGACCATGTCAATCTTGCCGGTTTCTAAAGCCACGAGCAGGGAGTCAAAATCCATTGTGCGGACAATCAGCTTGACTCCAAGGTCGCGAGCAATCTTGCGGCCAATCTCAACGTCCATGCCCACAACTTTGGACTTACCATCAATATTTTGCACAAATTCGTAAGGCGGAAAGTCTGGGCTGGT
This sequence comes from Lactobacillus sp. ESL1191, assembly GCF_058504435.1. Lineage (NCBI taxonomy): Bacteria > Bacillati > Bacillota > Bacilli > Lactobacillales > Lactobacillaceae > Lactobacillus > Lactobacillus sp. ESL1191. The sequence goes on from NZ_CP196365.1 coordinate 1,384,539, forward strand.
ACCCATGACCAACTCACCCTTCTGCTTAACTTTTTTTAGGTAGTTGTCTCTTGGTGCTGGTGCAGCTTGCACCGGCTCTGATGATTGGGGCAATAAAGCAAGCAGCATCATTAAGGCTAGGATACCGGCCAGCCATTTCCAAGATTTTTTCATAATTTTCCCTCCGCGTATGTATTACGATAATTATAATAATATAAAAATAAAATAACAATGCTCTTTTTGCTTTATTATTAAAAAAGACAGAAAAAATGCTCTGCTTATTCACTACTGAACTAATAATCGCAGAGCATTTCTTATTTTTTTATTAATTACTTTTAAGAGTGTGAGGCTCCTGATACGGCATCCGAGTCATCATCCTTCATCTGGTTCTCGGCAGTTACAGGATAAGGCTTAATTCTTGAAGGATCTGTATTAGACTTCAAGTTATCAGCAGTGTAGTTGATATGAGCAATCTTGGCATGCTTGATATCTTCCACCGTCTTGCAGCCGGTCAGCTGCATATCAATTAAGAGTTCAGTATTCAGTTGTTCAATAACTGATTGAACACCCTTAGGACCACCTAGAGCTAGACCATAGAGGTATGGTCGACCAACACCAACTATATCAGCGCCAAGAGCCAAGGCCTTGAAGACGTGTGATCCGCGGCGAACACCTGAATCGAAGATAATCGGTACCCGGTGGTTAACCGCCTGAGCGATTTCTGGCAACATGTCAATGGTAGCTGGGCCACTATCAACTTCACGTCCACCGTGGTTGGTAACGTAGATCCCATCAGCACCACAGCCCATTGCCAGGTAGGCATCTTCAGCACAAACTACACCTTTAACAAAGACTGGTAAGCCAGACATTTCCTTAATCCGGCGAACATCTTCTGGACCAATCTTCTGGGCAGATGAAGCGTACATTTCCGCAACGGTCTGACCCTCTCCTTTAGCACCCTGGTAGCGGGTAAAGAAATCTAATGGCACTGGGAAGGCAAACTGGGTTCTCAGGTTAGCCTCACGAAAACCTGAAACCAGCGCATCCACCGTTAAGAAGATGCCTTTATAACCAGCCTGCTTGATTGCATCAAAGACCATCTGATTGAACTTCCAATCCTTACTGAGGTAAAGTTGGAAGAAGCGCGGTGCATCTGGTGCTGCTGCAGCAATATCTTCAACACTCTTGTTACCATAGGTACTAGAAGCAAATAATGCACCAGCAGCTGCAGCACCTTTCTGAGTAGCAACTTCGGCATCCTTGTGAGCAATACCGTGGCAGGCAATTGGCGAAATCATTACCGGCGTTTTCAACTTCATCCCCATGAATTCAGTATCAAGCTGGGGATTATCCATATTAGTTAAAGCGCGCGGGACAATTTGAAAATGGTTAAAAGCAGTAGTATTATTCCGCCAGGTCCATTCATTCTCTGAACCAGAAGCAATGTAGTAATACGCACCTTCTGGCATAACTTCCTTGGCACGTTCCTCAAGTTCATCGAGGTTAATCATGTCGATCTTTTCATCTTTATCACTCTGGGGAAAACCATTGTAATATGCTGTCATTTTAAAGACTCCTTTGATTGTTTAGTATATTTTATAGCTATACTCTTATTATACATGAAACTGCTTACAATAGTTAGTGAAAAAGTTAAAAGATTGTTTAAATATCAGCCTTAATGCTGTGCTATTTTTCACAAACTTATAAATGTGACCGATAATTTAGTTGTATTATCTACAACTTATGTTTAATCAGATGAGTGAAGTAAGTAACAAGATATACCACAACTTCGATTACTGCAATAAAAAAAGTAACAGGCAGATTGGTAAGAAAGCCGAGGTAGAGACCCAGCCATACCCCTATTAAAGCCAGTGTAACTGACCAGCTAATCATCGACGGCACAGTCTTACCAATGTAACTAGCAGTTGCTGGTGGTAAAGTCAGTAAGATGAACACCAGGAGTGACCCCACAATTTGGGCGCCGATTGAAACCGACATAGCCAGTGCAATTAAGAAGACTACGCTAACCATGCCAGTTTTGACACCATGCGCCAGGGCACCGGTATGGTCAAAGGAATCAAAGTTTAACGGGCGCTGTAAAAGCAGTATCATCAATAAGACAATTACCGATAAAACAACCAGTTGAATTACGCCCTGCTGGTCGACTCCGATAATGCTACCAAATAAAATATTGGTGGCATAATTGCTATTGGCTCCTGAGATGGCTAAGAATAAGACACCCAGTCCAATAAAGAGCGCTGAAATTGCACTAATTGATGATTCTTTTTGGTCGCTGTGCAGGGATAGTTCGCCAACACTAACCGAACCTAAAAGAGTAAACAACAGCATCCCCCAAAGTGGGCTAATGCCAAGCCAGACAGCAAAAGCTGCACCAGCAAAACCGATTTCAGACAAAGTATGGGCTAAAAAACTAAAGTTACGTGCAACTACATATACTCCAACGGTACCACAAGTAATCGCGATAAAAGTACTTGCCAAAAAGGCATTGCGCATAAAATCGAATGCAAACATTATTCATAGGCCTCCTCGAATTGTGCCATTTCACCTTGTTCGATTTTGCCATGGTTAAGATAAAGGTAATCTGTCATATACTTGCGCGCCAAGGGTACGTCGTGGGTTACAAACAGAACGGTTATTTTGTGTTGCTCATTCAGGTGGCTAATCAGCTGCATCAATTCGTCCTTGGCTATCGGGTCAAGACTGGCAGTAGCTTCATCTAGAATAATCATGTTAGGCTGGTCGAGCAGAGCCTGAGCTAGATAAGCCCGTTGCTTCTGTCCACCAGACGCCTCACCCATGCGCGTTTTTTTTATCATTTCCAAGTTAGTCTCTGCAAGTTGCTTCTTAATCGTCTGCTTCACCGTAGCCGTTTTTAACAAGGGGGCATTCAGACCAACAAAGGCTTCAATCGATAGCGGATATTCGGAATCAATATTACGGAACTGAGGCACATAGCCTAAACGCAGATCATCAGCAAACTTAAAAGTTCCGGTTGTTGGCACTAACATCCCCATTAAAATATTGATTAAGGTTGTTTTCCCAGCCCCATTAGGACCCAAAAGTGCAGTCATTGAACCTTTTTTGAGTTTAAAATTCAGATTGGAGAAAACCCTCTTTTTCTCAAACCTCATTGCAAGATTATTAACTTTTAAAATATCAGACAAGACCTAACTCCTTACTAATAGCGGCTAAAATTACCAACTTTGACAAATTGGTTGACATTGATTTGGTAATACCAGCGACCTTTGATTTTAACGCGGCCACCATATATTCTAAGGTAGTTGCCGCGATATAACTTAGGGGTGTTAACCCGCCAGCCCTTCCTATCATAGACAAAAGCATTATGAGTCAGAGACTGCAGCTTGCCTTCAACGTTGCTGGCAACGACGTATTGATCTACCCCAATCTGCATGTACTTCTTACCCTTGATAGTCTTATTACCATAAGTGGTTAGGCTGCTACCAGCTTTTTTGGTTGGCAGATCAGCAGCTGTACCACTTGCATCATAAACTTTCGCATTGTGCATTAAAGTTCTAGTGGCAATAGGAGTAGGTAGTGCTGGCTTACTTGGCGTAGTCGGCTTATTAGCGGGCACGGACGGCTTACTTGGCGCAACTGGCTTAGTAGGTTTTTCTGGCTGCTTATTAGCAGAATCCCCATCAGTACTACCCGAAGACCCTTGCTGGTCATAGTAATATTTGATGAGATCATAAAACTCATCCATTGAATATCCCCATTTAGCAAAGTAACCATCCGGATCGGTATGGTCAGTACCACCTAAAAAATTAGAAACAGCATGGTGGGACCAAACTGTCCCTTTGCCGTCATGAACTGCGTTATCAGGCACCAAGTTGTACTTGCGCATGATTTGCGCCACGTAAATGGCATCATTATTAATGCTCTTGGCAAAGTCAGCCTGGTTATTTTCTTGGCACAATTCGACCTGGACAAAACGGTTATTAGCATTGGGGCCAGCTCCCCAGACACCGTAATCAGGCGTGGTCATTTGGATAACGCCGGTGTGGTCAACAAAGGCATGGACGTATGAATAAATATTCATCCACTCCCGGTTAAAGTAAATTGCTTCTGAATGGGCGCTTGCTCCAGGGGTTGCAGTTTCATGGATAACCACCCCTTCAGGTTTACCATAACGGTAGTTTATCTTGTTTTTAGCTGTAAAACTGTTGTACTGAATCCCTTCCTGTTTGAGCATTTGCTCTAGGTCGGTCACGCCACTGAATGAATTTTGCTTGGCTGTATCGTTAATGGTACTGGCATGAACTTCTACTGCTTCGCTTGCGGTTTGGACTGGCACAATAAGCCCCGTAGCCAATGCCATGGCTGCAATTATCTTTTTCATTTTTTCTTCCTCATCTAAGTCAATTATTCACAACTTTTGCTAGCTTTTGATAATTGGCGGTCATCCAATCCAGGTAGGTCGTATTATTAGGAATCGTTTCCCGGACCTTTAAGATTGGTAAATTCTGCTTTTTAGCTTGCTTGACAAAGTTATTGACGGTTGAACTAGAGGTCTGCGAGTTAAGTACCATAAAGGCAATGCGCCGCTTCTTGATACCATTCGTCATTTCCTGCACAACAGCCGGACTCGGATCCGTTTCATTTTGGATTGCCTTTTCAAAGTCTTGGTTGCCCACCTTTAAGTGAGCAGCCTCTAAAGCATAGTCAAAGACCGGTTCGCTCACGTAAACGAGTTTGCTATCGCGGCCGTCAATCTGACTGGCCGTTTTTTGGATGCCAGCAATTTTGCTCAAATACTTACGCCCATTAGCGCGGTATGCATCAGCATGCTGGGGATCCTTCTTACTCAATCTTTTGACCAAGTAGTTAACATACTTTTCTGGCATCGCTAAATTAAACCAAATATGCGGATTAGCGCCCTTTTTCAGCCCCATCAGGTCTTCACCAACTAACAAGGGTTTCTTGTTAACCGATGAAGCCAACTTGTTCATCCAATTATCATAACCTAAGCCATTGGCAACAACGATATCAGCATTTGATAATTCCTTGGCATCATTGGTGGTCGGTTCAAAATCATGCGGATCGGCCGCTGGATTCTTGATCACTGCCTTAGCAGTACCATACTTTCCCACCACATTTTGGGCAATATCAGCGTAAACATTCGTCGTCGTCATAATTGATATTTTACTATCTTTTTGAGGCTTTTGCGAACACGCCGTTAGGGTTAGCAGGAGCAAGCTAAGAATTGCAATAAAAGCTAAAATTTTACTATTCTTTTTCATATCTGTTCTCTCTTCTTTCTTCAAAAATCACTTCTGACATTGTATCTGGTTACTGGGTTATTTTGATTGTCAGCTTGGTAGTTTAATCAGTAAGTGGTGCTCACTTACAATTAGTAACTATTATACAATAAAGTATCCTTACTTACAAATAGTAAATGAAACTACTAATAGTTCTCACATTATTGGGCGCCACTAATTTTTAGCCAAACTAAAAAGCGCGCGGTCAAGCCGCACGCCTTTAGTGTAAGTAAATGTTAATAAATAATAACTGCTAAAAAATAAACTACAATCCAATCAGATGGGCAAAGATTGGAACCAACATATTATCGACTAAAGCCGTTGCAACAACTGCTACAGCTGCCATGGCGCCTTGCGTCGAGCCCATTTCCAAAGCAAAAGCTGAGCCAATCGTGTGACCTGCAGCACCAAGGCCGAGGCCAGCGCCGAGGGGATCACGATTCAAATTGAACCACTTAACCAACTGCTTACCCAAGGCATAGATAACTACCGCATTGAGAATACATGCCATGGCCGTTACTGACGGATTGCCGCCAATTGACTGGGTAAGTGGCATGGCTACAGCAGTGGTGGCTGACTGGCTAAGCATCGACTTAATCCCGACACTATCAAGGCCAACCGCCTTGGCAACTAATGTAATTAGTACCATTGAAATAAACGTCCCGCAGACTAAACCTAACAAAATGACGAGCCAATTTTTCTTAACAACATCATTACGCTTATATAATGGTACAGCGAAAGCAATTGTGGCTGGTGTAATAAACCAGAAAATGATATCGCCGCCCGGTTTATAAGCTTTGGTATAGACTTCAGCGGTTGTCGTCCCCAAGAACTTGGCCAGGACAATCAACACTGCAATTCCTAAGACCATGCCTACAAAGAGCGGTTGGAAGAGAAAAAAGCCTTTAGATTTTTTGAATAGCCATTGACCAATTAGAAAAACAACTAATGACAGGAAAACACCAAACAAAGGTGTAGCTAGGAATTTCATCATTTAACATCCTCCACTTTTTTCTGGTCAGCAACATCAAGTTGATTATTCGTCACCTTGCTAACGAGCCAGCTAAAGAAGCGAGTTGTATATGCCACAACGACTAACAAAATAACCGTTGAAGCTATCACTACAATAACCAGTTGCAGGCCCTGCTCTCTCATAATCTTTAAGTTAGCCGCCAGCGATATTCCTGATGGTACAAACATAAAGCCAATTAGCGAAATTAATGCACTACCAAAGGAATCGACCCATTCTACTTTAACAACATGAATTGTCAATAAAACATAAAGCAGAACCAACCCAATTACCGGTGTCGGTACTGGAAATGATTTGGGCATCAAGTCAGACAGCATTTGGGCTATAAATAAAATTGCAGCGTAAATCAACATCTGAACTAAAATCGGTGCCGACTTTGTTTTTTCCTTTTCCTTTTCCATAAAAACTCATTTCCTTTCTTAATTACATCTTCCTTGCTTTCAAGTAATAAGATAAGCGAAAACTTGCTTTTTGTAAGCGGTTAAGCCGTGAACAACCAAAAAAGACCTGTGAACTGCACCCAAGCAATTTCACAAGTCAATCTTCAGACTCAAGATTTTCCAGTTATATACTACATCCCTAAGCGTTCATTCAAATCTTTGCGGTATGAACGGCCCACCTGAATCTTTTCTGTATTACTCATAATTAACAAAAGAGTATGGTTGAACCAGGGTTGAATCTCCTTGATGTCTTCAATGTTAACCACGGCGTTGCGGTGAACCTGTAGGAAGCGCGAATCAGTCAACCGTGCCTTGAGCCAAGCTAAAGTTTTTCTGCTTTCATACTTTTGCTTAGCAGTAGAAATTGTTAACACCCCATTGTTAACTGTTGCAGTTACCACATCGAGCTTTTTGATAATCACATTCCGATCCTCAAGTTCAATACTTAGCACTTCACTTTCGGCGTTATCTTGGGCCGGTCCCTGCTTCGCTGACAGCGTGCTGACCGCCTTGGCAAGCGCCTGGTCAATCCGTTCCTGTTCAAAGGGCTTTAGGACATAATCAAGTGCACCAACGTCAAAGGCCTTAACTGCATACTCATCGTAGGCCGTCGCAAATACAATCATCGGTAAGTAAGACAACTGTTTTAGCTCGTCTGCAAGTTCGAACCCATTCTCTTCATTTAACGAGATATCCAAAAACATCAGGTCAATCTGATGTTTAAGCAAAGCGGTCTGGGCTTCTCTAATATCTTCTGCCTGGTAAATTTTAACTGTCTGCTTTTGCAAGCTCGGACTTTTTTTAATTAGATACGATAGTTCGGTCCGCGCTAGCGGCTCGTCATCAACCACTAAAATCCTCATCTTAGTTTCCTTCTAGCTTTCTTTGCTCTTGCTTTTGGCCTGTTTTAAGGGAATCTCTGTCCTAAAAGAAGTACCGGTGGGACCGGTCGTGATTTGGAGTTTACTGCTAGTACCGTACAAACCCTTGAGCCGGCGATTAAGGTTATAGAGGGCGGTTCCACTGCCCTGCGATTCGTTTATGGTCTCTTGGCCTAAGCGTTTTAGAATTGGGGGCTCAATGCCGCTACCATTATCACTAACCGTAATTTCCAGGTTTTGATTCCTACTACACAAGTTAATAACAATCTTATTACCGGTTTTCCTACCTTTAAAGGCATGCTTAATCGCATTCTCGACAAAGATTTGCAAGCAAAAGGATGGTATCAAAGTCGTTTCTGGCACATCAATCCGGTAGTCCACCGTGAACTTATTAGGAAAGCGCAAACTCTCAATGCCCGTGTAGGAACTTACATAGCGTTTTTCCTGTTCCAGCGTGATTTCCTTTGACTGCCCATTCTTAAGACTTGACCTAAAAAAGGTACTAAGCTCCATCAGGGCCTCATGGGCCTTGTCAACATCAACCCGCATCAACGCCCCAATCGTGTTGATGGCATTGAAGAAAAAGTGGGGGTTAATCTGCACCTGTAAGGCTCTGATCTCGGCTTCGTTGACCAAGCTGGTCTGCTGCTCCGCAATGCCAATCGCCAGTTGGCCTGAAAAAATCATGGCCAGGCCGCGGACCAAGTTTTCCTCGACCACCGTCATTTTTCTTTCCTCGCAGAAGTATAACTTGAGCGCCCCAATGGTTTTTTTATTTACCTGCAGGGGACAAACAATTGCTGAAGTTAAGGGGCAATCCTGGTGGGGGCAGCCAATCTCTGCCTTCGTATAAGCTCGCTTTTCCTTACCTGCTGAAATCACCGTCTTCGACAGGTCGGTAATTACGGGTTCATTAGCAATATGATGATCCTGGCCCGCGCCGACATGGGCCAGCACATTGACCCGATCCGTCAGACCGACCGCATCAAAGTTGGTGTACTCCTTAATAATCTGGCAAACATGCGCGGCCGAATCGAGGTCAAGGCCATGGCGAAAGTATGGCAGGGTCTTGTTGGTTAATTCCAAGACATCCTTGGTTTGGACAGCGCGCAGCTGTCGTTCATTAGACAAGTAAGTTCTCAAAATTTCAATAAATAGGCTCGAACCAATCGTATTCAACAGAATCATCGGAACAAAGATTAACTTAATTAATCCAAACCCCCGGAAAGCAAAAATAAAAGCCATCTGAATCAGCTCCGCCAATAGAGACAAAATTGCCACCCAGAGAGTCGACGGGTATAAGTTGTTCTTCTTCACCCGATCGCCCCAAACACCGACTAAGTAGCCAATCAAGACTGAACTAACAATGTAAAAGTAATCAGAAAAGCCCCCAAAAATGACCCGGTGCAGACCACCCACTAAACCAACCAGCATCCCCACATAGGGTCCTGCAGTCAGACTAGCCGTTGTAATAACCAGCACCCGGGTGTTGGCAATCGAATCAGACTGCGGCATGCCGGTAACAATCAGCGGTGCGATGATTTCCTTAGAACTAGAGATCTCAACCCCGGCCAGGTTAGCAACAACAACAAACAAAGAGAAGATTACAAATAACCAAGTCTGTGATTTGAGTGTTCGTTCTTCAATTAGGTCCCTGAAAAAGCGCATGTTGACTAGCAAAAAAGCCAGGACCATGATGATCCCCAGCCGCTCGGCCAGCAAAATAAATAGGTTAAACACAATAATCTCCATTTTCTGCTTGATGTTGGACTAAGCCCTTTTTAACATATAAGTATTCCATACTATTATACCCGATGTTGATAATCAGCATTCAACTGCAAAAATTAGGGTCTTAATTGACCCAATTAGCTGCTTAACTTTATCCCGCAAAAAAACAGTTTATGGTCATTTACCATAAACTGTTTTATTATCTTACCCTATTACTTATTCAATAGGCTTCTTCCACAGACCCAAAATTACCCCGGCAATTATTGAGCCAATAATGGTAGCTAGGAAGTAAAGCACAATGTGGTTGGAAAGCGGTGAAACCCACAGACCACCATGCGGTGCAGGAACTCCTATCCGCCACAATCCTACTAAAGCACCACCAACAGCGGAACCAAAAATACAGGACGGTAAAACGTGACCAGCATCGGCAGCTGCAAAGGGAATGGCACCTTCAGTAATGAAGGAGAAGCCTAAAATCCAGTTGCTGACACCAGCACGGCGCTCATCTTCCGTGTACTTATTCTTAAAGAAGGCAGTCGAAATGGCGGTCGCAAACGGTGGCACCATGCCACCGACCATCACAGCAGCCATCATGACAGCCGCAACAGTTGAATGCGGATCGTTGGCAAAGGCACCAGAAGCAAAGACATAGGCAGCCTTGTTGAAAGGTCCACCCATATCAATGGACATCATGGCAGCTAGAATTGTGGTCAAGACTACTAAGTTACCCGTACCCATTTGGTTTAGGAAGTTAGAAATTGCAAAGTTGATTGAGCTAAAGACTGGATTGACAATGTAGTACATGATGAGGGCAATCAGGAGCAGGCTCAAGATTGGGTAGATAAGCATCGGCTTCATCCCCTCAAGCGACTTCGGCAGCTTAGCAAACAGCTTCTTCAAGCCAACTACTAAGTAACCAGCAATAAAACCGGAAGCAAGACCACCAAGGAAGCCAGCAGGCGATTTGGCATTGGTCAAGACGTTAGCAACGTATACCCCGCCGTAAGCTCCGGTATAGACCGTAGCCATGAAGCCGCCCACAAAACCGGGCATCAGAGCCGGCAGGTCTCCGATTGATTCGGCAATATAACCGGAGAGAATCGGCACCATAAAGGCGAAAGCCATATTACCAGCATTGTTCAGGAAAATGAAGGCAGGCGACTTAGGTCCACCAGCATAGTTCTCCACGATGAAAGAAATTGCCATGAGGATCCCACCACCGATAACAAACGGTAACATGTGGGATACACCATTCATCAAGTTTTGGTAGATTGAACCCCAGACACCTTTTTTGGTCTCATCACCTGCTTGGGTCGCTTGACTATCAGAGTGGTAGACGCTGGCCTCATCATCCAAGATTTTGCTAATCAGTTCATCTGGCTTGTTAATACCATCAACTACCGGCCGCGTGACCAGTGGCTTACCATCAAAGCGGGGCATGTCGACCTTCTTATCAGAGGCGATGACTACACCTTGGGCCCGCTTAATCTCATCAGCAGTTAACTTGTCTTTGACGCCTTCTGAACCATTGGTTTCAATGCGGACATCAACGCCGCGCTCCTTCCCCGCCTTGATCAAGGCCTCTTGAGCCATGTAGGTGTGGGCAATACCATTGATACATGCGGTTACTCCGACAATTAGTGGACGCTCTTCACCTGCGCCCGTTGAGCTGGCTGCCTGCGCCTTTTCTGCCTGTTTAGCAGCATCACTCTTTTGCTCCGCATCTTCAAAAAGCTGAATTACTTCTTCTGGTGTCTGAGCCTGCTTCAGAGCTTTAACTAGCTCAGGATCAATCAGCAACCCCGAAAGCTTAGCCAAGGCTTGTAAGTGCGTATTATCAGCACCATCTGGGGCTGTAATCATGAAGAATAAATAAACCGGCTGACCATCAAGGGCATTATAGTCAATCCCCTTGGCACTTTTGGCAAAGAGGACCCGGGCCTTGTTAATCGCCTTATTACGCGCATGTGGCATGGCAATGCCATCACCGATGCCCGTAGTTGACTCGTTTTCACGGGCCCAGATTGACTTGATAAACTCCTCTTCATCATTAACAATGCCGGTCTTGACCTCTAAAGCGGCCATTTCCTTAATGGCCTCTTCCTTGTCGGTCGCCTGCAACGACATAATCATGGATTCAGGAGCTAAAATATCTCTAATTTTCATTTCCATCCCTCTTATCTACGAAATTTTTTCTACTTTTATCTGGGGTAAAACCGCCTCAATCTGACCCTTTACTGCAATATCTTGCGTAAAGGCAGTGGCGGCGCCACAGGCCATCCCCATCCGAAAACTTGCAGCTGGATCACCAGTTTGCCTGTATGTACCCACAAATCCGGCGGTCATTGAATCTCCAGCTCCAACCGAATTAACGACGGTACCAATTGCGGCCTTGGCATGATAAATCTGCTCTTTAGTGACCAGATAGCCGCCCTGCCCAGCCATCGAAACCAAGACATTCTGAGCGCCGCGCTCAAGCAATTTGCGCGCTGCTGCCAGCATTTCTGCGTCTGTTTCAAAAGTTGTTTGGAAAAGATCGGCGAGTTCATGATGGTTGGGTTTAATAACTAAGGGCTGGTAAGCCAACGTATCAAGCAAGGCCTGGCCTGTTGTATCAACCACAAACTCAGAACCTGCGGCCTTGATTTCCGGCAGTAGCTGCTTGTAAAAGTCAGCTGGCAGACTAGGAGCCAGCGAACCACTCATAACGACTACATCGCCTTTTTGTAAATCAGCTAACCGTGCCTTAAAGGCGGTTATTTCTTGGTTGGTGATATTGGGGCCGGCAGCATTAATTTCTGTTTCTTCTTGAGCGTGGACCTTAACATTGACCCGGGTGGGATCAGAAATCTTCACAAAGTCATTGACAATGTGGTACTGGTTGAGCTGGCGGACTAATTCCTTGCCCGTAAAGCCGCCCACAAAGCCCCAAGCAGTGTTATCCGTATCTAGCTGGTTAAGAATGCGGGAAACATTAATCCCCTTGCCCCCAGCTAGAAAGGCACAATCACCACTGCGGTTGACGCTGCCACGATCGACCTGGTCAATCTGAATAACATAATCCAAGGCTGGATTCACAGTAACTGTATAGATCAATCTATTACCTCCTTCAAATCTGCCTCAGCGGGCAGCAAGTCCTTCTGCCGCGCAGCAAGCGCGGTCGTGATCACGGTGACCTGACTGACATTACCAAAAACGGCAAAATTGCGCTCACCCAGCTTGGAAGCATCAGTTAACACATAAGTATGGTTGGAACGAGCAATTTCTAATTTTTTGATTGCGGCTTCTTCGGGATCAGGCGTAGTCAAGTCGCCCTGGTAATCGATGCCGTTAGCTCCGACAAAACTGGCTGCAAAGTTCATGCCCTGCAGCTGCTCAAGTGCAAATTGGCCAACTACGGCATGAGTATCTTCCTTGATTTGGCCGCCCAGAAGCATCGTATTAATGCCATGATTAAGCGCACCCAGTGCGGTTTCAAGTCCATTAGTTACAACTGTCACGCCCTGCATGGTTGCTAAGAACGGCACCATTTCATAGGCAGTCGTACCCGCATCAATGAAGATATAGTCATCCTCATGCACGTATTGTTGGACTGCATACCGAGCAATTCGAATCTTTTCATCATGGTTCATGGTGAAGCGAATATGCTGAGAAACGTCATGCGTGAAGTTCTTGACGGACTGAGCCCCACCATGGATCCGCTTCAACTGCCCCTTCTTCTCCATCTGAATCAGATCGCGACGAATGGTTGATTCCGATGTCGCAGCAATGGTACACAAGTCACTGACCCGGCACAATTCATGCTGGTTAACGTAGTTTTCGATTAGTTTTTGCCGTTCTGGCGTTAACATGTCATCCTCACCTCCTTGAATATTTTAGTCTGTTCGCTAGCAAAAATCAATCATTTTTGTGCAAAAAAATTCAAAAGATTTCAAGAAACTTGTTTAATACGGCCTTTTTTCTTTGTGGTAAAATGAGAAATGCTATATCTATCAAGAAAGGTCGCCGCAGTTGGCAATGGACGAAACTAAAGCAAAAGAAATAAGACACCATATCTCTACCAGACATCATATGAAAATTCACTGGAAAGATTTCTACAAAAGCCCCGACGAGACCCCCATTAAGGATACAACGTTAGTTGAAAAAGGCTCGCTGGTCGGCCGCATTGGAATTATGCTACTAGAATGCGGTACAGGTGCTTGGCGCGTGCGTGATTCGATGAACACGGCTGCTCGCGCTCTAGACATTACTTGCTCTGCCGATATTGGCTTAGTTACCATTGAATACACTTGCTTTGACGTTGACAATCTGTCCTATTCGCAAACGCTGTCGCTGCCAACAACCGATGTCAACATGAACAAGTTAAATGAACTTGAAAACTTTGTCCGCCGGTTTGAACGCGACATTGATACCCTAACTATTGGTACGGTCCACCACCAACTTAACCAAATTGAGCGCCATACCCGGAGCTACCCACTCGCTGTCTCTGCCTTGAGTGCTGGCCTAGCCTGTGCGGCCTTCATCTTCCTGCTAGGGGGCGGAATAATCGAAATGGCCTGCACCTTCTGCGGGGCCACTGCCGGTAACTACATCCGCATGTTAATGGGCAAGCACAAAATCACCCTGGTTGCGAAAATTGCGGTTGGCGTGGCCGTATCTTGTGCCATTTACTTCTTGTGCTTCAGACTGGGCGAGGCAGTTTGGGCTTGGGACCACAACCACGCTTACGGGTATCTGGGTGCCATGCTCTATGTCATTCCGGGTTTTCCCTTTATTACCTCTGGCCTCGACATGTCCAAACTAGACATGCGATCCGGACTGGAGCGGTTAGCCTACGCAGTGTTAATTGTCATGATTGCGACAATGGTTGGCTGGGGAACAGCAACGATGTTCAAGCTATCTCCCGGTGCAATGCCCAAGCTAGACCTGAGTCCTGCACTATTGACCAGCTCGCGGTTACTTGCAAGCTTCTGCGGGGTTTTTGGCTTTTCCATCATGTTCAACGCCAGACCAGCAATGGCAACTGTTGCCGCTCTCATCGGTGCTCTGTCCAACACCTTGCGCCTGAGCCTAGTTGACTTCAACCACCTGCCGGCTGCCTTAGCCGCCTTTATCGGTGCCCTCTTAGCCGGCCTCATCGCCAGCTTCTTCCGCGACCGGGTAGGCTTTCCCCGCATTGCCATTACGGTGCCCGCAATTGTCATCATGGTACCCGGGCTTTACATGTACCGCGCCGTCTTCAACTTCGGTGTCACCAACATTAATGTCGGTGCCTACTGGATTATGAACGCCTTGATGATTATCACAGCTTTGCCAATTGGCTTATTAACAGCCCGCATCTTGACCGACGCCAAGTGGCGGCATGCGGATTAAACGATCTAATGTCAACCAAATAGCCACCTGCAAAACGAGTTAAGCAGAAGACTGACAAAAGTAGACATTATGAAGAAAGAGTGCTTTCCAATAAATCCCAAAAATATTCAAATAACTCATCTAAGTCTTTTGTTGTGGCGTGATAGATAATTTTAGTCATAAAAAAAGTGCTCCTAATAGCCAACTTAATGTCGAACTATTTATGGAACACTTTGATATCTATTAATAGGATTTGGGGGGTTATAGCTGATTTAGTTCAGCCGTTAGGGGGCACTTCTGAGCTTTCTTTTACTTTAATTCATAGTCAAAAATTGCAATTTTTGAATAATAAATCTTTTATTAAATAAATGAAGTAAACCCCGCTGCTATGCTTGAAGCTATACCGCTTAAATGCGTGTTGCAATTGCGAGCTGTCCTTATCGAATTTAGGCTTGCGGCCATAAAGAAGACAGCTAAACTAAAGAATAGCTAAAATTTGGCGATAATCCACACAATTATAAACATAAAAGTTAAATTAATTATTAATATTACTTGATTTTGCGTAGAAAAAGACCGGACCAGTTTAACCTAGTACAATCTTATTCTTCATCAAGTGTTAGTTTTGTGTGTTTAATGCAGTAGTTTGTTCAACAACTATTACTTTCTCTTTCAATTTAGGATAATACAAGTATGACTTTTTATTTGTAATTATCAACATGCCATTAGCTCCAGTTTTAGGTTTCAATACATATGCATTATCCGCAGATTTTTTATAGATTCCACGGTCAAACTCCCTGCCTTGGAAATAAATTCGATAGTCATTGGTTTGCTTATATGCAAAACCAATATTTACATTATTTGATAGAGCTGTATTATTAGAAAAGGCTCCCATAATACTTGGTGGATTTTTTGTTGCATCAAACAAGAAAAATAGGGTAATGATAAGTAGTGCACCCAAAATATAAGTAATGATCTTGTAGATATTATTTTTCATGTTATCCTTGATTAAACTGCTTTAGCAGATTTAGAAGTAGATTTCAAAGCTCTGATGTAACCATAGTATAGAAACTGTCTTGGTCCATTTTGATGTCCATAAGGATGACCGTATACAGCTATTTTTTGGGTTTTAAAAGTTTTAGAAATATATAATTTGAAATGCTGTTTTCTATTAGGAACAAAGATAACATAGCCTGAATGTCCAATATTCCCTAGGCTAAATGAAATACTAAATCCTGCAAATCCTCCCCCAATACTAATAGTGGGACCTCCATTTTCTGACCAGTAAAATCCTCCTCCGGTAGGAAATCTAGTTCCTCCATAGGGCTGACCACCAGCGTATCCTCCACCAGTAACATATTTAGTTTGAACTACTTTTGAAGTAATATTTACATAATCGGGTATTCTAGTTTTGCTTGTATTATTTGTAACAAGTTCATTAACTTGTTGTTTCAATTCTTTGTCTACAATTTCTTCTGGAACTTCATAATACGAGTTTCCTGTGCTAGACAACCCATTATTTAAGCCGAGATTTTCAACATAACTGAAACCGTTATTATCTGAGGCCAAAATCTCATCTGCAGATACTCGCTGTGATACGCTCATAGTAATTAATGATAATAATAAAACTACCGTTGACTTTAATACGACTTTTGATGGTGTTTTCATAATTAATTATCCTTTCATTTAAATTAATTATATTTTTATTATATTATTATATATTTAATATTACGTCAATCTTTTTTATGAACATTCGTATCCTAATTCTTACGGTAAATTGTAGAATGAAGTTGAACACTTGCCCTGATTAGAAAATAAAAAAAGTCCATTGGACTTCTTTGATAGAATGTAATTACCAAAAGGGCCAACATCTTGCTTTGCAAGACCGCGTGATTATCCAAATCTTGCGCCAGCCAATACCAAGAACACTGGAACGAAGTCTTTAAGACCATTACCACGGACAGGTTCTGAATTTGCGGATTTGACTCAGTTAGAACAAGCAGCGCAGACGTTGGTCTACTACGCGCACCCGATGAAGTATATGAAAGAAGATTAGATTGCATCTATCATATCAAGTAAGGTGTTCAACTTAAAATTGCAATTTTCGAGAAGATTTTTCTTATGAAAATCCGCTCTTAAGAAAAAAGAAGAATAAAAAGCTGTGTAAGACTGCAATTGGATTCGCAGGCGATTTTTCTAGGAGCTGCATTTACTATTGGTGGTATAGCTGCGGTGCTCCACAGGCTGGGGCCATATTTGGTGGCGTTTATGGTGGTCTTATGAATAAAGCTAAGGATTATATTTGCTAGGGTTAATATATTAAGGAGATACTTATTATGAAACTATTTAAAAAATTATATGATAATTATCAAACCACTTGTGTAAATTGTATTTTCTTTCTTTTTCCTTTACAGGCATTACTTCTCGAGCATAGCATGAGATCTTTTATAAGTCTTATAATCTGGGAAATAAGTATGTTGTTTGCAAGTTTAATTGGGGACATTAATGCTAATAAGGCAGAGACTGAAAACGTGAGAATAAAAAGACAACAAAGAAATGGCGTTATAATTGCACTCATTTGGTTTATAGCATTAGGAATAATTGAGTGGTAAATGATTATGTACACGTTTTTTTGAATTAATTAAGGCCCAAATAACTAACGCTAGGTCACATCTAATAGTTGATTATTTTTCGACTAAAGGAAAAACGAAAATTGCAATTTTAAGTTAAACCCCCGCTGCTATGCTTGAAGCTGAAGCGCTGATGTTATTTAGGAATAAGGTAATATTTGCTATAATGGGGTTTGAATTGATAGCAAATTGTTTTGAGGGCGGTTGGCTGTTTCACTTGAAAGGAGAGGGTGCCTATGGCACGAAATCTTTTAGGAAGGTGTGCAGTCGGTGAGTGTGTACCATGCGCTAGAATTAGCGCTGGCATTTGCCTCGTTTATTATTGTCTTGTTGACGTATATCGACAAGCACAGATAAACAAAAAGACCGTCCCAACAATAACTCTGACAGGTTATGGGATTGGTCTTTTTGATTAATCAGTAACTTAGTCAACCGCCTTTAAAGCGGCTGCTTGAAGTTCAGAGAAGAAGTCTTGTTTTACAAGGCTTCTTTTTCTCTATAGTTATATTCTAGCATGATTAAACTGATTTTGCACAAGAACTTGATCAAGTTCTTGATTAAGTTAATCGGGTTATTCCTAGTTTTTCTCTATACCGCTTAAATGTTATCCGATTAATTCCAGTTACCTTGCTGACGGCAGTATCAGTCATACCACTTTGGTAAAGTTTAAAGGCGCGTTGCAATTGCGGGCTGTCTTTATTGAATTTAAGCTTGCGTCCATAAAGAGGGCAGCTAAACTAAAGAATAGCTAAAACTTGGCGATAATCCACACAATTTTAAACATAAAAGTTAAATTATTTATTAATATTACTTGATTTTGCGTAGAAAAAGACTGGACCAGTTTAACCTAGTACAATCTTATTCTTCATCAAGTGTTAGTTTTGTGTGTTTAATGCATTAGTTTGTTCAACAACTATTACTTTCTCTTTCAATTTAGGATAATATAAGTATGACTTTTTATTTGTAATTATCAACATGCCATTAGCTCCAGTTTTAGGTTTCAATACATATGCATTATCCGCAGATTTTTTATAGATTCCACGGTCAAACTCCCTGGATTGGAAATAAATTCGGTAGGCGTTTTCTTGTTGCACTGCAAAAGTAATATCTACCCTATCTGGCTGAGTTATTTTATTAGAAGCTGTTATATTAGAAAAAGATCCCATAATACTTGGTGGATTTTTTGTTGCATCAAACAGAAAAAATAGGGTAATGATAAGTAGTGCGCCCAAAATATAAGTAATGATCTTGTAGGTATTCTTTTTCATATTTTCCTTCACCATTTAAAGCACTGATATTTCATTATTTTATTATATATTTAATATTAAGTAAATTAATTTTCACTTTTTATAAGCAAATGTGTCTTACTTACAAACAAAAAAATATAAAATTTGTCGTTTTTCGGGAACAAAATAATCCATTTCAGGCTAATCTGAAGAATTTCACAGTGGTTAAAGTTTCGCTAAGTTTGCTGTGCCCTAATGAATATTAATATAGTTAGCGACCGCATTATTTTGTTTAAGTAAAATCCTAATTGTGCTTATAGTTAAAATTATATTAAGAAATAAATTATTGCGTTTGCTTTTAATAAAACACACAGTATAATATTCTCAATTATTGTCATGGAATCATGGAGTCTACAAAAACGAATAGAAAAAACAATTTTTAAGTATCATGTATCATGGTTTCGGCAGGCGGGTTTGGATTTGGTAGTAATACAATATCATCATCAAAAGCAAGAGGTACTACTAGTGAAAAGACAGAAACCAGAAACTGTATTATTAGCTGAAATTAATGCTTGTCTTCAGGAACCTATTTCAGCAGAAGAAAAGAGAATTTTTCTTTTAGCCAAAAGAGACTTGGAAAAGAAAAAATATCTTTCTGCTATAGTAAGTTCTCTTCAAAATGCACTAACTCCATTAGCTATTCGTCAAGAATTGTCTGATGGTGGTAGAAAAATTTATCGGTTATTACTTGACCCCAAATTTCCTGGGAAACGTAGATTTGGGATAGGAATAATGTCACTCTTCGGTGGATAAATTTGTTAAGTGATTTAGCGTGTACCTGCAAATAAAACCAGATTCCATTTTATTTACACTCAAATAGTAGTGGCAATAGCTGCTGCTCTTTTTATAGCATATCGGGTTGATACTCCTTTTTTTAACTTAATTTTAAAGCTAAATAATATTTTCTTTGATAAATGTAGTTTTTTGCCCTATTACTGCATATGGTCTATTACTTTTATTGGGTAGCCCGGACAATGATTTCTTCATAACAAAAGTTCAAGTTCTTGTAGAATAAAACATGACGGCCAAATTGCTTTTCTAAACTAAACAAAAAGACTGACAAATCACATTAACAAACGTTTACTTGTCAGTCTGTTCAAATTGTGGAATTTTTTAGTTTAAATTAAAGCGCACTTTTCCCGGACGCTCGGTCTTTAATATCATGCTTCATCAATTGCAAACTACATGGCACACAATAAAAAGCTGATAATACCTAGCCTACGTGTCCACCAAAGATTGTCGCTATTCCCATGCCCAATCCCTTATTCGCAGGGAATTGTGGATCAAGTAATAATCGATAAATCTTTCTTCCACCATCAGACAGTTCTTGTCGAATAGCAAGCGGAGTTAGTTCCATCTTGAGAGAATTAACTATAGCAGGAAAATATGCTCTTTTTTCTAAGCGCTTTTTTGTATTAAGAAATAGCTTCTTTTCTGCTGCTGTAATAGGGCTTTGCAGACAAGAATCAATTTCCGTTAGCAAAATCTGCTCTGGTCTTTCTTGTTTCATCGTAAACACCTTTATTTATCACTGTCAACACCGCATAAAGTCAAGCCTTAGCAAATAGTCAACTAAACAATATGCTACTTTTTATTATACTCGTGAAAAATGCGGAGAATGATTTTTTTGAAAAATGTCCATGCAAAAGCAACTGTGAAAGCATAGATAATAACTACTAAAATATCGGGTATTTTTGCGAAACATTTTATATTATGGAAGAAAGCAAGTATTTGATTTCTGAAAATCATAAATATCAGTGCAACTACTATCGCAAAAATCGAATTATGGAGATTATAAATTATTCTCTGCTTTCTCGACATGCTTAGATAATTTTTTCTATTTTTTGCTAAATATCTTTTGGTCACGGTCATTTTTCTCATCACTCTTCTAATTCTAACAGTAATACAAGTCCTTATCGACAACCGCCTTTAGACCTCATTTAATCCAAATTCCTCTACTTGCATTCATTTATTTTATTTCCTCTAAAACATTACCGGGATAGCGCCCAACTAAAAGCACTGGTGTTTCTGCCATCGTCCCCCACTTAATGTAATCCTTTAATTGCCTGATTGAAGTCAATGCAATTTTTTTGTTTTGTTTAGTCAAACCAGCAGCTATCGCTTCGGCCTGCGTTAGCAGACCGTCTGTGGGCTTACCCAAATCCTTAGCATTCATTACGGTTAACTCAACATTAATCAGCAATTCAAGCTTTTCATTCAGTAAATTTTTATTGTAAAAACCATTTACATAAGTGGTAGAACCCTTATATTTGCCATTTTTTGATACCAGATCAACAAATACGCCGTTATGAACTGATTTGATCCTTTTCACTTTAAAAAGTGTAAAGTTATTGACAATTTTATTTAGCGTTTTTTTGCTATAGGAATTGCCATTAGCTTTGATCAACGCACCCTTGTCAGCGTTAGGCAACATAAAGACATAACCAGCTTTAGCTAATTTTCTAGTCCAAGCTTCATCTGTATCGTACCGAACTGCTTTTGACGTTTTAGCTGCTGCAATAACATTGTTTGTGGGAAATGACACTGCCACTGAAACAGCAAGCAGCAGCGCAGTTAACAGGACTTTTGCAACTTTTTTCATAATAATGTCTCCTAAAAAATTAAATGATGACCTTAGAAAAATGTTATTCAAGCGCGCTTTTTGTATTGTTTTTCATTTACATAACATTTATACTACAAAAGTTTTACAAATATTACAAGGTGAAGTTTTATTTATTTAAGAAATATCAGTGGCCTGTGATTTTTTCATTAATGATAAATATCTAGCATGGCAAAAATCAGGGTGGCCGGGTTGAATGGCATAGTCGGCCTCCCCTTATTATCGGCAAGCAAAAAGGCTAACCACAAGGATTAGCCTTCATTAATGCTGGAAAAACTGGCGAGCATCAATCGCCCGCTCTTCTTTCTTTATTATAAAGCAGTCGCGGCCCAAAAGCGAGCCTCGCTCTTACTAAGAAGTTTTTTTATTTTTTGCTGGCAATTGCCTTAATTGCGTTACGGCCAGAGAAGATACAGTAACCGGCATGTGTACCCGGTACGTTGACGCCATAGGTATCACCGTAGAGAACAGCTGAACCATCTCCGCCAATCGCGTAGATACCTTCGATTGGTCGACCCTGAGCATCAAGGACTTCATTGTTAGTGTTGACCCGCAGGCCGTCACCAGTTGTGTAAGCACCAACGCCCAGTTCGATAGCATAGAAAGGACCGTCACCATCAACGGGTAACATGTACTTTGCCGGCTTGTGGAAGTCTGTGTCTTCACCCTGTGCCGCCATCTCGTTGTAATGTTTAACATAGTCAACTAAGTTAGGCGTGGCAATTTCTTTTGCCAGGTCTGCTAAGTTATCAGCCTTGTGCAGGTATTCGTGACCTTCTGTTTCAGCCTTGGCAAGATCAGCGCGCAAGCTGGGATAACGATCTTCTGGAACGAATGGCTTCATTGACCGCGGAAAAGACTTGTCGGTAAAGTCATCCAGAATTTTTTGGCTAAAAATACAGAAGACCCGATCTTGCCGGTTCATGGCATTACCTTCGTTAGCCCAGTTGACCACGCAGGCACTTTCATCGACAAAACGCTCGCCCAGTTCATTAACCCACATTTGCGGCTGATCACAAACGGAGCTCCAGATTGCAGTTCCCCATAACTTAAATGACGGGATCTTCTTACTCTTGAGCTGTCCACCAAACATCATGGCCATCCCCGTGAAATACTTTTTAGCACCCAAGTTCCAGGCTAGACGCAGGCCGTCACCAGTGTTTTTGCCTGAATTGACCGGAATAATATTGTCCGGATTTTGGTGCGGCGTACTCTCCAGCAGCTCCTGGTCGTTCAAGTAACCACCAGTAGCTAGAACAACGTTTTGGGCAATAATCACTTGTATACTTTTATCTTCAACATTAGTTAAAGTCACTTCATAAGTGTGGTCAGCCTTTTGCTTCAAACCGGTTACTCGTGTTAAAGTAAGAACTTCCAGCCCCTTGCCTTTAGCATAAGGCTCTAAGCCATTATGGATTGCATCATGGCCCTTCCCCCTGAACAAGTGCCAGGTTTGCGCACCATCACCCAGACCGGCGACGGTAATAAAGTCTACTCCTCGCTCTTTTAGCCAGGAAACATTTTTACCAGCCTGGTCAATATACTGCTGCCACATCTTGCCATCGGCCTTATAGTGGGAATAAGTTAGTTCTTCTTCCAGCAGTTCCAGCTTGTCCATGACCGCATTTTGCTGCTTCTGCATTTCGGAATCAGCAGCAAACACACCTTCAACATAATTACCCGTTCCCCCCGTAGTGCGGCCTTTTTCAACCAATAGGGTCTTTAAGTTGTCATCAGCTGCTTCAGCGGCGGCGGCAAAGCCAGCAAGGCCGGCACCGACGATTACTACATCATATTGTTCCATGGTTATTCTCCTTTGAACAAAAAGCATGCACAAACTAAGTCTCCTTTAATTCATCCATGCTTTTAGTTAACTACTTATCCACTTTTGCCATTTCAGCAGCATCGATTCCAGCTAAGCGACCAGAAATATAAGCAAAGCCTAAAGTGCCACCTTCAAAATCGACGTATGCCTTGCCGTACATGCCCGAGGCATCGGCACCAGCTACGTATAGGTTAGGGACCGGTTCGCCCGCAGGATTTAATGCGTGCATCTTTTCGTCAATTGTTGCACCACCAAGCGTTCCTAAGTTACGTGCAATAAACTTAACGGCATAGAATGGCCCTTCTTCAACTGGTACCATGCGCTTGGTGTCAGAGAAGAACAAATCATCTTCACCCTTCTGCTTGGCTTCGTTGTATTGGTCAACGGACTTTTGCAAGTTGTCCTTATCTACGCCCATCTGCTCAGCCAGCTCTTCAATCGTCTTGCCGATGAAAACCACATTAGTTGACTCAAGCTTAGTTAAGAGGCTGGAGAAGTCCATCTTCTCATGTTCGCGCTTAATTGCATCATCAGTATCGGTCGGGAAGTTGAATTCCATGTAGAATTGGTTGTGGTCCTTCCACTTGCCATAGTGATCTTCAATCGCTGCCGTACCACCGGTCTTAATCTTATTCAGCGCAGCTTGGTCCCAAATAACGAATTCAGTTTGTTGCGGTTGCTCAGATAATTCAGCGCCATGAACCGCAAAGTCCAAAACGTGACTTTCACTTGCATAGCGTTGGCCGCGGTTGTTAACCCGTAGGTTCGGGAAGTTGGCCAGGCCGGTCAAAGCCATCCAATTAGGACCAATTAACTTAACTAAATCAGCAACGTCCTGGTCGCTAAAGGTCTGCCAGAAGTAGTGGGTCGAACCATTAATATGGTGGGCAGCCCCCGCATCCCAAGCCATGTTCAAACCATCACCAGTATTTTGCAGAACCTGCCCTTGGGTGCTGACGTCGCCCAAGTACTGTTTGCGCATTTCTGGGTTCCCACCAAAGCCACCGGTAGTAATGATGACCTTCTTGGCGTTAACTTGCAGTTCCTGGTCATCGCCTTGGGCCACCAAGCCAACAACCTTACCTTCACTGTTAGTCAGCAGTTTTTTACCAGCAAAACCAAAGTACATTTGCCCGCCAATTGACTTAAACTGCTCAATCAGCTTAGTAATTGCCTTGGTACCACCTTCTTGGTAGCCATGAAGGGTAGCCGGCATCCCAATATGGTCAAAACTACCACCAGTACCAGCATCAACTAGCTTCATGATTGCCCCATTTTCGTTGAGCCAGTCAACTGTCTTACCAGATTCATCAATAATCCGGCGTACCAAGAGCGAATTCATGTAACCTTGGGAAGCATCCATGTATTCTTCATACAACCACCGCTTAGAAACCACCTTGCCTTGGTCTTTTTGTTGTTGACTGTCAGCAGCAAACATTCCACCGGCAAAAGTACCAGCACCAAGTGGTGAAATGGTTTTTTCAAGTAGCGCAACACTGGCACCATGTTGCCGAGCGGCCAAAGCTGCTGCTGCACCGGCTGCACCAGCACCGACAACAGCGACGTCAACGTCAATTGTTTTTTTAGCTGTGGAGCTGGTTTGAGCGCTATTTTCCTTTAGGGCATTGAGGTCAACGTCAGCCTTACCCAAGGCTTCTTTGACACCCTCAATGATGCCGCGGGAGGTTTCAGATGCACCAGATACTACATCAACATCAACCGATTGATGGTCAAGAATTTTTTGGGCCATCTTCTTAAAGGCACTATCATTTAAGCTGTCTGGTGCATACTTATCCAACGGTTTAATACCAGTAATTTGATCAGCACCAACTTCAACCTCGAGGTTAATTCGTTCTTCTTTACCCTGGCCTGAACCAATGTACTTGCCTGGTTTATTAGTGATTTTTCGGGTCATAATTTAATTCCTTTCAAACAGTAAAACAATTATTTAGCGTGACGGCGTGCTTCGTTAGCATCCGGTAAGATTGCAACAATGACAGTAGTTAAAGCAAGAACTAATCCTTGAATCATAAAGGTCAAAGCGTAGTTTCGACCTGCAATAGCAGAAATGATAATTGGAATAAAGTAGGAAAACAACAGTGACACAGTGCCGACCAAACCACCGGCAGAACCAGCATTCTTAGGACCAATCTCTGGGAAGGAAATTGGCAGTGACTGCATAACCGGACCAGTCATAGCTCCAAGTAAGCCACCTGCAATTAAAGCTGCTGTTAATGGCAAGCCCATTGGAATAAACCAGTTGGCAGCCATCAAAATACCGCTTAAAACTGTAATAGTGATCATGAATGGCTTAGCATGACTAAGTTTGTTAATAATAGCCGGCCCGAAGAACGAGCCGCACATACTACCAATAGTACCAATAGCTGCTGCTGGACCAGCACTAGCAGGAGTCATGCCGCGAGCGGTAAAGGCCTGTGGCAGCATTCCTGAAAAGGCCTCACTAGCACCCATGGCACAGCCAACACTAACGGCAACCAGCCAAGTCTTCTTGCTGTGAATAGCAGCATTTAAGAAATCGAGTGTTGACTGCGTCTTTTCTTGCTTAAGAGCCTCTGGTGGAATTTCTTCGCCAGCCGGAGTTTCCTTAACAAAGAGCATCCAGCAAACAGCTAAGACTAATAACAGAGTTGATGAGAACATGTAAGCAGATCGCACACTTGGGAAATAGTGGCTCGTTAGCTGCGACAACATGATACCGATGCTGGCACTGGCGAAGAATACGCCCATGGCCAGGTTCGTATCTTGCTTGAACCAAACGCCAAAGATCTTCATCGTGTTGGCGTTCAACAGTGCCATGTAGACACCGAAGAGCAGCAGCATAATCATCAATGATGCAAAGTTAGTGGCAATCAGACGACCGTAAGCACCAAGGACGGAGATGATCAATCCAATGGAAACGATGCGCTTGGCACCGAACTTATCAGCCAGAGTACCAGCTGGGATACTGAGGAATACGGCAACCAGCATTGGCGCCATCAAGAGGCTAGAGAATTGTGCTGGTGAAATATGCAATGCTGGCATAACTTGAGTTGCCAGTGCAGAAATTTGAAATTGAATGTAACTACTGGTTGCATCAAGCAAAGCAGCAATAGCTAAAATTACCCATCTATAATTAGAAAGCTTGGGCATTTGTCTTTCTTCCATAATATTAAAACTCCTTTATTAAATCTGATTAATTTTCAGCAGCAGCTTGACCGGCTAAACGGCCAAAAGTCTGAGCGTGACTGCAAGTCAAACCTGGGACCCGGTCTGGATAACTACCCCAGAAGAAACCACCACTGGCATTCCCGGCCGCATATAGGTGCGGAATCGGCTTACCCATCTTGTCGATAACCTCCATTTGAGGGTTGATTCGCAGACCATCAAGTGTAGCTAAGAGCCGGCCACCCATGAGGACGCCATAGTAAGGACCATGTTCTACCGGAAATAGTCTGAACTTTTCCTTGCCAAAATCAGTATCTTCGCCCTGCTGGCACAATTCGTTATAGCGGGCAACCGTCTTAACCAGGTTATCCTGCGGTAGATTCAGCTTCTCAGCTAATTCTTCGATGGTGTCGGCCTTCTGTACCATACCATCGTCAATCCGGCGCTGGATCTCTTCCTTATTCCCCTCAGTACCGTAAATTCCAGGGAACCCGAGGCGAGCACACCCCTGGGTATCAAACTGAGCCAGATGATCCATCGTCTCTGCCGACCAAATCTGTGCTTCCAGGTAACCCGGCTGCTTGGACATCGCATTGATGTCGAATTGGTAAGGAACACTTTCATTACCAAAGCGCTCACCGTTGAGGTTGACCTTAAGTAGCGGATAAGCACCTAGCCAGAAGTAACCTGGCCCCTTGAAGTCAATCACATAATGCTCTTCAGCATTAGTGCCGACCGGAACCGCACCGCGGTCAAAAATGATCTCGGCTGGTTCTTCATCGCGGGCAGCTCCCACCTTGAGACCGGCCAAGATTCCTGATCCATCGTCGCGGGGACTGTCTGAATAGACATTCTTCTTGTAGCCGAGCGGATCCCACTTCTTCATCAATTCAGTGTTAGCCCCATAGCCACCAGTACAGATAATGACTCCCTTAGTCGCCTGGTACTCGGTCTTTTCGCCGCTGGCCCGGTCGCTGGTGATAACACCTGTGACTGTACCGCTGTTATCAGTTACGAGCTCTTCCAGCTTGGTGTTGTACTTAAGCGTCACGCCCAGCTCCTTAACCTTGTCGAGTATCCACTCACCGTAATGAGCCCAGCCACCTTCAGGCGTTGCAATTGCTAATTCCGTGTTAAAGGCAGTGTTGACAATTGTTTCATAATGAGCATCTTCCTGCGGTCTAAGGATACCGCCGTTAGGCTTTAAAATATTGTCTTCAAGCCAGTTAGCTGTTTCATCAGCATGGTTAGCCCAAGTCCAGAGCAAGCGTTCATCTACATTATCTTGATAGAACAACGTTAAGAAGTTGATTAACTTTGACTTGTCAACCTTAATTCCTGCTCTTCTTTGCGCATTACTGTCTAATGCCGCAAAGAATGACCGAAACAGGTACTGCGAACTGCCTGACTTATCAATCAGTAAGACCTTAGCACCCTTTTCGGCAGCCGCACAAGCAGCCATCGCACCAGAGTTACTAGCACCAGCAATAATCACGTCATAAATATTTTCCATTTCCATCCCTCACTTTTTCGAAGCAAATCTTTTAATCGCTTTCATAATACTATTGATCAAGTGAAAGGCTGCACCAATTTTAGAATTGAGGATTACCAAATGGAATGCTCGCCGTTGTGCAAAAAAGTGCTCACTAAAAAATGCTTGTAATATCAACCTTTTCGTGATGATTACAAGCATCTTTAAAGCAAGCTAAGTTTGTGCATTACTTATTATTATTTTCGTTAGTGTATTCTGCAATTGCCTTTTTCATGGTAGTAACTACTTCTTCTATCACAGATTCATTGGTAAAGGATTCCATATAAGCAATTCCATATGGCGAAATATCCTTGTAGTCAATTGGAACGTAAGAAACACCGGAGGTTTGATAATCAGCAATAAAGTTAGGCAGGATACCGTAGCCCCAGCCACCCTTAACGTAAATCCCCATTGACAGGTAATCCTGCACAAATTTGATATGATCCATGCCCATATTATTAATCAAGAGATGTTGATACTTCATCTGCACATTGAGTGAACTATTAGGATCAAGTAAAAAAATGTCTATCTGCTCTAAATCTTTTAAAGAAATTTGATTTTTTTGAGCTAATGGCGAATCATCTGGGCAAGCCAAGACAAATTTACCTTGAATTAACGGTCTAAACTTTACATCCTCAACCACATTAACATCATCTTGGGCAATGGCACACAAGTCCACATGATGATTGAGCAGTTCACCCAGCGAATTATTGAGTACAAAGACAAATTGCACATTTAAGTTGCTACCATTTGCGCGCAACTTACGCAAAAACAGGGGCAATAACTTTTGTTCTAACGGTGTGTCAGTGACCCCTATGCGCAGAAGCGTTTCCGGATCATTACGCTTGCTTTGCAAATACGAAACTGTATAGTCCATATCATCAACAACATTGCGCGCCACGCGGTAAAAGTACTTACCTGCATTAGTCAGCGAAATCCGGTGATGGGCCCGGTTAAGGAGGGGTACACCGATAGTATTTTCCAAATCTTTAATATTTTTTGAAACGGCTGATTGCGAAAAATTCAAGCGTTCGGCCGCAATCGTAAAGCTTGAATTGTCCACTGCCTTGATGAAACAACGTAATTGAGTAAAATTCATTTTTTCTTCCAATCAACTTAAAACTAACCTGAATTGTATACCAGGTAACACTGCTTTACTATAAAAACCACTAGATTAACCTATGAATATACATAAAAAAGGATTATTGCTTGAAATAACCCTTTTTGCACTATTCCACTACTAGTTAATCTTGCTCAGGGCATTATTAACCGCATCCTTTAAGCCGCGGCTGGTACTGGAAGCTCCAGAAACAGCGTCAACATCAACCTTATTCTGCTTAACCATTTCGGCGGGCAGAGTTTCTACGGCTTTTAGACCATAGTCGGCTGACTCATCCTGCTTTAGCACCTCAATATTAGTAAGCCGCTTCTGTTCACCAATAGTGACCCGGACAACAAGCTCATCACCCATACCGGTCGTCGACCGGCCAATGTACTGATTCTTGGCAGTTGTATAGTCTTCTTGCTTAAGATCTGAATCCAGGTACCTTGCCTGAGCAGACCCTCCACTAACAGCATCAACAGTGATATCATCCTTGATGCGAGCAGCTTCTACACCAGCAATTTTGCCCCAGATCAGACATTCAGCCAGGTTACCCCCGCCTTGGTATTGGTTAGCACAGAGACCACCCAATTCACCCGCCGAATACAGGTGCGGAATCGGCTCGCCCTTAGTATTTAGAACTTCTGCACGAGTGTTGCGTTTAGGACCACCCTGGGTATTGAGCATAGTCTGCTCCATTTGAACTGCATAGACTGGCTTGCCAGCTAGTGCCTTCATTGTTGCCGGTGCCCGGTGAAATTCTGTATCATCTTGCGCTTCGGCTGCTTGGTTGAAGCGCTTCAACGTAGCTGTGAGTGTTTGCGCTTCAACCCCAATCTTGTCCGCCAACTCTTCGATCGAGTCAGCCTTCAGCACGTGTTCCGTGTATGGCTTGTAATCGCCAATAATATCATCGGCATCCAGTTCTTGTTTCTTATTTTCATCAAAAATTAAATATGGATGTTCCTGATTTAGCGGCACCTTCCACAAACCATGGTTTTTAATATGGCCATGGCGGTTTTCTTCAGCTTCATTAAAGTACCTGGTGCCATCGTCACCAATCACAAAGGAGCTACCTTGTGCAACAACGTCATTTTGTTCGCCAAGCATTAAGCGCCCGCGCTCGCCGGCGGGCACGGCAAAGGCCATGCCGTGCAGGAGACCTAGGCTCTCGTAGTTAGCCATATGCCACAGGTCGGCACCGACTGCTTGAGCCATCGTAATCCCCATCCCTTGGTTGTACAACGTACCCAGTGGTGCCACCCGTTTGGCCCCTAAGAAATCTTCAATCATGCGCTGGTTATTCTCAAAGCCGCCAGTTGCCAGCACGACACCATTCTTAGCCTGGACCTTAAGCTGCTTACCCGTACGGTCAATAACCACCCCTTCAATCTTACCTGTTTCCGGATTCTGAATTAGCTCTTGTGCCGGGGTATTATATAAGACCGTGATTTTAGCTTTACGCTTGAGGACTTGCGTTTTCAAATTTTGCCATAAAGAGGCATCAAATAAGTTCTCCACAACAGTTGTATAGTCGTAAGAATGGACTCCTGGAAACTCTGGATACTCTTCATACGAATTCTTCAGAAACGGGGCAAATTGACGTGCACTGCACGGCTTAACCTCAAGATGCTCTTCAACGTACTCTGGCATGTCAACCATGCCTCGAACAAAGGTATCTATCATCTCTTCGTCAAGTTCCATTGGCGCAGTCAATTTTTCATAGTATTTTTTCGTTTCGGTAAAGTCCTTACCCGTCCCGATTAACTGAGCAGAGTAACGGGTATTGCCTCCTTCATGACCTTCTGGGGCCGAGTCGACCAATAACACTTTAGCACCGGCATCAGCAGCAAATCTTGCCGCAGTTGCACCAGCTCCCCCAAAGCCCAACACAACTACATCGTAATTAGCATCCCAAGCAATATTTTTTTGATCAGTCATCACTTTGTCTCCTTTTGTAATCGGTTACATTTTCATACATGTTAAGCTTATCACATATTGACTTAGAAAACTATTCCCACCCAAAAATCCTTCACTTATCAACAAACTTGCAAGAGCTTTTTCTTGCTAAAAAGTTGATTCATTTGTAAAATGACCGATGGTCATTAATGAAAATAACGGAGGCTTATATGCATACATTAACACCTACAGCAAGAAAAGCTAAAAAACAGTTGATTGCTACCGCAGCGGGTAGGCTATTTCACGAACACGATTTTAATGAGCTTTCAATGGCTCAGATTGCACATGCAGCTGGCGTAGCTAAGGGAACATTATTTAACTACTTTAAAAGCAAAGAGAATATTTTTATGTACTTGCTCTTAGCAGGTTACCAAGACTTCTTGCAGGCTGCTTTAAACAGCTGGCAGTCACAACCGGAATTATCCACCTGGGGAGACCTGGTTGAGTTTTTATTACAGCAAAATCACTTGTTAATTCACAAGCAAGCCGACTTAGTACGCCTTAATGCCCTCCGTGCGCCAATTTTAGAAGCTGCAGCTGACCGGGAAGAAACGCTAGCCGAGCGCCAAAAGCTCTACCAGATTAACCAGGCACTGGGACAGGCAATTGCTGACCGTATTCCTCGCCTTTCAGTCAAGCAGGCAAGCCATCTATTTGTAATTCAGAGTGCCATCATCAGTGGTCTAATCAACATGATGAAGTTAGATGAGTTTCACCATGACCACTTGCCAGTGGATTTCACAGGCTTTCAAATTGACTTAGAAGCCGAAGCCAAGCAAATACTAAAGTTCTACTTACAAGGTTTACAAAAGGAAATAGAGGTAGCTAAATAATATGAAGCGCGCAAATATCCGTAACTTTGCTATTATTGCACATATTGATCACGGTAAGTCCACCCTGGCTGACCGCATCATGGAGCAGACTAAAACCGTCAGTGAACGCGAGCTTAGTGCCAAACTACTAGACAGTATGGCAGTCGAGCAAGCACATGGTGTTACCGTCAAAGCTCGCTCGGTACGAAATTTTTATCATGGTGCTGATGGCCAAGAATATGAATATAACCTGATTGATACACCTGGGCACGTTGATTTTTCTGATGAAGTGGCCAAAAGCTTGGCTGCCAGTGATGGCGCCATCTTATTGGTAGATGCAACCCAGGGCGTTCAGGCTCAGACAATTGCCAATCTGCGGCTCGCTATCAAAGACAACTTGAAAATTATTCCGGTAATTAACAAGATTGATAATGTTGCAGCAGACATTACAGCAACAGAAAAACAGCTTCGCAGGCTGCGACCCGAATTTGCAAACGGACCCATCTTAAAGATTTCTGCCAAAACCGGACAAAATGTCCACCAAGTCCTTGAAGCCATCTACCAAGAAATTCCTGCCCCAACGGGCGAACCGACTGCTGCTCTTAAAGCTCTAGTCTTTGATTCCCAATACGACCCATATCAGGGAATTATCGCGGACATTCGCGTCTTTGATGGTCACTTGCAGACTAAGCAAAAATTACAACTAATGGGCCATGACAGCTCATTTACGGCCCAGCCTATCGGGATTTTCAACCCAGATATGAAAGCAGTCCCAACACTAACAACCGGTGAAGTTGGCTATCTGGTAACTGGCCTCAAAGACGTTCAGGCCCTGCAGGTCGGTGAAACCATAACTACTACCGCGCATCCTGCAACTACCGCAATTCCCAACTTTAAGCCCGCACAATCAATGGTCTATGCGGGACTTTTTCCAAAGGGGGAGACGAGTTATGAGGAACTTAAGCAGGCAATCAGCAAGCTTGCTCTCAATGATACTTCGTTTCACTATAAACCGGAACAGTCTGAAGCACTTGACGCTGGCTTTCGTTGCGGCTTTCTGGGCATTTTCCACTTGCAAATTATCAAAGAAAGGCTGCGTACCGAATATCATGTTAAAGTCTTAACAACCGCACCCAACGCTACATACCAGGTCTACCTTAAAAATCAGCAGCCACAAGGTGAATACTTAACCATTACCAACCCGGTGGAGTTTCCCGACTTCGCTATAATCGATCACGTGTGCGAGTCCTTCGTCAAAGCCATCATTACTACTCCCAACACCTATCTCAGTGCAGCCATGAAACTCTGTGAGGAACATTATGGCGAATTACTCGACATTGATAATCAGCAAGACTTGGTTACTCTTACCTACAAATTACCTGTTTCTGAAATTGCCTACAACTTCTTTAACAGTCTAAAGTCACTCACACACGGTTATGCGACTCTGGACACCGAATTCCTCGACTATGAGCCCGTTGATATTGTCAAAATCCAAACGCAAATCAACTATGCACCGGTTGATGCCTTAGATATCCTGGTACCGCGTCAACAAGCAGACCAAATTGCACATAAGTTAGTGGAAAAGTTAAAATATGTCATCCCGCGTCGGTTATATCCTATGCCCGTTCAAGCAATTATTGAAAATAAGGTTATTGCCCGAGTTGATGTTCCCCCATTGCGTAAAAACGCTGCAGTTAACGGTGAACAACGTAGTATTTCGAAAAAGCAACAATTGTTGCGCCGTCAGAGCCTCAATAAGCGCCAGGCCGCCCGCAGTGACATTAAACTACCCCAGAGCGTCTTTGATGCGGTTTTAAATTTAGACTCACCTGCATAAAATATAGCTTATTCTCCTAAAGTCATGTTTTTAATTAAGCGAACATTTAATACCAAAAAATCTCCCAAGATGCACTACTTGAGAGATTTTTAGTTAATAGATTGATTTTAAAACTTAGTCGTCCAGCTTTTCCTTGTTAGTAACCTTTAATTGGTCATTAAAGGTGTAGACAACTGGTTCACCGGTCTTCATTTCTACGTCCATGATATCAGCATCGGAAATGTTCTCAATGTACTTGGTCAGGGCACGCAGTGAGTTACCGTGAGCGGCAATAATGACGTTCTTACCAGCCAATAAGTCAGGCGCAATGTGATCTTCCCAGAATGGCATTACCCGTTCCAGACACACTTTGAGGTTCTCAGTCCGTGGAATGATGTTCGGGTCAAGGTCAGCGTAACGGCGATCATGCACTTGACTAAATTCTGAATCATCCTCAAGCTTCGGTGGCAGCACATCATATGACCGGCGCCAGATATGGACCTGGTCGTCGCCGTACTTGTCAGCTGTGTCCTGCTTGTTCAAACCTTGCAGACCACCATAGTGACGTTCATTCAGCCGCCATGACTTAGTCTCTGGCACCCAAAGTTGGTCACTTTCTGCTAAAGCATAGTGCAGAGTCTTAATCGCCCGGGTTAACACTGAAGTATAAGCTTGGTCAAACTTCAAACCATGCTCCTTAATCAGCTTACCTGCGTTCTTGGCTTCTTTAACTCCCTGGTCTGATAGGTTAACATCAACCCAGCCCGTAAACTTATTCTCAAGGTTCCATTCACTTTGTCCGTGACGGATCAAAACTAATTTCGACATGAAATATCTCCTTTGCAAATTAAAAACTTCACTTACCATTTTACACATTTAGCCCTTGTTTTCACAGAGTTTCGAACTAAAAATCATTTTTTTAATTCAAGTTTTACGATACAATAGACATAATATAATTAGTAGAAAAGAGATTTTAACCACCATGAAACTGAAAAAATTATTACTTGGCTTGGGACTTGTAACTGCGCTGTTGGTCAGCGGTTGCTCTAATCAGCAAAAAAAGTCTGACCCGGTCTTAACCAAAACAGCAGTAATCAAGCAGTCCCAAAAGAGCTTCAAGAGTGGTCAAGTCAAACAAGTTGTTGACTTAAACACGGACACATCCAGCCAGTCAGTTGCCACACTCTTCACCTTTGGCGGCGAACCGACAATTGTTCACCTTAACTATGAAACTAAGAATAAGAACAAGGCTCAACGCGCTGAAGAATGGGTTAGCAATACCGGTACAACTTATATTAACGGTCAG
Organism: Lactobacillus sp. ESL1191; assembly: GCF_058504435.1. Taxonomy (NCBI): domain Bacteria; kingdom Bacillati; phylum Bacillota; class Bacilli; order Lactobacillales; family Lactobacillaceae; genus Lactobacillus; species Lactobacillus sp. ESL1191. Next base: position 1,419,298 of record NZ_CP196365.1, read on the forward strand.
AGTAATTGGTATAAGTCCGACCTAGGCAAAATGACCGGACATTCTTACGCTGATGTGCTTGACACGATTTTTAATAATGGAATGTTGATGGCCCCGCCGAAAGACCTCGTCAAGGCATACCAGATGAAACGCAAGGGCAACACCTACACCTTAACTGCAACCCTCAAAGACAAAAAGATCATGCAGGAAGCCGTTAAGCCAATCTTTTTGACTAACACACAGACCCCGAAGCAAACTAAAATTTACCAACGCTTAGGTAAAGAAGGCAAATTTAAGAACATGCAGGTCAAGTTGGTAGTCAAGAACGGTCACCTGCTCACCTTTAAGTACTTCGTTAACATGCGGATTGGCAAGTTAATGACACTAAGAACTGGACAAGTCTACAGCAATATGCGGAGTCGTGACTTCTTAAAAATCCCTGACAACGTCTTGAACGCTAAACCTTTGCCAAAGGATAAGCAAGATAAAAAGTAAATTCCAAGCCCTTTACTAGCGCAACGCAGTGACGGGCTTTTTTATTAATGAAATCAGCTCAGACCTAGCAGTAAAACTTAAATTATGCACCCTAATTGCCCAGATATTCCCAATCGTTTATGATGGAGTAGACAAGGATATTTATAAATGGAGGTTTAATGATGAAGTTAGGAATTATCGGCAGTGGCATGATTGTCCACGACTTTTTGACGACCGCAGACCAGGTTAAGAACTTAGAATTAACCGCAATTTCAACGACGCAGCGCAGTCAGCCGGTTGCCCGCGAGTTGGCTCAGCAATACGGCATCAAAGAAGTTTATGCTGACAACGATCAGCTGCTACACCATCCTGAGGTTGATACAGTCTATGTTGCCCTACCCAACTTCTTGCACTATGACGTGGTCAAGCAGGCAATTGCAGCCGGCAAGAACGTCATCTGTGAGAAGCCATACGTGGAATCTGTAGCAGAAGCTCAAGAGTTGAAACAACTGGCTGACGACCACGGTGTAATTATTGTTGAGGCTATCACCAACATTCACTTAGAAAATTATCGGGCAATCAAACACATGCTTGCCAAGATTGCTCCGATTCACATCATCTCGCTCAACTACACCCAATATTCTAGCCGTTATGATGATTTCTTAGCCGGAAAGATTGCGCCCGTCTTTGACCCAGCTAAGGACGGCGGCACTCTAAAGGATCTGAATATCTACAATATCCATCTGATGGTTGGACTCTTTGGCAAGCCGGAAGCGGTCCACTACTACCCGGTGATTCAGCGGGGAATTGACACCTCCGGTATCTTAACTATGACCTATCCAGATAAGCAAGCGGTCTTAATTGCTGCCAAGGACTGCTACACTACACCCCGTTCCTTTATCGAAGGTGAACAAGGTTCAATCTCGTTTGACGGGTCAACTGGAGTTATCAAGGACTTCACGGTCGAACCACGAGATGGCGATATTGATAAGTTCCGCTTCAACCAGTTCCAACATCGCATGACCAGTGAGTTTATTGACTTTGTTAACATTATTGACAAGCATGACACTAAGACTGCAGACGACCTATATGAACACAGCGTCAACGTCATTGATGTCTTGGCGCAAGCCAAGGCCTCGGCATTAAATAAGTAATTGCTAAATTCAGGCTAAGGGAATATACTTGATAAAAATTACAGCAAAGGTGGGTGCAGCAATGATTATGAGGGATATTTTTTATATCTTAGACAGGGTAATAATCTCTTACGGAATTATTGGGCTGCTTTACAATGTGAAGAAGTATTACAACAATAACCGCTATCCGTTGGCACTTAGCAAATTTTCTAAGGGAATGAGGCTCTGTTTTATTGCCTTATTGCTTATCCCCTGGCTCCTTCCGTTAGCTAAAATACTGTTCCCACTAACTTCAGTTCCACCCACTTATCTTCAACGGACGGTAACAGCTTCAGCAATATTCCCGCTAGCAGCGCTAGTCACGGATGCTGTCTTGTATGCCTTTACTTGGCTACAGCAAAGAAAATTGCTTAAATAAAAAATAAATCAAACCACAATAAAAGGCCGTATTCCACCTAATAGCTGGATATGGGCTTTTACTTAGATGACAACTGAAAAAGTCCACAGAACAAACCTCCTGTGAACTTTCTTTGTTATTTTAAAAATTGGCTGCCTTGACAAATTCGGTAGCACTAATTGGATAGTACATTTGCCCAGCAATATTAATCCGACCACCATAAGTACGAACAGGGGCGCCGCGTAGTAACTTCATCTTATTGGCACGAACGCCAACTGTGTTGTAAACATAAGCATTGTGCTTCAGGACCCGGTTCTTGCCAATAATGTTGCTGGCTACAACATATTGGTTATCACCAATCTGCAAAAACTTCTTGTTGTTAATAGTAACTGTCTTCTGCACCGTAACCTTCGTGCCCGCAGTCTGCAACTTAGCACTAGTCTGCTTACCTTGCGCATCATAGATATAAGCATCATGCATTAAGACTTGCGCACCAGTTACCTTATCAGTATCAGCTGGCTGCTCATTCGCAGCTGTTGCAGTCCCAGCAGCTGCTGGTGCAAGATCACTATCGCCCGCTTGTATATTATAGTAATACTTCACCAAGGCGAAAAAATCATCCATGGAATAGCCCCACTTAGCAAAGTAATCATCCGGATCGGTGTGATTCGTACCACCAAGAAATTGTGAAACCGCGTGGTGTGACCAGATTGTCCCCTTACCAGTATTAGAAGCATTAGTCGGGACAATATCATATCGATTCAAAAGCTTAGCTACGTAGATGGCATCATTGTTCACACTCTTAGCAAAGTTATTCCGTGTACTCTCCTGACAAAGTTCAACCTGAATAAAACGGTTGTTGGCATTAGCACCTGCACCCCAGACTCCATAGCTGGGTGTCATCATCTGAATAACCTGCTTGCGATCAACGAAGGCATGAACGTAAGAATACATATTCTTCCATTCACGATTGAAGTAGATGGCCTCATTATAGGCTGAGGCTCCTGGCGTTGCCGTCTCATGGATAATAATCCCTTCAGGCTTACCTTTGCGATACTTAATTGCCGTCTTCTTGGTGTAGAACTTATTATACTTAATACCTTCTGTTTGTAACATCTTATACAGGTATGTTATTCCAACATAACTATTCTGCTTGGCAAGTGAGTTAATGGAAGCAGCTTGAACCACTTGACTCTGACCAACTGACAAAATAGGTGTAACTAAACCTACTCCGATAGCAATAGTAGTTATTAGTTTCTTTATTTTCATTTAAAAATTCATTCCTTAATTCTTATTATGTGTCCCGCCTGGAACTAAAAATTCCCCTTCTTAATATATTGGTGAAGTCCAATTCGGTAGTACTGGCTACCATAGATCTTAACAGCCGCACCAAAGGTGGCAACGGACTCACCCTTCTTCATCACTTTCTGATTATCGCGATTGCCATAATCATTGAAGATATAGGCGTTGTTCTTCAGTACTTTGATCGTGCCATCAATGTTACCACTTGCAATGTACTGGTCAGTAGCAATCCGGTAATACTTCTTGCCATTAATGGTCTTGGTACCATAAGTGGCAACTATCTTGCCGTTGACACCGGACTGGAGTGCCTTCACACCCTTAACACGTTCACCCTTACCATTATAAACGAGCGCATTGTGCATTAAGGTCTTATTAACCTTCTGATCACCCTTAGGCGCTTTAGCGGCTGGTGGCAATGCACTGCCCTGGTTCAAAAGAGTATCATTAACCCAGCCCTTGCCGTCAATGTACATCCGCTTCTTACCATTATAAAAAGTAATCGTCTTGGATACTGTAACGGCATCGCCCTTGGCAATGGAACTCTTCTTAGCTGAAACTGCGTGGTCAGTTGGCCAAGCGTAGGTTGCACCAGACTTCTTCACAATATACGACTTACTAGAAGTGGAAATTTGCGGGTCATATTGCGTTAAGTTATAAGTACTAATGCGGTCGTTTAAAATTGTGTTGTAGTTATTAGCAGTGGCGTATGTTCCAGTCAGCGCCTTGGTGGCATCCTTATAACTGGACGCATTCTCAAGCCATGCACCTTGGTAGCGTAATGGTTGCCAAGAAACACCTTCACGAAGCTTCTTACCATTATCGTTGAAGGACTGTTGATAACTCGGGTATTTCCTAAACTTAGCAACAACATAGTAGCTCTTGCCACCCTTAGTCTCTTCACGCGTCTTAGCAGAATAAGTCGCACCAGACCAACTATCATCGGCTTTCATACCGAACAAGTTGTTGGCGTTCACGGCTAAGCCTGATTGACCCCAATTAGATTCTACAATTGCCTGCGCAATCATGACTGATGGATACAGACCATACTTCTTTGCCATCTTCTGAGCTTGCTTAGCAGCCGTGTTCAAGAACGTCGTCTGACTGGACGTAGCTGCTGATACCTGCTCAGCTCTTGCTGGAGAATTGGCAATTAAGTTGTTGGTAACTGGTACAACGGCGCCCGCAGCAAGTGCTGCCACCGCAAAACCAGTGATGAGTCTTCTTTTCATAAATTATGTTTCCTCCCTAATTGACCCTTTTATTGTATCGAGCAATTTGCTGATAAACAATACTTTCTGCCTATTTGTAGTCAAAAAGTAATATTGGCTTTTCTATGTTACAAATGGTAATTTAATTTTCTAAAACATTGCGTAAACGGACCAGCAAGTTATGCTTGATGCGTTGCAATTGTCCTCGGCTAAGTCCGCTCTCAACTACTAAAGAATTAATAGGCTGCTCCAATACTAGGTGCTTGAAGAAGATGATGCGTTCAATTGGGGACATTCTTACCAACTCGTGCTCTAGGGTTAAGTAGTTATCCCAACTCGTCGATTGACTGACCCAGACCAGATCTTGGTCAAGTTCTTGCGTCTCTTGCCGCTGATTCTTGCGCAGCTGGTCGATGGTTCGCCAGACAATCTTGCGAAAGGACCGCCGGTCGACTTCTATCCGGGGCAATTCCCGCGATTGACTAAGCAGCTCGGCATACAACAATATGCCCTCCTGGAAGAAGTCCTCATAGTTGGGATGGTTGTATCTAACGCGGGCAGCCTTCAATGCCCCCCGGACTAACCGCTGGTTATCCCATGCCGTTAAGAATGCTCTTTTGCTAATCTTCATTTTGTGACTCTCCTTAAATTAATGTCACAAGCGCTTGTGTAGCCTAAGATTAGCAAGTTAGTCAGTTATTGCAAAGCCAGTTATTGTAAGCGCTGACAATAATATTCATCATTGTCACCCGGGTGGCCCTAAAGTAGCTGATGAGCGGTCGTCCATACTGGTAAGACCTAATCTATGGGTATAAAAAGACCACAAAAAACGCAAATCTATGTAGATTTGCGGCTATGATTAATAGAGTGTATCAGGACGTTGACTCAAGTGGTAGATGATTCGATGTGACTCAGTTAAGTAGGCCTGTTCGTAGTAGTCTGCTAGGTATTGGACATAGCGGGAATGCTTCTTGTTGAGTAAGTCATGCAAGATTGCATTCAAGGATAGGTGACTACTTGATTGGTGCGGATGGAAGTAGTCAGACTGGTCAATTAGTGAGGGGCCACTAGGCGGCTTGACCTTCCAACCCAACCGCTCTTCTAGGTGGGTCAGGCCTAACTCACACAGATAGTGGTTGTACAGTAAGCCATTGCGGAGACGGTCATGGATTCGGTTAGTGCAATTATTAAAGGTAAAAATACCCCTACCCCGACCAACCGGTTCAAAGTTAATTGTATGCTCCTTAACGACCTTGAAGCTGACCATCTGGTGCAAGGCAACCCAGTCAACATTGCCAGCATTATAGCTGCGCATAGAGAAGTAGGCTAAGCGACCAGTCGCAAGGGTATTGCGACCCTTAATGTTGATCTTACGGGCAAATTCACGTTGAAATTCAATTCCGGCAAGTAGACATTGCTTACCATAAGAAGTGAAGAGCGCACTGGAACCGCGCTTACTTAGCACAATACCTGCTTGGCTGTCAAAGACCACACTCTTATACTTGCCCAGAAGTGGTTGCTTCTGAAACTCATAAACAGCAATGGTCTTTAAGTTAATGCAGTAGTTCTGATTAACCGTCAAATAATGGTCGAGCAGCGAGTCGTGTCCAATCTGCTCACGAAGCAGGCGCTTAGACCAATTACGGTAATTCTCATTGTTGGGCAAATTCCATCTATTATTATCGGTTGTCATTACTCTTCCTCCCTTAAATTGTCTGGTTATGCCAATTATACAAGAGAAGTGACTTATAATAATAAAACTGCTAAAAAAGTGCAACAAAAAACGGAAACAATTTCTTGTTTCCGTTTCAGTTATTAATCCTTGCAGTTAAAACTTAACTGTCATAAGTTAATTAGCGAACGTTAGCAACCTTGATGTATTGCTTCGAAGGACCACCAATCCGGTAGTAAGCCTTGCCGTTCTTGAATGTGTAAGGTGAACCGTAAGTAGTTACAGTGTTACCCTTACGCAGAACACGCTTGTCAGCGCGCTTCTTGCTGGTGCTGTAAACATATGCATTGTGGTTCAATACACGTGAAGTACCATCAATGTTGTCAGCCATTACGTATTGGCCTTCAGCAATCTTGTAGGCCAGACGACCATCTTCAAGCTTAACTGGTTGACGATATACATCAACCTTAGTGAAAGCACGTAAAGTTTCAGTGCCAACACGCTTGTGGCTAAGGTCATAGATGTAAGCGTTATGCATAACAGTCTTTGAGACCTTGTCCTCAGCTGGCTTGGAAGAACCATCAGTAGCACCAGTTACTGGAGTAGTAGTGGTAGCTCCACCACCATTAACAGGACCTGGGTTAATAACAACTGCTGGTGTAACCATAACATCAAAAGTAGCAGTTTTACCATTTTCTGCCAATAAATTCAAAGTAACCTTGAATGGACTTGTTGGCTGAACAAAACTACCGTCTGGACTTACAGTAATGCCAGCAGCAGTGAGAGAGGCACGAATATCAGCTTGAATGTTGCTGAAATCAGCCGTTGCAGTGGCATCAGTAGCTACAGTGTATTTACCCATAATCTTTGCTGCAATGGCATCAATCTTGGTATCTGTAGCGGCAAGTTTAACTTCACCTGAAGTAACTTTCGTCCCATTTTCCTTAACAATTGGTGTACCAGGTTTGGCAGTGAAAAGTTGGAACGCGTCGCTAACTACACCAATTCCAGTAATCTTACCTGCACTATCAGCAGTAAGATTGTATACCCCATCACCAATCGTGATTGCATATGTCTTACCAGCAGTCAAACCGCTAATGGTAACAGTTGATGATGCAATATAATTAGTATTAGCAGCTAAATTCTGAACTTCCGTACCAGAGACCACTAATCCTTTATCATCTGGTGCTGGTTCTACATCGGGAGCTAAAATAGGGGCTGCATTACCATTTCCATCTACTTCTGCTGTGTCAGTAGCTGACTTATAAATTTTGGCTACTGTTGACTCAACTTGAGCACCTGCTGGCTTATTCGGCGTTGCAAGTGAAAATTCAAGATTAGCAGCAGGGTCCCCGCTAGCTAGACTAGCAAGATTTTTGATATTTAACTTAAGTGTAGCAGTATCAGCAGTATTAACGGCAGTTCCATTATCAATAGTAACTGTTGAATCAGCTAATACAGTTGATACTGACGTTGCAACAACTGGAGCAACTGCTAATAAAGCAGCAGCAACAGTACTAACCATTCTCGAATTCTTTTTCATGAGTTTATCCTCTCTTCCAAAAAACCCGGAAACGACTAGCTCGTTTCCGGGTTTCTAGATTAACAATTAAAACTTAACTGTCAAAAGTTAATTAACGAACGTTAGCAACCTTAACGTATTGCTTCGAAGGACCACCAATCCGGTAGTAAGCCTTGCCGTTCTTGAATGTGTAAGGTGAACCGTAAGTAGTTACAGTGTTACCCTTACGCAGAACACGCTTGTCAGCGCGCTTCTTGCTGGTGCTGTAAACAAATGCATTGTGGTTCAATACACGTGAAGTACCATCAATGTTGTCAGCCATTACGTATTGATCTTCACCTTCAGCAAGCTTGTAAACAAGACTACCGTCTTCAAGCTTAGTAGGTTGGCCTAATACGTCAACCTTAGTGAAGGCTGCTAAAGTCTTAGTACCAACACGCTTGTGCTTAGCATCGTAGATGAAAGCATTGTGCATAACGGTCTTAGAAACCTTGTCAGCTGGCTTGAAAGTACCATCGATGTATTGAGTTTCAATGTAAAGGTCTGAATCAGCACTGTTAATGTGAGTGTATGACTTACCATTGATGATAACTGGTTCGCCAAAAGTAGCAATCTGGTCACCATTTTGAACAATGGTCTTGGAGTCAGTTACAGTGTTACCAGTAATTTGGTAAACTGGAACGGCACCATTTGATTGAACAGTCTTGTAAGTAGCACCCTTAGCACCAACAGTTAACATGAAAGTCAACTTCGAAGTCAACTTATCAGCGTTAGTAGCAGTTACAGTTACTGGGTACTTACCAGCAACCTTAGTGTTAACCTTGCTGTAGTCAAAGGTTGGCTTCATAGCTGCAGAACCTGGCTTATTACTTACTTTAGCAGTAAAGTCAGCTTCAAGTCCTGGCTTGTTAATAGCACTGTTAACTGGCACATAGTTCCAAGCAGCTTTTTCTAGTGCATCATTGTCCTTCATGGTTTGAGTACCCTTGAAGCTCAGACCAGGATAAGCAGCACCTGGTACAAAAGTAATCAATGGGTATGAGTCAGAAACTTGAGCAACACCAGGGTCAACTGTAACTACGAAAGTACCAGTCTTACCATTAGATGCTTGCAAGTTCAAAGTAACCTTGAATGGCGTAGCTGGCTTGGCAAAAGTATCGTCTGACTTAACAGTAACACCAGCAGCCTTCAATGAATCACGAATATCTTGGTAAAGGTTGGTGAATTTTGCAGTTGCAGCATTTGCATTAACTGAGCCATCTACTGCAGCGTCAGTAGTTGTTGGCGTATACTTGTCAGTAATTGCTGTAGCAATAGAACCAACAGTGTCAGCAGCAGCAGTAACATCACCAGAACTTACAACAGTTGTTTGTAAAGTGTTGTCAGCTTGCTTAATTGGTGTAGTAACAACTGGGGCACCTGTCTTAGTAGTGTCAAAGAGCTTGAAGCTGTCACTAACAACATCAACCCTAGCAATACCTGTAGCATCAGTAGTTGCCTTGTAGTTCTTACCACCTACAACAATAGTATATTCCTTGTTAGGCGTTAAGTTGGTAACAGAAGCAGTAGCAACAGCTACGTATTCACCAGTAGTTGAAAGTTGCTCGGTAGGAGCACCAGTAATAGTTACTGCACCAGTATTAGCATTAACAGCAACACCACCCACTGGGTAAATCTTAGCTGTTGAAACTGACACACCAGCACCTGTTGGCAAAGTTGGGGTTACAAGTGTAGCTGCTACTTTAGAAGCAGGGTCATTGTTAACTAAGCTAGCAACATTAGTAATGTTCAGGCCAAGTCCAATAGTTGCTGTAGTAGTATTAGTAGTACCACCTACAACAGTAACAGTAGTATCAGCTAAAACAGTTGATACAGTAGATGCAGCAACAGGGGCAACTGCCATTAAAGCAGCAGCAGCAGCGCTAGCAATTCTTAAATTTTTCTTCATGTGGTCTTTCCTCCTTGTGTATATACAAAATAGTAATAGGCTATAGGTTCGGTTGCATTGAGCCTACCTTGTTACAACACCCTTCCAGCCGAATTCATAAGTTTATAACTCTTATGAGGTAGCTTTCGAGCTGAAGAACGCGCATGCGTACAGGCAATTCAACCTGAAGCATAGCTATTACTTACCACATTTCATATTGTACCTACCTTTCTGAGAAATTGCAAGACGTGCGTTTATTTAACATACTTTTGTAATAAAGTCTTAGGCTTTCTTTATTTTTTGATTTTTTTTGTAACAGAATGGGGCGCCAGTTATCAACCTTTACCAAGATATTGATGTAGTAAAGGGCTTTTATTGCTACACGAATTTTACAAACAAATAACGAAATAAAGTAAAAAGGCATGCCAATATGACATACCTTTCTATCGTTAAGTCTCTACTTGGACCTAAAATACTGCTTAAGCAACTTGATTAGCCTGATAACTGCATGCACTAGGTGCACGCTAGCTTGATTAAGCTGCAGTATCATCGAACACACTAGTAACAGTTCGTTCAATATAGGCAGCAGATTGTGGAACCTTATACAAATCAACCCCATCTTTAGCGAAGACATTCGCCTGCGCAATTGTCTCCATTGCTGTCTTCACAGTCGCTTGATTTAAGTTGGCACTGGCCTGTGGCACCGCTAGCTTAGCCTTCTTAGCGGCACTGGTCAAGAATACTAGTTGTAAAGTTCTAGTTGTCGTCATTGTGATTACCTCTTTCTTCCTATTAGTTTAACGGGACTGCTTGCCGCTGAATCAGGGTGGCACTACCCAGGTCATCGCCCTGTAGGCCCGCTAAGGCGCCACCTACTTCGGCTAGGCCTGTAGCTGCCGCTCCCTGCTTAACATTCTTGAAGGTGCGGGCCTTGGTCCCTGCCTCACCGTATTGGTCATTCAAGAAGGTATACTGGATTGACTGATCTATTAACTCGAAATTCATGTTTCCTAAACCTTTCCTTATTATAGTTTGGTAAGTTCTACACGTAAGTGCTTCGCGCGCCAGCTCCCTACACTATTAATAACGAATTAGGTGGGGCAAGTGTAACATTTTTCTTGCGAAAGGTTTATTTTTCTAGCTTAAAAACATCATTAAGTAGTCAAATCGACCTAAAGCAACTATAATTAATCTTAGTACTAATAAGGAGGAATATTTCCTAATGAAGAAATCTACAATTTTGACAATTGTGGCGGTGGTGGTTATCGCCATTGGCGGTGGTGTATTCTACGCCACCCAGAAAGCCAACCACAATCAGGTCGATGCTTCCTATAATGACGCAATGACCAGCGGCAAGCAGGCCGTTGCGGGCAAGGACTACGAGCGGGCAAGTAGTGCGTTCGAGAAGGCGCTAGGTATCAAGAAGACCGACCAGGCCAAGGCATACAAAGACCAGTCTGACAACATGATGGTAGCAATTACGGCTACTAAAGCTGGCAAATACGACCGGGCCCTTAACCGCGTTGACGGGGTAATCAAGCAAAGTGCTGGTTATGGCGTCTTGGTTAAGCAAGGCAAGCAGCTGAAGGAGACCATCGAGGACGTGCAAGACAACTACGACCACGAGATTACGCCCATCTTCACTGCAGCTGAGGAAGCAGAGAGTGACCGGCAATACGTGAAGGCCGTTGAACAATACCAACGCGTACTCGACTTGCCTTACATCAACGGACAATACTACAGCAAGTACAAGAAGCAGGCTCAAAAAGGTATCAAACGGAACAAAAAGGCCGCCAAGAACAACAATGGCACTGCAGCCGTTCCGTACGGTTCAAAGTCAAGTCGCGCAAGTAAGAATGACACGGGTAATGCCGGCAAGACCGGTGAAGGTGCCATGGGTGACCACAAGGTGCACGGTAAGACCGTTACAAACAAGCAGATTACGCAATTGCGCAAGCGCGTTGGTCAACTGGGTTATGATGCTTCATCTTGGAGTCCGCAGGATTTGATTGACTTGTACCGCAAGTCAGGTCAGAGTAAGCCAAGCAAGATTAGCCGCCAAGATGTGCAAAATTACCTAAAGCCATAAAGTAACAACTTATGCGGTCAACTAATCGCCCTTGCTGCACTCTGCGGTGAGGGCGATTTTTGTTACGGATTAGTATTGCATTGCTAGTCCTTGTATTCAGCCTGATCACCAACCATATTCCGCCCTTGCGAAAACGTTCCAATGGTTGCTTTTACCATTTAAACTCTGTAAAATGACTATTGACTTTCACGTTTCCTATTTTTACTAAAGGAGTGTCTGCTTTGACCGAAAACGAAGAGAAAAACATCAAAGATCAAGAAAACGAAGAAGAACAAGAAAATGAAGATCTGCAGGTTATCGTTCCTGAAACCACTTGGACCACGATGCCAGCAGCGGAATTCGCCGAGCAACCCAAGTACTTGCAAGTCTTTACCGACTTCTATATTGCGAAGTTCAATCAACGCGACTTAGAAATCATGAACACTTACGACGTCGACTCTAACATGGTTGACATCAACATCTACTTACTCGACAACATTAAGTTCGGGCGCCAAGACCTGGTTAACCATGCCTTAGAATATCACGCCCAGAACTTCCTCAATCTGGTTACAGAAATTGCCCAAAAAGACGATGTAATCGCAGAAAATATGACTTCCTACCAGGACTGGGACGACTGGTACGAGGATTGCCGCAACAACATTTCTACTTCTTTATCATAATTCACTTGTACTATAAAGAAAAAAAGAACAAAATAGAGTTTTAAAAGAGGATGTCGCTTGGACATTCTTTTTTACTTAAACTATTTTGGGTTAAGTCTATGGGAGTATTAAAATGTCTATGGATCAGAAGCAAAAGCGCATTTCAGCAGCCGGATTATTAATCACAATTGGGATTGTCTACGGTGATATCGGGACTAGTCCACTCTACGTAATGAAGTCAATCGTTACCGGGAACGGTGGCATTGCCAATGTCAACCGAGAATTAATTTTGGGGGCAATCTCATTAATTTTTTGGACGGTTACCCTATTAACAACCGTTAAGTACGTCATGATTGCCTTACGTGCAACTAACCGCGGCGAAGGCGGAATCTTCGCCCTCTATGCGCTAGTACGCAAACGGGCCAAGTGGCTAGTAATGCCAGCGCTAATTGGAGGCGCTGCGCTCCTGGCTGACGGCACGCTAACTCCAGCCGTAACGGTTACCACTTCAATTGAAGGTCTTAAGAACATGCGCTTTGGTTCCAGCATCCCAGTTCCTAGCCAGAATGCAGTCGTTTTAATTACGATTATTATTCTGCTGGCCTTGTTTTCAATTCAAATGCTTGGCACTAGCAGCATTGGTAAGGCCTTTGGTCCCATCATGCTAGTCTGGTTCACCTTCCTAGGATTAGTTGGCATCAACAACATGGCGCATGACTGGTCGATTCTCCAAGCACTTAACCCAATCTGGGCAATTAAGATTCTCTTTAGTCCAGCTAACAAGGCCGGCATCTTCATCCTGGGCTCAATCTTCCTGGCGACAACTGGGGCTGAGGCTCTCTATTCTGATGTCGGTCACGTTGGACGCGGTAATATTCATGGTTCTTGGCCATACGTCTTTGCCTGCCTTGCCCTCAACTACCTCGGCCAAGGGGTTTGGATTCTGCAAAACCCCAACTTCAAGACCACTGGCGGGACTGAGCTTAACCCCTTCTTTGAAGCTGTTCCAGCCAACCTGCGCCTATTTAGTATTATTTTAGCAACAATAGCGGCCATCATCGCCTCTCAAGCGCTCATTACCGGTTCCTTTACCCTGGTTTCTGAAGCCAGTGGGTTAAAGTTCTTACCGCGGATGAATATCCATTATCCAACTACTGCCCACGGTCAGATTTATATTCCGGCGGTCAACAAGATGATCTGTCTTGCTACCATTGCAATTGTGCTCTTCTTCCGCACTTCCCAGCATATGGAAGCCGCCTACGGTCTGTCAATTACCGTAACTATGTTAATGACGACCCTGCTCTTATTTGAGTACTTGGGGACTAAAAAGCGACCGTTCATCTTACGTTTGCTCTTTCTTATCGTCTTTGGTTTCATTGAGGGCATGTTCCTCATCTCTAGTTTGACCAAGTTCATGCACGGCGGTTACGTAACGGTACTCATCGCGGGCTTCATTGGCATTATTATGTTCATCTGGTACTTCGGCAATAAGGTGCGCGACAAGCACGAAGGGGCAAGTACTTATGTCCGGCTAGATGAGTATACTGACATGCTCACCGACCTAAGTCACGATGAAGATTACCCCATCTACGCAACCAACCTCGTTTACATGGCCCCGGTCAAGTATAACAAGTTCATCAAGCGCGAAATTTTGTACTCAATTTTGGATAAACGACCAAAAAGGGCACGAGCTTATTGGTTCGTTACTGTCAACATTACTAACGAACCCTTTACCGCCAGATATGCAGTCAATACCTACGGTACCAAGAACGTGATTAACGTCCAGCTCTTCCTTGGTTTCAAGAAACAGACCAGTGTCAACGTGTATCTAAGGCAGATTGTTCACGACCTGATTAAAGACGGCACGATTGAGTCTCAACCGCAAGAATACACAACTACACCTGGCCGAATGGTCGGTGACTTCTCCTTTGTCTTAGTTAGCGATGTCGTCAGTCCCTTAACCCGGCTAAAGGGCTTTGAGAAGTGGATGTTAAAGGCCCGTGTCTGGCTCCAAAACCTGTCCCCTAATCCGGCTTCCTGGTTCGGGCTTGAGTACACTGACACCGTAATCGAACAAGTACCGTTAATCTTGGGTAAGCCAAGACACAACCTGCATATCCGGCGAGTGGCGGCACGAGATTATTCCCACTTAAAAGATCAAGATAGCTAATTTCATAATTTTTCACTTTAAAAGGCATTACTTCGGTATAATTTACCAGGCAATGTCTTTTTATGTTGCCAACTTTTCATGATTATTTAGATCAATTTAGTTATCAACTAAACAAGCTTTGCCTGCACTAGTATACTTATTTTCACTGCTAGTAGCAGTACTTGCTTTTTAGGTAGCTCAACTCTTGCTTTGCAGCTTTGCTGATTTTTTCACAAAATAAATAGCTTGAAATCAATATTTTTATTGGCTTAATTTCACAAAATTTTGATTTTTATATTTATTTTTGCTTTTAGCATGCTATAATGTAAGCGGTTATATTCAATTATCTTTTATTTCTTAATTGAAGATATGCTAGGAATATTTTACTTGTGTTGAATGTATCTTTTGGAGGATATTAGAATGGATTTATTTAAAACGGTGATCGCCATTATCCCAATCGTGTGGTTGATCTTATCCCTGGGCATCTTTCACGTTCGCGGCGACCTTGCCTGTGTGATTGGCTTCGTCAGTGCGATTGTGTTGAGTATTGTCGGGTTTGGCTTCTCCATTCCGGACAGCCTGACTGCCGGGTTAGACGGCATCATGATGGCATTTTGGCCAATTATTTACGTTATTATTTCTGCTGTCTTTATCTATAACATCAGTAGAAAGTCTGGAGGGATGGACACTATCATGTCCATGTTAACCTCGATTACCAAGGATATGAGAATTCTTGTCTTGATTCTTGCCTGGGCACTTGGTGGCTTCCTAGAAGCCGTCGCCGGCTTTGGAACTGCCGTAGCGATTCCTGCAAGTATTCTAATTATGCTGGGAATGGAACCAATTAAAGCAGCCGTTATTTGTCTGATTGCCAACACTGCTCCGACCGCCTTTGGTGCAATTGGTTTGCCAATTACTACCTTGGCCAAAGTAACCGGCTTGGGTGCAACCGAATTAGGCTTCTTCGTTTCCATTCAATTATTTATTTTAATTATTATCATTCCTTTTGTACTGGTTTATCTAACCGGCGGTAAAGGGATGAAGTCGTTTAAGGGTAATGGAGTATTAGCCGCAACGCTACTGGCAGGACTGACTTTTGCTGTTCCCCAAATCTTCATTACCAAGTACATGGGACCAGAACTACCATCCATTGTCGGTTCAATCGTTTGCCTGGCTGCGCTCGTCATAGTTACCAAGATGTACAACAAAAAAGATAGCGATGGAGCTAACGATGCATCCGACAAGTCGACTAGCGATAAGGTTAAGGCTTGGTTCCCGTTCATCCTGTTGTTTGTCCTGATTATCGCCACTTCTTCCCTGTTCCCAGCCGTTAAAAATGCCTTGGCTGGGGTTAAGACCAGCTTCCACTTCTATACTGGAGCACATCCAAAAATGGTAGACATTGACTGGTTGACCTCTCCTGGTACCCTGATCTTGCTATCAAGCCTCATTGGCGGTGCCGTGCAAGGTCTGTCACTGGGCAAAATGCTCTCGGTCTTAGGTAGCACAATCAAGCAGTTGAGTAAAACCATTGTAACTGTCTGTGCCATTGTTGGCTTATCAAAAGTTATGGGATACAGCGGCATGATTGCCACGATTGCAGTTAGCCTGGTTGCTATCACCGGTCCTTTCTACCCGGTTATCTCACCGATTATCGGTGTTCTAGGAATCTTCATTACGGGTAGTGATACCTCTGCCAACGTCCTGTTTGGTGGTCTACAAGCCCAAGCTGCACACGCCCTAAGTGTTAGCCCTTACTGGTTGGCCGCTGCCAACATGGCCGGTGCTACCGCAGGGAAGATGATCTCACCGCAGAGTATCGCCATTGCAACGGGTGCAACCGGCTTGGACGGTAAGGAAGGTGTCCTTTTGAAGAAGGCCCTACCATATTGTGCAATGTACACCGTAGCGCTTTGTGCCATTGTTTATATCGTTGGGAAGCTGATGAGCTTACTATAAACCCGCTTGAAGTTATATAAAACAAAGAAAATATAGCACAAACAACACAGCAACAACATTATCAAAAAAGACTAGCCTGCCATTCAAGCACGTGCTAGTCTTTTGCTTTGCTTTTAGCTACCGCTTCTTTATTCCGTAAGTAAGTACCAGCAAAGCGGAATAATCGCCAACAGGATGACTCCGCCAATCACGCTGGCCCCAACTACCTTAATCCGTCTTGTTTGCTGCGCTGTTGCCGCATGGTTAGCTTGCGTTTCCACTGCTAACGTTACCAGCAGGACAAGTAAGCTCCAGCAGCCAACGATCAAATGTCCGTGACGAGCTTCATTAACTGCTCGGTTAAAATAGAAAAAAATAAATGGTATAACGAAGCTAATTGTTAACTGATACCTGGCATAAAAGCGATTTATTGTTTGCATTATCGAAACTACCTCCCCGCCTAGCAAAAATCTTTTCTTATTATCATAGTCCTCTTTTGCAAAAATACCACTACTTAGTTAATTTTTTGCTACACCTAAAAAAGTCCTATTTCTGCTTAGGAATAGGACTTTTATACTTATAATAGGACTCACTTACCAGATGTCAACACGCTGGTCTGGGTCAAGCCACATGCCATCACCAGGCTTTACGTCAAAGACTTTGTAAAAGTCATCCTGGCACTGAGTTTGGACGTTGGCACGCAAGGGACCCGGTGCGTGAACATCTACTGCTGTCTGCGTCTTAATTGACTCCGTCAGCTGCTTATTAGCCCAAATCCGGGCAAAGTTTTCAAACAGTTTCTGCAAGTCATCGTTTTCATTCTTGGCTGCTTCCACCGCGGCCGTCAGTCCACCCTGATCAGCGATATTCTCTGACACAATCTGTTTACCATTCAGCTTCACGGGGCCATATTCAATTCCATCAAAGAGATCGATTTCAGCTTGGGTACGCTGCTTGAACTCAGCGTAATCTTCGTCTCTCCACCAGTTCTTCATGTTTCCAAATTCATCGAATTGTGCACCATTGTTGTCAAAGGCATGAGAAATTTCGTGGGCAATAACCGTTCCAATTCCACCAAAGTTCGTCGCCCGATCCTGCTGCAAGTCATAGAACGGGGCCTGCAAAATAGCCGCTGGGAAAGTCAGGTCATTTCTCTGGGGATCATAGCAAGCATTAACCAAGTTGCCTGGCATTGCCCAAACTGTCCGGTCAACCTGCTTATGCAACTGCTCAATGTTATACTTTTGCTCTGTAATGCCAAAGGCGCGGTCATTAGCATATAGGCTACCACCCCGACTTGCTGGAATCACTTGCAAGCGGTTGTAGATTTCTTCAATCTTATCTGGATAGCCAATCTTCAAGACTAATGCCTCAAGCTTGCCAACAGCCTGTTGTTTGGTTGCCTCTGACAGCCAGCTATTGCTCTGCAAGCGTTCCTTGTACACGTCGAGCATCCGGTGGATCATGTCTTCAACGTCTCGCTTGGCATCTGCACCAAAGTATGTCTGGCCATAATAGACCCCGACTACTTCACTAAAATTACCATTAGCAATGCGGTAAGCCTGCTTCTCTCCACTTGCCAACTGTGGCTGACCAGATAGTGCCTGGCTGAACGGAAAGGCTGCTTCACGGAATGCTTGAGACAGGTCTGAGGCAACATCGTTGATAAAGTTGACAATTATCCAACCCTTAATTTCAGCAAAGTTAGTCTGATTGATAAGTTCGTTAATATGGTCGAGGTAGCGCGGCTCACCCACAATAATGCGTTCAGGTTCTTCCCCAATCACTTCTTGTAGGTAGTGCTGGATTTTGAAGTCGCTGAATTTAGCTTCGAAGTCAGCAATTGCCGTTGGATTATATGAAGCTGGATAGTCGGCCCATTCTTCAGTTGACTTAACTACCTTGGCTAGTTTGGCATCAAACTTGATCGCGTCGCCCGCATACTGCTTGGCTTCATTCTGGTCGACACCGGCCATTTGCAACAACTTAACTGACTGCTTTTGTAAAACTTCTAGCAGCTCGGGTGCATCAGCCGTTTGGTAGGTGGTTGTATCGGGCAGGTAAGTAGTCGGACCAGTGAAACTCAAGACATTAACCTTGGTATTCTTCATGTCTGGTTCAACACTGAGACTAAACGGAACTGAGGCAAAACTGGTTAAATCAGACGCCTTCAGGTTAAAATCAGCGAAATCCTTGAGCCCGGTAAGAACTGCCAAGTCGGACCTAATAGGCTCTGCACCTTCACGATTACGTTTGTCAAAGTCCTTAGCTAACCGGTAAAGCTCCACTGCCTTAGCCAAATTGGGTACATCTGGGACCGCCTTTTTGCCAGCGGCAAAGTCGGCAAAGTCCTGCATCAAGTGTTGTTCAACATTCAAGTCAATCCCGTCAAAGGAAGCCATGCGTGAGCGGTCTGCCGGAATCTTAGTTTTTTCCAACCACTCAGAGTTAACTGCCAGGTAGATATTATCCTGCGGGCGTGTACCCACTTTAGGTTCAATGACATCTCCGCTCCCGCCGCGGACTGCAAAAGTATTTTTCATCAAGAGTATCCTCCTCTTTTAAATCCAAATTAAAATCATGCTAAATTAATATTATCATTTTAATCAACGCTTGGACATTAAAAAGTCGTTACAGAATCACTTAAACAACTTAATCCGTCCCCGCAACTTGGCATGTAGCGGCAGTAGCAGCAAAACCATCAAGAAAATGCCGGCAGCGGCAATAATGAAGAAGGGAATGTAGCCCGCCCGGTCAATGACCAAGCCGCCAAACAAGGGACCAAAGGCTTGACCAATACCTCGGGCCACGTTAATCTCGCCCTGATACTTGCCCTTACTGCTGAGCGGTGACAGGTCATTAATGTAGGCCGGTACGGCTGGAAAGGCAGTCGCTTCTCCCAAAGTCAAGATTACCATTGACAGTGCAAAGTGCCCGAAGTCACGCGCAAAAGTCAACGTGGCAAAGGAAATAGCAAACATTGCGGTCCCAAAAATAATCTGTTGGAACAAGTTTTTAAAGACATGTGGAAAGCGGGCCAGTAATACCTGAATAATTACAATAATTGCCCCGTTGAGGGTCCATAGCAGGCTGTACATGTGGAATGGAATGCCGAGCGAGACCATATAGACCGAGAGGTTAGATTCCCAATTCATGTACATCAGCCACGTTACTGCCAATGAGATTAAGAAGCCCACCATTAGCATTGCATTGTACTTAGGCATCGGCTCAGCCTTTTGTTTCTCGCCGGTATCCATTTTCTTGGCAGCCTGCCGACGTTTGTGAAAGCCACTAATTGGCCGATAATGAATCGCCGCATTAATGCAGGCAATAGCAAAAAGACTAGCGGCTAACAAGAATAGAAACTCAATGGAAAAGTCATACAAGTAACCCACCAAGAGTGTCCCAGTAACAGTGCCGACGTTTTGAGCAAAGTAAATCAGGTTGAACACATAGCGCCCAGGATGCTTACGCAGACTGGTAGCAATTGAGTTAATCATCGTTGCATCCCAACCATCAAGAAAGCCGGTAATGACTAACCAAATCCAGTATTGCGGCCAGCCATGGAAAAAAGCCATAAAAAATAAGACCAGGGCATTAAGGCCAAGGCCCGCAACAATTAGCGGATATGGGTTGCAGCGATCATAGAAGCGCCCGGCCGCAAGGGACCCCAACACATTGCTAGCGCAGTTGCAAAATAGCACAATTCCAATAACTGAAAGACTGATGTGCAACTGCTTGTTAAGGTAAACCGAAGTTAGGGGCCAGACAAAACTGGCCCCAATCCACGTCGCTAGTTCTCCTAGCAGAAGCCAACTTAATTTAACTTCCTGGTCATTTTCCTTATGAAAACCATGTGTAATTTTCATTTATTCAGTCCTTCCTATTTTAAATCCAATTACTAGTGTAGCAAGTTGCCCTCAAAAAGAACACCCCGAGTTACCCGTAAAAGAGCAAAAAAGATAACAGGCAAATAATTGCACCGTCATCTTCTATGGTTTGGATTCATCCTTTTATTCGAAAAATTGCCCTTTGTTCACCTGGAAATACTTCTTGTAGCGGGCATAATAGTTATGGAACATGTACTTCATGAGTAGCCAGCGTTTAAAGCTATGATCTTGGTCATAAAAGACCGTTGTACCGTAACGCCCTTCATGGATTAACTCCTCGGCCGCACCTTTGGCCTCATTGTTAACAGTGTAACGCTTGAATACCTTCACCGGGATACCCAGCCACAGAACTTGCTGCGCTTGCAACTTGTTACCGTAAACGGTCTCCTGATCCTTCAGGCTATCATTAATATAGTCGTCAACATACCATTTGGCTAGGTTGTAGCCGTTTAAAGTAACATAAAAGCTGGACCGCCCTTGCCGCAAATTAATTTCGAAGAACTTGAACTTACCATCGCGATTATCATACTTAATATCAAAGTTGGCCATGCCAACATAATTTAACTTCTCTAAAAATGCTTCAACCTGCTCGTATAATTTTTCGTTATATTCTGGCAGAATTGCCATGTAGTTACCAATCGCCTGCGGCGTTGGATCCTCTAAGAGCGGGTGCCCCAGGCACATCATCTTAATGTGGTGATGCTTATCAACATAGGCGTTTAACACCCGCATATTGGAATCATCACCGGGAATAAAGTCTTGCAAAATCAAGTCGGCCCGATAGCCATTATCATAAATCTTGCCCACAATATCTTGCAGTTCAGCTTCATTATGAATGGTAAACGCCTTTTTGCGACCTTCAAAGTGAACATCAAGCCAAGCTACCGGGTCTTCTGGTTTAAGTTCTAATGGGTAGCCAAAAGGCAGCGATAAATAGTCTTGCGCCTGATAATCAGCTATAGTCACAATCTTGGTCTTCGGATACGGCAAGCCATATTCTTCTGCAATCTGGTAAAAGCCTTCCTTAGAAATCAACTTTTCCAACAAGTCGTGTTCAATATAGGGAACAACGAAGACCTCTTCTAACTCAGCCTTATGCTTGGACAGCAGTTCAGCGTAGCCATCACCACAGGCAATCAGCATAACGGGCTCTTGATGGTCGCGGTAGTGAGCCATTTGCTGGCGCATTACCTCGATAAAGGTGGGATCCTCACTAAAACCATGGTGCAATTCAACTCGCACGATTTTGGAATAACGCGTAGCTGCTAATTGGCTATCAGCTAACGCTTTAACAGTAATGCCGTATTCCTCATGAAAGGAGCGAGCCATGCCGTAAACATTAATATCACTGCCAAGTAAGATCGGTGTAAAGTCCTGCTTCATTATCAAATTTTGCTCCTAATTAAACTAGCTTTCCTTGTTCAATCAAACTAGCTACTTCTGGTTGCACATGCTGGAAATTGGCTACTGTGCCTTCGTAATCGACGAAGAATAGCTTGTACCAAACTAGAAAGGTGTAGATGGTCCAGACCTGGCGACGGTGTGAGCCATCGCCGTGGTAATTATCATCGAGCAAGCGCAAAATCTGCTCTTGATCAAAAATATCGGCAACAAAGTCCTCACTGAAGAGTTCCCTGACTTGCTTGTAAAAGCGCGGTTCCTGCAGCCATTGCTTAATCGGGGTAGGGAACCCCAATTTTGGTCGCTGGGCCCATTCATCTGGTAAGACTTTTTCTGCGGCCTTACGCAGAGCATATTTGGTATCATACTTGTTGACCAGATAGTCAGTCGGAATGGAATTGGCCCGTTCCGCAATCTTTTTGTCTAAGTATGGTACCCGCAATTCTAGTGAATGCGCCATGGAAATCTTATCTGCCTTCTGCTCAATGTCATTGAGCATAAAATGGTGTAAGTCAATATACTGCATTTGTCGAACGTTGTCGAGGTCCTTGACCTTCTTAAAGTCATTTTGGTAGATACTGTTGACCGTCAGCTTGTTGCGGTATGACGGCTTAAGAATCCCATTAGCATCGTCAGACGTAAAGATCGTAGGATAGTCCATATCATAGATTACTGATTGCCCTACATAAAATTCGCTGGGTTCAGCCAGGTTGGTGTATAAGTGTACTTTGCCCGGAAAATTTGGCAGCTTTTTGATCCGGCGGGCCAGTTTGAGCTTACTCTTTGGAGGCAACTTCTTGAACTGCGACGTAAAGGCTTTAATCACACTGTTATGCGTATGCATACCATAGTTGACGTAACCGGCAAACAATTCGTCAGCACCTTCACCCGATAAGGCAACCGTCACATGCTTACGTGCTAACTTGCACAGATACCACAAGGGAATAATTGATGGGTTAGCGTCAGGTTCATCCATGTGATACTGCATCTCGGCAAAGTCATGCATGGCTTCATCGGCATTTACCTTATCGGCAAAAAACTTCCAGCCCTTAATGTCCGCTAATGCCTTCGCCTTTGACGCCTCATCATAAGTTGCATCATCAAAGGAAATGGAAAAGACATCATCAGGGTTCAAAATACTGGTAATGTAACTGGAATCAACCCCCTCTGACAAGAAGGCTCCGACCGGAACATCAGCATTATGGTAGAGTTTGACGGTTTCTTGGAGGTCTTCATTAATTCGATTAACTGTCTCCTCAAAACTTAAACTATTGGCCTTGTACTCAGCATCCCAATACTGGTGAAGCTTCAGCTTACCGCCCTGGTACTCAAACCAATGACCGGCTGGGAAGCGGTGGATGCCCTTGAAAAAGGTCTCATTAAGGTCGTTATACTGGTTCATCAGATAAGGCTTAACAGCAGTAGTATTCAACCTGCGCTTAAAGCCGGGATAGGCCAAAAAACTCTTGATCTCTGAACCCATAATCAGGTGGCCGTTTTCGTCACTATAATATAACGGTTTAATCCCAAAAAAGTCACGGGCACCGTACATGGTTTGGGTATTATCATCCCAAATAACAAAGGCAAACATGCCCCGTACCCGCTTTAAGAGACCGTCCATCCCCCATTCCTCAAAACCATGCAAAAGCACTTCCGTATCGGTCTTAGTTGAGAAAGTATGGCCAGCAGCAAGTAGCTCTTTTCGCAGTGGCTTGAAGTTATAGATTTCACCATTAAAGATAATTGCCCGAGTTTGATCTTCATTGTAGATTGGTTGACTACCACCGCGCAAGTCAATAATTGACAGCCGTCTAAAGCCCAAGGCAACTTGATCATTCGTGTAGTAGCCGTCTGAGTTAGGACCGCGGTGCTTAATGGTAGCCATCATCTTGCCAATGGCCGCTTGCTTATCATTGATATCTGGATTATAAAATGCGACAATTCCGCACATAGTGATCGTCCTTTAATTAATCTTTATTTATCTTCGTACAAGTCTAACTGTTCCATTATATGCTAAAAACCACTATTTACCAAACTCACCAGCTTGCTTGATCAGACGTAGAAGAATCTTCTCCTACCTGCTGCACCATAGCCGAACACCTGAATGAAGTGCCGGTGCAGGTCAATATTGACCACGTAGCCAGCAAACTCGGTCTGGTGGTCAAGCTGGCGATTCCAATTCTTGTTATACTTCGTCGTTAACGTATGATTAGCACCCATGAGGGCCGAGCAGTTGAACAAGATGTACTGGATGCCGTTAATGCGGTACTGGTCTTCGCGGTGACGGTGACCACAGAAGTAGGCAATAATCCGCGCATTTTTAACATTGGTAAAGTCAAAGGCATTAGCCAAGCGAAATTCAGGCGGAATCCCGCGGATAGAATGCATCTGTCCCTTTTCGCCCTGGTTGAAGGCAACTAACAACTCATGCAAAGAACGGCCGTTATACTTCAAAGCATTTGAACCCTTGCGATTGATCGGGTTGGCATGACTCATGAACACAATCTGCTTGTTTGAAGACTGTTGCAGAATTTCGATAATTTCTTCAATCTGGTCTTCGCGTACCGCTAGCGTGATTTTGGCATCATAGTGCTTTTGACCCTGAGCATTTAATAGATAAGGCAAATCCGTCGTGTTGACAGTAATAAAGCGGACATCATCCACATCATAATAACTGACGCCATGCCGGCGGGAAATATAGTGCACCCCTCTTTGGTTATATAAAGTCGGCCACATAATGTTTTCGAATTCGTTCTCGGGAAAAGATGCCTTCATATCATGGTGTTCATCATACTTGTCGTTTTCATCATGGTTACCCTTGATCAGCAAGCTTGGCACCTGCTTAGACTTGAAGGCATCGCGCAGTTTGATTAGTTCACTTTCACCGATAAAGCCGGTATCAGACCCATCAATCCAATCGCCTAAATGAACTTTTAAATCGACTAGTCCAGACTGGTCAAGATAAGAAAACTCATTGACGTGAGTTAGCCCATTCCAACCGTAAAAGTCGAGACTATTACGGTCCTTATAGTGAGTATCAGTAATAACACTAATATTGACCGAATTCTTGCCGCGCCGCACATGTCCCTGCACCCGCTCAACAAAGCGGTCGAGATATTCCTCAACCACGTAGCGGCGCCCGGTTTTACGGTTAACAAAGGCCCGGTAGCGCCCCAGTTCAGGGCTATACGTGCGCACGTATTCCGGTTCTAAATTTTCTGTCTTTTGGGGACTAAGGGCTTGGTGCAAGATACCATCCTCATCCTGGTAGACTGTCAGATTATAGGGCTGTCCACCAGGTGTCTGCTGTTCTTGACCAACGTTATACTCGCCTACCTTGACATAGGTCTGCATTGGATCGAGCAACTCATCCTTCTTGTTAAACAGGGGCCTTTTTTGAAGTTCTCGCGCCTGCTTGATTAACCCTTTAGCATATTTAAAAACACTCATGATTCTGCCTCAAGACAAAGAAAAAGCTGGGGCCCTGCCGCAGCTTTAACAATTATGCATTACTTGCCAAAGCATGCGCTGCTAAACCGATTGACAAAACTGCATCCTTGGATAATACTTCTTGTAATACTTTAGGCGCAACCGCTTGAACTGCACCGATTACCTTTAAACTATAGGTAACAACGTGTAAATCAATCAACTCATTATAATAATCGTCCTCATAAGGATTCTCATGATTATAAGTCAGATTAATTTTGTTCTGATCAACAAAGCCATCTACATGATTGGTTAAGACGCGCTCGTGCAGGTCAGTCAGCTTATCAGCTAAGTCAATCAGGGGCAGCTTATGGTCACTCTCGGTCTCATAATACTGCTCTTCGGTTAATTCAAAGTACTCTTTAATTGGCCTTTGCAACACATGCAAGTGGTCGATCGCCTGATAAACGGCCTCTGCATCAAAGTCTTTTTCTTTATTCAAAATACTCTCTTGATTTGTGGCCAAATCATCGGCCAAGGTCATTATATCTAACTTTTCCATGGTATCCTCCTCAAGTTCATTCCATATTATACCAAAAAAAGCCTTAATGCACTTTTTGCGGCAGAATTTTTTATTCTTTTATAATTGCTTTAAAATTAAAGCTTGAGCAAACTGCTTAAATTTTCTAAAGGAGAAAGCAATTGACCCTCATCACCCGTTGCTCATGGAGCAAGCCAAACGACCCCTTAGTTGAAGCATATCACGACCACGAATGGGGCAAGCTCAACCTAAACGAGCAGTACTTATATGAAATGCTCGTGCTTGAATCATTTCAGTCGGGCCTCAGCTGGACTACGATCTTACACAAGCGCGAGAACTTGCGGAAGGCATTTAGGCAGTTCAAACCGGCCGCAGTAGCACAGATGGCCGACACTGACGTGAACAGACTGATGCAGGATGCGTCCATCATTCGCAACCGGCGTAAAATTGTGGCCGCCATCCAAAATGCACGGGCAATATTAACTATTGAGGCCAAACATGGCAGCTTTGCCAGTTACCTGCAAGATTTTATTAAAAAACCCATCATCAACCACCCGCAAACAGCTACCGAAGTGGCGACGACAAGTCAGATTGCCCAGAAGCTGGCCAAACAAATGAAGCAAGACGGCTTTACCTTTGTCGGTCCCGTGGTCATCTATTCTTTTTTAGAAGCTATTGGCCTCATCAATGACCACTTAGAAAGTTGCAGCTTCAAGTATACGAATAAAGAATAATAAAAAGATGCCGCACCCCACAGGGTTGATACGACATCTTTTTAAGTTGATGAATTTTTAAACCAGCTTTTTCCGAATCCAACCGGAAATCCCGTCAATCACAATGACCATCAGAATAATACCAAGCAGGATGATGCCCACCCGGTTCCACTGCCGATATTGCAAGGCAATAATCAGCGGATAACCGATTCCGCCAGCACCAACCAGGCCGAGAATGGAAGCCGACCGAATCGAAACGTCGAACCGGTACAAGGTGTTGGAAATCAGCGCTGGCAAGAGGTTGGGCAGCGTTGAAAACATGATAATGTTAGTCTTTGAACCACCAACTGCTGTTACCGCCTCGTTCGGACCATCTTCTAGATTCTCAATCGCTTCGGAGAAGAGCTTAGCCAGCATCCCCACTGAGTGAAAGCCCAGTGCTAGCACACCGGCAGCTGAACCCGGCCCAACCGCCTTGATAAACATTAAAGCCAACACGATCTCGGGAAACGACCGGATAATTGCCAGCACAATCTTTCCCGTACGCGAAACATACCACTTCTTATGCTTGGTATGGGCCGCCCAAAAGGCAAACGGTAGTGAAATGATTGCTGAGATAAATGTTCCTAAAAAGGCAATACAGACGGTTTCCCATAATTGGGAAACTAGGTCCTCACCGGTTCCGTTGTATACGTAAGACCAGTCTGGATGAAAGATTCCCCCAAAGATTGCGCCCGCAATCTGGCCGGCAGTTTCTTTAATGCCGCCAAAATCAATTCCAGTACATGACCAAACGATTAAAGCTGCCGTGATTACAGCCACTGCCCAGTGCAGCAGCCGCTTCTTCGTCTCTACTGGTTTTGGGGGCAGTTTTTTCATTGTAGTATCCATCATTCCATCAACGCCTCCCGTGATTTAGACGAAGCATAATCAATCAGGACCACCACCACGATAATCACAATAATGATGGTGCCAGTCTTCCCATAGTCAAAGACTTGCAGGGTCTGTTGCAGGTACAGGCCAATCCCGCCGGCACCGATATAACCAAGGACAGTTGACGCCCGGACGTTAATCTCAAAAGCATACAAGCAATATGAAATAAAGTAGGTCATCACCTGCGGTAACACCGCAAATACAATGATTTGCAACTTGTTAGCCCCAACTGCGGTCAAAGCCTCTATGGGCCCCGGGTCAATCGTTTCGATTGCTTCATAAAAGAGCTTGACGACAATACCAAAAGTGGCAATTGCTAGCGCCAGCACACCGGCAACTGGGCCGATGCCGACAATAGCAACAAAAATCGCCCCGAGTAGGAGGTCTGGGACCGTCCTGATGATATTCATTATTATCCGCAAAACACCAGTTACAGCCTTGTTTTTGACAATATTGCGGGCAATCAGCAAGGCGTAGATAAAGGCCACCATTGAACCAATCACCGTACCCAAGATAGCCATTTTGATAGTCTCAAGGAGTAGCGGAACCACTGTCCCCAGGTAGGACCAATCCGGATGCATCATCTGTACAAAAATGTCGGTAAATTGGCTAAAATTGGCAAAAAAAGCACCCAAACTTGTCTTAGTGACATCAGTTGAAACGAAGATACCGCCAATAAAGATGATTAACCAAATGAGGTTTAAAAAGTTGAACTTCTTTCTTGGCAGGGTCAGCAGCTGATCACGCTCAGTCTTACTCATCTTCATCACCGCCACTGTATATTTGCTTAAAAGTCGACTCCGGCGTGTCACTCATCTTGCCATCGTAGATAATCTCACCGGCGCGGACCCCGATTACCCGCTGGCCAAATTCACGGGCCAATTGGACACTATGCAAATTGATGACCACAGTCATGCCATGCTTTTCGTTGAGCATCTTAAGATCGCTCAAGACGCGGCGCGAAGTCTGCGGGTCAAGTGAGGCAGTCGGTTCATCCGCCAAGATAATGTCGGGATTTTGGGTCAATACCCGGGCAATCGCAACCCGTTGTTGCTGACCACCCGACAGCTCATCAGCCCGCGAATAGACCTTATCGGCCAAGTCAACTTGCTGCAAGGCTTCATAGGCACGCTGCTTATCTTCCTTGGTAAACAAGTTTAAACTGCTCTTCCAGGTGGGATAGTAGGCTACCCGACCCGTTAATACATTGCGCAAGACACTAGAGCGTTTAACCAAGTTAAAACTCTGAAAGATCATCCCGATGTTGCGGCGCAGCATGCGTAGTTGCTTGCCCTTGGCCTTGGTAATCGATTCACCGTTAATTAAGATATCACCCGCACTCACATCGATGAGACGGTTGATCGAGCGCAGCAGAGTGGACTTACCGGCACCCGATAACCCAACAATTACGACAAATTCGCCTTTATTAATAGCTAAATCGACGTTTTTTAGCCCAACAACGTCTTTACCATAAACCTTTTTAACCTTTTTTAATTCAATGATTGGCTCAACTGCAGAATCTGCCATTATATACTTCCTCTATATCTTATTTTTGGGTTGATTCGATAATCTTTTCATATTTACGAACACTATCGAAGTCACTGTCCTTAGACTTAACGTAGCCTTCGTGCGTATAGATACTTTCGATAACCTTTTTACCCTTCTTGGACTTACCAATGTCAATAAATGCCTTGGCTAATTTTTGCCGGAAGGCCTTGGACATGCTCGGCACCACCGAGATGGTGTCATTAGGAATTGGTACCGTGAAGTAGATTGGCACGACCTGACTCATAATCTTCGGGTTGTCTTGCTTAACCGTGTTGCGCGCATCTTCAAAAGCAAAAGCAGCATCAGTATCACCATTCAACACGTTCAAAACAGCCTGATCTTGTCCAGTCACTGTAACCAGTTTACAGCTCTTGCGCACATCGAGGCCTTTTTCCTTTAACTCCGCAATTGGGTATACATAACCACCGGAAGAAGATGGGCTTTGGATTGAAATTGACTTACCCTTCAAGTCCTTCCAAGTCTTGATGTTAGAGCCTTTTTTGACCAAAATTTCTGCCCGGTAACTGTTAACCAGTTCACTGGTAGCTCGACCACCCGGTTGCTTAACCCCATATCGCTGAGCCTGCAGCAGCACATCAGCCGCCCCTTGCTGATGGGCCAAAACATAACCACTTGGCGGTAGGAAGCCAACATCGACCTTCTTAGACTTCATAGCTTCAACCACCGTATTATAGTCGGTTGACATGGAAACGTGGACCGGAATTCCTAAACGATCCGACAACATTTTTTCAAGGGGCTTAGCCCGGGACTCAAGTTTAGTTGCCGCCTGGCTAGGTACAAATTGAACATTGAGCGATTTTGGGGTGCCATTATCGGCACTCTTGTTCTTGCTCGAACACGCGGTTGCCATCATTGCTACCAAGAAGACAGCCAGACCAGCTAATACTTTTCTGAATTTTTTCATCATGCCCTCCAGACATAAAAAAAGACTTTAGATAGAACCACAAACGTGAATTATCCCAAGTCTTTCAACAACATTTTTATTTAAAAAACGAACAATACCAATATTTTCGAGGAAGCGAAAAGCCTGCTTGATAAAAAGCACAATGAACGCTTCAAATCGCTCGTACTTCTGCATAGCCTTCACTTCCCTTCAATATCTGTATTTATTCTATCAAAATAATAGCAGAAATGTTTTGTTTAGAAAAGGGAATCAGGTAGAAAAATTATTTTTTTAGAAAATCAACTAATTACAATATTATTTTCTAATTGCTGATACGATCTTATTGTATTTGCGGATAATGTCATAATCACTGTCTTTGGCTCTAACATAGCCCTCATGGGTGTAGACTTTTTCAATAATTGCCTTGCCCTCTTTGGACTTACCAATCGCAATAAAGGCGTTAGCCAACTTTTGCCGAAAAGCCTTCGACATACTCGGTACAACCGAAATAGTGTCATTGGGAATCTGCTTAGTAAAGTAGATTGGCACCACTTTATTCATTATTCCAGGAACATCTTCCTTCACGTTGTTACGCGCGTCTTCAAAGGTAAAGGCGGCATCTGTGTCCCCATTAAGAACATTGATGACGGCTTGATCAGCTCCCTTAACTGTAACCGCCTTACAACTCTTAGGAACATCCAGACCGCGCTGCTTTAGTTCAGCAACCGGGAAGACGTAGCCGGAATCTGAAGTAACATCAGCCACCGAAATCGACTTCCCTTTCAGATCCTGCCAGCGCTTGATGGCTGAGCCCCGTTTTACCAAGATCTCACCGCGATAAGAATTAACCAGTTTTTTAGTGGCCTGGCCACCTGGTTGCTTGATCCCGTAACGAACAGCTTGTAGCAGCAAGTCTGCAGCACCCTGCTGGTGGGCCATGATGTAACCATCTGATGGTAAAAAGCCCACGTCCACTTGCTTGGACTTCATTGCTTCAACCAAGCCATTATAGTCAGTTGACATAGAAATGTGGACCGGAATTCCTAGCCGTTTAGAGAGCAATTTCTCTAGAGGCTTAGCCCGGGCTTCAAGTTTATTGGCACCAACGCTAGGGACAAACTGCACCTTGAGCTCTTTAGGTGTGCCATTATCGGCAGTTGATGACGACTTTTTGGTTGAGCAGGCCACAGTCCCCACTGCTATTAGCAATACCACCAACGTTAACCAAACTTTTTTGATCTTAGACATTTTCTCTTCTACTCCTTCTAAAAAATTCAAAATTCGCACATTAAAATATTATTTTAAAAAAGATGAAAACGAATAAATAACTAACATTATCAAAAGAAAAAAGCACCCAGACTAGCTCTAGGTGCCTCTTTAGTAATCTTATGCTTACTTGATTGGCTTATTATTAATGTCCGTTCTAATAATCAAAACGTCGGCTAGGGCATGCTGGTTGACATACTCTGTTACCGAGCCCACCAGCATTCTTTCAACGGCATTTAAACCGGTTGCGCCCATAATAATTAGGTTATTGTGGTGATCTTTAATAAAGTCATAGGAAATGACCGCCTTGGGACTACCGTAACGGATGTGGTAGTCAATATTATCAAAGCCAAAGTTGTCGTGAGCCCAATCCTTTAGGCTCTTCAAGTACTTGGTAGCATCTTCCGTCATTTGGTAAACCGTATCACTCGTAATCAGCGTATCTTGCATTTCGCCCAGGAATTGTCTGGTATCAATCACATTTAAAATATCAATCTGAGCATCTTCTCCCATTGCAATTTTGACTGCTTTGTCAAAAGATCTTTCAGCTGATTCAGAACCATCAACGGGAACTAAAATCTTATCTTTTTTCATAACTTATGTCCTCACTCAACTAGAAAATACCGGCCTTTTACTGTTAATTTTACCATAGTTTAGGCAGCTGCTACTTTTTTAAATAATTGTTTGCACCTTGATTTATTGCTAAAATGTTCTTTAAAAGTCAAACGGAAAAAAGGTGGGAGAATTAATGACCAAAAAACTAACCAATCAACTAATCGGTGTAAAAAGCGGCCGCAATTTTCGTGAATTAGGCGGCTACCAAACAAAAGATGGCAAAACTATCAAGATGCATAAGTTGCTCCGAACAGCCAATTTAGCGACTCTTGATCAGGCTGACCTCAAGTTTTTACACGATTATGGTGTCAAATATATTGTTGACTTTAGAAGTACAGCGGAAGTCGAACATGAACCTGATTTGGTTCCCGCAGGGGCCTTCTACAACTTCGATCCTGTCTTCAGTGAAGACCTGACGGACGCTTCTAAGGGCATCGATGAGATCATTAACCAAGAAGAAAAAGATCCTAAAGCCGGTTTTAACCACATGTTCATCGCATACGACGACATGATTAATAGCGTATCGGCTCAGAATGCTTATCGCCGCTTTTTTGACACACTGCTGGCCAACACGGCTGCAGGAGAAAGTGCAATTTTTCATTGCACGGCCGGTAAAGATCGGACTGGTGTTGCCGCTCTCTTAGTCTTAACTGCGCTCGGTGTTCCACTTGACACGATCAAGCAGGATTACTTGTTGACTAACGTTGCTACAGCTGACTTTGTGGCTCAGTTTCTGGCCAAGGCAAAGTCCGAAGGCGCAAACGACGTCACCCTAAATATTTTAAAAGACCTGCAGACCGTACACCCCGAGTACTTTGACCATGTTGTAACCACCATGAATGAAAAATATGGCAGCGTTGAAGACTACTTACGTGATATTATGAAATTAACTGATCAAGAAATCAGTGACTTGCGTAAAATTTATCTTAATTAGTAAAGGAGAAAGCAATGAGCAAGACAAAGACAGTATATTTTGGTGCGGGCTGGTTTAATGACAAACAAAACCGAGCTTACAAGGCTGCTATGAAGGCGCTGGAAGAGAATCCGACCATCGACTTGGAAAATAGCTACGTTCCGCTTGATAACCAGTATAAGGATATCAAAGTAGATGAGCATCCCGAATACCTACATGACCGTGAATGGGCAACTGCTACCTACCGCGGCGACCTTACTGGCATCAAGTCCAGTGATATTATGATTGGCGTCTATTTGCCAGAAGAAGAAGATGTCGGCTTAGGTATGGAGCTCGGCTATGCAATGGCTCAAGGCAAGTACATCCTTTTGGTGGTTCCCGATGAAGATTACGGCAAGCCAATCAACTTGATGAGCTGGGGCGTTTGCGATAACGCGATCAAAATCAGTGAACTACAGAGCTTTGACTTCAACAAGCCAAAGTTCAACTTCTACGATGGTGCGGTATATTAAATAACCTAGCTAACGTAAACTTAAAAAGCTCCCAAAAGCAAATTGCCTTTGGGAGCTTTTAATATACGCCGCTTTATTTTAGATTGAGTTTACTAATATTTTAGGCCTGGTAACGCGACTCGCCGTTCAAGTACGTTTCTGCCAGCGTCATATCTGGATTCAGCACCAGGAAGTCAGCATCCTTATCGGGAGCAATCGACCCGCACTTATCCAAAACCGCAGCGCTCTTAGCTGGTACATAGGAAGCCATCATCAGCGCTTCCTCGGGAGTTGCAATGTTCCAGTCGACTAGATTCTTCACGGCCGTTTTCAGCTGCAAGATGCTGCCTGCCAGGTTGTTCCCATCCTTGAGGCGGGCCATACCATCCTTAACATATACCGACAATTCACCTAACATGTAGTCACCATCCGGCATCATTCCGGCCTCCATACAGTCAGTAATCAAGCAAATATGCTCTGGACCCTTGACTTTGACTAGCGTACGAATCATTTCCGACTTAACGTGGTGGCCATCACAAATTAACTCGTCGGTCACATTATTCAAAGCCATCGCCGCATTAGAGATTGAAGAGTCATGGTGCCCTGGATCAGGCATTCCGTTAAAGGTATGGTTGAACATCGTGGCACCAGCCTCAATACCGGCCTTAGCTTCAGCAAAAGTGGCACTTGAGTGACCAAGCGAAACGACCACCCCTTCCTTGACCGCTGCCCGAATAAATTCCTTGGTTCCCCGACGCTCTGGGGCAAGCGAAATCTTATTCAGCAGGCCCTGGGATGCTGCCCGCCAAGCATTGAACTGGTCAATGTCAGGATCAAGCAAGTACTTCGGGTTTTCTGCACCAGCATGTTCAGCTGTAAAGTATGGTCCTTCAAAGTGCATCCCCTGGATCTTCGCTCCAGTCTCTTCACCCTTGTGGTCGCCGAACATCTGGCAAATCCTCGTCAATTCGTCTACGCTAGTAGTATAAGTGGTCGGCAGCCAACTGGTCACACCTGACCGCAAAAAGCCTTCAGTCAGGCGATTAATACCCGCCCAGTCGCTTTTGGTTACGTCTTCTTTGAGTGAGCCATGGACATGGGTATCAACTAGTCCCGGCGCAATCCACTTGCCTGCATAGTCAACAATTTTGCCCGCCGGCTTTTCATCTTCTGGGTAATAAAAACCAAACTTGCCATCATCTTGAACTTCAAGATAACCGCCCTCTTCGGTCACGTTTTCAAGAAAGAATTTAGCTGCATGGATATAATACGTCATTTATTTTACCTTTCTCTTAAGGTGTTTCTTCTAGTCTTTTCAAATTATTCTAGACTAATATACTGGTCTTTACCAGTTTAAATCATAAATACTAAAGAAAGTTTTTATTTTTTAGTTATAATATGTAGTAAGTAGAATAATACAGGAAGCAAAAATCATGATTAACGACACGCAAACAAACAAACATCAATTGGGCGCTTTAACCGGCGCCAGCAAGTGCCAAAATTACTATGAGCTCCACTTTGCCACTGGTGAAACGGCCCACTTTTATATTTTGGCCGACGGGATTTTTCGACTTTTGATCGATCCCGACCAGAACTTTACTGAAATTCGCACGCCCTTTATCCAGTTGGCTACATTCACTGCTGACGCATTCGAGCAATCAACTGTGCGGGCAACTAGTGATTCACTGATTATTCAGGCGGGTACTTACCAAATCATTTTTGAACAAAAACCCTTTGTGATGAGTATCTTTGACGAAGCTCTGCACAGGACCCGGATGACACAAGCAAGACCGCTGGAACTGGCGGCGAATGGCACCAGTGAAAGCTTGGTTCAAAATAAAAATGAGTACTACTTTGGCGGCGGACTACAAAACGGTTACTTTAGCCACAAGGGACATAAAATTGTAGTAGCCCGCGACCAGATTACCGGCAAAGGCGGCGTAATCTTGCAGGTACCCTTCTTCTGGTCAAGTGCAGGCTATGGCGAGGTGCGTAATACCAAGCAGAGTGGCACATACGACTTTGGCAAGCTCAATCCGCGCGAGACCACAATTGAGCACTTGGACCGGGTTTTCGACAGTTTTTACCTACTTGGCCATAATCCCCAAGAAATGATGGCCAAGTACTATACTTTAACTGGTCAACCCATGCTACTGCCTAAGTACATGCTAGGATTAGGTCATATCGGCAACTTCTGTACTACACTCTGGCAACCCAGTCAGGCTAAAGAACGCAATGCTAGCAAGTTCGGTAGCAATTTTTACACGCGGACCAGCGACACTAGTGTCGTATCGGGCCGGGCTTCGCTTAATGGTGAAGAAAACTACCAATTCTCAGCGCGGGCGATGATTGACCGCTATCGTGAACTACACCTGCCCCTAAGCTGGTTTATTCCTAATTATGGTGTGAATGAAGTTAGTCTTCAGGCTGCCAGCTTCTTCAATGATTATGCATATAACCAGGGCGTTCAGCCCGGCTTTTGGCATGACCAAAGCAAAACTTTACCGGACCAGACAGCCTTCACTTTTACAGCTGATGCAGACACCGCTTCCGACTTAGAGCAATTACAGAGACAGACTAATAAGCACCCCTTCACCAGCAGCAGCGGCGGCTTTATGGGCCAGCAAAAGCACACTGCACTGCTTTTTGGCGGGGTCGGTGGCAACTGGGAAAACATCGCAACCCAGGTAGCTGGCCTAATCGGAGCCAACCTGTCAGGGCAGCCGTTAGCCGGAGCAGCCGTTGACGGCGCTGAAGGCGGTGGTAACGCTCAGATCTATGTACGCGACTTTCAATGGAAGTCCTTTACCCCCCTGCTGTTCAACCTTGACGATCAGGGTAACTTTAGTAAGACGCCTTTTGCCTATAACCGCCGAATCACCGAAATCAACCAAGCATACCTGCAGCTCCATACTAGACTTACCAGTTATTTGTACACCCTCAATGCTCATGCAAAAGCAGGTGAGCCAATCATCCGGCCACTCTTTTTAGCTTTCCCAGATGAACAGACTAATTACAGTGAGCAGTTCAGTAGCGAATTTATGCTAGGTGATAACTTGCTAATCGCGCCAATTACCAACGGTCGCGAAGACGAAAATGGCAACTCCCGCAAGGACAACCTATACTTGCCGGATCAGTCAACCATGTGGATTGACCTGTTTACAGGGCAAAAGTATGCTGGCGGCCGGGTTTATAATAATTTAACTTATCCAGTGTGGCATCTGCCTGTTTTTGTCCGCGGTGGCAGTATCTTTGACTTCGGTAAGCGGGACTATGTCTTCTACCCCCAAGGTGAACGCGAAACCGTCACTTATAGCGGCAACGAGAGCGACGATAACAGTATCCATTACGAAACCAAAATCAGCAGTAAACTCGATGAAAACAAACTAACCATCATCATTGATCCCGCTAAGGGTGATTTGCCAGGCGCAGAAACCATGCAAGAGACCAAACTGTCCATTCTATGTGATTCATACCCGCACCAGATAGCCGTCAAAGTCAATGACCGTGAAATTCCGCTGCAGGCATGCGGAACAGCTGATGCGTTCGAACATGCCCGCGAGGGAATCTTTTACAACAGCAGCTATGGTCTACCCGAATTCGGCCAATACCAGGAGTTAAAGCAAAAGGCGCTCCAAATTAAGCTGGACAGTCATGATATCACTACCAATAAGATTGAAATCACCATTCATAATTTCACTTACAGCCAACAAGTCCTAGTCCATGAAGTCACGAGCGGACTCTTGCCCACGCCGAAGTTACCATCTGTTGATTCAAATAAAATCACCGCCCACTCCTTCGAGCTTGCTTGGACTAGACCCAGTAGAGTTCAGATTGAAATCAATCACCTCCTCTACGAAGGTATTTCGGGAACCAGCTTTACCTGCCACGAATTGACCCCCAACACGCGCTACATTATCCGCATCCGTTACGTGAGCGGAAACCGCGTTTCAGAATGGTCCGAGCTTTTTGGGGTAATTACCAAGCCGGCGGCCGCAGATTACGCCATTGAGCAGATTACGGCAACCAGCAACTTTACCAGCAATCCCCAGCACCCGCTGTCCTACCTAACCGATCTCAAATTGGCCAGTGAATGGCAGACGGAGGAAGCTGCTACACCTGATCATCCCCTGGAATTGACCTTTACTTTTGAACAAGTAGAAAAACTGAGTCGAATTGTCTTTGTTCCCCGTAACCTTGATCACAGCGGTGATCCGACTGAAGTAAGCATCGCTATCTCAGAGGATGGCATCAATTACACACCTTATGCCTTTGCTCAGAAACAAGCACAAGAAGATGCTGATTCAACTAGCCAAGAAAACTACACTGCATATAGTGACCAACTACAGTGGAAAGCTGACAGCAAGAACAAGGTAGTTGGCTTGCGGGACGTCCAGGCCAAGGCAGTTCGCTTAACGGTCTACCAGTCTTCAGGTCCCATTGTAGCGGCGCGCGAAATTTTCTTTTACCGGGCAAAGAAATAAAACCGCAAAATCCTTATCCCGACAAAATAAAAAAAGGTCTGTCGAAGAAATTCCAGACCTTTTTTATATTTTTTCCAGCTTCCTAGTCTTTTCGAGGCTTACGATTACCCAATCGGGAAAGCTTACCAGCAAGATGGTCAGAGACTTCGAATATAACAAGGGCAGTTGATAGATTGCTTTTTTGTGTTTGGTAAAGTAAAGCGCATAGACAATTGCACTGATTAGGAAAATAAGTGCGATTATCCCCATACTCTGCTATAATAGCTCCCTCCCACTTGTCATC
This sequence comes from Lactobacillus sp. ESL1191, assembly GCF_058504435.1. Lineage (NCBI taxonomy): Bacteria > Bacillati > Bacillota > Bacilli > Lactobacillales > Lactobacillaceae > Lactobacillus > Lactobacillus sp. ESL1191. The sequence continues at coordinate 1,457,134 of NZ_CP196365.1, forward strand.
AGTGGAACGGAAAAGTTTAAAAGCATTTCTTGCACGTTCATGGTTTACACCTCTTTCTCAAAGCAATCGTTTACTTAATAATTTCATATTAGGCTATTTAGATTTTTTGCAAGCGTTTTCTTAAAATGATAATAAAAAAAGTTTAAATGATAAACTTTCTTATCAATTAAACCGGTCCTGCTTAATTACCCGGTAAATAGAAATTACTAGCACTAAGCCCGCACAGGCCATGGCCACATAAGCCATCGGTCCCACACTTACCGCGGCGCGGGCTTGACTACTAGCCATGCGGCTTTCCATGGCATACTCCACAATCCACTTACGCATGAGCTGGGGAGTCAGGACAAAACTGACCGTGGCCACGATTGAAGCCACTAAAGCTGTATTTCGAGCATAGGGCTCACGGAAGAATTGAGCTAAGACACAGCAGGCAGGCGCGATCATTAGGAGCAGAATCCACATGATGATGAGGCGGCCGGCGCTGCTATTCATCATTTGGGCGCTGTTAGTCGCATAACGATACTTGCCCCAGAGTTGGCCGTTAGTCAACGTGTTGAGTAAACTCAGCAAGTACGACCCTCGTTGACCATAAACGCCGCCGCGGTTGGATAGCACACCCTGAACCACTTGCAGGCCATCAGTTAAACCCGCCGTTGAAAAGTTAACGGTGACCACCTTTTTCATGTAAGTTGCCAAAAACATAATAATGGCACCACCGAACTGCAAGGCACGGAGCATGCTCAATTTACGCGAGGCTTTCAGCCTGAACTCAAGACTAAGAACACGGCTGGGATGGTGACTGCGCCCAATCACCCAAATCCCGGCAATTACCAAAACAATAAGCAGCAGCAATAACCACCAAAACTTCGCCATCACGAAGAAAATCGCCAGGACAATCACGGCTACCGCCAAGTAAGGCCGATCCGAAAAAATTTCCCAAAAATTCAGTTTCAAGTGCTGGTAGCTAGTTCGACTTTGGGGGAGTGTTGGCTGATCAGCCAGCTGGGGCGTAACTTTAGGACCACTATTTACTCCCTTATCTATCTGCCGGCGACGATATTCTCGCCTGGTCAGGCGTGAATTTTTAGCCATATCTACCGCCTCCTTTCAGGAATAATATCCTAGCACGTTCTCTGAGTAAAATTATTGCTTTTAGCAAATTCTTATCTTTTTTATTGTGCTAAAATGGAAAGGATAATGTTGTCAGTGCAATAACAAAGGAAGATGAAGATATTTTGAAAAGTTCCGCTAAACTACCAGCAGGTTGGCACAAGGCTTTTTATACTTTATGGCTAGGCTGCTTTATTACCGGCATGGGATACTCGATGACAATGCCATTTATTTCTTTATTCATTGCCGACCTAGGCCATTACAGTAAATTGCAAATCAGTCTGTATTCCGGGCTGGCATTCGCCGTGACCTTTATTGCCCAGGCAATAGTTTCACCCTACTGGGGCAACCTCGCCGACCGTAAGGGACGTAAGCTGATGTGTATGCGCGCGTCTGGCGTAATGGCCCTAACGATCACAGCCACCGGTTTTGCTCCCAACGCAATTTATATTATCGTACTGCGGTTCATCCAGGGAGCCTTTTCTGGCTATATCAACAATGCTACCGCCCTGATTGCCGGTGAAACTCCCCACCAAAGGAGTGGCTGGGTCATGAGCCAAATGATGACGGCCGGAACTGCCGGCAACTTAGTGGGGCCGCTGCTGGGGGGCCTCCTATCGAGTTTCTTTGGTAATTGGTTGGGGGCAGTCTGGGGTTACCGGATTCCGTTCTTTATTACGGGCTTTTTGATGTTGCTGGTCTTTCTCGGTAGTACCTTCTTGGTCAAAGAAGAATTCACCCCTGTTTCACGTGCGGAAATGAAACCAATGAAGGAAATTATGCACACGTTGCCCAACGTCAAGCTGATCATCGCCATGTTTGTAACCACGCTGCTAGTGCAAGCGGCCAACATGTCAATTGATCCCATCGTCTCGCTCTATGTCAAGTCAATGATGCCTAATAGCAACAACATTGCCTTTGTTGCTGGCGTAGTCGCTGCCACTCCCGGCTTAGGGACCCTGCTCGCCGCATCTAAAATCGGCCACAAGATGGATGAAATTGGTCCGCTAAAAATTTTGCGCGTGGGCTTGGTAGCCGGAGCTATCCTCTTTATCCCCATGGCCTTGACCAGCTCTCCTTGGGTACTGGCTGCCTTACGCTTCTTGTTGGGAATTGCTAGTGCTGGCATGTTGCCAGCCGCCCAAACTGTACTGACTCTTAATACGCCGCCTGAAAGTTTTGGCCGGATCTTTAGTTATAACCAGTCCTTCCAAGCCATCGGTTCGGTCGTTGGCTCCCTCATGGGATCAACCATTTCAGGACTCTTCAATTACGCCACCGTCTTCTGGACAACCGGCTTAACTCTACTACTCAACTTTATGCTTATTGTCCTGTTCAGTTTGCGCAAAACGGCAAGTAAATAAAAAGTCCGTTGGAATCGGGCTTTTTTTATGGAAATATTCTATTTATACTTAGCCGTTAGCAGCAGCAAGCAAGGAATTCATTTGTTCAACTAATTGGTCATTAGAGCAATCTTTAGCACTTTTTAAGTTAATATTAATTTCTCCAAGTCCCATCTTTACATTGGTTTGAATTGACTTTTGTGCTAATAAAGGTAATTTAGATAGAATTTGGTCAGGATTCTTTAGATAGACAGAAACTAAGTCTTGAGAAGTCACTATTTTTATTTCAATCTTTGTAACATTGTTCCAAGAAATAAGTATATTTTTAGTTGCAATAGCACTACTGTAGTCATAAAATCCTTCTTGATTAAGTACCACTAACTCTTTACCCTTAGCTAGTTGCTTGGTGAAAAATACTTCACCTATGGCAAAAAGAATCATTCCAATTGATCCACCGAATACGTATATATATTTAGTGAATGTAAACCCAACCATTAAACTAAAAAAAGAAACCATTTCCATTATTAAACTCAAAAATGCCAATCCAACCAATTTTGCTTTGCTCTGATAGACAACAAAATCTTTTTCCATTCTTCACATCTCCAATCATAATATTATATACTATAATACCAAAAAGTAACATCACTTTTTTACCTTATAAACACTATTTCGCGAGTTGAACTAGTAGCAGACAGACTAAAAGGCCGCACCCTGACGTTCTGAACATCGGGGGTGCGACCTTAGTAAATTGCAACTACTGCACTGTTAAAGCAACTTAGTTACTTGCGTTTTTGCCAGCATCAAAGTACTTTAAATCACCAATTTTTCCGGCTAACTTAAACTTCCCATTCTGATAAACTAACTTAGTTACCGAATCATTAGCTAAGCCCGTCCCCTGATAGGAAGGATAATTTTGCGTTGACAAAAACATATTAATTGCCATTCCTGAACTAACTACCAAGACGTTGCCGCCTTTTCGTTGCTGCTTTTTGGCGATCATCGTTAGGCAATCGGTCATTCTTTTCTGAACGGCCTGTGAACTTTCTGCCCGGTACTGGATTGGCAAGCCACTCTTCAGTTTGTCTTGTTGGTCAAGCTCATAGTAGCCATCCTGCATCTTATTTTGGAAGAGTTTACCCGTCTTCGCTTGGAAGTCTTCGCTACTCTCATAACCATAGTATTCGGCAATTTCCGGTACATTCTTACCGATATCTGACCGGCCCTCATAGCTGCCGTAGTTACATTCACGCAAGCGCTGGTCTATTTTAACCTTGATTTTCTTGTTGCCAGAGGCCTTTAATGCTCCTTGGGCGGTTTTTTCTTGTCTCGATAAGTCACCTGAATAGGCCGCCTTGAATTTTACGCCTTTTAGACCTTTACCTAAGTATTCTGCACCCTTTACCCCGTTATCCGTCAACGTAAAGTCGCTCCAGCCTTGGGCCAAGTGCATCACATTAGCAGTTGTTTCCCCATGCCGGGTTAGATAGATTGTAACGGGCTTAGTGCTCTTACTTTTAGCTTGGACTGTACTAGTAGTAATAAAAAAGATGTTTAAAATACTCGCTAATAATACCAATACTTTCGTTAATTTATGTTTCATTTTATCCAATCTCCTCTCCATTAGAAGCGATAACCTGTTTATACCAGGCAAATGACTTTTTCTTATACCGGTTAAATGTTCCGTGCCCCGCATCGTCTTCATCAACATAAATGAACCCGTAGCGCTTAGACATTTCTCCCGTTGAGGCACTGACTAAGTCAATACAGCCCCATGGAGTATAGCCCATGACCTCAGTACCATCATCAATTGCAGCCGAAATTGCTTCAATGTGTTGGCGCAAGTAGTCAATCCGGTAGTCATCAGCCACAAAGTTGTTCTCATCCGGTTGATCGAGGGCGCCCAAGCCATTTTCAACAATAAACAGGGGCTTTTCATAACGATCATACAGCTCATTTAGAGCAATTCGCAGACCAGTAGGGTCAATCTGCCAACCCCAATCACTCGACTCTAAGAATGGGTTCTTAACTCCGCCCATCAAGTTACCAGCAACGCGATCTTGGTCTTCATTAGTAACATCAACGACAGAAGACATGTAGTAACTAAAGCCAATGTAGTCAACCGGATACTGAGCCAGTAAGTCCAGCTCGTCAGCAGTATAGTCTAGATCGCTGAGCTTGACCCCATTGCGCGCAAGTAAGCTCTTAGTATATGCTGGATAATGACCGCGAACCTGCACGTCAGCACAGAAGAAGTTGTTAGCCTGGTTATCCTGCAGCGTGGCCAATTGATTCTTAGGATTAGCATCAAAACTGTAGGTAGTGGCATAGAGAATCATGCAGCCAATCTGCAACTTAGGATCTAACTCGTGGCCAATTTTGACTGCCTTCGAACTGGCAACAAATTGATTATGCCAAGCTTGATAAATATTCTTTTTGTCCTTTGCTCCATTGCTTACCGTCAAGCCCTGACTCATAATCGGAAAATGAGCTGCACTATTAATTTCGTTGAAGGTCATCCAGTACTTAACCTTGGCATGGTACCGGTCCAAAACAGTTCTGGCAAACCGTTCATAGCAGGCAATTAATTTTTTGTTTTTCCAGCCGCCATACTCCTTAATCAAGTGGACTGGCAATTCATAGTGCGAGATAGTAATTATCGGTTCAATCTGATACTTCAAGCACTCATCAATTACGGCATCGTAGAACTTAAGCCCCGCTTCGTTAGGTGTTTCTTCATCACCCTGCGGGAAGATCCGTGACCAAGCAATTGAGAAACGATAACACTTAAAGCCCATTTCACCAAACAGCTTGATGTCTTCTTTAAAGTGGTGGTAGTGGTCAATACCAACGTGGTTAGGGTAAACCCGCTGCGGATCGATGGTAAAGTCGAAATCCGGTTCATTAATGATAGCCATCCGGTCTTTGCCCCCAGGTAATACATCTGGTAAGGATAAGCCCTTGCCACCTGCTTGGTAAGCACCTTCAAGTTGGTTGGCCGCTGTAGCGCCACCCCATAAAAAACCTTTAGGAAAATTGTTCGTAGTCATCAATTGACTTCCCTTCTTTATTCTAAGCTAAGTAGTCGTCCGCCAGTTCCCCTGCCGTCAACCATTACCTTAATATTTGTAACAACTATTTACTTATAGGACTATTTCTTTTGAACTTTATCATCCCGCTGCCTGTGCGTTACCCGCCAGATATGGAGCGTTAGATAAACCTCATCATCAGGTTGTAAGTCCCAACCAGCCTGTTTAGATAAATAAGCGCCGATCTTTAAGGCCGTCTTGTATGCTTTCTGATACTTCGCCCGCATTAATTCAAGTAAAGACTCATCAAGCTCACTACCAGCAGAATCTGCACCAGTATCGTAGAGGTGGCGTACCATGAATGACCTCAAGTGAGTCATGAAGCGGTTGAAATTAAAGGACTCAGTATCAAGTTGCAGGCCATACTGATATTCAATAATGTTGATAACTCCTTGAATTAACTTGGTTATTTTGATCGTGTCTTGAATTTTGGTCTGGTTTGAAGCCGCGTTAATGAAGTGATAAGTTAAATAAATTTCTTCAGAATTAGAAAAAGCTAAACTTGTCTTTTTTTCAATCAACTTCAACGCCGCTTTTGCGGTAGAATACTCTTTAGGAAATAACTTATTCATTTCCCATCTGACCGTGGCTTGACCTAAATCAAGACCTTCATCCGCTCTTTTGAGCATGAAGTCAATATGATCTGCAAGAACCAGGTATTGATAATCAGAAAACTTAACTTGCAACTTATTTGAAGCTAGTTCAATGACGTCAGTTGCCAACGATAACGTCCGTTCGTCAATGTTACTAACGCTGTCAATCATCTTGATATTCTTCTTAACAGCAACAAAGCGGTGAGTGATTTTGGCTTCATCAATGGAATCATTCGGCTTCTTACCAAAGCCAATCCCATTACCAATCACGACCCATTCAATCCCAGATTCATCCGACACCAGAGCAGCATTATTGTTAAAATTCTTAATAAATTTCATCCACAACACTCCCTCTTTCAATAAAAAAACCTATGGACTACAAGAAAAGCCTTATCCATAGGTTAATGCCTGATCGAATCAGTAACACACTCATTTACACCTAGAATTATAAATTATTATTTAAGCGATTTCAATACTTAATTATTTATTTTTAGTCAGTGTTTTACTTCGCTTAATTACTAGAAGAGCAGCTAACGGCTAACTGCTAGCTGGTTAATGTGAAATCAGTGTTTTAATAAGGACGCTAGTATAAATGACCACAGTCAAAGCACCACACTCACTTAAAAATAAACTGTACGCGACTACTCGCGTGCTCCTTTGGGCTACTCTCTTTTACCTTGGCGTTACCCTGATCTTTTTGGGATCAAGCTTTGGCACATCTTACCTTTTGCAGCAAAATACTGAACAGGCTAGTAGCGGCTTAACGGTTAACCAGATAGATGCCAACAAACGACGTAAAACTAGCTATGACGCCAGTAAAACGGCCTCCATCAGTACTAGTAAAATTTTGCAAGCCAAACGGCAAAAAGCCTATGCCATTGGCCGCCTGGCAATTCCTGCGGTCAACATTCATAACCCCCTTTTTGCTGGTTATGGCGACCAAAACCAAAATTTGGCCTATGGCGTTGTTACTTGTCTGCCCGACCGGGTAATGGGCGGGGGCAACAACTACGTTTTGGCTGGCCACTATATGGGCGCTCATGGTCCTGCAGTCTTAGATAATCTGCACCTGGCTAAACGTGGCGACCGAATCTACGTAACTGATCTGCATCACATCTATGCTTACCAGATCAACCGGATTTCTTTTGCCATCAAACCTAATCAAGTCGAGGTTGAAAATAATGTTAAAGAAAAGAGCATGATAACCTTAATTACCTGCTCTGACTTTAATACTTCTAAATACGGCTACGGCGAACACCGGACAGTTGTTCAGGGCGACCTGATTAGCCAGGTCAAAGCTACAAAGAAAAACTTGCAGGCCATGGAACTAACTGATAAGATGCAGCTAATTAACAAGAAAAAACGTACAATTATCCCTGCCAAAAAAGGAGCCCAGGTGCTTAACCGCGTGCGGTCTGCCGCCCGACCCCAGTTTTTCCAAAATACGAACCTGATTAGCAAGTTAATTATGGGCTTCACCGTTATTTTCCTGCTACTGCTTTGCTGGCGGATCGTACGCATTTGGCGACCGCGAGGCAAATCATCGTCATCACATCAAGCTTAATTTTTAAAAAAAGAGGTAGAAAAATGGGACTGCACAAACCACTATTATTCGCACTTAGCGATGCACCAACCGGACCAAATAACCTAATCACCGACGTTGCTGGTATCACGGTCGGCCACAAAACCATTGTCACCGACCGCCTGAGAACCGGTGTGACCGTGATTAAGCCTTGTCAGGACAACATCTTTCGTGAAAAAATGCCAGCTGCAGCCCACGTCATCAACGGCTTCGGCAAAAGCACCGGTCTGGTCCAAGTCGAGGAATTGGGGACGATTGAAACTCCGCTGGTATTAACCAACACTCTGAGTGTCGGCACCGCTTCAATGGCTTTAGTCAAAAGAATGCTGGCTGAAAACCCCGAAATTGGCCTTTCAACGGGTAGTGTTAATCCACTGATCATGGAATGCAATGACAGTAGTATCAACCATCTCCGTGACCTAGGTGTAACCGAAGCAGACGTCGACGCGGCTTTTGTTAATGCTAGCACCAAATTTGCCGAAGGAGGTGTGGGCGGTGGCACCGGCATGCGCTGCTACCAGCTTAAGGGCGGAATCGGTTCAGCTTCACGCCAAGTCCTAATCGATGGTCAGACTTTCACCATGGGCGCCTTGGTCATGTCCAACTTCGGTTTGAGCCAAGACTTGAACATCTACGGCCGGCCAATCGGTAAAAAGTTTCAGCAAATCCAAGCAAGTAAGGAAAAGGGGAGCATTATTACCATTATTGCCACCGATATTCCCTTTAACTCACGGCAGTTAAAACGGTTGGCCAAGCGCTCCAGCATCGGTATTACCCGCTCTGGCTCCTTTAGCGGAAATGGTAGTGGTGAAATTACCCTCGCCTTCTCAACTGCCAACCGGGTCAGCCACTTCCCTGAACACGAGCTAACTACAATTCAGGCTATTACCGATGACCAGATTGACCGTTACTTCCGCATCACCGTCGATATTGTCAACGAAGCCATTTTGAGTTCCTTGACTCATGGTCAGACCACACCAGACCGTGATGGTAAGCCCATCTTAGGTTTACCAGCGGCCTTAAGCAGTCTAGGTAATGATCCTGACGCCCTAACTTTACGCCAGCAGCTAGGTCTTTAAACACTAAACCGCTAAATTTCGATTTGGCGGTTTTTAGTTAAAAAATAATATTAAAATTTATGTGCTTATGTTATGATCGAACTATCATATCAACAATTTCAACCAGGAGTAATATCATGAAAAACGATATTAAAATATTTGGTCTAACATAGTTTCCCTTAATTATCTTGCTCAAAAGCTGTACTTTTAGACAGCTTATTTGGCTAGCCTAAAGTCACAGCGCTGCTACACTAAATTAACTTTACTGTAGAACTTGAGCCTCTATCGTCAACCTAACCACTATGCACAAGCAAAGGAGCATTAAAGATGATAATTAAGCCAGAAAACTGGAATGACTACCTGAACAAAAAAACTTTATTGGGAATTTATGAAAAATTCACCACTAACGAGTCATTTGCAGTTGGGTATCTGCTTGCCAATCTAGGAGAGTATTATATCTTTCAAGAGATCGATAGAGATGGCTGCTTAGATAGTTATAGCCTCCATAAAAAGGCTGAAATTTCCAAAATCGAATGTGATGACCGCCATCTTAAGACATGCGCTTTTTACGTTAATTACTTACAAAAAATTAACCAATTTGACCAACTAAACCTGCAAACCGTCTACAATCGTCTTCCTCAAAAGAGCCTGATAGCTATTTTGGAATACTGTCGTGATCACAATTTTTACGTTACGATTGCGGAAGCTGAAAATGATTTTCTAGAAGTTGGCCGGATTATAGCGGTCAGTGACCAAGCCGTTTCCATCGACCAAGCTGAATACTTTGAAGATTACGAAATGAACGCTACAGTAGTGCCGCGGACAAACCCGATTAAGATTGCTGATATCCAAAAAATTAACCTTGTTTGCAGGGATAACTACCTTTACCAGCAATATCTCAAGCAGAAATAGAGGTGAATTAGCTTGAAAATTATGAGAAAAGATTGGAATACCTACTTAAATAAGGATATTCTCTTAGAAGTCTATGGCAAATTTGATACAAATGGCACCTGTATGCATGGTTATCTGCTTGCTGAACTCGATCAATACTATATTTTCCAAATCATTAATTGCGATTATGGTAGTGTAGATAGCTATGTTCTCTACAAAAAAGATGAAATTGAATATATCAAATGCGCTAATCGTTCTACCAAATTATTTACTTTTTATGTTGACTATCTCAAAGCGCACAACCAGTTCGATCCGCTAAATTTACAAAAGGTGTATGATACTGTGCCTAAGGACAACATTTATACAATTCTAGAATACTGCCGTGACCACAACTTTTATGTTACGATTGAAGCCTCAGAAGATGACTACATCGAAAACGGTAAAATCGTTGCTGTTGATTCTGATCAAATAACTATTGACCAAAAAGAGTATGGCAAAGACCATGGATGGACGGAGGAGAGCTCCGACCCTCAACTTGAAATTGACACCATTCAAACGTTAGATATTGTCAACCGGGAAAATTATCTTTACCAACAATATGTCAAACAGAAGTTGCTAACTGATTAACTTCAGCATAGCGAAAGAAAGACTGCAACTGCAGTCTTTCTTTTTTAATTATTACGCTTTAATTATTCCAAATACAGCTGGCGCAATTTAGCTAAATCTTCCGTGCTAAAGCCCAGAGTCTTGGTAAAGAAACTCGCAAAGTCGCCCCAACCGCCACGGATGGTCTCCGTAATACCAAGAATAGCGTCCCCCTCACCTCTAGTAAGGTTCATCTGCGCAATCATTCGGGAAATTTCATCATTGCTCGGCAACTGGCGGGAGGCTGCAAAGTCATAGAGCTTATTAGTTAGCAAATAGTCCCTAGCAATCGTATCATCATCCACGCCCAGGGCCATCAAGATTAAGGCCGAAACCATCCCCGTCCGATCTTTACCGGCGCTGCAGTGATAGACTAAGGCCTGATCTTGCGGCAAATTCAGCAATTCGGTAAAAATCTCCGCGAACATCTTTCGACTGTGGGAGTTAAGCAGGGTCTGTTGGTAGATGCGCCCAATAAAGTTACCGCTTAAGTCTGGAATATGGTGGATCAAACGGTATATCCGGTGGTCGTTTTGACTATCATCCGCCTTTTCGGAGTAGACTGGCACATCAACGAGGCGAGCATCAGGCCAGAGCATATCAGGCGCAGAGTGTTTTTCATATTGCGAGCGCAAGTCACAATCAACTGTAACCCGGAGCTCTACTAGCTTATCCTGGTCAGTTGACGTTAGTCTACTGAGTGAATCTGACCGGTAAATCTTATTCCACTTAACTGCCTGACCAGCTTCATTCTGGTAGCCGCCAACATCCCTAAAGTTTAGCGGACCGTCCATCTTAACAATGCGATCATGTGCCATCTTACTCACCCCTCATACTTTTATTATCTCACTTATCGGTCTGGTCGCGGGCAAATAATTGGGTTGCCTTGACTGCGCTTTTCCAACCTTGGTACAGGTGGTCACGCTCGGCTGAACCCATCTTGCTCTCAAAGGTCTTACCAATTACAAAAATATCTTTTAACTCGTCAACATTTTTCCAGTAGCCGGTCGCTAGTCCGGCCAAAAAGGCTGCACCCATTGAGGTCGTCTCGAGTGTTTTTGACCGCTCGATTTTAATTCCTAAAATATCGGCTTGAAACTGCAACAGATAATCATTGTTGGACGCACCACCATCAACCCGCAAGGTCGGAATTTTAATACCTGAATCGTCTTGCATCGTGTCAACTACATCCCGCGTTTGATAGGCCAGAGACTGCAACGTGGCCTTGATGAAGTCATTCTTACTTGTGCCGCGGGTAATCCCAAAAACCGCCCCTCGCGCTTCTGAGTCCCAATACGGTGCACCCAGTCCGGTAAAAGCAGGAACAACAAAGACCTCGTCTGCAGACTTGGACGCGGCGGCAGCCCTTTCCGATTCTGCGGCTGTTTTGATCATCTGCATCGAATCACGCAACCACTGCACAGCACTACCTGAGACAAAGATTGACCCCTCAAGCGCATAAGAAATATGACCGTTAATGCCGTAAGCAATCGTAGTTAATAGGTTGTTGTCCGATTCGGTCGGCTCCTCGCCAGTGTTCATTACAATGAAAGAACCTGTTCCATAAGTGTTTTTGACCATGCCCTTCTTCAGCGCAAGCTGGCCAACCAAGGCTGCTTGCTGATCGCCCGCAATACCGCAAATAGGTACTTTTCCCCCAAAAAAGGTATAGGCTCTGGTATAACCATAGACTTCCGAACTGGACTTAACCTCTGGTAGCATTTGCGCCGGAATATTGAGCAAGTTGAGGATATCTTCATCCCACTTTAGCTCATGAATATTAAAGAGCATTGTTCTTGAAGCATTGGTGTAGTCCGTAACGTGGACCTCACCGTCAGTTAACTTCCATAGTAGCCAGCTGTCAATTGTCCCAAAGAGCAGTTCACCCTGCTCAGCTCGCTCTTGCGCGCCCTCAACATGGTCTAAAATCCAGCGAATCTTGGTCGCACTAAAATACGGGTCGATGATCAAGCCCGTTTTTTTATGGATCAGGTCGCTATGACCGGCCGCCTTAAGTTGCTCAGCCAGATCTGTCGTTTGCCGGGACTGCCAAACAATTGCATTATAAATCGGTTTACCCGTTTTCTTATCCCAGATGACGGTTGTTTCTCGTTGGTTGGTAATGCCGATCCCTTGGATCTGCTCAGGACGAATACCTGAATTAATAATTGCATTAGCAATAGTGGTTTGAACTGCGTGCCAAATCTCTTCGGCCCTGTGCTCAACCCAGCCCGGCTCAGGGAAATACTGCGGAAATTCCCGTTGGGCTGAGGCAACCTTGTGGCCTTGATGATCAATGATCATTGCCCGCGTAGAGGTAGTCCCCTCGTCAATTGCCATAATGTAGTTTTTCGCCATAATGTTTCCCTTCTAAGAAAGCGATTCATAATAATTTTACTATTTAGCCCTACTTTTACAAGAAATAATTATCTCATTGCACTTATTTACGTTATACTAAGGCATAATGTATACCTTAAAAGGAGGACTATTAGTGAAAAAAGAAATTATTGCCTTGACAATTGCCGGCAATGACAGTGACGGCAGCGCTGGCATGACGGCTGACCTACATTCATTTTATGCCCGACAAGTTTACGGAATGGGCCTGCTAACCGCTGCTGTTGCTGGCAATACAACCGGCATCTTTGCTCAAGAGGTAATGCCAATCCCCTTTATTCAAAAACAATTCGACGTACTCAACGAGGACTTCAAAATCAACGCACTGAAGACCGGAATGCTAGCCAACCAAGAGGTAATTGCCTGTGTTGCTAGCAACCTACAAAAGTACCAGATGGGCAAGATTGTCCTTGATCCGGTCATCATGACCAAGCATGGCGATACGTTGCTCGATGACGATGCCTACCAGGCCTTTTTGGATGACTTACTGCCCCTAGCCGACATCATCACGCCGAATTTCTATGAGCAACAAAAGTTAACCGGCCTCGAACTCATTGACAAGGACGAAATTCACCAGGGGGCTAAGAAGTTGCAGGCCATGGGGGCTAAAAACGTGCTGATGAAGGGCCGCCATGACGACAAAACCCAAAATCAGGTAACCGATATCCTGCTAGCAGCAGATGGTCAATTTTATGAATTTACTAAGCCTTTCATTAACACCGACCGCATCAACGGCACCGGTGATACCTTATCAGCCGTGATTGCAGCTGAGCTGGCCAAGGGGAACACAATTATCGATAGTATCAAGATTGCCAAGAAGTTCACGTATGAGGCCATTGCCCATCCGATTGAAGTTGGGTCTATGTATGGCCCAATTAACCATTTTGCCGCTCAGCAAGATACAAAATAATTATCTTTTGCCCATGGCCAACCTTTAAGCTATACTTTAACAAGATATTAGAGGCAGGTGCATAATGGCAGACAAGACAATTAAAATTGCTTACTTATACGAAGATCTAATGAATACTTACGGCGATTCCGGTGATGTCAAGATTATTCAGTTTTGGCTAAAAAAACAGGGCTATTCAAGTCAGGTTGCCAATATTTCTTTGGGCGACCCGTTTAACGCCTTTGATTATGACTTTGTCTTCTTCGGAGGCGGCCAAGACTTTGAACAAACCGTGGTAGCAAAAGACTTGCCGCGCCACAAGGAAACCTTGAGCGCCTACATCAAGGCAGGTCGACCAATGCTTGGTGTTTGCGGTGGCTACCAACTGGTAGGCACATATTACAAGACCAACTCCGGGGTTACCATTAAGGGTTTAGACATCCTGCCCTTCCATACAGTCTTCAAGGCCGACAAGCGGATGATTGGAGACACTCGCTATCTGAGTGAATGGGGCGAAGTCACGGCCTTTGAAAATCACTCTGGCCAGACCTACTTCGACGACCAAGACTTATTGGAACCGCTGGGCAAGATGATTGCAGGCTACGGCAATAACCCGCAAGATGGAGTTGAGGGACTACGCTACCGCAATTTCATCGGAACTTATTCGCATGGGCCGCTCCTTAAAAACCGCAACGTGGCTACTGCCATCAGCAAGATGATCTTGTCCTGGCATGAAGAACGGATTAGCACCAAGTAAGTATGAAACTAAGCGGAAATAGTCAACTTTAGAGGCGGCTGTTTCCGCTTTTTTGACAGTTTTGGGGAATCCTTAAGTAAGCAACCATTACGATAAGCTGTTATAGTAAAGTAAATATTCCATGATTTGACTATAGTCAAAGGAGATCTTATGAAAGTTTTTGTAGTTGGGGCTAGCGGCCGGGTAGGCCAAGAATTATGTCAAGCATTAGTTAAACGCGGCCATCAAGTTACTGCTGGTGCCCGTCACTTTGACTCCCTCAAGGAATTGCAACTGACGAAAGTACCACTCGACCTCCACGCACCGGCTGACGAAATCGCAGACAAAATTGGTCAGCAAGATGCCCTTTACTTTGTCGCCGGATCCCGCGGCAGCGACGTCTTAGAGATTGATACCTACGGTGCCATTAAAACGATGCAAGCGGCGCAACTCAACCATATTAGCCGCTATATCATGCTTAGTGGTTATGGTTCTTTAAACCCAAGCTTTTGGGAGGAGAATACTATCCGTGAATACTACTTAGGCAAGTACTTGGCCGACAACTGGCTAATCCATCAAACCGACTTGGATTACACCATCTTACAGCCGGGTAGTCTTACCGAAACACCGGCAACTGGGACAGTTGCCCTAAATGTTCAAGCAGCTGGTAATAATTCAATTAGCGATGTTGCCCGTGTCCTTGCTGCAATTCCAGACCACGACAACTTGATTAACAAAGTAATCCCCATGCATGAAGGAACTATTCCGATTGATGAAGCGCTAGCGCAAATTTAGTCAAAAGACCGCAATTCAACATTAGTGGGTTGCGGTCTTTTGGTGTTTTATGCTTTAACTTAATAATTTGCCATCTTCTAAGCAACTATATCAAAGGGACTTAATCTGGTCACTTCAGCTACTAACAGGCTGAGGGGCTCTTGTATTTGTATCAGCACATTACTTTTCAGGTGTTAGTTCCAGTCCTCTTCTTCATAGGCCATTTGCCAAAACTGCAATTCATAGTAGCTGCTGCGAATGAAGGCGTCCTGCATCCCTTGCCGCTCATGTTTTGTTGCCTGGTCGGCCAGCTGGTTGGTCAGGGCCAACACCTTGGCCACGTTAACTTGATACCAGTCAGCTTCATAGGTATCAATCCATTCCTGATAATAAGTAACAGGTGAATTAGTGTCAGCCAGCGATTTACCAATCTCCTGATAGAGCCAATAACAAGGTACGATGGCCGCCACTGCCGGACCAAGACCAGCCGTTGCTAAAGTTTGATACAAGTGATTAACATAAGCATAGGCCGTCGGCGCAATCGGTGTCTTTAATACTTCTTCCGACGTGATTGCTAATTCTTGAAAAAATTGTTCACGTACCTTGATTTCCGTATCCCTTAAGTCCTGGGCTCGTGCCCGCACGAAGTCAGCTAACTGCTGGTCCTCAGCCGTTGCCGCAATTAGTTGGTGGAACTTGGTGAACTCGTCTAAATAATACCGATCCTGCAACAAATAAAAACGAAACTTCTCCAGTGGCAGTTCCCCGCTCGCTAACTCTTTGACAAAGGGGTGATCCTGGCTTTTTTGCCATAAACTACTAGTCGCCGCCTGTAATTGGTCCGTAAATTCTGCCATCATCTTTTCTCCTTGCTCCTAATGGCTTCAGTTTACGCCAGTCTGCCTTTTGGGGCAATCTTTGACTGCTAGCGCATTTAACTCGACTACAACAAGGAATAGTTCAAATTTTACCGTCCAAATTCATTGTTGACAACGTTTACAGCAAGACCTATAATATCTAGTATAAAAGGTGTGTTACCGATTAAATTTGGGCATTAACCTATCTTTTGATGTACGAGTACTTCCAGAAGGTAGGTTTTTTCTTTGCCTTAATCAGAATGAGTGGTGATTAGGAACTACAGGTAACGGAGAGCAGATTTTTACAAAATGGCATGTGACCCCTTGCCACATAAGTGAATAATCATTAATTTGGTGTGTTACTGATTCGATCAGGCATTAACCCGTTAATTGTGATTGCTAGGATTTATTGCAAATTTTAGTCTTTTGCTTTGACGGGTTTTTATTATTTAGGAGGAAAAAATGGCTTACGAAGAATTAAGCAAGCAAATTTTGGAAAATGTTGGGGGAGAACAAAATATTAAGACCGCCTGGCATTGTGCAACTAGACTTAGATTTATTTTAAAAGACGAAAGTAAAGCTAATAAGGCAGCTATTGAGGCCTTGGATGGTGTCGTTACGGTGGTGCAGGCCGGTGGACAATACCAAGTTGTAATTGGTAACAACGTAGGCGAGGTTTACGATGCGCTGATCGCCCAGGTGCCACGGCTTGGTGCCGGTGATGAAGCAGAAACTGTTGCCGGAGATAAAAAGAAATTGACTGCTAAAGGCGCCTTTGATGCTTTTGTCAGTTTTATTTCCGGATCGTTTACGCCATTTTTAGGTGCAATGGCCGGTGCCGGTATCTTAAAGGGCTTACTTTCGCTGTTTGTCGTTCTACATTGGATGACGCCAAATACTGGTGCTTACCAGGTTTGGTACGCAGCCGCTGACGGCATTTTCTACTTCCTGCCAATTGTTTTAGCATTTACTGCCGCAAAGCAGTTGAAGGTCAACCAGTTTGTTACGGTTTCAATCGCTGCGGCGCTAGTATATCCAACAATGGTTGCACTTACTTCCGCCAAAACCGCCATTAACTTTTTTGGGATTCCAATTATTCCAACCACTTATACCAGTACGGTAATTCCCATCTTGTTGGTTGTTTTCTTACAAAAATATTTAGAACCACTATTTAACAAGTTTTGGCATGAATCGGTGCGCAATATTTTGACCCCACTCTGCGTATTAATGATTTTAGTGCCCTTAACTTTTATCGTAGTAGGACCGATTAGTACTGCTATCAGTAATGCCCTAGCCAACCTGGTGCTCTTCTTATACAAGAATACCAGAATTATCTCCGGTTTCGTTTTAGGCGGTTTCTGGGAAGTCTTCGTGATTTTTGGGGTCCACTGGGCATTTGTACCAGTCATGATGAACAATTTGACTAAATGGGGTTATGACCCGTTAGTTCCAATTCTATTACCTGCTGTTTTAGCCCAAGCTGGTGCTGCCTTCGCCGTCTTTTTAAAAACTAAAGATGAAAAAATGAAGGGTTTAGCAGGTTCAAACACTATTACCTCAATTTTCGGAATTACTGAACCAACTGTTTACGGTATCACTTTAAAAATGAAAAAGCCTTTCTACTGCGCAACGATTGCGGGTGGTATTGGCGGTGCAATTGTGGCCGCTTCTGGCGTTCATGCTAATACGGTTGGCTTAGTCAGCGTTTTAACGATTCCAACCTTTATTAGTAAAGGTTTTGGCATCTCTTTAATCGGTGACGTTGTAGCCTTTGTTTTGGCCACCATTTTCACTTTGCTATGGGGCGGCATTAACGATCAGCCTCAAACAGCAGCTGTTGCTGCCGCAGCACCACAAACAAAAACTAGTGGACAAGCAAAAGCAACGCTACAAACTAGAGCAGAAACTTTAGTAAGTCCCTTAACTGGCCAGGTTATTCCGTTAACAGATATTAAAGATGAAGTCTTTTCTTCTGGTGCGATGGGTAAGGGTGTTGCGATTGAACCTAGTGTAGGTGAAGTTGTGGCACCAGCTGATGCCACAGTTCAAATGGTCTTTCCAACCGGTCATGCGATTGGCTTATTAACCGATAATGGTGCCGAACTTTTAATTCACATTGGCATGGATACCGTTCAAATGGATGGCAAAGGCTTCGAAACGCTGGTGAAGAAAGATGACCAGGTTAAGGCTGGCCAACCACTGGTTAAATTTAACATCAAAGAAATTAAAGCAGCTGGCTTAAAAACAACCACTCCAATTGTCGTCACTAATAGCAAAAATTATCATGAAGTTAACGTAATGGCTAAAAATGAAGTTAAGCAAAACGAGCTATTGTTAGATTTGGAATAAAGTTTTAGCCAGAAAGTACATTTTGATAAATGTGAACTGCAAAATTAGAACAACTTAATAAGTTTTAACTGAGGACTAACTCCTGCTGCACATCAGGAGTTAGTCCTTTTGTGATTGGCAGTAGCCTATGAAAAGCAGTAACCCAACCTAGTTGTTGCCAACCGCTTTCAAAGTCGTTATAATGAAAGTGTTAACACGAGGGGTGCCTTTTAGGCTGAGATGAAAGTTAAGTTCAGACCCTTTGAACCTGTAAGCTAATTCTTGCGTAGGAACGTGTCAAATACGATTATGCTTTGACACCAATGTGTCAAAGCTTTTTTATTTGCTTGAAGCTAGGTTTGGGTACTTCTCTGCTTTTTCAAGGAGAAAAAATATGCAGATAGATATGCTTAATAAGGTACGCGGACAAAATCCCGTAGTTTTAAACGTGGCCAATTTCGTTACCGTTCAAGACGTCGCCAACGCCCTAAATGCAATTGGGGCATCCCCCATCATGAGTAAAGAAGTCGCTGAAGCTGAGGAAATGGTCAAGATGGCCGGTAGTGTGACCATAAACTTGGGTACACTAACTAAAGAACAGGTTATCCAAATGCGCACTATTGGGACCCTGGCCAACCAGTTCCACAAGCCCGTGGTGCTTGATCCCGTTGCTGTTGGTGCTGTTCACTACCGTTTAGAAACTGCCCTGGACCTACTAGAATCATTCCCAGTCAGCATTATTCGCGGCAATGCAGGCGAAATCGCTGCTCTTGGGAGCTTTGACTGGAAGGCCCACGGAATCGATGCAGGAACCGGTTCTGGCAACCTGGACCAAATTACTAAGCAAACGGCGACTAAGTTCCACTCTGTGGTCATTGTCAGTGGGGCCACTGATACAATCAGTGACGGTAAAACAGTTGCACACATCTATAATGGTACTCCGCTCTTTCAAGCTCATGTTGGTTCCGGGGATATGCTGTCCAGTATTGTCGCAGCCTTTGCGGCCGTCTGTGACGACCCCTATGCAGCAGCACAAGCGGCCACATTGATTTTTGCCGCTACCGGCGAAAAATTAGCCCTAGATCAACCAACTCTGGGTCCTGGAACTTTTGGAAGTCATTTGATGGACTACCTAAATAAGCTTCAAACCACTGACTTTGACCAAATCGCACGTTTTGATTAAGGAGAATTATCATGAATGACCAAGTCAATTCCTTTCCCCAAGTGCTTACTATTGCTGGCACTGATTCAGGTGGTGGTGCCGGCATCATGGCAGATCTTAAAACCTTTCAGATGCAGCGGGTCTTTGGCACCGCAGTGGTCGTCGCTGTGACCGCTCAGAATACACTAGGCGTGCAGGACTCTTACTTAATGCCACTCGACATGGTGGATGAACAGTTTGCTGCTTTAGCCGCTGACTTTAAGATTCGCGCGTGCAAGACCGGCATGCTGGGCGATGCTAATCATGTCCACCAAGTTGCCCTCAACCTGCAAAAATACAATTTTGGACCTGTGACCGTTGACCCAGTGATGGTAGCCAAGGGCGGCGCGCCATTATTGGAGCCAGCTGCAGTAGCCACGGTCAAGGACGAACTGCTACCGCTGGCCAACCTAGTGACACCTAATCTACCCGAAGCAGAGGTTCTAACGGGACTTAGAGCCGAAAGTGAGGCCCAGTATCCTGATCTAGCCCACAGCCTGCAAGAGCTGGGCGCCCAAAACGTCTTAATTAAAGGTGGTCACGCTAGTCATAACACTGTTCGGGATTATGCCCTGCTTAGCAATGGCTCAAGCTTTTGGGTCAGCAGTCCGCGCAAGCAAACAGAACGCACACATGGGACCGGTGATACCCTAGCAGCGGCAATTACTGCTCAGCTAGCTCTGGGTCACAATCTACAAGATGCAATCGAAAGCGCCAAGAAATACGTCAGCCGGACAATTGAGCAAACTATCCAGGTTGGCCACGGGCATGGACCACTTAACCACTGGGCCAAGTAAAAGGAGAAACTATGCAAAAATTCAATTCCCAGTTGTTACGCGCTTACTTTATTTGTGGATCTCAAGATGTCCCTGCCGGCAAAACACTACCAGGACTAGTTGAAGAAGCCTTAAAAGCTGGTATTACCGCCTACCAATTTCGTGACAAGGGGCCCGGATCAACTTTGGCGGCCGCAGCACGTCTACCGCTGGCTCGCCAATTACATGAGCTCTGCCAGCAATATCACGTGCCTTTCTTTGTTGATGATGACGTAGACTTAGCCCGAGCAATTGGTGCCGAAGGTATCCACGTGGGACAAAGCGATGAGGTCATCGAGCAGGTTGTCGCAGCAGTTCACGAGCAAATGATGGTCGGTTATTCTTGTTCAACCCCGGCTGAAATCATTCAAGGCGACCACATAGGTGGCATCGATTATTACGGTAGTGGGCCGATTTTTGCCACCCAATCTAAAGACGACGCCGATCCCGAAATCGGCCTTAGTGGCCTGACCCAGTTAGTGGAACAAACGAACCGGCCGATTGTTGCCATTGGCGGTATCACCGTAGAGAGCCTTCCTGCCATTGCGCAAACCGGCGCAGCCGGTGCCTCAGTCATTTCGATGATTGCCAGTAGCACCAACATCAAGCAAACAGTGCAGGCCATGCTCGCTGCTCCGTGGAATAACTAATTCCGTTTAAGTCCTTAAATACACTTACACCAAAAACCCAGCTTCAAGTTGAAAGCTGGGTTCTTTTGGACTCGTTTGCTTAGTCTTTTTATAAACAAGCCAATTTGGTTAAAGTTCGAATCATTTGTGCCACAAAGCCTGATTCATTATCATACCAGGCATAAGCCTTAACAACCTGACTGCCCGCAGGACCATTGGCAATCTGGGTAATTGTGGGGTCAAAAATTGAGCCAAATTCTGTACCAATAATATCCGACGAAACAATTTCATCATCATTATAACCAAAGGATACGTTATCAATGGTGTGTTTTTTTATGCTGTCATTAAAGCTACTTACCGTCACAGGCTGCTGCAAAACGACTACTAATTCTGTTAATGAACCAGTAATTACTGGGAGCCGCTGAGCAATTCCCGTCAGCTTACCTTGCAATTCAGGAATTACTAATCCAATAGCCTTAGCTGCACCAGTTGAATGCGGAATAATATTCTGTGCAGCAGCGCGGGCATTACGCATGTTGTCATTACGATCTGGACTATCTTGTAACATTTGCGATGTCGTATAAGCATGGAAAGTCGTCATTGTTCCCGTTTGGATACCAAACTCATCGTTCATTGCCTTAGCAAGAGGAGCCAGACAATTGGTCGTACATGACCCTGCTGAAACAATCTGGTCATCGGCAGCCAGAATGTCATCATTGACATTATAGACAATCGTCTTAATATTTCCGGCCGGAGCAGAAATGAGGACTTTTTTTACACCAGCTTTCAAATGCGCTTGCGCCCGTTCCTTAGAGGTATAGAAACCAGTACATTCTAACACTACTTCTACTCCATCATTTTGAACCCAGGGAATATTCTGTGCATCTGCCTCCGCATAAACGGGAATTTTTTTGCCATCAATTACAATACCATCTTTAGTCGCTTCAACATCGTGATCAAACTTGCCATGTGCGGTATCATATTTTAACAAATGTGCAAGCATTGCTGGTGAAGTTAAATCATTGATGGCAACAAGTTCAAGATCGTCATTACCCACTTCATACATGCGCCGTAAAGCTAAACGACCAATCCGGCCAAAACCATTAATTCCTATTTTCTTTGTCATCATTATTTTTCTCCTTTAATATTTATTGATAGGCCAAGTATATGACCTTCAAGCTGTTGTGCATAATTCAAAATCATGATTGTGTTATCATCTTTAAAGATAGGAGAAAAAATGAATTTTAACGACCTTAGTATTTATCAAACCATTTATGAAACACAGTCGCTAAACAAGGCTGCAAAAGAACTAGGTTACTCCCAATCCAACCTTACTGCACGTTTGCAGGCGTTGGAAAAGGAATTAAATACTCCACTCTTTATTAGATCCAATTCGGGTATTCGTCCAACTACAAATGGGGAGCAAGTTTATAAATTTACTGTATCTGCCCTGCACAATCTCGACGCACTCAAGGACAAACTAGCTGACCGCCAGCCTCAAATGCTTTCTTCAGAACTCCTCTTTGACTACCTACTCAATCAGAAAGATAACTTTCTACTTGACCATTATGATGTAACCATTAAAAAGACTGATCAATTTCAAGACATTCTGGCTCGTAAAGAATTCGATGTGGTTTTATCCTTTACACCGACTACACTGCCAAACTATTCTTTAGTCAAGGAAGACCAGCTTACAGCAACTTTTTTACAAGGAAAGCCGTCAATTAATAGCAAGCTACCAATTGCAATTAATTCTGACTATTCCTGTCCTTTTCGCCAATTAACCTGTAAATTGTTTCCCAACCAGAATGATCTGATTGAAATTGATTCTTTAGAAATGATTTTGCAACTGGTCAAGCAACAACGGGCAATTGCCTTGTTGCCATGTCATTTGATTAATGAACAACTGGTTCAGGCTAGCCCAAAAAGATGGTCTATCCCCTACTATCATTATCGCAACCAGCTATAATAGCTTGCAGAAGTTACCTTCAAACATGGATCAAATAAAACTGTTTTGAACAAAGCTTATAAGCTATCATGGTCATGGCAATAAAAAAGGCAGTTTAAAAACTGCCCCCTCTTTCTGATAAATGAAAAACGTATCTATGAATTATATTTATCAGTTCATCATACGTAGTATATGGTTTTGCATACATGTGTGCCAAAGCATCGCAGCTTTTGTGGGCACTTTCTACTCCCTTCGCTTCACCAGCCTTTTCTATTACATGCTGCTTGAAGTTAGTGCGGCTGATGTCTTGACTTTTTCTACTTATGAAATCAACCATTTTGTCTGCTACCGAGATGGCATTATTTAAAATGACTGCTTGCATTTTAGGTTCGACTTTATCCAGTTTTTTCCGTTTTCTGTCCAATGTGCAATGTAATCAATTGTATAATCGTGGTTATCAATACCTAGATTTTTAGCTACTAAACTAAGAAGTTAATTGGCTTTGCAATGCTCTCTTTGGTCGGATTAACGTGCAACTGTGCGTGGCCTATTTCGTGCATAAGCGTTGTAGCAGCTTTCTTTAAATTCCTGTTGAAGACTTAATTCAATTAAATTACAGTGACTCTGGTAAATTTTAACTGAAGATGAACAATTAGTGTTAAATCTTCACCATCAATATTCGGAATTTTTGTCGTATTCAGAAAAAAAGAGTTTTCATTCGCGCACTTGATTTTCAAATGTATTCAATTACGCACATGCTACTGGATCTCAAAAACGCAAAAGTAATTGATAGTAATGGAAATGATATTACTAATTTCGAATAATAGAGTTTTGGCTTATTAAATAATTTGTTTGCTTATAAATCGTATATAATTAGTTTTTATTTTTGCGCTGCTCGATCGGGATTAGAGTAATATGTCCCCTCAGTAAACTTAACAATTACAAAATCTTGTCCCAAATTAGGGAATCCTGTTTGATATGGACTAGCGAGATCGACTCCATTTAACATTTAATCACGCTCCATTGCAGCCTTAGATTGATAGTCAGTGTCAGAAACAAAGCCCAGTGTATCAGGTAAAGTAGCATCTGTAGTCGTCTGCGTCTGATTGTAAGCCTGTTGGACTAAGCCAGCCGCCACATTCTTGTCTAAGGGAACTTTTAACTGCTTCGCCTGATTTACTAATGTTTCCGTTGCTGCCTGCTTCTTGTCGCTGCCAGCCTTATCTGTCTTAGTAGCTTCATTATTGACCAAGACCTGCGCTATCTTATACCAAACATCTAGTTTATCTGCCAGTGGCTTATCATGCTTTTGAATATATGGATAAATACCAACAAACAGGAATGCAATTATGACCACCATTGTACTCAATAACTGTAGCGTAGACGTTAAATTATTCATCAAAATCACCTTTTTTCTCTGCAGCATTCAGTTGTGCTGCTTTTAATTTACGTATTTCTTCTTTTAAACGATCAATTTCATTTTCATCGGCGCGAAATTTATTGCGATAATATTTCACATCATTAAATAATCGTTCTCGCTCTTCTTCATCAGCGTCACGCTTTGCCTTTACTTGCCACTGATAGAAGTTGATCAGCATCGAAACAAGTCCACCAAAGGCAGTTGAAGTTAGCAGAATCAATAAGTTCTTATTCATTGTGCGGACTCCTCCTTGCTTTTTAGGTTAGATATAAAAAGGGTCTCACCAGCAAACAAGCTGTATGAGACTCTTTTATTTATAGCTCATTCCAAGAAATTTCATAGATTCTGCTATGCAACGTTGTGTTTGTCTTTTCATCATGATACGAAACGGTTAAGTAAACATCATTGGTTCCAATTACTTGAATGCTTTCAAATTCCGTAACAAAACCAGGTCGTTCTAAAACGGCAGTACGATTGCCATCAGGATTATCAGCATCTAAATTAATTTCTTCCCAATAACCAACATTCCCTTCAACTTTATATGGAATTTTTACAATTTTACGTAATTGAGCAACATATTTCTTCTTGTCATCATCATATTCAGGTGAGTATTCACTCGAAATATAAATATTCTTACCATTATCTATATCGAAGCCTTGAATAGAGCCAACAGTAGAAGTAAATCCATTAATTTTAAATGCATAATAGCAAGTAAAAGTATCGAGCGGGAAATTTGTACCTTTTGCACTATTATTAAAGGCCGAATTGATATCTGGCAACCAATAGAAGCCAAAATGAGCTGCTCCAGCCTTATCAATAGTGGCAATCATTAGCCAGTGATAATTAGGAGAGACCGCAGCTTCAGATCTAACTAAATCATCGCCAGGATAAACAACACCATTGCCATCACTACTATTAAGATATCCTGCACCTGCTCTATTAAGAGCTGATAATCTTGTTAGCTTTGTATTCTTAGCAATACTAGTATTACTAAAATCAACTCGAGCAATCTGTGAAGCCCAGTAGTATTCCTTATCAGGTCGGGGGGCTCTCTTAGGTTTAGTACCAATAAACCATTCTCCATTACCTGTATCTCCAGCATATTCCCAGGTTTGCGTATGAGCTCCAGCTGTCCCACCTTGTTTAACACCAGTTAAATACAATCGATAACCATTTTTAGTAAACTTTGTACTAAGTCCATTTTTAGGAGCCTTATAAACTACTGTATCCGTACCTTTTGATAATTGCTGCAAAGCATAAATATATTTAAGTCCTACATTACCCTTTTGGACAACTGTCTGATGTAAATCCATTTAATTCATATTCTAGACGTGGAGTCACGTTTGTTATTTTGTTCATATAATTTCCTTTCAAAATAAATAAAAATAATTTTTAAAACAAGTTAATCTGATCTCGAGATCATCATCATTCTACAACACAAGTTTCAAAAAATCAAACACAAGTTCGTAAAAGTATAAAATAAATAGCAATGACTGCCTATCATTGCCTTTATTCAAGTATAATTTATTTTTTTACATCATCTGCTGTATTGGATGGTTCTAAATGTCTGCCATAATTGTATTTAACATCAGAAGCCTTTACATACACGTAGCTAGTATCATTTGACCAGGTAAGTAAAGTTCGATAAAAAAGTTCAGCTTTATTTTCACTTGGGATCCAAATATAGCGTAAATCTACTACATCAGTACCACGTCCTTGCTTAAAAGTAATGACTTTGTCAGCATTCCCATCAGTATCATAAAGTCTAGCATCATTCACAAATTTCACAGCCATAAAATTAGTATATGGTCGCAGTATTTGTCGAACCTTTGTTTTAACATCATCCATTAGAATAAATTGTTGTTTATTATTCTTGATTCGATATACTTCTAAGATATTATTTGCCAAACCTTCAATTTCTCGTGAGCCAGATAACAGCGCTCTATCAGATCTACGGTCTACCACCACTTTAGTACCTGCCTTGAGATATTTACCAGTAAATTTGCCTTGGTTATCAACCATTTGAGAATAACCATTACCTTTTTCTGAAGGCAAAGTTTCCGCAGAAATCGTGACCGTCGCATAATTAGTATATAGTCTTTGACCATCAATGCTATCAACATTTATGGCCTTAATATAACCACCATGACCAATGTTATAGTATTCCTTACCCTTTATCGTCTTATATGGTAAATAGAACCAATTCCAATCATCATCACGGAAAGAATAACGCTTGGCATCTGGGTCAGTTATTGCTTCAACCTTACCAATATACTTCACAGTAGCAGCTTTTTTTAGTAAGCCATTGCCTCCGCGATAAGAGTATCTTTTTTGCCCCTTCTTGTTATAAATCCGGGTTTTATGATTCAGGGTTAATTTACCCTGGTCAGTATTTGGGCTTGGGCTAGTTACTTCTTCTGCATGAACTTGATTTGGGTTGGTTATTACCGAAACTGCTGAAGTTGTAGCCATTAACCCAGCTGCTAAACTAATAAATAATTTCTTGGTCTTCTTCATTATTGTCACCTCTCTAGGTCAATTCTAATATTTGTTTCTATCAATGTCTAATCGCTTTATTTAACTGCTATGCTGGAATAAAAAAGCATAAAGATTTCAATTAGCTGAAGTTAACCCTCTAGATTGGACCAAAATCCATCTGGAGGGTTTTACTATGGTTAAATTTACCGTTGAACAAAAAGTACAAGCACTTAACTTGCTCAAAGAAGGCTATAGCAGCTGCTCTGTGGCCCAAATAATTGGTGCTGGCTCACATCAAACAATTGATACTTGGGCAGGGCAATACCAGCACTTTGGCGTGCAGGGTTTAGAAATTCAGCGCACTTCGCAAAATTATCGTGGTCAATTCAAGCTCCAAGTCTTAAACTGGAGAAAAGAACATGACGAGACCTATCAAAATACCGCCATTCACTTCAAGATTTCCTCCCCTAGCTTAATTTATACTTGGGAAAAACGTTTTGACGAGGGCGGACTTGATGCACTCTTTACTAAACGAGGCCGACCACCGATGAATAAATCACCTAAAAAACCAGGTAAGTATACCAGCAGCGAGTTATCTGAATTAGAGCGGCTGCGCTTAGAAAATCGCCAGCTCCACATTGAGAACGACTACTTAAAAAAAGTCGAGGCCTTAGCTCGGCGCAAAGACGCTCAACGCAAGAAGAACGGACCATCATCCAAGAGCTAAGGCATGAGCATAACTATCAACTGCAAGAACTATTGCACTATAGCTTTTTAGCCAAGAGCACCTATGAGTATCACCCGAGCAGCAGGCGAAAAAGGTACAGCGATCTGGCTTTACTGTCGCTAATTAAAGTGGTTAAAAGGCATAATCCCAGCTTTGGCTACCTGCCCATGACCGATACGCTAAAAATCAAGTATGGTCTCAAGGTAAACCATAAACGGGTTTACCGGTTGATGAAAGAACAAGGTCTGCTGGCGTGCAAATACAACCTGCGTGCAGGCAAGTATGATTCATCCAAGGGTCCTCAAGGCAAGAAGGCCAAGAATCGCTTCCACCAAAAGTTTAAGACGAATCGGCCCTATCAAAAGATAGTCACCGATATTAGTGAATTTCGCTATGGCAATAAGAGCATGAGTGAACGGATATATTTCTCACCTTTTAAAGACCTTTACAGTGGTGAAATCATCAGCTACACCATTAGTCAGCGGCCACAGACCAAGTATGTGCTGGATGGACTCAAACAGGTTTTGGTCAGCCGGCCTAAACTGCCTTACCGCATGACGATTCACAGCGACCAAGGCATTCAATACCAGTCCAAAGCATATTGCCAGACCCTAAAGCAGCATCACATTTTTTAAAGCATGTCGCGGCGAGCCACCTGCCACGACAATGCGGCCTGCGAGAGTCTCTTTCACATCATGAAGGTTGAGCTAGACTACTACACCTATACCTATCCTACTAAGAAGGTGCTGCAGGAGGCCATGGAAAAGTGCATCAAATACTACAATCAAACTAGAATCAGGCACACGCTAAAAGGCCGCACCCCGATTGAATATCGGAACACGGCCTTAGCAAATATGAAATAATGTTAATGTCCAATTCTAGGGGTTAACTTCATTATACAAATAGTATATTGCTTTTTTATTTTTATTAATAAAACTGTCATATTTGACATAAATAAACTAGATATGACAAATATAAAAGATAACAGAATTTATTTTCTATCCACTTCAACCTATCCCACCGCTAACTTTATATGATGTAGTTTAAAGCGAAGTAGGTTTAATACCCAGAGCCACAAGGCTCAATTTAGCCACAAATAAGTGTTTGTGTGTTTTAAGGACTATCGGTTGGTGACGTTTTTTACTAAACGTACTTAATGGAGATTTCACCAAATTTAATCGTGCCTTGTAAGATGACGGTTGGCCCTCCACCCTGGGACGTGCCACTAATATTCACTTCACCAAAAGCAGCTGACAAGTGATCCTCAATCTGCCAAGACAACGGCAGGTAGATTTCAACTTCGCCCATTGCCGCACTCACATTAACAGTTACAGTATCACCAGCTGGTTTAGCCGCATCAAGGTAAACAGAAACTTGACCAATAGTTGAATTGATTGTTACGCTTTCCAAATTTTGCGAATGTACATAGCGCGAAGTATCGCCAATCTTTTGACTAATTACAATGTTGCGGTCGTTTTCTTCGGCTCTGCCAGCATTATAGTGCTGCGAACTTTCATTTATCTTGCTCCAATCGTGGCTAACAAAGTAAGACTTAGGATGACGCCAGCCATGGGGTAGAATCAGTGACAAGCCAGCATAGATAAGACCAGCAGCTAAAAGCAGAGTCCACGGCACAATCTTAGTAATATGTAGTGGCCCAGCATAGATAATTAGCAAGAAGGCAATTGAAAAGACGATGCCAAAAGTACTTCTTCCGGCAATACTGTTAACCAAGACTAGCCCAAAAATGACGGTCCAAAAAATTGTCCCCAAACTCAAGCTAAATGACAAAACATGCAGCTGATTGAGCACCAGAAAGGCTGCAGCTGCAACTAATCCCATGCCCCATAGTAATTCTTTGATTTTTTGTTTTTTCATGATGATGACCTTCTCTCGTTTAATCGATCGTTCAAATTGTGGTAATAGCGACGTGAAACATAAACTGTTTTATAAGAATCTCGAAAATGCACCTGGCAATTCGAAATCGACCTGGTTAAAGCATATATCTGCTGCAAATTCAAAATGGTCGACTTAGACACCCGCATGAACTGACTGCTCAAAAGATCTTCCAACTCATAGAGCTTGTAATTGACTACGAATGACTCCCGCTGGGTGTGGGTGATTACCTGTCGTCCTTCCGTTTCAAAAAATAAAATATCAGCTAAATTCACATAATACGTCATATCCTCTTGATAACATTCAAGTTGGTCTGGCCGCTTACTTACTTCCTGCAACTGCCGGTATATGCGCTCAACCTCCGGCGATAATTCCTTGGCATGAATAGTTACGACTGGTTCGCCTTGGTCTGGATCAAGGTCAATTTTTACTTTCAAGATTCTCACCTACCTTTCATTTGATATTTTTATTAAACGCTAATTTTTTCATAAAAGCTAGACCATTTGCGCAAGCGGTTAGTTTTGCTGTTTAAACGGTTAGACTTTTAGCCATCAAAAAAGCAGTTTACTGATGAAGCGTAAACTGCTTTTACTTGTTTTAGCTAATTACCGTCTTGCCATATCCTCTAGTTTTCTGCAGCTCGAATAGCCATTTATTCAAGCCAAGTTTTCACTTTAACAATCACTTCGTCATATTCAACCTTACGAAAATCTGATACATCTAAAAAAATTGTTTTCCCTAAACTAAAATTTTCATAGTCCCGTATTTTATTGAATTTTTCAAATTCCGCTTTTGTTTTTTGGATATCCATTTTGGTTCGGTCTGGTAAAGTGTCGCCTTGATGAAAATGATTCATGATAAAGCCTAGGTGGCGATCAGGATCAAGATCTCTTTGTCTTTGCCGTTGATACAAAACATCGGGATCACAAGTAAGAGTAATGGTAATTACCTGGAAGGCATACTGGTTAGCCAACCGTTGTAAGCTATCATGTTGCCGATAAGAAAAGGGATAATCTGAAATGATCGATTTACCTTTTTCCATTAACGTTTCAATACTTTGGTAAAACAGGCTGTACGCCTGATCATCTAGCTGCTTTTTCTCTTCGATATTATTAAAGCCCTGTTCATCATAGAGTTTTTCTTTGAAGAAATCTATCGATGTCTCATTAAAGAAATCTAGAATAGCTTTACAAATCAGCTTTCCTAGGTAAGACTTACCTGTACCTGGACAACCAGCTAAAAGTAACAGCGTTTTTTTCAATGAAATCCTCCGTATTACTTGTTCATAAATAAGGCAAGTTTATGTTTGATAATCTTATGAACCTGATCATTACATGGAATAATATTGTTTCTAAGTGAGCTGTTAACTTCAGTTTTACCAAACATTTCTTTAGCTTCCTCAGTCCAGGCTACTAATAATTCCGTGCCAACATTAAATTTCCGAATGCCATTTGCGGTTAATCGATGATAGTCTTCCTCCTTAACACCTGTACCCCCATGAATCACCATTGGTTTATTAAGCTTTTGGTTCAACTCTTCAATAAGTGCGAAGTTTAACTCAGTTTTTGATTGGAATTGGCCATGATGTGTGCCTACCCCAACAGCTAGAGCATCAACATCACATTCCCGTAAAAAAGCAACCGCATCTTCTGGACGAGTATAGCTCCCTTCTTTAACCGTAAAACCTTCTTCTGTACCACCAATCGTGCCAATTTCACCCTCGACTGAAACGCCTCTTTTATGTGCATATTCAACAACTCGCATGGTTTTTTCAATATTTTCTTTAAATGGAAGTAACGATCCATCAAACATCACCGAACTATAACCCGCCTCAATTGCAGCTTCAATATCATTTAGCTCACGGGCATGATCTAAATGAAGGACCACATCCACAGCTTCATGTTCTGCCATACTTTTACATACCGCAACAAAGTTTCTCATTCCTTCTGTATTGGCGGTGCTAACAGATGTTTGAATAATAATTGGTGCACCCTCATCATGGGCGGCCTCAATCATCGTTGGTACCATTTCAAGATTATGTGCATTAAATGCACCAACCGTAAAATCTAATTCTTCTGCTTCTTTTAGTACTTCTTTTAAAGTCTTGTAAGCCATTTTTTCCCTCTTGTGTTTTAATTCAAAGATCCAACTAGATCAGTTACTTTGATCTCATTATTTTCTTTGATAATGCCGTCAATTCGTCACTCTTATTGAGCCACTTTTGAATCTCACTGTTATCTTTTGCATAAGCCGCCGCTTGCCTTTTGACATCATATAGTTTAAGCAAACCATCAAAAGCAGGACCGAAGTCCTCACTGCACTTTAAACTTTTTTCATAAGCAGCAATCGCTTTATCTACTTGGCTTAATTCTTGGTAACATTGGCCTAGTTCGGTTAGCATGGCAGCCTTTTGCTTCTTTACAGCTACTGTACCAGCAGTTGTTCCAGCATTTAGCTGCTCAGTCAATTTAGTGATTTTATCTGTTATTTTCTTTGTTTCTGCCGCTGATATTTTTTCCACTTCAGGTTCTTTTGGTTCCGCAGTGGATTTTAAAAATTTTGACCAAAAAGACATTTTTATTACCTCCTATGTACTAGCCAACCGCATGAAAAGCTGGAGCCAGCACCCAAAGATAAAGCAACGCAGCAACAATAGTATCCACATCAGTAGCGGTCGCGTTTACAAATCCTACTGATGATAACGCACTTACTAGTAGTGCTGGCAGTAGCGTAATAAACAGTCCATGGACAATACCACCAATAATGGCGCCTCGTTTACCACCCACTGCATTGCCAAAAATACCGGCTGTACCACCGGCAAAAAAGTTAGTCGTCATCCCCGGCAGGATAACTGCAAGGCCTGCTAACGGTGACAAGAACATCCCAATTACTGTACCGATGGTCGTGGTAATGAAGCCAATAATTACAGCATTAGGCGAATAAGGAAACAATACTGGACAGTCTAAAGCAGGTATCGAATTTGGAACTATCTTCATCGCAATACCACGGAAGGCAGGTACAATTTCTCCTAACATTAGACGAACACCCGAAAGCATTACGTATACACCAACGGTAAACTCAATTGCTTGCAAGAATGCATAAATAATATAATTTACGCTTCCAGCTGCTCCACCTGCAGCCTTAATTGACCAGTAAGGGCCGGCAAAAGCTGCCGTAATTATATACAGGGGTATCATGACTACCATGATAGAAAGTGAATTGTCCTGCAAAAATGACATACTCTTAGGCAGATTGACATGTTCCCAGGAATCTTTCCTTTCTTTAATATTGGCAACATGTTGGTCGACTTTACGATCTCTAACGAGCCAGGCAACCCCAGCTTCAACTAAGTAACCAATTGTACAGAAGTGGCCTAGTGCAATAGTGTCATTCCCAGTTATTTTTCGCACAATTGGCTGTGCTAGGGCCGGCATAGCAATGGCAAAGATACCACCAACAATACTACCCATTAAAATCAACGGAAAACCCTTTAAACCAGCAAAGTGTCCCCCAATAACGGTCATGGTTGCCATCCACAATAAGGCTTGTCCGGTTAAAAATACGTATTTCCATTTAGTAAATCTAGCAATAATAATATTTACAATAAAAATACCTAACAGGGTCAACGCAATGTCATTACCTAGACCCAGTTTATTCATCGCTTGGCCATTAATTGCTTCAATACTTGGAACAATCCCTTTCGTATTGAAACCATGCTGAAAAATTACAGCAAAATAGGCTAAACTCTGTTGAATAATGCTAGAACCGGCAGACAAAACTTCAAACCCAAGTAAAGTTTTAAGTGTACCACCAATAACTGCTCCGGGTTTTTTACCCTGTAACATCAAACCCAACATTGCAATTAATGAAATCAAAATTGCAGCTTGCGTAAGTACATTATTAATTATCCATTGAACAACAGCCATTTTCTCTCACTCCCTTATCCCTTTAGCTTTCCGCGATTTCTTTTATAATTGGCACGACTTTTTCTTTTATTTCGTTTTTATCCACAATATTATCCAGATAGACAATCTTAGTTTTAGGATCAATTTGCGTATTTGCAAACTGTGATTCAAAGTTGCTCGCCGAAACAATCACATCGGCATCTAATGAAGGTGCCGCAGAGATTGAATCGTGGCCGGAATTGACTTCAATTCCCGCTGCTTGAAAAACATCATCTGCCTCCATTTGACAAGCCAAACTCGAACCTAACCCGTTTCCACAAATAAAAAACACTTTTGGAATTTTAGCCATTATCTTGGTCCTCCGATCTTTCAGTTCTGTCATCGCCAAATAAGGTTGCTTTAAAACTTGCTTTATTACTTTTCTGGCATAGTTCATCAATCTTATTTGGTTTATTTATTAAATTAACTACTGTCTTCAAAACATTTAGATGAGAGTAACTATCAATCGCCGATAAAACAAAAATAATCTTTACTGGATCATTCGCTTTATTGCCAAATTCAATTGGTTCAGCTAAAGACGCAACACTAACATCTAATTTCGCAGCACCATCTTCTGGTCGTGCATGGGCCAAAGCTATCCCGGGCCCAATTACAATATAGGGGCCAAATTTTTTGACTGAATCTTCCATTGCAGCGATATATTTCGCATTAATTGCTTTGTTTTCTAGCAATGGTCGACTAGCTTTTTCAATAGCTTCACACCAGTTATTAGCTTTTAGATGTATTTGAATCTTGTCATCAGTTAATAAATCTTGGAGCATTGGCCTCACCTCTCTTTCTTTGATGTCAATACGATATTCCGAAAAAATATTGATTAATTTATCCACTGTCTGTGATGAAACAGCTTGGTCAGTCTGTGCTTCAATCAAAGCAATCACATCTTTGAGCAAATTTGCCCTAGTTACCGTATGCTGCTTAACTGCAAGAATATGCTTTTTGATATCGGCTCTCGTGATAAAATTTTTTAATGCCTGATAATCACTTTGTTTAGGAACTAGCGGCATTTTGAAACTTGGAACAGCGTCCGTAGGCTCATCAATTGTCTTAACCACAAAGTCAATATTTAACTTTTTGAGTGATCTAATATCCTGCAAACCCAAAACAGCAACAACCTCAACATTCATATTCCTTGAGATATTAGCAGCCAGCAGCTGGCCAGTAGCTTCACCATAATTGCAGAGCACAGCAATCCGATAAAAATCATTTTCTTTGATGATTTCCTCGTAATACGTACTAAAATAAACTGTTATATAAGCTTTTTCTCCTTCTGAAACACTTTTATCGTACTTACGTTGGAAAAAAGTCGAAACATCTTGATAAATTGTTGTATAACTTGTTTTCAGCACATCAGTTAAGGGATTATATATTTCAATATGATTTTCTTGTCTTTGCAAAAAAGCTGAAATATGAAAATTAAGTTGCTCATATAACGGTTCAGAGTCACGATAATCGATGTTTTCCACTTCACTCATGTAGTCTATCAACTGTAAAGTAAGCAATTCCGACTTATTCCACTTATCTAGCCTCACCTCTTTTTCACCTAAAAAGTTCTTAAGAATGAAAGTCATATAACTCTTTTCATTTTCTGGCACTTCGAGTTTGAGCTTTTTTAATAACTCATTGAGCGATTTTTGAATCCTCGTATCAGCTACTTCTAAATTAGTCGCGGGACTTTCATCAAGATATTGCTGTTCCTGCACCCTTCTAATCCATATCGCCATTAATACCGAGACTTGCGCTTCTCTTGCAGACACACCCTCATACCGACTGCCAAGTATTAGTTGTTTAGAAACTTGATCCGTTTGGTTAAGTACTTTAGGGTTTAAATAATCAATTACTATTTTATTGCTGTCACTTCCTTCAAAACTTTTTTCTCTTAATCTCGAAATATCGACATTCTCAACAATTAACTGTTGAATCATCGTTCTAATGTTTCTCTCCGCACCAACAATTTTTGCTCCCTGCTGCGTATTCAAAGTTAACGAATACTTTGCAAGAAATCTTCTAACCTGGCGCATATCTTTATCCATTGTGCTTTTACTGATATGTAATCTTTCTTGCACTTCATAAATTTTCACCTGGTGTGGTGCTTTGAGAAAGCTAACAATAATGTCAAGTTGCCTTTTTTTCGGATCAGGAAACGGGTCAACTCCAATTTCCAAATAGTGAGATAAGGAATGCTTTTCTTTAGAGTTAAGACTAAAGTCAAGCTGACCACGTTTATTGGAAATTTTAGTAATTGACCAATTATTTAACGCTTCATTGATATCAATCACGTCATTTCTAATTGTTCGGGAAGAAACCTTCAAGGCACGACTTAATTCATCGATTGATAATCTTTCTTTACCAAGCAATTTTTTTATTATCAATAATTGCCGGTCTTTCATATCCCTCACCCCAATTCACATATTACGTTAACGCTTTCATTTAAAAAAGAGTTTATTGCTTCCACTTTATTTTGAAAAATTAAACACATAGTTTACCCATTTTCATAATATTTATGAAAATGGATAGACCGTAAAATAAAGCCATAACCAGAAAGTTTACAGCTTAAACCATACTTTTATCAGTTGACCATAAGTAGCGTACAAATTGCGTACTGCAAAAAAGATATTTAAAGCAAAAACAAAAGAGCTAACTTCGTCTATATCTTGGAAGCTAGCTCGTTGTTAAAGTTTAAAAATTATCTTTTGACTTATCCTTTATTTGATTTTATTTAGAGCATCTCTAACCGCGTCTTTTAGGCCACGGCTGGTGTTGGAAGCTCCAGAAACAGCATCAACATCAACGGTATTCTCTTTAACCATTCTTCTTGGTATTTCAGCAATCGCTTTTTGCCCATAATCATCTGATTCGGCTTGCTTCAAAACTTCAACATTTTTGATGTTCTTTTGTTTATCTGCCGTTACCCTCACAACGATTTCATCACCAATTCCCTGGTCAGACTTACCAATATACTGGTCGGGGGCAGTCGGATAATCTACCTTTTTGAAGTCAGAAGTCAAATGTAGCATCCCCAACCGTGAAGATGCTACCTGTAAGAAGATTGGATTATTCATGTAAAATAGTTCTTGTTTAATTCCCAGGTTATTTTCGATTTTGGGATCGATTTTAAAATGCTGCGCTAAGTGCTTATAATATTTTCGATAATCTTCATTGCTATTATAGCCGACGAATTCCCTGGCGCATCTCGTATTTTCACCTTCATGACCTTCTGGGACTGAATCAAACAGCAATACCTTGACTCTGCTGTCAACGGCAAAACAGTCAGCAGTTGCTCTGGCACCCCAAAATCTCAAAACAATAACATTATGACTTGTATCATCATGAACCTAATTTTTTAAAAATATTTCAAGCTTTTATACAAGCTTGACTTTACACATACTAATGACCAGTAGCTATAATCCAAACTAGTCTGAGACAAAAGTTTTATGACCTTGCCCTAAATTATTATAAATACTAGTTAAAAACTGCTCTTTTTTACGCGATTTTTAAATTAGTATGGAAATGAATCAGTCTTTCCGTTAAAATAATACTTATCTCAGCACTGTTAGGTAGTCAGTGCTGAGTTTTTTGCTATCTTTAATAGCCGTAAAAACGTAAACTGGGTTAATCAGTCAAATAGTTAATAGTAACTTCAACCTCAACGCCTATTATCGCTGTTTTATACTAATAAGACTGGCCTTACTTAACCGCACGTACTAAATCATCACGCACCAGGCATTCTGCAATTTCCACCGTGTTGCTGGCAGCGCCGCGCAAGAGGTTATCGGCAACAACCCACATATGGAAAGCACCGGGATTTTCCCGATCTGCACGAACACGACCGACAAAAGTCGCCTTCTTGCCGGCTGCTAACAAGGGTTGAGGGTAAAGCTGTTTTTGCGGATCGTCTTGCAAAACTAAACCTGGCGTTTTGGCCACTTCGCGTTGGATCGCGCTCGCAGTTGCACTTCTATCCTTGAGCACAAAGTAGACAGTCTCGCCGTGACCAACTTCAACCGGGACCCGCACACAGGTTGCCGTCACCTTGATACGGTCGGAATTTTGGTCATTAAACAAAATCTTCTTCGTTTCATGGATCATTTTCCACTCTTCATGGGTATAGCCGTCATCCTCAAAGACATCAATCTGAGGCAGCAGGTTAAACGCCAGCGGATAATGCTTGGAGTCAGATGAGGTTGGCAGGATTTTGGCCTTAGCTGGTTGCTCATTCAAACGGGCCTGCGCCTCGCTAAGCAGTTCATCCCACGCTGCCTGACCCGCTCCCGACACCGCCTGATAGGTCGAAACAATAATCTGCTCGATCCCCCAACGTTGGTAGATGGGATACAGAGCTGCCACCATTTGAATAGTTGAACAATTGGGATTGGCAATAATACCGCGATGCTGGCTCAACTCTTGGTCATTGACGCCCGGAATAACGAGCGGAACTCCCTCCTGCATGCGGAAGGCACTGGTATTATCCACGCAGACTGCACCACGTTTGACCGCCTCAGGTAACAGCTGCTGTGACACTGTACCGCCTGCAGAGGACAGAACCAAATCAACACCTGTAAAGGAATCCGGTTGGGCTTCTTCTACTGTTATTTCCTGCTGGTGAAATTTTAATTTTTGACCAGCCGAACGCTGAGAAGCTAGCAGTTTAATCTTTTTTACCGGAATTTGTGAATGTTCCAATTCATTAAGTAAGCGGTGTCCCACGGCACCCGTAGCGCCAAGGATCGCCACAACATATTCTCTCATTACTTACTGCCTCTTTCCTTCAAAAACTTTTTAATGCGCTTCATAGCCACTTGCAATTCTTGATCGCTAGCAGCATATGAAAAGCGAATATAACCTTCACCGCCCTCGCCAAACGAACTACCCGGGGTACCGCCAACCTTGGCCTGGTGTGCCAGGTCTAGCGCAAAGGCTTTATCATCAGTGCCATACTCTGCCGGAATCTGACTAAAAACGTAAAATGCACCTTCACTGGTCTGCGTTTTTAGACCCACATCATTGAGGACTTTAACAATATAATCGCGGCGCCTTTGATAAATTACCCGGGCCGCTGCCGGATCCCCAGCCCCATTCTCCAAGGCCTCAGCTGCAGCGGCCTGGGCGGGATTGGATGGCGCAGTTACCATAAAAGCATGCATTTTAGCAATCAGACTAAGCAATTGCGCCGGTCCGGCGACGTACCCAATCCGGTAGCCCGTCATCGCGTGAGATTTTGAGAGTCCATTGATTAACAATGTCCGCTCCGGCAAATAATGGGCAATCGAGACATGTTTAAAGTCATAGGTCAATTCACTATATATTTCATCAGAAATAACATACAGGTGGTGCTTGGCAATTAGCGGCGCCAGTTGGGCTAAGACTTCAGGCGAGCACTCTCGACCAGTTGGGTTTGTCGGATAGTTAAGCAAAATTGCCTTAGCAGCAGGATGTTCTGCCAGTGTTTGGGCAAGAGCCTGCGGCGTCAACACAAAATCTGACTTTGCCGTATTAATTGCCACCGCCTTCGCCTTGGTATACTGCAATAAAGGAAAATATAGGGCATAAGATGGGGTCGGCACGATTACCTCATCCCCCGGTTGAAATAAGGTCAGCATGGTGGCCGCCAATGCTTCAGTCGCACCCACGGTCGCAATGATTTCAGTATCGGGATCATAGGCCAAGGCTTGCTCGCGCTGCAAAAAATGACTGATAGCCTGGCGTAATCTAAGTGTACCCCGCTGGGCCGAATAGTGTGAATCATCATTTAAAATACTCTCCACCGCCGCTTGCTTGACGTGTTCAGGCGTGTTCAGATTGGGTTCTCCCAGGGTTAATTTGATCAGTCCAGGAATGTTATCAATCTTCTGGGCGAACGCCCTGATACCGGACGGTGGGATTTTTTCCAGTGGTGAATGAATAATTTGAGTTAAATCGGAAGCTAGTTGTGGCATTTTTCACTCCTTAGATTGTTAATATATTTTCTAACCCGACTACTAATTCGGTCAGGTTCATCACCTGGTCTAGCGCAACTTTGACGCCCTGCATAAATGATGAACGTTCAAAGGAGTCCTGCCTGATGGTCAACGCCTCGCCGGGTCCGCCAAAAAGCACCTGCTCATGAGCAACATAGCCAGGCAGACGAACCGCGTGAACCGCGATCCCATCGTAGTTAGCACCGCGCGCGCGAGGAGCATCCCGCACACTTTTTTGTTCCGCTTTATGACGGCCAGCAGCTATCATTTTAGCCGTGGCAATGGCGGTTGCGGACGGCGCATCCACCTTGTCAGCATGGTGCAGCTCAACTATCTCCGCCTCAGGAAAGTAACGGGCGGCCGCCTGGGCAAATTTCATTAATAAAACCGCCGAAAGGCCAAAGTTGGGGGCAATAATTCCGCCTAGATTCTTTTCACTAGCCAATCTTTGCAGTTTTTTTATTTGGTCAGCTGTTAAGCCACTAGTACCAACAATTGGCCGCATGTGATGCTCCAGGGCAAACTTGGTATTAGCAAAAACGGCCTGCGGCGTGGTGAAGTCAATCCAAATGTCGGCATCAGTTTCCACAGCGGATAAGTGATCAAAGCGCTGAACCGTCTTTTCCAGTTCGGTATTGGCTGTGGCTGTAGGCGCCAAGACAGCAACCAATTGGCAATCTGCTCGCTTTTCTACTAAACGTATAGCTTGCTTGCCCATAGAGCCGGTAGCTCCGGCAATGAGAACTTTTTTCATTAATCTACTCCTAGTTCCAATGGTAATTCATGCAGCAGTGCCGACTCGTTCAACCCGAGATGAACAGCTAGCTGCTTTTTTTCCGCTTCATTCAAAGCCGTAATCGGCAACCGGCAACCACCCGCTGCTAGACCCTGCGCATTTAAAACGGCCTTGACCGGTGACGGTGACGGATACATGAACAATGCCGCCATCTTGGGCACCAGCCGCCGCTGCAACGTACCAGCTCCCTGGAAGTCACCCCGGTACAAGTCATCGTACATTGCCCGCATGGCCCGGCCATAAACGTGACTTGCAACCGAGATTATGCCCCGCGCACCTAATACTCTGGCCGCCAAAGACTGCTGGTCTTCGCCGGTATAAACCAGAAAATCACTGGCGGTATGTTCCACAATGTATTCCAGGTCTTCAAGTTCACCGCACTGCTTAACGCCAGCAATTTGGGGATTATCAGCAAGAGCAACTAAAGTCTCTTTAGTGATTTTTACTCCCGTCCGGCCCGGAATGTTATAAATCATTATTGGTACCTCAGCCTGGCTGGCCACCGCTTCAAAGTGCTCCTTGAGTCCCCTTTGGTTAGGCTTGTTGTAGTACGGTGCAACTACCAGCGCGAGGTCAATCCCAGGAATGGCACTCACTTCACGGGTAAACGCGACCGTCTGGGCGGTGTCATTGCTCCCTGTGCCCGCAATCACAGGCACACGGCCGCCGACCAGCTGGACAAACTTCGTGTACAGGACAATTTTTTCATCATGTGTCATCGTGGCGGTCTCACCGGTTGTGCCGCCAATGACAAATCCCCGACTTCCGGTTGCCAGCAAGTGTTCAACTAGCTGCTTGAGTCCCGGATAATCAATCTCCCGCTTCTCATTAAAAGGAGTAATTATCGCTGTTAGTAGGTCAGCATTAGTAAAATTCGTCATCATTGTTCTCCTTCATCGCGGTGCATGTGTGCTGTTAAAAAGCCAATCATCGTTTCAACTCCCACCGTGATAGCTTCTTCACGTGGATTAAAGGTAGCCGCATGAAGTTGCGCACGATCTTCTACCCCTAGCCAAAACATCGTCCCAGGAACCTGTGCCAACAAATAGCCAAAGTCTTCACCCGTCATCGCCGGCTGGGTCTCCTGGTAAGTGATCTGCGGCGTTTGCTGCAGATAATCAATGAATTCCGCAGTCAATTCTGGATTGTTTTCAACCGGCCAGTAACCGCCCTGGTTAAGCTGAATATCCACTTTAGCATCGTAGCTTTTGGCAATACCAGCTGCTACTGCGCGCAAGCGTTCATCAATGCGCTCAATCATGGTCTGGGTCAGGCCGCGAATTGTCCCCTCAAGGTGGGCATGACCAGCAATTACGTTGCGGACCACGCCAGCCTCCAGCTTACCGATAGTGATTACACCACCGGCAACCGGATCAATACTGCGGGACACAATGGTCTGAATCTGATCAACTAACTGGGCAGCAGCCACAATCATGTCGTTGGCTCGTTGCGGATATGCGGCGTGACCGTCTTGACCATACAGGTCAATGTTTACCTCAGTCGTACCGGCAAAAAGCGTCCCCAGGCGGCAGCCAATTGTCCCTACCGGCAGGTCCGGCGTGACGTGCAGTGCAAAAAATTCATCGGGTCGTAATTGACCGGCCAAAAGCCCCTGCTCATAGGCCAACTTCCCACCACTTTCACTCTCTTCAGCTGGTTGAAAAAAGAAGAGCAGGTTGTCCTGCGGTTGGTGGTCACTAAAATAACTAAGGATTCCTAGTGCAACTGTCATGTGCAGGTCATGGCCACATGCGTGCATTCGTCCCTCGTTTTGCGAAGAAAACGGCAAGTTTGTTTTTTCCTGGACGGGCAGGCCATCCATGTCGGCCCGGTAACCGATTGTTTTAACCGGATGACTGCCTTGAATTCTGACTATAATAGCTGTCGGCAATTGGCTAAAGGTCATAACCTGTAAATGCTGCTGGTTAAACTGCCCGATTACCTGAAGCAGATACTTTTGGGTTTCTTGTTCCTGCAGAGCTAATTCAGGCATCTGGTGCAAGTCGCGGCGGATCTTGCTTAGTTGCTGAGTTGTTAACATAAGATCACAACTTTCTTAAATCTTTCTCAATCTTGGTTTTAGCGGCTGTTTTCTGATCACGCTGTTTGATAATTTTGGCAGGGACACCTGCAACTACAGTAAGGGCGGGTACATTTTCGGTGACTACGGCACCGGCCGCGACCACCGCCTCATCGCCGATTTGCACGCCTTCCAAGACCACGGCATTGGCACCAATCAGCACATTTTTGCCAATTCGCACTGGTTGAGCTGACGCCGGCTCCACCACTCCGGCAATGACGGCACCTGCGCCCACGTGTGTGTTAGCGCCGATAACGGCCCGGCCACCTAACACGGCATTCATATCAATCATGGCACCAGGACCAATTTCAGCTCCGATATTAACCACTGCCCCCATCATGACTACCGCACTATCACCGATTTTAACCTGGTCGCGGATCATGGCACCGGGCTCAATTCTGGCAGCGATATTCTTTAAATCCAATAGGGGAACTGCCGAGTTACGGCTAATATTTTCAACCTGATATTCGGTTATTTTGCCAGCATTAGCTTTTAAAAAAGGGGCTAGTTCCTGCCAATCACCAAAAACGACGCCGGTTTGTTTTTCAACAAAGGACTTAACTCCGGCCGGCCAGGTTAAGCTGTTCAGATCACCCTTGACGTAGACCTTTACTGGCGTTTTTTTAGGTGCATTAGCAATAAAATCAATAATTTCTTGTGCTGATCTGTTTTTCATTTGGTAACCTCACTTTAGTTGATATGATTGATCATGGCTGATAAGATCTTCGTATGTTTCACGTGTAACTACTTCCTGTGCTCGGCCATTCTCCGCAAAGACCACTGCTGGCCGCGGTACGCGGTTGTAATTGGAAGCCATACTATAGCCGTATGCGCCTGTAGCCAAAACGGCAATGACATCACCGGGCTTAGTAGCTGGCAACGATACCTGCTTAATCAGAACATCACCAGATTCACAATAGCGGCCAACCAGACGTACTGTTTCACGTGGTTGGGCGGCTGGTGAGCTGGCCAAAACTGCCTCATAGTCAGCCTGGTAAAGTGCGGGACGGATATTGTCACCCATGCCGCCGTCAACCGCCACACATGGCGTTAGGCCTGGCACATCCTTGCGCGAACCGACTGTGTACAATGAATAACCTGCACCGCCCACCAGTGCCCGGCCTGGCTCAATCCAAATAGCTGGCTGGTCCAAGTGATATTCTTGCGCGCTTGCGCGCATTGTTTGCACAATCTGCGTGATAAAGGTTTGAGCAGGAAGTTCTTTGTCGGCTGCAGTATAGTGGATACCAAAACCACCGCCCAAGTTTAAAACCTGTGGCTGGTAGCCAAACTTCTGAGACCACTCATGGACTAAGGCCAGTAGTTTTTGCACTTCTAACTGGTAACCATCAACCTCAAGAATCTGTGAACCAATGTGGGCATGCAGGCCAATTAAAGTCATCCACGTGCTGGCCTGTACTTGAATGAGAGCTTGCTCAGCCTGCCCCGATTGCACATCGAAACCAAATTTACTGTCCTCTTGGCCGGTTTGGTCATATTCATGGGTATGTGCAGTCACACCGGGGGTGACCCGCAACATTACCTGCATATGACTTTGTGTTTCAGTTAAGATTTCCTCTAACAGCTCGATTTCGTAGAAGTTATCCAAAATAATCACGCCAACATGGTTTTTGACCGCCATGATCAGTTCTTCCCTAGTCTTATTATTACCGTGAAAACTGATTTTTGCGGTTGGAAATCCGGCCCTAAGTGCGGTATAGAGCTCGCCTCCCGAAACAACATCGATATGGCCACCCAACTGCTTGATTACTTGATACATTGCAACGGTGGCAAAGGCCTTGCTCGCATAACTGATTACATAAGCGCTTTGGGCTTGCTCAAAGGCCGTTGCAAATGCCTGATACTGTTCCCGAATCTGTCCCACGTCATAAGCCACTAGCGGACTACCAAACTTTTTGGTTAATTCTAGGACATCAACGCCGCCGATCGTCAGGTGTCCTTGATTATTAGTGTGATAGTATTTTTCTGTAGACATGGCAACCTCCGCTGTACAAATAAAAGGACCCTTTTGTGTGCTTAAACAAAAGAGTCCTTCGAATTTAAAATTATTTTCTGGTATCAGTTTTGTCGATAGCGCTCCGCAAACTCTGTTTTGCGACAGTCCGTAACTTCTTAAATTACGTCCCAGCTAATTAATTACCGCAATAATTAATGCTTCGGCAACCGCCCCTTTCACTGGTTTCTTCATTTTTGCAGAAACTCCGCCAGCTAATCTTGTTAGTTGCAACCTCTTCGATTTACTAAAATATTATTATCATTTATTCATAATGTCAAGCTTTTATTTCGGCTAATTTTAATAAATATTTTGACTATTAATCTTTTCCGTTATGCACGGGCCGTTTTTCTGCTAGCTAAATTTATTTTTTATCCCGCAAAAATCATTGCTATTAAGGTAAAAATATCAAAATTTTAGTTTTTTTGACCAGCCATTTTTTACTTTATTGTTGCAGTTAAAAATTTTGATGATAAAATGCTTTACTAAAATAAACTAAGTTTTTTTTAATCTATGGGGATGCAAAATGAAAGTTGTAAAATTTGGTGGTAGTTCTCTGGCTAACGGCGAGCAATTCCAAAAAGTAGTCAATATTATTAATGCCGATACCGAACGCAAAGTCATTGTCACCTCAGCGCCGGGCAAAAGGTTCGACCGGGACACCAAGGTAACTGACCTGTTAATCGATTATGCCCAGTACACCAGCAAAAAACAGGAGACGGCACTTATTTTCAAACAAATTTGGGCTAGATACCAAGAAATTGCTGATTATTTTCACA
The DNA here is from genome assembly GCF_058504435.1 of Lactobacillus sp. ESL1191. Classification (NCBI taxonomy): domain Bacteria; kingdom Bacillati; phylum Bacillota; class Bacilli; order Lactobacillales; family Lactobacillaceae; genus Lactobacillus; species Lactobacillus sp. ESL1191. The sequence goes on from NZ_CP196365.1 coordinate 1,502,122, forward strand.
TTGCGGCAGAGCAGCTGGCGCCTTTACGGCAGGAACTAGCCACTTTGCCCGCCAACAAGTACCGCAGTCAAGCTATCTTACTGGCTACCTTTAAGGCCCATGGCGAAAAACTTAACGCCCAGCTTTTGACTTTGATTTTACAAAAAAAGCAGATTGCTGCCCGTTACCTCGATCCCCAACCGGCGGGATTTGAAGTTGATGGTCCCGCTAATGATGCCCACATCTTGCCGCAAACCTACCAGAACCTGCAAAGATGGCAAGAGCCAGCCACTTTGCTAGTTGTCCCTGGCTTTTACGGTATCAACGAAAACGGTGAAATTGCCACTTTTTCACGGGGAGGATCAGATATCACCGGTGCCATTTGGGCACGTGGACTGCAGGCTGACTTATACGAAAACTTCACTGATGTAAACGCAATTTATGCTGCCAATCCGCAAATTATTAAGCATCCCCAAGCAATCAAAGTCATGACCTACCGAGAAATGCGCGAACTTTCTTACGCTGGCTTTTCTGTTTTTCACGATGAGGCAATTATCCCCGCCATTGAGGGCCAAATTCCGATTAACGTTAAAAGCACCAATCATCCCGAGCTACCGGGGACAATGATTGTTCCAGAAAAAGAATTTCAACCGCAACATGTGATTACCGGCGTTGCTAGTTCTAATCACTTTTCCGCATTATACTTACATCGATACCTGCTTAATAAAGAAGTTGGATTTACACTTAAATTATTGCATATTTTTTATAAATATAATATTTCTTATGAACATATGCCTTCCGGTATTGATGACTTAACCGTTATTTTTGATAAGCGCCAGTTTACCGCTCAAGTTCGGGATCAGATGTGTAACGATATTCGAGCAATGCTTGCACCAGATTACCTAGAGTGGATCGATGATTACGCTATTATCATGGTTGTTGGCGAAGGCATGCGCAATAAAATTGGCGTAATGAAAAACATCACGGCTCCCCTTGCGCAAAAACACGTGGCAATTCACATGATCAATCAGGGTGCGTCACGTATTTCAATCATGTTGGGTACCAAAAGAGCCGATGCCGCTGCTGCTGTTACCCAGATTTACCAACAATTTTTCAATTAATCATTAAGGAGACAAGATGATGGTCCAATTACAAAAAGTGCATGGTTCACAAAATCAGTTTTTCCTGCTTGACCAGACCAGTCTGCAGAAAGCTCTTTCTACAAATGAGTTGGTCAGCCTGGCCCAACAATTAACCAATCCCCAGAATGGTCTTTTAGGTGGCGCGGATGGCTTACTAGTGGTCAGTGCTTCGCAGCATCCTCAGGTTCGTGGCCGCATGCAAGTAATTAACAGTGATGGCACTTTCGCTGCAATGTGTGGCAACGGACTGCGAACTGTTGGCCGCTACTTAGCCGAAAAATATGGTGAGACTGACTTTAAGGTTGAAACCTTGCAGGCCGATTTGCAAGTCAGTTGCCAATCCGATTGGGCCCCGCAGGTAAAGGTGATTAGCGTTGAAATTAGTCCCGTCAGTTTTCAAGATACGGCTTTACCCTTCACCAATCTAGGCGGTCCAAAACTAGTTAACCAATTTGTTCCTGCCTTCGCAGACGAGTTAAAATTTTCGGCAGTTGCCGTTCCTAATCCTCATCTTATAAGCATAGTTAGTCATGATGTGTTAACCAGCAATTTATTAGAAAAATTAGGCACTAGATTAAATCAACCTAACGCTTATTTTCCGGATGGAGTCAACGTCAGCTTTGCACAAGTAGTTAATTCCAGGCACCTTTTTGTCAGAACCTTTGAACGCGGCGTCGGCTTCACGAATGCCTGCGGCACTGGTATGTCGGCCGCTAGTCTGATTTTTGCTTTAACAAATCCCCAAGCTGCGGCTTTCGAGCAAATTCTCACCGTTGCCAATCCAGGCGGCTTTGTTCAAACCAAAGTCCATCAAACGCATGACAGTTACTGGATTGAACTCATTGGCAATGCCACAATTACCCATTATCTTGAGGTTGACGAGGCTGAATTGCATCAGTCGCAGCCTGATTTTGACCGATTCGAGGTCACTTCAACCAGTGAAGATGCTGCTTATCGCGACTTTATCGCCCAACACACGGTTTAACTTACTCCACGCGAAATTTAAATTAGACTTTTCGAGGAAAAAATACTCCTAATAGTTGACCTAAATATCTAACTATTAGAAGCACTTCACAATTAATCATTGTTATTCTCTTATTTACTCCATCCAGCTATTTACTAAGAACTGGTAATTCAGGACCGGATAGGTACTTTACATCAGAAGCTTTTACATACGCTGGCTAATATGCTCGATAATAAATTTTTTTGTTATCTTTAGGATTAACTACCTTAATAGCAATGATTACCTATCATTGCCTTTATTTAAATATAATTTATTTTTTACGTCATCTGCTGTATTTGATGGTTCTAGATGTCGGCCATAAATATATTTAACATCAGAAGCCTTCACATACACGTAGCTAGTATCATTTAGTAAAGTTCGATAAAAAAGTTCAGCTTTATTTTCACTCGGGATCCAAATATAACGTAAATCTACTACGTCAGTACCACGTCCTTGCTTAAAAGTAATGACTTTATCAGCATTCCCATCAGCATCATAAAGTCTAGCATCATTCACAAACTTTATACCCATGAAATTAGTATATGGTCGTAATATTTGTCGAACCTTAATTTTCACATCATCCAGCTGTCATCACACTGGTAGCCGTTTTATCCTTAATGGGGATAATCATGAATTTACGCGTCATGCGTTCATACAGGGGTAAGAGGACATGGTCATCTGTGGTTTTGTGGCCTAAGACTAGGTCGCATTCCCAGTGACCAAACTCGCGGCGCTGGTTAATAGCAGCAGCCCGCTCACTAAATACTGCGCTCCAGTCTGCGTTTATGCTGGCATATCCGTTTGGCTTTGGTCTTGCGGCCACAATTTAAGCGCCTTTTCTGATAGAGTCTTTGCGCTGATTGGTCATCACAGCGGTGCCGTTTACCGTGGTATAAAGAAATTTGGCCCCGTTCAAGCTCATATTTCACGGTTGAGGGTGAACAGTTGAGACTAGCGGCAATTTGACGCAGGGACTGGCCCTGCTGGCGCAAGATTTGGATAATCACGCGGTCTTGCAAAGCAAGATGTTGGCCCTTTTGGTAATTACATTCTATCAAAGAAGTTCAATGGACTTTTTTATTTTCTAATCAGGGCAAGTGTTCAACTTCATTCTACAATTTACCAAAAAATAAAAATGCAGCTGTTAATGTAGCATAACTAGACATAAAATAATTTAATCTAACCGTTCTTAATTTGGTGATAAATAGTTGCCGGTAATTTTAACTCGTATAGCAAAAGTGCAGACTGTTAACTCAGTCTGCACTTTTTTACTTACTAGTCTTACCACTAGGCTACTATTACTTCTTTTGAGCATTTTTAGAAACAGCAAACATGATTAGCGGTAAAAGCACAAACCCAAAGGTCATTATCATAATTGCGTACCAGTTAACACCTATTACTTGGCCATTTTTGATGATACCAAACTGAGCTTGCCAGTTATAATTGACTAGTAAGAAAATAACTAAAACGATTGACAGAATTGGCACAAAGATATCCGTCAGAATATTCTTGGGTGCGGGCAAAACCGCCTCTTTGTTTTTGCCATAATAAAAGCTAATGACTGCCAGTGGAACAATAATAAAACCCAAGAATCTGACCATTGCGCTCAGCGTAATCAGGTTGACCATGTTGTATTGAAAGGCTAATGGAACCAGGATTGCCAGAGCTTCTGAAATAAAGAAAGTTCTGATTGGAAAATTATTTTCCGTCCTTTTAATCAAGGAATCTGGTAGCTGGTGCTCACGCGCCATTGCCTCTAAAATACGCGGTGCGTTAAAGCTGGAAGCGACATTGATGCCTAGCATTGAAATGAGCGCTCCCACCAGAATCACGTCACGCAGAAAATCGTTTTTAAAAATTGCACTAATAGCTACTACCTGCTTAGTAGTCATCAAGGTCTTGGGATCGAGCACCATAGCCACGGCAACTACGCCAATGTAAATCGCCGCAATGACAAAGATAGCCAGTGGAATGGCCCGCGGCAAGTTCTTCTCCGGCTTCTGCATGTCCTCTGACCCAGAAGCAACGGATTCAAAACCAGTAAAGGCATAAAATGCGGAAACAACCGCCATAACAAAGCCCGTAGTAGTCAATGTTGGCACAATTTTCTGGCCATTTTGGGTGATTTGGTCAGCTGCCCCCAGACTGTGTGACGCACAAGTCGTAATGAGCAAGACCACACCAGCAACAATAATTAGCAACAGTGCAGCTAATTTGCCCACTGTAGCCATATTCATAACTACTTTGACAAACTTTTGACCAAACAAATTAATTACGGTAATCAGTAACATTAAGATTAGAAAACCGACCGTTACACTGGTAAAATTATCAGGATTCCCACCAAAAATGGAAATAGTCGACTTAATCACGCCGACAGCCATCACGCCCCAAGCCACACTTGCCGAAAAATAGCGTAAAATACCGACGTAAAAGCCCACATTATCACCAAACGCCGCCTTAGAATAGGCGTAAGAGGCACCTGATTTGGTCACATACTTGGCCGCCGCCGAAAAGGAAATAGCTAAGATCGATGCAAAGGCAGCCGCGATTAGATAGACCACCAGTGCCTTACTTCCTGCTTGACTAACAACACTTCCTGGGGTCAAAAAGATGCCGGACCCGATAATTGAATTAATTGCCAAAAAGACAATTGACCAAAATCCTAACTTGTCGTTCGCTCGTTTACTCGTATTCATTACAGGAGCTCCTTTACTTTGCATTTTCAATGACAAATTTAAATAAATTATTCATAAATTTAGTATTTGAATTACGATGTAGCATTTCTGGGTGCCATTGGACAGCCACCACATTACCCGCCTTATTTTCCAGCCCCTCCGTGACACCGTCGCTAGAACATGCAACTGCCTGCAAGTCTGGCGCAACGTCTTTAATTAATTGGTGGTGGAAGGAATTAGTAGCAAAGCGGGGCTTCCCCAATATTTGAGCCAGATGGCTACCTGTTTGGACTTTTACCTCATGAGTTGGCAGATCAGGCGTGTGACCCTGATCATGCTTGTAAGTCTTTTCCGGGCGATAACTAATATCTTGGTAAAGACTACCGCCGTGGGCTACATTGATAATTTGCGCACCGCGACAGATGCCAAGAATCGGTTTATGCTTTTCTTCAGCCAGCTTTAACAAGAGCATGTCAAAGTGGTCCCGCTCAGGCCACGTCTCACCTATCTGGGGCAATAATTCCTCGCCGTACAAGTGCGGGTCAACATCATGACCGCCAGATAAGATCAGTCCTTGAACTTGATCCAGCTGCGCTTCAATGACCGCTTCATCTGCAGTAAAGGGAATAATAAAGGGTACCCCACCATTTTGAACTACAGAGTCAACATAATCTTCATTGACATAACTACGTCGATAGCCCGGGAACATTCCGCCCGAATCAACTATCACCGATCCCGAAATTCCAATAATTGGTCTTGTCATTTTTACTCACCAGTCTTTTCTTTAAACTAATTACTATATTATATAGTTGACAAACCAATTTTGTACTATATTTGATTTGTCTTCTAAATTTTTTAGGGCAAAACAGTATTACTTAAGGTAGAGATATAAGCAAGTGACACCAGTTCATTACATTACATACTTTTCACATCAAAGAACCGTCATCACATACTCGCTACATTCCTAATGGCTAGTTTCACTACTAACTTTGTCGCCATCTTTCTAGGTGCAAACCTGGTGGCTTAGGAATACCCTTAGCTTCATTCACAAACCCGCTAGCACTAAAGGGCCTATATTCATAATTAACCTGTGGTTACAGGCTTTTTAGTCATTAATTGTTAGACTGAATTTTCTCTCATAATTAGACTTACTTACTAGTTTGTAAATTAAATTATTTATCTTGCAACTTGTTTATTTCCTGGGAAATTTTTTGAATCTCATTCATTGATGCGCCTGGCTTAGACAGCAACTGGTCACGCTTAAACCTTAAAAGTTCTATCTGATTAGCAGTTTGCGTATTCTTATGATTAACAAAAGTAGTAGGTAAAACCAGCTGATGGTCATGGATATGCCAGGTGACCAGATTCAAATTGGCCAAGAATTCCTGATCGTGGGACACAATAACAACGGCAAACGGATAGTTTTTGATGAATTCTTCCAGTGCTGTAATAGCGGGCAAATCCAAAAAATTCGTCGGTTCGTCAAGAATAAGCAAGTTATGCTTTCCCAACAGTACCTTGGCCAATTTAAAGCAGATCAACTGTCCGCCACTTAAATGGTAAACCGGTCTAGTCAGGAAAGGGTGCAAATGAAGATCGCCTAGTAGTTGCATAGTTGCTGCATTATCAAATATTGTTACCCGTTGAATTTCATTTTGCACAGTTTTATTATCTGTTATTTCCTGGGTCATATTTTGCTGGAAAAAGCCAATCTTGGCTTGCGGATTAACCCATTGTTTAAGCTGATCTTGCCATAATTTATTAAGAAAAACGGACTTACCGCTACCATTAGGACCGGTCAAAGCAATTTTTTCACCATTTTTAATTTTGAGCTCGACCGAAATTTGAAACAGCTTATTTTGGGTAACGATAACTTCTTGGGGTTCAATTCTAAACAAGGTACTGTTCCGAGGCGGTTTCAAGTCATTTAGCTGTAAATTGTTCAGTGTAATCGGCCGGTGTGTTACGGGCTTGTCTAGTTTAACTGTTTCTTTTTTGATACGGTTCTTAAGGATAATGCTTGAACGCAACAAGAGACCTTCTATCCCACTCGAGTCTTTAATTTTCCAGTCTGACCATGAGATGTTCTTTTTCTTCTTTCGGGCCTGCTTGCCCTTCACTTCCTTTTGCCTTTGAGCTTTTTGTAATTTTTGGATATGCTTTTGCTGGTTATAGTAGACAAGTGCTTGTCTTTTTTGCTCTTTTTCTCTTGCTTCACTGAATTGGGTGTAAGTGCCCTGATATTCCCTTATTTTTTTATCCTGCAACAACCAAATCGTGTTGGCCGTTTGCTTCAAAAAATTACGGTCATGACTAACGATGATTACTGGCTGAGACAAACCATTAAGTAGTTTTATCAGCCAGGACTGCTGCGTAGTATCAAGATTCGACGTGGGCTCATCTAAGAGAAGCAGACCCCGGGGATATTGCTGCAAGCGCCGATGCGCCGTTATAATAGCGGCCTTTTCCCGTTCGCCGCCGCTTTCCTCGTCATAAGTCAAAATTTGTGGCACCCGGACAATCTGGCAATTGCGTCTAATCTGACCTGTTATATTGAACAGAACTGCCTCTTCATTCAACACCTTAAGCAAAGTGGTTTTACCAGCACCATTTGCCCCGATCAAGCCAACGTGCTGACCTTCCTGCACATTTAAACTAGCAACTTTGAAGAGTTCTTCACCCTGATATTCAAGCCTAAGTTCAGTCATTTTAAGATATTCCATACGTAACATCGCCTTTAAACAGTTTTTAGCCGTTTAAGTACAAAAAGCACTGTTAACCCAATTACGCCGAATCAGATTAGCAGTGCACAAAAAGCCAGTGTCACATAAAGACTACTGCAAATAGTTCATTACTAATTTCTGATCATCGGCAAAAGCGCACAAAAAGCGCTTGGGTTATCAACCTTTTTTGCTTACCAACAAAATCAGAAATTAGTTTTTCATTTTACGCAGTTGCCTCGTTTCTTAAAGTTACAACCAATGTATCATCTTTTTTTAATTTATGCAAGTGATTTATTCACTTTGCTTTCTAATCAACCTTGGCAAAAACCTCACACACCATTGGCGCCTGCGGATAAAACTGCTTACCAACCTTTTCGTATTCTTGCTTAAAAAAGCGGTCGTGGATTTCCCGCCAATTTTCATAAGTACGGTCACCTTCATGATATGCATGTTCTACTGAAATTAAATTATAGGGGACCAGCTCGACTACCCTTTCCTGAACCACACAAACTGGGCTACCAGCATTAGTTAGAATAATACCCCATTCACCCACTTGAGGCAGTTCCTCGTGCTGGTCGTATAGTTCATAAGCCGACGTCGTAGCGGTTTTAATTCCGCGGTTTACTAAATCTGCCAGGCCGTCTGGGTCATCGCCAAAGGCCCAGGCGTCAACTGGCGTATCAGCTGACAGTTGATGCCTTTGACAAAAGTTCTGCCAAAATTCTTTTACTTCTTTATTCATCATAACCACCATTCTGGCGTCAGTTCGCCCATTGTCATTACCTTGGCCTGCTCGTAATCCATCATCACTTCAACTTTTTGGTAGTCCTTTTCCATTAGCTGCACGATGAATTCACGGCAAGCACCACACGGTGCACCGTTTTTGCCATCCGACATCAGAGCTAAGACCCGGGTAACGCGCGCTTCACCCTGCGCGATCATGTTAAACAAGGCGTTACGTTCAGCACAGACGCCTAGGCCGCATGCTGTGTCAACGCAGACGCCGGTATAAATCTTGCCGGATTCACCCAAAACCGCCGATGCCACGCCGCCCGCTTCCATGTGCGGTGAAAGGGCTCGGAACTGCTGCACGCGTTTGGCTGCTTGGTACATTTCTTGCCATTTTTGATCCATGTATATCTCCTTAATTGGTTATTTAAATAGTAATCCATATTACCTTTGCATTAATTCTTTCACCATTAAGATAAATTCATAGCTGCCACCGTTCGATGGCATTTGTTTCCTGCCTGTAACGGCAAAGCCCGCTTTTTGATAAACCTTAAATGCGCGCTTATTAAAACTCGCCACCGCTAAAGTGATCTTGCTATATTGGCCCTGTTGCCGCACATAACCGTCAATTAACTGTAGCAGTTGGCTCCCCCGGCCTTGTCCTGTCAACTCTGGTGCCATTCCTAAGCCAAGCTCGATTCGACCAGGCTCAGTAGTTGGCTCTAGGCAAAAAAAGGCCGTTAGCTGCCCCCGGTCATCCAGTACTTGAAAGTATCTATTGCCCCGCAGCTCTGGCGTAACGATTTCGTCGTAATCTTCTAGGTCATTTTCCATGTCATAAAAGTCATACTCTCCATCATAGTGCCAATCTTTGGCAATAACTTCAGCATTGGCTTGAGTTAATTGTTCAACTGTTTGGAAGACATTTTTCATAATTTTTCTCACTTTCAATTAATTATGTTTAAATAACTATAACATATCTTTAATAATAGAGTAGGATAGTTCAAAACTAAGCAAGGAGAACTTATGACGAACTTATTTGACACTTGGACGGACGCTGGACCAATGAGGAACTTCCCTGGAATTACCAGCAAATGATTACTTCTTACTAGTTGCCCAGAAACAACCAGCTAACAAATAAAATAGTTCACTTACGCAAACTTGCTAAGTGAACTATTTTTGATATTGCGCTATACCTTCTTGTAGTCGCTGCAGCCCGTCATCAACCATCTTCAACGGACAGGCCAGGTTCATACGGATAAAGTCGTGACCATTACCGCGGTAGATACTCCCAGGAGAGATAAGTAGCCCAGTCTGGGCGCGCAGAAACTCGGCCAACTTTTGTGCATCCCGCTCAATCTGATGTACATCTAGCCACATTAAGTAGGTCGCCGTCCCCGCAATCACTTTTACCTCAGGCAGATTTTCATTGATTAAGTTATGGGCAAAGGCAAAATTGGCGTTCAACTGGGCCAGGAGAGCCTGGCGCCACTCGTGTCCCCGTTCATAAGCCGCAATTGTACCTGGGATAGCTAGTAAGTTAGGCTCAGCCAGTTCCTCACTGTTAAGTCCGCGATTGACAACATTGCGGATATTTTCACGTGGAACAATTACCGTTGCTGCATGTAGAGCCGCCACATTAAAGGTTTTACTAGGTGATACAAGTGAAATCACCTTATCTTGCGCTGCACCCGTAACCGTAAAAGCGGGCGTGTAATCTTCGCCAGATCGGACTAAGTCACCATGGATTTCATCAGACACTAGCACTACATGGTATTGCTGACATAAGTCAGCTGCCCGCTGGACTTCTTGCCTCGTCCAGACTTTACCAATTGGATTGTGTGGGTTGCAGAAAATCATCAGCGTCGTTAGCGGCTGGGCCAATTTTTGTTCAAGGTCAGCCCAATCAATCGCATAGCTCTCGCCGTCAAAGAGCAGGTCATTAGCTAGCACATGGCGGCCGTTATTCTCAATTGAATTATAAAAAATATTATAGACCGGTTCCTGCACCAAGACGTTGTCACCAATCTGGGAAACGTGGCGAACAATCGATGAGAGAGCGGGTACCACGCCCGTGGTAAAAATCATCCACTCGCGCTGCAGGCGGTGATTGTGCTCCTGTTCATACCAGTCAGCCACCGCCTTAAAATAGTCATCTCCCGGCCACTCATAGCCAAAGGCACCTAGTTCAACCTTTTCTTGCATTGCCGCAATAATTTCTGGTGCAGTCTTAAAGTCCATGTCGGCCAGCGACATGGGCAACTCACCTGGCTTAACATCCCACTTGACAGAATCAACCCCACGTCGATCTGGTGCATTGATAAAATCATACTTTTCCATTATTAATCCCCTGGTTTCTGGTTTTGATCTGAACGATCCACTTTTGCTCCAATTTTAGCACAAGCGATTTCAGTTTTGCTCGGATTAACCTTGTCCGAATCGACAATCAACTCACCAATTGCGGGTACCGAAATCTTACCTGAAAGCGGGTTTTTGACGCTGTCAATCTTGCTCGTGATTTCCGCAGTTACACGTGAAACATATTCAAAGGCCAGGTCCGTGTGCATCAGACTCGTATTGACTATTTCCAATTCATCAATATAGTTGAGGCCCTGTTCACTTTCAATCGTGCAGTTAATAAACTTAAGCTTGTGGCCGTTCCAGGCCAGGTATTCACCGTCAATGGTTGAATCGTAAACTGTTACGTTCTCACAGTTCCAGAACGCATCCTTAGAGATAAAAGTAGAATTGTGAACTTCAACGTTTTCGGCGCCATCAAAAGCATAGTTGCCAATTACACTAACGTGGTCCAGGTAGATGTTCTCGCTGTCCTTGCCAAAGTAGTCGCCATTAATCTGGCTATTGGTAATTCTAATGTCCTTGCAGGTCCACATCGTTTCTTCTGCATCGGCAAAGTGAACGTTGTCCAGCACAATCCCCTGCGCTCTTCTGAATAGCTTAGGAGCCTGCAGGGCCGAGTTTTTCACTGTAATATTTTTGGTGTACCAAATGCCACTGCGCGCCATAGTTTCAAAGGTAGTGTTTTCAACTTCAACGTCCGTGTCATACCATAACGGGTACTTCCACTTAAAGATCGAGTCTTGCAGCTTAATGTTTTTAGCTTCTTTCAGCGGAGATTCCCCGCTACCAAAAGTAATTCCTTTTAATTCAGTGTTTTCCAAGCCAAAGAGCGCCCGCTCGCCATCATAATAGTGATTTTCAATAATGTTCATTTGTCATTCTTTCCAAGTAAATTCAGTTAACTTAATAGACTAAATGCGCGAAAGCCGATTGCTTCCACGCATTTTTCTTTGTCTATTAATTATCTAACAAACATCGCTTGAGTTGAAATACTTATTAATTAGGTTCTGCGATTACTAAAAGTTATACCACTTCAACCTAACTGAAAGATAACTTTTAGTAATTGAACAAGATTAATAATTGGTATTTTAATTTTGTTGCTGCTTGGTCAGTTGAAATATTAAGGATAGAAAAGAATTAGTTTCTCTCATCAATTAAGCTTATGCCTCGCTATCAGTAATACTCGCAAATGTTCCTCACTTATTCATCCTCTACACCATTTTCAATTTGTTTCAAGTGAATAACTAGATAAAGCCGTTCACTGCTATTTAATTGATAGTCCATTTGCTGATAAAAATAATCTTGCAATTTTTTCAACGTTCCCTTTAATTCAGGAAACTGTTTCAAAAAAGACGTGAGAATTTTTTTGTTATCTGATAACGGATCATCTATATACCTATTATTACCTTGAATCTGCATCAGCAAAAAACGCAAGTGAACTGTCAACCGCTCAAGAGCAGTTGACTGAGCTGGATAGCCCAAATTTGAAATGATTATTTGTAAAATTTTGCTCAAATGCAAAGCAACAAAATTTTCGCTAGTCTGTTGTTTTTCATTAATCGGGCTCAGCTCATTTTCTACGAAATGAATTGCGATTAGTCCTGTTTCACCCGGTGACAGAGAAACATTAAACGTGCCATTAATCCGTTTGACACTTTCTTTTGCTTCTGCATACTCCAAAGGATAAATTTCTTTAACACTGGCTAGTGAAGAGACATCGTGCTTGTTGCCTCGCTTAACGGCAAAATAAATATGATCAGCCAAACTGATAATCAAAAACTGATTGAAAGTAGTCCCTAACTTTTTTTGTGCGTGCTCAACAATGTTTTTAGAAACTGCTAAATATTCAAGCGGTACGTTTTCCAATAAATTTGATAACGAGTTAAGCCAACCGGTATCCTTAATATTTTTGATAAAAGTCTGTACACCTCTGCTTTTTGCTATTTCATCACCAGGTTGCTTTTTAAAGCCAACACCATTACCAAAAAGAATTACCTGTTGCTGATTTTGATCATTAACTAGAACCACATTATTGTTAAAGACTTTTATTACTTTCATATTTGTTTCCTATTCATCGTCTGCTTCGTCATCACCGTCGTATTCATTCATATAAATCATCTGATTTTTAGCTTGACCAACCAATTCTATTATCTGTTGTTCCAGCAGTCGCTCACTAGGATCAAGCACGATCGATAACGCTAAGGCAAGATTTATTCCCGTAATGATATTGATGTGGTGCTCCTTAATTAACTGCACACTGTTCTGGTTAACGCTTCCGCCTAGTAAGTCTGTCAGTAAAAAAATCTGATCCTGTGCATCAAAGTTTTCAATTAATGCAACAAGTTTTTTAATAGGAAATTCATTCTCGCCATTTTGATATGCACAAATATAGTATAAATTTTGAATATCACCAGCAAAAAACTTGATGGTTTCTGCCATGCCTTGAGCCATTGTCTTGTGGGAAATAATTACTATTTGTTTCATACTATGCCTTAAAAATACCTAAAGCCGCACCGACCATGGCAATAACAATTACCAGTAAAATCAGTGTAGTCATCTTTCGCCCTTTTTTCAGCATCCAATATAATAAGCCAGTTAAAAGTACTGGTAACAAGCCGGGCATCAACTGGTCCAGTACTTGTTGACCAGTAAGGGATACACCTGCTTGACTAAATTTCAATGCCAGTTGAAAGTTGACAGTTGAGGGCACAATCGCCCCAATTACCGCGATTCCTAAAACTGAAACAGCGTCAGTTAAGGCAGAAAGTTGATCGCTCATATTGGTCATTAAAGACGTGCCCGAGTCGTAGCCAATACGATATGCAAAAGAACGCAGGAAAAAGAACAAAACATAAACTGCAAAATAAATCCACATTCCAATGGCATTACCATGTTTACCCATTGAAGCAGCGATTGCACCCAATACTGTAGGAAATAGAACCCAAATTAATGTATCGCCAATTCCTGAAAAAGGCCCCATTAAGGCTGTTTTTAAGTCTTGAACTGCCTGCAAAGATTTATTCTTACCCTTTTCTTCAATGGCCAGTGTTGCGCCAGTAATAATCGGTGACATCCATGGATTGCAGTTATAGAATTTGAACTGGTTATCGATTGAGGCCTGTAAACCATCTGGATCATCTTTATATATTTTGCTTAGAGCTGGAAAGAGTTCCCAAACCAAAGTAGCCGCAAAACCACTATCATAGTTATAGGTACTGATGGCCAAATAGTGTCGTCTCATTGCCCGCCAGATATCTTTTCTGGTTAAAACACGACCATCTTGTTTAGTTTCATTTTCTTTATTCATCTTCCATGTCCTCCTGAGTCAATCCGTTTACAGTAGTAGCAGCGCCGGTTCCGCTACCTTTTGAATAATTCATAAATGTTGGAATAGCACCTGCAATCCCAATTAAAGCGACACCTAAGACCGGCATCTTTAGGTAAGCAGTCAACGCAAAGCCTACTAACAGCCAATAACCATATTTCTTCAGTGGCATATAGGTCAAAAGCATTGCCATTCCAACCGCTGGAAGCATCCCCCCAGCAACATTAAGCCCAACTGTAAACCAGGCAGGCATAAAGTTTAAAATGCTGCTAACAACGGTCTTGCCAAACAATACAGCAATAAAAACTGGAATTGCAGATTCTAGCGGCATTAAAGTCGTCATTACTGGAATAAGTATCCTCATTTTGCGATATTCACGCTTATCAGCTAGTTCGTGGGCCTTATTAGTTATAAAGGAATTGAGAATCTTTAATAAAACATCTAGTTGAATACAGATCATCCCTACCGGAACACCCAAAGCTAGTCCGGCCGCCATACCTTTACCTGTACTAATAGCCACTGCAGTTGAAATTATCGCAGCAACGGCATAATCAGGAGTTGAACTACCACCCAAGGCAGCTACACCAAGAGACATTAATTGGATAGTTGCACCAACGATTAAGCCCATTTGGAAATCTCCCAAAAGCGCTCCTACCACACAAGACCAGAACATATAATTCATAGGTACAATCTGTGTCGTTTCAAAGTCCAATCTTTGAATATAAGCTAAAATAGTGATTAAAACCACTTGCCAAAATGTGAAACCCATGATTAAGCACCCGCTTTCTGATTATCTAAAATTTTAGCAACATCCACCCGATCATCTTGAGGAACATATTGTGAAGTTACCTTACAGCCTCTACTAATAATTGCTTGGTAAGTACCCACTTGGTCTGGCTTAATGTAAGCACGTTTGGTGACCTTAATTGCTCTTTCAAAGCTTAGGGTCCCGCCTAAAATAAGCTCATTTATTTGCTGACCTGCTTCAAGTAAATGCAGAAAAATATCGGGGCTTTGTGACACAACAAAAACTTTTTGTCGATCATATTTATTTGCCTTAAAGTTTTCTAATGCCGTTTGCTCGGTAATAATGGACACGGCCATTCCAGACGGCCTGCCCAACTTCATCGCCTGCTTTTTTTGCGGATCATTAGCTACATCATCATCAATCACCATCACTCGTGTAGCATTCGAGTCCGGTGCCCAGGAAGTTGCTACTATCCCGTGAAGTAACCGGTTATCAATTCTTGCTCCTACAATTGCCATTATTTTTCCTCCTAAAAACAAAAACCAAAATGCTGTTTTTCAGGCATCGCAAAGACGCGTGAACAAACAGTATTTTGGTTTCGCCAGTTTCTAAACTGTAACGATCCATTATTCATTAACTATTGTATTACTAATTATTACTTTTTAAATTTTTCTGCTATTTTGCAACGTTTTTAATAACTTTAGCAATTTCCAAACACATGTCTTCAGCCTGGGGTTCGGTGCCAAAGAAATTAAGGCTGCCATGATCGCACCCCATATACTTAATAACGTTTAGCTCAACACCTTGTTTCAACGCCCTTTTGACAAAGGTTTCTGCTACAAGTGTGATTAAGTCATATTGATTAAGTATAAAAGTGATTGGTGGAATCTTATCCCACTTTCTAATGTTAAAAATATCTACTAACTCATCACGAGGATCAATTTTATGATGGAAATAATTTTTCTCCAGACCTGGCAAGGAATTAATCATCCTAAGAATTCGGTTTTTGGCATATTCTTCATCCTCAGCACAAACATCAAACTTATCCCAGTCGTAGTATGGTTCCATATTACTGTCGGTCACGGGGTATAATTCTATTGCTCTAGCAATTATCGCCGTATCATCCATGCGGACAATACAAGAATTAATCAAGCCACTACCAGCACTGTCACCCGCTAGAACAATCTTTTCATTATCAGAACCAAGCTGCTGGTGATTCTGCTTAACCCAGTTAATAATTCCTATTGCATCATTAATGGCGGCCGGATACGGATTTTCTGGAGCTAACCGATAATGCGGAAAGACTACTGTAGATTGAGCTTGTTCAGCTATATACTTCATTTGCTTACCAAATTCTTCTATCTTGCCAGTCATGTATGCACCGCCGTGAAAGTAGATTAGGATAGGGTTAGCACGAAGCGGTTTTTCCGGTGAAAAGATAAAAGTATCAATATAATGATCACTATCTATTTCTACTAGTTGTTCATCTTGATTAACCACGCTCGTAGTTAAATCATAAGTAATATTTTCTGGACGGTTACGATCAAAATTCAAAGAAAATGGTCGGTTACCAATCCCCTCATCGATTTTCTTTTGAATAATCATTTTGACGTGTGGATCAACGATATTTAGTTTAAGCGCTCCTTTCTGTCCCGGCACAGGCTTAATAGTCTCCTCTACTCCGTTGATCACCTTCTTCATCGTCTTTGCTTGAAGTTCATCAATTTGAGACTGCGGATATTTTCTTTGCTCCATTCAAACACTCCTTTTTGCATAAAAAAACCGAAAAAGCATACAGCAACAGTATACTTTTTCGGTTTCGCCAGTTTCTAAACTGTAACGATCCTAATTAATTTTACAACAATAGAATAACACATTTCTTCTTTTCAAGGAAGCGCTTCCGTGAAAATGTCTAACCATTTTATCTTTATTCCAATGTCTGCACCCAGCCTGCTGGACCTGGTTTATTACCGTATTGGATATCGACTAATTCATGGTAGAGCTTGGTTGTGATTGGTCCGGTCTGGTCCTCACTGTAGATGACGTGCTTTACGCCTTGATAGGTAATTGAGCCCACCGGAGAGATTACCGCTGCTGTCCCCATTGCCCCCGCTTCTTTCATGGTAAAGGCTTCTTCCAAAGTAATCTGGCGCTCCACTGGGTTTAAGCCCATCCGCTCCGCCAATTCCAAAAGTGAACGCTTGGTAATCGAAACTAAAATTGACTTCGATTGGGGCGTAACAAACTGTCCCTCTTGAGTAATACCGAAGAAGTTGGCTCCGCCAAATTCGTCTACATACTTATGCTCCCGCGGATCCAAGTAGAGGCAATCAGCAAAGCCATGCTGGTGCGCCTCAACCGATGGCAGCAAGCTGCTGGCATAATTTCCTGACGTCTTGGCTTGACCCGTTCCGTTGTAAGCAGCACGGTCATAGTCACTGACCAGATAAGCGGCCGGATTCAGCCCCTTAATATAGGCACCAACCGGCACAGCAAAGATTCGAAAGAGGTATTCATCAGCGGCCGTCACCCCTAAAACATTAGACGTACCGACCATGAAGGGCCTTAGGTAGAGGGTTGCTCCACTATCATATGGTGGGACAAATTCTTCATTAGCACGAACCACTTCCTTTACAGCTTCAACGAACCGATCTTCAGGAAATGGTGGCATGGCCAGACGCTCAGCTGACAAGGTGAAGCGGTGCGCATTCTGCTCGGGCCGAAAAAGGTTGATCTTACCGTCTTCGCGGCGGTATGCCTTGAGCCCCTCGAAGATTTCTTGGCCGTAGTGCAGAATTTCAGCTGCCTCAGACAGCTTGATGGTGGCATCTTCAACCAGGTTCCCCTGCTGCCACTTACCATCCTTAAATTTTGCTTCGTACCGGTATGGCAGGTCGCGATACTGAAAGCCTAAGTTTTGCCAATCTAGTTCTGCTAATTTTTGTTTCATTGTGCTTTACCCCTCAAATCAAAAATAATCATCTTTTTTTAATTGTTAATTAATGTAATCCATCAATCTTAGCTTGTCAATAGGTTGGGGATTTTTACCTCATTGCCGAATTATTTCACGTGAAACTTTTGACCAATAAAAAAGGAACCATTCTTTTAGGGAATGGTTCCTTAGTCAGTTAAGACCATTATTCTGCTTTTTTGGTTGGAGTAGCTTCAGGCTTGGAGGCAATTTCTAAAATTGCCTTGCCATTTAGGTAAACGTGCTGCTGGTCAGCCGTGAACTTGACCTCTTTAGTGTTTGGTTCTTGCATAAGTAGCTTGGCAATTGGCGTCTCCAAGTCTTGTTCAACAACCCGGCGTAGCGGACGAGCGCCAAACTTCTTGTCATAACCCTTGTCTGCTAAATAAGCCTTAGCAGTAGCAGAAACATCGACTTTGACCCCTTTCTTGGTCAGAACATGCGCCATCTTATCTAGATAGAGATCAATAATCTTAGTCATATCACTCCTAGTCAATGAGTTGAATGGCACAATTACATCTAACCGGTTCAAGAATTCGGGTCTGAAGTAGGCCTCAAGCGCGCTAACCAATTTATCATGATCAACCTTGCCATTCTGCAATAAGTTATCAGAATAACCAGCATTAGACGTCATGATAAGAATTGTGTCTTTGAAAGAGACCGTTCTACCCTGTGCATCAGTCAATCGACCATCATCCATAATTTGTAACAAGGCATTGAAGACTTGCGGGTTAGCCTTTTCAATTTCGTCCAGTAAAATCAAACTATACGGCTGGTGACGCACCTTCTCAGTTAGTTGGCCGCCTTCACCGTACCCTACATAACCTGGTGCTGAACCAATCAGCTTATTAACCGCCATTTGGTCTTGGTATTCCGACATATCGAGCCGGATTAGGTGATCTTCACCGCCAAACAGTTGAATTGCCAGTTGCTTGGCCAGCTCAGTCTTACCAACCCCAGTTGGTCCAGTCAGCAAGAAGGAGCCAGTTGGCCGGTTGTTATCCTTAAAGACCTGCTTACGGGCAATCGCATCAGTGATTACGTTAATCGCATCAGCCTGATCAATGACAGCACGCTTTAATTTGGCAGCCAAGTCAAGATTCTTTTGGCTTTCACTAGCATGCAGTTCACTCATCGGAATCTTGGTTTTAGCTTCAATTAAGGCATAAATATCTTGATCAGTTACTTGCGGCATTGTAGCATCATCAACATGCTTTAACTGGTCGCGCAGCTGGTCAATTTTCGTCTTTAAGTCGCTGGCTTTAGCATAGTCTTCATTTTTAGCAGCCGTTGCCTTGGCAGCTTCAAGCTGGTCAATTTTCTTTTGCAAGCCAGCTTTATCACTCGGAACAGCACCAAGCCCTTTCTTAGCCCCTGCTTCGTCCATCAAATCAATTGCCTTGTCTGGCAAGTAACGGCCCTGAATATAGCGCTGTGATAATTCCACTGCAAGTTTTAATGCACTGTCAGCGTACTTTACATGGTGGTAGTCCTCATATCTCTGCTTTAAACCTTCAAGGATTTTTACCGTCACCTCAGTAGATGGTTCTGGAACTTGTACCGGTTGGAATCTCCGGGCTAACGCTGAGTCATTTTCAATCCGGCGATATTCGCTGGTCGTCGTAGCACCAATCAGGTTTAAGTCACCACTAGCCAGCGCTGGTTTCAAGATATTAGCAGCATCTCCACTGTTGTTTTCCGAATCAGTCGATCCAGCACCAACAATGTTATGCAATTCGTCAATGAAGAGAATGATGTTAGGATTCTGCTTGGCCTGGTCAATAACCCCTTTCAACCGTTCTTCAAAACTACCGCGTAGACTGGAACCAGCCACCATGTCATTAATATTAACAGCAATGATGTGCTTGTCCTTCATCTTGTCAGGAACATCACCCTCGGCTATTTTTTGTGCCAGACCCTCAACAATTGCGGTCTTACCAACACCGGCAGGTCCTACCAGAACTGGATTATTCTTTTTGCGCCGGCTTAAAATTTCAATTACTTCCTGAATTTGCTCATCACGACCAATGACTGGATCGTACTTGCTCTGTTTAGCTTGTTCAACTAAGTCAACTCCCAGCGGCTTTTCTGCTTGCGTTTGCTGCTGCGTTTGTCCATTTTGGTTAAATTGCTGCGGCGATGCATGCATGCTGCTTGCGTAATGAATGGGAATCGAACCATTGTTACCACTTGTATTATTAAAAAAAGAATTGTTTAATTCGTTAAATAAATTATCAAACTCGTTATCAAAGTATGCCATATATAAACCCCCCTTACTATCGGCTTTAAATTAGCAATTAGCACTCAAGGCATCCGACTGCTAACTACTTTCATTGAATATTATAGCAGGTTATCCACAGAAGGCAACTATAAACTTCCGACTTTTCCACATTTTTTCAAATCCGTTTTTTTGTGCCCAGCTAACTAAAAAGACCCTAATAACAGGGTCTTTTCTTTCGGTTCTACTAAGCTTTTTGATATAAGTTAAAATGTTCACGTAAATACTTTGCCGTCAAACTACTGCTTTTTTGCGAAATATCCACAGGTGTTCCACTAGCCACAATTTGGCCGCCGTGATTGCCACCTCGAGGTCCCATGTCAATCATATAATCACTGTTAGCCATAACATCAAGATCATGCGTAATGGTAATAATCGTTGCTTCTTGATCGAGCAGTTTTTGCAAAACCTGCAACAAGGTTCTGACATCTTGGGGGTGGAGACCGACCGTTGGCTCGTCAAAGACAAATAGGGTTCCTTTTTGTTGACGATGAATATGACTGGTTAGTTTAAGACGCTGGGCTTCACCCCCAGATAAGGCAGGTGTAGATTCGCCTAAATGTAGATAACCTAAACCCATGTCATGTAAGGTAGTGAGGGTTTTGGTGATTTTGGGTTCATTTTGAAACAGCTCTTGCCCAAGTGCATCATCGACTGCATAATCAAGCACGTCAGCGATACTTAGTTCTTTCCACTTAACCTGCAGAACAGCTTGATTGTAGCGGTGGCCGCCACACAACGAACAAGTCTCGACCAGGTCGGGCAGGTATTGAATATCGAGGGCGATCACGCCACTACCACCACAGGCTGGGCAGGCTCCCTCCTTGTTATTATAAGAAAAATGAGCCGCGCGATAGTTTAATTTTTGGGCCTCCGGTTGTCGAGCGTAAAGTTTGCGCAGATTATCCATTATATCAGTATAAGTGGCTACTGTTGAACGCTGGTTTTTCCCGACTGGCAAAGAATCAACATTAATCACATTTTTAATCCCGCCATTGTTTAGTGTTTTCACCCATTTTGGTGGTTGTCCACCTGCTTTTTGTGCTTTAAGAGCTGGTAGTAAGGAATCAAGAATCAGCGTGGTCTTGCCCGCACCCGAAAATCCCGTAACAGAGGTAAGACAACCTAAGGGAATCTGCGCTTGAACTCCTTCAACATTAAAGCGTTGGGAAACTGTGAATTCAACCTTGCCCCGTTTAAAAAGCTGATCTGGCGCAACGCTCGGGCGGGCATGCAAGGGAGCAGTTCCTTGGAGGTATGGTCCAATAAGTGATTTTTGGGCATGCTCAATTTGAGTTGGCATTCCCTGGGAAATAATTTGGCCACCGCGGCTACCTGAACCCGGACCAATTTCAATAATCCAATCCGCCGCACTGATAATCGATGTTTCATGGTCGACAACCACCAGTGAATTTCCCTGATTAACCAATTCATGAAAAACCTCAATCAAGCCAGCCACATTATCCGGGTGAAGACCTACAGACGGCTCATCTAAGACGTACAAGACGCCGGTAGTTTCAGTGCGTAAGGTACGACCCAATTGAATTCTCTGTAATTCACCGGTCGACAGGGTACTGGCTTGTCGATCTAAACTAAGATAATCTAAACCCAGTTTTAATAACGGTTTTATCTGATGGCTCAATTCACTAGTCAAATTTTGAGCTAAAGCTTGCATATCTTTAGGTAACCAGTACAGAATCTGTTGCAGGTACTCTCCCAATTCTCCCAAGGTCAAGGCTTCCGCTTCGACAATATTCTTACCGGCAACTTGCTGCTGCCAGCGGCTAGGATCAATCCGGCGACCTTGACACCGCGGACAAGTAGTAAACTGATAAAAAGTATTAATGCGCGCCAGGCCACGTTCTGACTTAGTAGTCTTACGCGAATTTACTACCGCGTTATAGGCATTTTCATACAAAGCATCTAAGTGATAGACGCGCCCCGTGGAAGTCGGCAAGTCCACTGGGACTTTGCGTTCTTCGCCATGTAAGACAATTTCTTTTTCAGCTGGATTTAACTTTTTATAAGGAACATCCGTCCTCACGCCTAATTCCCGTGCAATCCGCCACATCCAGTTTCTTCCCGGAATTTGCCAGGTTGCAACGGCACCATCTTCCAGGGTACGGTTTTCATCCGCAATGATTTTTTGGTCATCAAGCTGCTCTACCGTCCCCAAACCCTGACACTTCTGACACGCACCAGCGGAGTTGAAGGCAAAGTCTTCAGCACTAAAAGCGTAGAATTGCACCCCGCAGGTCGGGCAAGTAATCCGCCCCATTGCAGCACCCGTCAGGTCCATTGCCTGGGCAATCTTAATCGTTGGCGGGATCCGGTGGCCATTCGGGCAGACCGGTGATCCCAACCGTGAAAAGATTAAACGCAGAATATTAAAGACTTCAGTCACCGTCCCCACAGTTGACCGTACTCCTGGCACGGCCGGTCGCTGCCGCAAGGCAAGGGCAGAAGGAATATGCCTTACCTCATCAACTTGGGCCCGTCCCACTTGACTGATTCGCCGTCTGGTATAGGCCGCGAGTGAGTCAAGATAACGCCTTGCTCCTTCAGCATAAAGAATACCCATGGCCAGACTGGACTTCCCCGAGCCGCTCAATCCTGAAATTGCCACAAACTGGTGCAACGGAACATTGACACTAATATTTTTTAAATTGTTAACTCGGCCGCCAATTACTTCAATTTTACTTGGCTGTTGCTGGTAGTCCATCAGTGGCCATCCTTTCCCTTATTAATTGGTTTTGGTGCCTTATCAGTCTTCTTTAACAAGTATTGCCGGATTACCTGAATCACCTGCTTGTTCTGCGGTAAACTCGAATGACCGGCCTCCTTGCCAGTTACAATCATCGAGGTATAGTCCTTGACCTGATTTTGAAAGACAAACTTTCCTGCGGCGACACTTGTTTCGGGGACAATACCATCTGATTCATAGCTTTTACCACCAGAAAGCGAATAAACTTTAAGATTTCGTGGTAAGTGCGACCGGCGTTTGATGAAATCTGCCAGCATCTGAGTGTGGTTTTTAAGGTTTTTCTCCGTGAAATTATATGGGGTACCTAGGGTCATTAAAGTAGTCATGCGGGTATCAGCATCATATTGCGCATAATCATGCTCTAGCCAATAGGTCCAGATCAAGCCACCGTTAGAGTGACCAAAAGCTCGGAAGTTATTAAAGCGATAATTTTGCATTAACGAAGCAAAAGCCACGTCAAGCCAACCCGCTTGCTTCTTGATATTAGCATAACCATCTTTATTATTTTCGAAGCCAATAATAATAAAGGGTTCAAGGTCATTCTTACCAATCGAACCACTATAGGTCAATTTTGCTTCACGTGAAACAGTGATTTTTAACACACTGTGACGGTTCAGTGATGTCTTATTGAGTTCTGCGATTAGTTGATTAAAGCGCTCGGTGGTAGCACTTGAACCCGGTACCATGATAACCGGTGAAAGCAGCGACTTACTACGCTCAGCCCGTGCATTGTTATCTTTTTTCATCCAAAAAAAGCTCGGAACCGCCAGTAAAACTAATATCGTAGCCAGCAAAAGTAGCCACTTTAGATTAGGATTTTTGCGCATTATTCGACCTCCTTTAGGTGGACAATTTGCAATTCGACTTTTTCATTAATTTTAATAATGGGCCATAGTAAAAGCAGATCAAGTAAAAAAAGTAGAATTGAAAACACTAATGCTGCCCAGTTACCGTTAGTAGCCAAAAATGGAATCAGCAAACCCGGAGTGCCCTTTAAAATTGGGTACACACAGGCCGGAATGAGGTGCAAGCCAAGGGCACAGGCTGCCAAAATCACGTTAACCAGTGGCAGTAAAACACTGGGTAACAAAAACACCGGATTGAGGATGACGGGCAAGCCAATGGCAAAGCCTGAGCCGCAACTAAAAGTGGCTGGCAATAAATTCAAACGCGCAATAGCCTCAATTTCTCGCCCACTACGCCGCAGAAGTAGCAAGACAATGATAGCTAGAACCACACTTGTCCCACCCATTACACTATAGCTGTTAACTAGGCTACTACCTAAAAATTTATAGGGGACATTCCAGGAATTGCCATGTTGCAGTGCATAAGTCAGGTTGGCCGCTGTAAAGGAATTATTAACTCGATCGGTAACTGAACTCAT
The DNA here is from genome assembly GCF_058504435.1 of Lactobacillus sp. ESL1191. Taxonomy (NCBI): domain Bacteria; kingdom Bacillati; phylum Bacillota; class Bacilli; order Lactobacillales; family Lactobacillaceae; genus Lactobacillus; species Lactobacillus sp. ESL1191. The sequence continues at coordinate 1,526,204 of NZ_CP196365.1, forward strand.
GGGAAAGCCAATACCCAGCCAATTAAGAAAAGTAATAATTACTAAAAGTAGCAGCACCTCTACTAAGTTGTTACTGGTTTGAATGCGGCCAACAATTTCCTTAAAACTGGCTGAATTCAACATCTTAAGCTGTAACTCGTAGATCGCAATCCCGAGCACAATTCCCAGCACCAAAGAAACAAGGGAGGGCCACACGGCATCCCAGGCCCGCCGCTGCACCCACTTGACGTTCTCCTCGGCCACAGGCTGGTAATCTTTTCCCAGCCAATGAAAAACTTGCCCGACACAATAGCCAACAATTAGCGCCAGAAAAAGCGCCTTTATCTGTAATAAACTGGCCGTAAAGGGCAAGCGCGCATTCCTACCGCTACTTGATGCATAAGAACAGAAAAGCAAAATCAGCACTGCCATTAGGCCCGCGAGAGTCGAATCTTTACGGTAGATGCGGGCAGTGTAACGTGCCATAAAGTAACTAGCATAAACCCCAAAAACGCCAAAAGTAATGCCTACCATACCTTTACTGACGAAAGAACCAGCATACCAAATGTGGTCAGACATAACTTTGTCCAAACCTAAAATATTGTAAATCATTCCGTCTGGCGAAAAAAACAAGTCATTCAGTAATTTAAAATACGCACCAATTACCGCAATCGGCATCAACATTACCAACGTGCGCTGCGCAGCCCGAAAAAAGGCCGAGCGCCGTATTTCGAGCACGATTTTAACCGCAAAATCAAACATTTTTTCAACCCTTACTTTAATCATGAATTAACAAATCATAATACTCCAATTATACAACTCAAGTTCCCTTAAAGATGCTAACTAACTGTTACATTTTTCTATCATTTTGGATAAAGATGTTATAATGAAGATGATTTTTGAAGGGTGAAAAAATGAGCAAGAAAAAAATCGAATTATCTGAAAAAGTAACTAAGTTAGTCCAAAAGTATTTAGAAATATCTGGCGGCGACCTTGATGAGTTAACTAATGAAGCCTTGCTAGCCTACTTAACTGACCACCTAAAGTCCAGTCAAATTAAAGACGCCTTGAAAGAAAGAGACGAAGCTGATGCTAATTATGCCGGCAAGTTAATCCATACCGGGATTAACAACCTGAACAAGTTCTAAAAATTAGACATAAAAAGAGCAGGATTTATCCTGCTCTTTTTACTAGTTAAAATCAATTTATTATTTGGTGAATTGATCACCAGCAAGTTTACGGTAAAAGTTGGCCCGCGTAGTTTGAACATATGGTGTTAACCAAATTAGTCCCAAGCCAAACGGAATCAGTGCAATAATGGTCCAGCCAATGAAGCTCAGATCCAGTTTAAACAATTCCCATTTATGGCCTGCCATCAACCGACGACTAGCAGTAATCCCAGTTGTTGCATGAATTTCTTGACCACTTTCAACCAAATCATTAACAATGTATGGTGTTAGTGCATAAGAATATGACTTAACTATACCAGGGATAACTAATAGGAGCATCCACAAATACTGAAAAAGATAGCTTAACAGATAATTTAAAAATTCCGGAATAAAGCGATTATCAGTAAAAACAGAAAAAGTAGCTTTAAGTACCGGCAATTTCTGTCCCCTACTAAAGTTCAAGAAAGTAACAACCATGCTCAACATAAAGAAGCCGCTAAGCAGGCCAAGTCCCACACTACTCCCCAAGCGGCCGGACCAATAGCCCGGATCTAATATCTGATTTGGTGTAACATAGTCCACAAGCTGACCACTGCTGAAATTCTGCAAATCTTCAATAGTAGTTTTAATTTGTGGACTAAAAATAATACCATTAACCACAGTAATTAATATTCCCACAAACACAGCCCAGCTCCAATTACCGCGCAGGTTTTCCTTGGCTTCTGCCTTTAATTCAGCTCTATTCATAAATAATCTCCTTAATTAAAAATCTAATACATTTTACATCTTTTATTTGAGAATAGCAAATAGGGCATAAAAAAAGCCTAGTTCCACCAACATCGGAACTAAGCTCACACAGTGTTGTGCCGCCATAAACTGACCACATATAGAAAAATTACATTTTCGCTACCGAAGAAAATGATTACTTTCGTTACGACGACACAAGAAAATTTTAGCACTTAATAGTCTAAAAGACAAGAACTAGCCGATAACATTCAGGCTATACGACTTACGACCGAGCAAATTTAGGATGATTTGATTTATTTCATCTTTTAAGATAGCAAATTGCCCAGTACGCGTCCGATTGGTTTGAATAATAATCATTGTCTTTGCGTCATTGGTAGTACGTACAAAGGTATAGTACCCATTACCAGCCCCATTTGCCGTTTTGAGCTTGAGCTGTTTGCTGTTATACAATCCGCCATTATAGTAGTAAGGTGAGTTCGCTTGATAAAGTTGTTTACGACTCTTTGCCGTCAGTACCTTACCCACTAGAAGATAACGCAGCGTCTTAGCTAAATCGTGGTTTGACATTACCACCGAGCCTGCACCTAATTCATTATGTGCGTCACGCACAATCTTCTTCTGTTTAACTACAGCATAGCGGCCGTGTTGGTAATGTTGACCCCGAGCTAGCTTACCAGTTAATATTTCTTCTGATTTTGACCATAAAAAATCGGTATGCTCTAACTTAAGTGGTTTAACGAAGGTATCACAAAATAACTGTTCATAACTTTTTCCTGTAATTTGAGTCATAATTCCACATAAATAAACATAATTTAGCGAGCTATATTGCCATTGTCCTAATAATTCCGGCCAAAAAACTGTTTTAGTAATATCACTCTGAATGTTATTTTCATCGGAAATAAAATGTTTTTGTCCAAGTTTAGCACCGGGTTTTAAGCAAAGTCCAGACGTCATTGTCAATAAATTCTTAATCGTGATTTTCTGGGCCCCTGGAATCCGAGGATAAAACTGGCTAAGTCGATCTTGCAAGTGTAATTTCTGCTCTTGCACCAACCGCATTACCATCGTTGCAGTCATCGATTTTTGAACAGAGTTGATTAGATAACTAGTGTCAGGCCTGTTTGTTCTGTCATAGTCGAGTAAAATTTGTCCATTCTGAACGACTAAAACCGAACCTTTGATTTTTAAAGCATCAACTTGCTGGCGCACTATTTTGCTTTTAAAGCTTTATTTTTACTTTTAAATATGGAAGATTTGTCTATCACACTAGCTCCATATGATCTTTTTTGCCATTTTTTACTATAAAAATATTTCTGGAGGTTATATTTATAGGGCAGGTTAGGCTGAGCCATAAATGGTTTAACGACTTGGTCAACTGCCACCCAACCACGCCAACCAAGGTGAATAGTATCTTCCATGAAGTACTTTTCTCCGCCACGCTTAGACAGGTCCAAAACATTGTCAAATCCCTGACTGGTTAACTGGTATTTGATTTTAGTAACTGCTTCCTGATACATCTTCTGTGATAAGCCGGTATACTTGGCCCATTTTTGATTGACGGGGGGAATAATAAATAGTACATTGGTGTGCTGTTTGGCAAACTGGTGGAGTACTAACTCAAAATCACTGTATTCAACTGACTTGGTATAATCAAAATGACGTTGGCTACCCTTTACTTTAGCTAAAATTTGCTTATTTAAACGCACCTTAAAGAACTTATTATTAATTCCAAACTTATTTGAATTAGTCCGTCTAGCAGCTTGTTTACCTGCCACTCGATTGAGCGCCTTGACCGAATAATCATCTGGTAGCCACTTAGCCTTCTCATCAATCTTTTTAGTTCGATCGTTCAACTGGAACATACTAAAAAATTTATCCTCATTATTAAGCATTTCTCGTTGCTTTTCTATGAGCCAACGCTGCATTGAAGAAAGTCTTTCACCTGCTGCAATTTTACGCATACCTTGCTTAATCACCCCTTTAACTTCAGGCATAGCCAAGAAGCGCTTAGCAGCATAGCGGTTAGCAAAGGTATCTTTTTTAACACCTAGCAAAAAATTACAAGCTTGCAGAGGAGAGTAGTACAAGGCAAAGGCATTTGGGTTTTGCCCTTGCCTTGTGAACCATTGCGGTGAAACTATCATAACTGCTTTTTTATTCCGTAATTCTTCAGCTGAGCCTTGCATTCCCAAAAAGTGGACTAGTGACTGACTTCCTGGGCCACCTAGTAAAAATGGGCGGTAATTTCGGTGATATTTCTGAGCTAGCACACTCGGATGTAACGGATCCATTCGCGACAACTCACTAGATCCATAAAAGGGCACATACTTATCTTGAAAAGCATCTTGTTTTACCAATGAACCCTTAAAAATAGTCGTTGAACGTGAATTAGCTGCCTGATAAATTGTATCACTAGAAAAGGTTCGCTCCCACGGTAACATAAAAATAACCATGGCAAGGATAATAGCACAAAGAACCGGACCAAAAATCTGCCATAGTCGGTGTTTATTGCTCATTTTCTAATTTTTCCACCTTTGCCACAATTTTAGCCGGCGTATCCCACTCCTCGCGGTCAAATTCTGAAACCGGAACGTCAATACCAAATTTTTCCTGCAAATTAAGTAACATTTGAACGCTGGCCATTGAGTCCATCAATCCAGTAGTGAAAATATTTTCATCCATCTTGTCAGCCAAGTCTTCACTAGTTAATTCCTGTAAAATTGCTAAAACTTCGTTTTTAATATCCATAATAATAACCTCTTAAATAAAAACTGTTGCTTACTTCCAACCAAACCAAAGCTGGCTGAGAAAGCCTGAGAAAAGCAAAAAGCTGAAACAAACCACATTGAATGTCACAAAAATTGCGAGCCCTTTGGTAAAACGATTGGATGGGATTTGATCCCGGTGTTTCTTTTTAAATCTAATCCAGCTGTCGTTGATAATAATGGCGAAGGCATGGAACAGACCATATACAATATAATACCACGTTAGACCATGCCACAGCCCCATTACTAAGAAAAGTAATAGGTAAGCCACTTGTGACAGATGAACCGTGTTTTTAAACCATTTTTTCTTCATTGCAAAGAAGGTAAACCGCATGTAAATGTAGTCACGGAACCAAAAGGAAAGGGTCATGTGCCAACGATTCCAGAAGACCTTGATATTAGGCGCAATAAAGGGCTGGTTAAAGTTCATGGGCGTATGAATGCCCATAAAGTATGAAATAGCTACCGCAAACAAGGAATAGCCTGCAAAGTCAAAGAACAAGTACATACTATAACAGTACATATAGGCAACTACCCACCAGGACAGTTTCAAATTGCCATTAGCCGCTCCCGCAATCAGTGCGTACTTGGTGATTTTAGGTAGCCAATACGTGCCAAAGAACCAACCCAGAATAAACTTATACAGGAAGCCCTGGAACAAGTATCGGGTAGCTTGCGCCAGGTCATCGACATACTGCGCACGGGTGGGCACAGCATCACAATCCTTAGCAAACCTTCGATAGCGGTCAATTGGACCAGAGGACAGGGTTGGGAAAAATAGCAGAAAACGGAGGTAAGTACCCCAATCAAGCTTCTTAATTGCCCCATCACGCACTTCCATAATTACTTGGACGGTTTTAAAGGTAATATAAGAAATCCCTAAAAAGCCTAAAACTCCTGGAATTTTTGCGGCTGGAAAGGCAATTTGAAACTTAACTAGGATTAAGGGAACAATCGCCAGAATTACCGCCAGGTAGAAGACCCAGGTCTTATTCTGCCCGCTCTTGCGATAACGGAGGTAGCAATAAGCCAGTAGCAGCTGAAACAATAAATAAAGAATCAGGCTGATGCCTTGTTGCCACTTATCCCCGTCAAAGATCAGAAATAAGAAAACTAGCGAAAACACCAGCTCATAGATCTTAAAACGGCGACCATTATAGAGACCCCAAATTAACGGCAGTAGCCCTACCAGCAAGTAGATGAAGTACTGCGGATTACCATAAGGTTGTAAGTTAACGAAATTAAAATTCACTACTCGTTAACCTCCTTAATTACTGCTTTGATATCAACCTTACCGTTTTGCGAAACTGGTAACTTCTCCTGGTAAATAAAGCGCTGGGGAATCATATATGGCATCAAATCTTTGGCTAAATCGGCCCGAATTGCCTTAGTTATTTCGGCTTCTGAATACCGGTCGGCGACACCATCCTTGAGCTCGATTTCAGCCACAATTTGTTTGACCGTATGATCCTTATTGTACTTAGGTGCAGCAACACCATGGTCAACGAACTTGTTTCGACTGATATAATGGTTAATTTCTTCAAGCTCAATTCGATAACCATTAAATTTAATCTGAAAGTCAATCCGTCCCCGGTAAAAGAGCAACCCGTCTTTAAAGAAGCCCTCATCACCAGAGCGGTGACTCAAATATTGATCTCCCGGTTTTTTGAAGAAAGCTTGCCCCGTTTTAGTTGGATTATTGATGTAACCCTTGGAAGTGGCCGGGCCTGTAATAATAATTTCCCCCATATCGGGACGATTACCCTTACTTTTATCAATCGTAATACGCATATCTTCTTTAACTTTACCAATTGGCAGGCGATCATATTGCTGCAAAATTTTATCGGTAATTTCAACCTGCGTCACTGCCACCGTTGTTTCAGTAGGCCCATATGTGTTAAAAATTCTGGCATGCGGGAAGCGCTCTTTCAGCATAACTACTTGTGTATGTGGTAGTTCCTCGCCACAGAATAAGAATTGGCTTAAGTTTGGATGGTGGGCCTCGTCAAAAGTTTTATCCAAAAAACACATCCGGGCAAATGAAGGCGTTGATACCCAAATATTGAACTGCAGCTTAGGTAGGGTTTGAAAGAGCTGGGCAAAATTTTGCGTCAACTCATGGGGCAAAACAACTAACTTACCTGCACCTAGCAACACTGGATAGATACTCATCACTGAAACATCAAATGAATATGGCACCTGCACCAGAAAATCGGGATGCTCAGGCAAGCCAAAATCAGTCATTTCCCAGTTAAGGTAGCTGAGTAGGTTGTTATGGCTAATTTGCACGCCCTTAGGTTTGCCACTAGTTCCTGACGTAAAGATAATGTAGAAATTATCATCCCCGGTCACAAAGTTAGCGGGATCAATCGCATAGTTACCAACTTTAACCTCTTCCGGTTTGACAACCTTCAGACCAGATAAGCTAATATCTGGCAATTCATCAATAGCCAAAATTGCTTCAGCCTCAGCCACTTCCTGGATCATCACTATGCGCTCAGCATTAGAGTAACTGACAATTGGAATATAAGCGTGGCCGGTTTTGACACAACCCAGAAAGCTGGCCAGCATTTCAAAGTCCTGTCCTCCCCAAACCATCACGGGACTTCCTGGCCTTATATCTAGGCTAGCAATTTTATGTGCCCAGGCATCAGAGCGCTGCTTCAAATCAGCGTATGTATTGGTTTGACCCAGATAATCGAAGACTACCCGTTCAGGGTCTGCGCTTGCAACCTGATCAATTTCTTTAATTACATCTTTAATCATACCATCCTACCACCTTAAAACTCATTATAAATAAAGTGAACCGAGGTAAGGCCACTATACTGATATAGATATATCAATACCATTAAAATCGCACAATAAACGAATGTGGTCAGAATAAACTTTCCGACGCGCTTACTACGCGAATCGCTTTTTTCCTTTTTAGCCATCGCTTCTCATCTCTTTCCAGTAATGTACCACCAGATTATAACGCTGATATTCTTGTTTGGTCAGAATTTTTATTTAATTTTTACCAAATTTTACTTTTTCTATTGAAACTATTTTACATCTATCTTGCGACAAATGGTATATGCAAAATAAAGTGGTATGAAAACAATTATAGCAATAAATATAATTGCAGTTACTGCCAAAATAAAAATATTTCTAGTTTTTAGCCAAAAGGCAGCTGGTATCACGCAAAGCCAGCCAGCCCAGCGCAAACAGCGAATAATTTTTTGGTGATATTTTTCCTTATCGCTTTTGCTCTCCTCAATCCCAAATAAAAAAGTACTAGAGTTATTAAATCTCTCTAATTGTAACAAAGTGCGCTCTAGCAGACAATTTTTCACTTTTTAGCGGTCCGCACTGCAATTGGCGCTACTGGCTAGTCGCTTATAAGGAGACTAGCCTGCTTGTGATAGTCTGGTCTTTACTAGTTCTAAAGGAATTCTTTACCTATTCATAAGAGAATATACACCTTTACTTCAGATTTAAGGTTTATTATTTTGGATGTAATGAGCAATCATAAGCTTATTACATACTCCCACTTTTTATTTCATTCATTCTTACTCCTTCAAGTAGAAGAAAATAAATCGGTTCGCATTTCTATGTGGGCCGTTTTTCTTTGTTACAATTAGTTTGCTTTAATGTTGTTTTATCTCATGAAAGGTTCTGTAATAACATGTTTTCACCTGCAATTAGCCGCTTAATTGAAGAAAAGTCCGGTTCTTTTATCATTCCGGCATCACGCATCGCTTTTGTTGAGGATGATAATCCCCTCTACCACGCTTTTTTAATCTTAACTCGGGTTAAATACTCTAAGATTCCCGTTCTCGACCGCGACAATCGGGTGGTGGGCCTGCTCAGTTTAGCCATGATTACGGCTAAAATGCTCGAAACGGATGACATTTCCCTTAATCCGTTGACTGACTTAAAGGTAAAAGATGTGATGCAAACTGAGTTTGATAAAATAAACTTTGTGGAAACAACTTTAGAAACTCAACTGCATTTGCTTGTTGATAACGCCTTTTTGCCTGTTGTTGACGATGCTGGTGTTTTCCAGGGATTATTGACCCGGCGGGAATGGATCAAAGCCTTTAACTTTGTAGCCCATAATTTTGACCAAAAATATAAAATAACAAAAATCGAAGATAATTAAAAAAGTCTCGCTCTAATTAAATTTTTGCTGCTCTTTTTGTGTATTTTTAATCAAGGTGGATTATAATAATCATCAATAAGGTACCTTTATATCAATTTTTTGTATATAGAAAGTGGTTAAATATATGGTTTACCATAATAAATAATTATTGAAAATACACACTATTGTTATTACCGTAGAAAAGAAAGACATTAAAAATGACAACTCCAATAATTTCTGAACAATTCACCACGCTAGTTAATACCATTATTAAAAACGGAGCATACCCAAGTAATCACGAATTATCGTTGAAAGAAAAAGAAGAGCTCGTCGGTCAGCTTAAGCAGTTAGACCTGTCTGCTGATGATTTAACCTCGGCCTTACTTATTACTTCAGCCCTTTACCAGGATAAAGAGGCCAAAGAAACTAGAGTAATGAATGCTAATTTTTCGTGGGTATTTGAAATCGTGCAACATGAACTAGTTTCAGCCACCCGGCTGCATACGTTGCTGCTGGACTTAGCCCGCGAAGAGCATTTTTCGCCTCAAGGCATTAACCGCATCAATCGCTACTTTACCGAAACAAGCGATTTTGGCAATAACGACAACTTCGTTACTATGTCAGCCTCCGATGTAATCGATTCGCTGCGGCGGGCCGGAACCTTTCGCATAAATCCTGTCGATTATAAAGACCACCGACCAAGTCGGACTCCTTCAGCCAGACAGACAGGAGCAGACCGAAAAAGACACTCTGATAAAGTGATAAAATTAAGAGATTATTGATGAAGAAGGCCTAGCCTTCTTTTATTTTTTACAACCATAATCCCCCAAGCTTATTTAGACTTATTCTAATTAAAATAAAAGAATTTGTGTTAAAATAAAAAATACATACTTTAATTTTATTCTTAGGAGGCAAACAAACTATGAAGTTAAGACAGCAAGGGAAGTTTATCCTGGTACTCATAGTGGGAGCAATTGGGCTGATTTGTCAGTTTGGCCTACATGCGCAGAGCATTTTCCAAATTGGTAACTTGCAATTTCCAATTCAGGCGATCTTAATTGATCTGATTGGTATCATGATGGCAATTTCATTATTAGGAGAGATCATTGCCGACTTCCAGTCTGGACGCTATGGCGTTGATATTTTAGCCGTGATTGCGGTTGTTTCAACGATTTTAATTGGTGATATTTGGGCTGAGTGGATGATTTTAGTCATGATGACCGGCGGTGAGACCTTGGAAGATTATGCAACTGGCCAGGCGGATAAAGAGTTGCGGTCACTGCTAAGCAATTCACCAACAATTGCTAACAAAATCATGGGCAAAGAGCTCGTCTCGGTGGATGTTGATCAGTTAAAAATTAATGACCACGTCTTAATCAAGCCAGGCGAACAAGTTCCAGTAGACGGTCAGGTGGTCAGCGGTGAATCAAGTTTTGACCAATCGTCATTAACTGGTGAATCTCTACCTGTAAGCAAGCATCCCGGCGATGAACTAATGTCTGGTTCAATCAACGGCAATGTTGCCGTGGAAATGGTGGTGACCAAAAAGGCGAGCGATTCAGAATACCAAACCATTGTTTCCCTGGTACAGTCATCCCAAGCCCAACCAGCCAAGTTTGTTAAGATGGCAGATCGGTATGCCGTGCCCTTTACCGTTATTTCCCTGGTAATCGGACTAGCTGCCTGGATTCACTCCGGTAATCCGGTCAACTTTGCCGAGGTGATGGTTGTCGCTTCTCCATGTCCTTTACTAATTTCGGCACCAGTTGCCCTCGTTTCAGGCATGAGTTCAATGTCCAAGCACCATATCATCGTCAAATCTGGTCCCACCCTAGAAAAGCTTGCGACGGCCCAAACTTTCGCTTTTGACAAGACTGGCACTTTAACTGAAAATCAGCTAGTCATTGATGAAATAGTCCCGACTAGCAAGAACTTTAGCAAAAAAACTCTGCAAAGTTACGCAACCAGCATTGAGCAGCAATCAAGCCATATCATTGCTAACTCCCTAGTCAGCGTAACCGCCAAACATCTCCTCAAAGCTGCTACAGACATTAAAGAAACGACTGGGCAAGGCATTAGCGGTAAAGTTGACGGTCATCTAGTTAAGGTTGGCAAACTAAGTTTTGTAGCGCCCAGTCAACCAACTAAAGTAGTCAATTCAACCGCCATCTACATTTCAATCGACCAAACTTTCGCTGGATACATTACCTTTAAAGATCAGGTACGCCCAGAGAGCGCCCAAACCATCGCCCAGCTAAGGCGGCAAACCGGTGCCCACATGATGATGCTAACTGGCGATCACCAAAACGTCGCAAGCCAAATCGGTCAAGACGTTGGCATCAAGGATATCCGTGACAGCTTATTACCAGCTGAAAAAATTGCCGCAATTAAACAGGTCCCACAAGAAAAACGTCCGGTAGTCATGACTGGCGATGGTATCAACGATGCACCGAGCCTAACTGCCGCTGATGTCGGTATCGCGATGGGCGCAAAGGGAGCTTCTGCTGCCAGTGAAAGCGCAGATGCAATCATCATGGTTAATGACCTATCCAAGATTAATGATGCTGTAGCAATTTCTAAGCACACCATGAAGGTAGCTAATGTCGATGTTTTAACCGCTATTACCATTGTCATCATTATTGAACTAATAGCTTTCACTGGTGTGATTCCAGCCTTCTTCGGTGCCATTCTGCAAGAAGTAGTCGACATGATTTCGATTAGTTTAGCGCTCCTAGCCAAAACAACACCTAAGAACCCGCAACAAACGGGCATTAGTTCTGAAAGATAAGTTAATAAAAATAAAACAGACCACTTCATTAATGAAGTGGTCTGTTTTATTTTATTCTTTCATTGTGCGAGTAAGCTGAATTGTTTTTAATTTTACCAGCCCACTAGGCAGACGTTCATAGATAATACCGTAGTATTCAGAACCAATCTTGAATTGGTAATAAAGTTCGTCTCCGCCGCCTTGATTATCAGTGGTGATTGTTTTCCTTTTCCACCGGTCAGCATTTCTTTTGTTCTCCTGCGTAACGCCTAATGCTATCAACTCAATATTTTTATAAAAAACCAAGTGAATTGTACAACATGTGGGCAATCATTGAATAACGTAGATCCTTGGTTGTCGTATAGGTCCAGGCTAATATACAACCCAAAGCCCAATATAAAAAAAGATATTTCGTTAAAGTCGGATCATGAATATACCCAAAAACAAAACCGCTAAATAAAATACCCAGCCACTTACTGCTTGTCGTCTTCTGCGGGAAAAAGGTGTTAAAGAAAAATCCCCGGAAGATAGTCTCTTCAAAGATTGGTGCAATCAAGACAATCATTGGAAAGTAAAAATTACCGGCAGACCGCAGAATTCCATTTAAAATGGTTTGATTGTTTGAGGTGCTATGTCCATTAATGCCCAGCAGCTTCGGAAGTAAGATACTTGTAATCGTCAGCAAGAGGAACCCTGCAATGGCAACCAAAATCCGTCGAATCCCCCAGTGCGGTTTGCGATTAAAGTCCCACTTATTTTGCTTTTGTAACTGTTTGCGATAGATAAAAGCAAGCAACAACAAAACAACAATCGTAACCGCCACAGTCAAGACAACATAGCTGTTTGAGCTAAGGTGAAGTGCTTTTTTAACCCGACTAGGATAAAAGTAAAACTGCTGGGTCAAGCCATATAATATTATTGCCACAACCATGACAACAATATTTCCCAGGAAATAAAAAACCTTGCGCATATTGATAACTCCCTTTCAGTTCCGCTTGAAAATAAAAATATATCATTGATTATGTACGCTGTCATAGTATAATGCAAGTTATCTTAAAAATGATTTGTTTTCTTATTAGGCTAAGCTTTGTGTACTTTGGGATAATGCCTAGCTAGGGCCACCATTGCCTAGCTAGATTAACGAATCAGTTATGTTACTAATTACAACGATCCTTATTGAATGCCGCGGTAGAAATCATGATGCACTTGCTTGAGCTCCTTAGTCAAAACCAATCATTTACTGAACTTTCACTTGTTTTGCTTGCTTTTGTTATTATTTTTTTAATTTCTTGGTTGACCGAACCTCGTAGGTTGCTTAATGGTATTCTTTTTACTGCTTTCCTAATAATGTTAGGTATTTGGCTAACCGTTATTGTCATGGCGACCAATATTTATGCTTTAAGAATGATTTATGTCACCTTCCTAATGACTTTTATTGTAACCGTCACTTTACTTGCGGCTTTTTCTTGGCTATTTTTCTTATGGAACGCATATTTTGTCTGGAAACATGAAGGCCAAACCCTAACCAACTCTCTCACTTTTTTCACCGGTCTGGTGCTTTTGCTATTTTGGGCAATTGCCTTACTCGGTCCACTTAGCAGTTTGCCTAATTGGGCCAAAACGCTATTATATTGTCCAATTGCCATCATCCTCTACCTACTCATAGTTGCGTATAACTTTTTAGTCAATCTGGCTCTTTACCAACTTGTTCCACGCCACTATCAGCAAGATTATTTGATTGTGCTTGGAGCCGGACTGAGCAATGGAGAAACTGTAACTCCTCTATTAGCTGGGCGGATTGACCGTGCAATAGAATTTGCCCAAAAACAAGTTGCCAAGGGCCGACCAATGCCCAAACTGATTATGTCTGGCGGTCAAGGAAACGATGAAAAAATCGCTGAGGCACGAGCGATGGCTGAGTATGCGCTGGCTTGTGGTATTGACCCGGATGACCTTCTGCTTGAAACAGAATCCAAAAACACCAGCCAAAATATGCAGTTCTCTGCTCGGGTTGCCGCCAAGGACTTCGGCAACAATAGCTACCGCGCAAAATTCTTCAGTAATAACTATCACATTTTGCGTGCAGCGCTAGCTGCCAAGAACGTGGGACTCAAGGCTAATGGGGTTGGCTGCTATACCAGATTCTACTATCTACCTAATGCAATTGTCCGCGAATTCGCTGGTGTTTTATTATTTCAGAAGAAACGGCATCTTATTGTTATTTTAGGAATTATGGTTTTCTTTATTATTTATGCCCTTTTGCAATTAACTAATGTTTATATTTTTATAAATAAATTAGTCTATTTTCATATGCTTGTTTTTTAAAGAATGGTAAAATATCTATCAGTAATTACTTAATTAAGGAAAAGGGATAAGATTATGTTGCAGTTAAAGCATTTACGTAAAACGTACCATGTGGGGGATACAGTAACACATGCACTCGATGACGTAACCATTTCATTTCGCAATCAGGAGTTTGTTGCAATTTTAGGACCCAGTGGTTCTGGTAAAACCACTCTGTTAAACGTTATTGGTGGACTTGACCGTTATGATACGGAAGACCTTAAATACTATTACAACGGTGATCTAATCATTAATGGCCAGTCTACCGAAGACTTTAAAGAAACAGATTGGGACGCATACCGTAACAATTCAATTGGTTTTGTGTTTCAAAACTATAATTTAATCTCTCACCTATCAATTATTGCCAATGTTGAACTCGGTATGAATTTGTCTGGCGTATCGGCAAGTGAAAGGCATAAACGTGCAATTGATGCTCTAACTCAAGTAGGATTAAAAGATCAGATTAACAAGCACCCTAATCAACTTTCAGGTGGTCAAATGCAACGCGTAGCCATTGCTCGAGCCTTAGCCAATAATCCTGAAATTCTACTTTGCGACGAGCCAACAGGAGCACTTGATACTGAAACTTCAGAACAAATCATGAAACTGATTAAAAAGCTTTCTAATGAACGTCTAGTTATTATGGTTACTCATAATTCAGAGCTAGCCGAAGAATATGCAACACGAATTGTTAACTTCCAAGATGGTAAAATCATTAATGATTCAAATCCATTTACACCTGTAAATGAGCCAGACACTTTTGAGTTAACTCGAACCAAAATGTCATATTGGAACGCAATTAAATTGAGTTTTAACAATATTATGACCAAAAAGGGGCGAACGGCATTAACTGCCTTTGCATCAAGTATTGGAATTATTTCAATTGCCATTGTATTAGCCTTGTCCAACGGCTTTCAAAAGCAAATCAATTCCACCATGTCAAAAATTCTGACCAAACAACCAATCACTATTGCTCAAACCGCTACTGACATATACAGATTGAGTAATCAACATAACACGATAAAAACCAAAAATCATTATGTTATTGCATCAGAAGACAAACTAAAGCAAGCAACACATAAAAACTTAATAACTCAATCTTATTTTAAATACATTAAGAATATCAATTCGAAATATGCAAACAATATCTCTTATAAGATGGGAGTTAATCTCAATCTTTTGACTATGCTTAATGGGAAGGTCAAACGTGTTCAATTCTCCTCAATTGCTGGAGGGTCTAATCCTCTTAATTCTTATGCGCAAGCACAAACTCAAGCAATCGAGGTTTCTTTTTCAGGATCTAACGTTTTTCCTATCTCTCTAAATAAAAACAAAGGCAACTTCATCAAAGAGAACTATAAATTACTTTCAGGTAATTGGCCTAATCACATCACAGATCTTGCTTTAGTCGTTGACGCTAAAAATACGGTTAATAATAATATTTTAAAAAATCTTGGAATTAAGTCTAGTGTTGGATCAAAAATAAACTATAATAAGTTTATTGGTAAAGAATTCCGCATTGCGAGCAACAATTTTTATTATCAGAGATTACCTACCGGGATGTTTATCCCCAAAAAAGCAGACCTATCCATGTACAATAATAGTAAAATTAAATTAAAAATCACTAGTATAATTCGGCCAAAAAACAAAGATTCCAGAGCTATGCTATCACGTGGAATTGTCTACAATGTTAAATTAGATAAAAAAATTATTGAAGAAAATATTAATTCAAATATCGTTAAAGCACAGAAAAAAACTAAATTAAATGTATTTACTGGCCAAAGTATGAATAATTCCTCAAAACAACAATTGTTACAATCTTTAGGAGACTCGTCCGTACCTACCAATATTTTGATTTACCCAAATAATTTTAACTCTAAAGATAAAGTTTTAAAGTACTTAGATAAGTGGAACAAAGGGAAAAAATCAGCTCATAAAATCCTTTACACTGACATGTCTAGTACAATTACTGCTCTCACGGGAGATATTCTTGATGGAATTACTTCCGTGTTAGTCGCTTTCGCTGCAATTTCATTGTTAACATCAATGATTATGATTGGTATTATTACCTATACTTCTGTTTTAGAACGTACAAAAGAAATTGGCATTCTAAAAGCGCTAGGTGCTCGAAAAAAGGACATCATTCGAGTTTTTGATGCAGAAGCCCTTCTCTTAGGCCTTTTTTCAGGTGTTCTTGGAATTACTATTGCTCAGTTGTTAATTTTGCCAATCAATAAAGTGTTATATTCAATCACTAATCTGTCAAACATCGGTCAATTAAAGCCAGACCATGCTTTAATCTTAATTGTGGTTTCCACTATTTTAACCATGATTGGTGGACATATTCCGGCAAGAATAGCTTCTAAAAAAGATGCCGCTGCTGCCTTAAGAAGCGAATAAAATATTATCATTAATTAAAACTCCTAATAATGTTACATGTGAAACAATGTTAGGAGTTTTTGCTTGCCCAAACTTTACACCATTACCCTAAAATCTTGCAAAGTCAACTTATTGACAAATTGGCATATACCAATTTATAATGAGCTTAATTAAAAATGGAGGCAAAATTATGAAAATTATTATAAAAGACACCAAAGCTAACGCCAGTACAGAAGCTTTTAGGCTTTTTAGTAAAGGTATCAAGCAGGGCGCTAAGGTCCTCGGCCTAGCTACCGGTTCTACTCCAGTAGATCTATATCGCGAATGGATAGCAAGTGATTTAGATACTAGTGAGTTAACTAGTATTAATCTAGACGAATATGTCGGCCTAAGTCCAGACAACGATCAAAGTTACCATTATTTTATGCAGAAGCACCTATTTGAACAGAAGCCATTTAAGCAGTCATACGTTCCTGATGGTCTGAAGGCAGCGGCTGATCCGGCAGGTGTATCTGCTGAATACAACCAGATTATCAAAGATCATCCAATTGATATTCAGCTCCTAGGTCTTGGTCAAAACGGACACATCGCTTTTAACGAACCAGGAACTTCCTTTGATTCAATTACCCATGAAGTTAAGTTGACCGAAAACACCATTAAGGCCAACTCACGCTTCTTCAGCACTATTGACGAAGTACCAAAAACGGCTATTTGTATGGGTATTGCCAATATTATGGCAGCAAAAGAAGTTGTTATTATGGCCTTTGGTGAGAGCAAGGCTGATGCAGTTAAAAAGATGATTGAGGGTCCGGTAACCGAAGCTGTGCCAGCCTCAATTCTGCAAAAACATGCAAATGTAACGGTAATAATCAATGAAGCAGCCGCAAGTAAACTCACTAACCGGTAAAACACTAGTACCGGCCAGCTTAACAACAACCATTCATTATTATTGAATGGTTTTTTTATTTACCTTCAATATATCAAGCAAATAATGTATATATAACGGTACCTTTAATTAGCTTAATCGCAAAATCAGTATTAGTATTAGTCATAAGAAAAGGATGTGATCAGTTGAAGAAAAGTAAAAAATGGTTGCTGGTTATGAGTATACTTTTATTGCTACCTCTACCAGTATATCTTCTGTGGAAAACTAAAGGTTTTTGGCAAATGTATCTAAAAATCCACTTACCCCCGCTAGGCAAAATCGATCCGCTATTTTCTTGGTATCTAATCGCGCTCAGCGCTATTGTGTTAGTTATCCTAGTGATTAGTCTACTTGTTATCTTAGGTTGGCCAGTTCAAAGGTATTTTAACCTAATTCATAAACGGACTGGACAAGTCACAATTACTAGTAAAGCGATTAATGGCTATATCAGCAATTCTTTGGTTGATTTACCCTATCTAAGTAAGGTTAAAGTTGATTCACGCCTTACCAAGCGACGAATTAAGATTAAGATCAGCGGTTCACTGGGTACGGGAGAAAATGTTGCAGAGCTGTTAGATAGTTACTTTGATGAACTATCAAAAAATCTCAAGCTCCTACTTGGAATTGACCAGAAACCCAAGATTATTATTAAGTTTGTAAACTATCGTAATCCAGAAAGGACTCACAAGCGGGTTCAATAAAGGAGGTAGACCATGAAAGCGAAAATAAATCAATACCTCCCAGAAATATGCGGTGCAGCAACTGGTTTATTAGTGGCATGGTGTTTTTTGGAAGTGGGCTTTTTCAAAACAATTTTTGTAATTGCCATGGGCGTGCTGGGTGTTTTAGGCGGACACTACCTGCCCTTACTCAAGGATTTAAGAAAATAAACTACGAAAGGGATTTTTAAAATGGTACAAAATAAATCGAATCAAGAAATTAAAGGCAATCTAGCATATGATTCAAAAGTGATTCAAAAAATTATTGGAATTGCTTTATCAAATATCAAAGGACTTTTGACCATTAACGGCGGTTTCTTTTCCAATCTGGCGGACAAGATTGTCAACAATGATGATATTACATCTGGTATCAACGTTGAAGTTGGCAAACAACAAGTGGCCGTGGATATTGAGATTGTTGCTGAATACGGTGTAGAAATTACCAAATTATATGATCAAATCAAGCAGCAAATCTATGACAAAGTTAAGGAAATGACTGGTTTGGACACGGTTGAAGTCAACGTTACGGTTGTCGATATCAAGAGCAAAGAACAGCACGAAAAGGATTCAGTTAGTCTGCAAGACCGGATCTCTGATGTGACTAAGGATGCTAAAGAAAAAATCACTGATCAAAAAGAACAGATTGGGGACAAAAAAGACTCCCCAGCAAAGACAGAAAAAAGAGTTAAGTAACCCGCTTCCCAATTTTTGAAGCTAAGAGAGCAATACCAATGCATGGTGTTGCTCTCTTTAGTTTCACGTGTAACAAAACTAAATCCGGTAAATAATCTGAACCACATTTTGTGATTTTTTTGTCCTGCAATATACAAAATCACTTGACATTTGACTCACCATTTTAATTAAATTTTTGCTTGTTTACCACAATATCTCGTATTAAACTAAATAAAGATCTATATATTGTATTTAAGAAAGAGCGTGATGACAGTTATTGTTTTAAGTGGGCCAATTGGAGCCGGTAAATCCAGTTTAACCAGTATTCTAGCTGAACACTTGGGGAGTCAAGCCTTTTACGAGGGAGTTGATAATAATCCTGTACTACCCTTGTATTATCAAGACATGAAACGCTATACGTTTTTGCTTAACATCTACCTTCTCAACCACCGCTTAGCGCAGATTAATCAGGCAATCAAAGAAAAAAATAGTGTTTCCGACCGTTCTATTTATGAAGACGCACTCTTTTTTCAAATGAACGCTGAAAATGGCGTCGCTGACCCAACGGAATTTCAAATTTACGACAGCTTGCTAAAGAACATGATGGAAGATACACCGGGTAATCCGAGCAAAAAGCCTGACTTGTTGATTTATATCCATGTATCTCTTGATACCATGTTAGAGCGAATAGAACGACGGGGCCGCTCCTTTGAACAGCTCAGTACCGATCCGAGTTTAAAAGACTACTACGCCCGCTTACTTCGTTACTATGAACCGTGGTACCAAAACTATGATGCATCACCAAAGCTGAAGATCGACGGTGATAAGTTCGACTTTATTGTCGATGAAGCTGCTAAAAGAGAAGTAATCAGACAAATTGATCATAAATTACGCGTAAGTGATAATTTAGAATAAAGAAGGATCGTGATGACAGTTATTGTTTTAAGCGGGCCAATTGGAGCCGGTAAATCTAGTTTAACCAAAATTTTAGCTAAGTATTTAGGAACTAAGCCTTTTTATGAAAGTGTTGATGATAACCCCGTATTGCCACTTTTTTATGCGGATCCCAAAAAATATGCATTTTTACTTCAGGTGTTCTTTTTAAATACACGTTTTCGTAGCATTAAGGATGCTTTGACAGACGACAACAATGTCCTTGACCGTTCAATCTACGAGGACGCCCTCTTCTTCCAAATGAATGCCGATATCGGGCGAGCAACTACGGAAGAAGTAGACACGTATTATGAACTTTTAAACAATATGATGGGACAGCTTGAGCACATGCCTAAGAAAAACCCCGACCTCTTAGTTCATATTAATGTTTCTTACGATACCATGATCAAACGCATTCAAAAGCGGGGGCGACCATATGAACAATTAAGTTATGACGCTACCCTGGAAGATTACTACAAGCGTCTGCTGCGTTATTATGAGCCTTGGTATGAAAAGTATGACTATTCACCTAAAATGGAAATCAATGGTGATGAACTCGACTTTGTGTCCAATGATCACGACTTGCAGCTTGTTTTAGACCAAATAGTTGCCAAATTAAAAAACTTAGGTAAGCTCCCTACTTCTTGGAACAAACCAACTAATATCAAAATTTCACAATAACAAGTTTCACTTGCTTGGTTAACCTAAAACCGCTGTGGCAGTTAGTACTGCCACAGCGGTTTTTTCTGTTCACCTAATCCTAGTCCACAGCATCCAAAATAGCTGCAAGCCCGTCATGATTATTATCCAATGTGATATTGGCAAACTCTCGCTTCAACTCAGCAGGTGCATTACCCATCAAGTACGGATGACCTACAGCCTTGAGCATGGCCGCGTCATTATAGTTATCACCAAAGGCCCAACAATGGTCCATCCTGACTTTTAACGCTTCTGCTAGTATCTTAACCCCTGCACCCTTATTTACTTTCTTAACCATTATTTCCAACAAAGTAGGCGCTGATTTAACCAAGAACAAATCCGGATGCAACTTTGCTAAATTCTGCTTTGCTACATCTAATGCGGCAGCTTGACCCATCAGCAAGATTTTGTGCACCCCCGGCAATTGCTCTACTTCAGCTACCGAACTAGGACTTGCCTTAAGTTGAACAATTTCTTCTTCTTTTCTTCTTGTTCAAGATATGCACAAATTGATGCTGCCTGGCTTGAAGCAATAGACTTCGAATAAAGCGGCTGCCCTAGCTCGTCTAAAACCAACGCACCATTATATGCAACCATGGGGGCATGACTGCACGATTTGACCAACAACGATCATGATTGCTTGGGGCATGCGCGCAGATACTGGGACAAAGATATTTCCAGTAACAACCTGTTTACGAATAGCATCACGCGTCCTAGGCGTTACTGTTAATGCTGAATTAATTAACGTACCATCAATGTCTGAAAAAAGCAGTTTAACCATCTAAACCTCTATTAGTTGAAAGCGATTAAAATTTTACTTTATTCTACGGGTTACTTGACTATTTAGTCAACGACTATTCTTCGTACCAATGCCCATAAAGCGCATTTATTTTTTATTTCTGCACTATATAATTCGTGTTTACAATTATTATGTCACGTGATAAACTTTAATTGTTGTTATAAATATATAAAACACGAACATTTAGATTGTGGGAGAAGTTAAATGAATTTTCTTAAGAGTTACTTTCAACTCGATAAGTACAATACTAGTATCAAAGTAGAATTTCTTGCAGGGCTAACCACCTTCATCAGTATGTCATACATCCTCTTTGTCAATCCTAGCGTCTTAAGCGCTAGTGGTATAAATAAGGGGGCCGTTTTTACTGCAACTGCATTAGCCAGTGCTTTGGGCACAGCCTTAATGGGAATTGTGGCTAATTATCCAATTGGTGAGGCACCCGCCTTAGGTATTAATGCCTTTTTTGCCTATACGGTTTGCCTGGGTATGAAAGTTTCATGGGAAACAGCACTAGCTGCGGTCTTTGTTGCTTCCATCATCTTTATCCTGATTACCATGTTTAAGCTACGTGAAAAAATTATTAACGCCATTCCAGCTGATCTAAAGTTTGCCATTTCTTCTGGGATTGGATTATTCATTGCCTTTCTCGGCCTGCAAAATGGCGGTCTCATTGTTGGTAATAAGTCAACTTTAGTTGGCTTGGGCTCACTGCACGACCCTGCCGTTTGGATTACCATTTTTGGTTTACTGGCCACCGTCATCTTAATGATTATGAAGGTCCCTGGAGCGATTTTTATCGGCATGGTCTTAGCTGCCATCTTTGGTATAGTAACTAGTCAGATTGAGCTACCAAGTAAAATAGTGGCCTTTGCACCAAGTATTGCACCCACTTTTGGCCAAGCCATTTTTCACGTTAAGGACATCAACTCTTTGCAAATGTGGGTAGTTGTGCTTACCTTCTTACTAGTTACTTTCTTTGATACCGCCGGTACTTTAATCGGGTTAGCACAACAGGCTGGTTTTATGAAGGACAACAAGATGCCTCGCGTTGGCAAGGCTCTGGCCTCTGATTCCACCGCAATGATGGTCGGATCTGTCCTTGGTACTTCACCAGTTGGTGCGTTTGTTGAATCCAGTGCTGGCATCGCAGTCGGCGGACGCACTGGCTTAACCGCTGTCTTCGTTGCTATCTTCTTCTTGATTTCTATGATTTTCAGTCCCCTTTTGGGTTTATTTACGACCCACGTTACAGCACCGGCTTTGATTATCGTTGGTGTTTTGATGGCGCAGAACACTGCCCATATTCACTGGGATAAAATGGAAATTGCTGTACCGGCTTTTCTGATTTTGACCGGCATGCCATTAGCCTATTCCATTTCAGATGGCCTTGCCCTTGGATTGATTACCTACCCAATTTGTATGGTGGCGGCTAAACGCGGCAAAGAAATCACGGCAATGATGTGGATCTTATTCTTCGTTTTCATTATTTTCTTATGGGTACTGAATTTTTAACTATTCTCTATAAAAAGAAGATACTGTTATGATAAAATAAATAATATAGCACGATAAAAAATATCTTGTTATATTATTTTTTATTTTTAAAAAGAGGATTGGCATGAAAACACTTGAAAAAATAAACTACCAAAAGTTTATCCTACCACTGGTATTTGGATTACTTTTTTGGTTTACAACACCTATTCGGCCGGCTGGGGTCACGGTTCAAGCCTGGCAAATGCTAGCAATTTTTATTGCAACTATTGTCGGCTGTATTACCCTGCCGATTCCAATTAGTGGCGTCACTCTTATCGGATTTACATTAACAATCTGCTTGGGGTTAGCGCCGCTTGCGGATAAAGTAGTTAACGGCCAACTGGTAGCCAAAGGAGCCATTAATGCCTTTGCTAATTCATCTGCCTGGCTGATTGTAATGGCCTTTATGATTTCCCGAGGAATCGTTAAAACCGGTTTGGGACAAAGAATTGCGCTTTTCTTTGTTAAATGGTTTGGGCATAAATCTTTGGGACTGGGTTATGCAATTGGTGCAATCGACCTACTAGTCTCACCAGCAACCCCATCGAATGCTGCTCGAGCCGGTGGGGTGGTTTATCCACTTATCAAATCGTTGGCTGAAACATTCGACTCTAAACCAAATGATTCTTCACGAAAAAAAATGGGCGCCTATTTGATTTTTACTGAATTTCAGATAAATATTATTACATCTTCGCTCTTTATGACAGCTTGTGCACCAAATTTAATTGCCGTAGCGCTAGCATCCAAAGCTGGCGTTACCCTTTCTTGGACGCCCTGGCTAATGGCAAGTATCGTTCCGGCAGCCATTTGCTTACTTACCGTACCTTACTTCGTTTACAAGTTGTACCCTCCTGAAATAAAGGAAACTCCTAATGCAAAAGAATGGGCTACCGGTCAACTTAAAGAAATGGGCAAGCTGACTATGCCAGAAAAAATGATGGCGGTGATTTTTGTCATCACCTTAATCCTCTGGATGCTTTCAAGCACCCTGGGTATTGATGCAACTCTAATTGCTTTCATTTCCGTGTCGCTTTTGCTTTTTACCGGTGTTTTAACGCCTAAGGATCTATTAAGTGAGACTGGTGCATGGAACATTCTAATTTGGTTGTCAATTTTAGTCTTCATGGCTGAAAAGTTAACACAATTTGGCTTCATTGGTTGGATTTCAACTAGTATCTCAGCAGGTATGAAAAACATTAGCTGGCTGGCTGCATTAGTCATCCTTGCGCTAGTGCTCTTCTACACCCACTACTTATTTGCTAGTGCTACCGCCCATAACTCAGCCATGTACTTGCCCCTGTTAACGGTTGCGATTGCTGCCGGAGCACCAAAAGTACTAGCTGCGCAATTCTTAGCACTCTTTTCTGCAATTATGGGTTCAACCACACATTACTCCAGTCCCGCAGCATCAGTTTTAGCTTCATCTGGTTATGTCAAACAGGGTGAATGGTGGCGACTCAGCTTCATTTTTGGTATTTTTTACATCTTAGTCTACGGCATTATCGGCCTAGCCTGGATGAAGTTGATCGGAATGTGGTAACAGCCTAAAAGCTGTCGCATAAGCGACAGCTTTTTTATTTCCCAGGAAATATTTACCATAGAATCTAGCTCTCACTTAGTTATATACTAGATACATTAGTTTTATTTAGTTATTAATTGGAGGAAAAATGACGACCTTAAATAAAGTCTTTCATTTAAATGATGTTCATACCACCGTAAAACGTGAGCTTCTTGCGGCACTGACCACTTTTGTTAGTCTCTCCTACATCCTCTTTGTCAATCCCAGCATCTTACACGCTGCTGGGATTGATCAAAGGGCAGCCTTTACGGTAACGGCTCTTTCAATCGCAATCGGTTGCTTCATTATGGGACTAGTGGCCAACTATCCCATTGCATTAGCACCAACGCTAGGTAGTGCAGCCTTTTTTCTTATAATGTTTGTGTAGGTATGCAGATCAACTGGGCAACTGCCCTGGCTGGTGTTTTAGTGGCCTCTGTTTTATTCATCTTAATTACCCTGTTAAAACTCCGAGAAAAAGTCGTTGAAGCAATTCCGCCAATCTAGTGATGCTGGGCAAATTTAATTCACCAGCTATTGGGCTTGCCCTGTTTGGTTTAACTTTGACGGTCATTTTAATGGCAATGAATGTTCCTGGTTCAATTTTTATCGGGATGGTAGTCACTGCTCTTTTGGGAATACTTATTGGCCAAATTCCTTTGCCTAAGAGTCTAGTTGCTTATCCGCCCAGTATTGCACCAACCTTTGGCCAGGCTATCTTTCACATCAAGGATATCAATACGCCACAACTACTTATGGTGGTGCTGACTTTCTTATTAGTTACCTTCTTTGACACTGCTGGTACCCTAATTGGCATGACAGAACAAGCTGGGCTAGTTGATAGCAATGGCAAGATTCCAAGAATTGGTAAGGCCTTTCTTTCCGATTCACTTGCCATGGTCGAGGGCGCGGTAATTGGAACCGCACCGCTTGGCACTTCTGTTGAATCCAGCGCCGGCATTGCCATGGGCGGGAGAACTGGCTTGACCGCAATCTTCATCGGGATCTTTTTCTTAATTAGCATGATCTTTAGTCCGCTCCTTGCTGTTATCCCAACTACGGTTACAGCACCTGCGCTAATTATCGTCGGTGTTTTGATGGCTGGTAACCTTAAAAAGATCAACTGGGCTAAATTCGAAATTGCCTTTCCAGCCTTTTTGACTATCGTCGGCATGCCATTAACATATTCAATTTCCAATGGTCTAGCTCTAGGGATGATTGCCTATCCGATCACGATGATTGCTTCAGGTCATGCTAAGCTGGTCTCGCCCATGATGTATGCTTTATTTTTTATCTTTATCATTTTCTTCTTGATTACCAACATATAGCCGGAATTAATAGTTAATGGAAGATAATGGGCATTGCTTAATTGTTTTAGTTTAAGTATCTGTTCATAACTAATAAAAGTATACCTTTACTTTTTATTGGTATCGCCTTATCATATACTAATAAACTCAACAGATAGTAACTCAATCTACTTAAATTTCAGAAAGAGGCTGGTCAGCGATGGAAAAGCAAGCTCAAAGATGGTATAACCGCTATAGTGGAACTTTAGTGTTCTTCAGCTCAGCAGTCTTCATCAGTTTTAATTCTATTCTCTTTCCCTATACTATTGCAGGTCGACTATGCGCCCTAATCTGGCTCCTGGCCTTTACTTTTGCAATGTTTGCAGGCGAATACCTAGTTAGCCATGTTGAAGTAACAGGTAAAATGGGCTACTTGCAGGCCATTTTGATGACTAGCAATTGGCTGCTTGCGGCTGTGGCACTGGTGCTTTTTAGCCTGTTCTTCAGTAAATAGCCTCCTGCACATAGCCATAAATACGCTTTCTTGCTGGCTAAGTTCGTAACTTACCAGGTTCAGTTTATACACAAAAAGCGTTAGTTCTTACCACTAACGCTTTTTATATCTAGCAATTATTCAATAATTGCTAAATTAGATTATAAAACACCCAAAAGGTATTGCATAATCAACTTAAGAATATCTGTAAAAATTTTCATATATAACACACCTCCCATAATTAGATAGACTATTGCCTCCTGTTATATTATAGCTTTATAAGAAATAAAAAACTAGCCCTTATTTGCTTTTATTTTATTATTTAGCTTAAAAATTTATCGCTAAAAAGGTTGTTCTCGAAATGAGTGCCCAGGCAAAGCTTCTGCTTATTAGAAAAATGAGAGTATAGCTTAGTACATTTTCAAACCCTTAAAGTAGAAATTCAAGCAGCTGCCACAAGTGGCTATACGGCAGCTAGTAGGAATCGAACAGCAGCTTCACCTTAGAACTTTTCTCCTTTACTAGAAGGAATTGGCATAATTGGTTTTGCTGGTTTTTTGTTTCTTATAAAGCTATAATATAATAGGAGGCAATAGTCTATCTAATTATGGGAGGTGTGTTATATATGAATATCTTTAAAGAAATCTTCAAGATGATTATGGAATTCCTTGGCTACATTGCTATCTAATTCACTAATTATTTCAGCTAGTTGTTGAAATTTAAAAAGCGTTAGTGTTAAAGCTAACGCTTTTTTGTGGTTGATAGGTTTTTATACTTGTTATTTAATTATTATAAAATAACACTCTTCTTCTAGCCATTTTCTCATACCTTGAGGAATTTTGTTATGTTAGATAAGTAACTTATTTTTTGTAACCAGGGGATGTTGAATAAGTGGCTCAGTAGCTATTACTGAAGCTAGCAGTGTTTTGATCAGTCGCCTATCAGTTCGGATTGGCATCGGTTTAATGATGACGATTGATTACACCGTGGGCAATGCGCTCTAACTGAATGGCTGCCTCAGAGAGAACACAGCAAAAGGCAGAGCCACTTGCTGTGTTATTGGGTTCTGGGATTCATTTCTGCTTACGTGATAGGAACCCTCTTTCCTTTGCCGCCCTCTCGTAACTGTTAGCCAGCAAAGTCAAGTTAAGACTGCTAATCAGGTAATCAGCAAAAAGCTGAGCCATAAATGGGATATTTTGCGTCACTTCAAGCAACCTAAGAAATCGAATTAACCGTCTTGGACAATTCCCTTCAGCAAGAAGTACCTACGCCCAACCCTAGTTAGCGGAATGTTTTACGCTGCCAAACTTTTGCTTTTTTGGTATCAGTATCTTCTTACCAATTCTGTTAAATGGAATAGGCATCAGTAATCCCCAAGTTTCTGGAAACTTATATAACACCAGCATGTTACTCAGTATTTTCTTGAGTATTTTTAAGCTCTTAAGCCGGCGGCTATTCTTGACCAGTAACTTTTTAATTTCGACTATTTTAATGCTGATTTTAGCCTTGAGCCCTCACTCTTTACCAACATTCAAACTAGTACTTTTTGTAATCATCTTGTCTTCCGGTCTTGTTTTAGATTATCCTTACCCAACCGAATTATTTGACGGCAAGGTGCAAGCTAGCGGGGGCGCGGTCTGCATTACCATTAGACGCGTTGGTGCAACAGCCGGAACCTTTCTTTTATCAGTTCCAACCAGAGTCGGTGGCACCAGTTTGGCAATCCTGGTTTGTGCGGCAGTTTTATTTAGCGGTTCCCTTGTTTGCTTATTCTAGGCCCCTGAAACTTCACCTAAGTATCTAAAGCAGGGCTATAAAAAAGACCACTAAATAGAACTTTTTGAAGCACCACCCAAGTTTCACGTGAAACAGCAGTTAATTTTTTTAACTCACTTAAAAAAGATAGATAAGTTAAACTTATCTATCTTTTTTGTTACACGTGAAACTAAGTTATTTTTCTTCATACCATTCAGTGTGGAAGACGCCTTCCCGATCATTTCTTAAATAAGTATGCGCTCCGAAGTAGTCGCGTTGGCCTTGGATTAGGTTGGCTGGCAGACTTGGATTAAAAATCGATTCTAAGTAATTAAGTGCTGCACTTAAAGTCGGCGTCGGAATACCAGCCTTAGTTGCCAATTCTACCACTTGGCGCAAGGCTGGTAGGTTCTTATCCATTAGGTCTTTAAAGTACGGATCCTGGAACATATTAACCAATACTTTGCCATCAGAGTATGCCCGCTCAATATCTTTTAACATGGCAGAGCGAATGATGCACCCCGCTTCCCAAGTTTGGGCAATTGCTGGGTAACGCAAAGCCCATCCATAAGCATCAGCGGCCAGTTTCAATTGCTGAAATCCTTGAGCATAAGCCACTGCTTGACTCAATTGCAGAGCTTGCTCCAAATTATCAATCAAGTCAGCAGGCGCTTCACCTTGCCAGGTGATTTCCTTGCCTTCACGTGTCGACGCCTTAGACATGAAACGGCTAAGCACTGCTTCAGCAATTACGCTAATCGGTGCACCTAAACTGACACCATCTTCTAGCATCCAGTTGCCCGTTCCCTTGTAGGAAGCTACGTTCAAGATATGATCAATGATATGATCAGCAGTCAGGTCATCTTTTTGCTTCAAGACCTCGGCTGTAATCTCACTAAGGTAGGCTTGAACCAAGCCCTGGTTCCATTTGGCAAAAATTTCAGACATTTCATCATTACTTTTACCAGCAATTTTGCGAAGAATATCATAAACTTCTGAGAATTCCTGCATAATCCCATATTCAATTCCATTGTGAACCATCTTTACATAGTGGCCGCTGCCCTCAGGACCAATAAAACTAACGCAAGGCTGTCCCTCAGCGTTTTTAGCGGCTACTGCCTTCAGAATGGGTGCTACCGCCTGGTAGGCCTGTTCATCGCCTCCCGGCATCATTGCTGGGCCATTTAGGGCACCTTCTTCTCCGCCTGATACGCCCATACCGATAAAATGGATCCCCTGATCTTCCATTTCATGAAAACGGCGATTAGTATCGTGAAAGTTCGAATTACCACCATCAATTAGAATATCACCTTGATCAAGAAGCGGTAACAGCGTATGCAAGGTTTCATCGACTGGTTTTCCAGCTGCGATTTGAATTAAAATTTTGCGTGGTCGCTCAAGAGAATTAACAAATTCTGTCCAAGAATAAGTTGGTTTCAACTTGTCATCTTCATACTGGGCAAAAGAATCAACTTCCTCTTTAGTAATGCTAAAGCCAGAAACAGAAAAACCACTGTTTCTGACGTTTAAAGCAAGGTTCTTACCCATAACGGATAAGCCAATAATCCCGAATTGTTGCATATTTAATCCTCCATCATTAAAATTTATACCTTTTCATTATACTTGTAAGACAGCAAAAAAGCGAAACTTTGAAAAAGTTTCGCTTCTTGCTATTTCTAATATTAAGTATTAGTGTGCTGAAGCACCTGAAGTTGTATCAGTTTCTGCATCTGCTCCTGAAGTAGCAGTTGAAGCTGAGGCAATCTCTTGGTCAACACCATACTTTTCAGCAAAGTAGCTGAATGGCTTCAAATCTTCTGCTTGGTACTTCTTAACGAATTCAGCATCGCCAAGCATGTTCAATTCAGTTGAGTAAGGCATGTCATGAGTAAACTTAATGTCAACTAACATTGGTCCATCCATTTGCTTGAATTCTTTGACTGCATCTTCGAATTCTTGCTTGGTGCGAACAGTTACACCCTTAACGTTCATACCTTCGGCAACCTTAGCCCAGTCATTATCTGGCATAATAACGCCAGATAATGGTTGGTTAGATTCATCAACTTGTTCAGCTTCGATGAAACCTAAAGTTTCGTTAGTGAAGACAACGTTCATAATGTGCATGTTGTAACGAGCTTCAGTTAATAACTCCTGGCTCATCATTGCAAAACCACCGTCACCACTCAAGTTCCAAACTTCACGGTCTGGGTGAACAGTTGCAGCAGCAAGTGCAGCAGGTGAACCAAAGCCCATAGTTGCATATAGGCCAGAAGTTGCCCAAGTTTGCTCATCATGCAGGTTAACTAAACGTTGGAAGTCAATGTTAATGTTACCAACATCAATAGCAAATTGTGCATTGTCGTCAGCGTATCTATTAATAACTTCAAAGATTGGTTCACGGCGTACAGGCATTTCATCTGAGTTTTCAAAGCTGTGTACCCATTCATCCCAGTTTTCACGGTCAGCAAGGCCGGCCTTGTAAATTGGGGATTCTTCACGAGCCGGAGCAGCGTCAATAATTGCCTGCAAAGTCTTGGCACCATCAGCTAAGATTGGTACATCAACGGCATGGCGTTTGCCCAATTTTTCTGAGTCAACGTCGATTTGAACAATTTTAGCCTTAGGAGCAAAGAAGAATGATGAGAATGGTGAGTCGTTACCAACCCAGATAACAGCATCTGCATGCATTTGAATGTCGTCACTGGCTTTTGGAGCCACACGACCAATTGAACCTAAGTAAGCTGGGAACTTATCTTCCACAACACCCTTAGCCATAACTGATGACATCAGCGGTGTCTTGAACTTGTCAGCGAAAGCCTTTAAGACGTCTCCGTGACCCTTCATACCTAAACCAAAGTAGACAACTGGATTCTTAGCTTCTGACAGAATCTTAACAGCTGCATCAACTTCGTCCTTCTTAGGTGCAGCATAGTTAGGGATAGCTGACATTGAGTTGTAAGTTACACGGAAATTATCATTAATCTGTGCCCAACCGAAGTCCTTAGGCAGAATTAGCACTGCAGGGCCTTTCTTAGCATATGCTTGACGGATAGCTTCATCCATCATGCGTGGAAGTTGGTCGGCTGCTTTAACTTGGTGATTCCAAACCGCAACTGCATCAAACCAAGGCTTTTCATCAAAAGCTTGGAAAGCATCCATGTCTTGACGACCAGTCGGAACGTTAGCAACAATTGCTACCATTGGAGTCTTGTCGTACTTAGCGTCGTACAAACCGTTCATCAAGTGAACGGCACCAGGTCCAGCAGAACCAAAACATACACCAAGTTTACCGGTGAGCTTGTATTCAGCTCCAGCTGCTAAGGCTCCGGCCTCTTCGTGCCGAACCTCAATAAACTTCATCTTGTTTTTAAAATCGTGGATCGCGTTCATTGTTGAATCGAATGAACCACCCGGGAAACCATAAATATGATCTATGTGCCAGTCCAAGAGAACTTGAAGCATAGCATTTGAGCCATTAATTTTTGTCATTTGAAGTGCATCTCCTTAAAATACATTTACTTACACATTACATTAAAACATATAATTTCACAATTTCAAGGGTAGAAAATTCATGACGCGCTAAAGATGTAAGCGCTTATTAAAGATATTAATTTCACAATATTCAGGTAAACGTTTACGGAATTTCAATATTACCAATAAAAATATTTGTGATTATTCGAACATTGACCCAATTATTGCGCTTTTTTTGCTGTCTATTGTTTCAAGAAAAAAATTTTAAATTTTACTAAATTTATTTTTGAATTTTTACATATCGGCCATTTTGAACATAAACACTCAGTATGGCTATATCGGCTGGATTAACTCCCGAAATTCTTTCCGCCTGGGCAATTGTTTCCGGCCTGATCTTAGCAAACTTCTCGCGTGCTTCGGTTGCCAGGCCTTCAATTGCTGCATAATCAATATCATTAGGAATCTGCTTAGCTTCCTGGCGGTGCAGACGGTCAATCTGCTGTTCTTCTTTCTTAATATAGCCAGCATACTTGACGTTGATCTCAACTTGTTCCTTAATATAGCGCTCAAGCGAAATACGCTTCCCCGTTAAGCGCTCAATGTCATCAACCGTTACACGGGGGCGGCGCAAGAAGGCATCAGCCTTGACCGCCGTCTTGAGTTCATCTTCACCAATCTGTTTAAGAAACTCCTGCACCTGGTCATCCGGATGAACCGTAATCGTCTTGACCGCCTGGTGGGCTTGGATAAGTTGCTGCTTTTTGGCCAAAAACTTAGAATACCGCTCCTCAGAAATCAGTCCCAGCCTAAAACCAGCATCGGTCAAGCGCAAATCAGCATTATCATTGCGCAAAATTAGCCGATACTCCGCCCGCGAAGTCAGCAAGCGATATGGCTCTTCGGTCCCCTTAGTAACTAAGTCATCGATTAGGACACCAATATAGGCTTGGTCACGACCCAAGGTGAATCCCGGTTGCTTGGCAGCCCTAAGGGCAGCGTTGATGCCTGCAATCAGTCCTTGACCCGCAGCCTCTTCATAGCCTGAAGTACCATTCATTTGACCAGCCGTGAACAGGTTCTTGATGTTCTTTGTTTCCAGCGTATGCTTGAGCTGCCATGGATCAACCACATCATATTCAATCGCATAACCCGGTCGCATCATTTCAGCGTCTTCCAGTCCTGCTACCGTATGCAGCATTTGTAACTGAACTTCTTCCGGCATGGACGTAGAAAAGTCACCAACATAAACTTCGTTAGTGTTCAGCCCCTCCGGTTCCAAAAAAATCTGATGACGTGGCTTATCGGCAAAGCGGACTACCTTAGTTTCAATTGATGGACAATAGCGGGGCCCAACCCCGGTAATCTCCCCAGTGAACATTGGCGAGCGCTCTAAGTTAGCATTAATAATCTTGTGCGTATCCTGATTAGTGTAAGTCATCCAACAAGAAACCTGGTTTGTGCGATAGTCTTCGTCCTTACTTTCATAAGAAAAGTGGCGCGGAGTTGCATCACCTGACTCCTCTTCAGTCTTGGTATAGTCAATCGTGCTGCTATTGACTCGCGGCGGTGTTCCCGTCTTGAACCGCCGCAACTTAAAGCCTAGCTTTTCCAGGTTTTCTGATAGCTTAATGGCCGGTATGGTGTTATTGGGACCGGAAGAATAGTTTAATTCACCAATAAAAATACGACCGCGCGCCGATGTACCAGTAGTTAATACGACACTTTTAGCATAGTAGCGGGCACCAGTATTCGTAATTAAGCCCTGACAGACCCCATCTTCAACAATCAGTTCATCGACTGTTGCTTGGCGCAGGGTTAAGTGCGGCGTCTGTTCAATCACATCCTTCAGATACTCATGGTACTGCCACTTGTCAGCCTGAGCCCGCAACGCTTGGACCGCTGGTCCCTTACCCGTATTTAACATTCGCATCTGAATGTAAGTGGCATCAATCGCCTTGCCCATTTCACCGCCAAGTGCATCAACTTCACGCACTACTGTCCCCTTGGCTGGCCCGCCAACGGATGGGTTACATGGCATGAAGGCAACCATATCAAGGCTAATTGTTAACAGCAGCGTCTTTTGGCCCATTCTTGCACTCGCTAGCGCCGCTTCCGTACCAGCATGACCCGCACCGACAACAATTACGTCATAATCATTCGAGTCGTAACTCTTAATCATCGTTTCACCTATTTTCCTAAACAAAATTGACTAAACAGTTTGTTAACCAGTTCATCCGGACTACTTTCTCCGGTGATCTCACCCAGTGTCTCCCAAGCACCGTTGAAGTCAATCTGGGCAATGTCCACCGGAACATCACCGGTTAGGGCCTGAACGACGTCTTGCAGCTGTTGTTTGGTCTGCTCCAGCAGGCCCACCTGCCGCTGATTAGTGACCATTACTTGGTCATTAGAATTCTCTATTCCGCTGAAGAATAGGTCCTTGATTGCCTCTTCCAATTGATCAAGGTTTTTTTCGTGCAAAATCGAGGTAGCGATCACTTGGCTTGCAGTCAACTGCTTAAGCTGATCGATGGTTATCTGCTGGCCGAGATCAGTCTTGTTCAAAATCGCAATCCGCTTCTTTCCGGCAGTTGCAGCAATAAGTGCCCGATCTTCGGCAGTTAGTGCCCGGCTGGCATCAAAGAGAAGCAAAACCAAGTCTGCTTTAGCCAGAGCCTTTTTTGAGCGTTCGACTCCAATCTTTTCTACCTTATTGTCAGTTTCACGAATACCGGCCGTGTCAATTAACTGAAGCGGCACCCCCTTGACTGCAACATATTCTTCCAGTGTATCGCGGGTGGTACCAGCAACGTCGGTAACAATCGCCGTATCGCTCTTAGTCAGGTAATTAAGTAGTGACGACTTACCAACATTGGGCCGGCCGATGATGGCCGTTGCCAGACCATTACGCAAGGCTGTCCCTTCCGCAGCTGTCTCTAGCAGTCTAGCAATCTTACCCATCACTGACTTGGACACAGTTATCATCTGATCGGCTGTAATAGTATCAGCATCATATTCAGGATAATCAATGTTGACTTCAACATTGGCTAACGTGTCCAAAAGCTCTTGCCGCATAGCCTGAATTTTACTTAAGAGGCCACCTTCAAGTTGGCTCTCAGCAACTTGCCGGGCGCGGTCAGTCTTAGCCCGCACAATATCCATCACACTCTCGGCCTGCGTCAGGTCAATTCGACCGTTAACAAAGGCCCGCTTGGTAAATTCTCCAGCCTCAGCCATTCGTGCACCACGCTTTAATAGCAGCTGGAGAATACGGTTGGTCACAACAATTCCGCCGTGACAGTTGATTTCCACGATATCTTCACGGGTAAAGGTCTTTGGGGCCCGCATTACCGACACCATCACCTCATCGATTACCTGCTGATCCGCCGGATCAATCAAGTGTCCGTAATGAATAGTGTGGCTTGGCACCACCGTTAAGTCGCCGCCCTTGAATACACCATTGGCAATCTTGACTGCAGCTTCACCAGACATCCGCACAATTGAAATACCACCCTCGCCAATGGGTGTTGAAATGGCAGCAATTGTATCGAATTCGGTTAAGGTTTTGACCATGATTCTACTCCTTTTTCCAAACAAAAAAGCGCAATATAGCACCATGAATAGCCATGATGTATAAAGCACTTTGACTGCTTTAACTAAAATCACTTTTAGATTATTCTTATTTTTTACGTTTTAAGCGTTTGTAAGTCTTCCGTAACTGGCGTTGGCGTTCACGTTCTTGTTCAGCCTTGGCTTTTTGCTCGCGCCGGTACTTAACTGGGTTCTGCAAGATAAAGGTCTGAACCACCTGGAAGAGGTTAGAAATCACCCAGTACAGGACAATTGCTGACTGGAAGTACAGACCCATCACACCAACCATCACGGACATACCATAGGTCATCATCTTAGTTGAAATGTTTTGGCCACTCTTCGGCGTCGACAACTGACTAATGTATGTCGAGATAAAAGTCAGCACCATCGACAGAATCGGCATAATAAAGTAGGGATCCGGCTTACCTAAATCCATCCAAAGGAAGTGCCCCGTCTGCAGTTGCGGCGTCTGCCAAATCGACCCATATAAGGCATACATAACTGGTAGTTGGATTACCAGCGGTAAACAACCTGCATATGGATTAATCCCAGCTTCTTTATAGAGCTTGTTAGTTTCTTGTGAAAGCAAGGTCCGGGTTTCCGTATCATTCCCCGCATACTTCTTGCGCAGCGCATCAATCTCGGGCTGGATACTCTGCATTTTAGTGGTACTCTTAATCGAAATCGCACTTAATGGATACAGAATTACCCGCACAATGACTGTAAAGGCAATGATTGCCCAGCCATAGCTATTATTCATCAACTTGGCTAGCCACAGCAGAAACGTTGACATGTAATAAATGACCCAACGATTCCACCAGTTACCACTAGTATGGGACACTGGCGCTGGCTTACCACTGGATGCAGCACAACCCGTTAGGACAAGGGCCAATGCGACAAGCGTTAGCAACACCAGTACCCGCTTGACATTCTTTTTGCTTAAAATGTCTCTCACTCTAATCTTCCTCAACTTTATCAGGTATTTCTTCTATCATATTGGCCAAAAAAAGTGCATGGAGCAAGTTCTTCCTTACTTCTGCCATTCTAAAGTCGCGCGCATAAGGCCGCGCTATCACCAAAAAATCGGTATGTGGCGCTAGGCGCTGCTTGTTATCAGTTAACACAGCACGAATATAACGTTTGAGACGGTTGCGGACTACCGCAGTATGGCCGACCTTTTTACCGACCGAGATACCCACGCGAAAGTGGGTATTTTCTGGTCGAGTAATCCGATAGATGACAAAGGCCCGGTTTGCTACTGAATTACCGGCTTTAAAAACTCGCTGAAAATCCATTTCAGACTTAACTCGATAAGACTTCCTCACAACGTTTCATTCCACTCTTTGATATTAAAAAAACCACTGGGATTTCAGTGGTTTAAGCAGATAAGACTTTTCTACCCTTTGCACGGCGTCTAGCCAAAACCTTGCGGCCATTAGATGTACTCATCCGTTTCATAAAGCCATGAACCCGTGAACGATGACGCTTTTTAGGTTGGTAAGTTCTTTTAGTTGTCATTAAACTACACCTCCAATAATGTGCCAGCTGCACAATTTAATAACTAGAATACCATGAATACAGTAAAAAACCAAGCAAAAACGAAAAAAAGATGGTCTTCTTCACAATTTTGTCAATTTGGTTTTACTGTAAATCTGCCTTCGTTATCTCTAGGGAAGGATAATGACCAAGAGCTGGCAGATCTGTATCAAGCGGACAACTATAGACCATGTAATAATCTTCTGCATCCTTTTGAGCTGTCAATTCTGCCAGCTTTTGTTTAGCCAGCTCTACGCTTGGAGTGATAAAAACCACCGCTATAACGCCAACCTTTTCTGCGCCACTATGCTCTACACTACCCTTAAGGATCACTTTGAGGTTGCCGTCATCCTTTAGCCCTAGTTCAACATAATCTTGATAATTCATCACTTGCCTCCTTAGTGCTAGTTAAAATCTTATCTATGTCTTCAAAAAATTATTGATGTAACGGCATTATAACGCTATATATAGATAAGTCAAAAATATTTATCTTTAAGGAGTTAAGTTATGAAAAGACCCAATTATTATTTGCACTAGTTAATTTTGTTGTTCTTGAGGCTTCATTCAGTATTAATGGGGCTATCCGCAGGCTAAGGCAAAGATTCACCGAGTTGGGTTTTTGTTTGCAATCAACAAATGATTTACGGTACTATAATTTAGTAAATATCATATACTAAAAGTATTATACGGAGGTTAATGCAAAACATGCATCATTTCAAAAAGGCTCTCTCAACGGTTATGCTAGCAGTGGTTGCCCTGTCAATCGTTGGTTGCTCCAACAATTCGAGTAAGTCAAGTAACAGTACCAAGACCGCAGAGCATAGTAAGAGCCCGGCTCAAAAGACTAACGAAGCCGCACTAAAAGACTTTAACAAAATAAAAGTCGGCGACATGTTGAACAAGGGGATCGGCGGTACGACTCTTGAAGAGAGTAAGACCCTCTTAGGTAAGCCTACTTCAACTTCTAGCACGAAAGTCGGCAAGCAGAAGATTAACTCCTACACTTGGGAAAAATCCGACGTCAGATTGGCCCTACAGTTCGTTAAAAATAAAGTAGTCAATAAGTCAATCGGAGGCCTTAAGTGGACAAGAACTGGTCCTAAGGCAACTCTGAAAGATTACAATGCAGTCAAAGAAGGCAGTTCACTTGCCAGCTTAACCAAAAAGTTTGGCCAGCCAGATGTCATGAGCACCAATACTATTCAAGGTAGAAAGACTGTTGTGGTAGTATATAGTACCGGCATTAATAAAAAGACCAGCAAGAAGTCTAAAAGCTCAACCGCCAACATGACTTTTTCCTTTATTAACGACAAACTAAAGTACAAAAGCCAGACCGACATCAAATAACAATGATAATAATAAAGGCTTCCTCTTTGAAAAGGGGAAGCCTTTTTTGTGTTTAGCCAGAAGCTGTTTTTATTCAATCGTAATATCGCCATATTTGCTAATAACCTTGAGGGTTGGGGTCTTGTTTACTGTGGAAGTGAAATGAGACAGCTTATGCTGACCCCGGAATTTAATGCTGCTGTTAGGATCAGTTGAAAGATTATAAGTAATTTTAGGGGCATCGTTCATTTTGAAATCACCAGTATTTGTTTTGAACGAACTGTTGCCAAGCATCTTAGAATTCTTGATTTTAACATCACCCTCAGCTAAAAATGCCGTTGTTTTAAATTTACTATTAACAATAATCATATCTGCGTCAGTTGAATGTACTGAACTACTTGCCAATGTCGAGTCCGTTACCTTTAACGCGCCCTCTTTCAGTTGAAAATGAGCTCTTTTGTTATCGACATTATCCATAACAACATCCCCATAATTTGCTTTAAAATTGATGTTGGGAATAACCAAATCATTCAAATAAATATCACCCTCATGACAAGAACCAGCTACTTCTTTGATGGCATTCGTATTAGGAACCGTAATAATAACTTGATAAGTACCCTCATCGTGCTTAAATGCTTTCCACCCTGCATCGGAAATGATTAATTCCTGATTGTTGACTTCTGCCTTGACTTTGCTGAGGTCTTCTCCGTTAATCGTTACCTGGTATTTATTACCTGAAGAGATCTGGATATCCGGTTCATATGTGTCAAACTTCACCTTAGTGAACTTCTTAACTACAAAAGTCTTACTTCGATTGTCCTTACCGTCATCTTTATCGCGAGATATATTGGCAGTTCTGCTGATACCCGTGTGTACCTTCTTAATGTCTTGATTACCGCTGTTTAGTTTGCCAAAAATGAACAAGGCCAACCCGACGATGATGATTAAACCACTGATTTGATAAAACTTTTTCATTATTTTTCCCTTTCCTGGTCAGAAGTACTATTTTGGTAATAATTTCCCTTTAAAATCTTTCTACCCACAACGCGCATGAATACAGCAAGTTTAGCAATTAAAAAGTTTATCGCTTTAGCAATAATTGGCAGTACCAGCACGCCAGCAAGTACTTTATACGGTTTTTCATTTTGCTCTCTCCGTTAAATTATTTATCATTCATAATCAATGTATCTGCTGGTTAATTAATCGCAATATCGTCGTTTTTGCTAGTTACCTTAAGAACCGGTTCACTAAAGCAGGAAATACTGTCTCTTTTCGTATCGAGGTTGCCTATATAATAGCGTGTAATCTATTTTTTTAATCTATGCGTCATAGCAAAAACAAATATCTCGACAATTAACACGAGTACAAAAAAACTTACTAAAACTACTAAAGCTGCCCAACGCAAACTTGTTGTTTGAGCATGTCCTGATCCATCAATCTTTCGAAACCAGATTATTGCCGCAAGCACGATAAAGATAATAAAAAGAAAAATATTGATGTTACGATACGGGTGCTTCATGATTATTATATCATCTCCTATAAAGACTTATTCTTAAAGAATAAATAGCTAGCGGTAAAAAATATTGCAACATAGACTAATATTCCAACCAGAAATTCATTTATGCTTAATTTTGTTTGAATTTGTAATGAATAGTCTATAAGTTGCGCTTTAAAATTCAATAAATTAACCATATTCCACTTCAACATTTTAAATTTAGAAATTATAGAAAAGTTTGCGCCGTCAATCAGTCCGACTAACAAATAAACCAATACTCCAATTGTTACTGGAACTGAGGAGTTTTTTGAAATTACTGATAAAAAAAAGACAAACGAACCAAGTAAAACAGTTTCAATCGCCATTCCAAAAATCCAAAGAATTGCATACTTCATAATTGAAGATTGAATGGCTTCATGAAATATGAGCTTACTAGTGATGATATCCAGTAGAAAAAAGCTCGTAAACATTAGCATAACTACAATTAGAAGTGAAACTGTCTTGGATACGATGATTTGTAGACGAGATTTAGACGAGATAATTAAATTTTTAATAGTTCCCAACTGATATTCTGAAGACATTAAATCTGATGTAAATATCATCATCACTAGTGGAAGAAATTGCAAAGTCGAAAAAGAATTTTCAATCATAAGCTTTTTATCAAAATAAGCAGGTTTTAAAAAAGTAAGTCCTACCATTACAAAATAAAAAATTACAATCCCTAACAAAATAATTCTTACATCTCTTCGACTTCGCAATTTATATAATTCCAGCCTAATGCCGTGTAACATTCTATTCCCCCCGCTTCATACGTTCTACTATCTGTTTTTCGAAATCATTATCTATCTTCTTAATACCGTTAATCTGAATATGATTATCTGCGATTACACCGAATATTTTATTGGTTACCTTTATAGTATCAAGATTAACAATAATGCTGGACTGAGAAACTTGTAGCAAAACGCCTTCATCACCCATCTCCTTAATGATTTTTTCATTATCATTTGTAAAAAGTTCAAACCAATTTGATTCTTGTCTATTTAAATTAAATTCTTCAATTAATCCTCCTTTTTTTAGAATATAGAGTTTATCTGTTAATCTTTGTAACTCATTGATTAAATGACTTGAAATTAAAAAAGTTACCCCTCTAGCAGACAGTTTTTTTACAATTTTTCTAAAATCTATAATTGATTGTGGATCAAGCCCATTAAGTGGTTCATCTAGAATTACTAACTGTTTTCCTGCAACAATTGCTTGCAATATTCCAACTTTTTGCTTCATTCCTAAAGAATATCTGGAAACCTTTTTTTGAATATAACCACCCATTTTAAAGTCATTAATCATTCGTTTTAAACGTTCTTCATCAATATCATTAGTAAAAATTCTAACGTTATCCATCCCCGAGAGGAACGGATACAAACCCGGATTTTCAATTAGCGCTCCAACACCAGCTACTGGAGGTTTCTTAAATGAAGTTATTATTTTATTATTAACTAAAATATTGCCTTTAGAAAAACCTGTAAGTCCCAAGATACATTTCATCAAAGTCGTTTTGCCTACGCCGTTAGAACCCACTAAACCCACTATGCTTCCCTTTTTTGCCGATATACTTATTTCATTTAATATTGTTCTGTGATTGTATACCTTTGTTAAACCAGAAACTTGCAGCAATTTTTCTTTCATAAAAAATCATCTACCTAACTTGTATTAAAACGCCATTATTTTGGAGATTGAAAATCTTTGTATATCTTTCATCATTCACATCATAGTGGTGTGCCACCTCAATTACAGGTTGAGGTAATTCAAACAGTAATTTTCTGATTTCATCTGCATTTTCATGATCTAAATTTGCTGTTACTTCATCAACCAAAATCAACAGGCGATAAAATAGCATAAACCGCCTCACTTTTAACTGACAACTTGTATAGCAGGCGCAACTTTTGGCCGAATTTGCTTAAAACATTTTCTTCTGCTTCGTTCAGTTTTACTGCACGAATATTTCTGAAACTTTCAGTTACAATGCCAGTCAGATCACTTAGACTTCTTTGCGAATTTATTGTTAGTTTTTCTTCAAAATTTCCCAAAGGAACGGTGAACATTGCATCCAGAGGAAAAATCAAAAAGATTAACAGCGTCAATTTCCAATCTAATGAAAACAAAACAATAAACGTTCCAATAACCGTTATTATGCTTGTGATAAATTGAGGAACAGCTCCAGTAATAAAATTTTTAACTAATACTGAATCATTTATAACTCTACTGGATAAACGACCACTATCTTGATTATCGAAGAAAGGAATTGGTAATTGAATCAAATGTGATTGTAGTAAATTGCGAATTTTAGCAATTTGACCTTCACCTTCTCTACTAATCAGAAAATTACCTCCAGCACTAGTTACAGTCTGTAAAATCAAAATAATTACTAATTTAGACAAGAAGGACACAGATAAAGTTGATTTAAAAACGTTCTTTAAATCTATTATGTTTTTAATATATAGTGGTGTGATTATTCCCAAGCCGCTACTAATAATTACAAGTATTAGTCCGAGCCAGAAAAATTTATTAAACTTGATAAGTTTAATTGATTTTAAATCCCGATAAAAAATTTTATTCATCCTTAGGCCAAGCAAAAACAAAACATCCTATTAACTATAATTATGTAATCTAAAATTGTGACAAACATTACAGTAATCCTCTTTATTTATAAAATATTAAACTGTAAAACTTACCAAAACCAAAAAAGTCATATTTGCGATTTTTTAACCACATATGACTTTTTAATTACTTATTTATTTTCTTGGAGAAATCGTTCTAATTCTTTGCCGTACTCAGGCATATTCAAAAAAATTACTATCTTTACTGACTTTTGGCATTCATCCATGTAGGTCGTATCACCAGTTGTATGATACTTAACAAAATTCTCTAATAATAGAAGAAGATTTCTATAAAAAAACAACTGTGGACGATTAGGAATTGTTTTCCCCATGGTAATGAGGGACGCAGTTTCGTCGTAACGCTTATTTTCAATACAAAAAAATAGTAAATTAGCAATGATTCCTAAAATTAACATTTCTATTTCTATGTTGTTACTATTATTAAACTTTTTTATGGCTTTCCGGGCAATCAATAGATTACTGTCAAGATCATATAGCCTCATGAAATTACAATAGGTTGTTAAAGATTGCTGGTCAAAGTCACTAATATTAAATATCTTATTTTTAATCGCTGATTTAGTTTTGTCATCCAAATTATCAATATTATCACTTGTCAATGCTATATAACCCTTAACAAATAGTAATAAGTCATTCTGATTAGGCAATTGCTCTTGTTCAATTAGCGACTTGATATGCTCCAACTTACTAAGCGACCTTTCGTAATAGGCCTCATTGATTAACCTTTTTAATTCATATTCACGATTATACTGCAGACTTTTTTCCAGATTGATATTTTCAAAAAACTCTGCCACAGGGATGCCATTATAATCGAGTAAATTAATCAGGTCGTCCGCCGTAATCCGGTTGAGACCCTTTTCGATCTTAGAATAAAAAGACGGACTAATTGCAGTCCCAGCCCACTCTTTTTGGGTTTTATTGGCTAGTAACCGATAATGTTTTAACAATTCATTGGTTTTCATTTTTCTTAACCCTTAAAATTAGTTTACATTATTAATTTTGCTTTCATTATACCACCAATCAATGAATTATCAGGTTTTTTTAGCTTTTAGTATACCATTTATGCTCCAACCGTCAGCACCAGTTAAGCAAAGACCGGCTTGTTTAAAAAATGACCATCTTTTACCCCCTTTGGCAGCAAGCCACAGCACTTTACACAAGCTTGTCCACAGTCCCCAGCTTGTGTAAAAACTTATTCACAGTATGTGGATAGTTCGCTAAGTAAAACGCGTAAAGTGTCTTTAAATCAGCAAAAGTTTTGCACAGTACTAGCTGCTAATAAATTTTTCTCCTTACCAAATCCAGCTGAATTTGTGTATTTTTCTGCTTTTTTTATCCACATCTTGTTAATTGGGAATTCTTTTTGTTCACCTGTGGAAAACATTCTGCTGAGATGGTAAAATGAACATTGCTTAACGTTATCGGAGGGGACTATTTTGTTTGATATCAATAAATT
The DNA here is from genome assembly GCF_058504435.1 of Lactobacillus sp. ESL1191. Classification (NCBI taxonomy): domain Bacteria; kingdom Bacillati; phylum Bacillota; class Bacilli; order Lactobacillales; family Lactobacillaceae; genus Lactobacillus; species Lactobacillus sp. ESL1191. The sequence goes on from NZ_CP196365.1 coordinate 1,569,392, forward strand.
TTGGGAACACTTCAACCAGGAAATGCGTGAGCGTTTCAACGAAGTTGCATACAATGCCTGGTTCAAGAACACAAAACCAATTTCCTATGATAAGGACACACACGAACTAAAAATCGCGGTCCAAAACCCCGTAACCAAGGGATATTGGGAGAAGAATCTGTCTTCGCAACTAATTCAATCCGCCTATGGCTACGATAATCTTGAGGTCATGCCCGTCTTCCAAATTGAAGGCGAACAAAGTTCGGAGCGTCTAGTGACCCCTAAGCCGCAAACTGAAAGCCACCCACAAACGCCCGAGCAAATGCCCAATGTCTTTGTCCGTAACCTCAAGCTCAACGAAAAATATACTTTTGACAACTTCGTTCAGGGTGAAGGCAACAAGCTAGCCGCTGGAGCAGCCCTGGCCGTTGCTGACAGTCCGGGGAGTTTCTATAATCCGCTCTTTATCTTTGGGGGCGTGGGGCTTGGTAAGACCCACTTAATGCAAGCTGTTGGCCACCAAATGCTGGCTGAACGTCCAAGCGCCAAGGTTGTTTACATTCAAAGTGAAACCTTTGTCAACGACTTTATCAATTCCATCAAAAATAAGACCCAGGACCAATTCCGCGAGAAGTATCGAACTTGTGACCTCTTGTTGGTAGATGATATTCAATTTTTTGCCAAAAAAGAGGGTATCCAGGAAGAGTTCTTCCATACTTTTGAGACGCTGTACAACGATCAAAAGCAGATCGTCATGACCAGTGACCGGCTGCCAACCGAAATCCCGGACTTATCCGAACGGCTAGTCTCCCGCTTTACCTGGGGCTTGCAGGTGGAGATTACACCGCCAGACCTTGAAACGCGGATCGCCATTCTCCGCAAGAAGGCCGAAGCCGAAAGACTGACCATTGACGACAGTACCTTGGACTACATCGCCTCCCAGGTGGACACCAACATTCGCGAACTAGAAGGAGCGTTGGTTAAGGTCCAAGCCCATGCCACTATCGAGCACGAAGACATCAACGTAAACTTGGCCCGCGAAGCCTTGGCAGACTTAAAACTAGTCCAAAAAAATCGGGGTTTACAAATATCGAAAATCCAAGAAGTAGTAGCCAATTACTTTCAGACTTCTACTTATGAATTAAAGGGCAAGAAACGGGTGCGCCAAATCGTCGTCCCCCGGCAGATAGCTATGTACCTGGCCCGCGAGTTGACAGACTCGAGCCTGCCTAAGATCGGTCAAGAATTCGGCGGCAAAGACCACACGACAGTAATGCACGCCTATGATAAAATTAGTCGTGAGCTTAAAACAGATGCTGAAGTCAAAACCGCGGTCTTTGATTTGAAGCAAATGCTCGACCATTAAAAGTGGCTGAATTGTGGACAACTAGCAGACTTGTGCACATCTTCTTAACCGTCCCAATTACGTTATTTTCGGATCAGCTTGACTTTTCAACAGAAATCACAGGACCTACTACTAATACTAACTAATATATAATTAAATAAATAAACAAACCCTAACCAGGAGGTCAAAAATGAAATTTACCGTCAATCGAAATCTTTTTCTCGATAATCTAACCAACGTCATGCATGCTATTTCTGCCCGTGCCACTATTCCCATTCTTAGTGGAATCAAGCTTAACCTATCTGAAGATGAATTACTGCTAACGGGCAGCGATACGGACATTTCGATTGAAATTCGCATTCCCGTTAGTGAAGACTTAACCGTTGCATCAACCGGAGCAATTGTGCTGCCAGCTCGTTTCTTCAGTGAAATTATTAGACGCTTGCCAGGTAAGGAATTCTCACTGGAAGTTAAAGACAGTTTCCAAACCCAGATTATTTCTGAAAATAGTGAATTTACCATCAACGGCTTGGATGCTAATACTTATCCACGCTTACCGGAAATTCCTGATGAGTCCGCTTTTGTTATTTCTGGCAAGACCTTCCGCGATATCATCAATGAAACGCAATTCGCCGTGGCCACTCAAGAAAGTCGCCTGGTTTTGACGGGTGTTCACTTTACCTTTAGCCCGACCAAGATTAATGCTGTGGCC
>NZ_CP196366.1:0-7770 GCF_058504435.1 Lactobacillus sp. ESL1191
TGCACGCTCTGTTTTTCGTACAAGCCATAACTTGTAATCTTCATCTACTAAATTATAACACGGAAGGAAATTGTATTTGAGCAAAAGAGAATACAAAAAACGACCCACGAGGGGGTCGCATTTGCTATCTTGCAAGTGACTGAACTTGCATGCACGTCAGTTATACGTGCCAGATATTATTCTAATTCTGCTGTAAGTATAACATGGAATACGATGTTTGGTAAAATAATTATGCACGTTCAGTGCACCATCTTGAGAAGAAGACTGACTTCTCATAAAGGAGGTGAGAAACGTGTCAGATTTAATTATTCTAATTCTATTGTATCTCGTAATTTCTGAAATTCGGGACGCGCTGAATATTGTCAAAGATATTCTCGACGGGCTACGAAAGTAGTGCAAAAGTGCAACCTAAGATTTATCTTAGGTTGTTTTTTGTAAATTTAAGTTTTGTTACAAGGATAGAATTAAGCAGCCAAGCTATTATTAATGGCAATATAGCTTAAAATTGCAGGTAGAGTAGCCACATTATTTATTTTTACCAAACTTTTAGTAATGAGCATAAGGTAGAACAGTCCAACATTAGTTGGAATCGCCAGTGGCGATGTTCTATAAATGCCTATGTGGCAAGGTTAATAGTGATTAAATATATTGTCCAAAAATCAAATAAAAATTAGTCGTTAATACCACCAAAAATGGTGGAAAAATCTACCATAGGCTACCGAAAAGGGGCAAAAATTCTACCTCAGACCACCGAAAATGGCAAAAAAATCTACCGATTTACTACACATTTTTTTACTAAAGTGAATGAACATGGAATCAGATAAGGCTATAGAAATGTGTGTTACTTTTTGAGAAAGTAAGTCTGAAATTACGTCAATTTGTAAAGAAAAATGGAACTAATAGTGTACTCAAAACTTTAAAGATTATTGTTGACGTAATTAACTATATTAAAAAGCAAAAGACCCAGAAGTTGTATATATTTTAGGCTTGAATATACATCGACTCTATGGATAAAATTTAATTAGCAGATAAAGTTTTTTAGACAATATAAGTGAGACTTTAGCGCGTATTTGCGTGAGTTATATTAGACCAGAGGAGTTACTGAGATGAAGAAAAATGTTGAAATTAATGCTGTTGTACTGCAAATAGATGCAGAGAAGCAGACTGCCGAATTAACTGAAGTATATAATGATGCCGACCACATAGTACAGTTAACTGAATTTCAAAAGGCTTATTTGGAGCCAGGTGATTATATCCACTACAATGTTGAAACTAACAAAATTGAAGATATATCTGCTGGTGATATTGATGGGATATAGCTCAAAGCACCAGGTCTTGCAGTCATTTTATCTAAATTCATGGGTAAACCTACCCAAGCCCCTGAAAATCGCTTGTAGAGGCTTATATGGCCGTCTAAGCGATTATGATTTTATCTAACGCTAAAGTCAGAAGGCTGCATGTTTGGTCAAAAATGAGGCAAAAAAGCCAAGATATACCAATTGGTCTAATTGTGAAATTGGCTAGTGAACAAAAAAAGGAAGGCTGAATTAACAGTCTTCCCTTTTGCTATACGGGTTAAAATTCACAAAGATTTATTTATTGCTTAATTAGCCCTTGCGGCTCTAGGTGCTAAACCTACTTCGCTTAATGCACATTATGTTAAGTTCGATTGGTCTAGTGAGCTTACCATCGAACTCTAAAGATACGGTTACCGATAGTTCCCCATTTACCGCTAGCTAAGTAACCATGGTAAGCCACAGTCAAGTACAAATCGTTTTCACCAATGACTTGGATACCTTCAAGCTCAGTAGGCTCGTTGCCATTATCAATTGCAGCATTGTTATCTAAATCGACATCTTCCCAGCCTGCTTTATAATCTACGCCCCAAGGGATCTTGTAAATGTGACGTTTATTATCTCCAGCTTTCTGGCTAGAAATATAAATATTAATAGATTCATTATTGTATTTATCAACAACATGATCAATGTCATATCCCTGAATAGAACCAATCTTTTTCGTATCATCCGTAAGTTCTGGGATCGTGAATGGTTGGAATTTTCCGCCGACTGGTGTTAGTCTGCTGATGTTGAAATTATCAGTACCGGCCTTATCAAGTGCGCTATTCACTTCGTCTAGATTATATAAGGAAAAGTAACCAGTACCATCTGTGTCAATTGTGGCTACTAAAAAATATTTGTAGTCAGGAGATACTGCTGCTTCAGCTCGATCAAAATTTGCTGCTGGAATGTTAAAACCACCAGCCAAGTTTAAGTGTGATATACGAGTAAGTTCCGTATTACTCTTATATTCTGCTTTACCTGGGATTTTAACCCGAGCAATTTGTGTATCCCACATATAGCCACCAGTACCTGATTTACCTTTAGTGCCGACGAACCAGCAACCTGCTTTATTGGCATATTCCCAAGTTTGAGTATGACCACCAGCGAGATCACCAGTGAATTTAACAATTTCTTTCCCAAAAGTAATATTAGAGCTTGGACTTGCTCTAAAAACATAGTTGTCACTGCCATGATGCTGCAAAGCATAAACATATGATGAGCCCACGTTCCCTTTTTGGACCACATTGTAGTATAGCCCTTTTTTATTCCCTTTTGGACCTGTCTGTCCGGTCTTTAAGGTGTGCAATAGTGTGATTGATGGATTATAAAATTTAGTCATAATAGTTCCTTTCAAATAAAATAGTTTTTACAACAAGTTAATTTCGACTTCGAAGTCATAATCAATATAATACATATGTTCGATTTTTGCAAACAAATATTTAGAAATAATAAAAAATACTCAAAATAATTTGAGTATTGTTAGTCCTTTATTTAAATTTTATTCAGGCATTGTTTTTCTTCTTGCAAGATATATGTTTAACTCATCTTGTGGTAATACTGCCAGTGGTTGTTGTTGCTTCAATAACCAAACAGCCTGCTTGACTGCTGCAATACTTGACGAGTCAGAGCTAATAATTTCTTTGGCATTGTTCAATGCAGTGTCATAATCTGGTGAATATTGATAGTTTTTAGTAGCTTTAACCGTACTTTCTTGATCAATTAGTTTTTGTAATTCTTCCTTATCCGTTGTAGTTGCTATTTTTGTGTCAGCTTGCGCTTCTGCTGGCGTATTGACTGGCTCTAATTTCGGACCGGAAAGATATTGGATGTTTGAGGCTTTGATATAGCTTTGAAAGTCTTTAGTATTTTCTCCCAAGCGTGTTGAACCTGTTACAAATGCATTTTGGGTTAGACGATAGAACAACTCAGCCTTGTTTTCCTGAGGTAGCCAAATATAGAGAGCCTCACTTACTGGGAGCTTGTCGCCCTTAATAAAAGTAGGCCCGGTATGTATATCCATTCTTGGTCTAATTTGCCCGTTAATATCGTATCCTTCAGTATTAGTATTAACTGAAACATAGGTGTCATAAGTGTAAGTCAATAATTTTTGTAGTGGCTTTTTTTGTATCATTGACTTGGCAATAAAGCCTATCGTTGTTCCAGTGAGTCGGTAGCTAGGAACATTAACTGGATCATACCAACGTAAAGTAACTCGATCTACCTTAACTTTTTGTAGAGGCTTAATCGTTCTGGCTTCTTCACCAAAACCAACCTGAATTGACTTGGTAAAGTTGTTAGTTTTGGCGATTGTGACTGTTGCTTCGGAGGTATACAGCGGCTTGCCAGCGATTTGGCTGACATTGCCAGCTTTAATGTAGCCACCAGCACCGATGCCATAGTAATATTGCCCCTTTATTTGTTTATAGGGCAGCCAGGACTGGTTGTAGTTGTCGTCGTCGAGTAAGAAGAAGCGTTTGCTGTCGCGCTCGGTGGGTTCGATTGCACCAGTAAATTTAACTGTAGCGCCTTTTTTGAGGTGGGTCTTCCATGTACTGCCGCGATAAGTACGCAGACGTTTGCCTTTTTTGTTGAAGACATAGGCACCATGGGCTAACTTCAAGTTATTAGTTGAAGTGGCAGCAGTGACTGTAGTACTGGTGGTTGCTAATGGAGTGGCTGTACCAAGAGCCAAGGTGCCGGCAACCGCTCCTAGGATAAGCTTTTTACTAATTTTCATAATAGTACCTCGAACATAAAATTAATCTTTCACTCTAATTATAGTACATTGAAATAATTAAGATAGAAAAGCAACAGCGATATTATTTTTAGCTGTAGCCATTAAAGTACTACTGCATTTCTATAGATTGTTTTTAAGGCATAACTCCACCCAGAAGATAAAAAGGGCTGAGAAGGGCTAATATGAGCTTTTAGAGGCAGGTAAGATAAATCATAAAAAGCTAAGCCGGTAAAATTTAATTACTCTTTAACGAACGTGAGTTTGCATTTATGACAAAAAAATGATATCTTGTTTTTACTTACGGGTTTAATTACTGAAAGAATAAATTTTTATTGCTTAAAGTAAATCAGATTAAGATTGCAGGAGGATCTAAAAAATGAGCAAAAATATCTTGCTTCTTTTAACGTCCACTGCATTCGGTGGACTTATTTCAATGCTAATTGGCTTTTATCAATGGCGTATCAAGGCCAAGCAAGAATCTGATGAGCAAGAAAGGGAGCGACTGTACAGCGATATTAAGTACTATCATGAAAAATATCGTGAAGATGAAGATGAAATAGATAGGTTAAAAGAAGAAATACGTAAATTAAGAGCAGCACAACTGAATGCTGCTAAAAAGGGAGGTGAGTCAGATGAATAATTTAACAGCGATTTTACAGCTGTTAAGCACGGTGGCGGTCATAATTGCATTCCTGTTTGTTGGTATTTATCCATATATTCAAAAGCATGATAAGCCGCTGGCAGACAAACTAGATGTTTGGTACAAGCTAGCGCAGGTATTGGTCAATAATGAAGCTACTAAGACAGATAAGGCTGGTAGCGACAAGAAGCAGGCAGCAACGGAAACTTTAGTAGAGCAGGCGAAGCAGTTAAAAGTACCATTGGACAGCACCGTAGCTGCTGGACTAATACAGACCGCTTATAATCAAGCGCAACAAAAGTAATAGAGAAAGCTATCAATCCATATCTGATTTAAATACTAAAGCTGCATTAATTCAAAATTATGTAGTTTTAACTATGTGTTTTATGATATGATAAAGTCATTAATGCGAATAAAATACCCTAAAATCTTACTTACATAAGAATTTAGGGTATGAAAAAAGCTAATCTAGGACTTTGGACGGAACTCGATTAGCTTCAACAACTGAGATAAGTATATCAAAAATACTTAAAAATTCAAGAGTTGAAGTTAAAAAGAACCTCCGAGCTAAGATTAGCGCGGAGGTTTTTCCGTTATCAAGCGAACCAACAGGACAAAGTTGTAAAAAGGGACAGGTGTGATAGAGCCATCTCAAGTAATAAATCTATCTCCGAAAGCCAGTAACGCGGCAGTGGGGCAAGTGGCGGTGACGACCAGCAGTTAAGCAAACAAGGTCAGGGCGGTAGAAACGACTACTGTGCAATCAGAACTACTCATGTGTAGGGCGAATGGGCAGCAGTGGAACATACGGCAGTAGTTAAGCAGAACATAGTACAGGGTACTATTGACTGGGGTTAGTAAACGGCGTTGCCCAGCAATTCAGATCATCTTCTGAACGACAAAAAACAACGGACTTGCTACTGTGCAGGGCGTTTATAAGCTTAAATGTATGCTGGTCCGCGAGACCAGAATTAGTAACCAACAATCGTAAAAAGCGGTTAGTTAGATAATTTTCTTCTCCTATCTAGGGGAAAATTACCTAACTAACCGCTTTGCGGTTAATTAGTTACCTTTATGGGGTTAGTCTGCCCCACTGGAGGGGGCTGTGCTGTTAGGAATATATTGTTTAGATCTGGATTATTGGAGGGTGTGGTGCCCCTGATGTAGCCTGGAACGATCTCATTCCCAATAGAAACGATTAGCTGCCTGAGAACGGTATGTATAATGATTAGAAGTTGAATAGTAGGTAAGTTTGCTGTGGTTATTGTTAGCATAGTGGATTGTATGTTAAATTGATTTTAGTATGTTGTTGATTTGGAAACAGTTAGGAAACAGGTTATGAAACAGTTATATAGTCAGAATCAAATCGCTGATATGCTAGGGATAAGTCGCAGTACTCTTAGTAAATGGTTGAAGAGTAATACTGTTTCTCCGAAACAGCTAAAAGGTCAGCGTAAATATTATGATGAAACAGTTATCGAACAGTATAAAAAATCGAAAAGGGTTGATAATACAAGGGATAAAGTTTCAAAAAATAATCTACTGTTTCAAAATACTGTTTCCGAGAAACAGAAAGAAATAGATGAACTAAAACAGTTGCTAAAGAAAAAAGAAGAACAGCTTCAAGTGAAGGATAAGCAACTGATGAGGCAGAATAATGAGTTAGTTGAGTTTGGCAAAAAGTTTGCTCAATTAGCTGATCAAGCCCAACAATTAAATCTAGTTGATAAGCCATTAAAACAAAAACGTTTAACTATAAATGAATCTGATACTGCAAAAACTAGGGAATCAAAGTTACATTGGTGGCAAAAAATTCGAAAAAAAGATTCATAGATTTCGGGTAGAATGGCTAAAGCTTATTGATAAGATCAGCTACCCTGTAACCGGGAAAAGTTAAGTAGGGTGGTTTTTCATTTATGCTTTTTTGGCGATGTATGCTAGTAATGCAATTAAAAATGTGCCAAACAGTAACACTAATGGTGTGGGTGAAAAATTTTAAAAACAGGTAATTGATTAATTTCAATTGCCCTTTTTTGATTTAAAGTTGCAAAATTATAGAAAATATCGATTTTGAGAATGTTGATATAGCAGAGTTTGTTAAACGACAAAATGGTCATATTTTGGCCAGCAAAAAACTTGAGTAACTGAAAACATTGATATATCAATGTTTATGGGTGGCCAAGATGTGACCCAAAATTGCTTTTAGAAGTCCCACGTGAATAATCAGAGAATCGCTTGGCACTGCCAAGTTCACAGGCTCGAAAAGAGTCCTGGGACTAGATTCTCCTTATGCTCTTTACTGAGATAATAAATTATGCACTTAAAAATGAATTTTCAACGACCTTAATTACAATTTGAAATGCAAAAAGTTGGCTGCAATAATCAAAAAATTTTATTTTTGGTAACTGAAAAGTTATCGAAGTTGGCGCAAACAAAAATCATTTTAATTAAAATTTGGGGAAATTAATTTGACCGATTAATTTCTTTTTTGGTTGCGAAAAAAATTTTTTGCGGCACTTTTAAAAACCAAAAATGAATAACTTTTGATCACCGAGTTAAACTTAATTACCGAATAAAATTTAAATTACGATGATCAAAAAAACACTTCATGATGAATTTTTTGAAACAGTTTTTTTACTTTGATTGGTTATAAAACTGTTTTAAAAGTGATCTATGGCAGCCGCATTAATTGTTTTCACAAACTTTTAGTAAAGAGCATAAGGGAAACTGCTATCACTTACTAAAGGTAAGCTGATAGTTTGGCGGTGCCAAGCGTTTTCCAAACATTAGGGCGTGCTATCACTGATATGGCAAAATCTCCACAATTGTGGGTGGCTGGAAATGTTGATTTAGCGCCCTTCTTCCATGACTATGGTTGTGCAGTAATTTAAACCGCCCATAATCATGGAGTTCAAGAATGTTGATATAGCAACATTCTATAAATTATCAGATGGGCTAATTTTTCTCAGTTTTGTGTTTTAATTTTGCAAAAGAACAACAAAAAAGCGATCCTTTCGGACCGCCCCAGAAGTTTTGCAAGTAGCTAACTTGCA